>CBDCZQ010000006.1:2200000-3267511 GCA_965224575.1 Methylococcales bacterium | reverse complement strand
GTTACAGCCGCATCTACAGCCGCATGTGATGTTGATACCATTGCCATTAAGCCAGCAAATGAAAGTACAATTTTTGAATATAAATTTTTCATAATATTTAATTTTTTAGTTAAAATTGATAAATAGGTAGTTTTAAAACTTGCCTAGGTTTATCGATTCTTTATTTTTTGATAAAACCTTTTTCTGAAACAGGGATTAATCTTAATAATCTGGTGTTCAAAACTAGAGACTTAAAATTACCTTGCTCTACTGCCATGTCTAAATCTAATGTATATTCACCAGCCGGATAATTGTTAACATCTTCTGGTAGAACGAAACTGATTTCTACGGGAAATTTTGAACCGGGTTGATACATCCAAATAGATTGGGTTGTGATACTCCAATCACGACCATTTTTATTTCCTGTACGAGTATCAACACTGCCTACTTGCTTATCATCTATTTCTATTTTTAGTGACATTTTAATTTTTACCTTTTTTTTATTAAGGAGCTAACGAAGAAACCCATCTTGTGGAATACAGGCCATTTGAATCTGACCAGTCTTGCAGTTGATTGGGTATAAATACGTTAATCAATTCATCTATAATTGAATCTTTGATTAACGCGTATTCTTTGGATAAATAGAACTTGGTTATTTTTAACTTTATGTTTTTTGAACAACGATATATATTTTTGAAACTTTCTAGTTCATCGAATTGTTTTGTAAGGTATTTTGTTATATATTTTGCTAAACCATGAAGACTTTGATTATGTCTTTTTCTTTTAATATCTATATTGCCTTCACCTATTACTCTTAGCCATAAAGCTCTGATTGAGTTTGCATGCATGAAGCCATGGACAGCCGCGTGAAAGTGTATAGCCCCCCTCTTCTGTCTTTCGCATATAACTAAATATTTTAATTCTGGATATTTTTTTAAAACTAAACGGATAAATTTCTTCCAGTCTTTCCATGCTTCTTTTAGATCGAGCTTGTTTTCTTTGTAGGTAAGCGTTAGAAAATGATCGAGGTTTCCTTCTATAATCTTTTTTCTTATTACACTTTTTGAACGCCTTAAAGCCCTATGCTTGTTTTCTAATAGCTCGTAATCAGTAATTGGTTTTTTAGGTTCAGTAGCTTGTAGAAAAAGCAATTCTCCCTCATTACCACCTATACCCTCACTTTCTAACAAACCATCATGTAATGTTTCTAAATCGGTTTCCCTTTGTTCCTTTGATTTTCTTTTATATGAAATAGGGTCTTTAACCGTTGTAGCCGTTAATTCAGATTCACCACTTGAATAATCTGTAAAACTAACCACTGTATAAGTTCCTGTCTTTGGCCTTTCTCTTGTGAAATGTCGTAATATCATAATTTATAAAAGATTAGGAAGAGCGGTTCGAATGTGTCCTTAAATCAAGTCTAGGAAACGGGCTTTCGCCCGCTTCTTTTAAAAGCCCCGTGTAATGGGGTCTAGTGTGCTTTTTTCCTTTTCTTTGCTTGTTTAAGTAAAATTCTTCTTTCGTTCCTTGATGTGGCTTGTCCTTGGTTGTTATGAAGTATTAAAACGTTCTTTAACATTTCTAATGCCATTTGTAGAGCTTGATTCCATTCGTGATCTATTTCACTTGTTGTTTCTTCTGCTACATAGATTAATTGAGCATATGCTTCAATTATTTCTTCTTGTATTTCTATTGGCTGTAAATCACTCATTGCTTGATTCCGCCCTGCCCTGCCCTGATTTTGTATAGATCGCTTCTTAGTCTTCTTAAATCTTCTGATAGCTTTAGACGTTTTTGGATTGATAGCCCATCTTGTAGGAGCTGTTCTAACAATACGTCTAGGTAGATGCTTGTGTAATGAGATAAAGCTTTTTGCTTATCTGGGATGGGTTTGGTTGTTTTTGTGGTGTGCGTGGTCATTTTTATGCCTTTATAGTGTGTATATTTTATTATTTGTTAATAAATCACAAATCACTTTTTGGAGGAATATACACAAATCATATATCTAATGTAAAGGAATAATGTTTATACAAATCACAAATGATTAAATAAAGGAAATTTTTTAAAGGAAAAAAAACATGTCAGGCCATAGTGTTAGAGTAAGAAAAAATAGATGGGAAAAAGTAGAAAAAAAAGCATGGGACTTATCAACAAAAGCTCAAAAAATAATAAAACCGACAGATATTGCAGATGCTCTATTCTTTAAATATATAAATGAAATTACTATTGAAGATATAGAAAATGCAAAAAGAACTAGAAATGATGAATGAGCTTATAAACAACTACGGATTAACAGGGATAGGATTAATAGGATTAGTTGGATTAATAGCAATTAGATCAATATTCAAAAAAAAGAATAATGATAGAAACCAGAGTAAAAAGGAGAAACCATTAACTCACAGAGAAAAACTGTTAGTAAATTTAACTGATTATGAATTGAAAAGAATCCCTAACCAATCAAGAGATGATGCTAGAAAATTAGCATTAGAAAGATGGGAAAGAGATAGAAGATAAATAGATGATTAAACCTCGCATAACAGAGATTATGAAAAAAAAAATACTTCGTATGGTATTGATTTTACAAAGTATTTTAGTTACATAATGCTCAACCACATTATGCGAAGTTATTGTTGGCCAATGATAAGAAGATTTTCTGGTGAGTAAAAGCCGCTATTCTTCTTTAAATCAAAAGAAATCAATTAGGTAATGAAGTTGAAAAGATTTTAATTTTATCTGATAAACGAATTGCTGTTAAAAGCGTAAATGTGCCAAGAGCATGTGAAAGTGCTTACGAGCGGCACAAGATCAAGAACGGTAATTTCTGTTATCTTTTTTTTGTAGTTTACGTTTCATAAACCGATATAAATCATAGGTCATGGCTCTGAATAATGTATTTATGATGTTATTCATGTAGATACCTCATTTGGTTGAGTAGTAGTGACTGGAAAAGGTAGAAATGTAAAACACAGGTCTTTTTCACAAAAACTTTGCTTATAACGTTTTGATATTGATTTAGGTATTAGACATTTATAGGTTTTAGAGCTGTAAACATTACATGATATTGGCAACTTATCTTCATCATAGTCTAGTTTGTATGAAATCAATAAAAGCTGTTTGATTGTGTATGCCTTTATTTCAGCCATATAAACACCCGTAGCCGTGTCTTCCTGAACGTCAGCCCCTGCTACGGGTGTTTTTATTACTTTATTTTTTGCAATAATGTCATTTGGCTTTTCTGGATTCATACGGTGATAGACATTATATGAAAGAAATCCTAGCACTAAAAATGATATTAATATCACATATAAAGCGGTAGGTATCACTCTTTTTTGTTTTGTATGGATTGATGCAGATTTGTAAAGAGCAAAGGTTTTTTTGTCTAATTTGTAGGTTGACCGTATTGCATCCGTTGTTGACTGTATACTATCTTTTGTTTCCGGCCATTCGTATTGGAAACGCCCTGCCCACGTTGGTTTTAGATGTATATGTCTTGATACTAAAGCCCGTATATTTGCATCTATTAATCTTGGGTTTTGTGTGATTAAGAAAAAATCCAAACCTTTATGTCTATGAACTTCAAAAGCGGCTACTGATTCAGGGACTTTTGAGGCTGATGATCTTGGACGGTATATATTTTGTGCCTCATCTAAAAAATAGACAGATCCTTCTGGTGCGTATTCATGCCAACGATCAGCCATTAAAGACGGGTCAAGTTTTGATATATCTATATTGGAGCAATGATCACATGTTTTTGATGAACAGTATATTTGTTCATGTGGGATTTTTAGATTTGGGATTCCATGGACATATATTTTTCGCTTTGAACCTTTTAACTGGTCAATCATAAATTGAAGAGCGTAAGAGGTTTTTCCAGATCCCGGTGTTCCTGTAATTAGATTAATCATTTTTAATTACTGGGTATCCGGCCAACTTTGGATAATTTGTTTAAAGCTAGTTTTGCTAGATATGCCCCTATGATTACACCTAAAGCCTGTGGGAATCCGGCTAATGAAAATATTGATAAAACAGCGGTTGGGAGGCCAGACCATGAGGTAGAAAAAGTTGCAATCATAGCTTGAGCCGCCACTGTAATTGCTCCATAACTGATAAACCCCATGCCTAGTGAAACTAGAATCTTTGCTCCAATGGAGGACATCATCCACGAAAGTATACCTACAAAATTCATGTTTCACCCCTAACTGTTCCAGAGATAATAAAGAATGAAAGAAGAAAGCCAATAGCAATAATTAAAGGCTTAAGCATAGTTGCGAAATCACATATGGGTTGATATGAAAGCTCATAGGTATCTGCACCTAGAAATTCAGACAATGTAAAAGAAATAGGTACAGGACATTGAGCATTAGTTGTCAGAGCAAACGGGGTTACTTCGAAAGGAACTTCATATTCTGGTATATCCGGTGGTTTTGGTAGATCATCGCCCACATCTAAACAACCTAACGCATTGGGGGTTTTTTCACATTGTGATTCTGGAAGTATGTTACTAGGTGCTGGAAAATTTGTAACTTCAACTTGAGTCGGTGAACCCGATGGACTAGGCGCATTACTAGTTGTAGTTGTGCTTGTTGTTGGGTCTAGGTTTGGATTAGGATTTGGGCTTGTTGGGTCTGGGTTTGGGTTATTTGCTGGGTTAAGATCAGGCCTTGGATATACCCTTGTTTCTGTTTTAGTTGATGTATCGACAACCTCACCTGTTCCTGAATCTACCGTTGTTGTCGTTGTTACAATTGTTTTTGTTTCTGTGAAATTAACGGGATCAACTTGTGTACTTGTCTGTGTATCGACTATTGTATTGTATTCAGGAGTTGTTGTTATTTCTGTATCTGTTAATGGTACGTTATCATATTCTGGTACAGTTAAAGAATCAAAATTATTATCATTTGAATCTATAACCGTTGGTAATGTGCTTGTATCTGGAAAGCCATTAGGAAGTATATCTGTCAAGCTATTAAAGTCGTTTTCTGCATCTGTATCAACTGATTGGTATTCAGGAGTTGATACTATTTGTGGTTTTACATTTGAATCATTTATAAATTCTTCAAATTCTTCATCACTCATAGATTCAACAACATCATCATAAAAATCATCAATAGGAACCGGCTCATTGGTTATTACAGGTGTTGTACCTATTTGCGTACGTTTATATAAATTATAGAAGTCTCCATATCCATACGGATCTGTATGTGAAAATTCTGATTTAAAATCACATGTTCCGCCTAGGTCTGTACCACAAATGTTTGGGTTTGAACCTACATCGGGGCAGTCCCAGAAACCCTGACTTGTTGCACATTGACCTTGTGTTTGCCAAGGGCCATATTCTATTACTTCAGTAGTAACTTCATGTGTTATATCTTTGTAGTCTCCATCAATGATACTTGGGTCTGCAAGCATTTCCTCTTCTGTATAGTGCTCATAAGCATAACCAGCAACTTCTACTGCTACAGCCATTGCTAAACCTACACCACCAAATCTTGCACCACCTAAAGCAATTCTTTTTGCAGCTCCACCCAATGTTGCTTTAGGAATTGTTAAGCCACGTGATACTGTAGCCGGTGCGGAATAAGGAACGGGTGCATTAAATACCGCTTTTTGTGGAAAATTGTTAATTGTTTTGTATTGAGCGGCAGTTATTGTCCGCTTCATGTTCGCAATAATTCCACGAGAATCAAGGTTGTTTTGTGCGGCGGTTTGCGCACCTCTAAAATTTGTATTCCAAGCGGCTTGTGCTGTAAATGTTGAAAGCGAGCCAATGAGTAATATTGTTAATTTGATATTGTTATCCATGTGCAGGCAACGACCGTGAATAATAGTGCTAATGGGTAAATGTCCATTTATAGACCTCTTCTTAATATTTTTATGCCCCAGACAGCAAGTAAAGCTAATGAAATCATTCCGCTTAGTTCTGCTGAATCAGACATGGTTAATCCTGTGTAGCTACTGTTAAATCCGAGCTTTGTACAGTCAGGTGGTGTTACATCTACAAATTTAGGTTTTTTGTTGAATTGGACAGTGATAACACTGGGTGTATTAGTTACCGATATTATATTTGAATTATGCCTAACAAAAGGGTCAGAAAGTATGACATCCGCGACCTCTTCAATGGTTTCGTAACAATAGTTTTTATATAATTTCATAATTTTAGAGAAAGGGGCAATGCCCCCTGCCCTATCTTTGTTAAAGAGTTTTTCTAATGTATTTGAAAGCCGCAATCGCAACCAAGACAACTAGAACGGCTCCAGCTACTTGAACAGAATCAGTTTTAGCGTCCGTTAATGCAGTTGTTACAGCCGCATCTACAGCCGCATGTGATGTTGATACCATTGCCATTAAGCCAGCAAATGAAAGTACAATTTTTGAATATAAATTTTTCATAATATTTAATTTTTTAGTTAAAATTGATAAATAGGTAGTTTTAAAACTTGCCTAGGTTTATCGATTCTTTATTTTTTGATAAAACCTTTTTCTGAAACAGGGATTAATCTTAATAATCTGGTGTTCAAAACTAGAGACTTAAAATTACCTTGCTCTACTGCCATGTCTAAATCTAATGTATATTCACCAGCCGGATAATTGTTAACATCTTCTGGTAGAACGAAACTGATTTCTACGGGAAATTTTGAACCGGGTTGATACATCCAAATAGATTGGATTGTGATACTCCAATCACGACCATTTTTATTTCCTGTACGAGTATCAACACTGCCTACTTGCTTATCATCTATTTCTATTTTTAGTGACATTTTAATTTTTACCTTTTTTTTATTAAGGAGCTAACGAAGAAACCCATCTTGTGGAATACAGGCCATTTGAATCTGACCAGTCTTGCAGTTGATTGGGTATAAATACGTTAATCAATTCATCTATAATTGAATCTTTGATTAACGCGTATTCTTTGGATAAATAGAACTTGGTTATTTTTAACTTTATGTTTTTTGAACAACGATATATATTTTTGAAACTTTCTAGTTCATCGAATTGTTTTGTAAGGTATTTTGTTATATATTTTGCTAAACCATGAAGACTTTGATTATGTCTTTTTCTTTTAATATCTATATTGCCTTCACCTATTACTCTTAGCCATAAAGCTCTGATTGAGTTTGCATGCATGAAGCCATGGACAGCCGCGTGAAAGTGTATAGCCCCCCTCTTCTGTCTTTCGCATATAACTAAATATTTTAATTCTGGATATTTTTTTAAAACTAAACGGATAAATTTCTTCCAGTCTTTCCATGCTTCTTTTAGATCGAGCTTGTTTTCTTTGTAGGTAAGCGTTAGAAAATGATCGAGGTTTCCTTCTATAATCTTTTTTCTTATTACACTTTTTGAACGCCTTAAAGCCCTATGCTTGTTTTCTAATAGCTCGTAATCAGTAATTGGTTTTTTAGGTTCAGTAGCTTGTAGAAAAAGCAATTCTCCCTCATTACCACCTATACCCTCACTTTCTAACAAACCATCATGTAATGTTTCTAAATCGGTTTCCCTTTGTTCCTTTGATTTTCTTTTATATGAAATAGGGTCTTTAACCGTTGTAGCCGTTAATTCAGATTCACCACTTGAATAATCTGTAAAACTAACCACTGTATAAGTTCCTGTCTTTGGCCTTTCTCTTGTGAAATGTCGTAATATCATAATTTATAAAAGATTAGGAAGAGCGGTTCGAATGTGTCCTTAAATCAAGTCTAGGAAACGGGCTTTCGCCCGCTTCTTTTAAAAGCCCCGTGTAATGGGGTCTAGTGTGCTTTTTTCCTTTTCTTTGCTTGTTTAAGTAAAATTCTTCTTTCGTTCCTTGATGTGGCTTGTCCTTGGTTGTTATGAAGTATTAAAACGTTCTTTAACATTTCTAATGCCATTTGTAGAGCTTGATTCCATTCGTGATCTATTTCACTTGTTGTTTCTTCTGCTACATAGATTAATTGAGCATATGCTTCAATTATTTCTTCTTGTATTTCTATTGGCTGTAAATCACTCATTGCTTGATTCCGCCCTGCCCTGCCCTGATTTTGTATAGATCGCTTCTTAGTCTTCTTAAATCTTCTGATAGCTTTAGACGTTTTTGGATTGATAGCCCATCTTGTAGGAGCTGTTCTAACAATACGTCTAGGTAGATGCTTGTGTAATGAGATAAAGCTTTTTGCTTATCTGGGATGGGTTTGGTTGTTTTTGTGGTGTGCGTGGTCATTTTTATGCCTTTATAGTGTGTATATTTTATTATTTGTTAATAAATCACAAATCACTTTTTGGAGGAATATACACAAATCATATATCTAATGTAAAGGAATAATGTTTATACAAATCACAAATGATTAAATAAAGGAAATTTTTTAAAGGAAAAAAAACATGTCAGGCCATAGTGTTAGAGTAAGAAAAAATAGATGGGAAAAAGTAGAAAAAAAAGCATGGGACTTATCAACAAAAGCTCAAAAAATAATAAAACCGACAGATATTGCAGATGCTCTATTCTTTAAATATATAAATGAAATTACTATTGAAGATATAGAAAATGCAAAAAGAACTAGAAATGATGAATGAGCTTATAAACAACTACGGATTAACAGGGATAGGATTAATAGGATTAGTTGGATTAATAGCAATTAGATCAATATTCAAAAAAAAGAATAATGATAGAAACCAGAGTAAAAAGGAGAAACCATTAACTCACAGAGAAAAACTGTTAGTAAATTTAACTGATTATGAATTGAAAAGAATGCCTAACCAATCAAGAGATGATGCTAGAAAATTAGCATTAGAAAGATGGGAAAGAGATAGAAGATAAATAGATGATTAAACCTCGCATAACAGAGATTATGAAAAAAAAATACTTCGTATGGTATTGATTTTACAAAGTATTTTAGTTACATAATGCTCAACCACATTATGCGAAGTATTTTGTATTGCTATCACAATTCCTTATATAATAGTTTTCCTTATAATTAATTGACCAGTCCATAATTAAAAATATCAACTATACTGTTTTTAATTGAAGCTATTGGTATGCACCTGTTATTTAACACAGTAATGAAAAAAAACTTTTCCCAGCATTGGTTAGAAATTCTTTGTAACATTATTCCAGAAGCTAATTCTGCTATGTTTATGATGCTAGACACTCATAATAAAGAAATTCGCCCCTTAGCTAAATGGCCGCCAGATCTTAAACAATATGGAGATTTTATGCCTATTGTTAAATATGCTTTAAAAAAACAAAAACAAGTCTGCATTCCAAATATACCTAGTAAAGATAAAAAACCTTTTGATTTTTATGCCTTACCAGTTTATTTAAAAACTGAATTATTGGGTGTTATTGTTTTAAAAGTTCACCCTTTACCATCAAGTAATCGTACTGAAATTTTTAACTCTCTTCAGCTAGGAGCCCAGTGGCTACAGCTATCTCATGCAGATAATCACCATGATGACAATTTTTATAATGGAATTGTAGGGTTTCTTGCAGCATGCTTTGAACAAGAAAGTTATCAAAAAGTTCTTATTCAGTTGGTAACAGAATTAACCCAAAAATTTGATTGTGAGCGTGTTGCGTTTGCAGAGTATAAAAAACAGCACTGTGAAGTTGTTGCTCTTTCTAACAGTGCAGATTTTGATGAACGAGCTAATTTGATGAAGAAGTATTCTGATGCGATGGATGAAGCCATTGATCAGGATAGCAATATCATTTATCCAGATTCAAAATCTACATTTATAAATCATGCACATCAAAGATTAGTTGACTGTTTTGATACTGCGTCCTTGTGTTCCATTCCTTTGGTTTATCAGCAACAAGTGTTTGGTGCTATTACCTTAATGCGAAGTTCTGATAAACCATTTGATAATGAGACTGTTAATAAATGTCAACTAACAATGGCTTTAGTTGCTCCTTTTCTCTCATCAAAAAAAGAAAGCGAAAAAAGTTTATCTCAAAAGTTACTTTCAACTTTTAAGAAAAAAATGGGGGATATTTTTGGTTTAAAGTTTCTAAAGGTAAAACTTTTTGCAATTGCAACTTCTTTAGTTTTATTATTTAGTAGCTTAATAGAAATAGATTTTCGTGTAACATCTGATGCCATTTTAGAAGGTAAAGTCCAACGTATCGTGGCTGCGCCAATTGCTGGTTATCTTGTTTCTGCGTCTGTACAAGCGGGTGATACGGTTGCTAAAGACGATATTATGGCAACGCTCGAAGATTCAGAGCTAAAATTAGAGTTAGCTAAACTAAATGGGCAAATTCAGCAAACTCGTCGTGAATACCGAGAAGCGCTTTCATTACAAGATTTGGTACAAGTTAGAATTACAAGTGCTCAAATTAAACAAATAACAGCAGAAAGGGATTTGACTATAAAACAGCTTGAAAAGGTTCAGCTTATCGCACCTTTTGATGGTGTAGTCATTGAAGGTGATCTGAGCCAAATGCTAGGTTCACCTGTAGAGCGTGGTGATACTTTATTTAAAATAGCGCCTCTTGAAGGCTATCGAGTTATTTTAAAAGTTGATGAACGTTCAATATCTTATATTAAGCCAGAGCAGCCTGGAACTCTTTCCCTCTCTAGCATACCTAATCGTAGACTAGACTTAACGGTTAAAAAAATTACCGCAGTAGCCACTACTGAAGATGGCTCTAACATATTTCGAGTTGAAGCTTCTTTGCTTGATGCTCCAGACTTGCTTCGCCCTGGTATGGAAGGGATAGGTAAAATTAATGCAGGGCGCGCTAAAGTGCTATGGATCTGGACTCATGAAATGTTTGATTGGCTACGACTTTGGTTTTGGTCTTGGTAATTCCTTAGACGGATGTTTTTATGAACAATAATCTATTTAGTCCTCATTGGTATAAAGTTGCTAAACTCCAGCCTGCTTTACACAGCCATATTAATATCCATAGACATAGTTATCGCGGTTTAATATGGTATTTATTAGAAAATAAGATAAATGGTCGAAGCCATCGTTTTAATCCAACTGCCTATCAATTTATAGGGCTTCTGGATGGGAAACGTAGCGTAGAAGAAATTTATTCTCAACTAAGTGAACAAATAAATAACTATGCACCTGGACAAGAAGAAATACTTCAACTGTTAGGTCAATTACATTCGGCTGATTTAATTCAGTCAAATAAAAAGCTAAGTAATACAGAGGAAATGTTTGAGAAGCAGGTTCAATATAAACGATCTAAACTTCTACAACGCTTTTCCAACCCACTGGCTCAAAAAATCCCTTTGTGGGATCCAGATAGTTTTCTCAATAAATATTTTAATAAAGTCAAATGGATGTTTACTGGTTGGGTGGCTATTATCTGGCTAGTGTTGATGAGCTATACGACCATGCAAGCTGCATTGAATTGGCCACAAATTAACCAACATTTCACTGTAAATGCTCTTTCACCTTATAACTTACTATTTTTGTTTTTGTTATATCCGCCAATTAAGTTTTTACATGAGTTAGGCCACGCTTTTAGTGCTAAGTTGGAAGGTGGAGAAGTCCATGAAATGGGCATCAATTTTTTGATGTTTATGCCTGTTCCCTATGTTGATGTTTCTACAACAACACATTTTAGAAGTAAATATAAACGTATCTTGGTCAGTGCCGCAGGCATTATAGTTGAGACCTTCTTGGCAGCTTTAGGGTTACTACTTTTCCTGGCTGTAGAACCCGGTATTATTCAAAACATTGGTTTTAATATTTTTATTATTGGAGGAATATCTTCAATTTTTTTTAATGGTAATCCTTTATTAAAATTTGATGGCTACTATATGCTTTCTGATGCACTGAGCATACCTAACTTGTATCAACGGTCTTTTAAATATTGGCATTATTTTTTTCAACGCTATCTTTTTGGTTTAAAACATATTACCTCACCTAGCTATGCGCCTGGTGAAACACCTTGGTTCATTATTTACAGCCTATCCTCCCTACTCTATCGACTATATATCTTGTGGTTTATTTGTATTTATGTCACTGATACCTTCTTTTTTCTAGGTGTATTATTGGCAATCTGGTTAATTAGCTTGCAAATCCTACGCCCCTTATATAAAGCTGCTAGTTTTCTTATCAGCAGCCCAAGTCTTGCAAATCAACGTAACCGTGGAATAATTTTTAGTACCACCCTATTTGTTTTGTTTATTTCTGCTATAGGGTTTATCCCCCTACCCTCTTATACCATGGCCGAAGGTGTAGTCTGGCTTCCAGAAGAGGCACTATTAAAAGCTGAACAAGATGGTTTCGCAGGCTCCCCTCAAGTATTTAATAACCAACTAGTTACCTCAGGAACCCCAATTATTTATCTAAGTGATCCTTTTTTAGAATCTAAAGTTAAAATTGCTCATGCAAACCTACAAGAATTAGAAATACAATACAGAGCAAAACGACAAAGCCGTAATATTGTAGAGATAGAAAAAGCGAAAGAAGCGGTGCGTGTAGCTAAATCAGAATTAAACTATGCACGTAATAAGATCAACACTATGTCTGTCATAGCACAAAAAAATGGAAAAATTTTATTTCCAAATATTGATGATATTTTAGGCCGTTACATACGCCATGGAGAATTATTAGGTTATATTTTAGACGACGAGCCTCCTAAAATACGTATGGTTATACGCCAGGATAATATGGGTCAATTACGAGAAAAAATTGTAGGGATTAAATTAAGACTCGCCTCAAATGCTGGCAAAGAATATGCTGCTCACATAGTTAACCAGACCCCAGAAGCAACAAACCGACTTCCCAGTGCTGCTTTATCAACTAGTGGTGGTGGAAAAATTACAAGTACTTTAAATAGTGAAGATATGCTGGCAACTCAGGAAAAATTATTTATTTTTGATTTAGAATTTAATCCACAACAAGATGAAGTCCCTTTAGGTACAAGAGCTTATGTTCGTATCGATCATGGAGGCGAAGCATTGGTAACCCAATGGTATCGACGGATAAGTCAAGTATTTTTAAGGCACATCAATGTCTAGTTTATTATTAAAACCCGGCATTAGGTTGGGCAGCTATCCACAAAAGGCAGAGTCTCGTTTAACAGATCTGGAGCAGAACTTTGCCTCCCAATTTGATAAGCTCCAGCACAAATTTGACCCAAAAACCCAAAGACAGAACTATATTGTCAGACGAGTTAACAAATATCAGCTAGCGTTAAAAAATTGCTCTGAAGATGAATTAACACAAATTATTCAAGGTATTCGCAATAAACTTCATCTGCAAGGATTAAAAGATGCACTAATTATTAAAACATTTGCCATTATTCGAGAAGTTGCTAACAGAACCATAGGTTTGCGTCATTACGATGTACAGGTTTTTGGAGGCTGGATAATGATGAACGGTATGCTTGCCGAAATGGAAACGGGTGAAGGTAAAACACTGGCGACCACCCTGCCCGCTTGTACAGCAGCTTTAGCAGGTATTCCTGTACATGTTATCACCTCAAATGATTACCTTGCTGCTCGAGACTCAGAAACTATGAAGCCGCTTTATCAAAGACTTGGCTTAACAAGTGGGTCGGTTATTGAAGGAATGGAAACTGAGCAAAGACAAGCAGCATATCTGAACGATATTATTCATACCACTAATAAACAAATTACCTTTGATTATCTACGAGATAAAATATCAATGGGTGATAACACAGGGAGTTTATGTTCTCAGTTTAAAGAAATTCAAAGGCAACAAGAAAATAAAGAACCTTTACTATTACGTGGCTTATGTTTCGCTTTAATAGATGAGGCAGATAGTATACTCATTGACGAAGCAAAAACACCTCTAATTATTACTAAAACCATTGCCAATGAAGACTTACCCGAAACTTTTAATGATGCACTATTTTTAGCATCGGCCTTATTTATCCACAAAGATTTTACTGCTAATAATAAAACCAGACAAATTGAACTGACCTCTGAAGGAGAAGCTGCGTTAGACAAATTAACAAAAAATTTACCCAAGCTTTGGAAAAATACTCGAAAACGTGAAATGTTGGTAAAACAAGCTTTATCAGCTGAATATTTTTACAAAAGAAATAAACACTACGTGATTAATGAAGAAAAAATTCAAATTGTAGATGAATATACGGGCCGTGTCATGTCTGATCGCAGCTGGGAACAAGGCTTGCATCAAATGATAGAAGCTAAAGAAGGCTGTCTACTTAGTGAACCAAGAGAACCTTTAGCAAGAATTAGCTACCAACGTTTTTTTGCTCGATACCTTCGCCTAGGGGGAACTTCGGGCACACTGAATGAAGTTTCAAGCGAGTTACAACAAGTTTACGGGTTACATGTAGTCAAAGTGGCTACAAACAAAATAAGTAAACGACTTTTGCAAATGGAAAATATTTATCGTAATGAAACGATTAGAAAGCAAATATTTCTCAGTAGAATAAAAACAATACACCAGCAACAACGCCCTATTTTAATTGGAACCTCTTCCGTTGATGAATCAGAACAGGTCAGTCAATGGTTAACAGCAACAGGATTTTCACATCGTGTATTAAATGCAAATCAAAATCAGCATGAAGCAGAAATTATTGCCCAGGCAGGACAACTTAACGCTATTACGGTAGCAACTAATATGGCAGGCAGAGGAACCGATATTATGCTTGGAGCAGAAAGAAATAAAAATGGAACTACTCCCAGTCCAAGCGTTGCAAAATTGGGCGGCCTACATGTTATCGCTTTAAGTCGGAATGAATCTCGTCGCATTGATCGACAATTATATGGTCGATGTGCAAGACAAGGTGATCCTGGTAGTACAGAAGCAATATTATCATTACAAGACCCTGCACTAGCAAATTTCTACTCCTCTGCTATGCTTAAAATAATGGTTTCTTTATGCCCTGGTAATAAACCGCTTCCTAAATTTATAGGGAATATAATTTTACGAATGCCTCAACAAAAAAATGAAAAGGAACAGCGTCGTATTAGAACGTTATTGCAGAAACAAGATCGTCATTTACAAAGAATTCTGGCTTTTTCAGGGAAATTTGAATAACTGAAGAATCACTTTTGAGTTCTTAGCTATATAAATATTTTTAGATATTATTTTCCTTCTCTAGAAAGATAAGACGTTAAATAAGAATGTTTTTGGAATGAATAATACAAAACTAACTTAATGAAAAATATACTGTTTTTAATAATTACTACCCTCCCCTTTTATCTGCAAGCATCAGAACGTGCAGAACTGGATTGTATGGTAAAACCAGAAATGTATGTAGAGCTTAGTAGTCCAGTTGATGGTATTCTAGAAAGCTTAATTGTTGACAAAGGTGCCCGGATAAAAAAGGGACAGGCATTGGCACAAATGGAAGCATCAATAGAAATTGCCAAAGTTAAACTCGCAAAGCTTGAAGCAGCCTCTTTTAGTGAAATAAAAAATAGACAAATTCAATTAAAGTTTGCTAAAAGAAATGAAAAAAGAGTGGCTGGTTTACACAAAAAAAATTCTGTCTCTCAGATAGAAAAGGATAAAGCAGAAACAGAAGTTGCTTTAGCCAGAGTTGAGTTACAAAAGGCTACTGAAAAAAGAAAAATAGCAAATTTAAATCTAGAACTAGCACAAGCAAGGTTAGAGTTAAAAACAATTAAAAGCCCAATTGATGGCATTGTTATTGAGCAGTTCGCAATGATAGGAGAATCAGTGATGGATCGAGCGATTATGAAGTTAGCTCAAATTGATCCACTCCGTGTAGAACTAATCGCACCAACAGAATATTTTGGGTTAATAGAAAAAGGGATGGAAGTAGAAATACGTCCAGAACGACCATCAAACAAAACCTTTAAAGCGAAAGTAACCATAGTTGATCAACTGATAGATCCTGCAAGTGGAAGTTTTACAGTCCGTATGGCACTACCAAATCCAGGTGAACAATTAGTAGGTGGTGTAAATTGTTTAGCTAGTTTTAGCTTTCAAGCACCTGTTATGACCTCTCAAAATACTAGCTTTTATTCCCCATAAGCTATGTTTGTTGGGCTGTCGTATTTTTTGGCAACCAACAGACAGATGATAAAAATGTTGGGTTAACGATAAAGCCGTTAGCCCAACCTACAAATCACCAGGCCGCGGGTAGTTTTCGTACAATTCTAAGGCTTCTATCCTCAATTTTAATATAACCACCTTTGGTTAATTCCTTCATGATCTTATTAACCATTTCTCTGGATGAACCGACCAAATTAGCTAGTTCTTGCTGAGTAGGTCGATTATTGATGACCAAAGTGTCCCCTTCTTCAACCGCCATTTCCTGAAGTGCCTGTATTGTTCTTTCATAAACATTTAATAAAGCTAGTTGTTTAACCTTATCAGTCAACCTTCTGACAGTAGAGGATAAGTCTTTAATCAAATTAAAAGCCACATCAGGTTTCCCCGAAAGCCAGTTTTTAAAATCAGCTTGTGAAATAATTGCACAGCTTGTTGGCTCAAGGGTGACTACAGAAGTAGATCTTGGTTCATCACTAAGCAAGGCTAATTCACCAAAATAAGAGACGGGGGTTTGTATTAACAAAGTGACTTCCTTACCCTGAGCATCACTAGTAAAAACCCGTACTTTACCTTCTAGCATAAGATACAAAGAAGTGGTTTCATCTCCTTCTGTAATAATAAAAGCATGCTTAGGAAATGAACTTTTTTTAGCATGAGATGCTAAATCATAGATCATTTCTTCTGGCAACTCTGCTAGAAAAGGGATGTCTTTAAGGACTAAAAAGGCTTCTTGTTGCACAGTTTTCTACTCATTTTTAAAGGATTAAGACTATATACTTTATAGTGTAAGGCTAATAAAAGTAAATAATAATTATATTGCAGTTTTTTAAAAAATTATAAGCACACCCAAAATTATGCAACAATTTTTAATAAAATAATCATCAAACTAAGAACGGTTTTGTAGGGTGAAAAAGCGAAAGCGCGTTCCACCTTCCCAACAACATGTAACAACTAAGTTAGATGCCAGAAAACGCTATCGCTATTCCAACTTACGTTTATACGCCGTACGAGGTATAAAATAATCATCAAATCTATTAATCGCCCCCCAAAGTATTTGTGGTAAAAAAAATACTCAACTCAACTAATAGCAAAGCCTATAGATAGTGCATAGCTTATTGGACGATTATCCGTCTACTCATGGCTTAGGGGATATTTTGTTAATGTTCCTCCATTATCTACAATAATATAATGGGATCCTTCAATCTCAAAAATCTGGATATTCCGAACATTTAATATTTTCTTACAATCTATTGGAAATTTAACTCTTTGACCTGAAATAAGTTGCCTATCTGTATTTGCGATCGTAATATTTCCTGATGAATCAAAATTAAGATTATATCGAAGTGGTATTTCAGTTTCAGTTGTTTGGTCGCATTCTTGATTTGTAGTCATTAGTTTCTCCAAGTATATCGGTTTCAAAAAAATCTAATACCAATAAAAATTTATAATTCCCCTATTCAGTTATTTATATCTTAGAATATGAATTATTGATTTTATTCAGAAAAGCCTTAAAGTAAGTTCTTTATCATGTAAGACCCTGAATGATAAAATTCTGATTTTTTTGGTATTAATCTAAATCTCTAACAATATATTACCTCCTTTTTTAAAAAGATAGAGTTATCGAGCCATAGAAACTCCTATCTGGTGAGTTTCGAGGGTTATTTTTGTCTCGTTCTTCAAAATTAAAGTTTTCATTTAAAACATTTAAAATACCAAAATTAATTTTTCCGTATCGCTTAGGTAATCTATAGCTAGCAATAAAATCAAGAACCCAGAAATTGCTACTATCGTCAAAAATTGGTTTACTATCACTTGAATTATCGATAAAATTTCCTGATTGATTAAAATAGGTCGCAGAAAATTTTGTTGACAAGCCTGAGGGATGAAAAAAATTCAAAGATAATGGTATTCGATGTGTTTCTAGTTCTAATGTTCCAAGGTTAAGATCTTTAGTTTGATTAAATTTCTCAAATTGATATCCTATTCCTAGTCCCCACCAACGATGAGGTGTCCAAAATACGTACGACTTTATTAAGCTTTCACTCCAATCAGCTGATTGTGCAGATTCAGATTCAATAAATTTAACATCCAAATCTCTCAATGTAAGCTCTACTCCAGACGTGATATTATTTGTTATTTTAAAATCAGAAGCTAATCCATACAACCATGTATCGGTAGAATTTTGATCATCAAAAAATTGATTAAACCCAGAAATTTGAGTAGGTTCAACCGTTTGATCTCCTAATAAATTTCTTTTTAAGACTCTAAAAGCGGCTCCACGTAAAGTCAAGAAATCACTTACATTCCAGATTAGTCCAACTTTTGGGTTGTACTGTAACCGATCGCCAAATTCATCATCGACAGAATTAATGCTTAATCCAAGTGATAGATTGATATCATTTAAAGGCGTAAAATATGTATAAATATAACCGTTATCATGATCAATGTAAGTTGGTTTTCTAGCATCAATACAAGAAGGTGCTAAGCTTGGAACAGGACACGGAGTGACTTTAATAGTGTTTGTTACTTTTATTTTTGTCCTAAAGAAGCCTGTACCTAGAATTACTTTTAAATTATCCTTCTTAAAGATATATTGTGTTTCAACTAAATAACCCTCATTGCTTGTTAACTCATTAGTTTGCTCGCCATCTTTTTTTTCATCAAAGTCACTTTGTAATGCAGAAATAATTAGTATGGATTCAGGTGTAAAACGATGTGAAGCACCAAGTCTAAAAGTATTTTTTTTGAGTGTCTCTCTCAATTTATTCGAAAATTTACTTCTGTCAAATTTCAAAGAAAGGTCACCATTATTTGAATTTTGGTGCCTATATTCGAATTGTAGATTTGTCTTATTAGTTAAAGCATATTGAATAAATGCATTATAGATATTTTGGTCTTGATCGTTATTAGCTCGATAACCATCTGACTCATAATGAAATTGACCAAAGTTAAACGAAGCTCTATCAAAAAGGCCTGAAACAACAACATCTTCACCAAATGTATTGTTATTCCCATAAATAATATTAGTTTGCAAATTTAGTTTTTTTCCAATAAACAGAGGATTGTATTCATTAGTGGATAATGTAGAAGATCCTAAACCTTCAAGAATACCTAGCCGACTTTCTACCAATTGAGGTTGAATAGGAGTACTGTTAATAGGCTGTAATAACTGAGATTGTAATAGTTCGCTGACTCTAGCAATTTCGTGCCTTGGCAAAGAAGCATAATTATCCGCTAATAAGCGATGTGCTGAAAAATTTTGTGGGTCTTGATTTACTGATTTCCAACCTTCAATCAATCCTAATTGTTGAAACCCAAGATCATTATAAATACGCCCCAAACTAGCACTCCTTGCAGCCAAGTCCTCATCCAATAATAATTTTGAACGATACACTGCTCGATTATCATTTAACTCAATCGCCTTCTGCATATCATGCAAAGCTTCAACTGGTCGATTAGTTGTCTGTTTACGTATAGCATCATAAAACCAAGGTGTTGGGTCGTTCGGGTCAATTTTTTTAGCAATAGTTAATTCAGTTGCCGCATAACCATCATTTTTAAGTTCATAATAAGCTTTACCTAAATAACTACGCATAATGGCATTATCAGGATCAAGACTAACGGCTGTTTCTAAATCACGTGTCCCTTCTTCAACATTACCTTTTCTGATTTTTGCTAACCCTAAACCTAAGCGTGCTAAAGGATCAGCAGAATTTAAATTGATGGATTTTGTAAATGCAGTATTTGCTTCATCTATATCCACTTCTGCCAGATGAGCAAAGCCAAGAATAGTTTGAGTACGATCAAGCCTTGGGTTTAACTGTTGTGCTTTTTGTGCGGATTTTAAGGCATCACTACGTTCACCTGTAGAAAGCTGTAACTCAGATAACCTTGCCCATGCCAAAGCATTATCAGGTGATAAAACAACTGCTTTTTGTGTTGCTTCTAGTGCTGATTCTATTTTTAATTTCGACTGATACGCATAAGATAAAGCAATCTGAGCCGTGGCTGATTGAGGATTTAGTGTGGTAGCTTTTTGAGCAAAGTTCAAAGCTTCATCCTGTCGATTTTTAACAACTGAAACTATTGCTCGTAATGCTAATGCGTCGCTGTAATCAGGTTCTAGAGTTTGTACCTGATCAATAAATTTTAAAGCTTCGTCAACACTACCTACACTTAATAAAAGAGATGCAATATAAGTTAAATAGTGACTGTCATTCTGTAAATCTTGATTTTTATCGAGTAAGCTTAAAGCTTTATCTAAATTACCGATTGGTTGTTGATTATCATCAGCATTTAATTTAGATACCCTACCCTTTTCTATATTGATAACGGGTGGGTAATACAGAGTCCACTGCACTGTATCTTCTGGGCGAATGGATAATGCTTTAACTTGCGGTGGTTGGCTTTTGTATGCAATTCCAGTAAAACCTTGTTTAATCAGTATTTCACCCTGTTGATTGTTTGCTGCTACCTGCCCATCAAAAACCTTGATTTCTGCATGCTCTGAATCAACCGTAACTAAAAACTCAGTGCCTTGGTGCACAGCATTAATAAATGGCGTTTGAATGTTTAACCGTTGGGGTTCACGGCTACGAAAAAAGCTCGCTCCTTCTAGTAGCCTTAAATACCATGAGGATGTTTTTTGTTCTGGGGGTAAAAAAATCAAGGTCGAACTTTGTTTTAGCGTAGCTCTTGATTCATTTCTAAGTAAAATGGTTACACGACTGTGTTTTCGAGTTCGAATTTTGTCATTATCACAAAAAGTTTGATCTGAACTAACAGTTTTCCAGATTGATTCACCTGCATACTGTATATCAACTTTTCCCTGACTGGATATGATTTTGGCTAACCATTGAGAACAGTGGTGTTCAGCTTGTACACCACTTGATACAATCAATATTCCAAAGAGGATAAAATATTCAATCTTCTGATGCATTTTATTATAATAATTATTAGTGCAACATTAACTAAAAAATAAAAAATGCTCACTAAGTCCAAGAAATAGAAATATTTTTATGTTAAAGCTATTCTATGCCTGTTTTATCATGTAACGCAAGAGAAGTGGTAATATTACCAATTTTAATCACTGTAGATTGGTTGTGATTAGAGGGGACTAATAACTTTTGATTGTTTTGTTTTAGATATTGAATATAGAAAAGTGTTGGCCCATCACCTGGATGGATACGTTCTATATCAAGCCATGCATCTAATGCTTCTGACCATTGTTGTTGTTTAAATAAATTAAGCGCTTTAGAGAAATCAGTGACTATTGTTGCGATACGTGGATTTTGTGGGTCACTCTTTTTACCCATCAATTCATAAATATGAATGGGTTTTGTTTTTCCTTTTAATAAAAAGACGCCTATTTCCCGAGTAAAAAAATCTTTTAAGTCATTAATAACATCGGCGGAAACTAATATTCGCGTCCCCAATAACTTATTTAATCCTTCAATCCGGGTCGCTGTATTGACCGTATCGCCAACTGCTCTATATTCATAGTGATAATCAGCTCCAACATTACCTAAACGTATATCTCCAAAATGCAAACCTATACGGGTTGGCAGTTGATCTGGCTGAAAATCGTTAAACTGATCTATTGAAGTTAAAATTTCTAAGGCGGTTATACAAGCATGGGTTCTGTGTTGTTGTTCATGAACTGCCCTTGGCCATATAGCAAACATTGCATCGCCTAAAATATCAGAAATCATTCCCTGATATTTTTTTACTAGCGGAAACATTACCCCATAATAAGCATTCATTAAATCATTCAGTTTCTGCGGCTCCATGCTTTCTGATAACGTTGTATATTGACCTGCATCAGTTGCCATACAGACGCCTTGCATTAGCTCCCCATAGAGATTCATCGAATTTGCATCATGTTGAGTGCTAATTGAACTAACAACATCATCAGGCAAATAGAGACTAAAAGCTTTTTGCATTTTTTGATGATCTTTTCGGCCCTTAAAAAAATGCGATATTGATTTAATCATTAAAACAAATAGAGTCAACAATATAATGGGGGTAAACAAAGGAAACCAGATATAAGTATTGACAAACATTTCGTATGCTAAATACAAATAAGCCATGTTTAGTGCAATAACTAAACTAACTGCTTTTTTATACGAAGAAAAACAACAAATACTGATGAGTAAGAGGCTCCAGCCAAACACAAGGAAAAATTGATACAGAGGATAAAGAGGTTTTACCCAAGAATTATCAATTAGGTTAGCAACTGCAGTAGCTGCGATTTCTATAGGGCTGGAAACTTCACTGTTATTAGTTGAAAAAATAGTATAAAGTCCCTGTCTTTTTTCAGGTTCTATGTTTTCAGAGTATCCTATCAATACAATTTTATCTGTAAACAAATCCGGTTTTAAAATATCACTGACGAGCGCCTGATAAAAAGGAATCGTAGTAATATGACCCGCCCTCCCATAGTGGTTAAAATACAAACTACTATCCGAAGCTTTCAACATGGCTAACCATGATATTAATAGCTGTTTTTTATTATTAGAATAGTTTGTCTGGTTTATTAATTGATTAAACTGGAGTAGCGAAGTGTCATTATTAACAAGTTCTGTTTGTATTCTTTGAATGGCTTCAAAAACATCTGTTTTATCAGCAAATTGTTGAAATGTCTTAGGAAACCTAAAATTAGATGGAGAGTTTAGCTGATAAAGCAATGGTACAATCTCTTGGTACGCTTGTTTAAAAATATAACTTTGGAATATAGCAACAGGGAATGTAGCAATATCGCCTGCACTTTTTTTGCTAGTCCAAAATTGTTTAACAGTAGAGGCAGTTTTTGGAAGTAGAAAAGGAGCCGAGCCTAAAGCTGCTTTTTCAAAAACCGGAAGTGAATCAACAATACTTTCATAGGATAATTGACTGGTTGAATCATTGGTTTTGATTATATTTCTTTTTAAATAATTACTGAGGATAATATTTTTACCATCGCCTATTGCCTTTGCTAATAACTGGTCATTATACTCATCCCTAACCTCATCAAAAATCATATTAAATGCAATAACTGATGGATTTTGTTGGTTTATTTTTTCTATTAACTGAGCATAATATGACCGTGGCCATTTTTCAGGGTTTTCTGGTAAATGTAAAATTTCTGCCGATAATTTGTCAATACTGACAATAATGATTTTTTCCGAAGGTGGTATTTCATCCCGAAATTTAAATAACCAGGATAAGCCAAACTCTTCTTCAAGATAAATACCGGATGGCGTTAAGCTGAACAATGCTATACATCCAGCAATCAATAGGATAGTTGAATAAGTTTTAAAGAATTTAGCGCGAGTGCCCATCAATATTAGATTGATTTAAAAGTTTATGGATAAAGGGCACCTCTATTAATTGATGAATGGAAAAATTGAGTCCAAAACATCCAATCTCTGCGTCCCCTACACGGATGTAGGGGAGGGGTGTGAGCAAGGAGCGGAAGCTTTGAAATCCTTCGCAATAGCCTGCTATTACGTGTGGATTTCGCCTTGATCTTGAATAGTTTGGTTCTCAATTTTCTCATACACAATTAATAGAGGTGACCTAAAGATAATAGGCAGATTTTTTAAAAATAACTAAGATGATATTATTGTAGACTGGACTGTAGCCTCTTTGGAAACCTGACATAACTTCTAAAAATGTTGGGTTAACGAAAGAGCCGTTAGCCCAACCTACAAAATAATCAAAATTTAATCTATCGTTTCTATCCATTGACAACGTTCTTTTACAATATCATTAGTGTTGTCATTACCTATACCTTTTGCAATTAAACCTATCACTCGGTCATCAGTATCATAGCCAATATGCGCATCCATTGGGTTTGCTACCTTCCCTAAACCAAAAATATCATAGACAAAAGCAACGTTGATATTCACATTTGTAACTTCTATACATAATCTTGAATCAAGGTATTTTTCAACAAAACCTGGGGGAATAGCGTAGCTTAAAATATCGTTAGGATCACTAAACGCAATAATTGGCGTTTTTGTAAGCATCCGCTTAGAATGTTTTTCGCCTTTAGGCTCACAATATGCCTGTTTCTGATTACTTTCAGTGGGTAACTTTCGGCCTAATTGCAACATAGGGAGTTGATTAGACATCATATAAATGGGGATAGTTTTCTTTTTCAGCTCTGACTTAACTGTCTTTTGATACATGTCGTCGTCATCAGTCATGCTTTGTCCCAAGGCTGAGGTAATACGCTCTACTCCATCAATGGTTATTCTGCTGCCTAAACTATGTGAAATAAAGGCATATTCATCATTTATAATGGCAGAAATATCGGGTAACACACAAGATTTCCCTTCTCCCTCTGGCAGTTCATCCCAATTTCCATAGGTCATCCAGCAAAAAGATTGAGTAAACGCTAATAGTATATCTTCTCGGCTCTCGCCTAAATAGATGATCGGATCTGGACCTGTATCATTTGAAAAGCGTTTCATTAAATCATTTAATTCGGTTCGTCTAAATGAATATTGTCCAGAATTATCATATGCTAAGACTTCTTTCTCTTTCGCCGTTATTTCAGACCAGGTTAATTCATAAAATATTAACTCCTGAGATCTATCTTTACTCAAAAAACGGTTAATTCTTAAATTACCTAGAGGAATATCAGGTAATTCTGGGTCTGATAATTTAATATCTTTATGTGCTCTTGAAGTAACTGTTAAATCCAGTTCTTTAGCTAATTTTTCAAAAAATTCTGTTGAATACCCAGGCTTATGATCCCCTACCCCATGCACCATAAGAACTTTCATTTTACCTTTAGTATTACTCAGATAAGGTTTTATACCAGAAAATTCTGCCCCCCAAATTTCACACATTCTAGTGTCTTCAGCTTCTTGTTTTTCAAGGAAAGCCTCTGTTACTCCTTTACCTAAACTAGAACAGCCTGAAAGTATCAAGCCTGTCATACCTAAAATTATTATATTTTTTAAATTTATCATTATTATTTTAAAAATGTTTTAAACAACGGATTGTATTTACTTTTTTATAAAAACAGACTATCTTCTACAGTTAACTGGACACCTATTATAATTTAGTTATTAAAACATTAAAAATGATTCCAAATAAATTTAAATCAATTGCTTTTTTAACCCTTTGTGCACTCTGTCCTCAAGTAAGTGCACAAGACCTGGTCGAAACTTTTCAACTTGCTTTTAAAAATGATCCAAATCTAAAAAAATCTCACTATTCTCAACTATCAGTCGCAGAAATAAGATCTCAAAGTATTGGACAAATGCTACCTACTATTTCCGCTTCAGCAGCCAGTAGCCGTAATCGTCTCAATAATAAAAAATCAACCTTTCAAGGCAGTGGTGTCCAAAAATATTGGGATCATGGGTTTTCTATTAATCTGGTTCAACCTATTTTTCATTGGGATCATTGGGTACAACTCAGTCAATCTGATAACCGTATAGCTCAAGCTGACGCTGAATATGAGGCTGAGCACCAAAACCTAATGGTTTTAACTACTGAAGCTTACTTTAATGTTTTATCTTCACAAGATAATCTTGAATTCACACTATCAGAACAAAATGCGATTGAACGTCAACTTGAACAAGCAAAACAACGTTTTGATGTTGGCTTAATTGCTATTACCGATGTTTATGAGGCGCAAGCAGGATTTGATGAAGCAAGAGCGAATCAGATTGAAGCCGAAAATGAGTTGGATGATAGTAAAGAGGCGTTAAGAGAAATCATTGGAGAAAATGAAGTAGATTTGGTTAGCTTAGCAAAACCAATAGATTTTGCGTATCCAGTTCCAAATGACATTACAAGATGGGCAAAAAATGCTGAAACTAATAATCTACTGCTTATTGCTGCATTAAATCAGGTTGAGGTTAAAAGAAAAGATATTTCAATTCAGAAATCTGGGCACTTACCAACTCTTGATATTGTTGCAGGATATAATCTACAAGATGTAAACAGCTCTTTTGGCTTACGTGGCGACACTGAAAATGTGGGTTTACAGTTAAATGTACCTATTTTTCAAGGAGGTATTGTTTACTCTCGTGCCAAACAAGCTCAGTTTGATTTTCAAGCGGCTAAAGAAGAATTCTCAAGTACAAAAAGACAAGTCAAACGTCAAGTTAGAAATTCTTTTCGTGATGTTGTTTCCAGCTTAAGTAGAGTAAATGCTTTAAAAGCAACCGTGACATCAGCAGAAAGTGCATTAAAAGCGACTGAAGCAGGTTTTGAGGTTGGCACTCGTACAATGGTTGATGTACTATCAGAACAAAGAAATTTGTACAGAACTAAAAGAGATTATTCCAGAAGTCGTTATGATTATCTAATTAATGGGATCAAATTAAAACAGGCGGCAAGTAGTTTAACTGCGCAAGATTTAGAGCTTGTGAATCAGTATTTAGGTAGTTAACCAAATTCCCACGTAGGTTAGGCTAACAGCTTTATCGTTAACCTAACTTTGTTAGTATATTTCGTCAGACTGCCAAAAAGACCGCAGCTCAATTCTATCCATCACTTTTAATTACACACCTTGTTATAACCTAAAAATTATAATTAAACCATGGATATAGATTATTTAATTATAGGGCAAGGATTAGCTGGAAGTCTTCTTGCATGGGAGCTTATACAGCGCGATCAAAAAGTTGTGGTTATAGATAATGACAAAGAAAATGCCTCTTTGATCGCAGCAGGTTTAATAAATCCCGTTACTGGAATGCGTTTTGTAAAGTCTACTGGAGTCGATTATTTACTTCCAGCTGCATTAAATTACTATCAGCAATTAGCGAGTTTTTTTCAACATTCTTTCTATGTTGAAAGCCCCATGTTACGAATTTTTCGTAATAATAAAGAGTTAATTGCCTGTCAAAAAAGACTTCTTCAATCTGGCTACAAATCTTATTTAGATAGAATTATATCTTCACACTCTACTATTAATACCCCCCTTGGACTATTAAAACAAAAACAAACGGGTTATTTATTAACTAAGCCTTTACTCTGTGCTTTAAAAGCCTATTTTGTCTCTTTAGATTCTTATATAAAAACTGACTTTCAATACGAAGATATTAAGTTAGCCCCTGATTTGCAATGGCAGCAATTTAAACCAAAACGAATTATTTTTTGTGAAGGCCATCTTGGGATTAATAACCCGTGGTTTTCCTGGTTACCTTTTCAGCCGGTAAAAGGTGAAATTATTACCGCTAGTTCATCAAATAAAATTATTAATAAACTTCTTAATTATGGGCAATGGTATATTCCACTAGATTCTTATCAATTCCGAACAGGAGCAACTTTTGATTGGGATAATTTAGATACTAACATTACATTATTAGCTAAAGAATCACTCCTTAAATCACTGAATCAAGTCTATCCTGATTTAAAACCAGAAAATATTATTCATCAGCAAGCCGGAGTCAGGCCTACAACATTAGATAAACAACCGTTTATCGGCCCTCACCCACGACATTCTGAATTAGTGTTTTTTAACGGATTTGGTGCAAAAGGCAGTTTACAAATACCTTGGCATAGTCAATGTTTAGCGGATCATTTACTTTATAGAAAACCAGTCCCTTCTAGCAGTGACATCCTTAGATATTATGAATAAACGAATTTCTTTGACAGCACAGGCTCATCAATTTATTCAATGTCACTTAAATGCTGGAGAGATTGCAATTGATGCAACCATAGGTAACGGCCACGACACCTTATTTCTAGCAAGACAAGTTGGTGAAAAAGGCCTGATTTTTGGCTTTGATGTACAGCAACAAGCTATTGATTCAACTCAAACGAGATTGAATAATAATTTAGATTTTAAAAACATTATTCTGTTTAATACTAGTCATGAAAACCTGAGTAAATTTATACCAAAACTGCACCATAACAAGATTAAAACTATTATGTTTAATTTGGGTTATCTGCCTGGTAATGATAAAACTATCATTACCCAAGCTAACTCCACCCTAATTGCCCTTAATCAAGCCATTAAATTACTAGCATCTAATGGTGTTATCACAATTATGGCATATCCGGGGCATTCTGGTGGTGATGAAGAAACTAAACAAATTAAACAATGGTGTAGCCAGCTAAATATTGATAAATATGTTGTGGAACAAATAAATAGTTCGGAAAAAGATTCTGCCCCTGTGCTATTTACTATTCAAAAATGCTAGTTTATTAACATTGTAACGGCTAAATCAGCCATATTTTTAGAACCGCCGCCCTGCCCTAGCTTTTCCTTTACTTTATCTAACTCAGCTAGCATTTTTTCTCTGTAACTAGGATTGTCTAAAATCTTACTTATTTCATTTGCCAAATTTTCTTCAGTCGCTTCCTTCTGTATTAATTCTTTGACAACCTGTTTACCAGCAATAATATTTGGCAATCCAATAAATTTAGTAATGACTAGATATTTAGCTAAAAAATAGGTGATGGGTGATAATTTATAGGTAATTACCATGGGTATCTTTAATAAAGCAATTTCCAATGTTGCTGTACCCGAAGTGGTCATGATCGCATCGCAACATTGCACTACATCATAAGTTTGGTTTTTGATAACATTTATTTTAATAGCTGAATTTTGTAGGTAACTTTGTAATAATTCATCCGTTATAGAATCTGCTTGAGGCAATATAAATTGGATGCCTTTATGAGATTTTGAAATTTTTTCAGCAGCTGCTAGCATAACCGGCAACATCCGGTTTATTTCATTGACTCGGCTACCCGGCATTATGCCAACAATCGGTTTATCAGTTTGTAAAGAGAATTGAATTAAGTTTTCTGCTTTACTGCGATTAGGATTTACCTTATCAACAGATGGATGACCTACATATTTAACGGGGATATTTTCAGACTCATAGTATGCTGTTTCAAAGGGAAAGATAACAGCCATCATATCTATTACTTTGCCATACTTGACCACACGGCCTGGGCGCGATGCCCATACTTGTGGACTGACATAAAACAGAACTTTTACCCCTTGCTGTTTAGCAATGCGAGCCAATTTAAAATTAAATTCCTTATAATCCACACAAACCAGTAAATCAGGTTTTTCTGAAACTATTAGCTGTTTCATTAATTTTAAAGCCTTACGAATTTCTCCATAATGCTTTAATATCTCTATTAAACCAATAACACCAATACCCGAAGAGTCATATTGTATTTCAACGCCTGCTTGTTGCATTTTTGCCCCCCCCATACCCATTCCTTTAATTTCAGGTAACTGTTTTTTTAGTTCCAAAAACATATTAGCGGCATGTTTATCCCCAGAAGATTCACCTGCGCTAAACATGATTGTCTGGTTATGGGTTTTAGTCAAAGAGAGAGCCTTTAAAAAATGGTTTTTGTAGGTTAGGCTAACAGTTTTTCGTTAACTCAACATTTTTAGCATTTCTTTATGTTGGGTTGCCAAAAAGACGGCAGCCCAACCTACAAATGTGAGAATATTTATTTTGTTAATACACCACGAATAACAGCAACAATTTCTTTAATAGTCTCATCTGATAGTGATGGACAGATAGGAAGGGAAAAGCAGTTGGCAGCAACAGATTCTGTTATAGGCAAAGACAGTCCCACACAATCTTTTTTAAATACATTCTGTTGATGTAATGGAACTGGATAATAAACAGCACAAGCAATTTTTTTATCTTGTAGCGCTTGCATAACTTCATCACGTCGATCACATAATAATGTGTACTGATGATAAACATGCTGACCCATTCCGTCTTCAAATGGTGTGGTTAATGGCAAGTCAGCCATTAATTCCGAATATAAATGTGCCGCATGCCTACGTGCATTGTTATATTGATCAATACGTTTTAATTTAGCTCTCAAAACCACGGCTTGTATATCATCTAAACGACTGTTATAACCAACTACATCATGATAATAGCGCACATCAGATCCATGATTACGCAGCATTTTTAACATCTTTGCTGTTTCGTCAGAATTTGTAACGACTAGTCCTCCATCACCAAAAGCACCTAAGTTTTTACTGGGGAAAAAACTATATCCAGAGGTGTGTCCAATTGATCCTGTTTGCCTATTATTTATTTTTGCTCCAAACGACTGAGCGCAGTCCTCTATCAATATTAAATTATGCTTGTCACATATTCCCTTAATTTTGTTTAAGTCAGCAGGTTGACCAAACAAATGCACGGGCATAATAGCTTTAGTTTTTGGGGTGATGGCTTTTTCAATGTTTTCAGCAGTAATATTGAATGTTTTTTCATCAATATCAACAAAGACAGGTTTCGCACCCACATATTTAATTGCTTCTGCAGTGGCAATAAAGGTAAATGCACTGGTAATAACTTCATCACCCGTAGTGATACCTTCGGCTTTTAAAGCCAAATGTAAAGCATCAGTACCGGATGCACAGCCTACTGCATGTTTAACCCCAAGGTATTCTGCCGCTTCTTTTTCAAAAGCTTGTACATTTGGCCCTAAAATAAATGAACAATTTTTGATTGTTTCTGCAAGACCTTGTTCAATTTCATCTTTAATGTCGACATATTGAGCCTGCAAGTTCACCATTGGAATCATACTAATCTCTTATCCATGCTGTAATAGTTTTGTTATTTCAATCGCTGTTTGTAATGCTCGTCTACCTGCTTCGCCAGAGACCAGTGGATTTTTATCTGTTTCAATACAGCCAATAAAGTGTTTTATTTCTTCCAATAACGCATCACCGTCTTCAAAGACAGATTCTTCACTAATAATCTCGGGTACACCAGGAAACATCTCCTTGTCACCAGTTTTGTGTTTAGTTAGCACTCTATTCTGAAAATCAACGGATATATAAGAAGAAGGTTTAAACATCCTCATTTTTCGTTCCATTTTCATACTAATTCGACTAGCGGTTACATTGGCAACACAACCATTCTCAAAAGTAATTCGAGCATTTGCAATATCAGTTCCTTTAGTTAAAACAGCCGTTCCACTTGCATCAATACGTGCTATATCAGAATCTATCATGGCTAAGATAATATCAATATCGTGGATCATTAAATCAAGAACCACGCTAACATCATTTGCCCGGGGATTAAAAGGAGATAGACGGTGTGCTTCGATAAACAAAGGTTTTTCTTCTTTATCCAAGCCCATAATGGCAGGGTTAAAACGTTCTAAATGACCAACTTGTAAGATTACATTTTTTGCTTTGGCAATAGCAATCAATTCATCCGCTTCTTCTACAGTCACTGTGATTGGCTTTTCAACTAAAACGTGTGTTCCAGCATTTAAAAAATCACGAGCAACTAAAAAATGAAGTCTGGTCGGTACAACAATGCTAACAGCATCTACTTTACCTAATAAAGATTCGTAATCTGTGAGTGACTTTACACCATGCTTTTCAGCAACTTCATTAGCAGCCTGCTCATTTATATCAACAACAGCAACTAATTCACATTCTTCTATACCAGCATATTTTTCAGCATGAAATTTACCTAAATAGCCTGTGCCAATAACAGCACATTTCAATTTACTCATTTTTTATTCACGACAGATTAAACCTCATTTAGTTCAATGAGACTAAAACCGTATATTATACTTCACGCGGTCTCGGACAAGGAATTTATATTGCGTTGTTTTTGCATACAGCAATGCAGTCTATTGACCATAAAATCTGCACTTTTGATCTCGTGAAGTATCTCTTATTTATCTAACTCTACCCATCGCAAGCGGTTTGCATTTGTAACAACAGTAACAGATGACATCGCCATGGCTGCACCAGCAATCATCGGACTCAATAGAATACCAAAAATGGGATAAAGCACTCCAGCTGCAACTGGAATTCCAATTGTGTTATAAAAGAAAGCACCTACTAAATTTTGTTTGATATTTTGTACAGTTTCTTTTGATAATGCTATGGCTTCTGGAACTTTTAATAATGAGCCTTGAAGAATAACAATATCAGCACTTTCAATCGCAACATCAGTTCCAGTTCCAATAGCAATACCAACATTTGCTTGAGCTAAAGCAGGTGCATCATTAATACCATCACCCACCATTCCCACTACTTCACCAGAAAGCTGTAATTTTCTCACCACCTCTGCTTTTTCTTCAGGAAGCACTTGTGCTCTAACATCAGTTATTCCAGCTTGCTCAGCAATGGCTTTTGCGGTAATGTCATTATCTCCTGTTACCATAATTACCCGCACACCTCTACTTTTTAGTCGGTGCACTGCAATTCCTGAATCTGTTTTTATTGGGTCTGATACAGCAATGATTCCAGCTATTTTATTATCAACGGCTAACAACATCGCTGTTTGTCCTTGTACTGATAACTCTTCTATTTTCTTCGTGTGCCGAGTATATTTAACGCCTTTATCATCCATTAAAGCCTGATTACCAAAAAATATTTTTTGTTTATCAATTATTGCAGTAATACCATGCCCTGCAATAGCTTCAAATCCAGTAGTTTTATCCAGTTTTATTTGTTTGTCATCTGCTGCAGCTAGTATTGCAGCAGCTAAAGGATGTTCTGAACCAGATTCTATACTGGCTGCTAAGCGTAATACTGTTTCTGAATCATAATCACCTATTGTTTCAATTGTTGAAACAATAGGCTTTCCTTCTGTTACTGTTCCTGTTTTATCTAAAATTAAACAAGTGACCTTTCCTGCGCTTTGAAGAGCATCGCCATTACGAATCAAAATACCCATTTGAGCCGCTCTGCCTACAGCAACCATAACTGAGATAGGTGTCGCCAGTCCTAATGCACAAGGGCAAGCTATCACTAATACAGTCATTGATGTGACAAAGGCATACCCCATTGATGGCTCTGGCCCAAACCAGTACCAAACAAGAAATGTTAAAATAGAGATCAAAACTACAACAGGAACAAAAACACTAGCAATTTTATCAGCAAGTTTAGCAATGGCAGGTTTACTTCCTTGTGCTGTACGTACACTATTGATAATTTGTGCTAATGCAGTGTCACGACCAATTCGCGTAGCTTTAAATAAAAAACTACCTTGTTGATTCATTGTGCCAGCGACGACTTCAGAATCTTTAGTTTTTTCTACAGGGATTGGCTCACCGGTTAACATAGACTCATCAACAGATGAATGACCTTCGATCAACACACCATCAACCGCTATTTTTTCCCCGGGTCTAACTCTTAAAGTTTCTGCTAAACCAACCTCTTCAATTGCAATATCTTGTTCAATACCTTCACGAATTACTCTTGCAGTTCTTGGTTGTAAACCAATCAGTTCCCTAATCGCAGACGATGTTGTTCCCCTGGCTTTTGTCTCTAATGCAGAACCAAAATTTATAAAAGCTAAAATAATCACAGATGCTTCAAAATATGCGTGGGGGGCTAACTGAGTCAAATGGCTTGAATAGTCAATGACCACACAAGAATAAAACCAGGCAGAACCCGTCCCTAAAGCTATTAATGTGTCCATATTTGCTTGGCCTTTCATTAATAACTTATAGGCACTAGAAAAAAAATGCCCACCAGAATATCGCATAATACCTAATGTAATAATTGCAATAATTGGCCAAAACCAGCGTCCAGCATCTGAAGCAATCGTTGGTAGCCAACCTAAATGGCTAAAAATCATCAGTGGCACACCAAAAGCTGCTGCAACTTTTGCTTTTAACATTAACTTTTGATAACGCTGTAACTCTAGTTCTTCCTGTTCGCCTGGGTCTTCAAAACCTTCCATCACGGCTGCATCATAACCCGCATCCTGAGCTGCTTTTTTTAACTGCTCTGGATCTACAACACCTTTGACTATTGCAGAATGGTCCGCAAAATTAACACTCACCTCTATCACGCCATTTACTGATGCTAATGCGCCTTCAACTGCACTAACGCAACCAGCACAGCTCATACCTAAGATAGATAATCTTAATTTGTTCTCAGAAGAATTTGCTTGTTTTATTTCGTTCATAAAAAATCCAGATTTAATAATTTCTAAACTTTATTCCACTACAAAACCAGCGTCTGTAATAGCTTGAGAAATTTCCTTTATATTTGTTTTTTCTGTATCAAATTCAATTTCAACTTTTTTTTCCTTACTCATTGCATTAACGGACATTACACCGTCGATAGTATTTAGCTTAGTTGTTACATTTGACTCGCAACCACCACATTTCATGCCGGTTACATCCAATGAAATTGATTCTGACATATTTATCTCCAAAATAATTGATTATTAGTTGTTACTTATATCATATTCCAGAAGTTTTTTGTGGACATGATTAAAATCCTCATAATTAATTGCTTACAATTTTGATCTTTTGCTTCTTGATTAATTAAATAAAATTTTACTGTTATAATATTTCTCATAAAATATTATCTGAGCAAACTAAATTAAACGTTACTATCATCTCAAATCAAGCATTCACCTAAAAGTCATGAAAATCAAACTAACTTTATTCATATTACTTTCACTTTTTTCTTCTTTTATTGCAGCCCAAGGACTAGTCGATTTAACAAATGAGCAATTAGTCGAAATGCAGACTAATAAAAATGCTTTAGTCATTGATATCCGCACGGAAAAAGAATGGAACGCAACAGGCACTATTCCAGGAAGTCATAAACTACAATTTTTTTCTTCTGAGGGAAAGTTTGATACTAAAAAATGGTTAGCAGATTTAAATAAATTAAAATCATCACCCAACCAACCTGTCATATTAGTTTGTAGATCGGGGGGAAGGAGTGGAATGTTAGGAAATATGTTAACCAAACAACAGGGAATGAAGAATATTCATCACCTATCTAACGGCTTTAAAACTTGGGGAAAAGCCGGAAATAAAAATTCTAATGATTGATATGGGTTTGATTGGAAAGTGAAGTAAAATTATACATATGTTAGGTTGGGCTGCCGTCTCTTTGGCAACCCAACAAACGGTATGCTAAAAATGTTAGGTTAACGATAGAGCTGTTAGCCTAACCTACGCGAAATTTGGTAAGCAGCTTCTTAAAAAAAGATAAATATTTTAGCTTTACTTCACTTTTAATCGCACCCGATTTGATATACTAAACTTGATTTTAAATAATTTTCTTCATTATGTCTTTAAATACCATAAGAAATCAAACTATTGCTCTAGCGGGGATCTCTCAAGCTTGCTTGCTTGTTCAACAATTAGCCATGACGGGGGAGGCTGATAGCTCGGTTGTTGAAACCAGTCTTAATAGTATCTTAAAAATAGATTCAGATGAAGTGATTGATATTTATGGAGATTTGGGGCAACTCAAACCAGGTTTATTGCAATTAAAAGCACAGCTTACAGCAAAAACCATTGCTGACCCAGAGCAGGCTCGCTATGCTGCTTCTCTGGTTTTTTTAGAAAAACAACTTTCTAATAGACCTGAAATGCTTTCAGCTATTCGTAGTGGCGTAGATGTTGCTCAAGCTCAAGCAGAGTCTTTTGGAAGTGTTATGCATGAAAATGTTTTAGCGAAACTGGGAGACCTTTATCATAATACAATAAGTACACTACAACCTCGTATTATGGTCAATGGTGAAGAAGAGTTTCTTGCTCAAGAAAAAACAGTCAATACAATTAGAGCCTTATTGCTCTCTGGTATTCGTGCTACCTTGTTATGGAGACAATGTGGAGGTGCACGATGGAAGTTTTTATTCTTTCGGATGAAATTAAAGGATGAAATAGCATTGCTGCTTTCTGAAATTCCTTAAAATGCCAGAGTTACCTGAGGTAGAAACAACTTGTAGAGGAATTAGCCCCCATATTACTGAAAAAAAAATTGCTAAAGTCACTATTCGGCAAAAGCAACTTAGATGGCCAATTCCTGACAACCTGAGCGAAATACTGAGTGGCCTTGTTGTCAAACAAGTCACTAGACGGGGAAAATACCTGTTATTAGAAACAAATAAAGCACATACCGTTATTTTACACCTTGGTATGTCAGGTAATTTACGCGTAGTCAATTCCCAATTAAAGGCAGGAAAACATGACCATGTAGATTTTGTGTTCACTGATGGAACCATCCTTCGCTTTAATGATACTCGAAAATTTGGCGCTATTTTATGTACATCAGAGTCGATCCTCCAACATAAACTAATTAGCTCATTAGGCCCTGAACCTTTGTCTGATCAATTTACAGGGGATTACCTGTACCAACTTTCCAAAAATAAAAAAACAACTGTAAAAGCATTTATTATGGATGGTCATAATGTAGTCGGGGTTGGAAATATCTATGCGAGTGAATCTTTATTTATGGCTCATATACTTCCTACACGACATGCAGGAAAAATATCACTTAAACGATATAAAAAATTAGTTGACAGTATCAAGATTATTTTACAGCAAGCTATAGATCAAGGCGGAACAACATTAAGAGACTTTGTTAATGAACAAGGAAAGCCAGGCTATTTCCAACAATCCCTATCTGTTTATGGAAGGTTTGAACAAGACTGTACCGTATGTTCATCTCCCATAAAACAAATAAAGATTGCACAAAGAGTGAGTTACTTTTGTCAGCATTGTCAACGTTAGAAAACGTATTTATAGAGAATTCCACCAATAACAACTAATCCTACAACAACCCAGCCGATAATATCCATATATTGTCGTAGTTTTGATTCTAGTTTTTCTCCACCCGCAGCAATTAACATGGCTACTAGAAAAAAACGTGCCCCACGTCCAACTAGAGAAGCTAATATAAAGGGTATAAAAAACATCTGCAATGCACCAGCAGCTATAGTAAATACTTTATAAGGAATAGGTGAAAACCCTGCAATAAAAACTGCCCAGAAGCCCCAGTCCTTAAACCAGCTTTCTGCAATCAAGTATTTATCCCAATAATGTGTTTCTTGAAGCCATGGCGAAAAAGTATCAAACATAAAAAAACCAATAGCATACCCTAACATGCCACCTATTACGGAAAATAACGTGGTTAACAAGGCTAGCCTGAATGCTTTATTAGGTTGAGCAAGAGCCATCGGAGCCAGCATAACATCAGGAGGAATAGGAAAAAATGAAGACTCTGCAAAGCTTAATGCACATAAATATTTTTCAGCATGTCGATGTTTTGCCCAGACTAACGCTTTATCATAAAGTTTTTGAAACATTAACTTCTTCCTGCTAAAAATGGAACAAAACTTACTGAATCAAGCACTTGATCATCATACCCTTCCATTGTCCGGGTAATTTTATGTAATTTTTGTTTTCGTTTTTGTCCAATAGGAATAATCATAACTCCACCTATATTCAATTGTTGCAATAATGTTTCAGGAATTTCATCAGGTGCAGCGGCAACTAATATACCATCGTAAGAAGCAAATTCTGGCCAGCCCCAGCCTCCATCATTATGTTGATATTTGACATTTTTAAAATGCAAATCCCATAAATTGTCTTTAGCCTTTTTTAATAGGGCTGCAATTCTTTCCACTGAATAAAGGGTGTCAACTAATTGGGACAAAACAGCAGTTTGATAACCACTACCTGTACCAATTTCTAATACTTTTGACAAGCCATCATGTTCTAAAAGTAATTCTGTCATTCTGGCGACTATATAAGGCTGCGAAATAGTTTGATTATAACCAATAGGCAATGCAGTATCTTCATAAGACCGGCTAGCTAAAGCTTCATCTACAAAAATATGTCTTGGAACATTCCTCATTGCCTTAAGAACTCGAGAATTAGTAATTCCCTGCTCCTGCAACCGATCGATCATTCGTCCTCGAGTTCTATGGGATGTCATTCCCACACCTTGGATTCGCTGCGTTACAGCTTGCTGAGCTAAAGTAACCACTGTTTTATTTCATCCATTCGTTCATATCTTGTTAAATCCAATTGCAAAGGGGTAATAGATACATAGTTATTTTTAATCGCAAAAAAATCAGTTCCAGGCCCTGCATCTTGTTCTGCTCCAGGAGGCCCTACCCAATAAATCTTTCTTCCTCGAGGGTCAGTTGCTGTAATAACAGGTTCAGCTCTATGTCTTTGTCCCAAACGGGTTGATTGATAACCTTGTAGCTTAGAGATAGGGAGATCAGGTACATTTACATTTAATAAAGTATCTTTGGGTAAAGGATTTTGTCTAATTTTTTTTAATAAATACGCTGCAACATGAGCGGCAGTTTCAAAATGTTTTGGATCATGTGATGCCAAAGAAATTGCAACCGCAGGCAAACCTAAAAATCGCCCTTCTGTTGCTGCCGCAACAGTTCCTGAGTAGATTACATCATCACCCAGATTTGAGCCATGATTTATACCAGCAAAAACCATATCAGGCTCTTGTTCTAATAAACCGGTTATTGCTAAATGCACACAATCTGTTGGAGTGCCATCGACTCGAATAAAACCATTTTCTGATTCATAAGCTCTAAGTGGCATCTCTAGAGTTAATGAATTACTTGCGGCACTTCTGTTTTTATCAGGCGCAACAACTGAAATCGTTGCATGTTGTTTTAAAGTCTCAGCAAGAGCACAAAGCCCCGTTGCAAGATAGCCATCATCATTACTTATTAGGATATGCATAGTTGTCTAAATTAAAAAATTCAATTGAACTCTATTGATGATAGTCGATCTCACTAAGACTGTAAGTACCCAAGTAAAATTATTATATTAAAAACTTATCCCAATCAAATTAAAAACAGAATCATGATCAAAAATGTTATAAACCCACCTATTTTAACAAAAGCTTAAATAAAGCATCTAGCTATCGTGAATAAAAATAAACTTTCTTCAGAAGATTCAGTTCTATTTAGAAAATCTATAGGAAAGGTTAATAAACTTGAGACTACAACTATATCCTTTTCTTCTAAAGATAAACCCAAGCCATATCCTACAAAGCAAACAACTAATAATGTTAATAATTTTGAAAATACAATCAATAGCCAAACAGAAAAACTCACTCAAGAAGACAGTTTTAGTTTTTTAGCTCCAGGTTTACAAAAGAATATATTAAAAAAATTACGAAAAGGTTACTTTGGCACAGATGCTTCTATTGATTTACATGGTTTAACAAGCCAAGAAGCGAACCAGCAACTATCAAAGTTTCTACATTTCAGCATAGAAGATGGATATCAATGTATACATATTATCCATGGTAAAGGATATGGCTCTTCTAAAAATCACCCTGTATTAAAAAATGATGTCAATCTTTGGTTACGGCAGCATAAAGATGTACAAGCATTTTGCTCAACTCTACCTAAAGATGGAGGAGCAGGTGCCGTCTTTGTTTTATTGAAGTTGTCCGAAAAATACAAACGTGAGGAAGATACCTAAAATAATGCGGTAATAAACAAAGGGCATCATGCCCACTTTATCTAATAATTTTAAAAACCAGGAAATTGAAAAATAGGCAACAGCGGATGAAATCACAGCTCCAAGTATCATATAATTCAACATCAATGGTTCTGATGATTGATAAAGATCTAACCCTTTTAACATGCCAGCTAATGCAATAACAGGGACGGACAATAAAAATGAAAATCGCGCTGCATATTCGCGTTTTAATCCCATCAATAAACCAGCGGTTATTGTGATACCTGAACGTGAGGTGCCTGGAATCAAAGCAATTGCCTGAAATAGACCAACAATTATCGCCACTTTTAAGGTAACAGTAGCTCGTGTTTCAGTGGCTTCTCTTTCAGAATACCAAAGTAATATGGCAAATATAATCGTTGCTGCTGCAATAACTATAGGGAACCGAAGTGTTGTCTCAACCGTATCAGATAGAGAAATACCTACTAATCCAACGGGGATTGTACCTAATACAATATACCAGGCTAATTTAGAATCATCAGTCGCTCCCTTTCCAATAATTGAAAAAAACCAGGCTTTAATTATTTGAGAAATATCTTTACGATAAAAAGCAACAACGGCACTCAATGTACCAATATGGACTGCCACATCAAATGCTAACCCTTGATCCTCCCAACCTAGAAGAATAGGTAATAAAATTAAATGAGCTGAACTAGAGATAGGTAAAAATTCAGTTAATCCTTGTAATATGGCAAGAGAAATGGCTTGGATAATATCCATATTTATAATTCTACTTTGTAAAAAATGTGTGAAAAGAAAACGTTGTAAATTTTACCATAAATAAATTTTTCATAAATAAAAACAAATATAAATTATAAATTATAAATTATAAATATTTATACCTTAAAAAATTATTGTTGTGTCATGCAGATGATATATTTAAGAATGTTGAATAGCTATAATTTTAACAAGAAAAACTTAATATATTATTTCTTATATAGCTCTACGCGGCGATTTGCATCTCGTCCTAGACTAGTTGAATTATCTTCAACTGGAGATTCAGCGCCGTATCCTTTTGCACTAAGTCGATTTGCATCGACTCCTTTTGAAACTAGATAATCTAGCACTGTAGCAGCTCGACGAAGAGACAAAGCCATATTAAAACCATGTGATCCAATATTATCGGCATGCCCAGCAACTTCAATCGGATTATTCATTTTGTTTATTTTATTTATTTTATTTACTGCTGAATCCAGTGTTGTGTAAAAACGGCTTTCTAATTCGCTAGAGTTAAATTTAAAATTAACACTATTGAGATTTAAATTAGAGTCTGTCATTTCCCGGCTCTGTGAGTTACCTGTATCAGTAGATGGATCTAATGGACTACCCATCGCGTCTTCAGTTGAATCGGCTACATTCTCTATAGCCGCCTCAACATTATCAACTACCTTTCCAGCTGAACTCGCAGAATCTCCTATAGTTGACCCACCGTTAATAACACTATTTTCAGCCGAATCCAAAGCATCACCCACTTTAGTTTTTTCTGAACCAGTGCCTTCTCCAATCGCTGAACCAATATTGTTAACTGTATTTTCAGATACCCCTAAGACATTACTCGCTGAATCTTTTGTTAACCCAGCTACATCTCCTGCTGCCAGCCCTACATTATCAACTGCATTTCCAGCCACATTTGATAGTGCCTCTTGATCTGTCGATACATCTGAGCTACAACGTGAAATAATTAGTAAAAGAATAATAAAAATCGCAAAAAATATTATGAATTTCTTTAACATACTTAAACCTTTTTATTTTTATAATTATTTTAAAAAAGTAAACCACCTAAAACTCAATACTCAATACCTCTAGGTAATGTTTTTGCTTCTTCTACCCAAGCATCTACCTGAGTTGTTGAAGGAGCTTGTTTAACCAGGCTTTCTTTATCATTAATCTCGGAAATTTTGGTGTGTAAATTATCTGCTCGCCGCATAGCTAATTCCTTTACAGTATCAACGCCTGCTTTCTCGAGCAAATCTGAAAATGCACCTCCTATACCTTTGACACGGGATAGATCTGCACTATTAGCTAAGCGGAGTATTTCTTGAGGCTCAAGGTCAACCTGCTCGGCAAGTGTTTTTCTTTGTGCAGGTGTTTTTGAAGCCGCCAAAAACTGATCACTGTCTTTTATTTTAAGATCTTTAAGTTTTTTTGCAGCGTCTTCTTTAATACCACGTAGTTCACTTACCGATATAGTCATATTTACCCTCAATTTTCAATACTTAAATTAAGTACATTATAATCAACTGGTTGGGGGTTTATGTCAAGCAGGGTAAACCATTTTTATTTACAAGATTTAGATTTAAGGAATTAATCGTCTAAAACATGTCCACAATATTTACAATAATCAGCATTATAATCATGGCCAGTTTTGCCACAATCAGGACATGCATCATTATTTATTCTATCAGGTTTAAAGGTTTTTACTAACTCTGCACTGTAGATACCCGTAGGCACAGCAATAATTCCATAACCCATAATCATGATAAATGCAGCAATCATTTGCCCCAAAGGTGTTTGTGGTGCAATATCACCATAACCAACTGTAGTTAATGTCACAATAGTCCAATAGATCGATTTTGGAATACTGGTAAAACCTGCTTCTTTTCCTTCAACAACGTACATTAATGAGCCAAAAATAATCACTAGTGCAAGAATTGCAAACAGAAAAACTAAAATTTTACGCCAACTTTTATTTAAAGCACTCATTAAAACCTGGGCTTCATCCATATAAGCCACCAATTTTAGAATACGAAAGACCCTTAATAAACGTAACATGCGTATAATCAACATATACTTTATACTTGGGAAGAGAAAACTAAGATAAGTAGGAATAATTGATAAAAAATCGACAACTCCAAAAAAGCTTCTGGCATAAAGCAAAGGGCGACGTACTGAAATTAACCGTAAAGCATATTCCAAAGAAAATAAAAGAGTAAAAAACCATTCGATATAAAATAATATTTCCCAATATACTTTATAAAATTTATCAACACTCCCTATAACAACAGAAAAAACACTGACTATAATGCTAATGATTAAAATAACATCAAACGCTCGTCCTAATCGTGTTTCTGATCCAAAGATTATGGTATTAAGTGACTCTCGCCAAGGGGAAAGTCTTTTACCATCGTTATAAAGTATTTTCTTTTTCATTTTTTATTCATTTCGTCAGTTGCATTAATCACTAATAATTCATAAAATTATTAGTAGCAAATTAACATTTATCATAAGTAATCATTCATTAATGAATGATTACTACACTATAATTAAATACATATCTTAATGATTTTTTCAAATACAAATCATGCAAAATAAAGAATACAGCTATAAACGTGGTCATACCTACCCATCTGGAGCAAAAAAAAATTCAGGTGGTATTAATTTTTCAATCTTTAGTCGATATGCGACCAGTGTTGAACTTTTATTATTTAAAACATCTGATAGTAAAAAACCTTTTCAAACTATTCATTTAGATGAAAACCCACATAAAACCTTTTTTACTTGGCATGTTTATGTAATTGATTTACCCGTTGGGACTTGGTACACATGGCGAATTGATGGGCCAAATGAACCAAAAGAAGCAGGCCTTCATTTTGACAAAGAAAAGCAACTCATTGATCCATGGGCACGTGTAGTAAGTGATAAAAACTGGAATAGACAAGATGCTTGTTTACCGGGTGATAACAGTCAAAGTGCAATGCGATGTATGGTTGTTGATGACGAAAATTATGACTGGAACAATGACGAACCTCTTCGTATCAGTAGTGAAAAAGCAATCATTTATGAAATGCATGTCGGTGGTTTTACTCGTCACCCTTCATCAAAAGTAAAAAAACCAGGGACTTTTTCAGGCATTATTGAAAAAATTCCTTATTTAAAAAAACTGGGAATAACTCATATTGAATTATTACCTATTATGGCCTTTGATGAACAGGATATTCCTCAGGGAACGGCAGACCTTGGCCTAAAAAACTACTGGGGATACAGCACTCATAGTTTTTTTAGTCCACATCCAGGGTATTGTGTTACACCCGAACAAGGAACTCATATTGAAGAATTTAAAGACTTAGTAAAAGCACTTCATAGCGCAGGAATCGGTCTTATTATGGATGTGGTTTTTAACCATACCTCTGAAGCCGGAATAGATGGACCAACCATTAATTTTCGTGGCATTGGTGAAAATATTTTTTACCATCATGAAAAACATGATAAAAGTATCCTTCATGATTATACCGGTTGTGGAAATACAGTTAACGCAAATCACCCTTTAGTCTCTGCTTTTATCACTAGTTGTCTTGAATATTGGGTAAGAGAAATGCATGTTGATGGATTTCGATTTGATTTAGCCAGTGCATTAGCACGAGGTGAAGGAGGAGTGGTACTAGAAGATCCTCCGGTACTATGGGCTATCGAACTTTCAGAACAACTGGCACGTACAAAACTTATTGCTGAAGCATGGGATGCCGCAGGTCTTTATCAGGTCGGTAGTTTTCCTGGCCACCGCTGGGCAGAGTGGAATGGAAAGTATAGAGATGTTGTTCGTGAAACGTTACGTGGTGACAAAGGAAAAATAAGAGAACTTGCAACTCGTTTGACTGGCAGTAGTGATTTGTACGAACACCAAGATGGTTTGCCACTAAATAGTATTAACTTTATCACCTGTCATGATGGGTTTACCTTAATTGATTTATTCAGTTATAACGAAAAACATAATGAAGAAAATGGTGAAAATAGTAGAGATGGTTGCAACAATAACATAAGTTCTAATAGTGGTATTGAAGGTCCAACGGACAATTTAGGCGTTACAAATTTTAGAAAAAAACAGGCAAAGAATGCTATTGCTATTTTATTACTTAGCCAAGGAGTACCAATGCTTCTAGCTGGTGATGAGATGCTCACTTCACAAGGTGGCAATAATAACGGTTACTGTCAGGATAATGAACTCACTTGGATAGATTGGGAGCTGACTGAAAAAAATGCTGATATGCTCAGGTTTGTTCAACAAATGATTGCTTTTCGTAAACGGCATTCATCCATCATGCGCAGACGATTTTTAACTGGCAATTTGATCAAAGGAAGAGATATTACTGATATACAATGGCATGGTGCTCTATTAAATGTACCTCTTTGGAACGATTCCGATAACAAACTATTAGCCTATACCTTAGCCGGAGTAACTGAAGATGAAGCTGACATACATATTGTCATCAATATGTCTGAGCAAAAGACAGCTATTGAGTTACCTGAATTAAAAAATAAGAAATGGTGCTTAGCTCTTGATACAGATAAGGAGTCACCTGATGATATTATTCGCCATCCTAATCAAAAACCTATAAATGAGAAAACCTTTACTATGTCGGAAAAAAGTATTGTAGTTTTTGAAAATATAACTTTTTAATTTTTTTCTGGATGTGATTGAAAGTGATGTGAGTATATTAAAAAGTTACTTCTATTCAAACGAGTGAAAGCCTAGGTGAGAGAGCGGATTTTCCGATTGTTTACTGCTTCCAGCCTTCTCCAATACGAAATGAGTCTGAAACTACCCTCGGATTCCAGTATAAAATGAGTCTAAGCTGACAAAATCAGACAATCTGTTCATGATGGAGCAATGAAAGCTATCATGAATCTTAAAGCCTTAAAAAACACCGAAGAATTACAAACTTTTTTAGATGGATCACAAGCCATTGTATTTAGTGTGCCTGGTAATAAAACAGCACGCTATGGTTTTATCCAGTCGGTACTAAAACAGTTCCACTACAGAGCGTTAACTAAACGACAAAAAGGCATTGTGATACGCTTTTTGCTGCAAGTAACCGCCTATTCTCGCCAACAACTAACCCGTCTCATCCATCAATACCTGAGAGCAGGTGTTATACAACAACGTACTCCTCATAAGCCAGCAGGGTTTAAACAAAAATACACAGCAACAGATATTGCTTTATTGGCAAAAATGGACGAACGGTATGATACGCCAAGTGGTGCGGTCATTAAAAAACCTGGCGCGCCATCCTCGCTATATATCACCTTGGGACATCCATGTCCAAAGATTCATTCCGCTCGGGCGACTTAATCGAGTGCCACAGTACGTCCTTGTATCTCTCAGTCTGATATATTTGATTAGCTGTCAGTATATCAAGGAACATGAGAACTTGTCGCCGTCCTGAGGCGAAAAACCTGTGACGCAGATAAAGTCCATGCTCCTATTTCTCTGGTACTGAATGGTATCAAAGTCCTTTCCACTATGGAAAGAAGGCTGTATTTACAAGGGTAGTAAGGAGAATATTATTATGTATATTATTGGTATCGATGTCAGTAAGAATAAATTAGATTGTGCTCTAATTGATGACTCTAATCCTGATAGATTTAAGTTTAAGGTGATCTCTAATTCTGAAGAGGGTTTTATTGCTTTAATCAAATGGCTTTCTACGCATATAAAATCGACAGCCCCAGAATATCATTTTGTGATGGAAGCCACTGGCGTATATCATGAAAGATGTGCTGATTGGTTGTTTAATACAGGTTCCAAAGTGTCCGTTGTCAACCCTGCACATATTAAATATTATGGGCAAAGTTTAGGTGTGCGCTCAAAAAATGATAAGAAAGATAGTGTCGTTTTAGCGCGTTATGGTTTAACCCAAAAGCCCATTGCTTGGGAGCCAGAAGCACCTGAAATAAGAATACTTAAAGCATTAGCTTCTCGTCTTGATGCTATAGAAAAGGATAGCTTGCGTGAGAAAAACCGTTATGAGAAATCAAGTATAAACCCTTGTTCAGAGAGTGTGTTGAAATCGATTAAGATGATATTAGCTGTACTGCTGGCGCGCCATCCTCGCTATATATCACCTTGGGACATCCATGTCCAAAGATTCATTCCGCTCGGGCGACTTAATCGAGTGCCACAGTACGTCCTGCGTCCAGTTTCAACTCCGCACAAAAGCCGCTCCGTTAAAACTTACCTCACTGACTTGACGGCTTATCGGGAAAAAATTTTTGCTTCTCTCGCGTGCTATCGCACACGTCGAATCTGCAAATTTCCCTGTTGCCTACTGCGGACTAAAAATCATCACTTCGCTATCGCTCCGTTTCCCTGATTTTCAGCGTTTGTGAACGTGCCTTTTCAGTCTTTGATGAAACAGAATATGAAAATATTGCTCACATTTCAGTGTCTCATCTCTACAATATTCGCGGTTCTACAGACTATCAAAAACAGCGAAGAACGTTTGAGAAAACCAAGTCTAGACAGGTGGCTATTGGTGAAAGACGTCAACCCAATGCAGAAGGGAAACCTGGCTATATTCGGGTAGACACTGTTCATCAAGGCGATCAAGACGGTATGAAAGGTGTTTATCATATCAATGCGGTGGATGAAGTCACTCAATATGAAGTGGTGCTGTCTTGTAGCCGAATCAGTGAACAGTTTTTGATCCCTGTTTTAACAGAAATGCTTGAAACCTTTCCTTTCGACATCAGCGGATTTCATGCGGATAATGGCTCGGAATATATTAATCATCAAGTGGCTAAACTGCTGAATAAACTGCATATTGAACTCACTAAATCTCGCTCAAGGCAGAGCAATGATAATGCATTGGCAGAAAGTAAAAATGCTTCAGTCGTCCGTAAAACCTTTGGCTATAGCCATATAGAACAGCATTGGGCAGATGAACTTAATGTCTTTAATAGAGAATATCTCAACCCTTTTCTCAATGACCACCGCCCTTGCTATTTCCCAACCATTGTCACTGATGAAAAAGGAAAACAAAGGAAGAAATATCGCTATGATAAGATGATGACGCCTTATGAAAAGCTAAAATCGCTGGAACAGGCTGAAAACTATCTAAAAGAATCTCTATCCTTTGAGCAATTAGATAAAGATGCTTATGAGATGAGCGATAATAAATTTACTGACCAAATGAACCTTGCTAAAAAGCAACTCTTTAAACAAATAAATGAACAGAAACTGGCGCGCCATCCTCGCTATATATCACCTTGGGACATCCATGTCCAAAGATTCATTCCGCTCGGGCGACTTAATCGAGTGCCACAGTACGTCCTGCGTCCAGTTTCAACTCCGCACAAAAGCCGCTCCGTTAAAACTTACCTCACTGACTTGACGGCTTATCGGGAAAAAATTTTTGCTTCTCTCGCGTGCTATCGCACACGTCGAATCTGCAAATTTCCCTGTTGCCTACTGCGGACTAAAAATCATCACTTCGCTATCGCTCCGTTTCCCTGATTTTCAGCGAAAGCCTGATTTTTAGATCTGGATTAAATGGACTGTTCAGACTCATTTGTTAATTGGAAAATACTCTTCCCCGGGTTATGCAGGGGAACTGTAGCACCTAAGCTGATAAAGGGTATTAAAATTCCTATCCTTCTTTCTTTATTTAATTTTCCAACATTAGACAATTAACAATACGGAATTACTTTTAGAACCTTAAAGCAGTTCTGATATAATATGCCTACTTTTATATATGTAGTTTACCATTTATCTCTAAATACCTTAATTTCTTTATTTAAATAGAAATGTTTGCAATATTTTGATTCATACATTGTAGTGAGATAATCTTCGGGTATAAGGATGTTGTCTTTTACTTCTCTATAAATTTTAGAATAGAATTTATCATCACTTTTATTAGAATCTGATAAGTTGATATGATCTATTTTTAAATACTGGCACATGGCCTCTGAAGCCACATCCGTAATCTTTTCCATTTTTATAACTAAGACACTAAAGTTATCACTAGAATATACTTGATAGCCACGTTCTTTATCAAAGGGTATAGCGTAGATATCTAGATCAAGTAGAGCTTTAATTTCATTATCAAACCAATCAAGCACCCGATTATGAGTAAAATCTTGAAAAAAAACTCTTATTATTTCTTGGGAATTATATTTGCTATCATTTCTATTATAATCAGGAAAATATATATCTAAATTCTGAAAAAATGCTGAAATATTACGGCTTATAGGTTCACGAGTAAGTGATATTATCTTCCAATTCCATCGACTATCTTTTCTTAGCACAACATCCCTAAGCACTTGATTGTATAGATAGGATTTATTACCCTGGCTCTTTGCTCGTTTAAATCCTTCACCAGAAAAAATAAGGTTATCACTTAATGCATGTTTGTGGAATATAGCCCCCTGATAACCACTTTGTAATAGAGAATCTGCAATTGTCTTTGAACCAACTTTTCCCATTTGCCAAATAAGTACTGGTGACTGATTACCTGAAAACCATAATTTCAAATAAATAAGAATTTTGTAATAATTCTTGCCAAATAAATTGCCAAAAAAGTAACTAATTTTTCTCTTCATAATATGGTTCCTTCTTAAAATAAAAGCCGAATATTAATTCCATTTTTTCTTTATTTCCTTGTTATCTACTCCAAAACTGTACATGTAAAATACATTTTTTGCTATATCTAAATCAATTACACTATGATTCATTCGGGCTCCTCTTTATTTCGTTTTTAAAATAGTTGGTGCATATGACGCCGTGGAGGTAGAGGAGTCCATATCATCAGCCTACGACAGTTATTGAATTTAAGCTTTCAACCCATAGGGTATTAGTAAATAATTCGTAACAAATCCTGAATTTCCTGAAACTCATGTAAATAAGGCTTTGCAACCTCATGATTAGCTACAATCACAACAATGTCATGTGAGAAAACTGATGTATTGTACCAGTTAAAACTTCCATCTATTACAATATATTCATCAATAATGCAGTATTTTGAATGAATGGGGGAGTAAGGCACATCATGGTCGTCTTTTCCATAAACCAGCCCCACAGCTACACCCTCAGATTTTAATCTATCTACAACGGGTAAAAGCGGACAATTTAACTCATCTTCCATTGACCGTTCTACGCCTACCTTTCCTTGTCTGGCCAAATGTCCATTTAACAGAAGGTGAACATCCACGCCTCTATTTTTAGCATTTATTAATGCAGTAATAACACTATCATGGTGGTCGCCTAGCAATTCACCAATCAAAAATAAAGTAATTTTAATTGAATGATTTGCACGATTAATTTCTGCAAGAATTGCATGATGAGGAAGAAAATCACTTCCATTTTCAATAGTGTGTCGCCCAAAAGTGTATAACAAATTAAAATGACTAAAAGGATCAACACCATATTTTTGAATAACACCACCCCGTTGGCTTTGGAAAATATTATCCAACAGACGACAAACCCCTTTGGAGTGAAATGTCATCCCTGATTCCCAATTAGCCCACCATCGGCCAAAAGTAATATTAAACGAACCCAAAATACAATCTTCATCATTAAAGATAATGAATTTAGTGTGCATATCAGGTTCTACTTCAATCAAATGATGGTCTGGGCTACAAACAACCCCAATTAATTCAATTCCTGTCCGTTTTAAGCGAGCATAACTATCATTATTAGTTAGGGTCATTTTTCGCCAATCAACAACACATTGAACCCAAACGCCTTGCTCACTAGCATGAACTAAATGGGCAACAAAGTCATCATCATCAATACAATCAACGCTTACCTTAATTGTACATAACCTTTCATCATTTTCATGTTTGGTTCGTATGACTTTATCGATCAGATGATGAATATAACTTTTAGGGTGGTAAGGATGATCAGGTTGGCCTTTGGTAAATTTTGGCACCACTTCTAGTGATTCAAAATGGTGATTAAACCAATCAACATCACTTTGTAATTCACTCGCATTTAGTTCATAAGTTCTGTAATGGTTTTGAGATGAATGCTCGGCTGAAATTTGATAGAACTGATGTTCATCAGGGTTACTTTGCAACTGTGGCCAATCCATAAAAATATATTCTCTATCCGAGGCAATGGACTGCTCATTAACATGAACTATAAATGAAAATTTAACACAGTTGACCTGACCAAAATTACTAGAAAAAGGGTGAATATAAAAATCGCGAGAACTTCTCGTATGTCTGTTCCATTCAATATTATAAGCATCAGTATCAATAACATAAGTTTCACATATGTTATCGTTACTATAAACCTTTAAGATAATTTTTAAATTGATATGAGACCCTTGAAAGACGTCAAAGTCTATCTTTCCCCATCGAATAAAAAATTCATCGTTAAAATCATTAACTCTTGCGAAAGCCCCACCTAATTCGCCGCGAACTGGCATGGCATAGTCTTCTGCTATTTGCATCTCACACTTCTTAATTTTGAATAAATATAATTTTAACTATACAGCAAGCAACATTTTTTTTTGATTAAACCTGCTAAAAAATAAAACTATCACCTATTACGATAGGTTCATTTTTAATATGAGCATATCCATACTGGGAATCAATAGCAACCGCTTCTATGCGATAAGGTAATAAAGATTCAAATAAAGGATAAAACATAGTTGTATCTTGTTCTTTATCTAGCCATAGTTCAGCATCTTCTGGTGATAATAAAACAGGCATTCTAGGAGAGAATGGTTCAAAATTGAGTGCAGATTGAGTAGTTATAATGGCACAAGACAAAATGTGTTCAACTCCATCTGACCAATAATCCCACAACCCTGCAAAAGCCATAGCTTGATCGACAGCTTTAAATAAAAAAGGGGTTTTATCTTCTCCATTACGCTGCCATTCAACAAAAGAATGTGCAGGAATAACACAACGTTTATGACGAAAACATCCCTGGAAGGCACGGCTATTTTCCAGGTTTTCAAACCGAGCATTAAATAGTGGATATTGTGTGGATGGCCCACTACTCCAATGAGGCACTAACCACCAGCGCATATCACTAATAAGGCGCTGGCCTTCCCACTGATGGATGACTGGCACTTGATCTGTCGGTGCTAAATTATAACGAATCGGTAAAGGACCTAAATCAACATTCAACTCCGATAGCAAGCGATGCATTGATTCATCATTGTTAATGTTGTATCGGCTAGGCATTATTTTTTAGGGCATCTCTATAAATTGGGGATGAGAAAATTGAGAACCAAAATATTCAAGATCAAGGCGAAATCTGCACGTAATAGCAGGCTATTGCAAAGTATTTCAACGCAGCGATTGGATATTGTGGATCAATTTTCCATTCATCAATCAATAGAGATGTCCTTAGTCATTTCTAAAATAATTTGTTTTCGGCTGTTTGGATCTAACAGCAATTTATAACATTCTATTTTAGAAAATTGCGCTACGCCTTTAAATCGTGTAATTTCGATGTTATCAGAATCTGCCATGTTTTTCAGTAACAGAAACCTTTGTTCTTCATCCCAAGCATATTGATAATGGGTTGAATGTAACTCGGCAATACGAAATAACGGTGGAGTGATAATAGAAACAAGCCCCTCTTGAATCAATGGATTAAGATAGTGCTGAAATAATTTTAATAATAACAGACGAGCATGAGTACCATCAAAATCAGGATCAGTTAAAATCAATATTTGAGAAAACACTAACTTATCAGGCTTACAATCTTTTTTAATGCCACAGGCTAGTATTTGAAAAATTTTTTGGCAAGATGGGTTAGCCAATACTTTAGCAAAGGAAGCCTTTTCAACATTGATCAGTTTTCCCTGGCAAGCAAGAACATCCTGAGTTAGCTTATGCATTGCTTGTCGGATAGTACTTGCAGCAGACTTCCCCTCAACAATAAATAGTTCTTTCATAAAATAGTTGTTAAAAAGGAATAACTTTTAGAGAGGTCTGATTAAAAGTGAAGAAACGGTATAACTGAAAATGTTAGGTTAACGATAGAGCTGTTAGCCTAACCTACGCGAGGGTTGGTTAGCGGCTTCTTAAAGAAAGACAAAAAAATGGGCTGGAACATCTCAGAAATGAACCAGCCCCTTTTACATTTGTATAACTAAACTAGGGCAACACCCCTAGCTAACAACCAACGGAAGTATTCATTGGAGTTAGTATAACTTTAGCTTAAAAATACAAATTTGTGACAATTTAGCGATAAATAACCTTATTTTGTGACAACCGCCCCTACCAACCGACAAGAAGTTTTAACTTGTTAGCATAACCACGTCCTACCGGAATTTCTGTCGCTTCTTTATCACTCATGACTAATGTCATTGCATGGCTATCCCAAGGGATTAATTCTCTTACAAAATTAATATTAATAATATAAGTTTTATGTACTCTGATAAAGGTATCATTAGGTAATCGTTCTGATAATTCTGATAAAGTAGCTCTAACTCTTAGTTCCTCTTGATTAAGCATAATAAAAACTTTTTTATTCTTTGCTCCTATCCACTGAATATCTGAATAGTTAATCATTAAGCGACTGCCATTTTCTCTTTCAGCCCATAACTTATCAATATTGTCTGTTTTATTAGAAAAACGGCGAAGTATATTTTCTATTTCTAAAGTACCGCTTGTCTTAGCTTGAATATTAGAAATTGCTTTATCTAGGGCTTTTTCAACCCATTTACTCCGAAAGGGCTTTAAAATATAATCCGTCACATTAAGCTCAAATCCTTTCATTGCATATTCATCATGCGCTGTTGCCATGATAATAACAGGAGGATCAGGTCGTTGTAGTAATTTTTCCGCTAGTTGCATTCCATTTTGGTCGCAAAGTTGAATATCCAGAAAAACAATATCGCAATTAATTTGGTCTAATTGACTAACGGCTTCTTTACCACTTTCCGCTTCATATATAGGAAAATCACTATTAATCTGTTTAATAATTCGAATTAATTCGGACCTCGAAGGAATTTCATCATCGACTATTAAAATGGAAGGTAGTAGATTATTCTGGGGCATCAGTTATTTTAGCTTCAACCATATGTCGCATTGAAATTTTTCTTGGTATAACTACTGTAACACGAGATCCTTCCCCCAAAACAGACTGAATATGTATTTTTGCCTCGTCATCGTATAATAGATGTAGCCTTTTACGAATATTTTTTAGCCCAATTCCCTCCCCTTTATTAATTTGTATGGGATCAGACATACCTTTTCCATTATCTAAAATTTTTATAACAAGCTTATCTTCTTGAACAAGACAAGCAAATTTGAGTTCAATTTTCTGGTGCGTTTCAGAAAAGCCGTGTTTAATAGCATTTTCAACCAATGGTTGTAATGTCAACGTCGGGATTTGTATAGGCAGCGCACTTTCATCAACATCATATTTAATAGATAGCCGCCCACCCAATCGAGCCATTTCCAGACCAACATACATTTTAACAAATTCTAATTCTTTTTCAAAAGAGACAAGCAAAGTTTCATCATGAACAACATGCCGAAACATATCAGAAAAATCCAATAATAATTCTTTGGCATAAGCAGGTTTTTCAGAAATAAAATGACTAATAGTATTAAGCGTATTAAATAAAAAATGTGGATTCATTTGTACACGTAAATAACGCAAATTTTCTTGTAAAACTGCCAATTCTGCCTTTTTATTTTGACTGCGTTCAAGATCAGCATGTAAACCATGCAACATATATAAAAGTACCGTCATGGTTCCACCTAAAGCAACAATATTTGGTACTGTTTCTGTAGTTAATACAAGAGTGACAAATTCTATATCAGTTTGTTTCAACAATGCGCCAAGATAGATAGGCTCAATGATCATTGCAAGGGTAAAACCAATCCAGGGAGATATAGTTACAGCCTTCTGATTGATAAAATAATAACGACAAAGTAAGCCTGTTAGAAAAGCAGCCAATATTGCAACAATACCTGGATAAATAATCAACCAATCATATTCAAGCAATACCCTTGGATTTGATAATAAAGGTAATTGTTGAGGGTCATGATAAAAATAAAAACCCAGTCTTATGAAAAATGCAAAACAACAAATGATAATCGACTGATGAGCCTTTAAAAATAAAGCCGCCAGCAAAATAACAATAAAACCACGATCAAGAACTGTCTGCTCACTGTGTGCAACAATAAGTTGCAGCAATTGAAGATTAAGTAAGTACAACAAAGAAAATATAACAATTATCAAAGGCGTAGAAATAGATTGATCAGAAGGTCTGTCTTTATTACTGATAAATAGGATTTTTAAAAGTTCTGTGCCTGAAAAAAACCAGGCAACCACAAATAAAGTTAAACTATTAATCATTGCCACAGCTAATGCTCGACCCAATCTTTCAAATTTAGGATCTACCTCATGTGCTAGATAAAAATAACCTAAAACGAGTGGTGCAATAACACTAAATATTAGTACTGGATTTGATAAGATTTTCCGCATAAGCTTAAAAATAATTGGACTTGACCAGAGGTTCCTTAATAAACAACTTAACTTTTACTGTTGGGTTAACGGTGGAGCTGTTAGCCCAACCTACAATTAATAGAGGTGCCCTTAAGCCTTAAACGAATTGACTTGTCTTTTAAATACTTTAAAGTCCTCTATCCCTGAATCTTTTTTATACTGAAGGTTGATATAACTCAAGGTAATTAATGAAATATTATTAGCCAAATCAGGACGTAATTGTTTTGCTCTTAGGGCAAAATCATGCGCTGTTTCAGCTTTCATTTTTAGCAAACCCACTTTTGCTAAACTGTCACAAAATTGCTGATAAATCATTAATACTTTATCTGTATTTTTTTTCTGATTTCTTAATATAATCCATGTAAACAGCCCAAGAATAAAAAACACCAACACTGTCAGCCAATAAAACATTGATTTAATCCCTGAAATACCCCAAGAAGATAGAAAGTCAGATTGCTTTTCACCTCGGTAATGAATAATCCATTGCTGCCATTCATAGTCCATATTACTCCAGACATCGCCAGCACGAATGATCCATCGGCTAAAAACGTTTTTATCTTCAATAATCTCAAAATTCTTCTGTGTTTTGGCTATACTACTTTCTAAATTTTGTTCACTAAATTGATCAGGAGCAACTGCTGATGTCGGATCAAACCTAACCCAGCCCTTATTCTCCAACCAGACTTCTGCCCAGGCATGGGCGTCTGATTGTTTAACTTCAAGGAAGTTACCTACTTTATTAATGTTCCCTCCTTGATAACCACTAACAACACGCGCAGGAATTTTTGCAACACGTAATAGATAAACAAAAGCGGTAGCATAATGCCCACAAAAGCCAGAACGAGCTTTAAAAAGAAAAGTCTCTATAGGATTTACCTCCATAACAGGAGGATTTAATGTGTAACTAAAATCATTGTTTTTAAAATGATTAAAAATTGCACTAATTAAAAATTCAGCAGAGTCATTATTACCTTTTAATTTATTCACTAACTGAGTAACCTCAGGCATAGGATCACCAGGTAACTGAGTGTTATCAGAGTATTCTGTATCAGTTAATTTTCCAGTGTTAAATTTAAGATAAGACGTTATCTCATATTGCTCTCGTTTCTTAGGTTTTGTAGGGTTAAGCAATTGAAACAATCCATTTTTAATAAGCTTTTGGGGATAAACCGTTGGCATATCCAATGTAAATATCCAATGTCCATCTTGTGGCTCCATCATCACAGTATAATGGCTGGGTTGACCATAAGTGACCAACTTATCCATTTGCCTTAAAAAGTGTCGGTTGTTCGTTTTTGTCCAATTTAAACCATCAGTTTGAGAAAAAACAGGGCCACGCCAATATAGCTCCTGTACAGGGGGAATTTTACCTTTAAATTTAACGCGAAAAACCAAGTCATGTGAAAAGCCCAATTTACTAATTGATCCTGGCCTTAACGTATCGCTTAAACCAGATACCGCAGTATTTTTTTGATTAAACAACAACCAGTCAGGTGGATCAATTCTAGGAAACATGAAAAATAACAGCAAAGTAATCGGTATAGCCTGAGCCATCATAGTGAGTATCTTTTTTATCGCAGGCTTTGCATTATTATTTTTTGTATTGAGGGTAATAAGAGCAGCAAAAAGAGAACCAGTGACAAATAAAATATACCCTAGCATCAAAATACTTTGAGAATATAAAAACTGAGAAGATGCAACAACAAAGGCTAAATAACTGACCAGATAAAAATCTTGTTCTTTGTTAGATTCCAGTATTTTTAACCCTAAAGCTGTAATAAAAATACTTGTTCCAGCATCACGTCCAAAAACTCCTTGGTTTAAAGAATATAATTGATAAATAGCGATGGCTGACAACAAACTGACCAGCCATTTTTTCGGCATCCATTTTTTATCCCAAAGCGCACAAAAACGCCAGATCAAAAGTGAATAAAAAAAGACAAGAAGAGAGACTGGAATATGACTGCTATGAGGCAAAACAATCAAAGCGATTGATGCCAATATAAAAATAATAATACGCCGGTCTATTTCTACTTCTACTGCCATAAAGATATTTATTTAATTTATAAAAATGTTGGGTTAACGATAGAGTCGCTAGCCCAACCCACAAACAATATATTATTATTCAATTAGTTACTTCTGGCTTATACAAAGCAAGTGCCTCTAAACATTGTTGATAATGATTAAGCTCATGAGTTGGTTGCAAAGAAAATCCAGGTAAAGAAAAACCATAATCTAATCCTTGTTTCTCAGCATCAACAACCCAGCGGCATAATTGACTCAGTTTATGCTCCAAACTTGAAGCCGTTGTAAAGTCATAATCAAGCCACAACTTTTGATCACTCGCCTTGGCATTTTGCTGAAATTGCTTTATATACAGCCCCTGCCCTTTAGCAAAAGATTTCCAATCAATCTGTTTAATCGCATCCCCATCCTGATAGGTTTTCAAACCATAAAAATCATCACCACCAGCAATGGAAGAGCTCATCAATTCCACTTCGATATTATCTTCCACATCAATCACGGGTAATGGACATTCATCAGAAGTGGGCGCAGGATAAGCCAGATATTTTTTGCTAAAACGAATTGATGACCATACCGTAAAAAAACCAAAGGGATAAGTACTGGAAATAACTATCTTATTCATTTTATGCCATCCTCTTTTTTCGACAAAAAAGAACAAGATCAGTTTTTTTTGCTTCTGTTTCCCTAAACTAAGCTTTTTACTATTTGAAAACCCTATGTTTAAATCTACTCGATCAATGTTCATAGGATTACTTAACAACAAATTGACCCCAGCCATTTCACCGGCAAAAACTTTATCACAGCCAAGCAGTTCTAATCTCAATCCAAATATAGACTGATAGCTATGTAAAATAGAAATTAAAAATACACTGGATAACAAAAAGGCTAACAAATAACAAAGATTATTGTTATAGACAAAGGCAATCAAAAAAAGGATTGCAATCAGTACAAGAAAAGACAAGCCTTTTTTTGTCGGTAAAATAAAAACTCGCTGGTGATCCAAATCTACAACTTTTTCTACCGTCTTATCTCGCTTAAAAAACTGGATATTTTTAAACATCAGAAACTCTTCCTTATGAAACTTCAACATGTTGAAGCAAAGATTCCACGACTAAATCAGAATTACTACTGCTTGATCTTAAACGATGTCCTGCTACAGCAGGAAGAACAGTTTGTACATCTTCAGGTAGAACAGCGTCACCACCTTTCATATAAGCCCAAGACTTAGCCGCAGTTAACAAAGCAAGCCCTGCTCTTGGTGATAGACCATAGTTAAATTCATCTGATTCACGAGTATAGTTGATTAAAGCCTGGACATAATCAAGTAATGCAGGAGAAGTATATACACCTGTAATTTCATTTTGCATTTGAGATAAACGCTCCGGCGGAAGCATTACTTGTAACTCATCAATAATAAAACGTCTATCAACACCCGTTAACAAATTCCTTTCAGCCTGTTGATCAGGGTAGCCCAGTTGAATTCGCATTAAAAAACGATCCAATTGAGACTCAGGCAAAGAAAATGTTCCTAATTGATGAGAGGGGTTTTGCGTAGCGATAACAAAAAAAGGACTAGGTAAATCGTAAGACACACCTTCAACTGTAACCTGATTTTCTTCCATCGCTTCTAACAAAGCACTTTGTGCTCTTGGTGTGGCTCGATTTATCTCATCAGCCAATACCATTTGATTAAAAATTGGCCCCGGATGAAAGGTAAATTCACTCTTGCTGGCATTAAATATTGAAGAGCCAATAATATCTGCTGGCATAATATCGCTGGTAAACTGGATTCTTTGGTAATCCATACCTAAAAGCTTTGCCAACGTATGCGATAAGGTTGTCTTTCCAACACCAGGAATATCTTCAATCAATAAATGCCCACGAGCTAATAAGCAACAAACCGCGAGTTTAATCTGATGTTCTTTACCTAAAATAACCTGATTAGCAGAATCAAAAAGTGTACTTAAGTTTGTGTTCATAGGGTTGGGTAAGTAGATTGGACTGTGATCTTTATCGCAACCCAATATTTATTTATAATGATTGTTGGGTTAACGAAAGAGCCGTTAGCCCAACCTACGTTTATTAGTCAATTTATACCATTCTCGTAGGTTAGGCTGCCGTCTCTTTGGCAACCTAACACTTTGGAAAAAATCATTTACACTCCCCACCAAAAGGCTCAGAATATAATTTTTCTAATTCAGTTAAATCAACACTATTAATAACCCCATCAGTATTTAAATCAAAAGACGTATCAGGCGCTCCACCAGCACGTATTGCAGCAAATAAAACACTCCAGTCAGATAAATCAACACAACCATCATTATTTAAATCACCTGTTAACGAAGGAACAGAAGTATCCATATTAACGATAGTATTTGATAAATCAACGTCTGTAGTATCTGTTAACAAATCCAGATTAAAAGGATAGAGTCCATTAGGCGATTGACCAGCTACAGCTTTAATAACCACATCTCGAATTTGACCGGCAGGAACTGTTCCAAGCCGACAACTGACTTCTCTGTCGTCAATACTTTCACAACCATCAATTTGATGAAAAACCACATGTTCTGGGGGTTTCAATGCTCTAACACGTGTATTTTGTAAATCTTTATCACTAAAGTTTTTCAGTTTAATATGATATTCAAAAGGAACACCCACAGTAATACCTGCTGCCGATGTATCAAGTGAAAGAAATACACTTCCTTGCTCAAAAACAAGATCTGCTTGAACTAGTCCACAACCTGTTCCAAAATCAAAATTACTATTGACTCTACAAGCATGGTTTTTAGGAGATTTCTCATCTTTTATCGAAGAGGGATCATTCAAATTTAAACTTCCTTGAGTCATAGCAAGTTTAATTGAATCTGGCGATAACTTAGGATAAGCCTGTTTTAACAACACGGCTAAAGCCGCTGCATTTGGAGCAGATGCAGAAGTTCCCTGAAAATTAGGGTAACTATTAAAATCAGTATTTGTACCAAAAAAACTGGTGTCAGAATTATCCGGTGCAACAATCTCAGGTTTAAAACGTATCTCAGGTTTGACTAGGCGTCTACCGATATTGTCAAATAAAATGGGTGTACCTCCGGCAGAAGAAAAAGGCTCAATTCGTGAAACAGCAAGTGCCGTATTAAACCAAGGTGTTTGCTGATAAGGAATAGCACCTACAGCAATAGCACCCGAGGCATTGGCATGGCCAAAAACAGTACTACTATTGGTCTGATACTCATCAATTGAGATAGAAATAATTTTATCTTTATCTTCTTCTTTAACATCCTCAGGCCAAGGAGCCGTGGGGCCATGATAAATATATTTAATTCTTTTAGGAACAGGGCCTGCCCGATGGCTAATATATAAGTTTGCTTGAATTTCACCTTCAGCAGCGGCATCGCCAAAAAGGACAATTGAACCCGCAAAAATTTCAATCGGATTATGACCAATATTATTATTTTCACTACTAGTGATAATTGAACCATCTCCAATATTAACCAGGAAAAAATCCAAATCCGTTTTAGCCCCTTCGCCACCAGAAATTTCAGCAGGGTCATCCCACTGTAAAGATATAATAATATGTTGTTTTAAAGGAATAGTTATTTGCTGATAAAAATCTGAAGCCTCACCAGCGGCACGACCAAAATCATGCGCTTTATCTCTGGAAGCAACCACGCCCTCGGTAAAATTTGTTTCATATGAATAACGAGCGCCATTGCCGGCAGCAGAAAAATAAGTTACGCCTCTTTTTTTAACTTCATTAACTGCTTGGGCAATTGGGCCTTCCTGAAACATAGGCATATTAAAATAACCTAAATCATCAACGATAATATCCACTCCGGCTTCTTCCAAAGCTAGAATACCCGCAGCAAAAGCCGTTGCGCCAGTGCTTGCAGTATAAAAATACAATTTAACACCTGGAGCAATATCATATATTAATTGCATCATTGCCCTACCCTCATCCGTAACTAGAAGTTCTCCGTCAGCATCTCTACACACAGGAAATTCTTTTAAAACGGTGACATCATCAGGTAAATCCCCAGTAAAAATATCCAAAGCGTAATCCAACTCGCTTTCATCTAACTCTTCTTTCTCATCAATGCAATTAAAACTATCAGACATTACACCAATTGAAACACCCGTCCCATCCACCCCATATTGTTTACGAACAACATCGGTAAACATTGCCTGGTCAGCAGCATTAAAAGCAATACCCCGCTTGCGTTCAGTTTTTACAGTACGATTAATAGGTTTATTGGAACTAACCCAACTAATTTCAGAATAATTTTTTAATTGAGAAAGTTGTTTGATAGGAATAAGAGCAGACACTTGTTTTCTAAAAGAAGCTATTTCCGTAGCCCCTAAAACTTTTAATTTATCTAGTAGCGGTTGTACATCTGCTAAATTCTTAACACTAATATCCACAAAAACCTGCTGATTTTGGATGATATTTATCGTCCCATCCTCAGTAGAAAAAGAGCTGGCTGGTTTTTGAGAAGTATGTGCGTTAAATTGGCCTTGTAAATTCTGCAAATGAGAACTTAATACCTCGGCCGCCAAAGAATTAACCGCATTGATTTGTAAAAACAAACCAAGAGTAAAAAGAAATATAGTTTTTTTAATCATTTTAAAATCCTTACAAACTAAGCTTAATAGGGATAAACCTCCCTTCTTCTAAATTTCTACAATGTAATTTAATTATGTTGGGTTAACGATAAAGCCGTTAGCCCAACCTACGAAAATCAATAAACCGAACCAACCCCGTAGGTTAGGCTGCCGTCTCTTTGGCAACCTAACAACACGCCTTAAATTAATTTTTGCACTTTGGGTGGGGAAAAGTTATAGCTATGTTGGGTTAACGATAAAGCCGTTAGCCCAACCTACAAAAATAACCCAAACCATCAATAATTCATATTAATTCCAAGGTTAACGCCTAAAGACTCTCTCTCAACATCATTCAACCTTGAATTAACTCTTGCTCCTTGAGTGGTAAATAAAGTTTCAGTGCCGCTATCAGCATCCCACTTCTGATAATCCACAGAAAGGCTAAGTCCCCAACTGTCATGCTTTATATAACGATACCCTGCCGAGGCAACAATCCCGGTAGCATCAGCAGAGTGCTCAAAACCTGTGCTTTTTTGTACATCCTCAGATTGACGCCAATCGCCTTCGGCTTCATACTCAGCCCAGTGATGCTGAAACGAAGAAAACAATTGATGATGCCTAAAAGCAGAAAGCGTAATATCACCACCCAACCAAGGGCCTGACCAATTAGCACTGTAACTATTTTCTAGCCCTAAAGTTGAAGGATCATTTCTTTCAAACCCTATTAATAACTCTCGACCATTATCAGCTTTTAAATTTTGCTCTCGCCACGAATAACCAGCTAAAGGCGTAATATTTATAGCCACAGGGTCATTAAACTTAGAACCAAAATCAAACGCATACCCCAAAGCAACAGAACCAAACCAGGCATATCCTTCACCCGAATCATTTTCTACTGAAGTAAATGAATCCGTTTTTCCATCATGCAAAAAACTTGTCTGTTGACTATTTCCTGCAACAGTCCAGGCATATCCTGCATCAGCTTTAAGGATAAAGTTATAGAGAATAGGGACATTAAACCCAGCATTAAAACCAACCAAAGACAAATCATTCCATTCAACTTCCGTTAACGTATCAGGACTTCCATTCGGCCCAGCAATATCCCATTTAAAGGAATCATGTTGATAACCACTTTCAAGATAATAAAAAAATGAAAAATCATCTTTCACAGTAACATAACGATCCGGTTCCTTAATCTGCTCCTCATCTGCATTATAAAAAACCATATGAATATCTGGTTCCTCGCTATCCACAAGTTCTTTTTCAAGTGTTGTATCACTTGCCTTTATAGGCTGAGAAGGCAATCTATTTTCTTTAACTTCATCACTAACTATTTTTTTCTCAGACTGTTGTTCAGAAAAAAAATGCATGTTTAAAGAAGTATCATCATCGGCTAAAGTTATTTGGCTAGATGCAATCAGCAATAAAAAAAATAGGCTAGTTATTTTTATTTTCATCTTAATTAACCTGTTAAATTCTTAACAAATGCATCTAACATTTCTTTAATTGGATATTCCAAATGAGAAATTTTCCAAGTAAATATCCTTGATCTTTTTAATATCACTTTTGTCATTAATCCAGAGTCTTGTTTAACAAAAGTATGTGCTTCTGTTAAAGAATCAAAAAACACAGTGGCATCTTTAAAAACAGGTTGAAAAGAAATCGCTGTCTTTTTAGATTTTATATAATCAAGATTACCTTTCAGCATTTGCTGATAACCAGTGGGGGATAATAACGAATTCACCGCTTGATCTACATGTCTAAAAGCATCACCATAATCCTTCCATGCTTGAAACCTATCTTGCTGGCGATCAACATCCTTTTTAATTTTTAATTTTCCTTCAATCATCTTCGTTGCTAAAGCACGATGCTGTTCCATATCAACATAATCATTTAGCGCAGTTACATCGTTCTCTTTTATCGCTAAATCAATATTTTTTAACGTAAGATAAGGAGAGTACAAAAAAACTCCTACCATACAAAAAAGCAATAAAACCAAAGCAACTAAAATCGTATTTTTCATATCAAAACCTTTGCACCCCAAGAATAAAATCAATACACCTCGTAGGTTAGGCTGCCGGCTCTTTGGCAACCTAACTGTGAATGTTGGGTTAACGATAAAGCCGTTAGCCCAACCTACGAAAATAACAAAACTGAAACATCATCTGGCCTTATATTTTTTTATTTTAAAAACCAAACGTATCATCAACATACTGCCAATAAAAAGGGAATAAACTACTGGCTCAGTCAGATCTAACTTAACTAACCAAAAAAAATGCACCAAAGCAGAAATAGCAGCGACATAAATCAATTGATGTATTTTTTTCCAATACCTTCCACACTTTTTTTTCATTACTTTCGGTGACGTTATAGCTAAAATCAGCAAAAGACTATAAGTAAACAACCCTACCAGAATATAAGGACTTTTTGGGATTTCATCAACAAACTGCTCCCACGAAAATGATAAATCCAGAACCAAATAAACTATTAAATGCAAACTGGCATAAAAAAAACAAAACAAGCCCAGCATTCGTCTATATCGAACAGGCCAACGTTGCCCAGTCAAAACTTTTATCGGCGTTAACATCAAGGTTAAACATAAAAACCGTAATGCCCAGTCACCTAAGCTTAAATGCAAAGTTTCAATCGGGTTAGCACCTAAATTTTCAGTAATAGCATCTCTTAGCAATAAGAAAAATGGAATCAAACTGCTAAAAAATAACAGCCCCCAAGCTATTCGGCGAGACAACATCAAATAAATTGTGTTAAATCCATATTCGCATATAAATGAGCCACCTCTTTACCATAACCATTAAACATTTCAGTTTTACGTTTCGGTGAAAATAAACTCCCCCCCAAAATTTTTTCTCTAGCCTGGCTCCAGCGAGGATGAGCTACTTCTGGATTCACATTAGCAAAAAACCCATATTCATCCGGCGCATTTTTATTCCATGCCGTTTTTGGCATCTGTTCAGTCAAGCGAATTTTAACGATGGCCTTAATACTTTTAAAACCATATTTCCATGGCACAATAAGCCGTAAGGGAGCACCATTTTGTTTAGGCAGTTTATCGTCATACATACCCGTAGCTAATAAAGTTAAAGGATTCATCGCTTCATCTAACCGCAATCCTTCAACATAAGGCCACTCCAATGTATTACTGCTTTGTCCGGGCATGACTTTAGGATCATACAAAGTAGTAAACTCAACATATTTTGCTTTAGACGTTGGTTTAAACTGCTTTAACAATGCCGCTAAAGGAAACCCAATCCACGGTACAACCATAGACCAGGCCTCCACACAACGAAAACGATAGATACGTTCTTCTAAAGGGTTTTTCTTTAAAATATCTTCCAGATGATATATTCCAGGGTTTTCAACCTCACCTTCTATACTGACACTCCAAGGATCAACTGTTAATGCTTGCGCCCGTTTAGTTGATTCACTTTTTCCGGAGCTAAATTCGTAATAATTGGTGTACGACTCCACATAGTTTTGTTCTGTCGTTTCTAATTTTGCTGAATAAGGCCCCAGTGGAACTTTAGAATAAGGTAATACCTTGTTTTCCTCAGCATAAGAAACGCCCGATAATAGACCAGAACCAGCGACAGATAGCCCAGCACCCATTGCTGCTTTGATCAATTGTCGTCTTGCCAGAAATATAGATTGATCGGTTATTTCACTTGAAAGAATTTTATCTTTATTTTTAATCAACATAATTTTTCCACTAATCATTTTTCATGGATGTTGGGTTGTCAAAAAACACTCCCACCCCCACCCCGTAGGTTGGGCTAACAGCTCCACCGTTAACCCAACATATTCACAGCACAAACGTTGGGTTGCCAAAAAGACGGCAGCCCAACCTACACAATACGTTAGCCCAACAGAATCACTGCTGACTAACCTTAATCCGCTCATAACTCTCATCAAATGATTCAGCAGAAATCAAATACATATAAGTTGTATCCCCTGGCACACCCATTTTTTCCAAGACCTCATGCTCAACAGAAGAAGCCAGCCAACGCCCCTTTATTTGTCGATAATCCAGATTAACTTTGTCATAAGAATAATTGTGGACTTCTAAAGCAGTCACATGAACACCTCCTCTACGCCAACCAGCAACAGGTACAACACGAACTCGCTCATCATGAAACAACTCAACCTTCTCATGATAATTCACTGCTTCAGGCTCAATATTTTCAACAACTTCACGTTCATGAGCAGGAATCTTAACTGCTTTAGCCGCATACTTACTTAACTCAACATAAATTTGCTGAGTTGCAGTAAGCTGTTTTTTAACTGGGCTCTTTTTTTGAACATGTTTCTGGTTCTGCGGTAATCTCTCTGGCTTATTTAAATCACCTTTTTTATGATAAGGATCAAAATGATCTTGCTCGTCATATAATTTATATTCATCTTGTAAATCATATCCATTTGGATCACGACGATCATTTTTATACATATCTAAAGTGGCATCAGAATCAATTGCCTTTGGATGAATACTATTTTTCTGTAAAAAGGTATTACTAATTGATTCAGCTTTCTGTGGAGCAGATATAATATGTGGTTTAATAATGACCACAATTTCTTCTCGGCTACGAGTGTCAGCTTCTTCTCTAAAAAAGAAACCCAGCAAAGGAATGTCTCCTAAAATAGGAACCTTTGTTTCAGAGTCTCCACTTTTCTCACTAATTAGTCCACCAATAGCAATCGATGTTTCATTTTCAGCTACAACTGTACCACTGAAGACTCTTTCATTAACCACATCAACTTCAGCTTCTTCTAGTCCAAGACCACTTGAGAGGGGTATTGTAGCGCCCTTCTCAAGAAAGTTTGATTGCGAAATTAAAAGCCGAAGGCTGACAGTTTTATCCGCATTAATATTAGGAGTCAGTAGTAATGTTGTGCCGATAGCCTGTGTTGTCGTTACAGGAATTATTCTAGTGATAGTTGATGTACTTGTACCACCATCACGGTTCTCAAATTCATGTATTGATGAAGTGAAACCTGTTGTAATAGGCCTCTGTTGTCCAACAAAAATACGGCTGACTTCCTGATTAGTTGTCATTAACATTTGAGTTGAAAGTGTAGTAATACGTTTTTCTTTTTCCAGCAGCTCTATTCGCGCTTCAAAGCCTTCACTTACAAGAGACGCAAGTAAAGCAGGTTCAAATACAGCAGCACTTGTTTTTAGTGCATTTTTAACAAAATTTGATGCATTATCAGGGTCACTTGGATGTGCTTTCAAAGTTGAAAGCTGAGCATTTCCACTTTTAAGTTTAAAATCAAAGAGGGAATCAAAGCCGTCTGATAAATCAATTTGCAACACTCTTACCTCAAGCAATAACATTGAACTCTCTTTATCCAGTTCATTAAATAGATCACGAATTGCATCCATGGCATCAGAATCACGAGTTCTAACTAATACTCGGTTTTGTCGCTTTATAACTCCCACAAAAATAGGCACCTGATGTTTTATAGCGTCAGTTAAAAACTCTCGACTTTGTTCCATATCTCCTAATAAAACACCTGGTGCATCATCTTTTTTACTGGAATCCCCCAGCACCCCTCTAGATGATTGGATCATGTCATCAAATTCGGAACCCTCGATTCTTCGGTTATTACGACGATTTGTCTGGCCAAATGCATTTCTATTACTACCATTTCGACTGTCTTGATTAGAGCCAACACCGGAGCCACCACCGCCTTCACCAATTAATTCAAAGCGTTCAAATCGCTTGCTTATTTCAGTTGCCAATTCGTCCTGATTTTGACCAAAACTTAACTTAACACGCTCTCCATATAAATTCTGTATCGTATCAGCCAGATCAAGTGAGTTCTTTGCATTTTTTAAGGTGAATATTTCAGTTATTTCATTCTTAAACTCCACCTGTTCCAAGCGATATTCATTGACTGTATAAATTCGGATAATATTGGATTTTTGATCCATCCTATACCACAAGTTATAAGTTTTTGCGATGGCATCCAACACCTCTATCGGTTTCACCTTCTTTAAAAACATAGTGACTCTTACATCAGAAGCCTTCTTAGAAGCCATAAAGTTCATATCAGTTTGTTCGGCTAAAATTCTTAATGCATCGCCTACAGAAACATCCCGAAACTCAATTTGCTCAATACGTTTTAATTTCCCCTTAGCTTTTTTCTTGGCTTTTCCTTTTATAACAACAGGCTCATCAGCATGAGCAAAATCCATTTGCCCGGTAAAAGTTAAAGTACTGCAAAAAAACAGCACAATGACACGATAAAAAATAGACTTCATAATCCTTGATTGACTCATAACTAACGTAAAATTAACAATTGATTAGGAGGAGAAACATTTAACTTAATCTCACATAACTCAATTTTTTCAACATAAATTTCTAACACCACATTGCCTTTAATCTCGGTAAAAGTGTACCCTTCCCTTACCATATGGGTTTTCTTACCCAGCTTAATTAAAGCGGTTCTCTCCTTGCCATAACCATCAATAATGGCAGCCAGTTCAATATCGGGTAACACAGTCACCGCAGCAGGTGTGGTTGCACCTGTTACGTCAGCAGTTTGTGGCCCTAAGCGTTTTAACGCACTTTGAAAACTATCACTAATACGAGTTGGATCTTCTAATTTCACCGCCATTTTTGGTGTCATGGTCTTCATTTTTAAATCTGCTACCGGTTTTGGTTTCATTGGATCAGAAGTAGAGAGTGGCGTTGAAGATGCGGGCGTTTCTTGAGGTGCTGTTCCTGATGATTTAGGGCTAGGCAAAGCATTTTTAGAGTCACCTATCTGGACATCCTTTGCAGGGATATTAACGGGCAATACTTTTTTATCTATCGGTTTAACAGCTTGTACAGGAGCAACTTCTTCTGCAACAACTGAAAGTGGAAAAATGACAATAAGCAGTGGCAAAAATACTAGTTCGACCCTGTATTTAAAAACCATCATTGTGGACTTCCTCCGGCAGCTGAAAACATGGCAACCAAAAAAGCACCATAAACAAAACCAACCATTCCCCCAACTAATACAGTAATTGCAGGGGCTATCATTCCCACTAAAGCATCAATCGCATGATTTAACTCATCTTCATGAAACTCTGTCATTTCAGTTAAAATATCATCCAGTGTTCCAGAGTTTTCACCAACTTTCATCATTCGTAACATTAACGGCATATAAGATATTTTTTCATTAAGCGGGTCAGATAAAGACGACCCTTGTAAAACTTTTTTTCGGGTGTAAGCAATTCGGCTGGCTAGATAAGTATTGTTATGTAACCTTTCCATTGTTTCTAAAGTTTCAATAACAGACACACCTGCCGCCAGCATCATCCCAGCAGCACGTCCAAAAATAACGGTGCCATTTAACTGTGCAATCCTCCCCATAACAGGCACATGCAGACCAATATAATCTAGCCACCATCGGCTAGGCGACCAATGATTTAAAATCACAAAAACAACAGCAACAATCGCAATAACCGTTAAAATCCCGGGGCCATTTTCCATAATCCAATCAGAGCTATCAATTAAAGCCTTGGTCAAAGGCGGCATTGGTTTACCCATGATATTAAGCAAGTTTTTAATTTGCGGAACAATTTTTACTAACATCAAAATGGCAATTCCAATAGCAAATATCAAAACAAACAAAGGATATTTCATTGCTGATGTTACTTTTTTCTTGATTTTTCGGCTGGCTGCCATCTCTGCCGAAGCTTGATCCATCGTTGTATGTAAAGAGCCTGTCGCCTCGCCTACTTTAATCAATTGAATTGTAAATTCAGAAAAATGTTTATGCTCTTCAAGCGCCTCAGTAAGGCTACTGCCTTGTTCAATTCTTTTTCCAATCGTCTCCCATAACTTACGCACACCAATCCGTGAATACTTGGCTGTCATTGCCAAGGCTTCCAGCAAACTAATTCCACTGCGTAACATCACCGCAATTTGATGAAACTCATGTTCAATATCAGCAGGACGAATAGATCGATATTGCAGAGGGTTTAAACTCCAGGTCTTTTCACCTTTTGGTTTTTTTGCCTGAACCTGGTTAATTTTTAAAACCAGCAAACCACTATCTTTTAAAGCCTTAATAGCTTCCGCTTGAGAATTACTCTCAATCGTAGCGCTTTGTTGCTGGCCACTTCTGTTTCTGGCGGTGTATCTAAAGACAGGCATTAGAAAACAAAGGTAGCTGAGGTTGCCGTCTCTTAGGCAACATAATATTTATGCGAGATAAAAATATTGGGTTAACGATGAAACCGTAGGTTGGGCTGCCGTCTTTTTGGCAACCCAACATGACAATCCGTCCAACCGTTGGGTTAACGATAGAGCCGTTAGCCCAACCTACGCTATTTTTTTGGCAATCAAACATTCCAAAAAAGCACAAAAAACCTACCATGAAGACGCGATCTGAATAACTTCAAACACAGAAGTATCACCGTTTAACAACTTCTTAATCGCATTCTCTAATAAACTATGAATTTCCGCCTCTTTCATTTTTTCAACCAACTCGCCCTCCCCCATTCCTTCGGCAATACCTCGCGCCCATTCGGTTGAAATTGATAACATTTCATAAAGCCCAATCCGTCCTGAATAACCCTTACCAGAACAATAAATACAACCCGATGGCTCATAAACCGTTTTTCCAGCAAGCTCTGGATTTAACAAAGTAAACGCTTCTTTTTCGGATAAAGGACGAGGAATTTTACAAGCACTACAAAGCCGTCTTAATAATCGTTGCGCCACCACTAATCTTAATGCAGCAGCAACCATATAAGGCTCTACCCCCATATCAATTAAACGAGTAATCGTTGCAGCAGCCGAATTGGTATGCAAAGTCCCTAATACCATATGCCCAGTCAAAGAAGCCTTAATCGCAATATCAGCCGTTTCCTTATCCCTGATTTCTCCAATCATCACCACATCGGGATCATGTCGTAAAATACTTCGTAATGCAGAAGCAAAAGTTACCTTACTGGCACTATCTACCTCACACTGAGCAATACTATCAATCTCATACTCAATCGGGTCTTCAATGGTAATAATGTTAACGCTACGCTCCTCCAGTAACAGCCTGATAGCCGCGTATAACGTAGTTGTTTTACCACTACCCGTTGGCCCAGTTAAAACCATCATGCCCTGGATTCGGGTTAGGAAATTTTCAATTAACAACTTGCCATCCGGCTCAAACCCCAGTCTATCTAAAGTTAAAGAAGCAGTTTGCACTGCCAGTAAACGCATGGTGATTCGTTCTCCATATTTGGTGGGTAAAGTTGCCACCCTCACATCAATACGTCGACCCCCTTCAACAAACTGATGAGAAAACCGTCCATCCTGAGGCATCCGTCTTTCAGAAATATCAAGACTAGCCATTACTTTTAAACGACTTGATAATTCATGGTAAAGACTGTTGCTTAATTCTTTATACATCTCCAATTGACCATCAACCCTAAAGCGGATTCTTGAGTTTTTATACCCAGGATCAAGATGAATATCAGATGCACCTCTTAAATAAGCCGCATATAACAATTCTTCCCCAGCCTGAGTCGCCTCCTCTCCATCATCTTGAGCAGTGATTTTTTTAACGGCTGTTTGGGGTGCTGTTGTTACAACATCACCATAAACATCATTGAGAATTGTTTTTAAAGTATCAGGATTTACCGTCCAGGGAATAACGGGGGCTTTAACCATCCGTTCAACTGCTTTAAGCGCCATTTGGTTACTGGTATCAGCACAAGCTAAATGCACAGAACCATTAAATTCGACAAAAGGTAAAAAATTACGACGAAGCGCGATTTGAGCAGGGATTTTTAAAGCGCAGGTAGGATCTATACTGATTTTTTCGACATCTAACTGATGGGTAGAAGGGGTAAGGTCAACATGATCGATTAATTGAACGCCTAGCTCTGTATTATCAGAACTGGTTTTTACCCAGCGTACTAAACCTTGCCGAGTAAATTGATTATTATGCGCTTTAAGGCTGATAGTAATATCCATATCCTGTTTAAAATCATCAACAGGAAAGGCTAAATTAATACCCAAACCATTCAGGCTTTTATTATCAACGATGCCAGTTAAATGCTTCTTATCAATAAATAAAATAGCACTCCAACCGGATAATTCTTCACGAACTTCTTCTCTCTTATTTTCTTGCTTAGTTGCATCGTTAGATCCAACATTAGATACAGTAACCATAAATTATAATTATTATTAAACAAAACGTACATCACCGTAGGTTGGGCTAATAGCTCTACCGTTAACCCAACAGATTCATAGTGCAAATTGTTGGGTTGCCAAAAACACGGCAGCCCAACCTACGAAAACCGTTAACCACATATTCAAAGCAAAACCGCTTATCTCCGTAGGTTGGGCTAACAGCTCTACCGTTAACCCAACAATTCACAGTGCAATTTGTTGGGTTGCCAAAAAAGGCGGCAGCCCAACCTACGAAAAACCGTTAACCTCATATTCACAACACAAATCATATCCATAACTTCAAAATCCATTTCATATGTCCTTGCTTTGAGTGAGTGCTATCATCCTCCGGCAACTCCATACTAATCGACACCGGAATCACATTAAATTGTCTATTCGCAAACCCTGCCATCGCCTCATAAACATGCTGATAAGCACCAAAAAACTGAATTTCCCGTAATCTTTCAGGCTCAGTATCTGGCACTGATATCCCAGGAACAGGAGCAATAGGCGCAGCCTTAATCGCAGCATTCCCCCCACCTTGTTTAGAAGCTTCCAACCACAACTTAACCGCATTAAATGATTTAGGTAAATTAGCCGAATCAACAGTCTTAACCCAATCCTCCTGCACCACATGCAATTGATTAGCAACAAAATAATTAGATAATTTCTCCAGCATCAAATTAATATTCTCCGTGCCTTCCAGGGTTTTAGTATGTTTATCTAACTTCTTCTTAATTTTTTTTTGTTCGGCATCCAACTTGGCAACACCCTGAGCAATACTGCTTTTACGTTTTTGTAACTCAGGAATAACCTTCGCAGAAATCCCTTTACTCTCCATCTCAACAAATTGTTTCTCGGCTTCTTTTAACTCATCATTCACCTTTTCTTTGATAAAGATAAAATAAATAACTAAAATCACCAACGCAGGTAAAAAACGCTTGAGCAGTTTCTCCCGATCCTTTTCATCTGAAAAATTCATTTCACCGCCTGTTGACTGAGCTTAGAAAAACCTTCGAGACCCAAATCCTCTAGCATCAATTCAAATTTCCATGGCCCGCCCTTCTCAAAAATAACCATATCGCTCTTGGTAGGCGAATGAATTTTGAAGCCCATAGGTTTAAGGTTTTGATCAAGATAGTTTGCCAGACGATTCGGTAACTCAGAAGTTAACGTCACGCCTTGCACCACAATTTTTTCAGGAAAAACCGTAATCGCTTCAAGCACCAAATCTTCTGGCCTACCCAACGCAATCTTCTCTAAAACTTGCATCGGCCTTTTTTGCAAAGCCTCCAACACTAAAGGAATAGAGGCAAGGTCACCCTTAAGGCTGGCAATATCAGCAGATAAATTATTTTGTCTGGTTTTATCATCAGCAATGCCTTTATTAAAGGCCGCTATATCAGCCTCTATCTTTTTTAAAACATCCGTCTTGGCTTTATAATCTTCAATCCAGTAATAATTCCAGCCATACATAAGCCCACAAAAAGCCAAAGCCCCAAAGCCATAAGTAGCCATCAGCGTCAATTCCTGATTGGCATGAGGCGGAATTTTAATCACCGGGGTAGAATCAGGCTCTTTAGCCGCAAAAATACTTAACCACTGAGACAGCCAGTGAGCGGTCAGTTCTTCGTTATTAGATAAAGAATAATGTGACGTTAATTCCGGCAACGGGTTTGCCATACTATTCTGAAAAGATTCACTTCTATCGACACTGCCTGCATTAAGCGTAAACTCATCCAGTTCACTTTGCCAACTATCCGTTTGCACAGAAGGGTGTAAAATCTGAAAGGCGTTGATCTCCCCTTTTTTAAAATGAAAAGCAAAAACCGTCTCTCCCCAGCTTTCTATCCGTAACCAGTTTTTTGCCACCTGATGATCATCTAAAGGTAAAGGCATTCCGCCGGGATGAACCAGACCTGCAAGTTTGCAACGCTTCTTTTTTAGTTTTTTAAGCAATAAATCAAAAGTGTCCTGTTTTAAATAACTTAACCAGTAAAAATTAAGATCATCCTCAGACTTTAATAAAGTGTGGGCTAAATGCATACCCGTCATAGCCTCGCCCGATAAAGCCTCATGCTCAAATTTAAGCACCTCGGCTAACATATCAGGCTCAACCCCTTCCACCTGAATGGTCGGCACATTCAACACATGGGTTGGCAAGCCTTCGTACATGACCAACACCTTTCGACTCACAATCGTTGCTTCTTGCAGTAGATGTTCCAGAAAAGAAGGTAAATCCTTAACTGACTCACAGCCTTCTTCAAGGACTTCTAAATTCCCAATAGCTTCACCTTTACGATTGGCATCCAAACGATAAGTTGTATTTTCAGAGATATACCACAAGGTATAGTAAGGTCGTTTGCTTAGGCTAAAATCAGGGAGATTGATATTAGGTCGCTTGATTGACTTTAAATCTACCATACAATTTGGGGGATGGCTTTGTGGGGGATGATGGTTTTTACCACGGGCGGTATTGTAATCGTGCTAGACACTAATACATCACAACTAGTCGCAGGCAGAGAATTAAGCCCTTCACCAAAACATGTGCTTTTTATCTCACCCGCTGGAGTTGCAGATGTGCATTCACTAACAGTAATACCTTTACAAATATTAGGTGTTGCAGAAGTAAATACTCCACCTTTACCAACACAGTAAACTTCAGTTACACCATAGCAAGCTTGCTCCCATTTATTTTTAGAATCTGCAGTGGTACATTGAGAAGAAGTAACACCGCCTTTACAAAAGTTTTGCGGATATACCAAATCAGTACAAGCCCCTGCAACAAAATGTTTTACTTCAAACATAGCTTTTCCAGCAGAAAGATGAGAGATGGCTGATGGCGGAGTAGTTGAAGTGGCAAAAGAACTAAATTTATAAGTCTTATTGTCTGCTGAATGAATAGCTACTCCTGAACTTATACCTTTTGCTATTGCGGGTTGATTTAAATCACTGTTAAGACCTTTGTATTTAATGTTTAAACATACATCAACAACATCGCTCCATCTCGCACCATGACTTTCACAAACAGACTTAGATTGAGTAGTTGCAATTGATGTATCTGTACAATCAGCCCATTTTTTTGTAGCTGCACATGTTGTTTTATCAATTGACGGGTAAGTACAATTCCCTGTATACCAAGTAGCAGATGCTGAGCTACAAAGAGCTGAGGATATTTGTGAAGGATCAGAACAATAATCAGATGTATCAACCCAGTCAGTGATTGGGCAAGCTCCTATACCATTTTGTGGGGCATAACAACCGGCTTTAAATGATACCCATTTCCATAACAAACTTACCGAATTGCAAGCCCCATAGTCAGCGTATGGCAGCCCAGCAGCATCCAAAGCTTCCGTAAAAGTCACCGGATTAACACACTGAAACCCACCAGGCCACTTCCAGCCAGCTGATACACACGCTTCTCCACTTGTGATTGTTGAAACATCGCAATATCCCTGAGTTGAAAAGGAATGAATATTCACATCTATTCCACCCGTAATATCTACCGTCCAGTCACCTTGACCTATTGCAATAGGTGCTGAAGGGTAATCCACATCATATGTATCAGTTCCACCAAGTAACTTGTCTTTACCATAACTTTGTAGTGTCAATTCAATAGGTGCTACAGGTGACACACTATAATTCCAGCCATAATCGTTTACGGCTAAAAGCTCGGCAGTACCAGTTACAGGTAAAACATCGGAAAGAGGGAGTGGTAGAGCTTGGGTTGCCCAGCCATCAGCAACAGCATATTTATCCGTAGCACTTGTAGAAATGGTTAAATATGGACCATTCCACCCGAAACCTAGTTGAGTTGAAGTAGCTTGAATAGCCTTATCATTAGTTGTCACCCAATCTGCTGAGGGTAAACAATTAGTAGAATCTGCAGTCTTAATACTATGATCATTTTTACAATAATTAGCAGGATTCAATTTAATCCAGTTACCGGGGGGGCTAGAAGAAGCACATACTGTCTCATCTGCAGAATAGTCATTATCGCAATACTCTCCACTCAACAACTCTCGAATATTATCAGGTAATCGCCCCATATCAGCCACAAAACCACTAATATCTGGCTGATCGTTAATCACTAATTTAGGATCACCAATAATTGCTTTTTTAATTTCTTCATGGCGTTTTTTGGTTTGTTCCCATTTTGTTTGTTCTACTAACCCAGTAGTTGAACGCAAAGCAATAGTTGCAAGAGAGGTTAAAATTAATAGCACTACCGTAAGTTCTATTAATGTCATACCTTGTTGTTTTAAAATTATTTGTTTGTTCATATCTAATCCGTTAATGAACAACCCGTTTGGTCGTCTTCTGGGGCAATAGCGGTTGGGTCTGAGATTTTTAGATACAGAATTACATCATCGCCTCTATTTAATACTGTAGCTTTTGCATCTGCCAAAGGTGTATCTATAACTCCATTCGCTCCTGCAGAAACGAGTCTAATACAGTCATTTGGGTCGCTTATTCCTGCTATATCCGTAGAGACACAATCATTACCATCTGTTGGTGAGTCTATTCCAGGATTTTGTATAATTACAGGTGTTCTCACCCCCTGATTGTGAGAAAAACTATCATAAACCACTACAGTTTTATCCACGATAACAGGGGCAACATAGGTTGTTGATAGAAAAGAAGCATCCAGATCCAAAGCGGTGTTAATAGTCGCAACTTCTTGCATATAAGGTTTTCGCCAACCAGCGTCTGTTACAGGATTAAATTTGTCCTGTTTCTGCATTGTTCCACTGGCTGTTGTACAGGCTGTTTCCATTGAAGTTGTTACTGGTTCACCTGTAATGGAGGGGTCTGCATCGCAATAATTTTGCAATAAAAGCTTGGTCAGTGAGTCTGGAAAATCGCCTATATCATCAACATAACCAACGCCAGCAACATTCCCCAGCAAAGCATCCCGAATCGCTTTCATAGTAGATTTTGTAGCAGTACATTGGGCGTATGCCGGTACTTCATTAAAAGTGGGTAAAACCAAACCTGCCAAGGCCATCATAATTAATAATACAATGGTAAGTTCCAGCAGTGTTAGGCCGTTTTGCTTGTTTAAAGGGTTTAATTGTTGGTGCGTGATAGAACTCTCAGTCATAAAAAGTTATTTGGTTTAGATAATCAAAACGCTTGTCCATTCCCAATCCTTGTCTTTTAAAATGGGCGTAGGTTGGGCTGCCGTCTTTTTGGCAACCCAACGTTTTGTGTTGTGAAATGTTGGGTTAGCGATAGAGCCGTTAGCCCAACCTACAAAAATTATTCGTTCCTTAACTTCATAGAAGAAAGGTTTGAGAGGTTTTTTATCTCGTTCCCATGCTCCTGTGTCACTGTCATTAAGTTAAGAAAAGTAGGTCGGGTGAGCGATAGCGTTATCCGACAGTCTTTTGAAAACGGTGGATAACGCTGTTGCTCATCCACCCTACGAGATGAAAAAGGCGTAGGGTGGGCTGCCGTCTTTTTGGCAACCCAACGTTTTGTGTTGTAAAATGTTGGGTTAACGATAGAGCCGTTAGCCCAACCTACAAAAATTATTCCTTAACTTCATAGAATAAAGGGTTGAGAGGTTTTTTTGTCTGGAAATAGCTTTAGTCATAAACTCAAATAATGGGAGATAAAAAGTTAAGGGTACTTCTATTTATTGTGGATGAGAAAATTGAGAACCAAAATATTCAAGATCAAGGCGAAATCCGCACGTAATAGCAGGCTATTGCGAAGGGTTTCAAAGCTTCCGCTCCCTGCTCACGCCCCTCCCCTACATCCGTGTAGGGGACGCAGAGATTGGATATTTTGGACTCAATTTTTCCATTCATCAATTAATAGAGGTGCCCTTAAGCATTAATGCATTCCTAAAGACAACGACAACGCTATACTTGGGAATAAATTAAAAGACCTGACTGAGAGGAAAGCCAGGTCTTATTAAAAAACAGCGCAACGTCCTTGTAACACTGTTATTTTGTTGCCTTCCTAAATTAATAGGAAGAACACTAGTTAGGCGTATAAATTATGCGCCATCACCTTTGTAGTAAGCAGCTTGTGCTTGTGAAATACCTTCGATTTTCATCATAGGCATTAATGTTCCTACAAATTTAGCCGCCGGATGCATATCTTTACGACCTTCTCTTAGTTCAAACACAGCTAAGATACGGTTGTATTTGTTAGCCGCATTCATTCCGCCTACTTTAGCAAAATGGATAGGCGCTTCTGACATAGTGCGACCAATCATGCTATTGTCATTACCAATACCCATAACAACATAAATGTTATTAGATACATCTATACCTTCTGGGTTAGTTGCAGAGGCAGGTGTTTTGTTAAGCAATTCAGCTAAACATTGGTTAGCCAAAGCATCATCACCAGTGGGTGTAGCAAAACCTGTTGCAGAATAACCGTTCATTGGAGTACCAGTAGCAACAGCAGGTAAAATAGTTAATACAGTTGCAGGAGTAGAAGGTGCTACAGAACATACAGCTCCACCTGTTGCGCCGGTAGCATTATTAAGTAATGTTTCATTAATAACAGCAACATTTCCAACAGGAACACCTGCAGCTACAAGAGCTCTTGATTGATCAGTCGCTTTTAATGTATGGTTACCATTACCCGCATCTCCCCACATATCCATTACTTTAGAAATACTATTAGCACCTAATTGCTGAGCTTCAGGCAAAGTTAATGTATGAGCTGAAAAAAGGCCTGGATTAATCATTGCTGGCATAACCTGACCCGAGACACCAGCAGCAAGCCCTGTTGTAGCAGCTGTTACTGGCAGCCCTGTGGCTAAGCCTGGAGTAGCACCAACGATTAATGAATCTAAATCTTCTGGATAACCAGAATATAGATTGCTATAAGATAAGAACTGTTTACTTACTTCTTTTAAACTATCTGTATTAGCACTGTCATGAGTTTTATCAACAAAACCCTGTACGAATGGTAATAACAAACCTGATAATCCAATTAGGATCAACAAGACGATCGTTAATTCGATCAGTGTTAAACCCGCTTGGCGAGCTGCCGCTACAACTGTAGGGCGTTTTTTTATTGGGTGTATCATTTTGGATATTCTCCGTTTAATTGTTTATACAAATGTATTTGTTGCAAAAGCTTTTTCATTAAGTGGGTGTGTTGAACTCTCTTAACGGATAGGATGATGTGATTCCCTTCACTGCTTTATCATTTCCTTATAGCCATCCTAAGTTCATGTTCTATTGCACTTAAGCAACACAAAGAATATAGCAAACCTTGTGCCAACATCTTCCAACCACGCTTAACCACATGGCAGAAGGATAATATTGGCCAAGTGATTGAAAGCATAAATTGCATCAACAAGGGATATAACTCATATTTCTTATGGTATTTAACGTGGTTTAATTGTTTTTGTGTTTTAAATCAATATTTAAGGTTGGATTTGGCTAACGGTTGTTTTGTTAGCCTACTATTTTCATGTTGTTATTGTTAGGTTGCCTCTCATCCGTAGGTTAGGCTAACGACTCTTTCGTTAACCTAACATTCTCATATTGTCATTGTGTTTTATCTTTGATAAGTTGCCTTCTCATCCGTAGGTTAGGCTAACGGTTCTTTCGTTAACCTAACATTCTCATATTGCCATTGTTAGGTTGCCAAAGAGACGGCAGCCTAACCTACGTTTGTGCTTTATCTTTGATAAGTTGCTCTCTCATTGTAGGTTAGGCTAACGGCTCTTTCGTTAACCTAACATTCTCATATGGCCATTGTTAGGTTGCCAAAGAGACGGCAGCCTAACCTACGTTTGTGCATTTATCTTTGCTGGGGTATTTTTTTGCTAACCTTACATTCTCATGCTGCTTACTCACTTTTTTCTGGTTCTCTTCTATACTAAAATCATTTACGTCCGTTTTCATATTTCTTGATGCGTTATCGACGAGTTTATACATCTGGTTCTTGTTATTTTTTCACGGTGGTTACTGCTAAACGATTACCTTTATTTGCTAACGATATTGCGGTTACTTTCTTACGTGAGGCGATGCAGGCGGAAATGGTTCGACGACCTTTTATCATCGATGCAATGGTGATTTTGCCTGATCATATTCATGCTTTATGGACTTTACCCTTTGATGATTGTGATTATTCAATCCGCTGGCGAAATATTAAGCGTTCTTTAACTTATAAGGTTAAACAATCTGCTTTATCTGATACTTTTAATCAAAAATCAAAACTAGCCTTTTGGCAACGTCGATTCTGGGAACATAGAATTCGTGATGAAGCCGATTTTAATCATCATATTAATTATATTCATTACAATCCTGTTAATCATGGTTTGGTTTTGAATCCCGTTGATTGGCGATATAGTAGTATTCATCGTCATATAAAATCAGGTATTTTAGAGCCTAATTGGGGGAGGGGAAATATTGTCAGTTTTCCTGAATCTATTGGGCATGAGTAGTTTTAATTATCTTGTAGGTTAGGCTAACGGTTCTTTCGTTAACCTAACATCTTTTTGCTTCTAATGTTAGGTTGCCAAAGAGACGGCAGCCTAACCTACGGGGCATCATCTTATACGACTCTTTCGTTAACCTAATATTCAAACCTCAATCAATATTGGATTGCTATAAAGACTACGGGTTGCAAAGAAATATGAATACCCTTTTTATGCTACTATCTACGCTTTAGCAGGAGAGAATTTGTGTCTAATCTAAATCGAATAACTATTGATCCATCTGTCTGTCACGGAAAGCCAGTGATAAGAGGCATGAGGTATCCTATTGAAAATATATTAGAGTTGTTAAGCTCAGGTATGACTGTTGACGAGATACTGGATGACTATGAAGACTTAGAACGTGAAGATATTTTTGCTGTTCTGAGCTACGCTACTCGCCTTTCTCAAATTAAACGAATAGAAACTAATGTTGCTGCATGAAGTTTTTAATTGATGCTCAGCTACCAAGGAAATTGGCCAAAACAATCAGCGACGCTGGATACCGTGCTATTCATACATTGCTATTACCAAATGCGAATAAAACAACCGATGCGGAATTAATAAACTTTCTATTGCCGAGGACTGGGTTGTTATCACGAAAGATTCAGACTTCGTAGATTCCTTCTTGTTGAAAAATGAGCCATGGAAACTCTTATTAATTTCTACAGGGAATATTCGAAATGATGAGTTGATTAAGCTCTTTTTATTAAATATTCAAAATATAGCTCTGGCATTTGAAATACATTATTATCTTGAGCTAAATAAAGCAAACCTTTTGATACATCAGTAATTAATCACTCCCACAAGTTACTTAATAAAAACGTATGCTCAGAAAAAGGAATGGCACAAACTTTATCATCATCTTTTAAATTATCTTGTAATAACCAATGTCCTTCATGCAAACAATAGACTTCTAATGTTTGTAATATAGGATCTATCAACCAAAGATATTGTACGTTTAAGCTGGCATAAATCGGCATTTTCTCATTACGATCAATCTTGGCTGTGGCTGGTGATAAAATTTCACAAACCCAATCAGGGGCTAATTCAAACCAGGCTGTTTCGGGTAATTTAGGCATCCGTTGTTTACGCCAACCAGCCAAATCAGGTACCAGGATATGTTCTTTAATATGCAGTTCTGGTTCATCTAGAATCCACCAACCATCAGAGCCATCTCCTCTTTGAAATTGATGAAATAACTCACCACCTAATGCTGAACTTGTTAAAGCATGTTTAGGTGCGGGTCTGGGTTGAATCTCTAAACGACCATTAATAATTTCTCCAATCATGTTGTCTGGTAAATCCAGAATATCTTCATAGCTGGGTAATTTAAGAGCTGTATTGGTCATTTTAAAATTTCTCCAAACGGTGTTGCTATGGGATTTAATTTGTCTTTAGTTATTTTATCAATGTAATAGTGGGAAGACCAATAATCATGTAGGTTAGGCTAACGGTTCTTTCGTTAACCTAACTTTTACACAATGTTATAAGCCTTCAACCTGTGTTTTAGCATCCATTTCATTCATGAGACTCTCATAACGGTACTCTGCAGTACCACTATTCTCGCCTTCCTCAAGCAAATATCGAAGCGTTGCTATTTTTTGTTCATTGTCTTCAAACATTCTAAGTGCGGCTCTTACCACTTCACTTGCTGAAGCAAACCGACCTTCTTCGATTTTGTGAGCTATGAAGCCATCAAAGTGATCGCCAAGGGGGTCATGCTAGTATTTTTAGGCATATCGCCACCTCAAATATCAATATCAGGTATTTAATGGTATACACTTATATCAATAAAATCCAGTTGCCTTCTAGCTGCGCAATTTTTCCCATAGGTTACTATTTAAACTATCTTGTAGATTGGGGTAATAGCTTCTTTTATTTAGCTTCGAAATGTTAGGTTGCCATAGAGCCGGCAGCCTAACCTACGGGTTTCTATCTTAGGAATGAGCATTCTGTAGATTAGGCTAACGGCTCTTTCATTAACCTAACTTCCGTATTTCCAGCAATGTTGGGTTGCCAAAAAGACGGCAGCCCAACCTACGGACCGGATATTTCAATCCTCGGTATAGTTTTTGCTTTATCTATATAGTTTCATTAAGGATTTTTATGGATATTGCTGAATTACTCACTTTCTCTGTCACTAATAAAGCGTCTGACTTACACCTTTCATCCGGGCTTCCGCCTATGATTCGTGTGGATGGCGATATTCGCAGAATTAATGTTCCAGCATTTGATCATAAAGAGGTTCATGCTTTAATTTATGACATTATGAATGATAAGCAACGGAAGGATTATGAGGAGTTTTATGAAACTGATTTTTCTTTTGAGCTACCTGATCTTGCCCGTTTTCGTGTTAATGCTTTTAATCAGAACAGAGGGGCAGCAGCTGTTTTTAGAACCATTCCTTCTGAGGTTTTATCTTTACAACAGATTAGAGCGCCTAAGTTTTTTGAGGAAATTTGTAAGCATCAAAGAGGGATTGTTTTAGTCACCGGCCCAACGGGTTCTGGTAAATCTACCACCTTGGCTGCGATGGTTAATCATATTAATATGAATGATCATGCTCACATTTTAACCGTTGAAGACCCGATTGAATTTGTTCACCAAAGCCAAAAATGCTTAATTAATCAACGTGAGGTTCATCGGGATACTCATAGTTTTAATGCTGCCTTACGTTCTGCTTTGCGTGAAGATCCTGATATTATTCTTGTGGGTGAAATGAGAGATTTAGAAACTATTCGCTTAGCCTTAACTGCCGCAGAAACCGGACACCTTGTTTTTGGTACTTTACATACAACTTCCGCTGCTAAAACAATCGATCGTATTATTGATGTTTTTCCTGCCGCTGAAAAAGATATGATTCGCGCCATGTTGTCTGAATCTTTACAGGCTGTTATTTCTCAAACCTTACTTAAAAAAATTGGTGGTGGTCGTGTTGCAGCACATGAGATTATGGTTGGTACACCCGCTATTCGTAATTTGATCAGGGAAGCAAAAGTTGCTCAGATGTATTCTTCGATCCAAACGGGGCGTAAGGATGGGATGCAAACATTGGATCAAAACCTTCAGGAGCAAGTTGATAAGGGACTTATTACTAATAAGACGGCGTTGGTTAAGGCGGTTAATAAGAATTTATTTTTGTAATTGATTTTTTTGTTTTTGCAGATTATGAGGGTGTTGTCGATAATTTAGCATTTGTTGGAATCTGTTTGTTAGGTTAACGATAGAGCCGTTAGCCTAACCTACAAAATAGTAGTTATGCGGTGATCCGTAGGTTGGGCTGCCGTCTTTTTGGCAACCCAACATTAATTACTATTATTTAAACAACACCTTTTTATTGTTAAATCAAAACTTTAGGTTTAAAGATTAAAAACTTTAATTTATAAAAAATCTAATTGACACAATATTATAGGGGTTGGTATATTAGCATCTGGCAATGTTATAAAAAGATTATATCTTAACTCTTAACACCCACCCGGATAAAAAAATGAACCCACTTAGTGAAGAAGAACAAAAAAAAATTATAGAAAGTTCCCCTGTTGGGACTTGGGTACTGATGCTTACCGTAGGTATCAGCATGGTCATTGGCTGGCTTTTTCTATACTACGGGGTATTTTTACCTCGCGGTATGATCAATTAGGAGAAGTCTATGCATATTGATCCATTAGAAAAAAAATGGGCGCAAATAGTTTTAGCTATTTGCGCCCTTTTTGTTGGCATTCTTATGATAGACGCACTATTCCATAGTGTTAACGCTCCTAGTAATGTTGAAACGATTGATTCAGCTAAATTACATTTAAGTGAAGAATTTGCTGAAGATAATTTAGGCCCACAAGTGGATGCCAACGGTAATATAACAGTCAGAATGGTTGCTGGTCGTTATTCTTTTTTCCCTAAAAAAATTAGTGTTCCAGCTGAAACCAAGCTTACTTTTCGCTGGGTTAGTATTGATGTATTGCATGGTGTGCATATCCCGATGACTAATATGAGCACGATGATTGTTCCTGGCTTTGTCGCTGAAATTGAAACGTCTTTCCCTAAACCGGGTGAATATCCTGTCCTTTGTAATGAGTATTGCGGATTAGGCCATGACCATATGTGGAGCAAAATTGAAGTGTTAGAAAAAGATCAATGGACTGCACCACAAACTACTTCTAAGGGAGGGGACAAAGAATGAATGATAATACAGCTGATAAACTTGCTTTAAGCCATATGTGGGTTGCGTTTATCGCATTTATACTCGCTTGTTTTATGGGTGAATATCAAGTTTTAGAACGTAGTGGTTTTATTGATGCTTTATATTCCCCTACTGTTTACTTTGCCTCTGTTAGTACCCATGGGGTTTTAATGGCCTATGTACTGACGACCTTTTTTATTATGGGGTTTGGATATTATACTGCGAGCACTTCGTTAAAAGTCCCAATCTGGAATACAAAATTAGCCTGGGGTGGATTTTGGCTGGCTTTATTAGGCGTTATTTTAGCCGCTTATCCTTTATTGTCAGGTCTGGCTTCGGTACTTTATACTTTTTATCCGCCTGTACAAGCACATACGATATTTTATGTCGGCGCTACTTTATTAATTGTGGGTTCCTGGGTCTGGTGCGGCATCATGATTGTGATGTTTCTGCAATGGAAAGAAGCAAATCCTGGGGAAACAGTTCCATTAGCCATGTTTGCTACTACCATGAATGCATTATTATGGTTGTGGACTAGTGCGGGTGTTGCCATGGAATCATTATTTTTGATTCTTCCCTGGGCTTTTGGCTGGACAGATACCATTGATGTTGGCATGGCTCGGACACTTTTTGCCTGGACTTTACATCCTATTGTCTATTTTTGGCTAATCCCTGCTTATATTGCTTTTTATGTTTTTGCCCCTAAACATGCTGGTTCTTATTTGTTTAGTGAAGAGGCCGCAAGAGCAGCATTTATTGTTTTGGTTGTATTTAGTTTGCCAATTGGTTTCCATCATTTATATATGGACCCAGAACAAGCTAAAGGTTGGAAAATGCTACATGGCATTGGTACTTTTGTCGTCGCAATCCCCACTTTTATGACTGGATTTACTGTGATTGCTGCTTTAGAAATTGCGGGGCGATTGCGTGGAGGGAAAGGTCTGTTTGGCTGGATTGGTAGCCTACCCTGGACTAATACCATGATACTTTCCATTATTCTCTCTTTATTGATGCTTATTTTTGGTGGTTTTGGCGGTCTGGTTAATGCCAGTTATGCGATGAATGCAATGATCCACAATACCGCATGGGTGCCTGGTCATTTTCATCTTATTTTTGCCGGTACAACCGTTATTATGTACTTTTCAATCGCCTATTATTTATGGCCGATTTTAACCAAAAAGCCCATCTTTTCAAATAATTTAGCTTTAGTACAACTGTGGACATGGTTTTTAGGGATGAGTATTTTAACAACCCCTTGGCATGTCTTGGGTTTATTGGGTCAACCACGACGTATATCTAGTGTTGTCTACAATAACTTGATGACATTATCCTGGAAACCTTATGAGTTGATGATGATTTTTGGTGGACTTGTGTTATTAGGATCAGCCTGTCTGTTTATATATGTGATATTCAAAACACAATTTAGTGCTACCGACGAGGTGTTTGAAGGGGAAGTTGAATATGCAGAAACTTATCATCCTGTCACTGATTTACCCGACTATCTGAATGATATAAAAATATGGAATAAGGTGATTGCCATTTTAATGTTGATTAGTTTTGGCATTCCGATTCTACAGTTTTTCTTTTTGGATACTTACGATTCAAGCGCATGGGGATACTAACAATGAAACGCATACTTTCACTATTTTTACTATTCGTTCCAGCGTTAGTATTAGCTGAACCTGCAACCAACATTGCATGGACACCCGATGCATTAAATTTTGTTAAGGATGGAAATCCAAAAAATGGCAAAAAGCTAGCTGAAACTTGCGCGGGTTGCCATGGTGAAAAAGGAATAAGCCAAATGGAAGGTTATCCTTCTTTAGCAGGGCAATTGGCAACTTATACCTATAAGCAATTACGTGATTATGCTGATGATAAGCGTACACATATGCTAATGAATTCTGTCGCTGCCGGTTTGAGTGAACAGGATTCTGCCGATTTGGCTGTTTGGTTTGCATCATTGCCAGAAGCTAAAAACAAGGTTAAAATCCAAGAACTTGAAAAAGCCGAGGTTTTAGTTAGTAGAGGTAATGGTAAAAAAATTATTCCTCCTTGTTTTACTTGTCATGGAAGTAATGGTCAGGGTGAGAGACAAGACATTCCTGCCTTAGCTGGACAGCAGATTGAATATTTTATTACTACCTTAACTGAATATAAAACCGGGGTTCGTCATAATGATGTTTATAGTCGAATGCGCTTAATTTCTGAACAATTAAGCGAAGAAGATATTAAGCAACTCGCACAATACTATTATCAATTGAAAAAGTGATTGTTATGCAAAGAATTATCATCCCTGTTCTACTAAGTCTTTTATTTACCAGTTCTGTTTTTGCAAAGGTTATCCCCTATTCTGCCCCTGACAAAGGTACACCTAGTAGAAATAGTCCTATTGCTAATAATGTTGCTAAGGATAAGCTAAAACCTAAAAACGATTACAACATCACCATCAATTATGAATTGGGGATGCACTGTACAGGGTTTGATTTTTCTTATTGCTGTATTTTACCGCCTTATAATTCAATCCAAAGCCAGGTTGTTAAGACTGCTGATGGGCCTTTTACCTTTCCTCAATTATTAAAAGCTGACCCAAAAGACCCTACCGTATTGCTAGATGGTAAAAAACGCATGAAACTGGAATACGGACATGTGGATAATACCTTTTCAGAAGGTACTAAGCTGGCTTACTGGAATATTCCTTATGATGTGAATAAAGATGGTAAATACAGTAAAAATGAAAATGTGGGTAATGCTTATTTTACTCACCTTTATATCTATAAAGATTTAAAAGGCGGCAACCCTAAAAATACCAGTAAAGACAGCGAAAAGAAACGAATTGGTATTGAATTGCCAATTCCTCGTGATGCTGGTCCTTCTGGTATGCCATTAAAAAATGGTCATCTGCATTATACCGGTGATACAGGTACAGTTGTTTATACCAAATCACCAGTTTTAGATAATGTGCCTATTGTTTTAACCAATCCAGGAATTTGGGATGCATTGGGTTTACCGCTTACCCCTTTTTATGATGAATTGATGAAAAAAAGCCCACTGGAAATTGTGGAAAGCGATATTCGACCTTATCAGGAAGCATGGGTTGGATTAGTTGATGCTAAAAATGGCAAACCAATTATTGATAGTCACACAGGTAAGCCGGTTAAATTTATTGGGACTAACCCTATTGATGTGCCTAACTGTGCTAATTGTCATGCAAATGATAATGCTAATGGCGATACTTTTACTCTATATAAACAGGAAAAAGCTTTTTGGGAAGGTCTGGGTGCTACACCTTATATGGCAGAATTAAAAGCAACTTCTATTTCTATCTTACAGATACATGATGCTCGCCACGGAACACAATTTCTTTCAAAATACGACCCAAGCAGTCGTGCAACACAAAACCGCTTAGGCAGTGACCCTGTTTTATGTCAACAATGTCATGCTGATAATGTAATTGGTGTTTTACAATCTAAAGGGATTGCTCAGGTAATGAGTGGGACAGAAAAACGTGAAGAATGGGACACCCCTATTATGCCTTTATCCGAAGCATTACATAGAGTTCATCAAACTATTCGCCCATTACCTGATTCAGAAGGTCGTACTGGAACATGTGCAGGTTGCCACCCTGCTCATAGACAAGATGGTGGAATGGAAGGTTATCCGATTACACCATTAGGGGAAAACTTTTATGCAAAATCAGATAACCGCGATACCGAAGGCGGCTGTTTTGCAGGAAGGGATGCTCATTCCAACCCCAATAAAGACAATGATGGTGCAGGCACGCCAGAGCATCTAAATTCTATTGGAAAGTGGATGCAATCTAATGTTTCTAATATAGGTAATGGTAAAGGCGGTAAAGGTATGTGGTGTACAAACTGCCATAGCCAGCTTTCTCGCGAGCTTTATCAGCGTGATAATCTGAAAAATGCCTTTAAACAAACCGGCGAGACTATTCGTAATAAATCATTAGATGAAATTGCCAAAGCAATTGGTGTTAGTCGTAAAGTACTAGAAGAGAAATATTTAGATCCAAAAGTAGTGCTTGATAAAAACGGCCATGATACGCCAGGAGAATCAGGTATTTTGTTGACTTGGGCTAAAGACCGAATGGTTCCCGATATTGCTGTTATCGCCATGAAAGACGATAAACCTTTGGTCACCAAAGATGAAGATGGCGATGTAAATGTCACGATATTATCCGCTAATCCAGCAGTTAAACTGGCATCGTTACAGTTACCAAAAGAAGCCACCGGCGTTGCTGCGGTACCTTATGATGCGGCTAGTGAAGGACGTGACTATTGGTTATCTCCAGGCGTACCCCATTGTGCGGATTGTCATGAAGCACCTTATGTTGAAGGGCAAGGTGGTGCGGCCTTTCCAATTAATCAGCCGGGAAAATATAGCGTAATGCGTTATTCCAAAGGCCATGCGGGTTTAGCTTGTCAGGCTTGTCATGAATCAACTCATGGTTTATACCCAGTAACACCTAAAGTTGATCCAACAACTTATAAACAGGCAGCACAATATAACCCTGATGGAAGTCATGGGCCTTTATTATGCGCCTCTTGTCATGAAGTTAATAAAACCGGAGTCCCTCTTGTTGCAGAAGCCTTAACCTATAAAGGTAAGAAAATTAAAGATGATCTTGATGCTGCAATCAGCTGGATTCATGAGAATGCACATGATCTGGGTGGTAAGAATAAAAAGTAGGTTGGGCTGCCGTCTCTTTGGCAACCCAACATTATGTATGCTGAAAATGTTGGGTTAACGATAAAGCCGTTAGCCCAACCTACGATAAATTATAGGATGATTATGAAAAAAAAAACCTTTATTCTTTTATTTTTTAGCCTGTTAAGCACTCAAACATTTGCTGATAAAGTTCTAGTCACTATCGGCAAATCTGGCCAAGTGACAAAACAACAACTAGAATCAGCCATGCAAGCAGCTCCTTTTGCCACACAATTTCCAGCAATGGATGAAAAAGATCAGGCTTATCTAAGGGGCGATATGTTACTTCGTTTGGCAAGATCAGAAGCGTTAAATCAAGAGGCGGTTGATACAGGTAAAAACCAAAGTGATGTTTTTAAAAAAGAGATGGGGAACTACAAAACTTCTCTATTAGCTCAGCACTATCTAAACAACCTGCGCCAACAAATTAAAATCCCCAAGGAAGTCGAACAACAGTTAGTGACTAAATATAAAGGAAATAATGATGCACTAATCGCAGCTCGCTCAATCTATACAGCAAAACTGTTTACAACCGAAAAAAAAGACAGCATCAATCAGCTAAAACAACAGGCGAATGTTAAAACTTATTTTGATCGTTTGAATACTAACCCTTCTAACAACACTGTTTTAGCTGAAGGTAATAACCTGACAATCAAGTATGGTGATTTACTGCCTAATAAAAACAAGCAATCTATCGACAATCAACGTATTAAAGATAAAGTTAATGAATGGATTTCATTACTACTAACAGCCAAAGCAGCCGAGTCACAAAAGATCAATATTGAGCCACAGTTGCAAGAATACGCTCATAATCTAAGCACTCGAATATTGCTGAGCGAAAAAGAACAACAATGGATTCCAGATGACAAAATATTATTGGATTATTTTCAGAAACATCCAGATATTGGTTATATCCCGGAACGTAGACAAATAGGGCAAATTGTTTTATCAACAAAAAAAGAAGCAGAAGCCATGCAAAACAGGATTCAAGCTGGCGAAAGTTTGTTTACATTAGCAGGAGATTACAGTGTAGACCCCTACGGTAAACAACGCTCTGGAGATATGGGCTGGTTAACAGAAGGCAAAGGTTCAAAAGAAATTGAAGCTGGTATTAAGCACCTTAAAGATAATCAACTGAGTGAAGTTATTAAAACAGATAAAGGCTGGCATTTAGTGATTATTGTCAATCGTAAACCTTCAGAACGTAAGGCTTATTCCGAAATTAAAGACAGAGTTAGACAAAGGTTTTTAGCAGAAAAAATGACCGTTTATTTACAGGAAGTAACTACAAAACATCCTCTGCAGTGGAAAATAGATGAGCATATTTAAGGTTTTTTTGTTTAGATGTTCATTAACTTGAGCAACCTCAATAATTTTTCAGTAATCCCCCTGCTTAGTCGCCATTTAGTTCCCCCTTTAATTTTACCTATAATTTTAAACTCTTTAACATAAAGTAAAACTCTGGACTTTCACCAGTGACCTGATTATTATGCCTTATTCAAGTCATAACTGCCTGCCCTTTTCTTTTCAACTTTTACTTGTGTATTGATATGGACTTCTCAAAAAAACAGCAACTAAACTGGTTATTACCCATCATTTCGGGCATATTTATTGGTACAAGTTATATCCCTTTTCCACCCTGGGCTTCTTTATTTTGTTTTGTGCCATTATGGATTTTCTGGTCAACCCAGAAATCCTATAAACAAATTTTCCTCGCTGGCTGGCTAACATCATTTATATTTACTGTCATTGGTTTTAACTGGGTGGCCTATCTTCTTCATGAATTTGCTCATCTACCATGGCCTGTAGCTTTTGTTGGTATGATATTATTTGCTGCTGTTGCTCACCTTTTTGTGCCCATTGCTGGCTGCTTATGGTTTTTTATACACAAAAAATTAAACAGTCCAGCATGGTTATCACTCTCTTTAATGGCGTTATTAACTATTTTGTGTGAATTTTATTCATTCACTTTATTTGACTGGAATTTCGGGTATTCCTGGTATGCCTCTGATCTACCTCTTTATCATTGGGCAGAATTCATTGGTTTTAGTGGTTTGAGTGCATTAACTCTCTTAACCAATTTACCACTCTATTTTGCTTGGGTTAATCGTCACAATTTAAAAGGTAAGCTTTTAGCTGGTGGAGTGATTGCTATTTTTGCTTTGCTCAATATCACCGGCATCAGTTTAAAAGATAATATCCCGCAACCCGATGCAACAGTCAATGTCCTTTTGGTTCAAGCAAGCATTTCCAACGAAGAAAAAATGGCTGCCGAGCTTGGGCAAGGTTATCGCAGTGAAATTTTTAATCGTTATAAAAATCTAACTGCCCTGGGTAGCAAGAAACATGGAAAAGAAAATATAGATTTTGCTGTTTGGCCCGAAACTGCTTTTCCATTTTTGTTAGGCGAGGCTTTTCAATCAAAACCTTCAAATCTAGCACTCGCTGATTTTTTGAAGCAACAACAGCTCGCACTTATTACTGGCGCATATAGCGTAGACCTTGCATCTCGCTTAATCACTAATTCTTTGTTTGTATTAGATAAAAATGGCCAATTGCAATCCCCTCATTACAGTAAAACCAAGTTACTTGCTTTTGGTGAATATATCCCGGGCGAAGATATGTTTCCACAAATCAGAAATTGGTTGCCACCAACAGGCCAGTTTGCACGAGGCCCAGGGCCTACCCTATTATTGAAATTGAATGATTTTAAAATTGCCCCTCAAATTTGTTATGAAAGTTTATTCCCTGATTTTGCCAAATCACATGCAGATATGGACTCACAATTCACTGTCAATGTTACTAATGATTCCTGGTATGGTACTTGGCAGGAGCCTTATCAACATTTAATCATGACGTTGGCAAGAGCGGTTGAATTTCGCCGTCCATTGATTAGAGCGACTAATACAGGGATTTCAACTGTGGTTTTGGCATCAGGAGAAATTCTGGAACAATCCCCTTTATATCAAGAATGGACCGGGTTTTATCAAGTGCCTTATTTAAAAAACCCAAAGAAAACTTTTTATCAACAGTGGTTTTGGCTAATGCCAATTTTGATATGGCTTTGTTTAGCAGGGTTACTGGTTTTTGGAATCACCAGGTACAGAATAAAAAGTAATAGATAAATCTATAAAATCGTAGGTTGGGCTGCCGTCTCTTTGGCAACCCAACAACATCGATGTAAAAAAGTTGGGTTAACGATGAAACTGTTAGCCCAACCTGCTCTTCTAGGTATATTATCTCTGTACATGACAAAAATTTTAAAAGGTTGATGTAGCCCGTTGAAATGTAATTAAATACCGGGTTTTTGTTTTGGCAAACATGAATAACGGACAATTACAGATCAACGAACTAACCGCTATATTAAACGAGCATTTTCATTGGAACAAGGCAAGAATGGGATGTTTTGTAGGAATGCTAATAGCCATAATGGTTGTAGGTACAGTAAACCTGACACAATTGGCTCTATTTTTTCCTAGCAAGGCATTGGTTTCATCACGATACAGGCGCATACAACGGTTTTTTAGTGAACATTGGCTTGATTACAATGAAATCGCTCGTTTTATCATGAAGTTATTTGGTTTTACCGAAAATGACTTTTATTTGTCATTGGATAGAACCAACTGGAAATGGGGTAAAACCAACATTAATTTATTAGTGCTGGCCGTTGTCTATAAAGGCGCAGCCATTCCCGTGTATTGGCTACCCTTGAATAAGCGGGGCAATTCTAATTGGCGAGAAAGAATCGTGCTAATGAAACGGTTTATTAGCCAGTTTGGTCAGGACAGGATTAAGGGGCTGTTAGCGGATCGTGAATTTATAGGTGATAAATGGATGGGGTGGCTCATTGAAGAAAAAATACCTTTCAATATTCGGATTCGTAATAATAGTTATACCGTAAATAGTCGGGGTGATCGTCTACGTGTTGACCATATTTCGTGGATTAAAGCCCGGCGAGAGGCTTAATATTAATGAAGCAAGACTTTTAGGTGCTTGCTCAGTCTATTTAAGTGGCCTCCGCTTGAGTGATGGGAAATTATTAATCGTTGCTAATGCTAGCCTTAATCCGAATGCGATTGAAGAATATGGCCTGCGTTGGGAAATTGAAACCTTGTTTGGGTGTTTAAAAGGCCGAGGGTTTAACCTTGAAGATACGCGCGTTGTGGGTTATCTCCGCATGAAAAAGTTATTTGTATTACCTGTTATTGCTTTTTGCTGGTCTCATAAAGTAGGCGAATGGAAAGACGATTGTGTTTTACCGATAAAAACCAAAACACATCAACGTTTAGCACAAAGCATCTTTAGGTATGGTTTAGATTGTATTCGTTCCAAGCTGTTTAATATTTTTTCACAATCGAAAAAACAGGTGAAGAAAATACTGTCTTTACTCCGTCCTGCTTTGTCAGGTAATAGAATTTATGGAGGATCAGTTAGATGCTGATTTTTTGTCGTGTACAGAGGTATATTATCTATTTCTTCATTTTTTTAATAACGGTTTCACTATGCTATCAAAAGCTTCCTGTCTAAAAATACCCTGCTGCATAAACACCAAGTGACCATCTCTAGCGATTATTACAGTAAAAGGTAAAACTCCAAATGCATTGCCCCACTGATTTAATATTGAATATTGTAGCTCTGGATCAGCTTGTAACACCGGGTAATTAATCCCAACAGTACGTACATAATTGCGTAACTTACGAACATCGTCTAAGCCAACGCCTATGATTTGTAGTCCTTGGTTTCCAAATTCTCTCTGATATTTAATAAAGTCCGGTATTTCTATCTGACAAGGCCCACACCATGTGGCCCAAAAATTTAGCATAATAACTTTCCCATGCCAATCGTACAGATTATGTTTTTGCCCCTCTAAATCATTAAGAATCAGTGGTGGTAATTCCCATGCATTTGAGATTGGTTTGCCTTTATTAGCGGTTTCGGCGTTAAGATTTGTAGTGCAAGCAAAAAAAACTAGACTCAGGAACACAAGTATTTGTGGTTTTTTAGAAAACACTTTCATAGTTTCAGCAATTTAATAATGTAGGTTGGGCTAACGGCTCTATCGTTAACCCAACATATTGATCTGGAAATTCTGAAGGTTTAACGTATAGCAAGGCTAATAATGTTGGGTTAACGATAGAGCCGTTAGCCCAACCTACAAGTTTCTTTAACTTACCGTTTTACCGTTAAGACGGATTCTCATCAAATTTCGGTAATTCTAAATTCATCGTATCCCAGGGTTGAGCATCCGATACCCAAAAATCCATTTGTGGCTGATAAACACTAGGATCATCTAATGTCGATGCATTAACTGGCCTGATTTTATCTGTCGCAGAATTCTTCCCAAATAGAGATGTACTACATTGAGGACAGAAAGCTCTTGTTATAATGTTACTTCTTGCTGATAAAGTTTGAAATTCTTTAACTGTTCCATTGATTTTTAATGCCTGATAAGGAACAAACAACACAGGCATATAAGGGGCTCCTACTGATTTTTGACAAGTTCTGCAATGACAATTTCCCGCATCTATTGGCTGCTCCAGAATTTCGTACTTTACCGCTCCACATAGACACCCTCCCCTAATGGGTAACTTAAATTTGTTCATCTGGGCACCTCTATTAATTTATGCTGTCAATATGATAATGATTAAATAAGTTCACTAGGTCAAGGTTTATTTACTCGAGGTCAATACCATGAATAACAAGAATAATTACCCAGAGTTAAAAGATATAAACGAAAAGATGTATGACTGGTCGATTAATGTTTTACGATCAGTACTCAATATGTTGAAAGTTAATGTAAAGTTACATACCGATCAACAAGTAATCAAAGGCGACATTTTTTTATGTAATCATTTTTCTCGTTTTGAAACGATGATCCCCCAATATTTAATCTATGAAGAAACAGGTGCTTATAGCTGTGCTATTGCTTCCAGTGAGTTTTTTAAACAAGGCTCTGTGATGGCTGAATATCTTAATAATATTGGAGTGATTCCTCATAATCATAAAAATTTATTTTCCAATCTTGCAAGACAGGTTTTTTTAGGTAGAAAAATCATTATTTTTCCAGAAGGAGGGATGGTTAAAGATCATCGAGTCATTGATGACAAGGGGAATTATAGTATTTTTTCACGTATTACTGGAAAAAGACGTAAACAACATACTGGGGCTGCTGTACTTGCGCAAGGAATAGAAGCGTTTAAAGCCATTATTCGCAATGCCTACACAAATAAAAATTACGACTTATTAATGCAATGGAAAGTTGAATTAAAACTAGACTCTTTGGAACAATTATTAACCACAGCACTTAGACCTACATTAATTGTTCCTACTAATATCACTTTCTATCCTATTCGTTCATCAGAAAACCTTCTCTTTAAAGGGGTAGAAATGCTATCGGACGGATTATCAGCCAGACAAACTGAAGAACTATTAGTTGAAGGAAACCTTCTGTTTAAAGATACCGATATGGATGTAAGGATGGGAAAATTAGTTGATCCCCATGATGTTTGGCTAGGTTGCAATCAATATTTATTACGCCTGGTTTCTTCGGAACTAAACTCTTTGGATGATGTGTTCTCACTCTATTCTTCACCTCAAAATTTGAAACAAAAACTGTTAGGTTTTTATTTTAGAATTAATGCTAAAGCTACGCGCAATCAATATATGCAAGAGATTTATGCAAATTTAACTATAAATTTAAGTCATTTAGCATCAACCTTAATTATTTATTGCATGGAGCAAGGCCTACAGCAGATTAATAAAAAATGCTTTTATAAAACACTCTATATAGCGGTTAAATTGTTACAAACTAATAAAAAGGTAAATTTACACCGGAGTCTACTTAATCCAGATGAATATAACGATTTAATTGAAGGAAAAAGCAAACGGTTTGAACATTTTATTCGTTTAGCAGAATCATCTGGGCTTATCGCTTCGTATCAAGATAAATATCAATTTTTACCTAAACTTTATGAAGAATTTGATTTTGATACAATCCGAATGGAAAACTTAATTACTGTTTATGATAATGAAGTTAAACCAATTGGCGCGGTGATAGACACAATTTTAAAAGCCCATAAGCAATGTGAAAAAACAAAGCAAGAACAATGGGCTACATGGGCATTTAATGATGAGATTATTTCATTAGCATGGGACAAAGCTCGCTATTCAAAAGCTTGTTATGATGATATTAACAAGCAGGAAACTGCGTTAGAAGATGCTAAACCGTTTTTATTAAAACCAAAAACAAATAATGGCTTTGGTATTATTTTAATCCATGGTTTGTTAGCCTCTCCTGCCGAATTAAGAACATATGGTGAATACCTAGTTGCTCAAGGCTATACTATTTTAGGTGTGCGTTTAAAAGGACATGGCACTTCACCTCATGACTTGCGTCAACAAACTTATGAAGACTGGTTTGATTCGGTTTCCAGGGGTTTAAAACTCATCAAAAACTATAGTAACAAGATTGTACTCATTGGTTTTTCTACAGGTGGAGCATTAGCTCTTAAAATGGCAGCCCAGAATAAGAAACAGATAGTGGCTGTAGTGGCCGTTTCAGTACCTATTACTTATGCAAAAAAGTCGTTTTTGTTTGTTCCATTATTACATGGAGCTAATCAACTGGTTAATTGGTTAACGTCGATGGAAGGTATGAAAACTTTTGTTGAAAACAATCAAGAAAATAAAGAAATTAATTATAAAAATGTTCCCGTTAAATGCTTGTATGAGCTGAGACGTTTAACCAATAATGTAGAAGAACTCTTATCTGAAATCACTATCCCAACACTTATCATCTATGCTGATAAAGACCCTGTTGTTAACCCTGATAGTGCTCAGACTATTTTCGATAAACTAAAGACTTATCATAAGAAGCTAGTGGGCATAGATTCAAATTATCATGGAATTTTAATGAAAAATAAAGGGGGTACTTGGGATTCTATTCAAGTTTTCCTAAAAAAGTATGTTGTAGTTGAATAATTAAAAATATGCTTTTTCTATCATTATGGAACTTCATCACAATGATTTAAGTCTTATTTATTGATAAGAAATTATAGAGGTGTTTATTAATGCTTGGTCATAGGAATCAACATCTAATCTAAATTTAGATACTAATTTTTCTTGGTTCGCTGCATAACAAATACTCTATGAAATTTACTTATCAATGTGCATACGCACTTAAAATTACGTTGTAGGTTGGGCTGCCGTCTTTTTGGCAACCTAACTAAAGGCTAACAAAAATACTGGGTTAACAATAAAACCGTTATCTCAACCAACGAATTTAGAAGGGGAAATAAAATGATAAGAATTAAAAAAAATAATCATGGTTTTAAGTTATTAGTGGTTCTTCTTTTTGTATTAACTCAAGCCACTAATGTGTTGGCAAAAAATAAAGATTGTTGGGTTGATATATTTGATGATACTCAATATCAGGGAAGCCAAATTCGCATTTCTGGTCCGGAGAAATTAAAGGATTTAAAGGATGTTAATGGAGAAAATTGGGACAAACGAATTGAAAGTGCAATTGTAGGCCCTAAAGCAGTTTTGACAGTATTTGAAAACAAGAGGTTTAAGTTAACTTTAGCAGAAATGGCTAATCACCCAGTTCTAATGAAATCTTTGGGCATTACTAAACAAGATATTCTTGAAGAATCAGAACTTATTTTTCGTCCTAATTCTAAAGTTCATGGATTTGGTGAATTCCATTTTTATCACAAAATACGCTCTTTAAAAGTAGAATGTAAATAAAAATGTTGGGTTAACGATAGAACTGTTAGCCCAACCTACGGAGCAATCGGGTCAATTTCTTACCGAACCGCCTTTTCGAAATCAACAATGTCACCTATTTCCTTGCCAGGTTTAAGTTTTCCTTGGTAGGTGATTCTCGTGCCAAAGGCCATTTTACCCTCATTAGTTGTAAATTTACTTCTCTCTTCCCACGTCCACATATGTCCAAGTTTAGAATCTAAAATAAATACTTTACTATGACTTGAATCTCCGCCTCCATGCTGAAGAATTGCAACTTCATAGCGATCATCATCAGCAATTGATAGGTTTGATATTGCTATTGCTATTAAGAGCGTTAAATATTGAATTTTTTTCATCTGAATGCCTTTAGTTAAAGTGTCTTTAGGAGCGCGTACGGAATAAGTTCGTCAACTAGCACATGGATGCGTGTAGTAGAGTAATGCAGGAGCAATTACCGAGGCGCAAGCTTGCCACAGTTGCCACACTGCAGAAGACGGACAATAAGATTAGAAAAGCTTTTGCGATTTTTATGCTTTAGCACAAGCAAGTTATCGAAGTTATTTCATGCACGTTCCGTAGTAAATAAAATATTTTTTAATTATTTGTTAAACGATTACCTGCTGAATTTATATAAACTGGTTTTCGTAACCGATTAATCCCTCCTAATGGTTTATGTTCTGTATGAGAATGCCAAGGATTAAATGATTTAAGCTTGCACTCCTGTTGTATAGGACTGGATAAATCCATTGTTTGTGAGGTAGGAATGGTAATTTTCGCTACGCTAATAAAGGGGATTTCTTTCTCATCCCATTCACGGGTGGCATCCTCAATAATATCACCTCTACCATCATTTTTTACTCTGTCTGCTTTCACCTGATCAATACCTATAACTTGAATTTTTAAATCAATACAGATATTTTTATCTTGATTCATCGTTGAAACTAATGCTTCGTTCAAATAATTTTCTGAAACTTTTGTTGTACTAGAAAAAGCTTTCTGAGGTTTTTCACCACCACAGGGTTCGGCAGAAAATTTCATTACTCGGTCATTACCAAAAGAAGAAGGTGCAGCAGCAAAATATTGAACTTCCAAAGGGTTATTGACCGTTTTAAGTTTAATTTTTCCAATCGCTTCGACTGTTTTTTTAAGGTTAACTAAATCTTCATCAATCCAGTCTGATGCTGGAGTAAAAGCAGCACTAGGATCGGCTCCCGAGGCGGATTCTAAAAGAGCATTTGTTAATCGTTGATAACTTTGAACATTAGGAAAAGCAAACCCCGGTGTATTAATCATTAAAAAATCCTGATTATTTTTACCTTTATCACTGACTAATACGTTCCCATTAATCTCAAATATTTTGATAGCCATACCACGACTCCCATTTTCACCATTTTCCAGGTCAGGCGAAAGACGAACTGATGCATTTGAGAAACGGATCAGAGATTTATATTTTTTACCCGGTTTAGAAAACAGCCCAACTTGAAATTCAGGGTCTAGTTTTTTATTGATAACAAAGTCACCAACCACACAGCCATGAGACTTAGGATGAACACCACGAAGTTTTTGCCCATCTTGAGCCTCAGCAAAGATGGTGGCCCGTTTGTTTTGTAATTGCATTGTTTTTTTCGCAATATCTACAATCTTGCTTGCTTCATCATTAGGGATAATTTCAAAAGCATAATTTTCAGACAATGGAAGTGGAACCGGTGGGTCATCTGAACAAGTACTGAGAAAAATAACTAGCAAAAGAATGCTTATAACTTGTTTTACTTTACCAAAAGTAACTAATCTATCAATATTCATCACTATCCCCTTTTACGACAATCACATAATATGGAGTTTGTTAAATTGATAATACTCAATAGTTACTCTAACTGCAACAATCATTTTCTAAGATATCATCAGAAATATTAAGCTTTTTTCTATTATTTTTTTGAGCAATTGAACTAGTTTTATGAGTAGAATGTCAATAATATTAAAGTGAGATCAACTTCATTTGATGTGGGGTAGTAGCTATGAAAAGTATTGTAATTTCAGAGTTTTGTCGTTCACCTTTTACACCTGTCCATAAAGGACAATTAGCAAAAGTGAGACCTGATGATCTTGTTGCTCAGGTTGTATCAGGTCTAATGAAAAGGGTTGAGATTGATCAACATGATATTGAAGATCTAATTTTAGGTTGTGCTTTCCCAGAAGGGGAACAAGGCATGAATATGGCGAGGCTAGTTGTTCATCTGGCTGGCTTACCCATTTCAGTTGCTGGTATGACGGTGAATCGCTTCTGTGGCTCGTCCATGCAATCAGTTCACCTAGCGGCTGGCGCGATACAAATGAATGCAGGTGAAGTATTTATTTGTGCAGGTGTTGAGTCTATGACCCGTGTACCTATGGGAGGCTACAATATGATGCCAAATCCAGCACTTTATCAATCTTATCCTCAAGCTTTCATTAGTATGGGGGATACAGCAGAAAACCTAGCCAAACAATACAGTTTAAGTCGTGAAGTACAAGAAGCCTTTGCTTTAGACAGTCAGCGAAAAGCCTATGATGCTCAACAAAATGGTTTTTTTGACGATGAAATTATTGTAATAAAAACTGAAAAAGGCGATACCGTTTCTAAAGATGGCTGTATCCGTCCTGATTCTACCGCAGAAGGGTTAGCAGATTTAAAGCCTGCATTTAATGCAACAGGCAGTGTAACCGCAGGAACCTCTTCACCATTAACAGATGGTGCTTCGGCTGTTTTGGTATGTAGTGAAGACTACGCCAACGAGCATCATCTGAATAAAATGGCCAGAATTAAATCCATTGCTGTTTCTGCCTGCGCGCCAGAAATCATGGGTATTGGGCCAGTCAATGCAACACATAAAGCTTTGCAAAGAGCTGGGATAATTCTAGATCAAATAGATATTGTTGAATTAAATGAAGCCTTTGCAGCGCAGTCTTTAGCCGTACTTAACGATTTACCTATTCCATTAAATAAATTAAACCTGCATGGTGGTGCTATTGCATTAGGCCATCCATTAGGGGCGACAGGCGCACGAATTGTCGGAAAAGCAGCAAGTTTATTACAAAGAGATAATAAGAAATATGCATTAGCCACTCAATGTATAGGGGGTGGACAAGGTATCGCAACAATATTGGAGGCAATCTGATGAACATTGAAAAAGTTGCCGTTATCGGCGCAGGTGTTATGGGAGCTAGTATTGCAGCGCATATCAGTAATGCAGGCATCTCAGTTTTTTTATTGGATATTGTTCCAAAACCAAACAATGGTGAGGTTAAAAATCGCAATATAATTGCTGAAACTGCTGTTCAAAAACTATTAAAAGCCAATCCAGCGCCTTTAATGCATAAGAAAAATGCACGATTAATTACCACGGGAAATATTGAAGATCATTTGAAATTATTATCAGAAGTTGATTGGGTGATTGAAGCCGTGATTGAAGATTTGAAGATTAAAAAATCACTTTACCAAAAACTGGAAAAGGTTTGCCAACCTCAAACCATTATTTCATCCAATACTTCTACCCTACCTTTAGCACAGCTGTTAGATGGCTTTTCTGCGGATTTTCAAAGCCACTTTATGATCACCCATTTTTTTAATCCCCCTCGTTATATGCGTTTGTTGGAACTGGTCAGCAGTTCTAAGACACAGCCACAAGTAATCGAGACTGTTAAAAAGTTTGCTGAGATAAAATTAGGAAAAGGCTGTGTAGAATGTAAAGACACCACGGGATTTATTGCCAACCGAATAGGTATTTATTGGGTGCAGTGCGGTTTGCTGGAAGCTTTTAAACAAGGCCTGACTGTTGAAGAAGCCGATGTAGTGATGAGTGCGCCTTTTGGTATACCCAAAACAGGTGTTTTTGGTTTACTGGATTTAGTGGGTCTGGATTTAATCCCTCATATTATGGAAAGTATGAAGCAATTACCTGAGCAGGATGCTTTTTATGAAATTAACCAACTGCCTGAATTATTTACCCAAATGATTAGCGATGGTTATACTGGAAGAAAAGGTAAAGGGGGCTTTTATCGATTAAATAAAGCCGATGGTAAACGGGTTAAAGAATCCATTGATTTGAATACAGGCGGTTACAGTCAAAGTGAGAAACCTGTTTTAGATTGTTTAAAAGTGGCTCATAAACAAGGTTTGCAAACGTTCTTGTCGTTAGATGATAAATACAGTGGCTATGCCTGGAGAGTCATCTCAAAAACGTTACTCTATGCTGCCAATCTTGTCCCTGAAATAGCCGATGAGATAACCTCTGTCGATGAAGCGATGCGATTGGGTTATAACTGGCAATATGGACCTTTTGAACTGTTGGATAAAATCGGTGTAGATTGGTTTGTTGATAAGGTTAAACAGGAGGGTTATCAAGTTCCTGATTTATTAAGTTCTCAAGCATTTTACAAAACTGAGACAGAAGTACTTGAATATCGTAATTTATCAGGTCAATACCAGCTTGTTCAACGAGCTGAAGGTGTTTTATTATTCTCTGATATAAAATTACAACACTCCCCAATTCTAGAAAATGCATCTGCCAGTTTATGGGATATTGGGAATGGCGTAGCCTGTTTTGAATTCCATAGCAAAATGAATACTTTCGATATGGAAATTTTAAGCTTGTTACGACAAAGCTTAGAAAAAGTAGAGCAAGATTTTGTTGCATTGGTGATTCACAATGAAGCGGAAAACTTTTCTGCTGGCGCCAACTTGGGCTTGCTAACGTCTGCGATAGATAAAAGTGATTGGGAAGGGGTTGAAAACCTGATTAAACAAGGGCAACAAACTTTTATGGCTGTTAAATATGCGCCATTTCCTGTTGTCGCCGCACCTTCTGGCTTGGCTTTAGGTGGAGGTTGTGAAATCTTGTTGCATTGCGATGCAATACAAGCACATGCAGAATTATATACTGGATTAGTGGAAGTGGGTGTTGGATTAGTCCCAGGATGGGGCGGTTGTAAAGAATATTTACGCCGTTGTTTACAATTAAAGATATTTGGTGGCCCTATTCCTCCCGTTGCCAAAGCGTTTGAAACCATTGCAATGGCTAAAGTTTCAAAATCAGCTGTTGAAGCCAAAGAACTGCTATTTCTTTCTGCTTCGGATGAAATTACTATGAACAAAAGCCGCTTACTGACCGATGCAAAACGTAAAGCGTTAATGTTGAGCCAAGGCTACAGCATTCCTGAAGAAATTGAATATAAATTACCAGGTAAAACAGCTAAAACATTATTAAATATGTCAACTAAAGCCTTTAGAATGTTAGGTAGAGTGACTGATTATGATGTACAAGTCGCAGATAGTTTGGCTACAGTTTTGACAGGCGGTGATGGTGATATGACCGAGCCTTTATCAGAACAGGATGTACTAGATTTGGAATGTCAGGTGTTTACTGAGATTGTTAAACAGGCGGGAACATTAGCAAGGTTAGAGCATATGTTAAAAACGGGGAAGGCTTTGAGAAATTAGGTCAATTTATATGAGTGGTATCCAGAAACTCCCACTGAATGATCTCGTCAACTGTTCAAGTTATTGTGTTCACGCTCCTGAGCTTCTTGATCTAAACGATCCTCTGCCCATTCATCTGAGAGCGTTTCTTTTGCAAGCGGTTCGCCTTGGTAATAGGCTGCTCGAGTAATAAGATGTGCGCCTACGGGAGCTGTAAGAATAAAAAAAATAATAGCCATAAGACAGCGGGAAACAACCCCGGTTTCACCACTGTCCAGAGCGGCACCCAGCAGTAGAAGGGCAACACCCAGAGTTGCTGCTTTTGATGATGCATGTAAGCGCTGATAAAGATCAGGAAGCTTGAGTAGACCAATGGCTGCAACTAACATAAATAGTGCACCACTGATAAGACAAATAGCAACCAGTATATTAATCATCTTTATCCGTCCTTGCATCTCGGTCAATTAATACGGCAAATGCTGCCGTTCCGATAAAAGCTGTTATTCCTACAACAACAGCAACATCAAGCAAAGCGTGTTCGCCAGACCGTACTGCTTCGAATGCCATCATACCCACAACGAGGATAGCTATCAGATCAAGCGCAACCACACGGTTTACCATAGTCGGGCCTATGACCAATCGAATGAAGGTGATGGCAATGGCAAGGGACAGCATGATTTCAACGATGATAAATACTAGAGTCATGATTTAATTTCAGCTATTGCACAGGCCGCTCGCACCTTATTGCCAAGGTCAATGTAAATAGTCTTCACTGCGGCATCTCTATTCTCGGCATACATAAGATGGACATAGAGGCTTTGACGGTCATCTTTTACTTCCAGTGCTAGGCTGCCAGGGGTAAGCGAAATGGCATTTGCAAGCACGGTAATGGCAACATCATCTAAATCGTCGATAGGAATACGAACAATGCGCGGTCTGGCATAAACAGTGGGGGTAAGAACATCCCAGGCAACCCTGATACTTGAAACCACAAGATCTTTAACAATAAAGTAAATTAAACGGATTACTGCCTTGAGCTGACTCAGGCTACTGTCCATCCCATTATAAGATACGCTAATAGAAAATATAATGGTGCTTATCAATCCGCCTAAGACCAAATTACCTAATGTTACCGACCCTTGAAGAAAGCACCAGGCAATGGCCATAAGCCATATTGAACCGAAAGCTATCATTTTATCTCCCCCAACACTGCCATAATATAGCCCGTCGGATCAACCAACTGCTCACCGGCACGTAAACAAATATCAAACAAAGGGCCGCCGCCTAATCCGAGAAAAATAGTGATTAACGCCAATAGACTGACAGGAACAAGACGTTTGCTATTTTTATCTAAACTAAGATCTCTGCTTGGGTCTGGGTGATCTTTCCAGAAAACCTCAACCCAGATTTTTACCATGGAATACAGGGTAAAGATACCCGTAAAAATGGCCGCAGCCATCACCCACCACAATTGTGATTCCACTGTGGCCCAGACAATTGAAAATTTAGCCACAAAACCGCTTAACGGAGGCAGCCCGGCTAAAGAAAAAGCTGAAATCAGATAAATAATACCCAGTTGCGGCCAGGCTTTCCACATGCCGCCTGTTTTATGCAGTTTTTCTGAACCGACCGTATCAGAAGCAAGTCCAGCCACTAGAAACAAGTTTCCTTTGGCGATAATATTATGGCCTATAAAAAAAATGGCGGAGGCCAGTGCCAAGGGGGTTTTGATGGCTAGCCCCACCACAATGTAGCCTATTTGACTAATGATGTGAAAAGACAGAATACGACGAATATGCATTTGACTGGCGGCACCAAAAACGCCAATAAGCATGGTAGAAACGCCCATTATAAGCAGTAATTTATAACCGAGTACTTCACCTGGCATTATCAAGGTATGCAGACGGATCAATGCATAAACACCTACTTTAGTAAGAATCCCGGAAAACAGTGCTGACACGGGAACTGAAGGGGTGTGATAGCTGGCAGGAAGCCAGAAAAAAAAGGGAAACATGCCCGCTTTGACAGAAAAGGTCACGAAAAAAAGCAGTCCTGCCAACCGGATTGGTCCCACTTTATCATCAGCAGCAGCTTGCTGTGAAATAACTGAAATGTCCGCCATATTCAAGGTGCCAGCCTTGGCATATAAAAGCCCTAGCCCTGCCAAAAAAATAGCTGAGGAGAGTAAATTAAGGACTACATATTTGACTGCGCCTTCAGTTTGTTCTGCTCGACCTTCCAAAGTCATTAGGGCAAAACTGGCCATTAGCATAATTTCAAAACTAACATACAGATTGAAAATATCACCTGTAAGAAATGCACCGCTCGCCCCCATTACGAGAAAGTGAACTAGCGGATGAAAAGCGGGAGAAAAACCATCCTGTTTGCAGCTCATTAGAGAAAATAGCAGCACCGAAAAACCGATCAGACCGGTAAACAGAATCATGATTGCAGCAAGTAGGTCTGCGACCAATGTTATTCCATAGGGTGCTTGCCAGCCCCCTACTTGGGTAGTCAGGTAGCTTTGATCAAGAACCTGGCTAATAAGAAAAAAACCGAAAATAAGATAAAGGGTGATGCCCGTGAGAGATATCCACCGTTGAGCAGTTGCATGTTGGCGAGTTGAAATACCCAGAGCAGCTGAAATGAGTGGAATTAATAATGGCAGAATCAGTAAATTACTCACGTAGTTTGTCGTCCGCTTTTGAAACAGGATCATCAAGGCTATCTGTATGAGTAATCTGATCAATATCATCGTGCCCCAGAACCGCCACACATCGATAGGCAAGTGCCAGAGAAAAGCCGAACAGTGCCAGACCAATAACAATTGCGGTTAAGATTAAAGCTTGTGGCAGAGGGTCAACGGCTGTTGGCGGCAGAACTTCTGCTCCATTAGGTATAATGGGAACACTGCTGCCATGGAGACCAGCTGCGACAAAGATAAGCAAATTGGTAGCATGACCTAATAACGCTATTCCTAGAACAATCTGTAAAAGCCTTTTTTGCAGCAGTAAAAAAACAGCAGAAGCATAGCAAACGCCAATAACCAGACTCATAATAATTTCCATTATCGTTCTTCCTTTTTTGTTTTTACCACCGACTCTATTTCCAATACAAATGAGCTGACAACACCCAAAACTACCACATAAACGCCTAGATCAAATAGTAAAGGTGTGCCTAATTTGACGGTGACAAACCCTAGCGGAAGCGTTATCCACACCGAGCTCATAAAAGTGCTATTCCATTGAAACAGGCTTGCTAGAACTGCTAAAATCAATCCAGTAGCGATATAAGAAAGCGGTTGAAAATGGAGTAGCTTGCGACCGGCATCTGCACCATAGGTAATCGTCATAATAATAATGGCACTGGCAGCCAAAAGTCCGCCTGAAAAACCTCCGCCTGGCTCATCGTGTCCTCGTAACAGAAGAAAAAAAGAAACAATACCTAAAAGAACAATCAGCCAGCGCAATGTTATATCAAGAATAGGCGAAGATTTCATATCACCTCCTTTTTTGTTTGTTTGAGACTGCCAATTAAAACACCAACACCTAAAGCCGCAATACTCAAAACAGTGATTTCACCTAAGGTATCTAAAGCTCTAAAATCCACCAGAATAACATTAACAACATTGACTCCGTGTCCTTGCTTTAATGCATTCAAACCATACCAGTAACTTATCCTCTCGCCATAATCTGTACTCAGTGCTACCAGCGTTAAAACCATCATTGTTAGCCCTGTTAGCATAGAAATAGCCAATCGACTGATTTGAATTTTGATAGGCTCTCTAGCAAAGTCAGGTAGGTGGCGAAAAGCGACAACCAGCAGAACAACGGCAAGAATTTCAACTAAAAACTGTGTAAGAGCCAGATCCGGAGCCTGGGAAACAATAAAAAACAGCGTCATTCCCATCCCCATCGAACCGAGGGCTGCAATGGCTGGTAAACGCTGACGTGCAAAAGCGGTAGCAAGACTGCTTGCCATGATCAACAGCCCTGCTGATAATTCCGCTAGGGTGATTTTTTGGACTAAAGACGGCCTCATCGGCGCATCAACCTGAACCCAGGCATAAAGTATCAAAGCACATGTTACGATAATGGTTGTCCCTAGATAAGAGGTTAAAGAGCCATTTTGAATAAGTCGAGTCAGTGTCCTTGCAACAGCAAGCACTGCGTTCCAGATTGCATCATGAATCATTATTCCACTAGGCAGTACAGGTACTCTTTTATAAAGGGCATAGCGTTGCTTATAAGCTAACCAGCCAGCCAATACAGCCAGTGCACTGAGTCCAAGATGAAGGGTAAACCCATGCCACAAACCCAGATCTGCAGGCTTAACACCTAAAGAAATAACAGCAGGTGCAATCAGGTAGTCTTCCAAAGGTGACAGCCCAAGCCCACTGACTAATCCAAGAAGACTAATCAACAGCATTGGAGCAAGCATTGACCAAGGCGATTCATGGGCTTTTTTGACCAGACCATGATTTTTGCCAAAAGCTGGAATCAAAACAACACAGCAGGCGACCATGACGAAAGCGGTAACCAAAAGAGTCATCAAAGCGACCAGCCAGGGTGAATAAGATAGACCTGTCTCTAAAATCATTTCTTTGGCAGCAAAACCCAGCATGGGAGGAAGGCCAATCATGGAAATGCCTGCTATACAAGCCGTAGCAGCGGTAAAGGGCATTTTACCAGCCAGTCCTCCTAAAATATTGATATCGCGATTATGAACCGCATGATCAATGGAGCCTGCAACCAGAAAAAGAGGGGCTTTATAACAGGCATGAGCCAATAGAAAGACCGTCATTGCATTGAGAGCATAAGGTGTTCCGATACCAATCAGACAGACCATTAGCGCCAGAGCGCCAACGGTAGAATGTGCTAAAAGTGCTTTTAAATCAGTTTCTTTAGGAATTGCCAAAATAACGACTATTATGCTTGCTGCTGAAAAAAAAACCAGTGTAGGTGTCCAAGCCACATATTCAGAAAGAATCGGATGCATGCGAGCCAATAGAATGACTCCGGCTTTTACCATGGTTGCAGAATGTAGATAGGCACTAATAGGGGTGGGAGCTGCCATAGCACCAGGCAACCAGAAACAGAAAGGCCACTGTGCACTTTTGCTGAATGCCGCCAGACAAATAAGCACAAAGATCGGCATTGCCCAGGGGTGATCGTGCATGGGTGGCAATTCAGACAGGTTCCAAATTCCCGAAGCAAGTCCTAGCAATACCACGGCAGCTAATAATGCAAGACCACCCACCGCAGTCACCAACAAGGCTGTTTTTGCGCCAGCTCTGGCCTTCACATCTCGGTGGTTGCTGCCAATAAGGATATAGCTGGTAATAGAGGTCAATTCCCAACTCACAAAAAGCAGCACGATATTATCAGCCAATGCCACTCCCAGCATAGAGGCCATAAAGAGCAGCAGCCAACCTGTAATGGAGCCGGTGCGAGGGTCATCCCCCATATACCCCGAAGTATAGGAAAAAATACCTGCTCCGATAACAGTAATAATAAGCGCTATAAATAGACCGAAGGAATCAGCGCGCAGCGTTACATTCAATCCTAGTTGCGGAATCCATTCGAAGTTTACTATTTGCGGATTGCCGCTAGATGCTGGGTCCAGCAGTGAAATAACAAGCCCTGCCATAATAAGGACAAAAACGCCCACCAATTTTGACCAATTTCTTCCCAGTAACCGAAAACCAAAAGGGGATGCAATCGACAAAACCATAGGAATGATGAATAACAGGACTATTGACATAATTGGGTTTAAAGGCAAAAGTTGTTTTACTGCGGCTAGTACTCCAAATCTAGTAGGGTTTCTATATTATTTTTCTTGCCTAATAGTTTGTAAGAACCTATTCAAGATCTAAGATAGACCCAGTATGTCATGCCAAGAGCTAATACTAAAATAATTCCAAGAAAACTTATAATAACAGTGATCGTTTTATGTAAAAAATTAATGGGTTGTTTAGCTACCTTACTCATAATCAATCACACCTTTTTTGCTTAATAAGACAAGCTGTCTTGCTGTGGCTATTCTAACTTTACAAGCTTACATTAACCTTTCACTTAAGGAATGGGAATAACATTTACATTTCAAATGAAGGGCAGGTCTTTAGCCTGCATTCTAAAATGCGGACTAAAGATCCGCTCTCCAAAGTTGCTCAAATTATTTGTTTTTTGATCGTTATTTGAAACCTTGCAGACTATCGAATCATTATATTCAACTTAGAATAATCAGCTAGATCACTGATTATTCTAAGTTCAACCATCAATCTCGTTAAATTGTAAATCAAATCGGGCTCCCCCGTTGCCAGAGCTAAATAATAATAGTCTCACTTGATGTAAATCTGCAATTTCCTTGACTATGGCAAGTCCTAAACCACAGCCATCACCAGAACTACCTGGAATACGATAAAAGCGTTCAAATATTTTACTGGTCTCAAATTCATCAATACCGGGTCCGTCATTTTCAATGCTCATACAAAGGATCGGTTGATTAGTCAAACTGACAGCTATATTGCCATTTTTATGTCCGTAAGCAATGGCGTTATCCAACAAATTAGCAAGCAATTCAGTTAATAGCACTCTGTCACCCTTAATAAAATGTGGGAGGTCGGCAGCTACAAAACTTATCTCCATGTTTTTTTCTAACGCTTTAGGCACCCACTCAATACACACCGACTTGGCTAGATCATATAAGTCAACTCTCTCCATCTGATGACTACCTTCAATCGGGGCAGAACGAGCCAAAGCTAATAATTGAGTAATCATATGCGACACTCTATCTGCACTATTCTGAATTTGTGATAAAGCGGGTTGCATAGCGAGTAAGTTATCTTCGCGTTGCGCACGTTCGGCTTGTAATTTCAGTCCGGCTAATGGTGTGCGGAGTTGATGAGCAGCATTTGCAATGAAACGCTGTTGTGAAGCTGTAGCAGTTGATAACTTTTCCAACAAACTGTTAATAGTATCTGTTAATGTCCTTACTTCAGAAAATACATGTGTTTCCGGGATTGGACTCAAATCACTGGGCGAACGCTGGGAAATGTCGTCAGCTAGTTTATGCAGTGGGGCTAACCCGTGGTTTATCGCCTCATAAAGCAGCAAACTGATGAATAAGGTTAATAATATTTGAGGGATTAAATCGGTCAGCAATATATCAATCATCATATCCTGTCGTTTGTTTAAGGTTTCTGCCACATGAATATAAACTTTATCTGGCAGCATGTCTGGAACCAGTAAAGAAACCATACGAATTGCTTTGTCATCAATACTTACATCCGAATAAACAGGCTGGTCTGCGGTTATGACTGTTGATGGATCAGGTAACATTGAATCACCTGCTATTACACCTGTTTCTTCAGTGTTAATTTTGAAAAAAGTAGTATCAACATCATCCCATGTAAAAATTTCCAGTGCATTCTTCGATAATTTTACGGAAACTTTATGTTCATTCACTACGACTTCCTGCACCAGTGAACGTGCAGAATCCAGCAGCCAACGATCATACGTTTTATCAACATAATACAATGTAACAAAATAGGATAAGGCTGTTTCTAAAACTATAAAAATAATGACCGGAATAATCAGCCGATAGGCTATCGCTGATTTCAGACTGGTGACTTTATTGTTCAAATTTTTTCTCCAATAAATAACCTAAACCCCGGAGTGTTCTGATGCCTGCATTAAAGGGCTCAATTCGTTTTCTGATACGATGAATATAAACTTCGATAGCATTATCAGCCAATGCATCGCCATGTAAAGATAAATGCTGGGCAATTTTATCTTTACTGATAATCTTTCCTTTCTGCATCATCAATATTTCCAATACTGCAGATTCACGCGCAGATAATGATAGCAATTCTCCCTTGGCAAGAATTTGATGATTACTGGTATCTAATTGCAGATTTCCTACCTCAATAATATGATTAAAGCCACCATAGCAACGTCTGACTAAAGCATGTAACCGTGCTTCCAGCTCTCTTAATTCAAACGGTTTTGTCATATAATCATCAGCCCCCTGGCTAATACCTTCTATACGATCATTCATATCATCTCGTGCTGTAAGAATCAAAATTGGTAAGGATAGCTTTTGAGTGCGTAGTTTACGTAATAATTGTAAGCCATCCATATCAGGCAACCCTAAGTCCAGTATTATCAGATCAAAACCTTGCGCTTTCAACAGGTGTTCTGCATAAGCACCATTAGTAGCTCCTGTTACAGAGTAACCACTACTAGAAAGTGTATGGGTAAGACCATCGGCAAGAACTTCATCATCTTCTATTAATAAAATATTCATTTGCTTGAAAGGTTATTGAAAGTTTTGTTTTTTATAATAACAGCTACTTGATGAACTTCGACAGCAACAGGGATGTATTATCAATACTTTAGCCAAGGAATGGCTTTTTTAATTTTAGAATGAGGGTTTAGCAATGGGTGTTATTTTTGGGATCATTAATATTTTTGTTGCCATCTGGTTTTATGCTTCGGCAGGTTCTGTAAAAAAACAGGCAATAATGTGGGCAGTTATTGGTGGACTATCTTTTCTTGTCTTTAAATTTTTGGGTTATTCAATGATTGGGTTTATTCAAGGGTCATTAGATCAAGCTAATATTGGTGATTTAGTTGATAAAGGGTATTCTCAATCAGAAAATTCTTCCAGTGAACTTTCCAGTGAAACAGCGGGGGATCAATCGACCTTTCTTGGCATTTTTTATGAGTTTTTCCCTTTGATTGTGGCTTTATTAGGGGTTGCTTTTATCCGGGCAAAGTTTATCTTGGGAATGGGTTTTATAGCTTCACTAAAGCACAAAACATCTTTAAAACTTGTAACCAAAAATTCATTGGAGACTTCGCCATTACAATCACCAAGTTTCACTGAGACTTTATCAAGTTGGTGGAAAAATATTAGACGAAATTAAGTTTATGTAGAATAGAATTGGTTTATAATTTCTTAAACCTCATTACATTTTAAATGTATTTTTTATAAAAATTAGTCTGGATTTTTTGATCCAGACTTTACCTTACAGGATAAAAATATGTCGATTCTAGGCTATTTATTAAGCGGTAGACAAGTAGAGAAAGCAAAAACATTAACCCTTGAAGCACGACAAGAAAGGGGGGGGAAGGCTGATCAATTATTTCAGCAAGCCTACGATATTTTTACGACTATTCCTGAGTCGTCTTCAAACTATGCAGATGCACTGTATTATTGGGGTTTTGCAATTTTGCATCAAGCATTCACTAAACCTTCGGAGGAGGCAAGCAAAATATTTGATCAAGCCATTACTAAATTTTCTTTATGCAAAACTATATCGCCTGAACATTTGGGTGCCTCGATAGACAGTGGAGTAGCACTGATGGGTCTGGCTAAGAGCAAACAAGTCAGTTTGGATAATGGACTTTACAGTAAAGCAAAAGAATCATTTGAAAAAGCCGAGACTATCCAGCAAGGATCTGCTTCTTATAACTTGGCTTGCTTGTATGCCTTACATAAAAAAAATGATGACTGTTTAAAAGCTTTAGAAAATGCGCGAGATCATGGGTTAGTGCCTGACGAACAAGATATTATCAATGATGATGACCTTAAAAATGTTAAACAATTACCTTGGTTCACTGAATACATTGAATCCTTAGCACCAGAGAAAGGTATGGAAAAAACAGAAAATAAAGTAGAAGTTAAAAATGAAAGTTTTGACTAACCAATAAAAAAATAAAAATGAAACTCCCCGCCGCAAGCGGTCGGGGTATCATCTATGTAAGTTTATTTTATCGCCCCCAAGGGCGGAGAATAGAACCCACAGAGATTCAAAACTCTGTATAGGTTGTTAATGTAAACCATGCCCTTTGAGCATGGATATTAATTTTTAAAGATCATCATAAATCTCAGGTCTGTTTAAAATCTTCCTATCTTATCTCAGCTCTTTCTTTCAACGAATAAATAGATTTTCTGAACGACCGTTTTGGTGTAGTATTCGGTTAATTTAATAGTTTGTCAGAAAACGACTATCCTTATAGATAAAGCTTAATATAACTCTGATAATACCCTGTATAAAAACATAACATTAAAAGATTATTCATCCCTTTCATCCTTTGTTAAGACACAGCTAGATATAATTGTTATTTAATAAATTTTAAGGTTTCCTTGAGTATAAAAAAAGTATAATAACTACAGATTAATTGTTATGCATTTGCACACAGCTTTAATATAAACAAAGCCTTAGCAGTTTACAAACATATTCTTTAACTATTAACCTACATTAAACTATGAATTTAAACTATCTATTCGTAAATCCACTAAGAAAATCATTTTTACTGACTGTTGCTATCATACTAACTAACTTAACAGCTTGTGCTGTATACGAAATACAAGACTCACCACCCATTGATGTCCATGCTAAGTGGGTTATGTTACCAATGATTAATCATTCTGATACACCTGATGCTGGTAATCGAGCAGCAGACATTACTGCAACTTTAATTCGTTCTCAAGGTATTACTCAGTTATCAAGTTATGAACCTCCCGTTATTGATACTAATCATCTTGAGTTAGATCAGCAAAAAGAATTACGTCAGGCAATCAATTGGGCAAAACAACAAGGCTATAAATTTGGTTTAAGTGGTAGTGTTCAAGAATGGCGCTATAAAAGTGGCTTAGATGGAGAACCAGCAGCAGGAATTACACTAAATATGATTGATCTAAACAACGGACAAATCATTTGGTCTGCATCTGGTTCTCGTACCGGCTGGGGACGTGATAGTGTTAGTGGTGTAGCACATAAGTTATTAGCTATTTTAATAGACGGGTTAACATTAACGGAATAATGTATGCTTCAAAGGCTTAAAGTAAATAAATCTCCTCAAACAACCAGTGCCGCAATTGTAGAAACAATCGTTCTCACCTTATCCAGTTTGATTTTTGGCTATTTTATAACTTCAGGATCAGGTTTTTTTTCGCTACTTAGTTTTTCAGGTTTACTCATGGGGCCTTTATTATCAGGGTTGCGTTATGGGTTTTTATACGCTTTAAACAGTGCTTTATTTTTGATTGGATTAATGTGGGCTGTAAGTCAGTATAGTTCAATCTGGAATTCTGATGTTTTTTCAAGTACAACTTTAGGGTTAATCATTATTCCAGTTATTGCGGGTGAATTTCGCAATCATTGGGAACATAAAATGAGGGAGTCACAGGGTAAGCTAGCTTATATAGATCAACGTCTTGGTGAAGTCACAAATGCTTTTAATATACTTAAAATATCACATGAAAAACTAGCTCAAAGAACTGCATCTCAAACTACGTTACGAAATGACATTATTGCTGTTCGGACTCATATTATGAAGAGTAATATGAGTAATTCAAATGCTGAAAGCCTGAATAATTTAATTTTAAAACTCTTTGCTGATTATTGCTCAATTCAGCAAGCAGGATTATATGCAGTTGATGATTCAGGAAAAATTATCAATACCGCACTAGCCATCTATGGTGGTGATTTTAATATTATGTCTAATGACTTGGTGTTAAAAGAAGCACTCAATACATTAAAAACAACGAGTCTTAAATCTGAGTTAGCAACAAAAGAAAAATATAATAAATTCATATTACTAGCTATTCCTCTTATCGATGTTTCTGGACGTACTTGGGGCATTGTCGTCGTCAATAAAATGCCTTATCGGGCATTTCGACCAGATAACATAAGATTATTTGCAATTTTAGGTGGGTACATAGCTGACCTGATAGGAATGCGAGGTGACTCTTATTTTTATGAAGATGTAACCTTACAAGCATTTGTTTTACACCTAAAACGTTGTGTACATAATTTAAAAGCATTTAGCATTCCAAGCTGCCTTGTCATCATTAAAATAACAAATAAGAAAGATGCAGTTGGAATGAATAATTTAATATTAGAACGCCAACGAGGATTAGATAGAGCTTGGTCAGTCAAAAATAAAGATGAAGAACATATTCTATTTATTCTATTACCATTAAATACCATCACTGGAACTGATGGATATAAACTTCGTTTAGAACAGATAATATACGAACAATATAATTATGCTAGCTTAGAAAATGCAGATATAGAATTTTATAGAAAAAATTTAGTAAGTAATGAAGATTTACAAGAAATGATGCTTGATTTTTTTCAACAATTTAATATAGATCTAAAATATTGGCAAAAACAATGAAAGTCGAACAGATTTCCTCTAAGTATATAATTAGTAAGTTAAAAAATGGCACACTAGTTGTTTTTTTTATTGCTTTGTTAACTCAGGCACTTTCAATATATTTGTTAATAAATCACACTTTACCTAGTGCTTTATTTTTTCATATTTTAAGTGCTTTTATATTTCCTTGGCCGCTCTGGAAATTATTACCCATTCGATTTCATAGAGAGAGAAAAATTTTAATTTTGTTTTTTCTCATTTGCATACTAATCCCACTAGTATCAGGCATAGGATTACTACTAAGTTTAAGTATAAATAGTCATTTTTCAAAACCTTTTTTGGGTGAACTATCTAATACAATAAAAGTACCTACATTACCGGAGCACCTTTTACAAACCATGCAATTATCAAGCTATAAAGGGGAAAGTCTGTTAGGTGTTCTTGAAGCATCTACTGTCGAAAACCAAAGGATAAAAGCAGTCTTGAAAACTCGGCAAATGCTTGATAAAGAAGCCATCCCTATATTAAAAGTAGCACTGCTAGATCCAGTGGATGAAGTTAGGTTGCTTGCATACTCTATGTTAGACAAAAAAGAAAAAATACTTGGTAGACAGATTACTACTCAACTCGAAGCATTAAAAGACAAGCCATCAGAAAAACATATTACAGAACATATGAGGTTAGCAGAAGCTTATTGGGAATTATCTTACTTAGGTTTAGTACATGGACAGGCTCAAATTCATATTTTACAAGATGCCTATACCCATATACAAAAAGTTGTAAAACATAGGACAACAGATGCAGATGCTTATTTTTTACAAGCTCGTATTACATTAGCATTAAATCTTTATGATATTGCTGAAGACTCCTTAGACCACGTCGTAGAATTAGACCTTAATACAAAAAGGACAAACTCTTATCAAAAAGAACTTGCTTTTGTTACTCGACACTTTGAAGAAATTAATGAGAAAAATTCTCATAAAAACAATTCAGATATGATGGAGAACCAAATTGAAGGAGTCACAGAAAGTTGGGGATAAATACTAAAAAACCTGACCAAGCAGATATAGGTTTGATTTTAGAAGGAACTTATCCTTATGTTCGTGGAGGAGTATCAAGTTGGGTACACCAAATCATTCAAGGTTTGCCAGAATTTACCTTTGCAATAAATTTTATTGGAGATAAAGAAGAGTCGTACCCTACAATGCATTATCAATTACCTAAAAATGTGATTGATTTAAAATGCATCTATTTAGTTTCAGAAAATAATATAAAAAAACCAAAAGCACGAGTTGGAAATAAAGAAGCTTTTATTCAAGTACAAAAAATGCACGATGAATTTCGTAATAACAAAGAGTCTAACTACCAAGCTTTAGGAGCTTTACTACGACACATACACAAAGATAAAAATATTGATATTAATGATTTTTTATATAGTGAGCAATCCTGGTCATTTATAACTGAACAGTATGAAAAATCAACAGCAGACTCATCTTTTATTGATTACTTCTGGACAATAAGAGCAATGCATCAACCTATTTTTTCTCTAATAGATGGATTAGATGAAGCGGTTGATGCCAAGGTTTTTCATACCATATCAACAGGCTATGCTGGTTTGTATGGTGTTATGTTACACCATCTTTATAAGAAAAATCTGATGCTTACAGAACACGGAATTTATACTAAGGAAAGAAAAATAGATTTATCCCAAGCAGACTGGATTGAAGAAGCTAAAAAAATATTTGGTGACACATTAAACAGTGATTTTAGTTATTTAAGACGATTATGGATACGATTCTTTGAATCATTAGGACGTACTGTATATCAAACAGCTGACCCTATAATTTCAATATCTGAAGGAAATAGACGAAGACAAATTATTGATGGAGCAAAAGCAGAAAAAATTTCTGTTATTGCCAACGGAATAAATTTAAAAAAGTTACAACCACAACGACTTAAACGACCAAAAAAATCACCGTTAGTCATTGGTTTTATTGGGCGCGTTGTCCCTATTAAAGACGTCAAAACGTTTATTAGAGCAATGAGTAATGTTTGCTCTGACATGCCAGAAGTACAGGCCTGGATAATTGGAGGGGAAGATGAAGACCCAGCCTATGCTTTAGAATGCCGCGATATGATTGCCAGCCTACACTTAACTGATCAAATTATTTATAAAGGTTTTTGCAATGTAGTAGAAATTTTACCGCAACTAGGTTGTTTAGCTTTGTCATCCATTAGTGAGGGAGTTCCATTAGTTATCTTGGAAGCGTTTGCCTGTGGCATTCCTGTAGTTTCTACCGATGTTGGGGCTTGTCGAGAATTAATTGAAGGCGGATCTAAAGAAGATATAGCACTAGGAACTGCTGGAGCGGTTGTTTCTATTGCGGACTCAGAGCAATTAGCGATAGAAATAATTAAACTATTAAGTGATGCAAATTATTGGAAACAATTATCAATGATTGCTGAACAAAGAGCAGACAAATATTTTGGAGAACAAGCATTGTTTTCTAGTTATCGTAAAGTTTATAGAAAGGCATTGGAAAACTAATGGCTGGAATAGGATTTGAGCTTCGCAAACTACTTAATAAAAAAAGTTTATTTGGTCTATTACAGGCTTATGGGTATGCAGGAATAATAAGTTCTGGCCCTTGGGTTCTGTCAATTTTAGGCATTATGGCTATTGGTATCGTCAGTGTCAACTTACAGACACAATCCGATGTGGTCTTGTCATTTTTAATTTCAATCACCTATTTAATGGCATTTTCCATCATTATTGGTGGCTGGTTACAATTAATGCTTACACGATATGTCTCTGATTTAATCTATGCTAAAAAACAGCAGGAAATCATCTCAAATTTACTAGGTGCGCTGATTGTTACTAGTATAACTAGTTTAATAGTGGCATTGATTAGTTGGCCCTTATTTCCTGAACAAAGCCTCGCTTATAAATTATTAATGCTTAGCAGTTTAGTCTTACTAAGTAATATTTGGATACTAGTTGTTATGCTTTCAGGTTTACGGGCTTATAAAAAAGTAATTGCCGCTTTTTTTATGGGTTACGGTTTAACAATTACATTTTCTTTATTACTTAGATCTTATGGCGTCGAAGGATTATTAGCTGGTTTTTTTATCGGACAGTCAATGATGATGTATTTTATGCTGGGAATTATTGTTCATGAATATACAGCAGATTCATTAATCAGTTTTGATTTTTTAGATAAAAACAAAGTGTTTTATAGCTTAGCTGCCATATCAATCATATACAATCTTGGTGTCTGGACGGATAAATTCGTTTTCTGGTTTAATCCTATTACATCTGAAGCTATTATTGGTCCTTTGAGAAGTTCTATTATTTACGACCCCCCCATTTTTCTATCTTATTTAACTATTATTCCTGGAATGGCAGTATTTTTATTAAGAATGGAAGCTGATTTTGTAGATAAGTACAATGAGTTTTACAGTGCTATTCGTGATGGAGGCTCATTAGGAAAGATACGAGATTTAAAAAAATCAATGATAAATACAATTCGCTCAAGCTTTTTGGAGATTTTCAAAGTACAAGCAGTCACAATACTCATTGTTATTTATGCTGCCGACCATATTCTACCCTTATTTAAAATATCAACTAATTATCGAATGTTATTTTCTATTGATGTTGCAGCTGTGGGTGTGCAGGTTGTTTTATTGGGTGTATTTAATGTACTGTTTTACCTAGATAAACGCATTATTATTTTAAATTTAACTATTTTCTTTGCGCTATGTAATTTGATATTAACGGTCACTTCTCAACATTTAGGCCCTATTTATTATGGATATGGGTTCGCTATATCAGTACTGCTAACAACAATGATAGGCTTTATCATTTTAAACCAAAAATTAATGCGTCTTGAATATGAGACATTTATGTTGCAACGGTAAGTAAAACCCTAATATGATGCAAAAATATTTCTTTATTCTTGTCGCTTTATTGGCGTCACAGGCAGAGGCTGCTGAAAACCCTTCGACTGCCTTTTATTATGCGACTAACCCACCCTTAGATTTATTATCAACCTACGAGCGTGTCATCGTAGAACCAGATAATATTACATCTGAACAGTTACGTTTTATGCAAAATCAAGGAGTCATTGTTTATGCTTATTTAAGCATAGGTGAAGTTGGCCCCACTCGCACTTGGTCTAAGGAAATTAAGGAAGAATGGAAAAAAAGTATTAATACTGGGTGGAATAGTGCAGTGATGGATATGACCTCAAATGGATGGCACCAATTTTTATTAAAAAAACAAATGAAAAAGCTTTGGCAACAAGGTTACCGTGGCTTTTTTCTCGATACCATGGATAGTTATCATCTCTTCGCAAAAACTGAACCGGATCTACTTAAACAGCGACAAGGTATGATTACCTTAATTAAGGCGATGAAGCAGCAATATAAAGATGTTCATTTATTATTTAATCGTGGTTTTGAAATTTTGGATCAAGTTGCAAATCTATCCGATGGAGTGATTGCAGAATCTTTATTTGCAGGATGGAATCCAGAGAAAAATGAATACCAGTCTGTCCCCAAAGAAGACAAACAATGGTTAGCCAATAAATTAAAACAAGTACGGGATGTTTATAATCTACCTATCACTGTTCTTGATTATCTACCGCCAGAAAAAAGAGAACAGGCTGAATCAATTGCAGCCCAAATCAGTCAAGAAGGTTTTACACCTTGGGTCAGTACCCCTGCCTTAGATTACATGGGCATTGGAAGTAAAAAACTAGTACCAAGAAAAGTATTGTTTTTGTATGACTCAGAAGAAACAAGACTTTCTTCTCATAAGATACACCGCTTTTTAGCTATGCCACTTGAATATTTAGGCTATATTCCTGATTATTGGGATATAAGTAAAGGCTTACCTAATTATTTACTAAAAGGACGATATGCTGGAATAGTAACATGGCTATCAAGCAATAATTCTTCTCGTGACCAGCTATTATCCGAATGGGTACTTAAACAAGTTCAGCAAAAACTACCCATTGTCTTTATGGGTCATTACACATTATTTCAAAACATCCAATTAACTAAGTCTCTAGGCCTTGATTATTTAAAACAAAATTTGACCGCCCCATTAAAATTAGAAGTCTTGTCTAAACATTTAGGGTTTGAAGTAAAACCAGTCCTTAGACAAGTTGGCTTACCTTTAATCAATAGTAAAAAAGGGCAGCCATGGCTAAGAATTAATGACAGTGAAAACAAACAAATCACCCCAGTTTTTATTAGTGAATGGGGCGGTGTAGCACTAAATCCTTATATTTTACAAAAGATTCCTGCTTTGGGTGACGATGCCGAATATAACCGCTGGATTATAAACCCCTTTGAGTTTTTAAAAGAAGCTTTGCATTTAAAAACCATCCCTGTCCCTGATGCGACAACTGAGAACGGAAATAGAATACTAACTTCCCATATTGATGGGGATGGTTTCAATAATAAATCACAATTACCAGGCAACCGTTACTCATCTGAAATAATTTTGGAGGAGTTTCTCAAGCCAACCCCCCTCCCCCACACCGTTTCAATTGTTGAAGCAGAAATAGGTAAAGAAGGACTCAATCCTAAGTTAAGCCAAACACTACAACCTATTGCCAGAAACATCTTTAAATTATCCAATGTTGAAATTGCAAGCCACTCATACAGCCATCCATTTAATTGGTCTATGGCTGTGAAGAATACTAGCAATACAACTATAAAAAAAAAGAATTCAGCTAAACACGTACTTAAGCCAGGACATACTTATACAGAGATGAATAAGACCGCTTATAAAGCAGAAGAGGGTTATTATCATTTACCTATTTCTGATTATTCATTTAATACAGAACGTGAAATTAAAGGATCCATTGATTATATAGATAAAAATTTAGCACCACGTGGAAAGAACACTAAAGTTTTTTTATGGTCAGGCGATAGCTTACCTAATGAAGAAGCATTAGCCTGGACTGAGAAATTGCAGATTGCAAATATGAACGGTGGCAATACTATTATTCGACAGGGTATTAATTCAATCACCAATATTAGTGCTAGCGGATTAGCAAAAGGAGGTTTTTTTCAGCCCTATGCCCCAATACAAAATGAAAATGTCTATACTAATGATTGGACCGGTCCTTATTATGGCTACCAACGTGTTATAGAAACTTTTAAATTAACTGATCAACCTAAACGCTTAAAACCCATAAGCCTCTACTATCACTTCTATGCTGGTGAGCGTCAAGCGTCTTTAAGGGCTTTACATAGAGTTTATGACTGGACATTGAAACAAGAGACTTTACCCATGTGGCTAAGTGAATATATTCCTAGAATCCATGCATTTCGAAGTGCAGTATACGAACAGGTTGAAAATGGCTGGAAAATTTATCAGGCAAAAAATTTACACACTTTACGTATAACAGAACAAGTTAAACAACTAGATATTGTTAATTCAAAGGGTGTTGTTGGCTATAGAAAATCATCACAAGGTCATTATCTAGCTCTGAACGGAGATAATGTGGTAACTTTACATTTTAACAAACGACCTACGACCTCCCCTTATCTTATTAAATCTAATTCGCGTATTCGGTATTGGAAAAACAACAAAAATTCAATTAATTTCAGACTAACAGGACATCAAGCTGTTACTTTCAGTTTAGCAAATTTCAGTAAAAGCTGTAGCTTAAAAACTAAAAGTGGGAAGCTTATTTCTGCGATAAACACAACAAATTTGGCTACTTTTTTCAAATTTAAAGGCCAAGATACGGGAGCATTACAGGTGATTTGTGGATAATAATGAATCATCTCTATTTTCGAACGGCTCATTAATTCTATTTGGCTTAATTGTAATCATTGTTTTACTGGTTTTATTTCCCGGGGGGAAGCTATTAAGTAGTTTTAAAAAAAAACCAACCGACCAAGCCGCTGTACAATATTTAAAGGAACTTGTCGCAAATGATCCGGCAAATGAAAAACTAAAATTACAACTAGCACATAATTTAGTATTTTTAGGTAAATTAACAGAAGCAGAAGCGGCATTACAACCTCTTCTAGTTAATTCTAAATTAAGTAATAAAGCTCAATTTTTAACCATAGAAATTCAACGTAAACAGTATTTTAATCTGGTTAGTGATGCAAAAAAGAAAATAAAAAAATCCGAGATAATTATCTCAATAATTAGTCTCTATCCAAATATTACTGATGTGGAATCACTTGATATTTTAGCAAGTTGGAGTTATGGCTTAGCTGAACCCGCATTAGCAGCTAAGATTTATCAAAAAATCGGAGAGGTTTTTGATAATAAAAAAATAAGCGAAAATAAAGTAAGTAATAATTTATTCTGGGCAATACTTGGTATTCAAAACCTGTTCGCTGAAGACGCTGAAAAAAATGCAGAGTATTATGCTATAAAAGAGTTACAAGCTTTACTTGCAGCGAATTTAATGGGTGATGCTTTTAATAAAGCAAAAACAGCTGTCACTAAGTTTAATCAATCAGAACAAATACTTCAGCAAGCTGTTCAAATCGCAACTTTTTCTGGAAACTCTACTTATAGTAGAGACTGGGGAAGATTATTGTTGACTAATTTTGGTACTACTGAAAAAAAAATAGATCAACAAATTACTCGCGAATTAGCTGCAAATGACCCTCAAAATAGTTTGCAATGGGCTGAGCTTCTTTTAACAAACAGTTCATCTTTACAGCCCTCTTTCTTAGCGTATGGCACTAGTTTAGCCAGTAGTTTAGGAAATAAGAAAATATTCAAACAATTTAGCTCAAAGCAATTAGAACAAAACCCTAAAGATCCGGTTTTATTAGCTCAGTTAGTGCAGTATGAATTAGCATTAAATGATTTACACAATGCGCTACAACATGCAAATCAGCGAACAAACCTAGAGCCTGATAATATTGAGGCCCGTAAAGAGTTGATAAAAATTGCAATGTGGAACGGTGCTCCCTATCTATCAATGCAACAACTAACACAGGTTTATCATAAAACAGGTGAAGAAGATCAGTTAAAAGATGCCATTAAAATTGGAAAAAACCTTTTTCAACACGCAAGAGTTGCAAGAAACTACGAAATATTAAGTAACAAACGTAGATTATCTGATAGGGAGTTAAAAGATTTATATGACGTCCTAAAACAAACGGGATATTTTGATAGTGGCAAACGACAACTTAAACAATATATAAAAAAATGGCCTTCCCACAAACAAGCTAGAATCTATTTAGCTTCAATTGAAGAATTAAATGGAAATTATAGTGAAGCTTATGAAATTTTAAAAGCTACAGAGCAAAACCTTGGAACGTCTTGGATAACGAGCAGAAAAAAAATTGAAATGCTTATAAAGGCTGAGGATTATTCAACTGCATGGAAACAGCTGTCAATAGTTGCAAATGATATAAAATCAACTGATAGTGATTTCTGGAATTTTTATTCTGATATTTCTTGGTTTCTAGGGCGTGAACACGCAGCGGAAAAAGCTTATGATCATCTTTTAAGTCATGGAGAAATAGACCAGGAAGGTATTAACCGGTTATTACAATTAAGTTATAAAGGGAAAGATAATGAGCAACATTTAGGCTTATTGATTAAGGTTTGGAATAAACTTAACCAGCCTAATTATTTACTTGATGCAATTGATTTATCTGAAAGGCTAAAAAAATATGAGAAAACTAACGAACTTATTCTTATAGCAGACCAACATGGTAATTTATTTGGAAATAGTACACGCTATTGGACTTCTAAAGCCAGAACTGCGATTCGAACAAAAAACCATTTACAGACCAAAAAGCATTTATTAAAAGCATTAGCTATTGACCCGCGCCTAGTTAGTACAAGAATAGCTTTGCTTTGGCATATGATTGAATACGATTCTGACTCAAGTTTACGAAAAATGGTTAGAAAATCAATCAAAGTTGCTAGAGACCATACGGACTTATGGGAAGCTATAGCCGCTAGTTACCTTAGATTGGGAGAACCAAAAAGTGCTGTCCCCTGGTATGCTAAGGCTGTCAATCAAAAGCCCGATGATTATTTATTATTACTTGGCTATGCTGAAACTTTACATAATGCAGGAGAAAAGGCTAAAGCAACTAAGATTAAGCATTATGTTATGACACAAGTTAGACCCGAGTTAGTTGCTAATTTGTCACCAATGAAGCCTGATCTTTCTGAATTTAAAAGACGGTATGGTAATGTTGTTCACCAAACATTTGGTAGAAATATTACAGAAAAATGGTTTAAATGGGTACAACTCGAAAATAATAAAGTAAAACAAGTTTTATTTGATGAGTATCGAATTACTTGGTTAATTGCAGAAAACAGAATGGAACCCGCTCGTCGATATTTATTAAAATCATTACATAAACGTATTGCTGTTCCTACATGGCAAAATATGGCATTAGCGGTCTATGATAATAATATTCATGCTATTGATAAATTGTTACAAAAAAAGGATGAGTTATCACCTACTAATCAAGTTGTAGGACTCAGAACCGTGGGAAGGGAGCATGATGCATTAAAAATTGCTAGTAATTATTTAGATGAATCTCAAAATGAACACGAATTATTAACCCTGAGACGACAAATCTCTGATTTAGGTATCAGAAATCCAAATGGTATTGCATTAACAGGTAAATCATACAATATTAGTAACCTTGATATAAGGAGCTTTAGTCCTGAATTCGCATTAACACATGGAGAAAATAGTTATTTTCTCAACTATAAATACTTAAATTTTTCCTCAAATAGTACAAATCTATTAGTAAATCCTAATCAACGTAATGAAAATAATTTAGCTTTAAGATGGGGCTATAAAGGTATTCGACATAAAGTCTGGTTACAAGGGAATGCAGGATTAAGAGGAGACAGGGATTTATATAGTATAAAAACAGGATTAAGTTACAAACTAATTGAAGGCTGGTCCGCTAACATTGAAGCCGCATATAACGAATTATCTGAAGAAAGTTCTGCATTTAGACTGATGGGAGCCAGGGATAGAATCACTTTAGGACTAAATGGAGGTCTCACAAAAAGAGATTATTTTTCAATAAAACTCCATGGTAGAAACTACAAAACTAGATATGGGACATATTTAGGCGCAGGTTTTGGGGCGGATTTCTCAGCAGGTTACAGAGTAAAATTTGCCAATCCAGCAATAAATATAAATTTACATGGCATTTTAAGTCAATCGAATTTAGTTGAACAGCTACCGTCTGAAATGCAAACCATTGTTAATACAAATGGAAGCATACAGAATGTTTTAAGTGATAGCTACAAAGAAATAGGAATGAACTTTAAAGTTTATGATGGTGAATTCCGTCCTTTTGGCTTTGTAGAAAAAAGATTTCATTATTATTTTAACACTGGTGTCTTTTTTACCGAACCATGGGCAGGAACAGGTGTTTTGGTTGAAGCAGGAATAGGAGCAAGATTATTTTCACATGATGATTTAAGTTTGATGGGGAGATATATAGACTCACAAGGGGGAGTGAACACTGAAGCAACTCAATCAATAGAATTACGATATAGCTTAAGGTTTGATGGGTTCATCCCGTAATTCAATATTTTTCATAACCTAAATGATCATCAAATTCTACATTCAAAGCGGCTTCAACGGCTACTTTAGCCAACATTTGAGTAAAATTACCAAGGTCTTTTTCTGTTTTTATGCTTTTTGCCGCTTCGCGGGCAAAAGCTTCAAGTTCTTTTTTATTCATAACTGCTTATCCTCTCATAGTAGAAATTAATAATAAGTAGTTACACAAAGTAATTTACATTCTCCTTTTTCTGTTTTAATGCTTTTAGCTGTTTCACGAAAAAATGCTTCAAGTTCTTCTCTATTCATCATTGTCTATCCTTACCTTTTATAGAAGGTGATTATAGACAGGCTCTCAAAATTATTTACAGGGTCAAATAAGCCCCGTTAACCCGGTTTTTAACATGTGTTAGGTTACCCAAGAGATCGAAAAACCCACAACTATAACTTCTTAATTTAATAACATAACCTCTTACACTCCTTATGCCACCACTTACAATATTCAAATTAACTAACTTAAGTTAATAATTTATACTGTACCTACTAATTTAGTACTCTATCAAGGGTATGATTAAAGCTGAAGGTTAGGCTAACAACTTCTATCGTTAACCCAACATCTTTAGCAAAAGTAGTGTTAGGTTACCAAAAAGATGCTGCCCAACCTACAATATTTTTAGTTACTTAACTTTTAATCGCCCACTCTATAAACATTAGATTGACAAAGTACTAGCCACTTTTTTCGTAAAGAAAAAACTAATTTAATATAAATTAAAATCATGAATTCTAGCAAAAAAAGTTTACTATCCCAGTTAGGTCCAGGTTTAATGTATGCTGGTGCAGCAGTTGGCGTTTCCCATTTAGTACAATCAACTAAAGCCGGTGGTATGTTTGGGTTTGACTTGATTCTTGCTATTTTAATTATCCATTTAGTTAAATATCCTTTTTTTGAATTTGGCCCTCGTTATACTGCTGCAACGGGTCATAATATTTTGTATGGTTATAAAAAACTCGGTAGCTGGGCTGTCTGGGTCTATATTGCTATGACCTTAATGTCCATGTTAATCATCCAGTCTGCTGTAACCGTTGTTACAGCAGGTTTGTTAATTAATATTTTCCATTTAGAGTCTTTAGGTGGTCTTGAACCTCAAAGAATAGCCGCTTTAATTGGGTTTGGTTTATTGATACTCTGTTTTTCTCTACTTGCAACAGGAAAATATAAATTATTGGATAAATTAGTAAAAATCATCATTCTTGTGCTCTCAATCACCTCAGTATTTGCAGTAGGTATGCTGATATTTGATAATCCTGGTTATTACAAAACAGCCGAAGTGCAATTTTCATTTAATGATACAGCCCATTTAATTTTTTTAGCCACTTTTCTAGGATGGATGCCTGCACCAATGGAAATTTCTGTTTGGCATTCTATCTGGGCTGAGGCAAATAATGAAGATGCAGAGAAAGCAACGAATATAAAAGCTGCATTATTTGATTTTCGTATCGGTTTTTTTGGTACAGCCTTTCTTGCTATCTGTTTTTTATTATTAGGAGCTTTAGTTATGTACGGCAGCGGGGAAACATTTAGCCCTAAAGGGGCAGCTTTTGCAGGGCAATTAATGGATTTATACCAAAAATCATTAGGTAGCTGGGCTTACCCAATTGTTGCACTGGCTGCATTTACAACAATGTTTAGCACTACATTGACTTGTCTTGATGCCTACCCAAGAACACTCAGTGCATCAAGTGAACTACTTTTTCCAAAGTATATGGATCATAAAAACCAGAAAAAACACTATCTTTTTTGGTTAATTTTTACGGTGATTGGCACAATGCTGATTTTATTTTTCTTTCTAACATCAATGCAAGCCATGGTTAAGATTGCAACGATACTGGCATTTGTTGCAGGTCCAGTACTTGCTGGGTTAAATACATTGGCGATGTTTAATAAAAGTGTCCCTGAAAATGCACGTCCCGGAAAGTTAATGTTAATTTGGTGCTTTTTAAGCATAAGTATTATGGTGGCTTGTTCAATTGCTTATTTATTTCTTTAAATCTAGTAACTTTCACTAAATAACTTCGACAACTTGCTTGTACTAAAGCTTAAGAATAGCTAAAGCTTTTTTAATCTTCTTGTCCGTCTTCTGTGTTGTGACAACAATTACATAGTCTACTATGCGCCTGATGACACGTCTTAAAGACAAACAAAAACCCTGTACCAGTTATCGATTTTATTTCGTACAAGTGAGTTAACTCCATGTAAGGTATGATATATAAATGAGATAATACACTGAAAAAAACATTAAAAAAGATCTATATCATCCGTTGAATTCACATTAGTCTGATTTATTGAACGTGTGTTAATCTGGCTTTCTCTTTGCCTTATACTTTCTAACGTATTCGATAATTCTTCTAGGTGATTTCGTAATGCCAGTTGAATATTTATTTCACTATTTAATTGGTTTGCAAGTAGCTCATGAGTTGATGATTCAAGAATATTAATTCTTTCATCTACTTGGTCCATGAGCTGACTAACAATATCATCAAATTGTAAAGAAATAATACCTTCATTAACTAACACTTGAATACTATCAGCAATTTCTGAAATGCGTTGCGCCTGATTTCCTGCTGTAGAATTCAAGGTTTGCATTTCATCCCACATGGCTGACACATGGTCAAGTGATGAGTCTGCTGCTGTAGTATCTATATTTGATGCTTTTTCATCTGATTTGCTTGCTAATTTAATTGATGCTTCAATCTTAGTTACTGATGACCTTATCTGCTCATTAAACAATGAAGTTCGTTTAGAAAGAGCCCTAACTTCATCAGCAACAACTGCAAATTCTCTACCAGCCTCCCCTGCTCTTGCCGCTTCAATAGCAGCATTTAAGGCTAATAAGTCAGTTTGTGAGGTAATCTGATTAACATCATCAAGAAGATTACTTACCTCTGAAATTAGCACCACTATATAATTAATTTTTTAAAAATAACTAAGTAACTTATAAAAAAATAGTTAACAAAAAAGGTAATAATTCACTGAATATAATAAATATTATGTTTATTATATTATCAAGCCCATAAAAAATTAATTAAATAAAAATAAATAATATTTCACATTAATATTAAATTTAAAGCATAGGTAGTAATAATATGTTAAATATAGAAAGGTATATATTATGATAAATAGACAGGTAAGAATCCCTGATTGGTATTCTGAACATATGGAGCCAGTGTGCGAATTTATTTCAAGCCTAAAACCTAACCCTTTTGATCAGCCTAAAGATATATCGAACTATATTTCACTTCATCATAATGATTATTTACGATTGGGAAATCACCCATCCGTGGTTGCCGCAAGAGCTAAAGCAAATGATGCCAATCAAGTAGAGTCTTTTTTGTCCACAGTGTATGGCGGTAGTTCTGATTCATGTGAACATTTATGTCGCCAAATTAAGCAATATATGCAGGTTGATGATGTAATGCTCACTACTTCAGGATGGGCTGCTAATGTTGGTCTCTTAGAAGCAATAACACCATTATTCAAACCGGTTTATATTGACAATAATGCACATGCTTCTTTGTATGATGGCATTAAGCTATCTTTAGGTAAAAAAGTACCTATTACTCATAATGATCCTGATCATTTATTAGAAAAAATTAATATCAATGGTTCTGGTGTTGTTTGTATTGATGCTGTTTACAGCACGGATGGATCAATCGGCGACATCAAAAGATATGTAGAAATTTGCGAAGAAAAAAATTGTGTACTAATACTGGATGAAGCTCATTCGTTCGGTATGTATGGTAATGGAGGAGGCTTAGCTGTTGAATTGGGATTGGCAGATCGAATTCCCTTTCGAACGGTTAGTTTAAATAAAGCTTTAGGAGGACATGGAGGTTTTATTGCCGGTGATATGGAGATGATGCAATTAGTAAGAGCGCGCTGTCGTTCAGTAATTTTTAGCTCAGCAACTTCTAGTGTATCTGCAGCAGGCCATCAAGCTGCACTTAAAATTATTGTCAAAGAAAAGGATCGATCTAGACGATGTCTTGATAATGCTGTTTTATTGAGAAAGGGTTTAACAGAAATTGGCCTGGATGTTAGTAAGAGTCAGTGCCAAATTGTCTCAATAGATTTTGATAGTGAAGATGAAGCCTGTCAATTTTATGAGAAAATGAGAAATAGAAAAATTTTGACTTCTGTTTTTCTATATCCAGCTACACCACAATACCAAGGGTTAGTTCGCTTTTCTGTACATTCAGAATTATCATTTCAAGAAATTGATGAAGTTGTTGCCTGTACCCAGGAAGTATTACAGGAAATGCAACTATTGGCTAAATCAAAAACGGAAATCTATAGCATATAAACTAAATATATTTATTAATTCATCTGGACAAATCAATGACAAATAAAGCACAAGGTCGACTTTCAGTACATCCTTATATTGGTGGAACAGCATCTAATTTATTAGCCAATGCTAAAAAAAATGGTTGGATAGATTTACAGTATTTACCTACTTTGATTATTACTTTATTTGGAACAATGATTACTTTTCCAGTTAGGCTATTAGAAAAATTGCTGTATGCAAAACAAATTGAGCAGACAAAATTGAATGAAGATCCAGTTTTTATTATTGGTCATTGGCGTAGCGGCACGACACATCTTCACAATATTATTTCTCAAGATAAGAGCTTTGGATACTTAACTACTTTGCAAGCGATATTTCCGACCTGTTGTGTCGTTATCAGCAAGAATAAATTCTTGAAAAATATGATTGCTAAATTAATACCAGAAAAAAGAATGATGGATAACGTCAAAATGGATCTGGACTTTCCTCAGGAAGAGGAGTTTAGCCTTTCCTGTTTAACTACTTCAGCTCACCATTGTAATCATTTTCCTAAAACCATTATTGATAGTTTTAATAAGTATGTTTTATTAAATACCAGTAAAAAAGAAATACTACAGTGGGAGAAAACATATATGTCGGTTATAAAAAAAGCGACTTATATGGCGAATGGAAAAAGGCTGATTTTAAAAAATCCCTATAATACTGCAAGAATTAAAATTCTACTAAAACTATTTCCTAATGCTAAATTTATTTATATATATAGAAATCCATATAACATTTATGTTTCTGCTGTGCATGATTTTATTAAAGAAGCGGATGAGATGGCATTACAAATATATTCTGAAGGAGAGTTTTCTGAAATATGTTTTACATTATATAAAAAACTCATAACTACTTATTGGGAAACTCGTGACATGATTCCTGAGGGTAATTTATATGAAGTAGCTTATGAAAGTTTAATAGATAATCCTGAGCAGGAAATTAATAAAATATACAATAAATTATCTCTTGATAAAAACACTGGTACTATTAAAAATATTATTAATTATATTAATTCGACCAAAAGATATAAGAAAAATAAATATACTTATAGTGCTTCTGTTGTAGAAGAAATAAAGAATAAATGGGGATTTGCAATTAATAAAATGAATTATAAATTACCTGATGATATCTTAATTAAAGAGGATAAAGACTGGACCTGTAAGATGGAATATTAATTATTAAAGGGTTAATAATTCATCACTAAATTAATTAAAAGGAATATTAAAATGTATGAAAATATATTAAAAGAAATAGATCAAGGTCAAGAAGACTGGGCATTTAATATTGGTGTGCAGGCTTATATATGGGGTTATCCTATGATTGAATGCTGGAAAGACAGACTAAAGAAAATACAACCCGTGTCGGATGAGAAAAATATAGATTTACTGCATAAGCCTGAATACCATATCAACGTCTTTAAACATATCAGGACTTTCGTTACTCCTGAATCAAGAGAATTTGTAAATGCTGCCAGAGATTTCTTATATTCAACCGCTGTACTTGATTTGTCTAATGAACCCGTAGTGTTGACTGCACCAGACTTTGATAGCAGATGGTATGTTCTTCAGGTATTGGACCCTTACATGGAGACGCTTGAAAACTTAGGGACAAGAACTTGTGGAGAGCAGTTACCTCCAGTTATTTTGGTGGGTACTCAATGGCAAGGAACAGTGCCTGATGGAATGAAGTTGATTCGGTGTGAACACAATTTTATTTATATAGTTGCGCGGGTTATGGCTAGTCCGGATGAAAATTTAGACAATGTTCATACACTACAAAATGATCTAAAAATAATTCCTCTTAGCTATTGGAATGAACCGACTTTGAGAACGAATTTATCAAAACAACAGTCTAAAAATAATAGTTATGCCCCGTTGAGTTCTGATTTGTCGGAATGCCCTGAAGGATTAAAGTTTTTTGAAGAACTAGCAGCAGTTATACAATATACCCCACCCCGAGCTGATGAAGGTATGCTTTTAGATCTGTTTAGTGAAGTAGCGATTAGTATTGAAAATGGTTTTGAGCATGAAAACTTACCTGAAGGGGTGAAAAATGGTTTAGAAAAAGCTATTCCTTTTGCTCAGACTATTCTTGATCGAAAGTTGTACGAAATAGGAAAAAACATCAATGGATGGGGATTACTTTTAGATATTGGTAACTATAATAAAAAATACATAGCTAGAGCGTTAGTGGCTAAACATGGTATTTGGGCCAATATTCCTCAAGAAAGTATCTATTTTATGGCTAGAACGGATTCAAATGGTGAACTGCTTCATGGAAGAAACTGTTATGAGATTAATTTCTCAAAGGGAATGGTGCCTCCCGTTAATGCTTTTTGGTCTGTAAGTTATTATGACAAAAATGGATCATTAATTGATACCCCAATGGGTAATGCTTCAGTTAACTCAGCTTATAGTGATATTCATTACAATGAAAATCATTCGTTAACTCTCTATATAGGGCAAAAAGACCCTGGTATAAAGAGAAAAGCGAATTGGCTTTATTCACATGATGGTGTTTTTCATTTAAATCTTCGTTGTTATAACCCCAAGCAGAAATTACTGGATCTCGAATATCAAGTTCCAGCCATTGTTAAGGTTTAAAAACAGTAGTCACAGGTATTCATAATGAATAAAATCGCATTAATTACGGGTGGTTCTTCAGGACTTGGTTTAGCAATGGCTAAATCATTTTATAAAAAAGGCTACAGTTTGATATTAATTGCCAGAGATATGGAAAAACTCAAGCATGCTAAAGCTCATATAGAAAGAAATAATCAAGAAAATAAAGTTCATATATACAGTTGTGATATTTCAAAAGAACTGCAACTTGAGAATACTTTTAAGGAAATAAAGATTAAACATAGCTTCATTGATTTTTTGGTGTTAAATGCAGGCATAACCACGATAGATTTATTAGCAGATTACAAAAACTTAACTGATGTTAATAAGACAGTACGAGTCAATTTAATTGGTCCGATCTCCACAACTTATCTCAGTTTACCTCTGCTGAGAAAAGAAGCACATATTTTATTTATTTCATCAGGTTTTGCTTTGGTGGGATCTGCAGGTTATTCGCTTTATGCCGCATCAAAAGCAGGGTTAAATATTTTTGCAGATGCATTGAGAAGAGAGCTGATGCGAGACACAATTCATGTCCATTTAGCCTGTCCTGGCGATATTGATACTCCAATGCTAAGAAATGAACATAAAATTATGCCCGATTGGATAAAACATCAGATGGGTAGAGCAAAACCTATGAAAGCAGAAAAAGTAGCAAACTATCTTTTAGCTCAATGTTTAAAAAACCAACATATGATTATTCCATCTTTTGATGTGAGGATACTAGTACTGGTACAAAAGTTGTTACCTCGAAAACTATCAACTTTTATCATAGATCATGTTTTACCTCTACCTCCTAAACATGTTGAAACGAAGAGTAGTAAGCGGCCTTCATTCTCTAATATTAAGTAGAAACTAAATCAAATTAACAGTGATAAAAAAATGATGGAAATAATTGAACAAGATAGTTTTTATTTACAAAAAACTATGACTGGCCAGACTGCTGATACTATTGTAGATCTTGCACTTTCACATGCGGATAATATTGGTAATCGACAGTTTATTACTTGGCTTGAGCATGGAAAAACTGAATCAGGCTCTTTTACATTTTCTCAACTCGATTCAAATGCTAAAAGTTTAGCTATGCAATTATCAAAAACTTTACTGGAGATTAATAGTAAGGAAAAGTCTGAACAAGGTTTGCAGACGATATTAATCGTTCTTCAACCGGGTCTTGATTTTGTTATTGCATTTTTTGCCTGTCTTTATGCCGGAATAGCAGCAGTTCCTGCTTATCCTCTTAAAACCAATGAGGCCGGAGAGCGATTGAGTAAATTAATTGATGTTTCTGGTGCAAAAATAGCACTGACAGATTCTAAATCAATGCTAGCCATTAATAGCAACAAAAAATTAAGACCTAAAGTGGAGTATATGTTAGTAGAGCAAAGGAATGAATGTTATGTGGATATGTGGCAACGCCCTAATATAGATAGTCATTCCATCGCATTTATTCAATATACTTCTGGTTCTACGGGTGACCCAAAAGGAGTTATGGTAAGCCACGGTAATTTATTAAGTAATCAAAAAATGATTGCAGAAGCAATGAACACTCATTCTGACTGTGTAATTGTGGGCTGGTTACCCTTATTTCATGATATGGGTTTGATTGGCAATTTATTGCAACCTTTCTGTTTAGGCGCAAGATGCATATTAATGTCACCAACATCTTTTGTCATGAATCCCATTCGATGGCTAGAAGCGATTTCAAAATATAAAGCAACGATTAGTGGTGGGCCAAATTTTGCCTATGAACTTTGTCTTTCCAGAACTACAGAAGAACAAAGAAGAAACCTCAATCTCAACAGCTGGAAGATCGCTTTTAATGGTGCTGAAAAAATAAGGGCAGAGACCTTAGAAAAATTTAGCAATACTTTTTCAAAATACGGTTTTAGTGCAGATGCTTTTTTCCCTTGTTATGGCATGGCAGAAAGTACTTTGTTTATTTCAGGTGTGGATCATAAAAAAGCACCAACCATACTATCAGTCGATAAAAATGAATTATTAATAGATAACATTCGCATAAAAAAACAGAGAATTGCAGGCCATTCTAATAATTTATTAATCGATCATGGGATAGATCAAACAGTAACTGATGACAATAATATTGTTAGCTTTGTAAGTTGTGGAGTGACTTATCAAAGTTGCCAATTCAAGATAGTTGATCAATATACTCATACAGAGTGTGCAGAGAATAAAGTCGGAGAAATTTGGGTGACAGGTAGCCATATTTCCAGAGGGTATAACAATGATATTGAATTATCAAAAGCAACTTTTAATAATGTCATAGCCGGGCATACAAATAATCTTGGCTACTTACGCACTGGGGATTTGGGGTTTTTTCATCAAGGAGAACTATATGTGGCTGGGCGTATTAAAGATTTAATCATTATAAAAGGTCGTAACCATTATCCTCATGATCTGGAGCTAACAGCAGTTAATGCTGACCCCTTAATTAATGAAAGTATATCTGCTGCTTTTCCAATTGATTCAAACGGTGAAGAACAATTAATTGTTATTGTCGAAATTAAAAAACGGTTAATCGGGTGTTTAGATATTGACGCTGTCAAACAATCTATTAAGCGCGCCATTTCGATTCATCACGCTGTTCAGGTAAAAGAGGTGGTTTTAATTCGATCTCGTATCCCGATGACATCAAGTGGAAAAATTCAAAGAAAAAAGTGTTGCCAATTATATATACAAGATGAGTTGGATATTATTTGAAACATAATTTCCTACTGCTATTTTATTGAAAAAAACGAAATTGACGGAGGCAGGATAATGGAAAAAAAAGATGTTGCAAATTGGCTGGTAATAAACCTATCCAAAGTGTTAGATATTAATGTCAATGATATTGATCAATCCTTGCAGTTTGAAGATTATGGGCTTGATTCAATAACAGCTGTAGGACTAGTCGGTGAATTGGCTCAATGGCTGAAGCAAGAGCTGGATCCAAGTATTATTTATGATTATCCATCAATTGATTTTTTGTCGGAATATATTGTAGAAGAATTATTTATCAAAACTCCTCAAACTCTGGAATAAGGTAGTTTGACGGAATAAAGTTACCAATATGCGCAGTATTTGTGTTTTTGTCCGAACTATCTCAAGAGATACATAGTGATTCTACGTAACGATTGAGATTGTTTGGTCTGGAGTAAAAAGTCAAGAAAGGCTGGTAACTTTATTTTGTCAAACCATCTAAGTTCTTTATAAAACAGATTTAAACTTAATAGTAGGAAATACAATGAATAAATATAAAAGTGATGATCCATGTGTGGATAACGAAGAGTATTTTAATAATTTATTAGTTAAACCAGAATTTTCTTGGCTTACTTTTAGCTTGTTTGTCACCATTATTACATCATCAATTGTTGCTTCGTATTTAGCCTTAAATGGATTGATTTCAATTGCTCTAGCAATGACGATCAACACCATTTGTTCATACATCGCTTATTCAATTGTACATGAAGCAGCACATGGTTTGATCTGTAGTAATAAGATGCTTAATAATTGGGTTGGTCGAGTGAGTTTGTTTATGGTGTCCATTACTCCCTTTTTTCGTACTTATCGATTTCTTCATATTACTCATCATCGATTTACCAATGATGTTGAAAATGATCCTGACTTTTTTTGTGGTAGCGGCTCAAAATGGACCTTACCTTTTCGTTGGATGGTAATGGATATTGCTTACATTATGGCATATTTGAAACCAGGGAATTACGATTCACGACCCAAAGTAGAAAAAATTGAATTCTGGTTAGCTATTGGATTTGCAGTTAATTTATTGCTAGTGATAACCTGGATGAATTGGTGGGAAGCTTTTTTTCTTCTGTATATTATTCCTACCCGCATCAGTATTTTTGTATTGGCCATTGTTTTTGATTATCTTCCTCATTACCCACATAAATATACAAGCAGAGTGAATAAATATGTTGCAACCAATAATAGAGTCGGGTTGGAGTGGCTATTAACGCCTTTATTACTAGGCCAAAATTATCATTTATCTCACCATTTATATCCGGTAGCACCTTTCTATAGATATAGGAGGATTTGGAAAGCGCGACAATTATTTCATCATTCAAAACAAGCAGCAGAAGTTAAGTTTTATAAATTGAAAGCTGAGAGTGACAGTGATTTTTCTCTTAATATCACAAAAAATATATAGGCACACAGATTGTAGCTTTTGCATTAGTACTGCAAAGTTTTATGGTTCATTTACTCATTCGATTAGGTTAAACTTAGAAAAGTCAGTTGAACACAGAAATATACATGAACTTCCATGCAAAGAATAGGGTCTATTTATATAGAAACAGATGAGGAGATTGTCATGATTTGGTTAGGGCTGTTTTTCATTATTACCTGCATTCTTGTTTATCATCAGATAGCTTTATTACAAAGTTCCCTCATATTTGTTGTTTTACTATCCATATACAGCTATCAAAGTTTTAATCTGTTTTTATGGGCTGTCTTTTTATTTATTTTTATCCTCATTAATATTCCAGTTATTCGACGTAAAATCATTAGCAAACCAATTTTTAACTGGATGAATACAGCCTTACCTGAAATGTCCCAAACTGAACAGGAGGCTATGGATGCTGGCAATACATGGTGGGATGCAGAATTATTTTCTGGAAACCCTAACTGGAATGTTTTGCAAGATTTACCTGCTGCTAAGTTATCCGCAGAAGAACAAGCATTTCTGGATGGGCCTGTAGAAACCTTGTGTACCATGTTGGATGATTGGGATATTACTCATAATCGACAAGACTTGCCAGAAAAAGTTTGGGAATATATTAAACAACAAAAGTTTTGCGGCATGATCATCCCAAAACATTACGGCGGTTTGGAATTTTCAAATTTCGCCCATTCTGAAGTGGTCATGAAGCTTTCTAGTCGTAGTGCTACAGCCGCAGTTACTGTGATGGTTCCAAACTCACTGGGTCCAGCAAAATTATTACTGGCTTATGGTACCCAAAAGCAAAAAGATCATTATTTACCTCGCTTAGCTACAGGTAAAGAAATTCCTTGTTTTGCGCTAACTGGGCCTGATGCAGGTAGCGATGCTGGAGCTATGCCAGATACAGGGGTTGTTTGCCACGGCTCTTTTGAAAATAAAAATAATGTTCTTGGTATTCGCTTAAATTGGGAAAAACGCTTTATTACCTTAGGCCCAATTGCATCTGTTATTGGGTTGGCATTTAAACTCTACGATCCTGAACATCTACTAAGCGATCAAGAAAACAGGGGGATCACGGTTGCATTAATTCCGTCAAAGACGCCGGGTATCACAATTGGTAGTCGACATTTTCCGCTTAATTCAGCCTTTCAAAATGGACCGAACTGGGGTAAAGATGTTTTTATTCCACTAGATTGGATTTTAGGAGGTGTTGATCAAATCGGTAATGGCTGGAAGATGTTAATGCAATCGTTAGCGACTGGGCGAGCAGTTTCCTTACCGGCACTCAGTGCAGGTGTAAGCAAGTTTACTTGTCGAAATACCGGTGCTTATGCGCGAATACGTAAACAGTTTAATCTTCCTATCGGTGACTTTGAGGGAATAAAAGAGCCTCTTGCTCGCATGGCAGGTGAAACTTATATTATTAATGCAGCAAGAACAGTCACTGCCGCCGCATTAGACAAGGGTGAAAAACCTTCAGTTATTTCCGCAATTATCAAATATGAATTAACTGAACGAATGCGTCGTATTGTTAATGATGGCATGGATATACAAGGAGGGTCGGGTATTTGTCTGGGCCCAAAAAATTATTTAGGACGTCTATATCAAGTTATTCCAGTTTGCATTACTGTTGAAGGTGCTAACATCTTAACCCGAACTATGATGATTTTTGGACAAGGTGCCATGCGTTGTCATCCTTTTGTTTATAAGGAAATAAAAGCGTTACACCAGCAAGATAAACCCAAAGCACTAATAGAATTTGATCAACTATTATTTAAGCATATTGGTTTTATGATGCGTAATAAAGTAGCCAGTTTTTGGCTAGGAATAACCCATGCCCTGTTTGTAAAAACACCAGGTGATCAACAAACTAAAAAATATTATCAACAAATCGTCAGATTAAGTGCTGCATTTTCTCTAGTGACTGATTATGCAATGATGGTTTTAGGCGGCTCTTTAAAGCGTAAAGAACGTATTTCTGGCCAATTTGCAGATGTCTTAAGTAATTTGTATTTATGTTCAACTGTGTTAAAAAATTTTCAGGACCAAAGCTCTCCAGAAGATGATTTGCCTCTTTTACACTGGGCTTGTCAACAAACGATTTATAAAGCACAACAATCTTTATTGGCAATTTTTCAACTATTACCCATTAAACCTTTTGTTTGGGGGTTGAAGTTTATTATATTTCCATTTGGTGCCTCATATAGGGCACCAAGCGATAGATTAATCCATCAAACTTCTTCATTATTATTAAAGGATTCGGTTACTCGTGACCGATTAACTCAAGGCATCTATATTAATGAAATAGAAAATGACCCTACAGGGCGTATAGAATGTGCATTTAAAGCAGTATTAGCTGCAATGCCCGTTGAAAAAAAGATTTATCAGGCTCAAAAGAATAAACTAATTGCAAAAGGTCATGGGGAAAAGATATTACAACAGGCTACGGAGCAGAAAATCATCACCGACACTGAGCTTGGCTTAATTCAAGAGGCTGAAAGAGCTAGGCGTTTAGCTATTACGGTTGATGATTTTTTATATTGAGTGAAATGTGAATATATTCCCCAAATAAAGATTACGCGAACATTATGTTCAGTTGGTTTACAAAAAAATAGGAAAGAAAAGGTAATTTTCCACACTTTTTTGTAACTTATTTCCTTTCTTATCAATCTGATTGATGATAAATTTAATCATAAGGGAACTAGGAGAGAGGATTTAATAAAACTCTCTCTCCTAAGGAAGTCACCTAATATTTCAAGTTTATATAGTATTCCCAAAAGGACAGTCCGAGAAGTAGACGTTGGATTACTTCTGAAAGTTTGGTATGTCAATTTTCTTTAAAGTTTATGACATCACTCTTCAGTTAAATTAACGAGGTAATAACAATGAAAAATAAGACTTTTCACTTCTTTTTTATCTTAATTCTATTAACTAGCTGTACTTATATCTCTCAAGGTATTGTTGTAGATTTTGAGCGTTATGCAGCCATTACAAAACAAGATATTTTTGGCGATAATACGGACAAAATTGCTTATCTTGATCAAAACTGGGATCGCTATGACAGTCTATGGTTTTACTTTACCACACAAGGGTCTGATTTTATGCCGTATGAAATTTTTCTCTATCTTGAACAGGCAAAGAGTCAATCACTTTTTCGTGATGCAACAAACATGAATAAATATCGTTTTTTAATACAAAAATCAAGCTATGATAATCCCGAAGCGCTTCCTGTTGGTTTTGTAGAAGACACCTATCAGGATAAAAGTTATGTCGGGTTCACTTGTGCTGCTTGCCATACCACCCAAATCAATTATCAAGGAACAGGTATCAGAATAGATGGTGCTCCAGCCTTGGCAGATTTTGAAGGGTTCTTTCTAGGTATAGAAAATGCACTCAAGGCAACTTTAGACAACCCAGATAAGTTCAATCGCCTAGCTAATATAATGATTGAAAAACAATATGAAAAAAACAAAGAAGCATTTCGTCAAACTTTGAAAGCTATTGCTTTAGAACGAGAGCAATATAATAAGACTAATGCTCCGGTAAAAGGTGAACAACTTGTGCATTATGGCTATGGTAGACTTGATGCCTTTGGTCGAATTTATAATCGAGTATTGCAACATTTAACACCTGACAAACCAAATGCTAATCCTGCAAATGCACCAGTAAGCTATCCATTCTTATGGGATACGCCTCATCATGATTTTGTACAATGGAATGGTGTTGGAAATAATAATCCAGGTGGAGCAAAAGGCTTTTTAGGTCCTTTAGGACGTAATACAGGTGAAGTCTTGGGGGTGTTTGCGAAATTTGAACTGACTCAACAACCTGGAGACAAGGGCTTTAGATCTTCAGTAGTAAGACGTAATTTGTTAAGATTAGAAGATCATTTAATTACTTTACAATCCCCCGTCTGGCCGGAAAATATTCTTCCCAAAATTAATCAAAAATTAGCCAAACAAGGCGAAAAAATATATCGAGAATATCAATGTGGTTCATGTCACAGCAGTCCTGATCAGTTTGACAGGAGTAGTTCTGATCGTCGAGTTGTCGCACAGTTTTCTAGTTTAGATAAGATTCAAACTGATCCTGCAATGGCAATTAATGCTTTAATCTCAAAAGGTAACAGCGGTTTTCTACAAGGAACAACAATGCCTGATTCTGACCAACCTTTTGCTGAAATAACGCCCGCATTATTTGCGCTTAAAAAAGTAACTGCTGGCGTTATTGCAGAAGCAGATCATGATGTACCAGCCGCGCGCCGGTGGGTTGAGCAAGCCTATGATTTTTCAGTTGCTTCTTTTAATAATCTGATTAAAGAAACTACTCGCCACGTTGACTTTGAAACGGATACTCAGTTACCAGAAAGTTTAAAAGCCTATAAAGGACGTCCTTTAAATGGAATTTGGGCAACAGCTCCTTATTTACATAATGGCTCAGTTCCAAACTTATATGAACTATTTCTTCCTAGCTGTAATGAAGACGAAGTAAAAGCTGGAAAAGAGTGTCGTTCAAATAGGTTTACATTAGGTAGCCGTGAGTTTGACCCGATAAAAGTTGGATTAGTCAGTAAAAAAATATCTAAATATCCTGATCTTTTTGAGTTTGATACTACTCTAGCAGGAAATAAAAATGGTGGCCATGAATATGCGGCAGGAAAAACAGCCTTTATCAAACTATCAGCAAATGGTAAACCCATAAAAAATGCTGAAGGTCAGACAGAAGTTGAGTGGCTACCCCCTATTAATAAACGCCAAAGATTAGCTTTGGTTGAGTATCTTAAACAGTTATAAAAATGACAATAACAAAATAATTAATCAGGAGAATAATATGGAAACTATAATTTATTGGATTGGTGTAATAGTTAGTTCATTACTCTTAATATATCTTTTATTTGGTCTTTTATGGCGCATTTTACAGCCTGACGTTAACCCAAAAAACTGTAAATCTCCAATGCCAGTATTAAAGCCAATTCCAATTCCAACTCGAAAACAACCCAGTTTCATACATAAAATAGCTGTTTTTATTTTTGAAGTTAGAAAATGGGAGTTGGTAGAGCATTGGCATTACACTTATAACTCATCTGGGGAAAAGATTGAATTAGTTATTCCCAAAGGCTTTATTTTTGACGGCGCATCTATTCCACGACCTTTTTGGGCTATTTTAAACCCTATTGGCTTACTCCTTATTCCCGGATTATTACATGACTATGCCTACAAATACCAGCAACTATGGCAGGTTTCTGATGGACATGTTATTGCATATAAAGAAGCTGCTGATAAAAAGGTCTGGGACAAACTTTTTAAAGATGTTGGCAAAGAAGTCAATGGCTTTTTTCTAGTCAATGCTATTGCTTGGGCAGCTGTATTTTTTGGAGGACAGGAAGCTTGGGACGGTCATAGAAAGGCTGGATTAAAAGAAAAAAAATTCGAGTTAAATGATTAGAATTAAAATTTTATTCTAAGCAACTTACTTCACTCGGTCGTATATACGAATTTCTATCGGCCGATTTTTACAGAAAAACTTATAAAAGTTTACTCAAACTCATTTAGAAATTTATATTTCTAACATGAGTGTCCCCTTTAAAACATAAGGTTGTAAGGAAACATCCAGAAAACTGGCGCTCTAAAGCCCAGCAAGACGCGTTTTTTCGTCTTTTAAAAATAGGCTGCCAGCGATAGAAAAGTTGAGGGTTTAAAACATTGAACATGGGAAATTAAATAAAAAAAGACTTGCAATTACAAAGAATTTTTTTGATATTTTACGTTTTTTACCCTAAAACGGAAAACTCACATGATCACTGACCTCTCTTTGAATGATTACCTCCTGACACATTACAACGAAAGCATGGAGCAAGCATTAGCAGCAGAACGCTACCCTGTCTGGCAAAGATCATGTCCTGAAATGAGTGATATTGACTTCATTCGTCTCGGACTATTGCGCTGTATTAGCCCCGTTGATAGCGGTCACCACTTTATACAAACAACTGAAGAAGTTCATGGAGAACTCCTCCCTCCCTCGACCTACTTTAAATCCCTGAAGTCTTCAAGACGCACCCGCATGCTTGAAGCCATCGAAGGCCAAAGCTATAAAATTCTCTGTGATCATTTAGCCGCCTCAGATATTGATTACCTTAAATCATTTCCTGAACTTGATGACTATACGGTAGAAGCGGCTGACGGACATTTTATTGACCATGCCTGCCATACACCCCAAGAGGGGGCAATGGAAAAGCCTACGCCGCTGGGTTTATTTACGCCATGAACCTTAGAAATGGATTACTTAGACCGCTGTGTAAGTATTACCAATGGAACAACTCGGCATCATGAGCTGCCTATTTTACGCCATCATATTGATCATCAAAATAGCCAGTGTAGCCAGCTAGAAAACAATCTTTATGTGTATGATAAAGCGGTGACAGACTTTTCTTGGTGGGCAAAGCAGAAAGCCCACCAAAATTATATGATATCTGTTCTAAAAGAAAATTCAGTGGCTACATGGATCGAATCCATAGCCTTTGATGCCAACAATCCTATTAACACAAGTATCGAAGACTACCGCATTGTTGAAAACCAAGGGGTAAGATTTAATGTCATACATTACCGCGACCCCGAAACCCAAAAGTTACACCGCTTTGTCTCGACATTACCCGAATCAATAAACCCAGGCATCATTGCGATTCTGTACTACAAACGCTGGACTATTGAAAAAGCCTACAATAACAGCAAGAGTAATATGAAAGAGAAAAAAGCCTGGTCTTCTTCGATTAAGTCACTCAACAATCAAATGCGTCTGACCACCATGGCTTATAATTTAATGCGCGTGTGTGAAGAAATTTCAAAAATACAAGATCCCAAGTTGATTCATCCATCGGATAAAAAATATAACCAAGCGCTTGAAGAAAGACAAGGAAGAGCCCAGAAAAATGGCGGTTTTGTTAATCCATTATTATTTCTGGAAAGAATTGTACGTATTAGCTCCTATACCATTCGAGCCGTTCAAAATGCAATAATCACAGGAAAGCCTCTGGCTGATCTTATGTCTGCTCTGGTGGCTCGATTAGTTCCTGGGTAAGAGTGATATGGGAACAATGAACAAAATGCACCACAATATAAAGCATTATTTAGAAGCAATAGAAAAAGAAAAACAAATAAAAATTCTGTTAGCATGTGAAACAGGTTCAAGGGCTTGGGGGTTTCCCTCACCTGATAGTGATTATGATGTCAGAATCATTTATATGCATCCTAAAGACTGGTATCTATCTTTAACAGAAAAGAAAGACTCTATTCAACGGATGTTAGAAAATAATGAAATTGATATTACTGGTTGGGATTTAAGAAAATCATTAAGGTTATTGATGAAGTCAAATCCCCCTTTACTTGAAAGAATTCAATCAACAATTATTTATCACCAAAATGATCAATTTGTCAATTCCATTAAGGCATTAGCTAATAACTCATACTCAAGAATATCGACTATTCATCATTATTTAAGTATGGCAAAAAAGTTTTTAGCAGACATAGTGAATGAAAAAGAATACAAGCTTAAAAAATTCTTTTATGCCCTACGATCAGCTACTGCGTGTTTATGGATTCTTAAAAAAAATGAAATTCCTCCCATCAACTTTCTTCAAATGATTGATGGCTTAGATATTAATGAAGATTTGGTAACAAGAATTAATCAACTTATTTCTATAAAATCTACCCAAAGCGAAGCCTATTTTCATAAAGGAGAACCCGAATTATTCGAATTTATTCACCATTGCATTTCTTTTGCAGAGGCAGGTGAAAATTCATTGCCGTCTTCAAAAATAGATCTTGTTCAGTTAGATCAATTTTTTATAAAAATGCTTGATTAGTAATGACCATAGATGATTTAAAAAGAAAGAATTTAATTGTTCTTGAGTGTATTAGTGGTAGTAAAGCATATGGACTTGATACAGCTGAGTCAGATACTGATATTAAAGGCGTTTTCTTGCTTCCTAAGAAGGATTATTATGGATTGAACTATATACCTCAGATAAACAACCCTTCAAATGATATTGTTTATTATGAATTAAGGCGCTTTATGGAATTACTTTCAGTCAATAACCCAAATATTCTTGAATTGTTGAATACACCTAAATCAGCGGTTTTATATAAACATGTCTATTTGGAGAAAATTAATTCGGCATTAATTCTATCTAAATTATGTAAAAATACTTTTGGAAAATTTGCTTTGTCTCAAATAAAAAAAGCCAAAGGGTTAAAAAAGAAAATTGTAAACCCCATCAGCAAGGAAAGAAAAAGTCTATTATCATTTTGCTATATTAACCATCAAAAAGGCTCAATCCCTCTGTTAGATTTTCTCGAACGAAATAATTGGACTCAAAATAATTGTGGCCTAATCAATATAGTCCATATGAAAAACATCTATGGCTTTTATTATGCTGAAAATTTAGGCTATAAAGGGATTATTAAAAATGAAGAATCAAACGATATTAGTTTGAGCTCTATACCCAAAGATGAGTCTCAAAAAGCCGTGCTGTATTTTAATAAAGAGGGTTATTCAATCTATTGTAAAGAATATAAAGAGTACTGGGAGTGGGTTGAAAATAGAAATCAAACACGTTATAAAAACACCATGAGCCATGGTAAAAATTATGACGCCAAGAATATGATGCATACTTTTCGGTTATTAGAAATGGCAATTGAAATTGGCAATGACAAGGTGGTCAATATTGTACGACCAAACCGTGAGTTTTTATTGGATATAAAAAAGGGACGGTATGAATATAATGATCTATTAGTGATGGCACAAGAAAAACAACTAGAAATGGAGCTTGCTTTTGAAAATTCAGATTTACCCCAAAGCCCTGATCTGGAAATGATTAATAATTTGACCTATCAACTGAGAAACAAGTTTTATAGTGAAGTATTAGTTGGATAAACTATATTTGAATCAAACTGAATAAATTCTGACAATGGGCGTAGGTTGGGCTAACAGCTTTATCGTTAACCCAACATTTTCAGATAATTTTTATGTTGGGTGCCAGAGAGACGGCAGCCCAACCTACGAATTGATAGTATCATCAATAAAAACAGCGAAATCCAGAATTTATAAATACGCAAAAAAACCTGAAACTTAGGAGTTGAATATATATATTTTTGGTTTCATGATCTAAAAAAAGAGAAGTATCAGATAGCTCCAGTGACGAAATAGAGAGCGTAGGATATAGGGCAAACAGCTGACAGATATAATTTAAGTCTTGATACGGTTAAACCAGCGGGTGAAAAACAGTGATTTGTGACTACTAAAAAACTTAAACACTCTTTGAAATACTTGGGGTGGGCGACGGGGCTTGAACCCGCGACAACCGGAATCACAATCCGGGACTCTACCAACTGAGCTACGCCCACCATAATATTGAGAAAGAAAATGGTACGCTTGGCAGGAGTCGAACCTGCGACCCTCGGCTTAGAAGGCCGATGCTCTATCCAGCTGAGCTACAAGCGCAAATTTTTGGTCGGGGTAGAGGGATTCGAACCCCCGACATCCTGCTCCCAAAGCAGGCGCGCTACCAAACTGCGCTATACCCCGAACTTATAACCTTCTTTCATGCCACGCCTTGATTGACCCAGCAGTGAAGATATAGAATTCTACTGTTATTTATAATTTTCGTCAACCCTATTTTTTGCAAACTCTTGGAAATAAGAGGCTAGCTCTCTGTATCCAATTTCTAAGTGAAGATGCGGTTTTTGACTTAGCTATTTTTTCATTATTTTCCAGAACTTTTGTACTTTAGTCCAATATACTCAATATTTATTTAGTGATAATCTTTATCACAAAATAAAATATAGGCCGAAGTTATGGCTGAACAAAATAAATTATTTTATGTCCTGGAAATAGCTTAAAGCAATAAAACCAGATGTTTTTTAGTGTGTTGACAATGTTCGACAAGGTACCACCTCACTTGATAAACCTATAAACCATTTAAATAACAATATTAACAAATATGAAAAATAAATTATTAATTCATCTATCAACAAGCTTTATACTTCTTTTATGCTTGGCTAATTTTTCTATTGTTTTTGCTGAAGATAATATTGAATACCGATTTGAACGAACGTGGCCTAAGTTAGAAGAGTCTTGGGATTTTGATTCCCCATCTGACTTAGCGCTTGCTCCAGATGGTAGTGTTTATATTTTAGGTTCAAATAGTTTTTATTCTTCTGATTCCGGAGCCGAGCCAATCAGACATTATAGTGCTGAAGGTGAATATATTCGAACATTAGGAGATTTTGGTCTTGGTGAAGGACAGCTCATTAATCCCGTAGCTATAACAATCGCTCCAGATGGTAGTATTTACATTGCTGACATTGATAATATTAATCACCGTGTCCTAAAATTCAGCCCCCAAGGTCATTATATTCAAACCTTTCTTACAAGTTTTGGTGATGACAATACTCTAGTTAGCATAGCAATAGCTCCTGACAGCAACCTTTATCTTCTTCAGCAAGATCAATTCACTGGTTCATCTAATATCCTCAAATACTCCTTCCAAGATGGTTTTTCTGAATTCTGGGGGGATTTCGATGGACTAGGGGTCGATATAATATTAACAGATCTAGCCATAGCCCCCGATGGTAACGTTTATGTAACTGACTTATATAACAGTCGTATCCTGCAATTTAATCCTCAAGGTGATTTTATTCAAACATGGGGAGGTTCTGGTAATGGGCAGTTTACTAGTCTGAAAAATATAGCAATAGCTCCGGATGGAAGTGTTTATGTTTATGATGGACGTATCCAGAAATTCACTGCTCAAGGTGAATTTATTCAAGTCTGGGGAAGTCAAGGTACAGCAGATAATCAATTCTTTGAGGTAACTGACCTAGAAATAACTCGCGACGGAAGTATTTATATTGCTGACCAATCAAAAAACCGAATTCAGCAATTCAGTGAACAAGGTGATTATATACAAACATGGGGAAATCAAAACCAGAAGAAGGGAAAATTCCAGGAACCAACTAGCGTAGGTATTGCATCAAACAACAATATTTATGTTGCAGATTCTGAAAATAATCGTATCCAGCAATTCAATACCCAAGGTGAATTTATTCGATCATGGGGACGTAAAGGTTCTGGTATTGGGCAGTTTAACCTTCCCAATAACCTAGCAATAGCTCCAGATAACAGTGTTTATATTGCTGATACGAATAATCACCGAGTTCAGCAATTCAGTGCTCAAGGTCAATATATTCGATCATGGGGAGATGAAGGATCGGGGGAGATTTTCAAACCGGAAATCATAGCAATAGCTCCAGACAGTAGTGTTTATGTTACAGATCATAACAGTGAGCGTATTCAGAAATTCAGTGCTGAAGGCATTTATATAGCTGATCTTATTCGAAAAGGTGGAAGTAGCAATTCACCAGCAAAAAACATGGCAATTGCCCCTGATGGTAGCATTTATATTGCTTACTTAAATAATTCTATCGAACAATTCAGCGCTCAAGGTGACTTTATTCGAACACTGGGAAGTGAAGGATCAGGCAATGGACAATTCAAATCTCCAGATGGCATAACTATCACCCCAGATGGCAACATTTATATTGCTGATACAAATAACCACCGTATCCAGCAATTTAATGCTCAGGGTGACTTTATTCGAACATTTGGAAGTAAAGGTTCAGGCACAGGACAATTCAGTAATCCACAAGATATTGCAATCGGTTCAGATGGAGCTGTTTATGTTGCAGATACTGGTAATAACCGTATTCAAAAGTTTACACCACGAAAAAAAGGAGCTACACCCTTCCCTCAAAAAGCTATCCTTTTAGCAGGCGGAGGTCCATCAAAAGGAAGTTACAAGAACCTAATCTGGAACGAAACCCGATTGTTAGCTAACAAAGCTCATCAAGCCATCAGTTCTCAAGGATTTGAAAAGGATGAAGTTAAATATTTAACTGCTGGGAGTACCGATTCTGATGTAGATGGTAATAAATTAAATGATGACTTGGAAACTGCCACTTTACACTCATTACAACAAGCTATTACCATCTGGGCCGCTAATGCTACTGATGTGCTGATCTATCTAATTGACCATGGAGGGCCAGGAAAATTTGAGATTAATGATCATGAAGTTTTAACCTCTGCACAATTATCTACTTGGGTAAATCAATTGGATGATATTATTCCAGGCAAGGTGACGGTGATTATTGAATCTTGTCAGTCAGGTAGTTTTTTACCCGCATTAGCCAAACAAAAACGGAACCTGATTGCCAGTACAAATGCTAACCAACCTGCAATCATTAGTAATAAAGGGCTAAACTCTTTCTCCTATTATTTCTGGTCAGAAATTAGTGCAGGTGCAACTTTGCAAGAAGCTTTTAAAACAGGGCGTCAGGGTATGAGCCCTCAATTTGTGGAAGGTCAAGCACAAAGTGCTCAATTAGATAGTAATGGTGATACTTTATTTAATGCATCTGATTACGGTGACCTAGCTAATTTTTGTATAGGGAATTGTACAAAGTATTATTCCAGCTCTCAGACTGAATACGTCTCAGATGCTCCAGTTATTTTATCAGTTACCGAATCATTAACTTTGGAAGGTACAACATCGGCAGAACTCACAATGCAGATTAATAATAGGGAAAACATAACTCAAGCCTGGGTAACAATCATCCCACCTGATTTTAGGCATCAAAAAACTGATGAACCAGTATCAGAATTAAATAAAATACCGCTCAAGTGTGACGCAAACCAGCGATGTACAACTGAATATCAAGGTTTTGATAAACCCGGGGATTACCAGGCCACTTTTTATGCTCAAAACATAAATTTTCAAATGGCAATACCTAAATCAATCATTATCACACAAAGCGATGGTCTGGATGATGATTCTAAAAAACCTGGTGATACTTCAGCACCATCATCATTTATTACAGCGATTTACGATGATCAAACAAAAACCGTATTTATTAACGATGTGCTATATGAGACTGATCATTATCAAGCGGAACTTATTCATCCAGGAGATTACACGTTTAGCTTGAAATCTGCTATCCAATTAGAAAGTCCGTTATTACAGGTTCCGAACACATTTGATTTAGCATCGTCGAAACTATTACTTCATAAAGTATCGGCTTTTGATAAATATTATAAAGTGATATTAAAACATTTAGGGGACTTCGTTTTCCAATTGGAAAGTGCTGAGGAAATCCCCAAGTAAAAAATAGATATTATAATTATTATGTTACCAGAAGGAATACGGTATATTGGCTTGGCTAGGAGATAGGTGTGATTAAAAGTGAAGCTACCGGCATTCCCACATTTTAAATCGCTATCATTAATTGAGGAGATTATTGGGTATTTGGTAGGTTGGGCTGCCGTCTCTTTGGCAACCCAACAATATGGATACTAAAAATGTTGGGTTAACGATAGAGCCGTTAGCCCAACCTACCTCATCTCTTACAATTTAGATTTAACAATTTGATAAGTTTCTTCAACTTCAATATCTGCTCCACTGATAATTTGCTCTAATTCTGCGAGCTTTTCAGTGGCAAATTTTTTATCTTTAATACTGCCGGCATTAATATAAACATTGAGTGCTGCACTTTTTAATGCACTATATCCCGCCATTGCCGCAACGCCGGCATCACTAATAACACCTATATTTCCTTTTTCTGCTGCTATTCTGCTTAATTTAATTGCTTGTGCACTGGCTTTAGCACACTCTAGTGGGACTAAAGTCGCCTCTTTTAAAGCGGTTTGTATTTTTTCACTCCTAACTGCTTTTTCCTGATCTGTTTCTTTAGGTAAGCCATAGGATGATCAAACACATCAACATCTAGTTTAATCATGCCAGTTAGCTGTTGTCGTAATGCTTCTGACTGTTTTAATAAAGCTTTCATTTCCTCTTCTACTTCAGCATATTTTGGCTTTCCAATAGTCAAATTACAAACCATACTGGTAAGTGCTGCTGATTGTGCTCCAATCACTGCCGCTGCACTTCCTCCACCTGGTGTTGCCTGTTTACTTGCTAGCTCATCAAGGAAGGTTTCTATTGATTGTTCTTTTATTTCTGTCACTTAGTATGCTCCGCACGGTTATTTTTTGATATTTCTTGAGAATAAGACACCAAAACTAAGCCCATTCTTCAACAGCAATATGATAAGGTATTCTTTAATTTTAGACAGTCTTTTTTCTTTACACCTAATTTTATTTATCAAATAATCATGGGTGTTCCCTTTAAAACATCTGGCGCGCCATCCTCGCTATATATCACCTTGGGACATCCATGTCCAAAGATTCATTCCGCTCGGGCGACTTAATCGAGTGCCACAGTACGTCCTGCGTCCAGTTTCAACTCCGCACAAAAGCCGCTCCGTTAAAACTTACCTCACTGACTTGACGGCTTATCGGGAAAAAATTTTTGCTTCTCTCGCGTGCTATCGCACACGTCGAATCTGCAAATTTCCCTGTTGCCTACTGCGGACTAAAAATCATCACTTCGCTATCGCTCCGTTTCCCTGATTTTCAGCGAAAGTTGTAATGAAACACGCAGCGAACTGGCACTCTAAAGCCCACTAAGACACGTATTTTCGTATTTTAAAAAAAATGCTGCCAGCGATAGAAAAGATGAGGGTTTAAAACATCGAACATGGGAAATTAAATAAAAAAAGACTTGTAATTACAAAGAATTTTTTTGAGATTTTACGTTTTTTACCCTAAAACGGAAAACTCGCATGATTACTGACCTCTCTTTGAATGATTACCTCCTGACACATTGCAACGAAAGCATGGAGCAAGCATTAGCAGCAGAACGCTACCTGTCTGGCAAAGATCATGTCCTGAAATGAGTGATATTGACTTCATTCGTCTCGGACTATTGCGCTGTATTAGCCCCGTTGATAGCGGTCACCACTTTATACAAACAACTGAAGAAGTTCATGGAGAACTCCTCCCTCCCTCGACCTACTTTAAATCCCTGAAGTCTTCAAGACGCACCCGCATGCTTGAAGCCATCGAAGGCCAAAGCTATAAAATTCTCTGTGATCATTTAGCCGCCTCAGATATTGATTACCTTAAATCATTTCCTGAACTTGATGACTATACGGTAGAAGCGGCTGACGGACATTTTATTGATCATGCCTGCCATACCCCAAGAGGGGGTAATGGAAAAGTCTACGCCACTGGGTTTATTTACGCCATCATATTGATCACCAAAATAGCCAGTGTAGACAGCTAGAAAACAATCTCTATGTCTATGACAAAGCGGTGACAGACTTTTCTTGGTGGGCAAAGCAGAAAGCCCACCAAAATTATATGATATCTGTTCTAAAAGAAAATTCAGTGGCTACATGGATCGAATCCATAGCCTTTGATGCCAACAATCCTATTAACACAGGTATCGAAGACTACCGCATTGTTGAAAACCAAGGGGTAAGATTTAATGTCATACATTACCGCGACCCCGAAACCCAAAAGTTACACCACTTTGTCTCGACATTACCAAAATCAATAAATCCAGGCACCATTGCGATTCTGTACTACAAACGCTGGACCATTGAAAATGGCCTACAATAACAGCAAAAGTAATATGAAAGAAAAAAAAGCCTGGTCTTCTTCGATTAAGTCACTCAACAATCAAATGCGTCTTACCACCATGGCTTATAATTTAATGCGCGTTTGTGAAGAAATTTCAAAAATACAAGATCCCGAGTTGATTCATCCTTCGGATAAAAAATATAACCAAGCGCTTGAAGAAAGACAAAGAAGAGCCCAGAAAAATGGCGGTTTTGTTAATCCATTATTATTTCTGGAAAGAATTGTACGTATTAGCTCCTATACCATTCGAGCCGTTCAAAATGCAATAATCACAGGAAAGCCTCTGGCTGATCTTATGTCTGCTCTGGTGGCTCGATTAGTTCCTGGGTAAGAGTGATATGGGAACACTGATGAGTTCCTATTTTAATACAAATACCTCAGAGTTTTCAGCATTTAGCAAAGTATGCTTGACCGGACCGTTATCATCAAATTCTACTAAACCAATATTAGGTTTTGGTGTCAACCTTTGTTGTGAAATACTGTTGATGTAAACACCTTTTGATTTCCATCGTTTCGAAGCACTTAAAGAACGGTTTTGATGAGAAAATTCACCATTCTTTTCATTGGCAAGTTTGTTTAGAGTATCAAACCTGTTTTTTGCACTGGGTGTATTGCATAATGCCGAGCTGGTCAATTGCCAGCATTGCAAGGTTTTTTTATTGCTCTTGAAACTTGCTTTGGAAGAAAATGAATAATGAACATCACCAGATAAAAAAACACATTTATCTATATTCATTCTATGTAGCATGCAATTTAGAAATTTAGCAAAACCTTCTCTGTTGGATGTCCAGGCCTCTGCATCCACTTTGTAAATAACCCTTGCAGTTACTATACCCTCAATATTAAACCAGCTTTCAAAAGTTCGGATTATCAGACTACTCTCAACCCTTCCTGTTATCCATAATAATAATTGTTGCAAACCTTCTATTGGGGCAAACCCCATCACTGGAGTAGTTGTTACAAAAATAGGACAAGGGTGAAAATCACTTGCTAATTCATTATCAATTTCCTGCTCCCTCTTTGCAAGTAGTTTGGTCCATTCTGTGCGTAACCAATCCAATGCATATCTATCTAATAATTGTGGAGGATAATTATCACCATCCGATTGACGTTGAGTTCGCGAGTCAATTGCAACTATTGGTGGGTTACTAGGAATAGAAAAACTCCAGCCACGGTATTTCCACATATTAAGATCGAATTGTTCAGCAAGTTTTGGTGGAACAGAAGGGGATGCAACAAAATACTCAGTGATAGAGAGAATAAAAGTATCATCAAAATTTTCCGGTGCGTTTCCCCATGCCTGAAATGCCCAATAACTTGACAATGCATTAGCAACTATCCGTCGACCCAAAGCAAGGTTTCTTACTTTATCATACCAGGCACCAGTGATATTCCAGTCATCAGTAACATCATGGTCATCACAAATCATATAGGTTGGAATGTTAGCTAATAGACGTCGTACCTTAGGTAAGCTACTGTGAAAGTTTATTAATGCATCGTTTTTGGAAGCATCTTTTTCAAGAGAAAAATCAGGTAACCATTGTCTAGCATTACCAAATACATAGAGATACATGACAGCATATTCGCCAAAGGTAAATAAATGATTATCACTTTCTGTCGAACTAAAACCAGCTTGTTTTTTTGCTATATATTTCCGATGCTCTAACTGAGAAGGATCAAACAATTGTTCTTGATTAATCTCAGGTTTTATATTTTTATTGAACAAATTCCTAATATGCTGTTTAAAAAGGGTATAGCGCGATTTCGGCAAAGTTTCCCAGGGTAATAACTCTTGAGAGCCTAGTAAAACTAAGGCTTTTTCTTTAAGTAATGCAAGCAAAGAGCCTGAGACATCATCTGCATAGATTTGGTCACCTGTGAGTAAAAGTAAAGCCGGTCGTTTTTTTATATCATTATGTGTTTCTTCTAATTTCTCATCGCCTACCCCTAACATATCAGTTGGGCTCCCATGGGGTTTACGGCAACTTCCTTGCAGTAAATTTTTTATCTGGCTTGGTATAAAAAAACTAGGGTTTGACTCACCTGCATAAGTCAAATTTAAAGCTTTTAAGTCCAGTATTTTATTATCTATCTTAATTTGATAGGTCAATAAAGTATCTAGAGGGAATAAGCTCTTTTTGTCGATGGTGTTGGCTTGTAGAAGATAAATATAGAGGTGCTTTCCTAGCTTACATTGATTAATTTTAGTTTCCTTACCTTTACTTATGCCTATCCGTTCACCTTCTTTCAATATTGTTACTGATAAATTGAGTTGTCGATCAGTAGCGATCCAGACACAAACTTCATGGGAGGTAACTCTACGTAAAATAGGCCCTGCAAGTAAATGATTACTCATAATTTATCCTTAACTTTAAGCTATTTTGGAATATCAAGTCTAACGCATTTTTTTATATAAGAATACCAATCTACAAAAAAACTGGAATAGCCCTAAAATTATTGAGAATAACTGGGGGCCGGTATGAACGGCACGTACTTAAGCCGTAACCCATTGAAAATAATAAAAAGGCAGGGTTGATGATAAACTGAGTGCGACAAAACAAATAAGTAATTACCAAGGAACTTGCCTTAATGTTCATGATTACCAAATTTTACGCTGCCAACAACAAAGAATTCAAAGGTATGCGAAAATAGTGATTCATATGCTTGATGTTCAAGTTCAGTGGATTCGATGATTTTTTTTATAAAAATCAGACGGTTAAAAAATGTATTTAATACCAAGCCTGAGCTTTTTCATTTTATTATCAGAAATAAACAACCTGTTTAAAGTGCATAGTCAGCTCCTAAGTGGTTGATTTAATTTCCTTACCAAAAAAAACCAAGAGAACCAACTCGCTATAAAACCTGCAAAAGTAAAGTTAATATTTTAAAGTGTTTTCGCTTCTCTAATAAAATGAACCATTTGCTTAAAGTCAGGCAGCGGTATTGATTCAGGAAATAAAAGTTCACGCTGGTTAACACTCTGCATTTCGTTAACCAGTAACTGAGGGTCTACTTCAGCAAGTGCTTCTGTAGACTTAATCCCACAGGCTTCTATTAATTTAGCCAGTCTTCCATTAATATCAGGAATACGCATAATATCAGCTAGGCTGACCCATTGTTTTACAGTTGATTCTAAAGCTTCAGTTGAGCTTATAATACGTTGCAAACCATGTTTACTTGAGCATTTTTCTATTAAATCTTTAGTTGTTTTGATACCATTTTTATGAAGAACCTTCACCATTCCTTTTTCAAGACCGTCAATTTTTTCAATTTTATGAGAAATTGAAGGTGCTATAGTGACAGGCTCAAGGTCAACATCCTCATCTAAAAATGAGGTATCTACTGCGCCCTGATTCTTATATTTTGGCATATCCTCATCATCAACTTCTAAGCCTAAGCCCCTTAGTAACCAGCCTATAACAAAACCTATCATCACCGCTATTAACAGACAAATGATTATTTGAGTTATTAAGTATCCCATTACTAGTCTCCTTCTCGTAAATATTTGAATTCTATGCGCCGATTAAGGGCCTGACCTTTTTCTGTACTATTGTCTGCTAATGGCTTGCTTTCACCGTATCCTTCTACGACCAACCTATCCTTTCGTATTCCACTTTTTATCAGACTGTTAGCAGTAGTCCGTGCACGTTGTTTACTTAAAAGGTAATTATGAGCCTCATTTCCACGAGAATCAGAATGTCCCCCAACTTCTATTATTGAATTGGGGCACACCTCAGAATACTTAATTAGTTGTTCAATCACTATACTTGCTTGTGATTCAATAGAAGCACTGTCTGTGGAGAAATTGACAATCTTAGGAGAGACTAGTTTGTTAAATTTTTTTCCACAAGAAGATGACTGTATTGCTTGAGGTATTGCTGACTCGTCTTTTTTAGCTTTAAGTTCTGGTGGTGGATCCACGTTCAAATTAAAGGCAACTTGATCAGGCAGCTCATTTTTTAAATTATTTTCAATCTTTTGCTTTGCAGTATCATCAACAACTTGTCCTATTATTCTTACGTGCTTATCAGTTATTGCAACAACCCCATCACGCAACAAAACTAAATTTTTTATTGCACTAGAAGCCGTTTGATACCAATCCTTTGGTGCGTCTGATTTAACAATTAAAAAATCAGTTACATTACCATCACCAAATTTTTCTCTAGCTAAACGTAACAGTTTTTTTCGTTGTTCCTGATTAGGAACAGATCCGCTTAATACTATTCCAGAAGCACTTCTTGAAAATTCACTTTCATAAAGGTTATTTTGAGAGTCAGGTGTAGTAGATGAGGATGTAATTTCTGGGGATGAATAAGCAACAGTGATTTGGTTATCTACATTTAATACGCCATCTACCTTACTAGCTATATCATCCGCTTGTTGACGCTTTGCTTCTGTTGGCGCTATACCTGTTAAAATAATGTTACGCCCATCAGCTCTGGCTGTTGCCCATTTTGTAGAGGAATCACTTGATAAAATGGTTGATGTTCGCGTTTGAATATCATTCTGAATAGCTGGTGCATTATTATTGATACAAACAAAAATAAATACTGCAAGAGCAAGTAGCCCTAAAAAAATTACGACAGCTCGAGTCATGATTCCTCCCTTTTGGTTTAAAGTATTAATTACCTATAAACTTATGGCAATAATACGAAATAAAAACCAATTTATTATTATATTTAGGTAGATTATAACTTGTTGCCTATTTAACAGCAATTAGACAGTCATCTATTTTTCATCAACAAGATATTTATCATATTGAAATGTAAATGATAAAGTATAAATATTTATTAATTCATCACATAGTAACTCTAAATGCCTTTACTCTCATCCTTTTATCAACAGTGCCTTGACTCACCTGATGCTATTGCTTTTATTGAAGGAGATCAACAGCTAACTTATCAACAAGTCCAACAGTTAATTAACCAAACCAGTTCATTACTTTTATCTAAAAAAAATAATTACCACCGTGTAGTTATTGCGTTAGATCGAGGGATTGAAGCAGCAGTAGCACTTTTATCGGTTATCAATATTGGTGCATGTTATATTCCTTTAGATTTAAAAAACCCTGCCAACCGATTAAATTATATTATTAAAGATGCTGATAGCCAATGTGTTATCGGCAAAGGTCCCTGCCCAGAATGGCTAGAGCAGTCTCAACTATGGTTAGATATGGATCAACATTCTTCCAATAATGATTATCAGCCAGAAAACCTATCACCTGAATCATTAGCAGCCATTCTTTACACATCAGGATCCACAGGAAAGCCAAAAGGCGTGGCTCTAAGCCATAGAGCCATGAAAAACTTTTCTGATTGGGCAAGCCATACCTTTAAAATAAACAATAAAGATATTATTGCTTCACTTACGCCCTTTTATTTTGATTTATCTGTATTCGATTTATTCAGTAGTCTATGTTGTGGTGCAACGATAAATTTTATTCCAGCCAGATTGACCTTTTCACCTAGTCGTTTAACCGCATGGCTCAGTGAAAACCGAATAACTCTATGGTATACCGTGCCTTCAATACTGAGTTTTATTGCTTTAAAAGGAGCACTTGACAGCACTCCCCTACCCTATTTAAGAACTATTTTATTTGCTGGGGAAGTTTTCCCTACTACTCACTTAATAAGTCTTTCAAATCAATTGCCTGAGGTTGATTTTTATAATCTATATGGTCCTACTGAGACTAATGTCTGTTGCTACTGGAAAGTAGATAGAAACAGATTAGCTAAAAACACACCTATTCCGATTGGTTCTCCTGCTTGTAATTCAACATTATCTATTAATCCAGAAAATAATGAATTAAAAGTACAAAGTGTCAACAATCTATCTGGCTACTGGCAAAAAGGTAAACTAATTTCCGCATTAACGACTGATAAATTTTATCTCACAGGAGATAAAGTATCACTGAATGAATATGGCGAATATTGCTACCATGGTCGCCTAGATCGAATGTTAAAATGCTCTGGTTATCGAGTAGAGCCAGCAGAAATAGAACAAGTAATATTACAGAACCCATTTGTAGATAACTGCTCTGTGATTGGATTGCAAGATAGCACTAGTGGGCAAAGGCCCGCCGCTGCAATTGTTTTAAAAAATGATGGGGATCTTGCTATCATCATTAAACTGCTAAAACAGAAGCTACCAACCTATATGCAACCATGCAGATATATAACGCTTAAATCTTTACCTTATCTGACAAATCAAAAAATAGATTATCAAAAGCTAAAACAACTAATCGAAAAAAAATGAATCAACTTCCACCTATAGGCGATATTCAGGCGTCAAAACAACGTTTTATCCATTGTGCGCAACAAGGCATTTTAAAACATGCAATTAGTATAGTAGAGGGTGGTAGTGGCGATGATTTTTCTACCTTAATTTTAGCTCATGAGAGTCTTGGTAAGTTTTGTTTAGATAGTGGTTTATTACTTTCTATTAATGCACATCTTTGGGGGGCTATTTTTCCATTACTTAATTACGGGAACGCAACACAAAAACAAGAATACCTTGCCAAACTTTTATCGGGTGAATTCATTGCTGGTCATGCTATCACCGAACCTCAAGCTGGATCAGATCTTAACGGCTTATTAATGATAGGCGAATCAACAGTTGATGGCATATTCTTAAATGGCCATAAACGTTTTATTACCAACACCCCCATTGCTGATTTATTAGTCGTCTATGCTCGATTGGAAAATAAACTGAGTGCTTTTATTGTACATAAAGATGATCTCGGAGCTAAATTTCTCAAACAACCGAGTGTATCTAGTTGTAGCACAGCAACCATGGGTGATGTGATCCTAAAGGACTGTTTAATTCCACAATCAAGACAACTCGGAAAAACAGGTGCAGGTAAGATAATGATTCAACAAGCATTAGAATTAGAACGAGCCTTTATTTTTGCCGGCCTTTGCGGAGTAATGGACTGGCAATTACAAACAGTTATTCAATTTAGTCGGCAACGTCAAGTTAATGGTTTTCACTTAGGGAAAAACCAGGCGATAAGTCATAAAATCGCTGAAATGAAGGTAAGATTAGATGGCACTCGGTTATGGGTAAATGAATGTGCTAGATTAAAAGACAACAATAAGAGGATCACCTTAGTAAGTGCTCAAACCAAATTATTTGCTGCAGAAGCATTTTTACAATCAAGTCTGGATGCGGTTCAAGTTTTGGGTAGCAGCAGCTTAGTTGAAGATAATCCTATAGCCCGATTAGTTAATGATGCTTTAGCAAGCCGATTATTTTCAGGATCTTCAGAAATACAAAAAAATATCATTGCAGCTTTATTAGGAACAGGCGAAGGTTACAAATAAACTTTTTAACGTATTAAAGTAGCGGTATACACATCTTCTACATTCCGCAAGCTAATCAACAAAAAAAACAAACCTTCATCACATTTATTCACAATTTACTGTCTTTCACTATCATAACTTTAAATTATTAAAAAAATTGGCTTTGAAGTTATCTACCCCTCAATAAATACATGTATCCAATTGATTTATATAACATTATAATTTTATGTACAAATTTCATACAAAATAAAGAACATACCCATTATATAAGGGTTAAAGCCCTGTTTATGCAACTAATCCACAGAGTTATCCACAGAAACTGTGAACAACTTAACAATTATTTTTTGTAAACAATTTTGTACTTTTTTATAAACTTTTAATGATTAAAAGTGGAGAGAGAAAGAATCCAAAATATCAAAATCTTATAACCTTTCCCGTTATTTAGAAAACCGTATATAGCGTCTCATAGGTGACCCTGCCTGCCAAGTAAACCCTTCTGTATAGTAGTGCATTAATGACAAATACCCAACGACTCCTAACGTGACAGCTTTACGTATTTCCATTTCAAAGAAAAATCGAGTAATCATGTTGATCAGCTCATCCCCATATGCCTGGAGTAAATAAGTCAGAATAAAAGATAGTAAAGGAAGAACTAAAAATACATGTAAATTACATCTTGCAGCATATTTATAAATAAAATTATGTGGGCTTTTGTGATGTTTATTGTAATCATGAGTCACATAAAAAACGTAAGCCGTTGAATCATGTACCAATCGTGGAATTAAAATGGACAAAAAATAGTATTCTTGAGTATAAAAATAAAAACTACTGAAAATGAGCATAGTATTTGCCCACAAAAAATATTTTCCAAATCGTGTTGATATATATCTTTGACATAAAATTGTGCTTAAAATTAACCCGATAGTCAGCACACCCGCGATCAGTTGAACCCAAAGTGTCTGATCGGCATCCAAGCTATTTTTTAAAAAAATACCGATATAAATAAATATTCCGGCACTGACACTTAACCATAATAGCCAGTAAAAGGCCCATGTGGGCAATCGACAAATACCTTTTCCAATACCGTGTTGCTGTTTAAACACATGATATACAGTCCAGCAGGCAGTAGTAATATATAACACTTTAAAGGGAATATAGAGACTGCCTATTCCAAAAACAAGAATGATTAAAACTGTCATTACGATTAGTTTTAATTTAAAAAACTGTAGATATTCTCTATTGCTGGTCAGCATAATAGCGCTTGCTACAATATGGGGCGTACCAAAAAGAATCTGAAACAATAAAAAGTGTTTAGGGCTGCTCGGCAAAATTGATTGTAAATAATGACCCCCGAAATAAACATCCAACATATAAACGACAAAACTAAGTGGAATAATTAAATACAGCCCAAGTATTAACTTAAAAGATACTGCAAGTTTATTTTCTGCTAACGACTCATGAATAGAAATATTAGATGCACTCATACCATTGACTCTATTTATTGTTATTATTTATTCCTATATTAACGATTCACCCTTATCAAGTACAGTTATGACTTTTCAATTACATTCCCGTCTTCAGTCGGACACGATAGAAATAGGCCGCTTCACTTTATCAAGGCTACTCTTGATCAATGATAGTCAATACCCCTGGTTAATATTAGTTCCTGAAAGAGCTGAGGTAACTGAAATATATCAACTATCTGAGCAAGACCAGATATTACTACAGCAAGAATCCAGTCTATTAGCTAAAATATTGGCTGAAATTTATCATGCAGATAAAATGAATATTGCTGCCATTGGTAATAGGGTTCCCCAACTTCATATTCATCATATTGTTCGTTATAAAACTGATATTGCCTGGCCTGCACCCGTTTGGGGGAAATTTGAAGCGATTCCATATTCAATACAACAGCTTGAAATAGAAAAAGCTAAACTAAGCAAGGCTCTTAAAGATTATTTAGTTATCCATAATTAATAGAAGTGCCCTAAACATCTAATTAACTAAAAACTCCGTAAAAAAAACATCCCTAAAGCCATCACTATTTGAATATTCCTCTAGTGCTTTTGTAATAACCTTTTTTGTTTCTAACCGCAAAGCTTCACGCTGCTCCATTGTTTGTAAATCTGCAGCAGAGCGAGCACTATAATTCATAATTAATTCATGCCTTAATGCAGGTAAATGTTTTTTTACCTTTTCAATAAACTTTTCTCCTTCAACCATTAGCTGGACACTCACTGCTAAATATTTATTTGGTTTATCCAGATTAACAGTAAACTTAGGTGTCATTTCAATATATTCTATAACAGGTTCACTTGTTTCGTCATCGTCACCTGCATAAGCAAAAGTTGAGGTAAGAAAAAAACTGAATATTAAAATAAAAATATGCATACACGCTCCTAATCTATTTGTTTTACGCTATATTAAATTTAAGTATAGAGATTTCTCATTTAAATCCTAGGCATGGGATAATATAATAAAAAACAATTTAACAAAATATATTATGACTAAACAACCCTTTGGCCCTGTAATGATTGATCTTGAAGGTTTGACACCTTCTCAATCTGAAAAAGAAAAAATTAATCACCCAAATACAGGTGCGGTCATTTTATTCTCCCGTAACTATTGTTCTCCCGAACAAGTCACACAGCTTATTAAAGATATTCGACATGCTCGTGATGGAGATATTCTTATTGCTGTTGATCAGGAGGGTGGCAGAGTACAGCGTTTTCAAACTGGTTTTACTCGATTACCCCCTGCTTCAATTTTTACAGAATCCCCTGATTTAGCTGAATCTGCGGGCTGGTTAATGGCAACTGAATTATTAGCAGTAGGCATAGATTTTAGTTTTGCACCGGTGCTTGATATTGATTGTGGAATCAGTGAAATTATTGGTAACCGCTCCTTCTCCCAAGATCACAAATTGGCTACACAATTAGCCAGTAGTTTTAGACAAGGAATGAATTCTGCAGGAATGGCGGCAACAGGCAAACATTTCCCTGGTCATGGCGCTGTTGCCTTAGACTCTCATTTGACCTTACCTTATGATAATAGAAACTTACAAGATATTCGGGATAAAGATTTGCAGCCTTTTAAACAATTAATCACAGAAGGGCTAGAAGCCATCATGCCTGCTCATGTGGTTTATCCACAAATAGATTCCCTCCCTGCTGGTTTTTCGAGCCAATGGATTCAAAATATATTGCGTGATGAACTAAATTTTAATGGCACTGTATTCAGTGATGATTTAAGTATGGAAGGTGCAGCTTCAATCGGTGATTTCCCTTATCGCGCTAAACTTGCACTTCAAGCAGGATGTGACATGGTATTAGTCTGTAACAATTCGACTGCTGCCGATGAAGTTTTAGAAAGTATTCCAATAACTTCAAGTAATATAAGAGAAAAAAGATTGCAAATAATGCGTGGCAAGCCCCAATTTTCACGAGCACAACTTATTGATAATGAACAATGGCAACAATTATCACAAACAATCAGTCAATATGCCTACGCCTAACGAAATAATTCAAATAGAAGCAACTGCTGATTGCTTATATACAGAATCAGAAGTTGAATCAGCCATTGATGGTATGGCTGAAAAAATCAATCTATTTTTAAAAGCGACAAACCCAGTTATTCTTTGTGTAATGAATGGAGGTGTGGTTATTGCTGGAAAGTTATTAACCCGATTAAACTTCCCTTTCACTTTTGATGCGATTAATGCAAGTCGATATTTAAACCAGACTTCTGGTGGCGATATTCAATGGAAGCACAAACCCGAAACAGATCTTAAAAACAGAACCGTATTAATTGTAGATGATATTCTTGACCAAGGACTAACCCTTGAGGCTATTATTAACTACTGTAAAGACCAAGCCGCAACGTCCATCTATATCGCTGTGTTGGTTGATAAAAAACTGCCTCACCAAAAACCTGTCACTGCTGATTTTATAGGTCTGGAAGTAGAAAACCGCTATCTATTTGGCTATGGTATGGATTATAAAGGCTATCTTAGAAATGCATCAGGTATCTATGCCTGCAAAGAGGACTAAACATGTCAAAATTAGCCATCATTGGAGGTACTGGGTTAAGCCAAATGGAAGGTTTAAATATCACGGCAACCGAATCACTAGAAACACCTTTTGGAAACCCTTCTGCAAATTTTGTTCATGGCAATATTAATGATAAAGACATTGTTTTCCTAGCTCGTCACGGAAACCCTCACACTATTCCACCACACAAAATAAATTATCGGGCAAATATTTGGGGATTAAAAAAACTGGGTGTAACAGATATTATTGCTGTAGCAGCGGTGGGTGGTATAACCACTCAGATGAAACCAGCACATATTGTAATTCCAGATCAAATTGTTGATTATAGCTATGGACGAGAGCATACCTTTTTTTCAGACGAACTAGAGACAGTCACTCATATTGATTTTACATTCCCCTATAACCAAATATTACGTGATAATTTAATTCAAACAGCAACACAACTAAAACTGTCAACAAGCACCTCTGCTACCTATGGCTGTACACAAGGCCCAAGACTTGAATCAGCAGCAGAAATTAAACGGATGGAACAAGATGGCTGTGATTTAGTTGGCATGACGGGAATGCCCGAAGCTTCATTAGCAAAAGAAATGGGTATTAATTATGCGGCTATTGCAGTTGTGGTTAATTGGGCTGCTGGAAAGTCAGAAGGTGAGATCACTATGGATGAAATAGAAATTCACCTAAAAAAAGGAATGGGGAATGTGCTTAATCTTTTAACTTCATTTATCAAATAAAAAACCTTATAGGTCATTAAATGCTTGAGGTTTTAAATATTGTTGTCCCCGTCTTTTTTATTGCTTTTGCAGGCTTTCTTTATGGAAAGACAGTAACAACGGGTATTGCCGAGGTTAATCAGATTAATCTTGATTTATTTGTCCCTGCCCTGCTGATCTTTGTGTTATCCGAGAAATTAAGTGCAGCAAAAGGTGCGTGGGAGGTATTGCTGGCAGGTGTACTGATTGTTTTTGGCTCTGGCCTAATTGCTTGGCTAGTTAGTAGGTTGCTAAAATTACAGTTTAAAACCCTTGGGCCACCATTGATGTTTAACAACTCTGCGAATATGGGCTTTCCTTTAGCCGTTTTCGCCTTTGGTGAGGCCATTCTGCCGTATGCGGTTGTACTTTTTTTGGTTCAATCAATTAGCATGTTTACCTTTGGCTTTGCCATTTATGAGAGAAGACTTTCAGTAAGCAGTCTTGTTAAAAACCCTATTATTATTGGTATGATAATAGGGTTGCTTTTATATGGCTTTGACATTCACATACCCAAGTTAATTTTTCCAGGAATGCAGTTATTAAGCCAAGTCGCCATTCCCTTAACATTAGTCACCTTAGGGATAAAACTGGCCGATGCAAACTGGACGCATTGGAAACAAGGTTTGCTCGGCGCGGTATTGCGTCCGCTCAGTGGATTACCTTTTGCTTTTTTAGCGATTTATCTATTACCCATGGCAGAACACTTAAAACCGCTAGTGATACTATTTTCAGTCTTACCTCCAGCGATATTAAATGCGCCACTGGCTGAACGGTATAATCAGGAGCCAGAAAAAGTAGCGTCAATGGTGATGGTAGGAAATTTATTGACAGTGTTATATTTGCCTATAGTTTTTTATTTTTTGTTAAAGGTTTAAAACTGACTGCCAAAAGATTTGGAGCAGAGACTTTAGCCTCTTTTACATTGTTACTTCGAGGTTAAAACCTCGTCTCCAATACTTCTGACGATGATAAATTAAGTCGTTAATCCATAAAATATTGCGTAAAAGCACTCACCTCAACCCGTGGTGTACGATAGCTATTAACAATAGCGTCTTTATCCTCATACCCCAACGCCATTCCACAGACTAACAACGAACCATCGGGATAAGCCAAAGCAGGTTTAATGATATGTGGATAACTGGCTAAAGAAGCAAGCGGACAACTTGCTAAACCCTGCTCAACCGCACTTAACATCACAGATTGCAGAAACATTCCATAATCCATAAAAGAACCTGTTTTCATTGCACTTTCCATAAAAAATAGCAACATAACAGGCGCGTCAAAAGCACGGTAATTAGCTGCCCATTGATCTAACTGACGTTGCTTATCTTCACGCGTAATCCCTAAAGTAGAATACAGTTGCAAGCCACAAGCTTTACGGCGTGATTTATACGGCTCTAGCCATTTTTCTGGGTAGTAAGGATAATCCGCCTTGCCTTTATCCCCAGAGCGAAAGGCTGTTTCTATTTGTCCTTGCAATGCTTGCTTTTTAGCTCCCGTCACAACAACAACTTGCCACGGCTGAGTATTAACCCCTGATGGTGCATGACTGGCAGCTTCAAGAATTGCATTAATTTTACTTTTTTCGACTGCTTTGTTTAAGAAAGCACGGACTGATTTCCGCTGTTTTAAGGCTTCTGTTACATTCATTATTTATGGTTATTGCTAGAGGGTATATGATTAACACGGTGACAATAGAGATAGTGGGAACGACAAAAATAATTCCTTAAGGTTTTTTCTGCAAAGAATGTAACCCCATGCGTTCCCTTGCTCTCGGTTCAGTTACTCGCTGAGCAATGGCTTCAGCTTCGTCTTTAGTCAGTATCCCGTAGGTAATATATTTAATGCCGATGGATGATATTTTAGGGTTCTTTTTAGAAAACCTCGGTAGGTGTGTAGCGAATAGAACAAGTTAAACTGCAAGACCAATAAAAATAAAGGCATAACCGTATAAAATGACAGTAACGGCAGTTCAATATTAAGCAGAGGCATTTGTATAGCCGATTCCAGATACAATATTTTATCGGTTGTAGCCAAAACGGAGAGCAAACAGTAAATCGCAAATAGAACGAAAAAAGTCAGCCTATTACGCACATGGCGCATGCTCGAAATAAGTCCTTCGTAGTGTGAACCATCAATTTCTTGATTTCTAAACTTGTGCATGCGATACAAGGTAAATTAATAGAAGATAATAGCGCTTGATTGCTTTGCAATGATAATTTGTAATCACTACAGCTATAATCCTTTTGCTCTGACCAAACCCTCTCAATTGTCAGGTAGAATAACTATATTCTTCTTGAGATAGTTTGGTCGAAAATATTGATTAATCCAATTCTTTAAGTAAAATTTTTCCTTCTGGTGTTAATTCTATTTCCCATTCTTGCCCATCGCCTTCAACATCCACTTCATATTCAACGCGCCCATCGGGGGCTACAATTTTTTCTGCTTTTTCAATTTTGAGTTGTTTAAAGGTTTTCTCAAGTGTCTTTACAATCGCTTGAGGTAATTCTGAAAGTGGAATTTCTATTTCCTCACCAAAATTCTCTCCTTTTGGTGTAAATAAAGTCTCAAATTTTACACCGTTGATTTTATATTTAACCTCATAAAGCACCTCGTCAAAATGGACTTCTTTGTCAATTTCAATAAGTTTTGCTTCGGGATGTTCTTTTTTTATCATTTTAACCACCGCTTCAGGCACTCCTGAGCGGGGAATTTTTTCCGCCTGTACTGAAAACACAGGTAAAACAAGTATTGTAATTAATGATGCTAAAATTGTCTTTTTAGTATTCATGATTTTCCTTTTTAAATCTAACTATTAAAAAAATATGACAGCTTTGAATAGTAAATTAAGTTTATTTACGGGTTCACCATCTGACTCGTAGAATAATTTTCCCCTGATTTACACATATCCCTACTTGTAGGCGACTCACAAGAAGTATCGCTAAATTCTGCTTTCAGCTCACCTTTTTTATTCGGTACAAAATAAAACCTGAAATTAGGGTCAGCACTGATTGCAATATCAATTTTTGCAGTTAATACTGGCTTGCCATCAAAAGTAACTTTTACTTGATCAACAAAATGAGATTTTCTAATAAACCGTGTAACCTGATCCATTTGCATACCGGTAATATTGGGATGGCTAATCAACAATTGAGTTAATGCTGGCTCGCCTTCTTTAAGGCCTTTATCCATTCTGAATTTCATTTTCCCCAATCGCTTCATAGCTACATCCAGATCAGCACCAATAGGGGCAGAACAGCCACCACTGGCTTTGACAAATTTTTTACTCATATAAAGTTTTCCGTCATTCATTTCTGCAACGGCTCTAATATAACTATAGCTATTGACACGTACTCGCATTGCTAAATCAGCCTTTCCAGTCTCTGGGGTAAATTCAAATTCACCTACAAAAGGAAAGGGGTTTTTATCTACAAAAACAGTCAGTTTTTTGATATACCTATCTTTCCTTTGTTTAATCTTACTAATGATTTTCACAGGAACCAAGGCAGGGTCTTCTGCACGATAAGGTGCTTCAATCTCAATAACATTATTTGATTCTTCGATTGTTTTTCCTGAGAAGTACTGATCTTTTAATACATTATTCCAGTTCGTTTCATCTTTAGCTGCCGTTGCTAATAACGGCAATAAGATTAATGTAAGAAAACTAACTTTTAAAATTTGTTTATTCATCTTTTCCTCAATACTAATAATTAATCTTCCCATTCCAGCTCTGCAAAAGCGGCGGTCACATTTTTTTTATGGAACTGGTCAAATAACTTCCATTTTTTTCGTTCAGAATAGCCGACTTTTTTTACTGCTTCTTCTAAAAACTTCCCTTGTTTAATCATTTCTCTAATTTCAGAGAGTAATGTTTGTAAATATTTTTTTTCTGGCTGTAGACTTTTTGGCCAATCAGTTACAACCGGCCCATGCCCGGGGATCACAATTTTATAAGCTTTTTTCTCCATCCTGTTTAACTCTTTAAGCCAGCCTAAAAGACTGCCATCAATCACCGGTAAATGTTCTAAAAATAACAAATCAGACATCCATAAAGTCCGTGTCTTACTATCAAAAACTGTTACATCATTATCAGTATGTGCCGTTGGGTGAGCATTAATCGTAAGTTTTCTTCCACCTAAATCAATTATTAACTTCTTCTTAACTGGCATATCTGGAGGAATAATATGTTTGGCAGTCAACTTAATATCTAATTGATCAACAGCTTTATCAATATAATATTGCCCTCTTGTAGACATGGCTCGTGCTAATTTGTTATGCCCAATAAATTTTACTTTATCACTCTTAAAAGCAATATTTCCATAGATATGGTCAGGGTGAACATGGGTATTAATAACATAACAAACTGGTTTATCAGTAATTTTTGTAATCGCTTTTTTTAATGCAAAACCTTGTTCTGGGTTGCCTCCAGTATCAATGACTGCAACACAACTGTCTCCAATAATAAAACCAATATTTGCGATAGCCCCATGGTTTGTTTTGTTTGGCATTTCATGCTTTCCAAAATGCACATATATTCCTTTTGCAACTTCAGTTATAGGTAATGCCGTCACTGCATATACATTTTGGATAAGAAACGTAATAAGTAAAAATATAAATTTCAAACTTTTCCTCTCTATATTTGCTAGACAATTATAAAAATCGAATCAAAAACTATATTTATAATCACTCCAAAATTATTTAAATTTAATAAGTTATGGTTTTTAAATTCCTTAACAATAACTATAGGGCATCTCTATACTACGTGTATATTTAACAAATTATTATTTAAGGTATGAGAATTATAGATATTAGAGTTTAATAATATCACTAAAAATGAATTCCCTGCTAAAAAAGATAACTTGATAATAGTGCGTAAACTGCGGTAAAGTCTGATCAATTTGTCATCGGCTATTGTTCTGACAATGAACATTACTAAACCAACAAAACTAACTTGAGGAAACACAAGTGGCAGTCATAAAGATATCCCCTGATCAGATTTCTAGAAAAAAAAGACGTGGGCCTAAAGGCCATTCCGTTGATCTTTCTGCCTTGGAAGACATAAAAACTCTACTCGGTGATGAGTCTCGACAGAGAGACTTATTAATCGAACATTTACATAAAATTCAAGACCACTACCAGCATATCGCCTCAAAGCATCTTGTCGCATTAGCGCATGAAATGAACCTGTCCACAGCAGAAGTCTATGAAGTTGCTTCTTTCTACCACCATTTTGATGTAGTTAAAGAAGGGCAATCGCCCCCTCCTCCCCTAACTGTTCGTGTTTGTGAATCATTGACTTGTGAAATGTCTGGTGCACAGGATCTTATTAGTGCATTAGAAAATGGTCTTAGTGATCAAGTTCGGGTTCAAAAAGTACCTTGTGTTGGACGTTGCCAACATGCACCTGTTGCAGTGGTTGGTCAAAACCCTATTCATCAAGCATCTGCCGAATCAGTTACTACAGCTGTTAAGAATCTAGAAATTAAAGAAAAAACAACTGATTATATTAGTTTAGAAAAATACAAAGCCGATGGTGGTTATCAAACGCTTAAAAAAGTACTTGAAAGTGAAATTGAAACTGAATCCATTATGAAACAAATGGAAGATTCAGGTTTACGAGGCTTAGGTGGTGCCGGTTTTCCAGCAGGTAGAAAATGGCGCATTGTTAATGGTTTTGATGCTCCACGATTAATGGCTGTTAATATTGACGAAGGTGAACCCGGTACTTTTAAAGACAGACATTATTTAGAAATTGATCCCCACAGATTTTTAGAAGGAATGATAATTGCCGCATTAACCGTTGGATGTGATGCAATCTATGTTTATTTGCGTGATGAATATGCGGGTTGCCGAGATATTTTAACCAAAGAAATAGCTAATTTACAAAACAACGCACCTTCTGATTCAGTTGAATTACCCCCTATTTATTTACGCCGAGGAGCAGGTGCATATATTTGTGGGGAAGAATCAGCCATGGTTGAGTCTATTGAAGGTAAACGAGGAATGCCTCGACTAAGACCTCCTTTTCTTGCCGAAGTTGGCTTATTTGGTCGCCCAACTTTAGAGCACAACATGGAGTCTGTTTATTGGGTTAGAGATATTGTGGAAAAAGGGCCTGAGTGGTTTTCTTCACATGGTCGTCATGAACGTAAAGGCTTACGCTCTTTTTCTATTTCTGGCCGTGTAAATAAACCAGGGGTACATTTAGCTCCAGCAGGCATCACCATGCGCGAACTAATAGACGAATATTGTGGGGGTATGCAAGAAGGTCATAAATTCTATGGCTATTTCCCAGGTGGAGCATCTGGCGGCATGTTACCTGAATCTATGGCAGACATACCGATGGATTTTGATACGTTAAATGAATACGGTTGTTTTATTGGTTCTGCTGCTGTTGTGGTTTTTTCTAATCAAGACAGTGCAAAAAAACTAGCTCTTAATGCGATGAAATTCTTTGAAGAAGAATCTTGTGGACAATGTACACCTTGTCGTGTTGGCACGGCAAAAGCCGCTGTCTTAATGGAAGAAAAAGACTGGAATACTGAACTATTAGAAGAACTCTCCTCAGTGATGGTCGATGCCTCGATTTGCGGTTTGGGGCAAGCAGCGCCAAACCCGATGCGCTGTGTGGTCAAATACTTTCCAGATGAACTTTAATCCCGTTAATAATTAGAGAATAAACATGGCTGCAAATCTAGAATATATGAACAAAGCAACTATCAACTTCTCACTTGACGGTGAAGAGGTTTCCGCATTTGAAGACGAAACACTAATTCAAACAGCAAAACGATTAGGCAAAGAAATACCACACCTTTGTTATAAAGAAGGCTTGCGCTCAGACGGTAATTGCCGTGCCTGTGTTGTAGAAATTGAAGGCGAAAGAACGTTAGCCCCCTCTTGCTGTCGTTCAGCAACAGAAGGGATGAAAGTTCAAACTTCCAGTGATCGAGCGTTAAAATCACAAAAAATGGTGTTAGAGTTATTAAAATCTGACATGCCTAAACAAAGCGAGTCCCCTTATAAACTGGACTCTGAACTAGATGTTTGGGTAAAAAAACTTAATGTTGGCGAACCGCGATTTGCTCCTCGCCACCAACCAGAAGCCGATTTATCTCATCCAGCAATTGCGGTCAATATGGATGCTTGCATCCAATGTACACGCTGTTTACGCGCCTGCCGTGAAGAACAAATGAATGATGTGATTGGTTATGCCAATCGTGGATCACATTCTGAAATCGTATTTGATATTGCCGATCCAATGGCTGCCAGTAGTTGTGTCGCTTGTGGTGAATGTGTGCAAGCTTGTCCTACCGGTGCATTAATGCCAGCAGGTGATGTAGGGTTACAAGTTGCTGATAAAACAGTTAATTCAACTTGTCCTTATTGTGGTGTCGGTTGTTTAATTAAATACCATATAAAAGATGATAAAATTTTATACACTGAGGGACGTGATGGTTTTACCAACCACTATCGCCTTTGTGTAAAAGGTCGATATGGCTTTAATTATATTGATAACCCACTTCGGTTAACCAAACCTTTAATTAGACGCGATGGCATCGCTAAAACCACTGAATTATTAGATCCTGATGATTTAGATTCTGTTTTTCGTGAAGCAAGCTGGGATGAAGCACTTGAAGTTGCCGCCGGTGGATTGAAAAAAATTCGGGATGAAAAAGGTAAAAAAGCCCTGGCTGGTCTAGGCTCTGCAAAAGGTAGTAATGAAGAAGCTTATCTTTTCCAAAAACTGATTCGAACCGGATTTGGCTCTAACAATGTGGATCATTGTACTCGACTTTGTCATGCTTCATCAGTTGTTGCATTATTAGAGTGTTTAGGCTCTGGCGCAGTATCCAATCCTGTTTCTGATGTTAGCAAAGCAGAAGTCATTATTATTATCGGCTCTAACCCAACAGTCAATCATCCCGTTGGTGCTACATTTATGAAAAACGCGGCTAAAAAAGGCGCTAAAATCATATTGATAGACCCAAACCGTACAGCTATTGCCAAATACGCAAGCCATGTTTTACAGTTCCGCCCTGATACTGATGTTGCTCTGCTTAATGGCTTGATGCACGTTATTCTGGAAGAAGGTTTACAGAATGATAATTATATCAAGCAATATACTGAAGATTATGAACTCATCAAAAATCATGTAAAAGACTATAGTCCAGAAAAAGTTGCTCCCATTTGTGGAGTTGATGCAGAAACCATGCGTGAAGTTGCAAGACTCTATGCGACGTCTAAAGGTTCTATGATTCTATGGGGAATGGGTATTTCTCAACATATTCATGGAACTGATAATGCCCGTTGCCTGATTTCCTTAGCCTTAATGACAGGGCAAATTGGTAGACCAGGGACAGGCTTACATCCATTACGCGGACAAAACAATGTACAAGGTGCTTCAGATGTTGGACTAATCCCCATGGTATTCCCTGATTACCAACCCGTCGTTGATCCTGAAAACCAAGCTAAATTTGAAAAATTATGGGGTGTAGAACTAGACTCAGTCCCAGGACTTACCACAGTAGAAATGCTACATGCTATTTTAGATAAAACACTCTATGGTATGTTTATACAAGGTGAAAACCCAGCGATGTCTGACCCTAACCAAAACCATGCTCGTAAAGCCTTAGCTGCTTTAGAACATATGGTTGTACAAGATATATTTTTAACTGAAACAGCTGGGTTTGCAGACGTGATTTTACCTGCATCTGCATTTTATGAAAAAAATGGGACTTTTTCTAACACAGACAGACGCGTACAAATGGGAAGACAAGCGGTTAACCCACCCGGTGATGCAAAACAAGATCTATGGATTATTCAAGAAATTGCTAACCGTTTAGGTTGTGGCTGGACATATAATGGTCCAGAAGATGTATTTAATGAAATGCGTCAAGCAATGAGTAGTATTGCAGGAATGACATGGGACAGACTTGAAGAAGTTGACTCCTTAACCTACCCATTAGAAAACGTAGGTGACCCAGGAGAGCCAATTATTTTTACTGATGGCTTCCCAACTGAATCAGGTAAAGGTCGCTTTGTACCTGCTAACTACATCCACGCTGACGAAATGCCCGATGCCGAATACCCTTTAATATTTATTACCGGTCGCCAGTTAGAACATTGGCATACAGGCAGTATGACCCGTCATTCAACAACTCTTGATGCGATTGAGCCAGATCCAATAGTGACTGCTCACCCTGAAGATTTAGAAAAATTAGGGGTTGAGCCTGGTGGATTAATAACAATTGAATCAAGACGCGGAAAAATCACCGCTTATGCACGTGTTGATTTGGGGGTTCAAAAAGGAACTTTCTTTATGGCATTCTGCTATAACGAAGCCAGTGCTAATTTGATTACTAATGAAGCACTAGACCCTTCTGCTAAAATTCCAGAATTTAAGTTTTGTGCTATTAAGGCAAGTGCTGGTGGGGAAATAGGTACTAGGATTAATTGATCTATTCGCGTTGGGTTAACGAAAGAGCCGTTAGCCCAACCTACTTTTTGTAGTTTTAAAGCTGCATCAATTTTAAGGATAGCTCTATTAATTGACTCAATTCATTGTTCCAACAGTTTTTTTGAAAGTTGGCTTTACTCTAGTGTCTTAAAGAAAATAGCGGAAAGAAATCCAAGCAAGGTTGAGAAACCAATAATTTCTCCACCTTTAAAATAAGCTTCTGGCAACATGGTTTGAGCAATCATGGTCAACATTGCACCAGCGGCCAAGCCCTCAGTAAAAGAAAACACTTCATGGTCAACGCCTGCAAAATAAATATTCCCTAGAACACTAAGTATTCCAGTCAATAACATTAAACTTGTCCACATAAATAGGATAATAGAAAATTTCATACCTTGTTTTCGCATACCGACAGAACTAGAAAGTGCTTCAGGATAGTTCGATAAAAATAGCCCAGCCAATAAAGAATACCCTAATTGTGAATGAATTAAACTGGCACCAATAACTAATGCTTCTGGGATACCATCTAGCATTAGTCCAAGCCATATCCCTAACGGTGCACCTTTATGCTCATGGATACCTATTTGATAATCCATAACCGGCTTAATTTCAGTTCCCAGAGATAAATGTTTAACTGCTTTTCTAACCCACAATGTTGCATTATCTTGATTAATTTTTTGTCTATCTATTAGGTAAAGATAGATTTCTTGTTGTTGTAAATAACATTTATATCGTTTTGCCAGTTCTGGTAAAACTACAATTAGATAATTAAAATCCTTTTTGCGTAAAACCCAAACTGCTGTTTCTTCAAGTGCTACTGCCGACATACTGTACCTACCTCCAGTCATAAAAGCATTTTGACCAAAAACTGAACTGGCAGTTAAATTGATACTATGGCTAAATTGATTAAAGCTATCAATAATAGACACATTTCCCGTATTAATTATAAACAGATGACCTGCCCCTTCCCCTTCATGGAAAAAAGTATTACCTTTGGTATATTTTTTATAAACTAGACGATCACTTATGGCTTCTAGTTCATTTTCTGGTAAATTATTAAACAGATCAATCCCATCAATATTCTGTGCAATTTTTTTAAACTCCAACTTGTTCTTCTCAACCTGGACGGCACTTTGATAGAACCCGTGTTGAGCTATTTGTTGGGAAGAAAGCTGACGCCAGTCATTCATTTGAGTATCTGATAAATGATGGTGATATTGTAGATATTGATTTATTTTTTCACTTTTAAGCCAATGTTGTATGGCTTCTACCAGTTTGGGTGAGGTAGCTAATAAATTAAAAAAAGTTGTTCTTGGCAATACCCATAAACTAGTGTCTTCTACTGCTCTAGCAGTAAACCGATAAGGTGTTCCGCTAATAAAGGCGAGCCAGCCCAAATCATCTTTTTTTTCCAAAAACAATGATAAAACTTGTTCTTCTGGGTCTAACAATTCAACTTGTCCTGCAGCGATTATATAAAGCTCATCACAAGGTTCACCTTGACTAAAAATTAAAGTACCCTGCTTAACATCCCAATAGTACATTTCTTCAGTCAGAATTTTATAATCTTCTTTCTTCAATTGCTTAAACACGTCAACACGTTTTAAAGCTGTAAGTATCCCTTTAAAACGGCGCTGTTTGAGTTTTTTTATATGATGAACATGAGTTGAAGCTTTTCTGACAAAACCACCAAAATTATTAACAATTTGATTGAGTACAATAAAAATAAGTCCGCCTATAATACAACCCGCAGCCAGTGGATAAAAATCACCTTTGGCTAAAGTACTGGCAACTAAATCAATCGTTAAGGCAGCTAATAAGGCACCACCACCAAAAGCCATTAAAAAAGCAATCGCACGATCTGACGGTGTCCAGAACAAAGTTGTCAGACAACCTAAAGGTAAGGAGAAAGCACTGATAATTCCATAGCTAAATGCTACAAAAAAAGCAGAGTCAAATGGAAAAGACATATTGTATTCTCATGAAGTAATTGGATTGTAAACGTAAACTCTCGCTCTAAAAAATATTTAAAATTGATTATAAAAGTTGCCAGAGTATAGAAACAATAGTTGATAACTGGATGAAACCGTAATAAACATTTGATTAGGTATCATTTTCAATAAATAATCCTTAAGGAGCCTCTGATCAAGTCCAATTATTTTTAGCTTGCTAAAACTGCCGATATTTTCTGCGCTAAATTCTAATTGACTTAATCAGAGATTCCTTAAGAGACAAATGTTGTTTTCTTTTGTTAAAAAATATCAATGAGTCAATTAAAATATCACTCCTTTCCTTCTAGCCCCCCATTTTCCAGGTTGTTCTTCAATTACCCCGGCACAACATTTACCACATTCTAAACAGCATCCTTTAGCTGTCATATTCCATTCGCTAAGATTGTACCAGTCGCGCCCAATTAATAAGGCTCCGCAGTGATGGCACCAAGTGCTATCAGCTGTTTTATCATGCATATTGCCGACATAGGCATAATGAATACCATTATCCAATGCAATCTGTCTTGCTTTTTTTACAGTTTCTTGTGGTGTTGATGGTTTATCCAACATTTTCCAGTCTGGGTGAAAGACAGAAAAGTGCATCGGAACATCAACTCCTAAGTGTTCTACAACCCATTGAGTCATTTGTTGAATTTCAGCTTCGGAATCATTTTCTCCTGGAATGATTAGCGTAGTGAGCTCTAGCCAAACATTAGTCTCATGTTTTATATATTCCAATGTTTCTAAAACTTGTTGTAAGTGAGAGCCAGTGAGTTTATGATAAAACTCATCAGTAAAGGCTTTCAAATCAACATTGGCTGCATCCATATAACGGTAAAACTCTACTCTTGGTTCAGAACAAACGTAGCCAGCTGTTACCGCAACATTTTTGATCCCTTGTTCTGAACAAGCTTGTGCTACATCTATCGCATATTCATGAAAAATAACTGGGTCATTATAGGTATAGGCAACACTACGGCAATCCAATATTTTTGCCCTATTAGCAATCATATCAGGGGTTGCTTTTGACATCAGTGTATCCATTTCTCTGGATTTGCTAATATCCCAGTTCTGACAGAACTTACAAGCCAAATTACAACCTGCGGTACCAAATGAGAGAACTGGTGTTCCTGGCAAAAAATGATTCAGTGGTTTTTTTTCTATCGGATCTACGGCAAAACTACTGGAACGTCCCCATGTCGTCAAAACAACTTTATTATCCTGATTGGATCGAACAAAACAGAGACCACGCTGGCCTTTTTGTAATTTACAGAACCGAGGACAAAGATCACATTGAACCCGACCATCTTCTAGCAAATGCCAGTATTTTGTTGGGACTGCATCTGGAAAATAATCGTTACTAAAACCTGAACTAATCATAGCGACACCTCTTCAATCATATCTTGCAATCCAGAATAGTCTGCAGGATACTAAGTTCAATAGTACTCCTTTAGGAGATGAAAATGAAAACTATTCGACCACCTGCCGTCGCGGGGATGTTTTATCCAGAGAACCCTGATACTCTCAAAGATATGATTGAACAGGATCTAGCACAAGCGAACCCTGCTTCTGTTGCTTCTGTTGCTTTTGTTCCTAAAGTGCTTATCGTACCTCATGCGGGTTATATCTATTCCGGCCCAATTGCTGCCAGTGCTTTTGCATTGCTTAAACCTTATCGCCAGCTTATAAAGCAAGTGGTGATCATTGGTCCGTCACATCGTGTGGGTTTTAACGGAGTAGCTATCAGCAGTGCTGATGCTTTCGATACCCCTTTGGGGGCTATTCCTATAGATAAAAGTGCTCAGGCTAAATTATCAAAAATAACCGGTGTCCATATCATTAATGAAGCCCATGCAGCTGAACATAGCCTGGAAGTTCAACTACCCTTTTTGCAAACTATACTGGATAAATTTTCAATTGTACCGATTGTTGCCGGAGATGCCAGCCCTCAGCTTATATCCAGTATTATAGAAATTCTTTGGGGAAACCCTGAAACACTCATTTTGATCAGTTCCGATCTTAGCCACTATCACCCATATCGAATAGCACAGCAACTTGATAAGATAACTTCACAAGCCATTCTAGACCTGGATGTAAACACAATAGATTCAATGCATGCCTGTGGCTGTGTTGGTATACGAGGGTTACTCACTTTTGCACAACGACATCCTCTTGAAGCTAGTCTTCTTGATTTAAGAAATTCAGGCGATACGGCTGGTAGTAGCAAGGATAACGTAGTCGGTTACGGAGCCTATCTATTCACAGAGATAGCATAATGCTATCTGATAGCCATAGAAAAATACTAAAAGATCTGGCCAAAGCCTCTATTGATCACGGCTTGAAATATGGCCTGCCTATGCAGATAGATCTCACAACAATGGCCGATGAACTCACTGTAGAGCGAGCCACTTTCGTTACACTAGACAAAAATGGACAATTGCGCGGTTGTATCGGCATGTTAGAAGCACGCAGAGCACTGGCTAAGGATATTGCTAAAAATAGCTATGCGGCCGCCTTTTCTGATCCTCGTTTTCCTCCTTTAAACGAATCTGAACTAGATGACCTTAGCATTCATCTATCTATTCTAAGCCCTGCGAAAAGTCTACATTGCCAATCGGAAGAAGAATTAATCCAGCAGCTTAGACCTGGTATTGATGGCCTTATTCTTGATGATGGTTTGCACAGAGCCACATTTTTACCTTCCGTATGGGAATCTCTATCTGAGCCAATTACTTTTATTCATCATTTAAAAATGAAGGCAGGATTACCAGTAAATTATTGGTCAGAGGAACTTCGTGTTTATCGTTATTCCGCAGAGAGTTTCTAAGATAACGACAGGAACTAAAGATATTCAGCTTTGGTCTAAAAAACTGAGGCAATTAGTAGAGGTGCCCTTTATAATATTTGCTATTTTAGTCTGCAAAATATAACAGGATTAAAAATAAAATGATAACAGGAGAAGTCTAATGAAATGGTCGATTATTCTAGCGTTTATTATTCTATCAAGCTGTTACCGTGAGCCAACAGCCTTAAATTCAGCTGGTATTGATAATAAAACAGCAATACAGACTGGAGATTTAACAACAAAAATTAAGGTTATTCAACCACATACTTCTACTGCATCCAGTTTTAAGCCCAGGAAATTTTCTAACGGAGAAGCGCTTTATATTAACTACTGTGCTGATTGCCATGGCTGGGAAGGTCGTGGCAACGGTCAAGCTGATATGTATCTGGACATTCCAGCACCTGTTTTATTGCAACATAACTTGCTTGCTGAAAAATCTGAAAATGATTTTGTAGATTGGGTATTATCAGGTACAAAAATGCAAGTTCAATTGTCTAAAAAAACAGGCCTTGATACTGATGCTGATGCTGAGGTAAATGCCTTATTAACCTATATCAAAATAATACCAAATATAAAATGGAATAAAGTCAAAGCTGGACAACAAGTTTACGACCAATTATGTTTGGGCTGTCATGGAATGTATGGTCATGGCAAAGGTGGTTTGTCATCTAAAATGCCCTCCTCTTTACCAGATTTAAGTAATTCAAACTTTCAAGCTCAACACAGTAATAAAGAACTAATACAAATTATTACAAAAGGTATTGAAGCAATGCCTGGTACTGAAAATATACTGAACCCACAGGAAATTGAATCAGTCGTTGCTTTTATTCGGCTTCTATCTCCTGGATATGAGAGCTATGACAGATATTGCCAAAGTTGTCATGGATCGAATGGCTCCCCGATGATGATTACTACTTTAAATGATAAAGGTGAAGATGAAGATATTTTTTTTCAAAAAGTTGATCTTCCAATATTTGATAATGCCTATTTTAAGTCTCACACCGATAAGCAGCTTATTACCAAAATACAGCATATGCTGAAATCAGAACGTGTCAGTATGCCACATTTTTCTGACTTTATAAAAGAGAGTGAAATACGTGAAATTTTTCGTTATTTAGGTGGTTTGATAGCAGAATATCCTTAAGGAACCTCTGATTAAGTCGATTAGAATTTAGCGCAGAAAAAACTGTCGCTATTTTTCACGAAGTGAGACGTAATAGTCACTCTATGGCACCGATCTTCGTGAAAAATATCGGCAGTTTTAGCAAGCTAAAAATAATTGGACTTGATCAGAGGTTCCTTAAGACAGCTTAATCCTTAGTTATTCGTTAAGTCGCATATTGTTGGATTCCAATTGCTTAAGAACATTCTATTTTTTTATCAATAAGTAATTTATTGTTAAATTGAAAACTCTATTGTTGAAATACTTTTTTTTGTTGTTCATATTATTGTCATATTAATTACAGATAATGAAGTTGTTATTTTAACTACTGAGAAATAATTATGAAATTGAACGATAATGAACACGAAAACTTAGATGACATTTTTATTGAAGACCTTACTTTTGATACAAAAGGATTTACCTTAAATATGCTTATTACTGATGAGGAATTAATAAAATGTAAAAAGATGACTATAGATGAACATGAATTAGCTCTTACTGGTGTAATCTATATTTGAATATTCACTTTTGAAAGGACAGTAAATTTTTATTTCTAACAAAGATAGAAAGTACCATGTGATAGCGATTGATGCGTAAGGATAACTACACAAAGTACAGATTAACAGTTTCTTTTTTTATTCATGATATATCTTTTTAGCAATATTTGCACGGCGAATGCCTAGTTTGCTCATACGAGAACGCAAAGTATTCGGATGCATTTCTAAAACAGATGCAGCACCGCACTCACCAGAGATTTTCCAGCTAGTAATCTCAAGCACATTAATAATATAAGATTTTTCCATATCAGCCAGTGATTTCAAAGTAATTACATCATCGCTGGAGTTGCTTTGAGAATTTTGCAGTTCTGAAATCTGTAGTGTTTGATCAGGGGACAAAATAACAGCACGTTCAATAACATTTTCTAACTCTCTCACATTGCCAGGCCATTGATAGTTGAGTAGTTTATCCATAACTGCTTGTGGGATATGGTTGATCTGTTTTCCCATTTTCTGTGCGTACTTATTAATAAACCACTGCACTAGCAGCGAAATATCGGGTTGGCGTTCGCGTAATGGGGGTAATGTCAGTGGAAAAACACTGAGCCGGTAATATAGGTCTTCACGAAAAGTCTTATCAGCAACCATCTGTTTCAAATCGCGGTGGGTAGCAGCAATAATTCTGACATTGATTTTTATAGTTTTTGAATCCCCTAACCGTTCAATTTCACCTTCTTGCAATACGCGCAAAAGTTTGGCTTGTAACTCTAATGGTAACTCTGCAATTTCATCCAGAAATAGAGTGCCATCATGGGCTAATTCAAAACGACCGATACGGCGCGATGTAGCACCGGTAAAACTGCCTTTTTCATGACCAAATAATTCACTTTCAATCAAATTGGCGGGCAATGCTGCACAATTGACTTTTACTAGAGGTCGGTTTTCACTTTGACTCAGGTTATGTAAAGCGCGAGCAAACAGCTCTTTTCCTGTACCGGTTTCACCTAAAATTAGAACGGTGGTGTCTGTCGGAGCTACTTTTTCAACCTGATGCAATACAGTTTTAAGCGACTGACTTTTGCCTAAAATATCCTCAAATTTATGATAATGGATGTGAGAAAGATTAATTTGTTCCTGTAAATAAATATTTTCCGCTTGTAGGCGATTTTTCAACTGTTCAATTTCAGAGTGGGCATTTTTAAGATTCTGTTCAGCCTGCTTCCGCTCAGTAATATTACTGAAGACCATAACAACGCCTTGTAGTTGATCACCTTCCAGGATAGGTGTGCTGACAAAATCTACCGAAAAACTGCTACCATCCGCTCGCCAAAATTGTTTATCACTGGCTTGATAGCGTTTTTTACCATTGACAACGTTCTGCACAGGGCAATATTTATCAGCTGGTTCATTGAGCCCGAAAATATCATGGATGCTTTGACCGATAGGATTCAGATCCTGCCAGGCTAAAAGAGTTGATGCAGCGGGATTGATAAATGTCACCTGTCCTTTACAGTCAAAACCACAAATCCCCTCCCCTGCTGCTGATAGCAATAGCTCATTGCGTCGTTGAAATAATGTAAGTGATGCCTCTGCCTGTTTGATTTTACTGACATCCTGAAAAACGACCACTGCACCGACAATGACATCGTTTTCAATAATTGGAGTACTAGTGTAATGAACAGGAAAACTGCTTCCATCCTTACGCCAAAATACTTCATCAGTGATATGGTGTACTGCTCCATCTTTCAGAGCCGCATAGATAGGGCATTCTTCTTTAGGATAAGCGTTACCATTAGCTTTACTATGATGATGTTTTTCATGGACCGGTTGCCCAATAACGTCAGCTTCTGTCCATCCAGTCATGGCTATTGCAGCCGGATTAACAAAAGTACCTTTACCTTCATGATCTAAACCATAAATGCCATCACCTGCTGACGTTAAAATAAGTTCGTAGCGATGTTGAATTTGCTCGGAAACGGTCATAAAAGTAGACTCCTTCATTGTCCTAAAAAACGTAGTTGCTCATGGTCTTTAGAATAAGCTACTGATTCCGCTTTCAACTGCATTTTATAAGATTATACTTCACCTATCCCAGAAAGTAGTTGAGTTGAACATGGGGTATATTGCAAGAGACCGATGTAGCATTCAACTACTTTTTTAAAAATTATGCTAAAAGACAATGAATCTGTGTTAATAATTCATTAGGTGGGGTATCTTTAGGATCGTTTAAGTATTCTTCAAAAGGTGGAAAATCAGCAGCTTCATAACCGCTATTGGGCAACCATTCTCCAAAAAGCCAATTATAAGGCTGCTCTAGTTCTGCATAAGATCCTTTAAAAAGTACAGTTGCATATTTCCCAGCAGGTATTTGAATATTTTCAAGCATACTGTTTTCTGCAAGAACAATCCCTTCTTTCGCTGTAATACAAGCCATTGAACGAAGTTCGTCTTTTGATACAGATTGAGGATCGTCATAGTAAATACCTATCGACCGAGTATTTTCATCAAGTAATTGATAGCTCGCAGCATACACAAATAGTTTTTCAAAAACTGATCCTATTTCCATATAGTCACCTTGGTGTTTGTAGCCTAATAAGTCGCTTGCTTCTAAATCCATTATTTCAACCTTATACATAATAGAGTACTCCTTTTTTTTTATAGGTAACATTGCAATAAAAGGTTCTAAAGAGACTTGCTGAGTTTGTCTACTCTCTCGATATTCTTTTGGCGTTTCAGAAAACTGTTGTGAAAATGCACGACTGAACGCTTCAGGGCTACCATAAGAAACCTGTTTAGCAATGTGTGAAATGGGTTGATTTGAACGTATCAATTCAACCGCTGCATGTTGGAGACGTAAACGCCGTATCGTAGCATTTACCGTTTCTTGAACAAGTTCCCGATAAACTCTATGAAAATGATAAGGGGACATAATGGCAACATCAGCCAACACATTAACGCTTAAATCTCCATTTAGATGTGCGTAAATATAGTCAATGACTTTAATAAGCCTTTTTCTGTAGTTATCACTGGTTACTTGTTTCATTTCATACCTCCAGTTGCTATATTAATGAAAGTAACTTGATAATGTTTGCGCTTTTAGAATATTTTCCAAGAAGGATATATATGCTACAGTTCTTTAGGTTCTCTAATTCTTAAGTAGTCATTAAGAAACATATTATGATCATTAATATAAATGAAATAGATGATGTAATAGTACGGATCAAATTGAAATTATTCCATTTTGTTTCTATTTCATTTCTCAATTTACTTGCATCTTCTATACTAAAATCTTCTAAATCACTTTTATCCAATAAGTTATTTAAAGGAATGTTTCCCCTTATGGTGATAATAAATACGCCCAATAAATAGATAACAGAAGCAATTAATAAAAGCGTAAAGACCAAAGATGAGGCGGAATTGTAATTTAGTAAAGTAGCTAGAGGTAACATAATAATAGGGCATATAAAGACTATATAAAATGCCGGATTCAATATGACTCTATTCATTGATTGTAAAGCTCTCAAATACCCTAAATCACTTAATTGACCAATTCCAGGGGTTACTGCATTTGTCCAGGTAAAGAAAATGCCTGCCATAAGACCTGTAGTCAATATTGCCAAAAACAGGAAAATTATCTGTATGCTCATAGCAAAAACTCTCAGTAGGATAATCCAGGCGACTTAAAAAGATAAATGCTGGAATCGAATTGCTCAATAATAAAATTTGCAACATCAGCCCTCGAAATTTTCAACTTTACTGATTTATCAACTGAACTAAATCCATGCCTATAATTTTCTGTTTTTTCTCCATCAGTAAATGCTGCAGGCCTAACGATAGTCCAATTTAATCCGCTATTTTTAGCATACTCTTCTTGCAATTCATGATCTAGTAGGACTTGTTTTAAAAACCATCCAAACATGATGTTCTTCCAAAAAAAATTTAAGTTCCCTTTACTTTCACCTGCACCTAACGTTGATTGACAGATCAATCGTTTAACACCATTCATTTTCATCGCATCTATAATATTTTTGCTGCCCTCAGAACGGACAATATTATGACGGCTTTTCCCAGACCCTAGTACTATGACCACAATATCCTGACCTTTAACTGCTTTCTGTACATCTTTTGGGTTAAAAATATGTCCTTGTATCTTATTCAAATTGGGATGATTAAATTTATTTAAATGATCCCTGTTTCTGGAAAAAGCGGAAACTTCATAACCTTTGTCTAAAGACTGTTCAACTATGTGGTTTCCAATGGTTCCTGTAGCGCCAAATATGATTAGTTTCATTGTTTGTTCCTCTTGTTAAATAATATGGGTTAATTATATTTACAAGAGGACTCTATAAATAGAACAAAACCGACAAACTCTAGTGGGCAGGGCTTATATGCTTAAGAAAATAGGTAGGCGTTTGGCCAGTGTATCTTTTAAATACTCTGATAAAATGAGATTGGTCAGTAAACCCGCTGTCAAAACCTACATCAATTAATTTATTGAATTTTGCTTCGGAGAGTTTTTGTAATGAATACTGAAACTGGATGATTTTGAGAAATTGTTTAGGCGTTAAGCCTACCTGCGATATAAAATTGCGTTCCAGAGTACGTTCAGTTATATAAAGTTGCTCCAATAACTCTTTTACTTTTATTTGTCCCTTATATTCTATAACTATAGAAATAGCTTGTTGAACACTATCGTTTTCAGTTACTTTATTCGATTTAACTAATTGCTGCGTTAAATCTGAAATAATCTTTACTTGCTGTTCTAGATTATCTGAATCTATTAACTTAATTCTATAGGATTCAATATCAATATGACTCATTTGTAATAAGTCATAGCAATCATCGTTTAGTTCTTTCGGATCAATGCCAAGAAGGTATTTTGATGCAAACGGGTATAATTGAAAAACGATAAATTTATATCTGCCCTCAATATCTAAAGATACTGGGTCTAGCGTTTGACCATAGAGAAAAAGTTCAGATAATTTCTTTTTCTTAGGTAATAGATACAATCCATTTTCTGATTGCTGGAACATGATTCCAGGGTATCCGTCTGCGTATAAAGGAATGTTAGTATGTGAATTCGCAACATCGCTTTCGTCGGTCATAATACAATTGACGAATGGTTCCAAATTATTATTTATAATGAATTCTACTTTCTTCATATAGCTTCGAGAGGTTATTGAATCCTTGCTCCATAGGTTTAACCATAATTATTTCCTCATGTGTTTCTGGATTACTGTCTTAATCACAAGAATCTATCTTTACTAAGTCCTGTTATAAATCACAGGCATTTGACCTTTCCATCTAATCCATGTGTCATGGTTTGTAATAAGATCAGCCATGAAGTGACCCACGTTAATTCGACTAGTCGTGCCCGCATCAAATATTGCGCTTCTAGTGGGTGAGGGGTGTATTTCATATTCTGACACCTCGCTTTTATCGACCAAACCATCTGGACGAACTACGACCCACTCAATTACGCGATCATTCTGACCAACTTCTATACGTAAATAATCTGCCGCCTTCTCGTTGTCTACTTGCGGAGGTAACAGCAATCGCAGCAGCCAAATGACACAGTGTTGAGCATACGAAATCTGCTCTGATAGGTCTTGATTTCGGTTGCCAGTGGTGTTCATGAGCACAAACTTGACTGGCTTATCTGGGTTGTTTGCCTTAATTGCTTTGCATAATCGACGAGTAGCATCTGTCACAAGCCTGCGAGGTTGACCATAAACCCCCTTAACATTCATATTGTGCCCCAGGCACGAGGCGACTGCATCAAAACCTTTTACATGCTCAGCAATTTCGGTATCGTTAAGATCTAGGACACTTGCATAGATTATGGACACATTTTTATGGTTTTTAATCGTGTCGGGTAGGCTGCCCCCCGTTCTTATAATTATCTTGACACTCTGCCCACCATTTAACAACTGCTCCACCAGTAACCGACCCGTTGCGCCACTTGCTCCAACAACAAGGATTTTCATCTTATCCTCCTTTAGTATAAATGATGACATCAATATTTAACGTAACAATTAAAATAGTCTTTGTGTTAATTTATTCATTTCTAATTTCCCGAAGTCTAAAATTCCAATTTTTGCTGATGCTGCACTGACTGGATTTGCTAAGAGACATGTTATGTTCAGAATGATCATTTGTTTAATTTTATTCATTTTCTTTTTTCTTTTTTCTTTCTTAATTTTTATTTATCACATGATCCAGACTCCACCGCCCTGCACCAGCGAATAACAGTGGCATAAACATAACCAGATAGAGCAAAGGTAGTTTAAAGTTGCCTTGCCCTTTATCGGTAATTGCATAACCTTGCCAGAGCTCAGATAAAGTATTCCATTCAGAAGGCCAATGCACGGTATTAATTGCAACTACCGTTAAAACAATTAATAACAACGAAAATAAACGTGTACCTAAGCCTAATACTAAGGCAATAGCGCCGATGATTTCGCCCCATGTACTCAGCGTCCAAAGTAATTCATTCGACATTAAATTAAACGGCATGGGAAAAGTAATATGACTAAACCAGTTTTCACCATCATATTTCATGATGCCAGCTTCCCAAAACTCATAAGCTAAAATTAACCTCAATAACAGAGGAGGTATTTGGTCTGCGCTGTTATTAAGAAGAGTAACGCCTTTGTTATAAAAGGAAATAGGAATAATGTACATCGGCTTATGTTTCATTAACTGCTCCAATAATAATTTGTTGCTCTGCGAACTGACCCAGGATATCCATCCCAAACGCCAAAAATTGTTTAGGATCACTGTAGTTAATTTCATCCGCTAATTGCAGTAATACATGTTCTTGATTCAGTGTTTGCTTTTGTAGTAATTCAATTAATCTAGCTGTAATGCTATTTAGTTCTATAAATTTCACTTGGTATTGCTGATCTCTATATCCCGCAAGAATAATTGCTTTCTGCTCATAGGATTGCAGTCGTATTTGCCAATTTTTCCAATCTTCACTGCTGGCTGAAATTAATTGAACTGGATAGCGATAATGCAATAGGTGTAAAACAGGATTGAGTAATGGAATCGTGGTTAATGGTTTTACTAAAATGGGATAGCTATTTTTATGCTCAATAGCTTCCTCTGTTTCTAGAATCAATTCTATCCATTCATAGTGAGCCAAATCCAGCATAAATTCGGGCAATTCAATAGCGGTCTTTTCATTAATTAAATAAGCCATAAACTCATTGGGTATTTCCCTATAAAGAGGCGACTGACAGCTATGATTTTTAATAAATAATCCCACTAGTTTTTGCCAAACATCAATGCCTAGAATATCTCGACAAACAGGAAAACAAGTTCGTAAACAATCTTCAATGGTTGACTTTATAAGATCCACATAAACTTTACTAGCTTCTGGCAAGTTATTCGGTAATGAAGAGTCAATTTTCGGGTCGCGTAAATAATCGACAAACTGTTGTTGATACTGCTGAAAACCTGGATGTGAATAATTATTAAAATAATGTTGCATTACAATCTCCTAGGCCGTTTTCTTAAATTGCTGAACCTGCCAGTTATTTTGAAGTTTAGCGATATGTTCTACTTCTTTAATCAATTCAGCTAATGGCGGAATATTAAAATCACGTTCTAGTAAGGTGGGGAACATGCCAAATTGTTGATAAGCCTTTGCCAACAAATTCCAGACTGGATCAATAACATCATCCCCATGTGAATCAATAATTAAAGACGGACTCTTTTGGTCGTGTCCTGCTACATGGCAATAGACAATTCGCTCACCAGGCAATCCTATTAAAAACTGTTCTGGATCATAATTATGATTGACACTGTTGACATAAATATTATTAACATCTAAATGTAACAAACAGTCTGATTCTTCAATCACTGCATTAATGAAACTTAATTCATCCATTTCAGAAATAGGAGCCGTTACATAATACGAGGCATTTTCTACTGCAATCGGCATTTCCAGAATATCTTGTGTTCGTTTAATTCGTGATGCGACATGATGAACAGCTTCTTCCGTAAATGGAATAGGCAATAAATCATACAAATGTCCATTATGAGCGCAATAACTTAAATGCTCTGTGTATAACTCTATATTGTGCTCCCTCATGAAGTTTTTAATACGTAATAGAAAAGCCTCATCCAAAGGATCCAGTCCGCCTAAGGAAAGCGACAATCCATGAGCAACGATTGGGTACCGTTCACTAAACCATCTGAAGTCAACCCCTTTTTTGCCTCCCAGCCCCAAAAAGTTTTCTGGTGCGATTTCAAAAAAGTCTATTATTTTCGGCGTGTCAACCATTAGTGTAGACATCTGTTCTCGTCTGAGTCCCAAACCTGAACCCACTATTTTTTTGTTTATCATACTAAACACCCTGTATTGAGTATCAAACCCAAAAACATCCCTATTTTCAGGCTCAATAATACGATTTCCTTAGCTTTTATCACCACACGCTAAGAGGTTGACGTAACAATATTTGACACTCAATTGTTAAGATTTATCACCGCATTTACCCTCCCCACATTTGCCTTCGCTGGTTTTTTCCATTGATTTTTTACTAGCAGCTTTGTTATCTCCGCACTTCCCTTCGCCACACTTACCATCACTACTTTTTTCCATGGTTTTTTTAGCACCTTTGCTGTCACCGCATTTTCCTTCTCCACATTTGCCCTCTCCATCTTTGGCCATTTCAGCAAGTTGAACACCATTTGAGAGTATTTTTATAGCAAATGGATTTTCATTGGCAATGGCCGAAGGCGCTAATAAAGAAACTGCAACTGCACCACCTAAAGAATAGATAAGGTTAGATTTTTTCATGTTTTGATCTCCGAATTTATGTTTAGTCATAAATGAACTCAACATAATTTGTTTTAACGAAATTGATTTAAAAAGTAAATATGAGTCGTGTAATTGATTTATTCCTTACAACTTTAATTTAGGTTTTTTAAAAATTCATGTGCCGATAAAGGACACAGTCCTATATAAATAATTAATGTTTTAATTCATAACAAACTCCCCATTACATTTAATTTATAACTTTAATACTGATGTCGTTTACCCTTGGAAAAGGATAAATAGTTTTTCTGCTGCATTTTTTTTCTAACTAAAGAAATAGTTGCGTATTTGATTTTTTCAGTCAAAAAATCTTTAACTAGCCCTAATCTTTCTTTGTTATTAAAGAAGTGTTTTCTAAACTCTCCACTTCCCATAAACCCTGCTTGCCATTTTAATAATTGCCAGCGCAATTTATTTTTAGGTAGATAAGGCTTTCCTTTTAACGTCTCTCTAAAAGCTTGAGGTAACCAGTCTAATGCTAAAAATAAATTGTTTATTTCAGCAACGACATAATCAACTGCCTGTTCATTTTTAACATCAAGCTGTTCAATTAACGTATCGATTTGTTCAGCCAGAGTTTTGTACTCGTCAAACCCACCACCTGTTAAACTCAAAGAGGCAATTTCTCTATAGTAATCATTTCTAGTTAACGCACGTTTCCGACTGCTGGTTAATTTTACAAACTCGGTATAAGCGCCTAACAGCCATAAAACCTTATAGACAGACCATAATTTGTGGTTAGTAAATGATTTATAGGAGTTAGCCACTAAACGATCATGTGATTGAACAAATGCTAAGGTTTGCTGCTCATAGGGCTTAAAGGTTTCAGCAGAAAAATCACCTTCATTTGTTAAAATTAAGTGAACCAATGTTGATACACTGTTAAATGACACATACATCCCTTTTGAAAACAGCGGATCGATAAAACCAGCAGCATGAGCTAACAAGGCAAACCGTTCACCCACCACTTGTTTTGAGGTATATTGAATGCGTCCTGTTCGTGTCCAGCTACGCACCGCTTTAGTATTTTCTAATTGTTTTTTAAGGTCTGGGAAACGCGAAACAAAGGCACAAAATTCTTCTTTAGCACTGAGGGTTTTATCTTCAGGATAATGCCTTGTATCTAACTGTAACCCTACGCTGCAGAGTGGGTTGGTTGATTTCTGATGATTATTAAAAGGAATCACCCATAGCCATCCGCCTTCAAAAATATGATGTAAAGTCCCTTCTGCCACACTAAAAGGAAAACCATATTCTTGTTGAGAAAGCCCTGTCTGATGATAATCTGGTACATTCACCATATGAGTAAAAATAGTGCGCGAATGTGTTTTTAGGTCATAATCTCTTAACTGAAACTTTTCAGCTAAAATAGATTTAAAACCTCCTGCATCAACAATGTAGTCTGCACTAAAATCTCCTGCAGAGGTTTTAATATTAACAACTTCAGATGTAATATCTATATCACTTACTGCCGTGTCTTGATAAACCTTAGCTCCGTAAGATATAGCTGTTGCGACCATAAATTGATCTGAATCCTGTCGAAACAGATGTAATTCATGACCATGAGGTTGATTAGGAATAACAGCCTGAAACGCTTTCTGTTTATTTTGATATTTCCCTTCTGAATGATGCAAAAAACTAAAATGCCGTTTCACCCCATGAGAAGTGCCTATCAACGGCATATAGTTTTCTGAGCTGTAATACGCCAGTTCCGGTATTTCATAAAATTGTGCCATTGCTCGTAAAGTTTCTGAGGCCTCAAGAATCATTGACTCACCTATGGCAAATCGTGGATGATTTTTCGCTTCAAAAACAATAACTCTTTTACCCTGCTTGGCTAGGATGGTTGCCAGACAAGAACCCGCGATACCAGAGCCTATAATTGCTATATCATATTTTTGTTTCATAACCGCTACCTCTGTGTACACCCTGTTTAGGAGCATGGATATTAATAACATCCTCACTTCTTAACTCAGTAGAATTTTAAAGAGTTGAATTGTTTGTTTTTTATATTTCTTGCAATCTTTTCTATCTATGCGACTTGAACATGCTCATTTAAAACTTTTATAAAATCTTCTGGCTCAGGCCTAATACGATAATTATTGGTTAAATCACTATAAATAATGATGCCTTGTTCATTCGTAATTATCACCGTTGGATACACTGTATCTTTATCATAGCCCAGCATTTCCATCCCTGCAGGCAGACCGTTTTTCATTTCTATGTCTAACACTTTAGCTGCGCGGTTATCCACATCCGTCATAAATATAAACGGCACATCAAATTTATCAGCCAGTCTTTGTGTGTTTTTTTCAGGCTGCGGAGCACATAACATGACTTTTGCACCTAAAGATGATAATTTTCGATATTTATCTGCAATTTCTTTGATCTGTGCCATACATAAGGGACACCAGTTTCCTCTAAAGAAAATATAAATAGTGGGTGTGCCTGTAAAACTTTCTGAATTGACTCGATCCCCCTTAATATTAGTCAATTCGAATTTTGGTAACGGTTTGCCTACTAGTAAAGTCTGGTTTAATTCACGACCTAATGAGGAATACCAAAAGTTATACAATAAAAAGAAAGCAAAACCTGTACATGCTAAAGCGATGCTGACGTTATTAAAGGCGTTCGACTCGGTTGTTGCAAAAGGACTAAATATTGATGCTGCATAACCATAAATTGATAGCACCAGCCCTATGACTGCAATCAATGTTAGTAACGGAAAATGAGGGGATGTTCGAGCCATATTTTTAAACATCATGATTCGGCTGATGAATAACATAATAGGCATTGTTATCAAAATTGCTCCCAACCAGATAAGGTTCATGCCAGAAGATACAAGATGGTAAATTCCATAACCACTTACTCCCATTGCAAACATGGGAAACATGGCTATAAAATGAGATTTTATTTTATTCATAATTGATACCTTTATTTAAATAGTACGTAAGTACTAATATAGTACCTTCGTACTATTTATGCAACTATTTATTTCAAATAAATCTTTTATCTAATGAACTTTTTGTTTATAAACAACCCTTTAAATAAAAGTTATTCTATAGATCAGCGACTCCACTATCTATGGGACTCCTCTATTGAGAACAATTAAGCTTTAAATAATAGTACGAATGTACTAACATAGTATAAGACCCTTTTTAAAGTATCTACTGACTATGAAACAAGGCGAACAAACAAGAAGCAATATTATAAAAGCAGCCAACAAACTGTTTTATCAACAAGGTTTTCATCAGACCGCATTCAGCGATATTGTGAAAGAAGTGGGTTTGAGCAAAGGTAACATCACTTATCACTTCAAATCAAAAGATGATATTTTGCAGGCAGTCTTGCAACGACGTATGCAAAAAACTCAAGAAACCCTTGATTTATGGGACAGTCAATACCCTGATGCAAAAGAAAGGCTTTTTTGTTTTATTAATAGCTTACAGGAAGGAAAATCTGATTTAACCCGATATGGTTGTCCTAATGGCACTTTAGCTTCTGAATTGGGCAAGAGAAATGCCCTGACCCGTGAATTGAGCAAACACGTTTTTGATCTGATTCGCTATTGGTTAACTGATCAATTTTTAACCTTAGGTTTTCCACCCCAGCAAGCAAAAGAAAAAGCGTTAGAACTGTTTACCCGTGGGCAAGGAATTTGCGTGTTATCACACGTATATAGTGATGAGAACATGTTTACTAACGAGGTCAATAAACTAAAAAAAATGATCGGAACATAATATCAATTCTGAAAAAAATGCGTTCAATATTCTGAATCTTACACCAAATACTGAACGCTCTCTGCTACTCTGAAAACTGGACTGAGTGGAGCACCAGCGACACCACCTTCTGTAAACATCGTAACATGCGTGTTTAGCTTAATATATTCATCACTTAGTCCTGTTATAAATCATTGGGATTTGCCCTTTCCATGTGTCTTGTTCTCAGCTTGCTTTAACCACAAGAGTCTTCATCAGATTCCTCCCCTATTATAAATCATAATATCAATACCTAAAATTGAATAAATCCATCCTAGAACGCCTTGCCCAGCCGATTAAATTGTATTGCCTCTGAAATTTCATTTGAAAACTTCTGAGAACTTAACTGTGTCAGTAATTCAAATGCAGCCTGATAACTAACTGGGCCACCATTTGAAGTGATAACCTTGCGATCTATCACTACATTTTTATCATATTGAACTTTTATTTTAGGATAGGTTTTAGCTAGCTCCTTTTCTCCGCCTGCCCAGGTGGTCGCATTTTTTCCATCAAGTACTCCAGCTGCACCCAATAAAAAAGCTCCCGAACAATTACTGGCCATCCAGGAAGCTGATTGGCTTTGTTTTTTGATATATTGGATCAGATTTTTGTTATTCAGATATTCCTCCATTTCATACGCACTAGGAACAATAAGCACATCAAGTTTTAGCTTATCGTAAATAGTCTTGTCTGCGATGATTTGAAGCCCTTCCTCTGAACCACGGTTTTATTTTTTGTCGTTGAAATAACCACGACTTGATAAGATGAAAACCATGCCTTTTTAGTTGCCGCACCAAACACTTCAAGCGGTGCAGTGACATCACTGGTTAAAAAACCATCAAAGACTAAAATTCCAATTTTTGCAGATGCTGCACTGGCTGAATTAGCAGTTAGATAGGCTATGCTTAGTACGATTAATAATACGAATTGTTTGATTTTTTTCATTTCTACTTTCCTATTGAATTATATCCTGGGGAAGTTTCAATATTACAAAAATACTTTGATATAGTATTGTAAATTTACGACATCTAGAGGATTTTCTATTTATGTCAAACAACAACGGCAACCCTTTAATCCATTTAGGCTTTAAACGTTTTGAACCGTCAAAAAAATTATCTGCCTTTGTTGAATGCTATTGGTTTATAAATACTGATATTAATAGCCCTATTAATACAAAAGAATACCTGCAACCGGAAGGCGGTGTCGGTATTATTTTAAATTATGCAGATCCATTACTGTTTGATGGTATTCCACAATCTTCTCCCTGTACTCTTGATGGTACAAATACATTAACCAGAGAATTAGGCTTATGTGGTGTACTTGATGCGGTTGGAATACGATTTAAAACTGCTGGTGCTCATCTATTTTTTTCTTTGCCTTTAAATGAGTTAAAAAATAAAACTCTTTCGCTCGCTGATATACCACTGAAAAATTATTCTGGTTTATATTCCAGACTCTTGCACGCTAAAACATTTCCAGCGAAAGTCTCAATCATTGAAAATTGGCTCTGCAAATCTTTACTGTCTGATTCGAACACCTCTAACATTGTTAAACAGTCACTACAATTAATCAAAAATCATAATGGAGTAGTCACGATAGAGTCAGTGGCGAAAGCTCTTGATCTTAACCAGAGAAGAATTGAGCGGCTATTTAACTCCCAAGTTGGGATGACCCCCAAAGAATACTCTCGAAATTTAAGAATTAAAGTGGCTAGATCCTATATTAAATCTAATAAACACGGCTCCTTTTCTGAAATAGCATATGACTTGGGCTATTACGATCAAGCTCATTTTATCAACCAGTTTAAAAAAGTGACTGGTATTACACCACAAGAGTATTTAAGGAAAACATCCAATAAAAGTGAGTGAAAATGAAACTCCCCGCCGCAAGCGGTCGGGGTATCATCTATGTAAATTTATTTTATCGCCCCCAAGGGCGGGGAATAGAACCCACAGAGATTGAATATTAATTCTAGTGATTAACATTGCGTTTCTATCAAATATATCTCCTGATATTTTTAATTAATACTCTTTTACATGTTCTTTTAACTCTAGAATAATCAGGTGGGCGCGGATTTATAGTGTAAGCTGCTAGTTTCGCAGTGCTTTAAAAAAATCTTAGTTCACCCCTTAGTTAGGCGGGTATTTTTTTGAAGTGCTGTGGAATCAACAGTTTGTGCTAGAAACCGTGATCCAACTAATTTTTCTAAGTTAATTCAGCCATTTCCTCAAACGTGTATCTTGGAGTAATGTGTTGTGGACAATTTTTATCCCATGTTTCCACATGAATCATAAATGCACGCTCTGCCTTACCTTTATAAGCAGAATCTGACAGTTTATTGATCAGTTCTTGATCATCTTCTATCACCTCAGCTGATCCCCATATCTTGATTCTGATTCGATTTGGATAGTCCATAAGGAATAGGCAAACTTTATTATTATCCTCCAGGTTTCCGTATGAAATATATTGGCGATTACCCCGAAAATCAGCAAAACCTAAGGTATGATCATCAAGCACTTTTAGAAACCCTTTCGCTCCCCCACGGTGTTGAATATAGGGTCGTCCTTCACTATTGACAGTTGCCATGTAGAAAGAATCCCGTGCTGAAATAAAACGGGACAACTCTGCTGTAATGTAATCTGGCCACCAGTCTTTCTCAACTCTCGCGTAAGAATGCCTTGAGCCATGACGTGTTTGTATCGCTTTAACACTCTCTGTAAATGCTATATCACTTGTATACTGTTTCATAATATTCTCCCGACTTCAGTCATTTAGGTCGTCGATTCCGGTAATGTTTTTTTTCGACGACCTGTTGAAAAATAGAGGGTAAATGATGTCTTAAGGATTCTCAGTGACTACTCCTATTTTCACAACATTAAGAAAGTGTCGAATATGCTCCGCAATTACCTCACTATCCTCTTCCAGAGCAAAATGCCCAGTATCCAGAAGATGAAAATCAACCTGTTTTAAATCCCGTTTGTATGGGTGGGCACCTGCTGCTGGAAATATCTCATCGTTTTTTCCCCATACAATCAAAGTAGGCGGTTGATGTTTGCGCAAATAGGCTTGCCATTGTGGATAGAGTGGTGGATTCGACCCATAACTATAGAAAAGCTGAAGTTGAATGGCGTTATTACCTTCACGATCTAAGAGTGGCTGTATATGATTCCAACTATCAGGATTAATGCTTTCAACATTGCGTACACCATTGGTGTATTGCCATTTAGTTGCACCCACTGTAAATAGAAATCGCAACGCTTCATCATTTGTCATATTTGGTTTCTTGTAGTTTGCTTTAACATTTTTCCACCAATCATTATCCAGTCCTTGATTGACTGCTTTACGATCTTTCCAGTAAGCTTTAATAGGCTCCCAGAAGTTATTATCAATCCCTTCAACATAGGCATTGCCATTCTGAATAATTAGCGATTCAATGCGTTCTGGATATTTCGTTGCGAGTCGAAAACCAATCGGTGCGCCATAATCCATCAAGTACAAGCTATATTTCTTCAACCCCACTTGATCGATAAATTGTTCGACTACGTTGGCAAAGTTATCAAAGCTATAGTCAAACTTATCGACGGCAGGCATTGAACTGTAGCCAAAGCCTGGATAATCTGGCGCGATTAGATGAAAGCGATCAGCTAATGCCGGAATCAAATCGCGAAACATATGTGAAGAGATGGGAAATCCATGTAATAGCAAAATGGTTGGGTTCTTTGGATTACCTGCTTCACGGTAAAAGATATCTAAGCCATCAATGTTAACTGTTTTATAGCTAACACGATTGATAGATTGTGCAGCATAAGAAGTTGCCGCAAACCCTAAGTTAAAGATCAGACTGATTATAAGAGCCTTTATGATTTTTGTAAGTTGATTGTTCATGATTATTCTCCTAAATTTATCATTCCTATGTTCTGCATCATTGCCATTAAGTTAAGAGATTATTATTGTAGGTTGGGCTGCCGTCTCTTTGGCAACCCAACAATATTATGTATGCTAAAAATGTTGGGTTAACGATAGAGCCGTTAGCCCAACCTACAAAAAATCATACTTATTTCTTTAATTGTATGACCGTGACACTCTCGTGGGAACGATAAAATTAATTTAAAGATTTAGTAATAGAGATGCCCAATAGTTAGATTAAATTCATCCTCTCTAACAAGTTTGGATAATTCGGTGAATCCTCCTATTGGTTTTTCGTTAATAAATATTTGTGGTACGGTGCGTTGTCCGCTTTTAATTAAAAGCCGTTGCGCTTGCTCGCCATCTTTGATTAAATCCACTTCTTCGTATGTGATACCTTGATCCTGCAACAGATTTTTAGCCGCATGACAATAGCCACAAGTTGGATTGGTTAGCATTGTTACTTGAGTTTCTTGAGTCATTTGAATCTCCTGATTGTTAAAAAAATTAATGGAATTCTCGTTCCGATGTGTTGATCGGCTTGTCATTAATACTGGCAATACGCTGTTGCATCAAACCATTTTCAGCAAACTCCCACAATTCATTGCCGTAGGAACGATACCACTGCCCTGAATCATCATGCCATTCATAGCGAAAAGTCACCGCGATACGGTTGTCGGAAAAACACCAAAGTTCTTTCTCCAGTCTATATTCCAACTCCTTTTCCCATTTTCGGGTTAGAAACTCGATGATCTTTTCTCGACCAGAAAATATTTCTGCCCGATTCCGCCATTGACAGTCAACGGTATAAGCACTAGCTACTTTTACGGGGTCTTTACTATTCCATCCGTCCTCAGCCAATTGTACTTTTTGTGTTGCCGTTTCTAGCGTAAACGGGGGGTGTGGTGGTCTATTTTTCATCTTCATCTCCTTTTATTAAGTTATTCCTATGCCATGGCAGTATTTTGATTATCAGGAATACCCGATAAAAAATTCGCATCAATCGGTGTATCGTTAATATGATTAACGTAATTGCTCAGTGTTTTAAAACTAATCCCTAACACTACTTCCAACACATGTTGTTTCTGATAGCCAGCCTGATAAAAGGCTTGTAAAGCATCTTGCTTAACCCAGCCCTCAGCTTCTAGCACTACACGGATAAAAGTACGCAGTGCTTCTAGCTTGGTATCGGACAAGGGCTGATTGTAATACACGGTATGAATAATTTCTGTAGATACTTTCTGCATTTTCGCCACTGTGCCATGTGCTGCCAGGCAATAACTACAATTACGATAACGGCTAATACTGAGCAGGACTAAATTTCGTTCCGTAACCGTGAAAGCTGTTTTGTCGAATAACGCAGTTAATTCCTGGTAGGCTTCTAGTGTGGTGGGTGATTCGGAAAAAACACCATATAGATTAGGAATAAAGCCTAATTGCTTCTCTGTATTTTGTAGTATTTGTCTGGATGCTTGTGGTGCTGTATCCGGTGTATGAATAGTAAATTCTGACATTTTCTTCTCCTGTTTTACTTAATTACAATGTAACTATTGCAGGAGATGTGCCAGAATTTATATAATTGACTTAACAACTGTTAAAACAATAACTTGAGCTGATTAATGATAGAGAAGAAAAGAGAAAAATAATAGTAATTATTCACGAAGTATCGTGAATTAACGGTATTTTGTTATTTGGTTTTGCAAAAGGCGAACGCCTCCATCTTTGATGAATGCAGATTTAACGAAATCATCTAACTAATTGTTATCTGCTCAATACTACTGATTTATATATGAGAACCACCCTAATTTAGCGGTATTAATACACATAAAATGACACTATTTGTTTTCAGGATAAACCATTTTGATATGAGCTACGCCTGTACTCTGAGAACTATAGATTTGTCCCACTTTTTGAAACCCAATTTTTTCATATAAACTGATTGCTGTGGTTCGCGCATTGAGTATAATTTTTTTGGCACCTTTGTTTTTTGCCGTTCGCATAATCTCTATCAATAGTCTTTCTCCGTAGCCTTGGCTTTGATATCGGGGAGATACAACCATTTGAGAAATTTGAAATTCATTGCTACTTATTTCAAAAAGACGACCATAAGCAATTAGTTCATTTTCTTGTGAGATAGCAATATGTAAGCTCTTATCTTCCTTATCATCACTTAAAATTTCTTCAGGTAAATTGTGATCCTTGAAAAAGAGTGAATACCTTAACTCCAAAGCTTTCTTATAAAGATTGTCATCTTTTTGAATTTCACCAATGTTCATTTTCTGTGACTTATGAGAATCCATGATTGTTATCACGTTGGCCTTATAGACAAATTAAAGTTAAATATTTTTGTTTATAATATTCGTTGGCTTACCATCAAGACTCACTTGATTTTTTTCTTGCCAATATTCTTTAATACCTTCATCCCCTTTTTTATTTGCCCAATTATTTAACTGCTCCCTTTCTTTAACATAATCAAAATAGGGTACTGCCATACCACAAGATGTTTGAACTAGATCAATTGAAAGGTCAAAAATTTGTCTTGCACCAGAAATTGGATTGAATAATGAAAATAACTCATCCCATTCTGAATCATTTTTATGGATAACTTTTGCATGACCATAAAGACGTAGAATCAGCGGTTTTCCTTCAAATGCAGCAAACATAATAGTCATTCGTGGATTCTCTTGAATATGAGCAGATGTTTCATTACCACTGCCTGTCACGTTTAGCCATATAATCTTTTTTTCATTAACAATTCTTAATGAGTCCATCCCTTTAGGCGAGATATTAATTTTACTCGTCTCAGTTGAAGTACCCACAAAAAATAATTTTTGTTCATTGATAAATTGCTTCAATTTTTCTGATATTTCTGAATACTGCTGAGCCATTGGCTTGTCTCCTTTTTTAACTATCTAACGAAGTATAATTGCTAGTTTCGATAAAGTATCTCAATTTGCTTATCAGTATTCTCCTTTTCCTGAGGTTGAATAAAGGAGCTTTTGATTTGACACCATGTTAGATATAACCTCACCAAGCTTTTTATGTTGATCTTCATCTAAATGAATACCATCTACTTGACTTGCTTCAGTCACACTTCCAGCATCAAAATAATGAACTAGGTTTTCTTTAGCAATTTTCTCAAGCTCTTCAGCTAGACCTACAGATCGTTTTTCAGAATTGTTAAATTTATTGGTGATAATACCCTTTGGCTCAATAATTTGTGGTGGTGCTATAATCATTATTTCTGGCACTGACATTCCAGCTTCAATGGGCGCTTGACGAATAATATTAATCAATTTCACTGTCCCTTGAGCTGATAACCACGCATTATTTTCATGTGTACACTGAAAATCATTTGTGCCTAGCATCAAAATAACCAGTTTTAACGGCGAATTCATTTCAATAACTTGTGCTAACCCTTGCGAGCCATCCCGACCTTCTTTATATGGATCGTCCCATACTGTTCTTCTGCCATTGAGACAATTCTCAATAACACGAACATTATTACCTTTTGTATTTAGGGCATTTTCAAAAACCCCCGTCCACCTTTTTTCAAAAGATAGTCGTTTTCTTGTATTGGGGATAATTCCCCAAGTGAGGGAATCCGAGTACACGAGAATTTGCTCTGTTATATTTATCATTTTCGAATTATAAAGTATTACCAAAAACAGAGGTGTAATGTTCTACCTCAGGAAATGGATCGTAAAAATGGTGTAATAACTTACGCCATTCTTGATACTGGGAAGATTCTCTAAAACCGACCGTATGATCTTCGAGAGAGTCCCAATTTACAAGAAGAATATATCGGCTATTATTCTCAACACACTTTTGTAGTTGATGAGATTGATAGCCTTTCATACTAGAAATAATTGCCTGCGCTTTTCCAAAAGCTTCTTCAAATTCTGTTTCTTTACCGATTATTACATCAAGAATTGCTACTTCTAATATCACAAAATCTCCTTGTCCTTCTAATGTGTGCGAGCAAGTGTTCTAGTTCGTTAGACTTTTAATAATTGATGGTCACCTGAAATCGCTTTGTGCAGCCTTAACTTTAGCCCTGATTATACAATCCTCTGTATGATCGTTCAGTCATAAACTACTCCAAAAACTTATTCAACAAGAAAGCTTAGGCGCTCATCTGTTTTTGCGGGTGCTATTTCTATGATTTCAGCACTCACAATGCCTTCTGCCACAAAAGGGTCGTCTTTCACTCGATTTTGAAGGTCAGGTAGTAATATATTATGCGCCAGAATCCCTCCACCCAAATTTGGCTGAAGGCTACCAACCAATAAAAATACATCGTCATTAAAACCTTGCTCTATCCATTGGTTATGACCTTCCATGAACTGGCTGACTTGCTTTTTGTTATTAGAAAACTTTAAAGTTATGATAAACATTATATTGATCCTTCTATATCAGTTTTTTCAGTATGCGAAGTATTTTTAGAAATTAAACTCAACCACTCATATAAATAATTAACTTCTTTTTTGATAAATTTTTCATCATGAAAAGCCGAAGCTAAAGTTGCAATACCTTGGCTACGAGCTAAAAGATGCATCGCTAAGCTATCAGCATTTGTTTTATATCCTAGCTGTTCAAATTGCCTCCGTAACCAAATACGAAACAAAATAAACAGCTGATTAGCATTACCCAATGATCCATGATTTAGCTTCGCAAGTTCCGTACATAATGTACCAACAGGACAGCCAAAATTTTTGATTTTGATACTGTTCATGATTAGCATATTGATAAAGCTCTGAATACGATCATAAGGAGTTTCTCCTTCAATTTCCCACTTATCCAACATTGCATGGGTCTTAGTCAAACGATGGTTAATTACAGCATCCAAAATTTCATCTTTTGTTTTAAAGTGATAATAAAAATTACCACGCGAAATATTTACAGACTTTGCAATATGAGCAAACGAAGTATGTTCAAAACCTTGCTGATAAAAAAGCTTATCTGACGCTTCAATTATTTGTTCTCGTTTAGATTTGATACCCATAATTAACCTTCAAATTTTACTTAGGCAGCTGGAAATAAATAACCCACCCATTTTACGAAGAATTTTTGTTTGTATTCGATCTTCTTGCGCAGGACGCATAGCAGGCTATGTAACCGAAGCAATAAGATTGAAGGCGGACAAAAAGGTTAGAAAAGCTTTAGCGATTCTTATGCTTTAGTGCCAGTAAGATGGGTGGGTTATTTGCTTCCAATTGCCTTACTATCAAGAATAAAACGGATAGTCAGTATAGCCGACTTCATTACCTCCATAGAAAGTTGCTGGATCAGCTTCATTTAATGGAAGGTTTTGACTATAACGATAAACTAAGTCGGGATTTGCCAAGAAAGGAATGCCAAAAGCAACTAAATCTGCATCACCATTTTTAATTGCAGTTTGTGCTTTCTCTAGATTGTAACCGTTGTTTACGATATATGTTCCTGAAAATCTAGCACGTAAGGCAGAGTAATCAACCTGATTGGTCTCACCGGTCATATCACCTTCTAATACATGTAAATAAGCTAAATTACGAGTATTCAACTGTTCAATAAAGTATTCAAAATGTTTCTGTGGTTTTGAATCCAACATTGAATTAAAACTATTTTCTGGTGATAAACGTATTCCTACTCTATCAGCTGACCATACGGTACAAACTTGATCCAGAATCTCATTTAACAGTCGTATACGATTTTTAACAGTACCTCCATAATTATCAGAGCGTTGGTTGCTACCATCACGTAAAAACTGATCAATAATATAACCATTAGCACCATGCACTTCGATGCCATCAAATCCAGCGTATTTTGCCATCTCTGCACCAAAGCGAAATTGTTCTACGATACCTGGTATTTCTTGACTATCTAAAGAACGAGGTATTTCAAAGTCCATCATACCTGCATAAGTAACTGCTTGCCCATTAGCTCTTATAGCAGAAGGAGCAACAGGAAGCGTATTATCGGGTTGCATACAAGAATGAGATATGCGTCCACAATGTTGTAATTGTGCAAAAATAGATCCGCCTTCTGTATGTACGGCGTCTATTAATGGTCTCCAACTATCAGCTTGTGCTTTTGTAAATAACCCTGGTGTGTTGGGATACCCTGCTGCTTGAGCAGATATAGGGACTGACTCTGTAATGATCAAGCCCGCTGTTGCTCTTTGTTGATAGTGTATCACCATAATATCAGAGACCAACCCCTTTTCGTTTGCTCTATTTCGTGTCATTGGAGCCATCACCATGCGGTTAGAAAGGGGCAAATCTCCAAGCTTGAAAGTTCTAAATAAATTTTTTGACATCTGTTTTCCTTTATTTCTATGTGGAATTAAATAGGACAGTTGACCTAAAATAAAAACAATAGGACATTTGACCTAATTTGTCAAATCAGCTATATGTACATTACTTGATTGAAAAACATTGGGGATGAAGGTTAGATCGAAAGAATGCTACCTAATGCTGGCGCGCCATCCTCGCTATATATCACCTTGGGACATCCATGTCCAAAGATTCATTCCGCTCGGGCGACTTAATCGAGTGCCACAGTACGTCCTGCGTCCAGTTTCAACTCCGCACAAAAGCCGCTCCGTTAAAACTTACCTCACTGACTTGACGGCTTATCGGGAAAAAATTTTTGCTTCTCTCGCGTGCTATCGCACACGTCGAATCTGCAAATTTCCCTGTTGCCTACTGCGGACTAAAAATCATCACTTCGCTATCGCTCCGTTTCCCTGATTTTCAGCGCCTGCATCGGCTGACGCAATAAGAGGTGGTTTTTTTGCCTTGCAAATGCGTTATTAATAGTATATTTGCTAGGTATTTTGTTAGAAATCAAAATACTGAAATCAGCATTGTGATACTTAACAAAATTAATAAAATTGCAAATATCTTCTTTAAACTTGTCACCGGTAGTTTGTGTGCCAGATTTTCACCATAAGGTGTAGTTATAAAACTGGTTATAGAAATTAATCCCGCGCCGATAGATAGACATAGCCAAAAATATAATCATCAGGTGATGAATTACCCCAGCCATTTACCAAATAATCTATAGTACCTGCAATTGATATTGGTAGCCCAATGGCTGCCGAGGTGCCGATTGCCTTCTTAATTTCCATGTTCTGCCAAGTTAAATAAAGCACGGTTATGAACCACCACCTATGGAAACTCATGCTGATATAGCGCCAATACCAGAACCTGCAAAAAACAATCCAGCATTTCCTGCAAGTTCTCTTGATGGCTTTGGCTTTTTATTTAAAAACATTTGGCTCGATACAAACGTCATAAACAACGCAAAGAATATAGCGAGGTATTCTGAACTTAAATAAGAGGCCAAAAAAGTAGCGAAAAAAGTTCCCAAGATAATACCGTAAACCATTCTCTTAACCGCTAACCATACAACGCTGCCCTTTAAATTGTGGGAACGGAAACTTGAAAAGGTAGTGACTATCATTGATGCCATTGATGTGCCCAAAGCTAAATGCACCACTTTTTCAATTGCCACGCCATGCAATAAAAATATAGAGGTCAATATTGGTACCATTATTCCACCGCCGCCGATCCCTAATAGTCCTGCCATAAACCCAACAAAAGAGCCTAATAATAAAAACAGTAATATCCATTCAGGTTCTAACATCTACACTTTATTTTCAATAACAATTTATTTTTATCTCTTTGCAAGAAACCACTTTCATTGACTTTTTCTGATTCGATGAACAGCACAAATTTTGTTACCAGATGGGTCACGTAAATAGGCAAGATAGAGTTTACCTATCGTTCCTTCTCGTACTCCAGGAGGGTCTTCACAAGTCGTCCCGCCATTAGCGAGTCCCATTGAATGCCAAGCATCCACTTCTGTCGGATTTTTTGCAGAAAAGCCAGTGGTACTCCCATTGCCATGGCAAGCAGGTTCACCATCAATCGGTTTGGTGATTGCAAAGTTCCCCCTTCTAGTGAGGTAAAAGCAACGTCCTTTTTCGTCTATTACGCCAGGCTCATAGCCCAATGCACCTAAAACAGCATCATAAAAAACCTTCGATTCTTGAATATTGTTTGCGCCGACCATAATATGACTGAACATTTCTCCTCTCCTCATTTAAATATTGAAAGACCACAAAGTGCTCGTGCTTTAACACCCACATCCGGCAGTCCCAGTGATTATCTATCAATTGTTTAACTGGATAAACCTAGCCAACTAAATGATTGTTGTAAAAAAGCAACAGCATTTTTGTTGATACACTCGCCATGAGCAATAATAATTTTTTCTGGCTTCCAGCCAATCATTTTTGCAAATGATTTTCGTGCGTCCTTTTTTCCAAAAACAAATGTAGCTCTCCAATCTATGGGCATCTTTCCATTTGGGCTGATAATACCTGTTAATTCTGCAAGCAATTTCTTAATGCCTGTAAAGTGATCAGGATGAAAGTTTTCGATTAAATCAGTTAATATTAATGTTTTACTCTTTTTATGAAAAAAGACCACTTCATCCATTACTTTACTTCCTTTGAAGATAAGCTGGTTTATTTCCTCACTCCATTCATTTTCAGGTATATCACTTAGCTCTCTAGTAAAGCTTATATCTTTTCTTTTTTCTTTTAGACCTGGAGCAGAATAAGTTTTAGCCGATGGAAAGAGTGTTATCCAGTCCGCCATGAATAAATGGTGAATTTTATTGGGTGCAATAAGATATTGCACTTGACCCAATTGTTGGATCTCATTTATTAATCTATCTCTCTGTACATGACAAAAATTTTAAAAGGTTGATGTAGCCCGTTGAAATGTAATTAAATACCGGGTTTTTGTTTTGGCAAACATGAATAACGGACAATTACAGATCAACGAACTAACCGCTATATTAAACGAGCATTTTCATTGGAACAAGGCAAGAATGGGATGTTTTGTAGGAATGCTAATAGCCATAATGGTTGTAGGTACAGTAAACCTGACACAATTGGCTCTATTTTTTCCTAGCAAGGCATTGGTTTCATCACGATACAGGCGCATACAACGGTTTTTTAGTGAACATTGGCTTGATTACAATGAAATCGCTCGTTTTATCATGAAGTTATTTGGTTTTACCGAAAATGACTTTTATTTGTCATTGGATAGAACCAACTGGAAATGGGGTAAAACCAACATTAATTTATTAGTGCTGGCCGTTGTCTATAAAGGCGCAGCCATTCCCGTGTATTGGCTACCCTTGAATAAGCGGGGCAATTCTAATTGGCGAGAAAGAATCGTGCTAATGAAACGGTTTATTAGCCAGTTTGGTCAGGACAGGATTAAGGGGCTGTTAGCGGATCGTGAATTTATAGGTGATAAATGGATGGGGTGGCTCATTGAAGAAAAAATACCTTTCAATATTCGGATTCGTAATAATAGTTATACCGTAAATAGTCGGGGTGATCGTCTACGTGTTGACCATTTATTTCGTGGATTAAAGCCCGGCGAGAGGCTTAATATTAATGAAGCAAGACTTTTAGGTGCTTGCTCAGTCTATTTAAGTGGCCTCCGCTTGAGTGATGGGAAATTATTAATCGTTGCTAATGCTAGCCTTAATCCGAATGCGATTGAAGAATATGGCCTGCGTTGGGAAATTGAAACCTTGTTTGGGTGTTTAAAAGGCCGAGGGTTTAACCTTGAAGATACGCGCGTTGTGGGTTATCTCCGCATGAAAAAGTTATTTGTATTACCTGTTATTGCTTTTTGCTGGTCTCATAAAGTGGGCGAATGGAAAGACGATTGTGTTTTACCGATAAAAACCAAAACACATCAACGTTTAGCACAAAGCATCTTTAGGTATGGTTTAGATTGTATTCGTTCCGAGCTGTTTAATATTTTTTCACAATCGAAAAAACAGGTGAAGAAAATACTGTCTTTACTCCGTCCTGCTTTGTCAGGTAATAGAATTTATGGAGGATCAGTTAGATGCTGATTTTTTGTCGTGTACAGAGAATCTATCTACTATTTTTGCTGGTGAATGGATCCAGATACTTCCATCATTTAATCTAACAATTGTCATACGAGTTGTATAGGGCATGCCAAACCAAGAGACAGTACTACCATCAAATATCCATATGTTTTTATCTATTTGTTGTAAATATTTCATTTTATCCTTTATTTGCCCATCATCAAGTTGAGCTACCATGGATTATGTTTATAGTGATAGAGCTTTCATTTTGATGATTTATTACTCAACCAATTTCTTATGCATAATTATATTAATCTTCCTCTTTTGTACATTTATATCTATAAATAAGCCCTGAGAAAGATTCTTTTGATTCTATTTTGAACCCAGCAAGCTTGAGCATCTCCTCAATAACCCAATCATATGTAGAGAACTCATCTCGAAAATGCTCAATGGCATCCACTCTCAAGAAATCTCCGCCTAGTTCTTCTTGTGATTGGATAAATGAATTGATGTTGTTTATACAATTTTCTTCGGAAATAACCACATCTTGTATATAAAGAACGCCTGAGCTATTCAGCATACTATGCATTCGTTTCAGCGCCACTGCTTTCCAAAAATCAGGAAGATGATGAAAAGAAAACGAAGTCATAATATAGTCAACTAATTCTGACGAATGGGTATAGTTTAAAAAGCCGCTATTTACAAACGAAATTGATTGTATATTCTTTTCCAAAGCTTTCTTTTCAGCATAAGCAAGCATGTTTTGTGAAATATCAACAGCAAACACATTTACTCCTCTGAGCGCAGCTTGAATGGTAAAAACACCTGTTCCACATCCGAAATCAATTAATGATTCACCCGCTTTAACAGACAAAGCATCTAGAAATTCATTACTTTCCAGAACCAAATCTCGAAATGTTGAATGGGTCTCTTCATACACTGCGACTTCATCATTTAAACTATAATCTTTTCCAACTTGTACAAACTCATCATAACGCCATTTATTTATATCAATCATAGGTACGCTCACTGCTTAATACTATATACAAGGTCTTGGTCACTGCTCATTATTTTTACAGCAAGCCATTTTCTAGCTCGTGTAAATATATAAATCCTGGTGTTTTCACACACTTCTTTTCTAATTTTGACTAACGTTGGAGATTCGAAAAACAACTTTGCATTCGATACTGAAGACTGTTTGGAGGTGTACAATTTTATTTGCATTTTTTTCATATTTTAAAATTTGATAACTTTTTCGGCTGCCTCCTTTCTAATACCGGCAGCATTATCAAATATTTTTTTCCGCGCAGGATAACTTCTGACTTAGTGGAAAATTAATGCTAAATTATCGAATATCAGAAAATTCTACCTTCCAGTACTTTATAAATATTAAGAAACTTAAAAGCTGTAGGTGCCTCTATTAATTTGATGAATGGAAATTTTAAAGAGGTGCCCTGTAAAAAAATGAAATCTCAATCAAAAAACCTAAACTGCTACTAAGCAGATGGTACTTGTTATGTCGATACAAAATACGCAACATCATAAAGTGTTCCTGGTCTTTAAATACGGCCTTTATCTCATCTTGCTTTGGCTGCAAATTTTTGTGTTGCTAATCTTTCTGTATTTTTCTAGGTTTCAGCTAAATGGTAGTGGGAGGCTACAATTGTGACTACAAAATTTACCAGTAAGTTTGATTGCTCATCTATAGGAACTGGTTACATCAACAACTTTTTCAAAATCTCATTGCATCTCATATTAAATGGGTGCAATTAATATTGCGTACAGAAACTCTAGCATTGGAAGGTTTCCCCATTGTTTTTATTTTTCCTGAAGAAATTGCATACAGCCTTGTTTCATCTCCTGACTTGTTAACGTTGGCCTGCCTAAATCAGAGCGAGCACCTTTCCTGACTGAGACTTCTATTAAACAAGCCCCATTGCTTTGTGTAAGACGCGCTTGCTTCAGAGCAGTGACAAAATCTTCTTTCGTTTCAACTTTCATCGCGTATTTATAGCCGCAGGCTATAGCAATGGCTGGTATATCTATGTTTTTTGCAACAGTGGGTTGTCCGCCTACCGAATCATGGGCACCATTATTTAGAACAATATGGCAAAATTCAGCTTGTGCATTAATTGCTACTCCTCCCATATGCATTAAAAAAGAGCCATCACCATCCAGGCAATAAACATCAGACTTGTATTGTCTGGAAACTTCAGCGGCTATTTGAGAGGCATGTCCCATACTTCCTACTACAAGAAAATCAGACCCATGAGGTTCCCCTCTTAATTCCCTTTGTTCAAAAAGCTCTCTGGAAGGCATTCCGGTTGTTGATACCACAAATGAATCTGGTTGAATTTCATTAACAAAGGTAGCGATCGCCTCCTCCCGACTCCAAACCTTTGCAGGTTCTTCTTTTGGCAATTCGAATGCATCGAAAGTGCCTTTACGAATTAAAATGGCAACAGGACGCTTTAAGCTAGTTGTTCTTTCTACCAATCTTTCTAATACTTCGTCTGAATTTTGAGTATCTTTGTGAATAATTTCATACTCGATATCCATGGCATTTAATAGTGCCTCTGTCACCTGCCCCTGCTTTTTATGTTGAGGTTCATCCTTTAATTGTCCACCATCTTCGTCCATTTCTCCGCGCCATCCGATTAACAGCACCATAGGAACACCATAGACTTGATCGTCAGCCATTGATAACAATGGGTTTACAATATTTCCCAGCCCTGAGTTTTGCATATAAACTACCGGTACTTTTCCAGTAGCAAGGTGATACCCAATAGCAAGCCCCATTGCCCCCCCCTCATTAGCGGCGATAATATGCTTGTCCTGATCGATTCGTGAGGTAATATAGGCGCATAGTGTTTTTAGTAATGAATCTGGCACACCTGTAAAATACTCTAATTTTAGTCGAGTCAACGATTGCAAGAAAGTTTCTGGTTTAATCATATTTATCGATCCAGGAAAAGTTGTTTGAATTTATCTATATCAATTATTGCAGGATTATTTTTAAGACGCTCTATATTTACCGATGTAAGAAAACCTTCCATTTCCTGCTGTGGTTTAAACCCCAGTTTCTCTAAATTTTGTTCAAGACCTATCGTAGCAGTCAAGTTTTTAAACCAAAGAATAAATTCTTCTATCCCTGATACGCCAATTACATCAAACAGCTTTTTATAACGATTTGCAAGTTCACCAGAAGACAATAAGGTTTTTTTACTATTAAAATTACATTGAGCCACAGCCGGAAAGCACAGACTGACAGCATGCCCATGTGGAATCTGATGCTTGGATGTTAGATAATACGAATAGGCATGAGCCGCAGTGGTTTTAGAAATATTAATCGCTTGACCTGCCAGGCATGCGGCTTCAGCAACTTTATTTCGAGCATCATTATTACTGACTCTCTCGGCTTTACTCAATACTGCAGTGATTAGGTGTTGATTTAAAATCTTAATTGCTTTTATGGCGTAGGCCTGACTATCTTTTGTGGCTGAAACTGCCCAATAAGATTCAATTGCCTGGCACAAAGCATCTATTCCACATGAAGCCGCTAATAATGGGGCTGCCGAGTATGTCTGACTGCCATCCACAATACTTAAATCGGGCAACATAACCGGCGTAGCCAGAGAATATTTCTTGTCATCCAGATAAATGACAGCAAAGTGCGTTGCTTCACTTCCTGAGCCAGCCGTAGTTGGGATTAGAACTAAAGGACAAACTTTGTCTGTAAAATTTTGAGATGAGGTTTCAATGATATTCCGCGCTTCTTGCTCTGAATAATTAGCCAATAAAGCAACAGATTTAGCAATATCCATGGCCGATCCCCCACCCAGACCGAGAATCATCTGTGACTGTTGTGAATTTCTGAGTTCACACCCGGCCATCACTTCTTCAAAACCAGGATTAGGAGTGAATTGGTGAAATAATACTATTTGAAGCTTAGGCAACTGCTGTTCAAGAACTGCATTTAGACCACTTCGAAGCCAGCAACGTTCACTAGCAATAATGAGTATCCTTTCCGTACCATTCAGGCGCAAAAATTGCGTGAGTTGATTACCCGCTTCTCCGTGAGCAATCCTTATCTCTGTCATCCTTAACCCTCTGGAATGAGTGTCAAGATTTGTTTAATAGGCATACAAAGATCATTAACTTCAAAAGAACGATCACTTTTTAGGATTAATTCTGCCGTTTTTACCATGGCAGGATAAGCTGCACGCAACATATGGTTAGCATGTATCACAATATTAACACCGTATGATGCCAATTCGGTATCCGTGATAGTATTGAAACTACTAGGAACAGCTACTAAGGGGACATCAGGAAAATCACTTCGAAAAATTTTACAAAATTCTATAATTTCATCAGGCTGTTTTTTTCGACTATGAATCATAATACCATCTGCTCCAGCTTCAACATATGCCTTTGCACGGGCAACAGCATCATCCATACCCTTATCCAAAATCAGACTTTCTATTCTTGCAATAATCATAAAGTCATCACTAATCTGGGCTTTTTTTCCTGCTTGAATCTTTTCACAAAACCCTTCAATACTATCTTGTGTTTGCTCTACATCAGTCCCGAAAAGAGAATTTCTTTTAAGTCCAGTTTTATCTTCAATGATCACTGCCGACACTCCAGTTCTCTCTAACGTACGAACCATGAAGGGAAAATGTTCTAAACGCCCCCCCGTATCTCCATCAAAAATAAGGGGCTTTGTGGTTACTTCCGCTGAAAATCAGGGAAACGGAGCGATAGCGAAGTGATGATTTTTAGTCCGCAGTAGGCAACAGGGAAATTTGCAGATTCGACGTGTGCGATAGCACGCGAGAGAAGCAAAAATTTTTTCCCGATAAGCCGTCAAGTCAGTGAGGTAAGTTTTAACGGAGCGGCTTTTGTGCGGAGTTGAAACTGGACGCAGGACGTACTGTGGCACTCGATTAAGTCGCCCGAGCGGAATGAATCTTTGGACATGGATGTCCCAAGGTGATATGTAGTGAGGATGGCGCGCAAGAAAAATGTCGTTGACTGTAACAAGCCTGGATGAAATATCTACTGCTTCAATATCAGGTTTTCCTCTGGCAGTTGAATCGGTGAGACTACTAGACCACATAGCATCAAACTGAACTTTAATACCTTCTTTTTCAACCTCAAGAGTTTCGATAATACGGGCTGTCAGTCCATTGTGAGATTCAATTACTCTTACCACATCTTTTGCTGCTATAAGCCGACGTAAGGTCTTTAATCGAACATCAGGCGTTATCCCAATTTCTTTTAGTGCACTGTGTAGTATTGTAGAAGAAATACCTGCTGTATACTCTGGCTCCACAAGTTGTCCTCCCCATTCAGAAATAACATCTATAACCTTTTTTCGCGTTTTTCTCTGAATGCCGTGTTTCCAGTCATCACCATGCACAACGACATCCGGTTTGAGCTTTCGAAGATTAGGTCCATAATCTAAAGTATCTTGAGGAATAACTTTTACAACACCTTTAATCTGTTCAACTAAAAGTTTACGTTGCTCGAAAGTCATAAAAGGTAAGCGTTTATAGGAGGCTATTGCTTTGTCCGTTAACACTCCCACTGTAACATCACCATAACTAGCTGCTAGCTTAAGAATATTGATATGCCCTTCATGAAGGAGGTCTGCTGCCATCCCTACGTATACTGTTTTATTCATATTATTAGTTTAAAAATTAGGATATGGAAAACCATCAAAACAAGAATGATAGGTATATTTTTTAAAAGCATAAATGTAAGTGCCATTAATTTACCTTGTATATCATACCATTACAGTCCGGTAAAAATAGCCAAAGACTACTAAAGACTCACCCAGTGTAATAGACAAAACATCTAATAATTGATTATTTTTTTGAACCAAATCTTGGAACTTTGAATCGGTCTCTTCATGCACAGCAACTTTATCATAAATCTATATTATTAATATCAATCATAGAAAACTCTCATTGCTTCACGATTGCAAAACCTTCTCAGGAGCCTTATCTAATGATCGGTAGTACACCATAAGTTATATACAAGGTTTTGGTCACAAATTATAGTTTTTACAGCGAACCATTTTCTAACTCGTGTAAATATATAAATCCTGGTGCTTTTACCCCCACTTCTTTTCTAATTTTGACTAACTTTGGAGATTCGAAAAACAACTTAGCCTTCGATATTGAAGACCACTTGGAAAAATGTACAATTTTATTTGCATCTTTTTCATATTTTAAAACTTGGTAACTTTGTTCACCCGCATTTTTTCTAATACCAGCGGCATTATCAAATATTTTTTTCCACACAGGGTAACCTTCAACTTCGTGGATAATTAATACGTATTCCATTTAAACCCCTTTACTGATTTTCTAGATAGTTTTTTTTCAAAGCTTTATTGTCCTACAATTCTTGAATAAAAAGTGAATTAAGTTCTTCCTGTATAGCAGAGAAAACAAGATATTGGTCAATACTAATAGCATAAAATACGTGTGCGGCAACTGACTTCAAAAAACTTTTTTCAGAGACTTGCTAGATTATAATTTCAATAGGGAACACCATCTTTCGATCCATCCATCCAAAAGTTAGATGATATTTCTAAGGTTAAATTTGAACAGGTTCTTAGACATACGATGGTCATTAAAATAATTAAGCCTATTTTGATCGGTTACCTTTATTGCTTATACGTATCTCTAACCACAATCGGATTATTTTATCTAGCAATAACAATATAAATGATAATTCCAACAGCAATGATATGTAGCCAGTCATTCAAGCTAATAGATGCTATATGAAACATACCGATTCATTATTGGCAAACAGGTAAAAACCAATTACGCTATTATCATAAAAAAGACACCACTCCAAACCCATAGATGAACAGGCTCAAGCTAAACATGGATAGGCGCAGTGAACAGCAATTAAGTAAAAGAAAGATTCACCTACAACAAAAACATTGATGGCAATAGTACGTGCCTGTTCTTCACTGGTTCCATGATAAAGTGCCCATTCAAGTAACCCAAAAGAGCCTATCAACAGCATGTTTTTTTAGGTTTAAAGTGGTTTGTTATTTCGTCAAACCCCCTAACTAAACAGCATTGTTTTCCCATTCCTTAACCAATTGATCCATTCTATAAAATTACAGCCCTTGGTTGCTGATAATTGGATAATATCAATCTTTGGGTTTACTTGCCTAGCAAATTGTATACAACGATCAATATCAAAATCGACATAAGGTAATAAGTCTATTTTGTTAATAAGCATTAAATCAGCCGCATAAAACATATCTGGATATTTTATCGGCTTGTCATCACCTTCCGTTACAGATAAAACCACTACTTTATGTGCTTCTCCTAAATCAAATGACGAAGGGCAAACAAGATTACCTACATTTTCAATGGCTAATAAACTGTTTGGCTTTAGTTTTAAATCCATCGCAGCATGACCAATACCGTGTGCATCTAAATGACAGGCTCGCCCAGTATTAATTTGGATGGCTGGAATGCCAGTTGCTCTGATACGATCTGCATCATGCTCAGTTTGTTGGTCTCCTTCAATCACTGCAATAGGGAGTTGGTCTTTTAAAGCTTTAATTGTTTCGACTAATAATGTTGTTTTACCTGCACCAGGACTGGAAACAAGGTTGATAGTAAAAATATTATGCTGTTTAAAATAAGCTCTATTTTGTTCTGCATAGTGATTATTTTTACTTAATAAGTCTTTTTCTACTTTGATTAAACGTTCAGTATCATTATGACTATGTCCTTGTTCTGTCTGTCCACAACCGCAAATTCCACACATAGTCTTGACCTTTTTTAGATAACTATTAAATCTTTGATTTTCATTTCATTGCCTTGGATAACCGTCACAAATGGGTTGCCACACAAGTTACAAGCGTCATATAAGGTGGCTATTGGTACTTGTTTTTTACATTGCTCACAAACCCCTATACCCTCAAGTTCCATTAAGGTAAGTTCTGCTTTTTCAGCTAAAGAACCTTTCATCACTACATCAAAGCCAAAACGTAAGGCTTCTGGCTCTACGCAAGATAGTTTTCCAATTTCCAGCGTGATTTTTTTTACTTGTTCAAAATGTTCCGTTTTTGCATGATCTTGCAAAATTTCTCTTACATTCTCGAGTAAAGATATTTCATGCAAAACTATTTTCCAGTTTATGGTTCCACACGTTTACTTCTGTTATCTCTAATAATTTTTCTGTAAATTGTATAGCCTGTTGAAGGTTGCTTTGTGCCTGTTGGCTAAGGTCTTCACCTAATTCAAAACTGATACCCTGAATACTAAGTAAGAAACTGGGAGGGGGCTGTTGTTTTGTTATCTCCTGATAAACCTGTAGCACAGCAGTTGGGCTCATTGCATGTGTGCTATAGCTTTTATCTTTAACTGCCCGTAACTTGGTGAAGTTAAAAGCAGTTTTACAATTAACAGCGGCATCTATAAATAATATTAATTGCCTGTTTTCCAAGTCCAGGGCATGCTCAACTTGTAATTGAAAGTCAGTGAGAATTTCAATGTTATGAAAATCAATTTTATTGCTTAGATATTCTAATAATAACGGCCCAAGTGCATCATCCCCTCGACTTAAATTACCGTAGCCAAAAATCAAAATGGGCTTAACAGTGTCCGCCCTACCTTGTGGGTCTTTCAATTTGACCATCATTATGTTTAATTAATTTATCAATCATATTTCCTTCTGCATCAACTAATTCAAGCTGTAAAGGCATTTTGCCCACGGCATGCGTTGCACAGGATAAACAAGGGTCATAAGCGCGAATAGCCACTTCCAGATTATTTAATAAAGGCTCGGTTAACTCTTGGCCTGATAAATATTCGGCAGCAACTTGGCGTACAGATTCATTCATCGCCATATTATTGCTGGTAGTAGAAACAATTAGATTTGCCTTGGTTACAATATCATTTTCATCCACCTGATAATGATGGAATAAAGTTCCTCTAGGCGCTTCTATGACACCAATGCCTTCAAAACGTTTTTCACCCTGAGTGACTAGGTTTGAGCCCATGATATCAGGGTCATTAAGTAATTGTTTGATACTTTCTGCGCAATGTAAAGCTTCTATTAGTCGTGCCCAGTGAAATGCCAAGGTACTATGAACCATGGGTTCTGCACTATGCTGTTTGAATTCAACTCTAGCCTGTTCAGCCAAAGGTGTATCAATAAAATCGCAATTATTTATTCTTGCCAAAGGTCCGACACGATACCAGCCCTTATCTTTACCTAATGCGGTCAGATAAGGAAACTTCATGTAAGTCCATGAACGGACTTCTTCATGGATTATGTCGTTATAGTTGCAATAATCAAAATTATCCAAAATGGTTTCGCCATTGACTAATTTGGCACGGATTCCACCATGATATAGCTCCAATGCGCCATTAGGCTTGGTTAGTCCGAGATAATTGGTCGCTATTGTTGCAAAATCATCGTAATAGGGCAGGTTTGAGCAATGAATTTTTTTGATTAAAGCAACAGCTCCTGCTGACCATTCGATTATTTGCTCTATATCTTGCAGTAAATAATCACGGTCTGCTTTAGTAAGTGATTTGTTCATACCACCAGCAATTGCACCCGTTCCATGAATGCGTTTACCCGAGATCATCCGAATCACTTCCTGACCATATTTGCGTAATTTAACACCTTGTAAGCCAATATCCGTATATTCATTTAATACAGCAATCACATTGCGCTTGTTTATATCGCTTTCAAAACCAAATAATAAATCAGGACTGGAGAGGTGAAAGAAGTGTAAGGCATGTGATTGCAGCACTTGACCAAAATGTAATAATCGTCTTAACTTCTCGGCAGCGGGCGGCAGGTTTTCTGGATCAACCCCGACTAACTGATCAATTGATTTTGCTGCTGCTAAGTGATGACTGACTGGGCAAATTCCGCATAGACGCTGAACCAGAACAGGTAACTCCCAATAAGGCCTGCCTTGAATAAAGCGTTCAAACCCACGGAATTCAACAATATGTAGCCGAGCCTGTTTTACTTTATTATTTTCATCCAGCAATAAAGTAACCTTGCCATGTCCTTCAACTCTTGAGACAGGGTCTATTACCACACGTTTCAGGTTTTCCTGATTTTTAGCTGTTTCTAAATTTTCATACATATGCTCTTCTTCAGCCTAAGCGGCTTTATTCATATTGATTTCCATCCTTTTTATTTCATCTGCACCATTTGATAAAATATGATCATCTTCTATCAGGTGATCATCTGAAATTTTATTGGGATATTCTACATGTGACAAAATATGCTTAATGCAATTAATACGCGCTTTTTTCTTATTATCAGATTTAATAACTGTCCACTCAGCGTAAGGCGTATTAGTAGATAACAGCATAGAATATTTCGCAATGGTATATTGATCCCAAAGTTTTTGAGCCTGTTCATCAACCGGAGAAATTTTGTATTGCTTGAGAGGATCGGTAATTCTTTTTTCAAAGCGCCTAGCTTGCTCTTTTTTACTCACCGAGAAATAAAACTTGATAAAAACAACATCTGAATTGACGATCATTTTTTCAAATTCAGGAGTCTCCCTTAAAAACTCTTTATGCTCCTCTTCGGAACAAAACCCCATGACAGGTTCTACACCCGCACGGTTGTACCAAGAACGGTCAAATAGCACAATTTCACCAGCCGAGGGAAGATTGCTGATATAGCGTTGAAAATACCATTGCGTCCTTTCAGTATTAGATGGTTTTTCCAGAGCGACGACTTTTGCACCGCGGGGGTTTAAATGCTCAGTAATTCTTTTGATGGCACCCCCTTTTCCAGCGGCATCTCGCCCTTCAAATAACATTAAAACTTTCAGACCTTTGTCTTTAACATGGTTCTGAAATTTCAACAGTTCAACTTGAAGCCTATGCAGTTCTACCTCATAAGCCAAGGTCTCTTTTTTTATCCAAACCTGTACTTTGCCATTTTTATTAATATCAGACTTTTTATTTTTTTTTCGTTTATTACTACGTTTTTTAGCCATATCGTTTTATCTTATTTTTAGTTTGTAGGTATCGGTTGTTTTCTGCTATTTTTGAATATCATCTAATTAACTTATCCATATGTTTATCAATTTTCATTTCTAAGGTAACTAGTTCGCCTTTATAAAAAACACTGTTAATTACCCAGGGGATTGGCATTTTATGTCCGTCTTCCCTGCTTTTTATTTGGTGTATTGTAAGAGGAATATTATTCTTTTTTGCATAATCTCTCAACATTTGGTTTGTATAAAATTCGGTAAAAGGACAGGCGTTTGAATAATAGGCAGTGATTCCTTTTTTATCGGGGCAACTCCCTAATTTAGCACTTTCCATAATCATTGGATAAGCTGCCTCTGGATTGATTTTTAGCCCCCATAATTTAAAAAATGGCGAGGCTTCGTCAATAATTTCAAACCCCTGATATTTTAAAAACTTAGGATCGCTCATAAAGGGACGTTTCTTGTCGCTAGAAATGGCGACGACACCATCCATTTTTTTAGCATCTTTCATGCATTGCTGAAATAGCCTTTGCCGTAGCCTTGTCCTTTAAACTGTCCGGCAACCCAAAAACAATTGATGACCATAAAATTGTTTCCTTCCAACGGCAGCCAGGCATTTTCAATAGGGACATATTCAATGAACACTTTTCCGCGCACATCCATTTTTTGGAAAGTGTATCCATTTTTGAATTCTGTCTTTAACCAATCTTTTTTCTTTTGATAGCCCTCTCTGCATTTTTTGTCACTTATTGCACAGCAGATATGTTCATCTTTAATGTTTTTATTCGTTAATTTTAGCAGTTCCATTATCCTTACCTTATTTACATATCACTTTTACTGTCAATTCCTAATCATAATGAACCAGCTCATAAGGCAAACCAGGCTCACGTCCTTTAAGTAAATCCGTCAAAAACTTCCAGAATACATCGGCAGAAGGAGGGCAGCCGGGCAGATAGTAATCTACCTTAACAATTTCATGAATAGGATAAACCTTGTCCAGTAATAACGGTAATTCAGGGTCATTGGGAATCTGTGCATTTTCTATCCCAATGCCATTCATATAAGCTTCATTTAAACAGTCTTCAAGCGGGATATGATTTCGCATGGCAGGGAGGCCACCATTAATGGCACAGGCTCCGGTAGCAACCAGTATTTTACAACTGCTGCGAAACTCTCTTAGTACGTGAACATTTTCTGAGTTACACACCCCACCTTCAATCAGCCCAATATCACTATGGCTACAATGTTCTATATCGGTGAAGGGAGAGCGGTCAAACTCCACCCGTTCAGCCAGTTTTACCATACGTTCATCAATATCCAAAAAAGACATATGACAGCCAAAACAACCAGCTAACGAGGTGGTTGCAACTCTGATTTTATCAGTCATTTTTTCTCAACTCCTTTTCCCGGCTCTTTTTCAAGAGCGACTTGATCTATCTGTCTGTGATCATACACACGTTGACCGATAGGCACTAAATATCCCGTACGTTTAATTAAAATAGCACCAGTAGGGCAGATATGGGCTGCACAGTCATTAACATCTATATCGCTATCTTTTAATTTACCGCTTTTGGAATTAATGATGAGTCGTTTATTGATTCCTCTGCCACTAATAGCAAATACATTTTTACCGTCTGTTTGTTGACTAGCACGCACACATAGATTGCAAAAAATACAGCGATCATGGTCAATCAATAAACCTGGATGTGATGCATCCATTTCCCTGTCTGCAAAAAAGTGTGGAAAATGATTGTCCAGCATATTTAGATGATAGGCGACGCCTTGTAATTGACAGTTTCCCGATTTTTCACAGGAAGGGCAGAAGTGGTTGCCTTCAACAAATAGCATCTGGGTTATTTTCCGTCTATCATCTGTTAATTCTTTGCTTGAATTGATAATATCCTGTCCTTCCATCGCTGGAAAAGTACAGGCGGAACAATTTCTGCCGTTGACTTTTACCGTACAAAGCTTACAGCTGCCATGGGGTTCATAGTCAGGATTGTGACATAAATGAGGGATATAGATGCCAGCTGCAGTAGCTGCTTCGATAATTGTCTGGCCTTCCTCAAAGAGAATGTCTTTGCCATCAATGGTTATGGTTTTACTCATTATCACTTTTCCACTTGAGATAAATGGGCGCCGGCATCATCCCGATTTGCCAATCGTCTTGCCGTTTCCAGCGAAGCATCTAAATCAAATCCAGGTTCATAACTTAACTCTTTAAGTTTACTTTGATAAATTTCAGGAAAGCGTTGCAATGTTGTCAAAATAGGATTGGCAGCCGTTTGACCCAAACCACAATGGCTGTAATTTTTTACCAGTTGGCAAAGTTCTTCCAGAGCGACTACATCACCCGCTGAGCCATGGCCATCAACAATCTTATCAAACTGTTTCTTTAGCAACGAAGTACCTACCCTACAAGGAGTACAAAAACCACAACTTTCATCAGCGAAAAAATGGGTGAAGTTTTTAACCAGATCCAGAATATTGCGGCTTTTATTGAAAATAATAAAGGAACCGCCTGTGGCCAGATCTTCGAATGCCAGTTTTCTGTCAAACTCCTGGCTGGAAATAAAAGTGCCAGAAGGCCCACCTACCTGAATGCCAAGTACCTCTTCTGCACCGCAGTCAGTTAAAATTTGACTCATCAAAGTGCCAAAGGGGTATTCATAAATCCCTGGCTGAGAACAGTCACCACTGATACTTAATATTTTGGTTCCCTTTGATTTTTTAGTCCCTAAATCAGCAAACTGTTTTCCACCGATAACAGCAATTTTAGCGGCAGCAAAAAAAGTCTCCACATTATTAACAACAGTAGGTTTATTCAAATAACCTTGAGAGACAGGATAAGGGGGGCGGTTTCGGGGAATGCCTCGCTTGCCTTCCAATGATTCAATTAATGCGGATTCTTCACCGCAAATATAAGCACCTGCACCCAGACGAATTTCTATATCAAAGTCAAATCCCTGGTTGAATATATCTTTGCCTAATAATTCTTGTTCACGGCGTTGTTGCAAGACTTGATTCAGAGAATGGTATAGGTGCAAATACTCACCTCTAAGATATAAAAAACCTTGTTTGGAATCTATAATGGCTGCGCAAACAGTCATTCCTTCAAAGACTTGATGGGCGTAGGAATTAAGTAAAACACGGTCTTTAAAAGTGCCAGGCTCCCCTTCATCGGCATTGCATACCACATAACGTTCAGAATTATTTTCTTCTGAGCAGAACTTCCATTTTATAGCCGTGCTAAAACCTGCACCGCCTCGTCCGCGAAGACCTGATAAATCAATTTCTTCCAAAGTATGTTTCAATCCACGGTTAAACGCGGCTTTAAGTGCTTCACCCTGCTGTATTTCTTCGTCTAATAACAGATTGGATTTATGAATATTATCGGATACAGTAAAAAACAGTTCAGGCCAATCGAAAACGGGAGTTTGTTGTTTGATTAAATCGACAATTTCATCAATTCTTTGTTTATCCAGCTGAGGAATTGCCAGACCATTGATTAGAGCAGCAGGCCCTTGATCACACATACCTGTACAGGAAGTATTATCAAGACTGACCAAACCATCCGATCGTGTTTCTCCAGCTGCGACACCTAGCTGTTCAGACAAATAATTCATTAACGGCTGTTTACCCAGCATATGATCGGTAATCGAGTCGCTGAGTAAAATATCGTATTGTCCCCTAGGTTCTAGGTGAAAAAAGCTATAAAATTCGACAACACTAATGACTTGGGTTCGTTCAATGTTTAATAACTCAGTAATAATGTCTATTGCATCTTTTGAAATAAAACAAAATTCACTTTGAACTGCTCGTAAAATAGCTAATAGACGTACTGATTTAAAATTATTGCTTTCAACTACTTTTTGAATAAATAGTTTCATTTATCGTTTTACCTCCATGACTCTACTAGAATTTCAAAATTAATTATGTCTAAGGCAACTGGAAATAAATTTAAGGCATATCTAATACTATCAAATTATTCAATTTGATTTGATATTAAACTTCTGCTACAACAAAAAAGACAGACAAAAAGACAAGTCATTTGTTCAAGTTATTTTGTGCACGTTTCTAAGGAGGGGTGTGATTAAAAGTGAAGTAAACCTACACATATGTAGGTTGGGCTGTCGTCTCTTTGGCAACCCAACAAACGGTATGCTAAAAATGTTAGGTTAACGATAGAGCTGTTAGCCTAACCTACGCAAGAGTTGGTGAGCTGCTTCTTAAAGAAAAAAGATAAATACTTTAGCTTTATTTCCCTTTAAATCCTCACTCCTTAGTTAACTATTTTATAATCATGGCTTTGTATATTTATCCAAAGGGTATGACTGCTAATAAAGAACACCTTCAAATTGAAATTAAAGGTTTTGTTCAAGGTTTGGGGCTTCGGCCTTTTGTCTATCGTTTGGCGAAAAAATATCGACAGTATGGCTGGGTTGCAAATACCAGCAATGGACTGTCCATCAGCATTGAAGGCTCTCCCGTATTGCAGCAAAGTTTTCTAAAAGATCTGCAATATAAATCACCTCCTTTTGCTGAAATACAGTCTTTATTAATTACTCAAAAACGATTGCATAATTTTGATGGCTTCTTAATAAAGTCGAGTACAACAGAGGGTCAAAATGCTGTTTTTGTGCTACCTGATATTAGTCCTTGTGCTGAATGTATCGCTGAACTATTTAACCCGGAAAGCCGTTTTTATCACTATCCTTTTACTAGTTGCTGTGATTGTGGGGCTCGGTACAGCATTATGAGACAACAGCCTTATGATCGAATTCGTACCAGTATGGCTAAATTTTCTGCCTGTGAAATTTGCTTAATAGAATATTCCTCCGCTGAAAACAGACGTTTTCACTCACAAACTATAGCCTGCCCGGTATGTGGGCCTCAGCTCAACTTTCTTGATAAGTCTGGAAATAAAATTGTGCAAGGTGAAAAAGCGTTAACAGAAGCTATAGATTGTTTAAAACAGGGAAAGATCATTGCTATAAAAGGTGTAGGTGGCTTTCAATTAATAGTAGATGCAAGCAATTCAAATGCAGTTAAGCAATTAAGATTAAGAAAACAGCGGCCTGAAAAACCTTTTGCATTGATGGTTAAAAATTTAGCCAGTGCAAAACTGCTTTGCCAAATAAGCAAAACAGAAGAACTGGCGCTAACTTCCTACGCAAGCCCCATTGTACTTTTAAGGCGTTTAAAAACAAGGCAAATTGCTGATGCCGTTGCACCCAATAACAATGTATTAGGCATTATGCTACCATCCTCCCCTTTGCATCATTTATTGGCTAACGATTTTAACCTTCCCCTCGTTGCAACCAGTGGTAACAAGTGTGGCGAGCCTATCTGCATGACAGAGTCGCAAGCACTAAACAGGCTTGCTGATATTGCTGACTTTTTTGTTAGCCATGATAGAGATATTATTCGTCCTTTAGATGATTCTATAATTAGGGTGATTAATAACAAACCGACGGTACTTCGCAGGGCTAGAGGTTTTGTACCCATGCCTATTACTATAAGCCAATCATTACCTGAACAGTTGGCAGTAGGGGGGCAGATGAAAAATACAGTGGCTGTCAGTCAGGGCAATCAGCTTATTTTGAGTCAACATTTAGGTGAGCTGGATTGTTTAGATTCACAAAATCTATTTCAACAAACATTAGCCGATTGTCAGCATTTTTATTCTATTGCACCAGAGACTGTTATTCATGATCTTCATCCTGACTATCACAGCACCAATATGGCTAATCAGCTACCGATAAAGAAAAAGGCTGTGCAACATCATCATGCGCATATTTTGTCTTGTATGGCAGAGCATGATTTGCAGCCTCCTGTCTTGGGTTTTGCCTGGGATGGAACGGGCTTAGGTTTAGATAATACTATTTGGGGTGGAGAATGTTTACAACTAAGCAAGCAAAACTTTCAGCGTTATGCTTACTTTAAGCCCTTTCCCTTAGTGGGAGGGGATAAAGTAGCAAACGAACCACGTCGTTCAGCACTGGGGTTGCTTTATGAAATATATTCAAACGACATATTTAAACATAAAAATCTGGATTGTTTATCCACCTTTTCTCAACAAGAAAAATATCTATTGCAGCAAAGTTTAAATAAACAGATTAATACACCTTATACATCGAGTGTAGGCAGGTTATTTGATGGCGTAAGCAGTTTGTTGGGTCTATCTCATATTAATAATTTTGAAGGACAGGCTGCCATGTTATTAGAACAAAAGGCGAGCTTACAGGTCACAGAAGACAGTTATTCTTATTTACTATTAAAAAAACCGCCTTTCATTATAGACTGGCAACCGATGATCATTGAAATTTTGGATGATTTAACTCATCTCGGTAAAAATAAGATTGCAGCAAAGTTTCATAATACATTGGCAGACATTATGTTGAATCTCGCACATCAAGCCCAACAACAACAAAAAATAGTGTTAAGCGGTGGCTGTTTTCAAAATTCCTATTTAACGGAAAGATGTATTAAAAAACTGGAAACAGCTGGTTTTACGGTTTACACTCATGAAAAAGTCCCCCCTAATGATGGAGGCCTAGCTTTAGGACAACTCTATTCCACTGTATTAACAGGATAAAACCTATGTGTTTAGCTATACCTGGAAAAATAATCAAGATTTCTGGAAATGATCCTCTTTCTCGTATGGGGCAGATTGATTTTTCTGGCATTAGCAAAGAAATCAGCTTAGCCTATCTGCCAGAGGCAAAACTGGACGATTATGTGATTGTACATGCAGGTTTTGCTATTTCCCTGATTGATGAGGAAGATGCCAAAGAAAGCTTAAACGCTTTTCAGGAGCTGGATGACTTTGAGGCTAACCAGTGAAATATGTTGATGAATACAGAGACCCTAAAATAGCAAAAAAACTGCTGAATGCAATTGAAAAAATCACCACTCAACCCTGGAATATTATGGAAGTTTGTGGTGGGCAAACGCATAGCATTATAAAACATGGCATAGATCAGTTACTACCGGATTACATTAATCTTATTCATGGCCCAGGCTGTCCAGTTTGTGTCACGCCGTTGCACTCTATAGATAGAGCTCTGGAAATTGCTAAACAAACGAATGTAATTTTTTGTTCTTTTGGTGATATGTTGCGAGTTCCTGGTTCACAGCAAGATTTACTGAGTTTGAAAGCTTTAGGAGCCGATATTCGTATCGTCTATTCTCCTTTAGATGCATTGAAACTAGCTCAAGATAACCCTGAAAATGAAGTGGTGTTTTTTGGTGTGGGGTTTGAAACGACGGCACCCACAGTTGCCTTGGCTATTCATCAGGCAAAGCAATTGAAGTTGAAAAACTTTTCTGTACTTGCCTGCCATGTTCGAGTGCCTCCTGTTATGGATGCATTGCTAAGCTCAAAAGAGAATGCTGTGCAAGGTTTTTTAGGTGCTGGACATGTCTGTACCATCATGGGTTATCATGAATATTTACCTATTACAGAAAGATACAATATTCCCATTGTGATTACTGGGTTTGAACCGGTTGATATTTTACAAGGAATCTATTTGTGTATTCAGCAATTGGAACAAGGGCGTGCTGAGGTAGAAAACCAATACAGTCGAGTGGTTACGCAACAAGGGAATAAACCGGCTCAGCAGTTATTACAGCAAGTTTTTGAGGTTGTTGATCAACAATGGCGTGGCTTAGCTGAAATTCCTGAAAGTGGTTTAGCTATTTCAGAAGAGTATGCTGACTGGAATGCAGAGAATCGTTTTTCTGTTGCATTCATCAATACTCAAGAGCCAAACCTGTGTTGTAGTGGAGAAATATTAACAGGATTGTTAAAACCAGATGCTTGTGCTGAATTTGCTAAAACCTGTACACCAGAACATCCATTGGGTGCAACTATGGTCTCGTCAGAAGGTGCTTGTGCGGCTTACTATCGGTATCGTTCACATGTCTGATGAATTTAAACCCAACTGTCCCCTATCCCTTCAATACGAACAGATTGTTATGGCTCATGGGGGAGGCGGACGAATGATGCAACAGTTAATCGACGGTATTATTCGACCAATTTTTAGTAATGATATTCTCAACCAAAAGCAGGATAGTGCAGTGGTTGATATCAACGGTTCAAAAATAGCATTAACGACCGATTCCTATGTTATTGATCCATTATTTTTTTCAGGTGGTGATATAGGTAAACTGGCAGTATGTGGCACACTCAATGATCTGGCCATGTCTGCTGCAAAACCACTTTATATGACTTGCTCTTTGATTATTGAAGAAGGCTTTTCAATTAAAGACTTGCAACGGATTTTGCAATCTATGCAAGACACCGCCAAGCAAGCGGGTGTCCCTATCGTGACGGGCGATACCAAAGTTGTTGATAAGGGTAAAGGTGATGGTTTATATATTAATACCGCTGGCATTGGGCTTATTGCAGATAATATTGCGGTTGCACCAGATAAAATTCAACTTGGTGATCATATTATTATCAATAGTGATTTAGCTCGTCATGGTATTGCAATTATGTTGGAGCGGGAAGGCATAAGGTTTGAAAATAATATTAAAAGTGATTGTGCTGATGTTTCAGGTTTAGTTCAAAACATTGTTAATTCAGGCATTCAGATTCATTGTCTGCGAGATTTAACGCGCGGAGGATTGGCAAGTGGATTGATTGAATTGGCGACTACATCTCAACATCATTTTGAAATTAGTGAGACTTTGTTACCTGTACACGAGGATGTAAAAAGTGCCTGCGAAATTTTAGGGTTCGATCCTTTGTATATTGCAAATGAAGGCTGTTTTATTATTTTTGTTCCAGAATCAGAAAGTAAAAAGACATTGGCTATTTTGCATCAGCATGTTTTAGGAAAACAAGCCTGTGTTATTGGTAAAGTAGCAGATATTCACGCTAAGGGAGTAGTCACACTTGAATCAATGTTGGGAATTAATCGTGTATTAGATCTTTTTAGTGGAGAGCAATTGCCCAGGATATGCTAAAAAAGCTGCTTTTTTATTTAAGAGCTAGTACAGCGAACCGTAAGGCTTATAAACACAATAAACGAACTTGTAGGTTGCTTTACTAGTGGTATCCAACAAGCAAGAGTGACTGGTAATAGTTTTACTCAGTTGTTAATGTCATTAGGACGAAATGCTTTAGATTATCTCAAACCCCAAATAAATCTTCTGAAAGGTTCTGCAAACAAAAAAATTTCACTTCTTGTCTAAAATATTAAAGCGGATCTTGTTGTTATGGGAACAGTAGCTCGCACAGGTATTTCTGGTTTTTTTCTGGGCAACACTGCGGAAACTATCTCAACCAGCTCAACTGTTCGATGCTAGCAGTCAAGCCTGTAGGATTCGAGACGCCGATCACTTTAGATGAGGATAATAATATAAATAATTGAAATATATAAAGTAAATTATATCCGAGTAATCTCAGTCGAGAGCAATTTAAAAAGATAAAACCAATCTTTTAGTCTGCACGTAAATACACCAAACCAATTGCATTCGTCTAAATTGCGCGCAACCATGGTCTTCTATGGTTGAAAAATCGCTTATTATCTTGGGACGAGAACTATAGTTGCTATTCATTGGCAATAAAAGTCAGATTTTATCGACTTTTAATTTGATTTATATATGAAATATTCCCCTGATTTAGCGGTATTAGTACACATAGAATGACGTTATTTGTTAGGCTATTTGTATTATACTGATCTCAACATTTCTTTCCATCAAGACTGATTTGATTGAGTTAATCAATATAAAACTAGCATTTTGTTAGCAGAATTTATCAGGAGTATGTTATGAAATTTACAACACTATCATTAATCTTAGGATTTGTTTTATTTGCTGTCTCCGCATGTAGCAAAGAAAAGCCTCTCATCCCTTTAATGACTTGTAATATTTCACAAAATTTGGATAAATGCTCCGCAACCCCTACGCTTGAAAAGGGAAAATTAAAAATCCTGCCGGGTGAACAATTTACTCTGGATGCTCAGTATCAAGCCTGTTTTCATCAGGAAACTGTGGTTATTCAAGGCAAATATGAAGGTACACCATACAACAAGGGTTTATCTATTGAATTGCTTGCTACCAAAATTAAGGGACTCAAATCTTCTAAATTTCCTACCACTATAGCTGTAGTGACTTTGGAAAAATCGACCCTTAAAGGTGTTATTAATGATATCTGGGCAAATATTCGATCTTCTAAGCAATCTGATGGAAAACATGTTGCTGAAATTACTTGTAAAGCAGATTAAATGACAAGTAGATTTTTTATCTCCTGATTTAGGTAGCTATTTCTGAGCTATCAAATCATTAGGTGGTTTTAATCTGTTGTTTCATAAACTGAGGAGAATTTGATTATGGCTACAATAAAAGAAACTTTTGATAATTGTGAAATCATTATTCAAGATGATGTCGCTCTATCCATTAACGGTAAACCTATCAGTTTTGAGAAAAATGCTGAGACTGGGAAATGGTTATCCAGATATTTACCCTATACGGAATATGACAGTTTGCTTGATTTAGCTAAGGCTATCGTACGCAACACTGTTGAATTTACCCACGTAAATCCATGAGGAGAGTTGATTATGGCTATCAGAAAAGATGCAAATACCTTATCTAATACTGAACGACTTGAGTTAAGTGATGCAATTGTAGAATTGAAAAGACGTGGCATTTATGACCAATTTGTTCTAAGACACGCAAACGCAAACGCAAGTGCTATTCATCGTTCCCCCGCTTTTTTACCGTGGCACCGTCGTTTTATTTGGGATTTTGAAAGTGAACTACAGCGTGTTTCGGGCAATCCAGAACTAGGTCTACCTTACTGGAACTGGCCTGAAGGTGGAGAAAATGCGTCCATGTGGGATGATAATTTATTGGGTGGTGATGGTAATCCAGTCACTCAAGTGGTTAACAATGGTCCTTTTAGAAGTGGAGAGTGGACAGTCATTAATTCAGGTGGGCAACCAGCAGGGCCTTTAACCCGAGCATTTTCTCGAGAGTCATGGGCAACTTCTCTACCAACGCTACAACAAATCTTGCAAGTATTATCTATTACACCCTATGATGCAGAAAACTGGAACGCAAACGTTACTCAAAGTTTTCGTAATCAACTGGAAGGTTTTAGAGGCCCTAATTTACATAATCGAGGACATGGGTGGGTAGGTGGTTCGATGTTGCCAATGACATCTCCCAATGATCCGGTGTTTTTTATGCACCATTGTATGGTTGATAAACTTTGGTATGAATGGCAATTGCGCTTTCCTGGGCAAGGTTATTTACCCGTTAATAGTGGTTCGTTCGGGCAGAACTTAACTGACCCGATGGATAGCACTCCTGCCGGTCCACTTGGAACACGACCGATTGATGTTTTAGACAGTAGTGCTCTTAACATTGAATATGATCAGTTACTACAGGGAACGCCAAGACCTGATACAGGCAATAATACAAGCAGCACAGAGTTGATTGTTAATGCCTCAGCTATTAGTTCACAAATTAGCGCTCCGGGTGAAGAGGATAAATATCATTTTGAGGTGACTAATTTTAGCCCATTTAACATTGAAACAAGTGGTACCTCAGATACTACTTTAACCTTGTTTGGGCCAGATGACGAAACAATTCAAATAGCATTTGATGACGATGGAGGCAATAATTTCAACTCTCTCATCAGTCGCCCATTGCCATCGGGTCGCTATTTTACATCTGTCAGATTATTTAATGCGGCTGCAACGGGAAATTATCAAATAGCTGTAACCACATCAGAAGGAACTGGGTCAGAATCAATTCCAGAGATTCCAGTCAATGGTTCTGCTTTAAATGCAGAAATTACCAATGCTGAAGAAATTGATCTTTTCAGCTTTACTGCCTCAACTCAAGGCTTGTATACCATAGAAACTACCGGAACTACTGATACTTATATGAATCTGTTTGGGCCTAATTCACAATCGCTGGCAATCACTGAAAATGACGATAGTGGTATTAACAGAAACTCACGTCTACAAGTGCAATTAACAGCAGGAGAATACTTTGTCAGAATACGTCATTTCTCCCCAACAAGCATTGGAGCATATCAAATAAGTGTAAGTGTGTGAGAATAGTGACACTGAGTAACCATATCTTAATTGAACAAGTGAGAGGCTGCACATTGTGTGACCCTCACTTGTCATTAGATGCTAAACCTATTTTTCAGGTTAACCCAAAAAAAAGCCAGAATTCTAATTGCGGGCCAGGCACCAGGCAAAAAAGTCCATGAAACAGGTGTTCCGTTTGATGATCCAAGTGGACAAATATTAAAGCAATGGCAATGGCTGGGGTAGACTCGGAAATATTTTATAATCCAGAAAAAATAGCTATTTTGCCCATGGGGTTTTGAAAAACTTAACTACCTTAGTTTTTTATATATTATAGATCATCAAACTCTGTCCGAATTTCTTGTTTTCGCAGTCGATATGATTTGGCATCACCATAATCTATAAATTTCTGGTATCGGCTATGTAAAGTACTCAGATTACGTGCATGTTTAATTGGACACCAGAACTGTTCAGTACGTGCTGCTATCTCCTGTATATAGGCAATTATTCCGTTAAAATAACTGCAATAAGTACAATTTATTTTTTCGATAATATTTAGATAGCTTAAATATTGTCGATCAAAAATGACATAATCAGTTCGTTTAACTTTAGGAATACCATAGATAGGAAAACAAATTAACTGAAATAGTGTAACGCTTATATCTAATAGTACGACAGGAATGATTACTACCCATATAACAGGTACACTCAGAATGTTTTTGAGAGATGAGTTTTTCAGGTAATTCAATAACTTTTGCAGATAATACTTTTGTTGCTGAATAACTTGTTTTTCAAAAAATATACGCCTTTGTTGTATTTCAAAGGCGAAAGTACTTTGCTGGTTCTGGATTTCTAAAATTAATTCTTGTTCCAGAGATTGAATTTTACTAAGTAAATCATCAATTTTTGAGGGCATAACCAACTCCTATTTAGACTAAAAAAGGAATTCCTTCCTCCTTCTTGGCAATATTTGAATATATTAAGAATTTGATAGTCAAGAAAGAATTTATTCTGCTATAAATAGCTTTCAATCAAGTAAGTGCTTTATTAATTTTAATGGGCAGATATATTTGTGACCGCGAAAAGTATATAGTCAAACTACGATCGCTTTTTTTTCTTTAAAGCTGGTTTTAAAGGCTTTTCTTGTTCCATGTCAACTCCTTCCATCAAAATAGTTAATTCCTTATTATTTAGCTCATAACAATCTCTAGCTCTAACATTTGTTGGTAATACTGCTGGGCCATATCTTACTCTCATTAACCGACTCACTGTAACCCCCTGAGATTCCCATAGCCGCCTAACCAAGCGATTTCTTCCTTCTTTTACAACCACATGAAACCATTTGTTAGCACCTTCGCCAGAGAAAAACTGTATATCGTTAAAATGGGCTTCCCCATCTTCAAGTTCAACACCTTCTTTCAATTGCTCAATCATTTCATCTGGTACTTCACCTAAAATACGAACTGCATATTCTCTGTCAAGCTCAGCAGAAGGATGCATTAAACGATTGGCTAATTCACCGTTATTAGTCAATAAAAGTAAACCTGAGGTATTAATATCTAATCTGCCAATAGAAATCCATCGTCCAATATCTAATTTTGGTAATCTAGAAAAAACAACAGGCCGACCTTGAGGGTCTCTACGTGTGACAACTTCCCCTGTAGGCTTGTTATAGACTAAAACCCTTGTAGACTGTTGAACATATTTTTCCCAATTAACGACACGCCCATTAATTTGAACCTGATCTCCTGATTTAAGATGAAGTCCCGGAGTAACCTTTACACCATTAACGTTTATGCGCCCTTCTTCTATCCAACGTTCTATTTCTCTTCTGGAAGCCACACCACCGCGAGCTAACACTTTTTGAATACGCTCGCAGGGAATAACATCTTTATCCTCAGAAACTTTATCTAGTTTAATGTCGAGTTTCCGAGATTTGCTCGATGTTTGGCTGTTTTTCGTTTGTTTGTTCTTCACTTTCTAATTCTTCTGTTAGGTTTTGTTCTGTCGATAAATCCAAATCTTTAATTTCTTCCAGCGTTGGTAACTTATCTAAAGAGGATAGATTAAAATAATCCAGAAATTGTTTTGTTGTTCCGTATAACGCTGGCCGGCCGGGCACTTCTTTATGTCCGATAATACGAACCCATTCTCTTTCTAAAAGGGTTCGAATAATATTGGAGCTAACGCTAACACCGCGTATATCTTCAATATCTCCTCTAGTTACTGGCTGACGATAGGCAATAATAGCAATTGTTTCTAGTAATGCTCGTGAATACCTGGGAGGTTTATCTTCAAATAAACGAGAGACCCAATAGGAATAACCATCTTTTACTTGAAACCGATAGCCACTCGCTAATTGTTTTAATCCAACAGGTCTTCGAATATAATCATCAGAGATTGATTCAATAACCGCATTGATTGCTTTTAGTTCTGGCCTCTCAAGCTCAGGATATAAGTTTTGAATTTGTTTGCTTGTCATCGGCTTATCTGCTGAGAACAATATAGCTTCAACAATTCGTTTTGTATCATGATCAAATTCTATCGAAGTCTTAGCATCATTTTTTTGTGATGATTCGGCCTCTTGCAATTGATTAAGCTGATTTCTTAATGCCGCATCTAACTCAACTTTTAGTTCAGTTTCTAGAGTTTTTCTTATTCTTGGCTCTAATTCTTCTGTTAAGTCTTGTTTTAATTGTATTTCTATCTCGGACTCTAACTGTGACTTTAATTGTTTTTCAACTTGAATTTTTAGTTCTGGCTCTAATGTTACTCTCAAATTCGCTTCAAGCTCAGAACTTAAATCTGTTTCTAGTTTTGAATTTATTTCCTCAATTAGAGTTTCTTTTAACTCTTTTTCTAAAACTGGCTCTAATCTTATTTGTATTTCTTTTTCTAGTTCTTGTTTTATTTCAGGTTCTAGAATTGTCCTTAATTCAACTTCTAATTCTTCTGTTAACTCAGCTTCCAGAGAAACTCTTAATTCTGGTTCTAGATCAGACCTAATTTCTTCTTCTAACTTGGTTTGGAATTCATTTTCTAATTTTGTTTGTATTTCTTTTTCAATCTCAACTTGTAATTCTTGTTCCAAATTTACTCTTATTTTTTGACTGAGTTCTTCTCTTATTCTCGGTTCAAGCTCAGCTTTTAAATCTTTTTCTAGCTGTTTTTGTAAATCAATTTCTAATTCTGGTTTTATGTTTTTTTCAAGATCCTGTTTTAATTCTATTTCTAAACTTAACCTTAATTTTTCTTCAACTATTTTTCTGAGTTCGGGTTCAAGCTCTAATTTTATTTCTTCTTCTAAAGCATCTTTTACTTCTTGTTCAAGTTTGCCTCTAAGCTCTTGCTCTAAACTTTCTCTCAGCTGCTTTTCAAGTTCAACTTTTAACTCTGGCTCTAAAGTTGTTCTTAACTTTACACTAAGCTCATCTGTAATTTTAGGCTCTAAATCATTTCTTAATTCTTCTTCTAACTGTTTTTGTATACCACTTTCTAAATCAGGCTTTATGTTTCTTTCTATTTCTTGTTTTAACTCAGGCTCTAAACTATCTCTTAATTCTTTTTCTAGAACTTTTTTAAGTTCAGGTTCAAGCTCCTTTTTAAACTCTTCCTCTAAAGTTTCTTTTATCTCTGGTTCAAGAATAGCTCTAAGTTCTGGTTCTAGTTCTTCTCTTAACTCTTCTTCTAATAATATTTTTAATTCTGGCTCTAGTTCTGCTATTAGTTCAGGCTCTAAAGTTTTTCTTAACTCTTCTTCTAATTCCGTCTTAATCTTTGGTTCTAAAATAGTTTTTAATTCTATTTCTAATTCAGCTATTATTTCAGGTTCAAGAGTGGTCCTTAACTCAAGTTCCAGCTTTGCTCTTAACTCAGATTCAAGTTCTGTATTAAAATTTGATTCAGTTTTTTCTTGTGGTTCTTCAGCTACTAAGTTTTGATCTGACTCGGATTTCTCCAAATTGTTCAAGCTGGATAATTTCGATGTATCCTTCTTTACTGAGTTCGAGGATTGCAAGAAACGAGACAACCACTCCTCTCTTACCTTCCATTCTGGTAAATAACGCTGAGAAAAGGAGGCTATCTGGCCTGTTAAGTTTTTCCAAAATGGCTGCCATTCGTTCACGGACTGAGAGGGGCTCCTTAGTTATTTTATGGTGACTGAGTTGTTCAACTCGATTAAGCACATCTTGAAATGCTAAAAGCATTTCTTTTAAATCAACATCAGGTAATGGATGGTTAATTTCAACGTCTGAGACATCAAGGTGAGTGTCAAAAATATCCCGTTCATATCTAGGCAGTGAGTCAATATCTTCTGCTGCTTTTTTTATACATTCGTATTCTTGCAATTTTCTTATTAGATATGCTCGCGGATCATCTTCCTCATCTTCCTCATCTGTTTGCCTAGGTAACAACATTCTAGACTTAATTTCTGCTAATAGTGCAGCCATCAGTAAATATTCTGCGGCTAATTCCAATTTTAACTCAGACATCATTTCAATATAATTAATATATTGAGCAGTGACATGAGCAATTGGAATATTTAGAATATCCAGATTTTGTTTTCTAATCAAATATAATAATAAATCAAGTGGCCCTTCAAATGTTTCAAGAAAGACTTCCATTGCCCCAGGGGGAATATATAAGTCTTCTGGCAAGTCTAAGAATGGAGCTCCTTGTACTAAAGCAACTTGTTGATCTGCTTCTGGTTCAACCTCTACTACATTATCTGCCACTAGCTTATCTAAAGTCCAGCAATAGAAAAGAATATCTGTTGAGCAATAGCCATAGGATAGCCAAGTATATAACTTAAGCCACCTGTATAGACTAGAGCAATTAAAAAGAAAAATCCGTAACGCTCTAGTTGATTATATTGCCAAGCTATTTTGTTAGGCAAAAATGCAGTTATAATTCGGCTCCCATCTAGGGGAGGGATCGGTATCAAATTAAGCAATGCTAACACCAGATTTATTGAGATGCCTGCAATTCCTGTATAAATAAGCGGTAAAGAAACAGCTTCTGAATCAAGAATAATTCCTAATCTGGCAATTAAAGCCCAGGCTATGGCCATTATCAAATTAGAAACCGGGCCAGCCACAGCTACTAGAGCCATGTCTTTTTTCATATTTTTAAAATTGCGTGTATTAACAGGAACAGGTTTTGCCCAACCAAAAATCATTCCAGTTCCTGTGATCAATAATAACCCAGGAACAATAATGGTTCCTACTATATCTATATGTTTTATTGGGTTTAAAGTTAACCGACCCAACATAAAAGCGGTATTATCCCCCTTTTTTTTTGCAACCCAGCCATGAGCGACTTCATGTACAGTAATTGCAAAAATCACAGGCAAAACCCAAACAACGATACGTTGAATTGTTGTGAGTTCATTCATCATATATATAAACCATCCTTTACTAATTGTTGTTTAGTGCTTAGAAACGATAAAATTAATTACTGGATTAACGATAAAGCCGTTAGTCCAACTTACGGGTATAATTTAACCTAACATAGGAGCATCACCAACTCCTTGCCTTGTAATTTCAATCTGACTATCAATACAGCTGATCATTGTCGTTTCCTGAGACTCAATGATTCCAAAATCAATAATCAAATTTAGTTCATGCTCCAGTTTTTCTCTTATTTCATAAGGGTCTGTTTCTGCCTCATTATTATTGTCTGGCAATATCAAGGTAGAACTAAAGAGAGGCTCATCTAACTCATCCAAAACTTGCTGGATAAAAATATTATCTGGAATCCGAATGCCAATGGTTTTTTTCTTTGGATGCTGAAGTCTTTTAGGCACTTCTTTTGTTGCATTTAAAATAAAAGTAAATGCTCCCGGTGTTAAGGATTTTATCAACCTAAAAGCATCATTCCCTATTTTGGTAAAATTTGATATTTGAGTCAGATCTTTACAAAGCAAAGTAAAATTGTGTTTATCACTGAGCTGACGAATTCGTCGAATATTATCCAAGGCTCGTTTATCACCAATATGACATGCGATAGCATAAGATGAATCTGTTGGTAAAACAACGATCCCGCCTTGCCTTATTATATCAACTGTCTGATGAACTAACCTTCTTTGTGGGTTATCTGGGTGAACTGAGAAATACTGAGCCATCTATAATAAAACAGAGCATGATATTAAAAGCCCTATTGTACCCTATCTTTCTGATTCTTTTTTTGCGACTTTATCGCGTAAATAAACAGGCATTGCCATCTCGACATCAACAGCCTCATTATTGTGAAACCCTATGACACCAAGGGCTGCAATTGCAGATGCTCTTGGCAAATGATCTACTTCAAAATCAATTAGATGCGAACCTAAGCACTGGGATAATTCAGCTTGATATACGCCCCAGCCAGAACCAATACCAACGCCTTGCTTATCTGGAAAAATAATATTTTCAGCTAAGGTAACTGCCTCATTACCTATTAATTGTGCAAAATCTTGCTGATTTTTTTGGTAAACACCCCAGAATATTTCACCCATTCGTGCATCCATTGCTGTAAATGCACAAAGTTTTCCTCCTTGTAAAAAATATTGATGTGCAATTGCAGCTAAAGTTGAGACCGGAACAACAGGCAAATCGGCACCAAAAGCTATTCCCTGAATCACACCGGTAGAAATTCTTACCCCTGTAAACGACCCCGGCCCCCGACTAAAGGCTAAGGCATCCAATTGCTGAGGCTTTAATTCCGCATCAGCAAGCAAGGAATCTATCATTGGGAGAATTAATTTTGTATGTATTCTCGGCGCTATTTCGAAACGCTCTTGAATTTCACCATCAATAAATAAAGCAGCTGAACAAGCTTCTGTGGAGGTTTCTACTGCTAACAACTTCATTCCTGAGGTTCCTTTTCTACATTTTTTTTAGAAGAAATCCCTTGTTCATTCAGTTTAAAAAATTCTTCTACTTCTTTAATATCCCTAGAGCGCTTCATCGGCGGTATGCTGTCTAAAAATTGTTGTCCATAAGCACGTTTTAACAAACGGGGATCACAGACCATTAATACGCCTTTATCATTAACATCTCGAATTAATCGCCCTACACCCTGCCGTAGTGCTATCACTGCCGAAGGTAATTGATGCTCAAAAAATGGATTTTTACCTTGTTTTTGTATTGCATCTAAACGTGCTTTTAATACTGGCTCTCCTGGTGAGGAAAAAGGTAATTTATCAATAATCACACAAGATAAGGCATCACCTCTAACATCAACGCCCTCCCAAAAACTGGATGTTGCTAATAAAATAGCATTTCCTTTTTCTTTAAATTGGTCTAATAAAACCGCTTTAGCACGTGTGCCTTGTACTAATAAAGGGTAATCTATTTTATCCTCTAAAATTTCAGCGGCTATTCTTAATGCCCGATGACTGGTAAATAGAAAAAAAGCACGCCCTTTACTGGCTTTTAATACGGGCAATGCAAATTCAACAATTTTTTCTGTAAAATCTGATTCGGTTGGCTTTGGTAAGCCTTTGGGGTGATAAAATAAAGATTGTGAGGAAAAGTCGAATGGACTTTCCCAACTATTACAAGGCGTTTCAGATAACCCTAAACCTTTAGAGAAATGATTAAAATTATTCGCGACACTTAAAGTTGCTGAGGTGAAAATCCAGCTTGCTTTGTGTTGTTGCATAAACAATTTAAATTCAGCAGCAATATCCAAAGGCGTCTGGCTTAAAGTCAGCGATTTACTGTAAGTTTCAAACCAACGTATCCATTTTCCGCTGTTGTTGTTAATCATCCCATCAAGTTGAGTCTCTAACTCTTCAACTCGATCAAAACAAGTTTCTAAACCTTTTGTTCTGACAGATGCCAATTCTAACCTTTCAGACAATCTTTTTAATTGCTCATGTACTAAGGTTAACGCACTGGAAATTTTCGGATTGTTTTCTATTTCTTTCCAGTCACCACGCCGGATTTCCATCCCGAAAGCCAAGCGTAAATCTTTAATCTCAAACTGCAAATCTTCACAAGCAGTACGAAGATCAGGCATATCTTTAGCATCTTTGAAGTATTCGATCAGCGTATCAGATGCTAATTCATTCAATTGTTTTGCCGTTAAAGAAACACCTAAAAAATTAGAGGCAATATCAGAAAGCTGGTGTGCTTCATCAATGATCACAACTTCAGCATCAGGTAACAACTCACCAAACCCAGTTTCACGTAAAGACCAGTCCGCACACAGGAGGTGATGATTGACAACAATAATATCTGCCTCTTGTGCTTTTTTCCGTGCCTTAACTAAAAAACAATCAGCATAATCAGCGCAATCTTGTCCCAGACAATTATCAGCAGTTGATGTAGCTTGAGACCAAATAGGATTTCCTTCTTCTACATCTGAAATTTCAGAAATATCACCCACTAAAGTCTGTTTTGACCACGATTTTATATGGGCTAAACTAGTCGCATCATCTTTTTCAAACCCATAGCTTGAATTTAATGCATTTTCCAGTCGATAAGCACATAAATAATTAGCTCTGCCTTTTAATAAAGCAGATTTGAAAGGAACATTGATCACTTTACGAACCAATGGCAAATCTTTTTTAAACAATTGATCTTGAAGATTTTTTGTCCCTGTTGAGATAATTGTTCTTTTTCTGGAAAAGATGACAGGTACTAAGTATGCAAAAGTTTTTCCTGTTCCCGTCCCAGCTTCTGCAATTAAATTTTCTTTAGATTCGATAGCCTGAGCAATTGCTTTAGCCATCTCCAACTGAGATGATCGAGGTAAATAACCAGAAATTACTTTTGAAATAGAGCCATCGCTACTAAAAAATGATTCGAGTTCTTTCATTAAATCTGGAATATACAGCTAAGGTAAAGTAAGGAAACGGAGAAAATAAATTTTAATAGACTACCCATTTATAAATTAAATATTATTAGCCTTCAACTTAGCCTCTTTAGCACCATGGAAATTTTTCTGTTGTTTTCTTGCTTCACTAATTAAATACCAGGCACGTTTTTTTAGTGCTCTATCATTTGCAGATAATAACGCGGCTTTTTTTGCGAGGGATTCTGCTAATCTGGACTTAGATTGTTGTAGTCTAACTCTTGCTAGTTTATAAGTTAACAATGGGTTCCTTGAATCAATTCTTAACGCTCGTTCAAGTGTTACTACTGCTGAGTCCAAATCTCCAGCTCTTGAGCTTTTATCAGCGTCAGTAATCAGAGCTAAAATAGCGGGTGACAATCTCTTACGAGTAGGAGGTGTATTTTCTCTCTTTCTATAGGAATAAGAGGGGTTATCTTCCCATCTCTTTTCTTCAATTTTCGGCTCTCCAATCTCTGATTGTATTGGTGTTAATTCAGGGTCAAAAGGCTGTTCAAAGACCTCACTCTCATTATCTACTCTAGGTTTAGCTGGAATAGATGTTTTCTGTTCATAAGGATTATTTGTTTGTGAAGTTTTATAAACAGGTGCTGGAGAGTTGTTTCTACTAAAATGTGTACATCCCACCATTAAACTAACTATAAAAAAAACAGCAATGCCGCCCCATCTTGCAACAATTTGATTAAAAAAGTTCAATATCATCATCTTCATCGTCATCCACCTTTCCTGCTAATTGAATTGCTTCATCAATGCTTTTTCCTTGCAGAATGGCATCAAACATTACTTTTTCTGACTCCATAGTATAACGATTTCGTATTTCTTTCTGAAAATCCGTCCATTCCTTCGGGTTATATAATCTCTCTGGACTTTCTACTAATTTGGTAAGACCTTTTAAACTATCTGCAACATGCGAAAGTGATTGCTGTAATTTATCATAAAACTGAAAGGCAACAATTGATGACTGTATTTTTTGACTTGTTTCCTCACAATACCCTAATGCGGTCTCTTTTTCATCACTTGGGCTTAAGGATTCTAATACATCATTAATTTTGTTCATCTGCCCAACTAATGAGGTAAAGGAGTCCGTCAATGTGTTTACAGAGGCATCACCTTCTTTCATCCCTTTTTCAACTTGAGCGACAGACACTGTCAAGAGTCTGACCGTTTCTCTCACCTGACTCCAATCAAGATCAGGCTGTTTTGAATTTGATTCCACCATATTCTTCTTTCCTAAAACAGAAATTATAATTTATTGATAAATTGCTTGAACTTTCTAAGTTACACTGTATAAAACACCATTGTACTTTGAAAAAATCGGTTAGTATAACAAATAACTTATACAACGATCTCTTAAACAATTAGAATACAATCACAGAATATAATTTTTTATAATTATAAGGATAAAATAATGTCAATCAATAACTTGCAAATAGAACCTGTTTTTTATTTTAAAAGGCCGTTTTTGATTATTTTGTTATTCTGCATCACTTTGTTAGGGTGTGATAGTGAAGAAAATAAAAATAAGAAAGATTTCTCAATTAAACAAACGGTTCAAAAATACACCAAAGACACCACGCTTAAAGGCAAAGTAAGCAACAAAAAAGGTTTAATTAAATCAGGGGTTATAAATGCAACAGATAACAAGGGAAAAATAGTCGCTACAATAAAGTTAGAAAATAGAAGCTATTACTCAATAACTATTCCTGCAGGTGTTGAGTTACCTTTAATATTGACTTTTTCGCCTAAGGAAAATAGTGTAGAAAAAGACAAACTGATCACTGTAGCAATTTATACTTCTATTAAAAAATATGACATTAATGATTTAACGACTCTAATTGCTAAAAAAGCCAAGTCATTAGGTGGCTATACTCACCCTAATATGTCGATAGCCGCAGATCAGACCGTTGGTATCCCTGATGCTAACAAGACATCAACTGGTTTTAGAGGTGACCCTACAAAACAATACGGCGGATGGCACTAAATTATAATTTTCTTCTTGAGTAAGTGTTAAGTTCTTACTTAAGGGCATCTCTATTTATTGATGAATAGAGGTGCCCTTAACACTATAAAGGTCTAATAAGCTACAATCATTATCATAGCCCATCAGTTTTTGGAAAATAGAAATATTGTGATAAAAGACCTTATTTCCTTCTCTTACAAAGCTATCAAATTTTATGCCATTGCTGGTTATTTATTTCCAGTCGCCTTAAATTTATTACCTATTCCAATATTGCTTGTATTATACAGGTGAATTATCATATAACCAGATACTAATTCTTACGATTGTAGTATAATTCCTAGTCAGCAATAAAAAAACCTCTTCTATAATTAACCGTATAATTTTGTACAAACTCATGCGTCTCTTTAACTTAGTTGTTTATTTTTTTCTTTTTTTTCTTAGTACAGCTTCTTATTCGATCACGCAAGTGCCTGCCACAGAAGAAACCTTTCTTGGTAAAATAGAAGATTTTTGCCCTAAAACAGTAGACCCAACTTGGCGTAAAAAACACACTATAGAAAATGTATCAATTGCATCCACACCTGTTTGTATGCCTGATAACCCCTATGAAATTTCTGCCTTTGTTAAAGGGACAAACAATGTAACAATGTCTACCCTGATGCAAACACAGCTTTCTTCTGACAGTCTGATTAAAACCAATGACATAGATGGTGATGGTGATCCTGATGAAATTCATATCCGACTTGAAGTAATTGAATTGAATGGTTTTTCGCCCGATTTAAAAGACCCCATTACTACTTACAAAATCGCACCAGGTATTAAACCGGGATTTTGGGTTTTTGCACCCAAAAGTAGAGGTATGTCTACCGAGAGCTTTGCCAGCACAAAAGCCAATTCACTACTACGTGGGCTCTCTCCTTCAATTCGAGTTGAGCAGGGGGATAAAATAATAGTTACTCTTGAAAATTCACATTATTTTCCACATAGCATCCATTTTCATGGTGTTGACCATCCATTTCAAAAAGAGAATGGAGAAGGAAATGATGGTGTTCCTCAAACCAGTAATAAATTGACCATGCCTGGAAAAACCTTTTCATATGAATTAACTCCCAGACAGACTGGAACTATGATTTATCACTGCCATGTCCAAGCTCATACTCATATATTAATGGGGTTAATTGGCATGTTTATTGTTGAAGAAAATCGGCCTAATAACTGGGTACAAACCTTTAATATCGGCAATGGTTTTGTGCGCCATTCTTCTGTCGCTGTTAAAGAAGAATACAGTCAAGAATACGATCTACAATATCAGGATGTAGATAGAGAACTTCATAATTTAATCCAGACTGCCAATGATTCAAGGTTATTAGCAAAAGCCTATAATCGTGAATACAACATTACTGAAAGAACACCAGAATACTTTATTTTAAATGGTCATTCATTCCCTTTTACCTTAAGAGAATCTCTAGTTGTTATTAAACCCGATGAAAAAGTAAAACTACGTGTTTTTAATGCAGGCGATCAACAAATTGCTTTACATACTCATGGGTTTAAACCCACTGCGACTCATTTAGATGGAGTAAAACTCAAACCAGAAGCACGAATTCAACGAGACGTTTTTACTGTTGGCCCAGCTCAACGTGTAGATTTAGAGTTATATGCTCATAATGATGGACTAAATAGTATGGGGCCAGGCATTTGGACCTTTCATGATCATACTGAAGAAGCGGTTACCACTAATGGAATATATCCTGGTGGACATATTAGTGCGGTTGCTTTTGAATCATTTCTAGGGCCCAATGGTATGCCAAAGTTACAAGGTGTTGATGTAAGCCCTTTTTTTACCGAAGAGTTTTATCAAAAGAAAATTCCAGTCTGGACGATGTCTGATGATAAAAATCTTTATGGAGAGATAGGTAAAAATGTGAATCAAATACAAAAAACTAAGTCCGATCCATTTTCTTTTGATAAATCACAAATAGCAGTATTGGCACTACAGATACTTCTATTACTTATCACTCTTTTTCTGTTTAGTAAAATCGTTAAAAAAACAAATGATTAATAAAAAGTCGTTAAAATTATTTTCTACTGAAACATTGGTGATACTTAGCTTAGGTTCATCAATAGCGAATTCAGAAGATACTTTTGATAGTAAGCAAATTATTCAGAACAAGAACCATCAACATTCGGAAAAAAAAGCAATGGAAGGCGTGTGTGGAAGCAATATGAATATGGATCTGAAAGGGATGGTGATGTATGAAAACAAAGATAAGCTACCCAAGGATTGTAAAGAAATATCAGAGGATGTAACAATTAAAGTTGCAGCAGGAACTAAATATGCAGAACAATACCCCGGCACTGTTTTTGGTTTTGACAACCATCAGTGGCAGGCCAAACCCTGTGCTCGTATAACTGTCGAGTTTACTAATGATGATGAAATTCGTCATCAATGGATGATTCACGGCTTACCTAAATATCTCTATCCAGAAGGCATGTTTCATATTGAAGTCAATGGTTCTGGGAAAAAGACAGGGACTTTTATTGTTCCTAATAGCCATTTTACTTATTTAGTCCATTGCGATATTGCTCAACATATGGAAAAAGGGATGAAAGCTCAACTTAAAGTTGGGGAAGGTCGAGCTGACTTACCTAGTATTCCGGGTATATCTGACCCCATTTTTCCTGATAACTTTAACAAAAAAGAAAAAATTAATTGAAACACACTAAAAAGATAAAGTATTAATCTGCTCCTGTTTTCTGCCGGAAAAACCGACATAAGACTGATCTAAAACTCCCGCTTCTCTCGCCAATTTTTTAAAGTTTTCTGAGCGATTAGTCATTTCTGAAGCAACTAGAATAAGTTCTAGTTCTAATGGTGGTAACGTTTTCATTAGACTTTTTACTAACTCTGGGTTTACACCATTAGATCCGTAATCACCTAATGATAACGCTCTTGAAAAACCATAAAACTGTTGCATTCGACTTTCACAAAGCTGGCTATACCTTAGTCTTTTAGTTTTATTTTTTAATGAAGCTTTAATCGCCAATGTAGCGGTAGCGGCATTATACAAAGCATTCTGCACACCGTGTGAAAAGATAGGATCAACAAAGGCTGCGGCATCTCCAATACAATAATAATTTTCACCACAAATATTATTCGAATAATAGGAATAATCTGGACGATATTGCAAAGAGCCTTCAATAAATTGAGCAGGTTCCAATAATTTACTTAAATAAGGTAGCTGTGAGCAGGTTTGCTTAAAAAACAATTCCTTTTGCTGTTTATTCATTCCTTTTGTTCGATCAGATGGAATAACAAGCCCAACACTTGTCTTGCCACGCAATATAATATGCCAAATCCAGCCACCTTCGAATGACATAACAAAAGTCACTGGTTTTACAGTAGTTAGCGCCTCTTCTGGGTAGCTTTGGCGATCGACACCAGCAAAACGCGAATTTTTAAAATATCCCCATAATGACAAAAAATTAAACTGCGAACTAATTGTTTGTCTAACTTTAAATTGATTAGCTAAAAAAGAGCTATGTCCACTAGCATCGATAATATACTGACAATGAATTGTTCCTTCATTATTACTATTACCTCGTTTATCAGTATAAAAAACTTGCGGCCATTCCTTATTGCTAAAATCCACTTTTTTAACGGCGACTTGATTAATTATGTTGGCGCCACAACTAACCGCATGTTTAAGTAAAATATTATCAAAAATATCACGCTCTACATGTAAGCCTGGTCGCTTATAACCAAAATCAGAAAACATAATCTGATGGATTTTATCATCCCATACAGTAATCCCACCGGCTTTGGCTAAAAAACCTTCTTGTTCTATTTTTTCTGTTACCCCTGTCATATCAGTAAATTTCCAGATATGAGGGATTAAACTTTCACCTACTTGGTTTCGAGGGAATGTGGAACGTTCCAGTAAAACCACATCTATTCCTGCCTGAGCCAGATGAGTAGCAGCACTACTGCCCGCCGGACCACCGCCAATAACTAATACATCACAATTTTTTGGTATTTCATTCATTTAATATATTGAGCCTTAAAAATCACCTAACCTGGCATTATCAATTGGTGCAGTAAACCAACCAGCCATATCACTACCCAAGATTTCTACACAACTGTTTAATATAGTACAAGTACCTTTAAATGTAGCAAAATATTCCCCAGTCGTTTCGCGTAATGCTTTAAAGCTACCTAATACTTCACCATCTTTTGTTAATGTTCCTTTTACTCCAACATTACCCCCTCTATTACCCCATTTAGCTCTACCTCTATCACCATTAATATACTCAATTTCAATAGTTAAAATTTGAGCCTCACTCAATGTATCAGTTGAATCAGATAATATACGCGTATATTGACTAGCTGAATTTTCTTTAATTGCCTGAGCTAAATTTTCACCCAAATCGCAATCTTTTTTTACTGCATTTTTGACAAACGACTCTTTAATATAATTAATAGGTTTAATAACTAATGTACCCGAACCATTTTGTCCATTAGTTTTGGAACTGGTTTCTACAACTTCTGTTGAGTTAGCTGAAGAAGAAGATGTTATTCTGTCTTTTGCACATCCATTCAAGCACAATAGTAAAACACATAAATACAATAAATTATTTTTCATAATTGTCCTGTTTAAGGTAACTCGCAATAAATAACCTACCAAAATTGCGCTGGATTTTTGTTTGTCTTTGCAGTTATAGAAATGGGCGCATAGCAGGCTACGCAACTAATTCTATAACTGCAAAGACGGACAAAAAGACAAGCCATTTGGGTGGGGTATTTATTGCGAGCTGCCTAAGTATAAAATATGATTAAAGAAAATCTGGTAACCATCTATTTACTTTAGCTCTGTATTTTTTAAAATCTCTTCCAAAAATCTGATAGAGCCTTGGTTCTTCATAAAGCACTATAAACATCTGAAAACAAATGATCACGAACAACCCATAAATAAAGATAGCTGGCCGAGAATAAATTAAAGCCCAACCAGAAATAACTAAAAGAACACCAACATACATTGGGTTTCTGCTGTAATGATACAACCCTCTCACTACAAGATGTTTTGGTGCTGCAATAGGTGCAGGCGTCCCCTTACCAAATGACACAAAATCCCATACACACCAGCTATAAATAACTAAGCCACAGGCTAATAAAAATGAGCCAGACAGAAAAAAAAATATATTTTCAGTTACTTTTTCTTCTGCAATGAGTATGGGTATTAATATGGCTACAACCCCAGGGACGATGACTGAAAAGATAACACTTTTAACAAACAAATTAAGCATATTATTTTTTGATTGCTTGGTTCTTTAACTCGTTTTAATCAGACTAAAATCGCTAACTCTGTTCCGTCTTTATAATAAGAGGGCAAAAGATGAACCCTAGCACAACACCAAAAGCAACGACACTAGCCAAAATTCTTAGTGATGCACTCTCTGCCGTGATTAAACACCCAAAGGCTAAAGCACTTGTTAACATAGAGGCGGCCATCGCTTGATAGGTTAGGTTAATATCTCCTCCACGGTTTTCTTGATAAAAAATACCGTAATCAACACAAATGGCAACCACAAGTAAAAACCCAACCAAGTGTAAAAAGCTAATTGCTTCACCCGTAAATGACCAAAGGGCTAAAATTAAAAATGCTGATAATATAGCGGGTAATAGCGTTTGTATTGCTTTGGAGAGACTTCTATAACGAACAATCAGTAAAAGGATAATGAGTGCTAAGCCCACTGACAAGAGAATTTTTGCTCTATTAGTATAGTCTTGAGTCATATTGTTAAGCATATCTCGTTGACTAAAATATTGTGCTCCTTCTATTCCTTCTAATGCCTTTTTAACAGCAATAGGTTGGTGGTCGGCAAGCCAAATCATAATGATAGTTTGATTTTCACCTATCACTATTCGACTATCTATTAGTTTTTTTATCGGTGTTTCTAATACTTGTTCTAGTGTTAGAGCTGGTTTTGATGGATAGTTCAATTGCCCTAAACGTTTTACAGAAAGCCCTTGCTGTTTTAGCGCCTGTTGCCAATACAATTGGTTTTTATCGGTTAACTGTTTTTGTAATAAAGATTGGTTTAATTGCTGTTTTTGAGCAGAAAGTAACCAAGGATAAAGTCCAAAGTATTCAGATAAATTACCCTTTTGTTTTAATTGCTCTAATACGGGGTAAACTTCTTCAGTTTTTTGTAATGCAGCTTCAACATTTTTACCTATCACCATCACAAAACGTCCCGGCTCAATACTAGTCATACGCGCTCGAATTTCTTTATCATTTTTCTTTAGATAATTTAATTCGGGAGTCAAGTCTTGCATATCATTTAACCAGTGTAAGGATTTTAATCCAAACAATGAAATAGCTACAATAACAAGCAATAATCCAATTAACCAGGGTCTAAATCGTTGACTAAAAGTAGCCCATGTTGCTACAAACGGCACTTTCAACTGATGATGTTTATTTTTCGTGACTAGATAAGGCAATACTGTTCGCGTTAACATTAGGCTAACAATAATCCCACTGGCTGCATAAACAGCTACTTGTTGAAAACCAGGATAACCAGAGATGCCGAGAGCAACATAACCAATCATTGTGGTAATGCCACCCAGTAGCATACTCGGCCAAATTTTAGTGATAGCAAGGATTCGTTGCTCATTTTTTACTGCCTGAGCATGTGCTACTGCATGTATTGGATAGTCAATACATATTCCGACTAAAGTAGAGCCAATCGCAATGGTCATTCCATGCACATAGCCAAAAATTAGTTGCGTGCTTAATATGGAACTTAAAATAACAATAATTAATAAAGTAAAAACTTGAAACATAACGCCAAATGAGCGAAATATAAGCAGGAATAATAGTAGAAGAGCAATAGTTGATAATGCGCTGACTTTAACAATATCCCCTTGAATTAAGGACTGGGTAGCCACTGCAAAAACAGCAACACCGGTCATATCTAACTGATATGTTTGTTCTTTGTTAATTGATTGATTAAAGTTATTAAAAACCGTTTTAATTGCAGCTTGAATACGGCCTTGTTCAAAAGCATCCAAACCTGGAGCAGCTGTTTCTAAGATCAAATTTCTATATTTATTATCCTGACGAGTCACTTGCTGCATTTGACCACTTAAACCTTTAAACCCCTTTAGGGTAAGCAAAAGAGGATCTTGCAAGGCTATTTTTTTAACCATTGCACTTTGAGGTGATAATAATGATTTTTTTAATAACTTAGCTTGTTGCTCCAATCCACTGGGAGAAAAAAGTTGTTCTAATTCTTGTCCAGAATCAAGACTGTATAAAGCACTTCCATATTGACTGTATAAATTTTGCATGACTAGTGCCACATCACCCTGTTTACCTGGTGACCATACATCCAGCACGCCATCAATTTTTTTTAACTGATCTTGAAAAGAACGAATAAATTCTTTGGAAACACTAGTTTCAGCTTCTGCACCAACAGAAAGTAAATATCGTCTGGACAATGCTCCAGATTGCATTTCACTGGCTAATAAAATTTCTTCAGCATTATCTCCCGCAATAATAAAAGCTGAAATATCTGTTTTGAAATTGACGAAAAAGACCACTATCAGTGTTAATAATGGTGGAAAAAAATAGTACAGAGCCTTGCGCCAGTTGAACAAGCTTATTCTCCTTGAAGCTCTTGGTATAGGCGAATGGCTATATTTTTAACTCGCTCTCCACTGGCATCTTTTTTTAGAGTAAACTCACTGCTATCTCCATCGGCTTGTTTCATACTGATTTTATCTATTTGTTGATCAGTTGCTCCTGAGACTAAGGTACTAAAACCAAGCTCTTGATTATTTTTTGGCGTTAAGTTCATCGTCCACCCTTTAGCAGTAGAGCTAAAGTCAACTTGATACATATTTCGTAATAATGCTTCATCAGCATTGATCAATGCTTTAAAAACAGCAACATTTAGGCTAATTAAATCATTTTTATCTAGTTCTCCTTGATGCCGAAAATTATTTTGTTGATCAAAATAAAACATCTTGTCGCCCTTAATCCCCATTAAAACGCGTTTTGGAAGTAACTGCTCTTTAACTATTAAGTCGGGTGGTAAGGAATACATAAACCCACTTCCTTCCCAAGGTTGATCCATTAATTCAAGTATCTTGGTTTCTTTATAAGCAATACGAGTTGCTTGTTCTGATTTCATTGCTTGCATTAAGGAGCTTAATGAATCTTTCGAATAAGCATTATTAAAGGAAAGGGCTAAAAAAAGAAGACAGATTGATTTTAGCATTTTGTTGAAAAACTGTTGAGCAACCATTTTAGTGATAGTAAATAAAGTTAAGAGGGGAATTATTAATCACCTAGAATGAACATCTATCCATATTTTTCGCCCATTGACAAATAAAGTTTTAATAGATGATTGAACATTTGGGATTACAAAATCAGGAAAGTGATAATGCCTATAAATATATTCACCTATAGATAAAATGCCCATCATTGCATAGATAATAATTCCATTATAAAGAGTCCACCAGTAATCCGAACCCCAAACTGCTAATAAAATACACATCATTGCATTCATGCCAAAAAACATTGTCCATAGCATAGTTAGTTTTCTACAATAAGGACCGACATAAGATGGAAACTCAGGAAATTCTAAACGTACAAAACTTTCAATAAGAGACGGGCCTTTTCCTTTGAGCAAGGTGCGACCAAAAAAGTACATCAACATTAATTGAATTAATACCGGCAATACTTTTGCTGTGATGGTTTGTAGATAATAAGCCCCTAACAACAAAGTGATGGCAATAAGCACTTTTTTTATTTTAGTTCGAGTCGTTTTAGCACTAAAAGCTTGTAGCAAATAAACAGTAGAGATAATGGTAGGTGCTATCCATGCCATGCCATTTTCTATTCCCTTATAAACTAAATAAGGATACAGCATGAATAGACAAGTAATCACCGTTCCCTTGATTATTTTCAGCATGATCTCAGCACAACTCCTTTTTTAAATTAAAGACATACCTCTTAGAGATAGAGATTCGATAATAAATAAACAAAAATAATAAAAACACTAATGAGCTAATACTTACAATTTCCCTTGTTAATGGAATTAAGTAGAGTGAACTGATAAGTTCTACTAAAATTAGCCCAATAACAATTGAGGCAATAGTTCGGTTGTTTAATCGAGTACAAAAATAAGCTCCTAAAGGCGCACCAACAACAACAACGGGGATTGCTGCTAACCAGTAATCTTCTACTGTATCCGTAAACCCATCAAGTACAAATATATGTAATGCAAATCCACACCAAGCATTTATAGCCATTAATATTACTGATGTTGGAGTTGATATTTTTTCTGGTAAACGGAACAACAAAACCATGACAGAAAAGCAAATAATATCAATCCCTGTCCCCACCAAACCAGTCATAATGCCACCCAAAAAACCTGTGACTAGAACAATCTGTTTTTCAGAATTAGTCATCATTGGCATGTATTTGTTATAAACTCGTGGTCTCCAGTTTATTAAAAGTAGCGTCAAAGCAAAACTAGATACCATTGCCGTAAATAGCATTTTTATCAATGCGCTTGATAGTAAAGGGCTTATTAACAAAGAACCAGCCGTAACGCCCAAAATACCGCCTAAAGAGGCCCACAAAATAAAGCGCCATTCTACGGTTACTCGCATAACAATAATCGTCAACGATGCCGCCAGCATTCCAATACTTTGAATTGCCAATGAAAATACTTTAGCATCAAAAGGATGTATATGAAGTACCTTGGTAAAAACGGGAAAAGCAATGGCTCCACCGCCCTCACTCGTTGCACCAGCAATAAAAGATCCAAATATCATGGTTAGTGTGACAGGCCAGTTCTGAATGATTATTGCAAGAGAAAAAGGGCTAGTATATCCATACCAAATACCCCACGAAAGAATGATTAGGAAAATGCTGAATAGCAAAGTTTTATTCAATTTTGGGCCATGGGCAAAAATAGGTGAGGACAAATTTAAACTAATAATCAATCACACAAGGCTTTACTGAAATTAAATTAAAATTAGAGCGACAATGTAAATTAGGCGAACCTTACTCTCGTTAACTTAATATGTATAACGAATCTATCTGTTGGGTTGCCGAGGAGACGGCAGCCCAACCTACAGAATAATCAAATGATTTTTTAGCATATTACACTTTATGATAAATATCCGCACCTTCATCCAGGAATTGTTTAGATTTTTCATCCATTCCTTGTTTCAGTGCTTCTTCATCTTTAATTCCTTTTGCAGCAGCATACTCCCTCACATCTTGCGATATTTTCATAGAACAAAAATGTGGCCCACACATAGAACAAAAATGAGCAACTTTAGCAGAATCTTTAGGTAAGGTTTCATCATGAAAAGATTTTGCTTTCTCAGGATCCAGAGCAATATTGAATTGATCTTCCCAACGAAATTCAAATCGCGCTTTAGACATGGCATTATCTCTCGCTTGAGCACCAGGATGGCCTTTAGCTAAATCTGCCGCATGAGCAGCAATTTTATAAGTAACTATTCCTTCCCTTACATCTTCTTTATTGGGTAGTCCTAGATGTTCTTTTTGAGTCACATAACAAAGCATGGCGCATCCGTACCAACCAATATTAGCAGCACCAATAACCGAGGTAATATGGTCATAGCCAGGAGCAATATCAGTAGTCAAAGGCCCTAATGTATAAAAAGGAGCTTCCTGGCAATCTTCTAACTGCTTATCCATATTAATTTTAATCATCTGCAATGGCACATGACCTGGCCCTTCAATCATGGTTTGTACATCATGTTCCCAAGCGATTTTGGTTAATTCACCTAATGTTTCCAACTCTGCAAATTGTGCTTCGTCATTTGCATCATAAATAGAGCCTGGACGTAAACCATCACCTAAAGAAAATGATACATCATATGCTTTCATGATTTCACAAATGTCTTCAAAATGTGTATATAAGAAACTTTCGGTATGGTGTGCCAGACACCATTTAGCCATGATTGACCCACCACGAGAGACAATTCCTGTCATTCTTTTTGCTGTCATCGGCACATGATGAAGACGAACACCAGCATGGATTGTAAAATAATCTACGCCCTGTTCTGCTTGTTCTATCAATGTATCACGAAAAATTTCCCAAGTTAAATCTTCAGCTTTCCCATTAACTTTTTCTAATGCTTGGTAAATAGGTACGGTGCCTATTGGTACAGGTGAGTTGCGTAAAATCCATTCGCGAGTTTCATGAATATTTTTACCTGTCGATAAATCCATTATCGTATCGCCACCCCAACGAATACCCCAAAGCATTTTTTCCACTTCTTCTTCAATGGATGAAGTGACAGCAGAATTACCTAAGTTTCCATTGATTTTTACCAGAAAATTACGTCCAATAATCATAGGTTCTAATTCTGGATGATTAATATTAGCAGGAATAATAGCTCGCCCTCTAGCAACCTCATCTCGAACAAATTCAGGAGTAATTGTTTCAGGAATATCTGCACCAAATCTTTCACCTGCGTGTTGTCCTTTATAGAGCGCACGCATTTCTGTCATATTCTGGTTTTCCCGAATAGCGATATATTCCATTTCTGGTGTAATAATGCCTTGTCTCGCGTAATGCATTTGACTCACATTTTTACCGGCTTTTGCTTTACGTGGTTTACTAATATGAGAAAACCGCATATCTTTAGTTTCTGGATCTTCTAGCCGTTCTTGACCGTAATAAGAACTAGGACCAGATAACTCTTCAGTATCATCTCTTTCGGCTATCCACGTTGCTCTAATCGAAGCCAATCCTTCTTGTAAATTAATATCGACATTAGGGTCTGTGTAGACGCCTGAAGTGTCATAAACATACAGTGGGCCATTCTTTTCTTCGCCAAAATGAACTGGGGTATCGGACAAAGTGATTTTACGCATAGGTACTTGTATATCTGGACGACTACCTTCTACATAAATTTTATCTGATGCTGGATAGGAATCAATTTTGACGCTACTGGTTCCAGTAGCAGTAATATCTTTACGGACAGCGCTCATGCATAGCTCCACTATTGTTAAGCTTCAAAGCGCAGGAAAGAAAGTGCTGGCTTTCCTACGCCGGTATTAGCCGGGTTCAGGTTCAAAGGGTTTTTCTCAGCATTTATAATGCACCCCTAGCCTTTTGAGTAACGATATAAAATATATGAAAATGAATTAGATTGCAAGTTTAGAAAAGATGTTGCATTTTTAATTCATAATAGGAGCTGAAGAGCTAATTTTTGATATTCTTTATTTATAAAAATAAAAATTCTATAAACATAGAATTACTTTTTACACATTATTAAATAATATCAACAACCTAAGACAAATATATTATAAAAATACTAAACAAAATATTATTCCTTTCTCACAAAGCTGTCATATATCTCAATTTTTTGTCATAATCTGCCTTCATCTTAATATGCTTGGAATAGTGTAATGGACAATCAAATCGTACAAAATAAATCCTTTTTAAAACATGATGTATTTAGAGCACTTACTGCTTTCACCTTTATATTAGGTGTTATTTATTTTGTATCCTCTTTTATCCTCCCAGAATCTGGTAATCCTATCCTCATTACTGCCGCAGCTTTTGGTGCGTATATGGCAATTAATATTGGTGCAAATGATGTAGCAAACAATGTGGGGCCCGCAGTAGGATCAAAAGCGTTAACTCTTGGAGGTGCTATTGTTATCGCGGCCATATTTGAATCTGCAGGGGCATTAATTGCTGGAGGTGATGTTGTTAGTACCATTAAAAAAGGTATTATTGATCCTAGCTTAATTACTGATTCTAATACTTTTATCTGGCTAATGATGGCTGCTTTGCTAGCAGCTGCAATTTGGCTAAATATTGCAACAGCCCTTAATGCCCCTGTTTCTACAACTCATTCAATCGTGGGTGGAGTGCTTGGTGCAGGTATTGCTGCGGGAGGGTTTGGTATTGCTAATTGGCCAGTATTTGGAAAAATAGCAGCAAGTTGGATTATTTCTCCGGTTTTTGGAGGTGTGATCGCAGCCTCATTTCTCTATTTAATTAAACGTACAATCACTTATAAAGAAGATAGGGTTGCTGCCGCAAAAAAAATAGTCCCCTATTTAATTTCTTTTATGGTTTGGGTCTTTTCCACCTATTTAATTTTAAAAGGTCTTAAAAAACTTTGGAAAGTTGATATATTCATTGCAGGTGGGGTTGGTTTTGCTATTGCTCTTATTACTTTTTTTGTTGTAGCATCTTTAATCAAGAAAGCAGCCTCTAGGATGGAAAATACAAAAGAAAGCGTTAATAATTTATTTACTATCCCTTTAATTTTTTCTGCTGCACTCCTTAGTTTTGCCCATGGAGCAAATGATGTTGCCAATGCAGTTGGCCCTTTAGCTGCAATTAACGATGCAGTTTTAACTGCGGGTATTGTAAAAAAAGCATCAATTCCTATTTGGGTTATGATGATTGGTGCAATAGGCATTTCAATCGGCTTGGCTTTATATGGCCCTAAACTCATAAAAACTGTTGGCTCAGAAATCACCGAGCTAACTAAAATCCGTTCATTTTGCGTTGCCCTTTCAGCGGCCATAACAGTAATTATTGCCAGTCAATTAGGTCTACCTGTAAGCTCCACACACATTGCCGTCGGTGCTATTTTTGGTGTAGGTTTTTTACGAGAATATTTAAAAAATAATTACGCGAAGAGAATTGATGAAATTAGAGATCATCATAAACACGATGAACCTGAAAAAGTTGAAGCGCTACTAAAAGAATTTGAACTAGCCTCTATGGAAACTAAAGCAAAAATCCTAGCTGATTTAAAAGCAAAAACAGCGATAACTCGACTAACAGGAAAAGAGCGTAAAAGCCTAAAGAAAGGATATAAACAAGAACTGGTTAAACGTTCTCATTTATACAAAATTGCTACGGCATGGATTGTTACAGTACCATTATCAGGATTATTAGCTGCATTTTTGTTTTTCACCATTCGCGGGTTCATGCTACCTTGAATTTGACGAACAGCTTTTACAAAGTCTTTAGTACCGAAATAATAAGTGATCTAAAATATTTATAAGGCTATTTAACAAAATATTTATTGTCACTTTAATTAAAAAAACTAAAGCTTGTTCAGACTCTTATAAGCACTATCAAAAAAACAACTCAAACATTTTATATTAACGCACATATATTGATAAATCATAAAAGCCATCTAATATCGTTTAGAAAATGATTTTTCTAAAAAAAGATGATATTATTCCGCCAATTACATCTAACATTCTATCGCTAATGTCAACGGACACAAAAGCTCAGACTTATAAAAAAAACGCACTAGAAATTAAAAGCACTTCCATTAGCACTTCTGTTTTAGCAATCTATAGTGCCGATTTAAAACAAATTGATATTTTGTTGCAAGAAAAAATCTCGCTGGCCCCTGAATTCTTTAAAAATTCAGCATTGCTTATTGATTTGCAAGATTGTCCAAAACAAAAACCTGCTCTTGATTTATCTGCTTTAATTGAACTTTTATATGCTAAAAAACTAATCCCAATTGGTATTAGTGGTGGTAATGCTGAACAAAACAAAATTGCATTATCTTTTAAAATACCTGTTCACACAATTCGGGGTGCAACCTTAAAAAATAGCAGCAATAAAAAAGATCAACTGAAAATCGTTCCGCCGATAGAAGAAGATACAAAAACTGAAGTTGACTCCTCTTCGGCACCTCTTGTAGAGAATATGCTTATTGCTCAGCCCATTCGCTCTGGTCAACGAATTTACGCGAAAGGAGATTTAACGATATTATCACATGTCGGCGCGGGAGCTGAAATCATGGCTGAAGGGAGCATTCATATTTATGGTGCACTCAGAGGTCGTGCGTTAGCAGGTGTTCAAGGAAATACTGAAAGCCGTATATTTTGCACGACTCTAGAAGCTGAACTTATTTCTATTGCGGGTACTTATAAAATTAGTGAAGAAATTGACAAAGATGAAAACACGAAGCCTGTACAAATTTATTTACAAAAAAAATCATTAATCATTGAAAAACTGTAGAGAAAATTAAAATGACATTTCCAATCACTACAATTAAAGAGGACAAAAACATTGGCTAGAATTATTGTCGTAACATCAGGAAAAGGTGGCGTAGGAAAAACAACTACAAGTGCTGCTATTGCCATGGGGCTAGCAAAAAAAGGCCATAAAACAGCAGTTATTGATTTTGATGTAGGTCTTCGAAATCTTGATCTCATTATGGGTTGTGAGCGACGAGTTGTTTATGATTTTGTTAATGTCATTAATGGTGAATCAACATTAAAACAAGCACTTATTAAAGATAAACGCTGTGACAAGCTATTTATTTTACCAGCCTCCCAAACGCGTGATAAAGATGCACTAACTCAAGAAGGTGTGGGTAAAGTTTTAGATGACCTAGCCAAAGACTTTAAGTACATTGTTTGTGATTCACCTGCAGGTATTGAACGTGGTGCAAATTTAGCCATGTATTTTGCTGATGATGCTATTGTGGTAACAAACCCAGAAGTTGCTTCGGTAAGAGATTCTGATCGCATGCTGGGTATTTTAGCCAGTAAATCCAAAAGAGCGACTAATGATGAAGAGCCGATTAAAGAGTATTTACTTCTGACTCGGTACTCCCCAAAAAGAGTAAAAATTGGCGAAATGTTAAGTGTTGAAGATGTTCAAGATATTCTTTCACTACATTTACTCGGTGTGATCCCTGAATCAAAGGCTGTTTTGAATGCATCTAACTCTGGTAACCCTGTAATTCTTGATGAAGAGAGTAATGCTGGACAAGCCTACGCTGATGTTGTCTCACGCTATTTAGGTGAAAATACACCCCATCGATTTATCAATGAGGAGAAAAGAGGCTTGTTTAGTAGATTGTTTGGAGGAAAATAATGAGTTTACTGGACTATTTTAGATCATCTAAACCTAAATCAGCCTCTATTGCAAAAGAAAGATTGCAAATTCTTGTTGCTCACGAACGTTCATCTAAAAATCAACCGTCATATTTACCACAACTACAACAAGAGTTACTTGCAGTTATCCAGAAATATATCAATGTTGATCAAGGTGATCTTTCAGTAAATTTTGAACAAGATGATGATCAAGAAGTATTAGAACTTAATATAATTTTACCTGAAGAAAAAAGTGAAGAAAAAAGTAAAGAAAAACCAAACAAAAAAAGAAATAAAAAGTAACTAACTTATTAAAGAGAAAAATATGTCAAATAGTATAGGTGATAGTGCAGGAAAAATTTGGGAATACCTTGATAAAAATGGAGCTGCTAGTGTTTCAAAAGTAGCAAAAGAAGCAGGGTTAAATAAAAATGAAATTCAAAGAGCCATTGGTTGGTTAGCTAAAGAAGATAAACTTGACTTTACAATGGAAGGACGCACAGAGTTATTGTCTTTAAAATCATAATTTGAGAGTACTTAGCCCGAACCTAACGCTCTAAAAGCCGAAACTTCCAAATCATCCAAGTAACACCCAGGGTCTTCTTGCCAAGGATCCTGATATATTTGTTGCGCACGTACTCGTGTATTACCGTTGCATATTTTCTGGTAATCACATGTGCCACAACGGCCTTTCAATGGTCTTGGAGATGATTTTAAACCATCCATTAATGGATCTGAGGTATCGTGCCAAATATCTGAAAATGCTCTGTCTTTAACATTGCCTAAGTTATAATTCCACCAAAAAGTATCGGGATGTACATTGCCTAAGTTATCAATATTGGCAACATTAACACCCGATGAATTGCCGCCCCATTGCTCTAACTTTTCTTTAATGTGGGACACTTGATTTGGATAATTTTTTTTCACCCAATGTAAAAAATAAACAGCATCCGCATCATTATTACCTGTGACAACTTCTCGTTCTACACCTTTCTGCTCCCATTTTAAGCATTGTTCAAACAACTGATTCATCACATTACGTGTCATTTTAAAAGCAGCATCAAGTTTCCGGTTTTTATTTCCCCGTCCTCCATAATTCAGATGTGATAAATAAAACTTATCAATATCTTCAACATCCATTAGTTTCAACATAGCAGGAAAATCATTCACATTATCTTGAGTTAAGGTAAACCGGACACCCGCTTTAATACCATTATCTCTGCATAAACCAATACCCTTTAATGATTCAGAAAATGAACCTTTTTTTTGTCTAAATTTATCATGTGTTACTCCAATTCCATCAAGACTAACCCCTACATACTGATAATTAACCTCGGCTATTTGAGCAATATTTTGTTGAGTAATTAATGTGCCATTACTGGAAAGTGCAACATAAAAACCCATTGATTTAGCTCGATGAGAAATATTAAATATATCTGGGTGTAATAGAGGTTCCCCCCCCGACAAAATCAACACAGGAACTTTAAACCGCTTTAATTCATCCATTACAGTATAGATCTCTGGCGTTGTTAATTCCCCTGGAAAATTCACATTTGCCGAAGTGGTATAACAATGCTTACAAGTTAAGTTACAGCGACGGATTATATTCCAGATAACAACAGGGCCTGAGGGTTTTTGCATCGGTTTTATAGGTGTTGGGTTCAACACTTCGCGCATATATTGGCTTAATCTAAACATAATGCCTAACTTATCCTCAGGCCTGTTTTTTTTAAAATACGTGTGCTATACAACACATCTTGTCCTAAATTATATTGACCTAACAAATCAGCTATAATTTGTTGTTGTCTCTTAACACCCTCTTCTGTTTTACTATGTATCATGGCAAATAAATTGTAAGGCCATTCTGGTAGGTGCCTTGGACGATGATAACAATGACTAACAAAATTTAACTGTCCAATACGTTCTCCCATTTCATCAATGTGCTTATCTTCAATATTCCAGACCGTCATCCCATTAAATTTATAGCCTAACCGATAATGATTAGGAACAGCAGCTATCCTACGAATAATACCCTGCTCCTGCATCACTACGATTTTTTGCATGACAACTTCATCACTAATACCTATAGAATCAGCAATTGTTTGATAAGGTTTTGGTGTTAATGGTAAGCCTGTTTGCGTTACTGCAATAATCTGTCGATCTATCTCATCAATTGCCATTAAGCTTCCAATTTAAGACCCACAAAATATTCTCTTATTTTAGGCATGTTATAGACGGATAAACCTGTTTTCTGTTCAATATCTTGAATGACTTTGGTTATTTTTTTTGATTGATCAGTCGCGATAACAAACCACATATTTAACTCATGGTTTCTTGCATAATTGTGTGCAACTTCAGGCAATGCATTTATTGTTTCTGCAACCTGTTCAAAACTCTCTTGAGGTACTTTAACGGCTGCTAGAGTCAATTCACCTCCCATCTTTTCTGCATGATAAAGTGGACCAAAACGTGAAAGCACTCCCGTTTCCAATAACAACTTCAGTCGTTCGATTAGGACTGTTTCAGTTAAGCCCAGCTCTTCGGAAATAACTTGATAAGGTGATTCACAAACAGGAAATCCATTTTGAAGGTAATTAATAATTTTTTTGTCAATCTCATTCATCAGACAACACTTTTCCCTGTTCTAAACTAGCGTTGTATAAAGCAGACCGCTGTTTAAAACATTTTTTGCTAAATAATATTTCATAGTTAATGGATGACAAACCACATGAATTAATTAAGTGCTCTAGCTGTTGCAACACTTTTTCTCTGTTTTTACCGTGTATCATGCAATATAGATTATAAGGCCATTGCTCTCCATGTCTTGGGCGTAAATAGCAAAGGTTCACAAAATCAAATTGGCAAACATGCCCAGAAATTTGTCCAACCAAGTGATCAGGCACATCAAAAACAACCATTGCATTAGCACAATAACCCAGTTTTCGATGATTAACAATAACGCCCAGCCGTTTAATTAAGCCTAACTGTTTCAGTGCAGATAAGCGCGTAATAACCTCTTCTTCAGAAATATCAAGCTGTTGCCCAATTAAAGCATAGGGTCTTGATACAATTGCCAACCCTTTTTGTAACAACTCAACCAATTGACGATCAATAAAATCAATCATCAAAGTCTATATCAAAACCTAAATTAATAAAATAATCTGCTATTAAAGGTAGCTGCATCGTTTTGAAGCCTGCCTCTATTTCAATTGCTTCAATGATTGATTGTAAATCACCCTCATTCTTTGCTATTAACACAAACCATAGGTTAAACCGGTTATCTCTTTCATAATTATGATTAACTTCGGGATAGCTACTGACAATATTAGCGACTGATTGCAATTGATTTTCTGGAATAGCCATGGCAATTAAAGAACTTGTACCAATCAAATTAGGCGTAATAATTGATCCAATTCGATTAATAAATTTTTCATTTTTTAATTCACTAAATACCAATAGAATATCATCTTCAGAAACTCCTAAAGATAATGCAATGTCTTTATAAGGTGTGGATGAAAGAGGAAAATCTTGCTGATAATTATTGAGCAATTTTTTCTGCATTGAGGTAAACATAATTACATGCCAATTTTATTTGCGCGTGAGCTAAAAAAAATACCGCTTGGTTTTTCAGCTGCTAAGCGTTTTACTTCTTTAAAACTATTGGTGTCATAAACAACAACTTGGTTATCATCTCGAACTGAAACCCAGACTTCTTCACCTCGTGGTGTAAATTCCATATGTAAAACCGCTTTGCCAGGCCTTAAAGACTGGATGATGGATAAGTCTTTAGCGTCAATGATTTGTAGTTGTTGATTATCTGGAAAAGCAAAATTTACCCAGATATGCCTTCCATCAGGTCGAGCCATAACAAAGACAGGCTGTCCTGCTACAGGAATACGTTTTACTAGCGTCCACTGGTGTTTATCAATAACTAATACTTCATGCCGACCTATAGCAGGTATCAACATAAAGTCTCCCGCTATAGCCCAACCTTCTAAATGAGGCATTTTATAAACAGGTCTTTTTTCATCTTCTTTGCCATAATCAGATAAAATCCGTTTAACACCACCTTCTAAATTCCATAAATCTAATAAAGCTAAACCCTGCTCACCAAACAGACCAGAAATATAGTATCGGCCATCAGGTGTTAACAAGGCATCATAAGGTTGTTGGCCAACGCCTCTAAATTTTTTTATGGCTGGTTTGTTAGGATTATTCATATCAACCAACCAAATTTCACCCGCATCGAATAAACTAAATATAAATTGCTGATTGGGTGCATCAACTAACCCTACCACTTTAGAAAGCTTATTATTATCATATTTGGCAGGAATATCAGCCACTAATTGCAGGGTTTCTGTCGAAAATATTTTAATACCCCCAGGGGTATAATTTGAAACTGCAATTAAACGACCATCTTGTGAAATGGCACCACCAATACTATTGCCTGCCTGAATAATTCGTTTTTCGACTTTATTTTGTAGCAAATCAATTTTGCTTAAGCCACCATCTCTACCGAAAATAAAGGCATAGCGTTGATCACGAGAAAAGACTACGGAAGCATGGGATAAATCGCCTAATGATTCAATTCGGGCAAGTGTAGATTTTTTACTGGTATTAATAATAAGGGCACTATTATTCGCACGTTCTATCACTAGCCCTAAATCACCCGTTGCACGTAATTCCGCATGAATATTAAAACTTAACAGTAGTATTAATATGGATAATAATCTATGCATTATGGCTGTTTAAGAAGTTTTTGAACGATCCAAAGGGTTTCTTGTTCAGTGAGAAAAGGCTTCCAGGGCGGCATAGCTGTCCCTTTTCTGCCTTCTAAAATAGTTTTCACAAGAAACTCATCTGTTTTATTAGCTATTGCATCCATTAATAAAGACGGGCCAAGCCCCCCTTTAAGTAATAATCCATGGCAAGACCCACAATCATGAGCAAGCATATTACGTAATTCTTGTTGCCTTTCTTCACTCGGCTCATTAGCTATTGCACTAGTAAAAAAAAATAGTCCAATAATGACATACCTCATTCGACTTTTAGTCGACTGTAATAATTAGCAATATTATTAATATCCTTATCTGTTAAAGAAGCAGCAATATTATTCATAATTTCTGAAATTCGAGTTTTATCCCGATATTGCTTTAAGGCTTTTTTAATATATTCCTCATCACGCCCAGCCAAGGGTGGAAAAGGAGATTCTGAGCTAGATGCTCTAACACCATGACATTGGGAACAAACAGCAGCAGCTTTTGATTTTCCCGCATAAATACTAGCAGCCTGTGTGATGGATGAAAAAACAAGACTAGAAAAAGTTATTATTAAAAAACAGAGTGTCCTCATCGTCTTACTCCATTTCATCAGGTGATAATCCACGAGTCATATATTTAACACGACCTCTTGAAAAGATACCGGCGGGGCTTTCCATTTGTATTGATGCTTTTTTCTTGAGTGACGTTGAATCATAAACAACCACCTCATCCCCAGAATAACCAGCACTAACGTAAAGATATTTACCATCAGCACTATATTCAGGAAAATAAGCATGTCCCCCTACATCCAGTGTTTTAACAACTTCTAATGACTTTTTATCAATCAACTGAATGGTACGAGCCCGTCTGTCTTTAGTAATAATATCAACAGCAACATAAGGTGCATTAGCATGTGCAGCAGGTGATTCCGTTCCCCCAGAAACAGGAACTTGTTTAATCAGTTCCATTTTATCCAAATCCCAAACGCTGACAACTGTTTTTTCACAGGTTCCAAAGTTTGTCCCAAAACCTAAGGTACGACCGTTGACTTTAACTGCTGAACCGCCACCCACATGAGGAACACAACCCGCTTTTAATTTTTTGATAATTTTACGATCTTTTAAGTCAATCGCTATAACTACACTATCATCATAAGAGGCAACCATTAACTTACGCCCTTTATGAGTTAAAAAGGCATCATGCAAATGCCTGCCAACATTTTTTATTTTTGTGATAGGAAAGCCATCTTTTAAATCAACAACCCAAACTTGCCCTGCATTTTCTAAAGCAATCGCAAAAACATCAGCATAAGGTGTTCCAATAATCATACCTGAATCGGATGTCACCTTTTTTCCATCAGGATCAACACCCTCAAGTTCAAGCAACTTTAAAGGCTCAAGGTCAGAATTTAGAATCACAGCATTATGTGGAACAAATGATCCTGCCATAACGTGTTTACCATCACGGGAAACACCTAAGGCGGGCCCATTAAAACCAGTCTTAATACTACGAACAGCTTTCATAGAATACAAATCAACTTTAAATATTTCAGCCGTATCTGTTTTAACATAAGCCCAACGCTCATTCGCTGGATCAAAATCAATAATATGTGCTGCTGTACCCGTTTCTATTTCACCCACTATTTTATGTGTTTTACTATTTATAAAAACAGCTTTTGAAGCTTTTCCACGACCATATTTTCCACGTGCAGCAACACCTATCAAATCATCCATACTATCAATTTGATAAGTCGGCTTTGACGGCAATTTACTTTCATCCTTGACGTAGACTTTCAAAGATGCCTTCATATCTTTAATCGTCCATGGAGGGTTATCTAGCTTAGGTGTAGATTGCAGATGTTTAACCATTGCGCGAATTTCTTGATCACTCAGCCGACCGAAGAAAGGAGGCATTAAAGTTTCAAAACTACCCGTCATAATCAAAGACCGTAAAGCTGTAGGACTTCGTCCTTTTAGTGTTTCTGAATTTAATGCAGGTGCCAAATATCCACCATGGTCTGAGCCGTGACAACTAGCACAATTATCCTGATATAGTTGATGCATATTATTTGAACTGTCGGCCTGAATACTTGCCGACATTAAAAGTAAAGCAGTAATACTCACTAAAAATGATCTATTCAATAGAATTATTATTTTCATTTTATTTCCTATTCTTTTCCTGTGAAATATTATAGAAACTAAAGATTATTAAGGAGCCTCTGATCAAGTCTAATTATTTTTAGCTTGCTAAAACTGTCGATATTTTCCACGAAGATCGGTGCAATAGAGTGACTATTACGTCTTACTTCGTGAAAAATAGCGACAGTTTTTTCTGCGCTAAATTCTAATCGACTCAATCAGAGGTTTCTTAAGCTCTTTAGCACAAGCCAATGCTTTATTAATATCAAGGATTATATCAAAATGTAAGATTCTATCTCTAGAAGTTTTGAAATTGATATAAAAACCGTGAGGAGTTATTAGTATCAAACTCAAAAAAGTCGGTAGTAAACCACTACCGACTGTAGACTTACGTGCTTAAAGTAAAACTTACTTCCATGTTAAAATACCCTTCGGAGAATTTTCCTAGAATTTAAATGGTAAGAGGAATGATTAAAACCTCACTATTTCGATTCGCTATCACTTTATAATTTATACTTTCCTCTGTCAAGACAAGAATTTATAATCGCCTTGGAAGAAATAAGGAATCAGAAAGATAATATTTTGAAACTTAATAACGTGCAGAAATCTACACAAGAAATTGATTTTTTTGAAATCATTAAATGCATGGCTGCATTAATTCGCTCTGAAGAACGAAAAAAATGTACAAAGCTAAGGCTTCAATTAATTCATTTTGAAGTATTACAATATTTATCACACTCAAATCAATATACTGATACACCTGCGGCGACCGCTTCTTATTTTGGTATGACAAGGGGAACAGTTTCTCAGTCCCTAATTGTTCTGGAAAAAAAAGGCTATCTAGAAAAAAGTAAGGATAAAAATGATAAGCGTGTTATCCATATTACCCTGCTTCCATCTGGACAAGCAATTTTAAAAAAAGCACGTAGATCAGAATTATATAGTAAAGCAACAAAACTACTTAAAGAAAATACTTCAACTCCAATCAAAATTAATATTTTTTTTGATGTACTTAATGCTTTACAAAAAGCCCTACAACCACAGTCTTTTAATTCAGGAAGGAATAAAAATAGTGCCATGATAAAAAACCCAACTATTTTCGATTTAATTGAACTTATGGCAATACTAATTCGTTCCGAAGAACGGAAAAAATGTACTGAACTAAAATTACAAATGGTGCACTTTCAAGTCTTAGAGTATTTGTCTCTTTGTAATAAATATAGCGACACAGCGGCTGCAATTACTAACTACCTAGGTATGACACGAGGTACAGTTTCTCAGACACTTATTCTTTTAGAAAAAAGAAAGTTTATTAAAAAAAATCAAGACCTGACTGACAAACGTGTATTTCACATCCAATTACTAAAAAAAGGTTTTAATATTTTAAATAGGGCAAAACCAACTGACTTATTTAAAAAAGCCAGCATAATTTTAAAAAAAAATTCATCTACAATGCCGGATGGGAAAGATTTTTTTATTGAAGCCTTAACAGCATTACAGAAAGCCAACAATTCTTATTCATTTGGTATTTGCATAACATGTAAAAATTTTATGACTAATTCAACAGGTTTCTTTTGTCAGCTTACTCAAGAAAACCTAAGCATTAGTGATAGTGAGAAAATTTGTCAGGAACATGTGCCAATATAAAGACAAAAAATAAGCATTCTATTTTCATAATTCTTCAACGAAAATAATTTTGTTTTTCTCTGCAACGCAAAGATACTGCTATCACAGCCCTATTATTGTACCTTTTTCAGATTAAGTACTCGACAAACTCCACAAAAAGAGTTTGATCATCACTTCTCCTAAAGACTTCAAAACCGTTAATAAAGTAAACCACATAAATAGCGAATCAATATTTATTTGACAAAGAGAGGCTTTTCTTATTATAGTTAATATCGAAACGATACTACATTAAGACAACCTATTCCCTTTCCTTTTATCTTAATTGTAATTGTATCAATTCCTACATAAAAATAATAAAGGTGAAATACAATGGCCGATGAAACTAAAGAAAAAGATAACTTTGTCTTATATATTGTAATAATTGCTTCTATTTTTATTACTGCCCTCCTTATAGTTAAGAGTAGTGAAAGTGATAAATTTGCCCCAATAAAAGCTCAGGTAGCGGAAGAACTCCGGCTTATGAATATTCGTATTTTGAATTAATTCTCAGTTGAATTAATTTATTCACGCATAAATACATTCAATTTGGAGAAAACTTATGAAACTTATTTTGATTGGTACAACTCTAACATTATCTTTTTTATCTAACTCATCATTCTCAACTGAATATATCTATAGAGACTTGATGGCTAACACCCTCCCTTCCGCAAAATGTGAAATACAATCTAAGGCTGAAGAAACAGCAAGAAAACCCTATAAAATGAAACGATATTCAAAAAGGTTTTGTCAAACACAGGGCTACGGATGGGGACTTAAAGAAATCACAGAGAATGGTAAAGTTGCCTGTAACGAATGCACTACTGATAAAACCTTGCAAAAATGCTATATAAAAGATGTCATAGTAAAATGTAAACGCATTAAGCCAGGGACAGTAGGAATGCTTCCTGGTCAAGGATAGCAACAATGAAAAGGTACTTGGAGTCGTTGTCTAGTCAGCTAAGTAAAAATCATATCCATTAAATTTTTATGTGAAAACTCATAATTTAAGACTGTTTTCACTTTAGTATTGCTAATAACTTTAAACAAATTTTCTTTTGAATTCACAAAATTCGGAACAGGAAAACCAATATCATTAGATACCTTCGTATAAAACTGCCTTTTTGTAGGATGAGTATCTGTGCAACAATTAAATACCTGTCCCCAAACTTGTTGTTCAATAATTTGCCCTATAATTCCGATGCAATCATCACGATGAATAAGATTAACATTTGCATCGGGATTTTGAACTAATTTTCCTTTACTAAAAAATTTACCAGGATTTCGGTTATATCCAATTAACCCTCCAAACCTAACTACTGTAATTTTAAATTTCTTGCTATCTCTTAGTAAAGTTTCAATTTTATATAAGGGGCTTTCTGCTGATTCAAGTCCGTCAGATTCAGAAATCACACAGTTCTCATCTTTATAAACTGATGTTGAGCTAACAAATAAAACTTTTTTAATTTTAGATTTTTCTATTTCTTTTAACAAAGACTCAAAAAAACCTATATTTTTAACAGGAATATTGATTATTAAAATTTCTGCTTGTAAAAAAGTTTGGATATTGGTTGATAACGATCCAATATTAATAACAAATGGATTAGCGTTAATAGCTGACAATTCTAATAAACGAATAGATGAGGTGGTTGATGCTTTGATAGAATATCCTTTTTTAACAAAATACTCTGACAGTGAAAACCCAAGCCAACCACTTCCTAAGATACTGATAGTGTTAATACGCCTACCTTTATTATGATTTCAAACAGTATTATGTACTCAAGTAAAATTATTTTAGGTTTTTTTATTTTCGTGACTCTGAAATTAGAAATAACAAGATAGGTCTAAATAATAATAAAAAATTGTGGAATAATAACTTACCAACCGGATCAGCTATCTTTAAGTAATTTTTCAAATGTATCAATTCTTATAGGTCTGGAAATAAAATACCCTTGCCCAATATCACAGCCTGCATCCTTTAAAAAACCATACTGCCATTGACTTTCAATTCCTTCCGCAACAACTTTAATATTCATCCCTTTTGCCATTGCCAATATTGCATTAACAATAACAATTTGACCATTGTCTTCCAGGTTTGAAATAAATGAACGATCAATTTTAAGGGTATCAACAGGAAACCGGTTCAAATAACTTAATGAAGAATAACCCGTACCAAAATCATCAATTGATAATGTGATATTACGCTTGGCAAGTGCATTCAGTTTTTCTAAATTGGCAGCAGCATTTTTCATCATCACTGATTCAGTCAATTCAAATTCTATATGTTTATTTAACTCAGAATCTGAAAAAACTGCTTCCACCTTTTCCATCATGTTTGATTGATGAAATTGTAATGAACTGACATTTAATGCTAGTTTAAATTTTTCGGGAATTAAGCCCTGCTGCTTCCAATTTTGTAAATTTTTATTAAACTCTCTAAATAACCAATCACCAATGACTAAAATTTGCCCCGTTGCCTCAGCTAAAGGGATAAATTCGGCAGGAGAAATATCACCTTTTGTACTATGTGTCCACCTCATCAATGCTTCCGCACCAACCAACTTACCTGTTTGTAAACAAACTTGCGGTTGATAAACCAAGTGTAATTCATTATTTTCAATTGCACTTCGTAAATCCGTCTCTAACTCAAGTCGATATAGAGCCCTCGCATTCATTTCATGGGCGTAAAACCGAAAAGTGTTTTTTCCATTAGTTTTAGCACTGTACATAGCAGTATCTGCATTTTTTAACAACACTTGTATATTTTCACCATCATAGGGTGATACTGCAATACCTATACTGAAAGTTACATAAACCTCATAGCCATCAAGAATAAAGGGTTTTTCCAGTGCTTTTAATAACCGGTTCGATACGCTAGCCGCGACTTCTTCATTTGGAATATCCGTTAAAAAAATTGTAAACTCATCGCCACCTAACCTAGCTAAATCAAACCGTTGAATATCAATTGAATTTAAGCGAACCACACCATCCGGCAATGGATTTTTTATCAATCTATGGTTATCTGTTTGATATTCGCTATCTTGTTCTGCAGTCCGTACACACTGTTTCAACCTATCTGCAATTTCACACAGTAATAAGTCGCCTAGATCATGTCCCAAGGTGTCATTGACTCGTTTAAAATCATCTAAATCAATAAAAAGCAATGCTGATAATAAATCATACTTTTCGTTACCTGATAAAACTGCATCAATTGATGTTAGAAATGATTCCCGGTTCATCAAGCCTGTTAATGAATCAAAATAAGCTAATGATCTAACTTGATCTTCCGTACAACGTCGCTCAGTTATATCCTGTAAAGTACCGACATATTCAACAATATCATTTAAATCATTTTTTATAACACTTGCTAAATGAGAAACAATTTTATGCTGTCCTTCCCCAGTAGTTAATAAGTGCTCTAAATCAAAACTAATATTATTTTCAATACAATTAGTGATAGCCTGTTGAACGGTATAAAGATCTGGCTCAGGAATTCTCTGAAAAAAATCTTCCAGTAAAATATTTTCCATTTTCTGAGGATTAATATCTAAAAGGTCATACATAGTTTCTGACCATTTAAACGATTTATCTGCAACGTTATATTCCCAGTTAGCTAATTTGGCGACTTTTTGCGCTTTCGCTAATCGTGCTTCACTAGATATTAATGATAAATTAATCTCATGCGCACGTAACATATACTGAATACGATAAACCAGGATATTCCAGTTAAGAGGTTTACTGGAAAAATCAGTTGCTCCCGCTTGAAAAGCATTTTCAATAGATTGGTAATCTTCCTTTCCAGCAATAAACAAAATGGGTTTATCAATTGCAACTGTATGATTTCTTAAATACCGACAAACTTCAACACCTGTCATATCAGGTAATTCATAATCAAGCAGCAAAATATCAGGTAATTTTTCAATCGCAATTTGAATTCCTTCTTTACCAGTAGCAGCTGTTAAAACAACATAGCCATATTGCTGTAATTTTTTTTCAGCAATCAAACGCAATGTCGGATCATCATCAATGATTAATATTTTATAACTGTCACTCATAATTTAACTATAAAGAAAGTTTTGGTAGGCTTCTTCAACCAAGTCATATTCATTAATTATAGACAGCCATATTTTTTTTGCTGATGAATAATCATCTTGCCTAGATATGTTCTCTAATTGTTTAAATAAGTTGGATAGTCTTTTCGCAGCAACATTCATACTGCTTGATTTCAATTGATGAGCAAATGCTCCTACACCTTGAATGTTTTTTTCTAAAAATGCCTGTTCAATTTGTGAAAATAACTGTTCAGCATTCGTGAAATAAGTACTGCTTATTTGAGTAATAAATTCCTTCGACCCGGGTTCATCCATTTCTATCAACTCATCCATTATACTAGCATCTAAAATATTTTTCTTAAGTTGTTGTTTGTCAGGTTTATTTTTATTAGATGGTTCTATTTGTTCTACTTTATTGATCGTTTTTAACCAAGGTTGAATCACTTTAAGTAATTGCTTTTTCTTAAAGGGCTTACTTAAAAAACCATCCATTCCAGCAGCAATACAAGCGTCCTTATCTTCTTTAAAAGCATTTGCTGTTAATGCGATAATGGGTGTTTTTTTATTATTAAATTGTTCTAATTTCCGAATTTCTCTACTCGCTTCCAAGCCATCCATAACAGGCATTTGGCAGTCCATTAAAATCAAATCAAAATCATTTTTAATATAAAGTTCTACTGCCTCCTGGCCATTAGTTGCAGACTGGCTTTTTAAATCTATTCGCTTAAAAATATTTTGAACCATTAGCAGGTTAACAGGATTATCCTCAACAATTAATACATTAACTCCAGAAGCTATATTATCCAAACCCGGTGTTGGTAAGCTAGTATCTAGTAATCGTTCAAGCTGTTCGACCATTTCAAGCACATCATCATTAATTTTAATTGATGCTAATTTAGAAATATCATTCTTTAATAGGTTTTTACTAGTGCTTTCATCACAATATGCAACCAGTATTTTTTTCTTACTTGAAAGTAAGGTTTCTTCCCAGTCCTGCGCTTGATCCAAAGTGTCCTCAGCGAATAAGAACAATTTATATTCTTCTGCCAACTCGGGTTCTTGCTGTAACAAATATAATTCAGGAGAATCAATTGTTTCAACCAAATAACCAATTTTCTCTAATCGTGATGATAATTGTGAATTTGCATCATCTGTGCAAAGGCCAATTAAAACTGGCTGAGGCTGGTTTTTACCCGATTTAGTCGGGGTTATTAATAGAGGTATAGTCAATAAAAACTCAGACCCCACTCCTTGAATGCTACGTAGTGTTATTTTTCCACCCAATAAATTTGCCATTTTTTTAACTATCGCTAAGCCCAGGCCAGTCCCTCCATATTTTCGAGTAGTAGAAGCATCTTCCTGAGTAAAGGGGTTAAACAGAGAAACTTGTTTTTTATCGGATATTCCAATCCCTGTATCTTTAACAGAAAAAATAATGGCGTCTTTTCCCAATGATTCTTTCTCACCGCGTACACTTAATAATATTGATCCTTTATCAGTAAATTTAATTGCATTACTTAATAAATTAGTCAACATTTGCCTTATTTTTTGTTCATCTCCAAAAATATAGCGAGGCAACCCTGCTTCAAGATGATACTTCAATTCTACAGATTTACGCTTACTGGCATGACGATGACTGGCTAATAGAGTAATTAATAATTCATAAACATCAAACCAAACAGAGTCTATTTCCATTTTTCCTGCTTCTATTTTGGAAAAATCAAGAATATCATTAACCTGACCCAGTAATGAATTACCTGATTGATTAATGATTCTAATATGTTCAGTTTGCTCTTGATCTAATGATGTCTCTTTTAACAAATCCGAAAAGCCTATAATGGCATTTAAAGGCGTACGAATTTCATGACTCATGACTGATAAAAATTCTGACTTTGCAATACTCGCTTTTTGAGCTTGATCTGCCAGCAGTAATGCCTGATTTTTTGTTTTAGTTAAATCTTGAGTTCTCTTTTTTACGATAATTTCTAAGTTCTTTTTTTGGTTATTTAAAGCATTATGCCAAAATTCAATTTTATCAAGCATCATATTAAATGATTGACCTAAGCGCCCAATTTCGTCAGAAGAACTTATAGTAGCCCGTTTTTTATATTTCCCTGATTGACTAACTTCCTCACTAATTGCTAATAGCTCCAGAATTGGATCTGTTAATTTTTTGGACATTTTTTCCATCAGAAAAAAAATAAATCCAGAAGCAATCATCAAACCAAGAAAAGCAACTGTTAATTCTTTTAATAAACGTAAATAAATATCATATAAACTGATAATTAAAAAAATTCTGCCTTGTTTTACACCATCAAGAAGCAAAGGCTTACAAACATATAGGAATTTTAATGAAAAGCTTCTGTGCTTACCATCGTCAAACATATCTAGTTTATTTTTGGGTATCTCCCAGTATCTTTCCAACTCAAAAGATGCAAAAAGTTGTTCTTCGCCAACTTTTGAAACCGCTGCATAAGCAATACTCTTATGTGCTTTAAGTGTCTCTAGGGTCTGCTGAGCATCCTCTTTATTATCAAAGACTAATGAAGGTAAAATAGATAAAGCAGTCACCTCAGCCAAAGCATTTGTTTCATTGCTTAAGATAGAACGATTTGAAAAAAATGAATTGACGATTAAAATGCCTCCCGCAACAAGAAGCATGAATAGGATATTGATTCCTAATAGTAACCGAAATTTATCTTTGATAGATGCATTAGAAAATTTTGACATATCGTTAATTTCTATTCTGTTTTTTATTGCTTGGGATAAGGAAAATCAAAAATCTTAGCCAATTTCAAAATTCTTGAGCTCACGACTAGATCAGTTTGCTTAACAATTGGTAAATTTATATTCAATTGCATTTTTCCATCCATCTTTTCAAGGCTAATCATGCCTCCAGCCTGAATAAATGCCAGACCTTCTCCCACCGTTAACACGGGTTGATCTTTCAAATCAAATAAAACCTGTAGCAGAATATTTCGTTCTAAACCACTAATATAGAGCAACTGGCATTGTGATAAATTACGCAGCCGTGAGCGATTTAATATCTGCACTACTTTGCCATTAATCGTCTGGTTTTCCATACCTGCAAAGGATTCTTGTACGATATTATCCCCAATAACACACAGATTAATAGAAGGGGCGTTCCAATCGAAAATACCTTCTGGCCAACCGGTAAACCGTACAATATTAAGCGTTAATGCAGCTAGGACTGTTTGTTTATCCATTGACTTGGCAGATACATTACTATTACTGTTAAAAAATAACAGTAAACAAAAAATAACTGGTAATTTTTTCATCAGAAAAATCATGCTAAGCAATAACCCTTAGAATTCCCAAACCAGTTTTCCATATACACCACGATCTATTGATGTATCCTGGACAAAATTTTCCTGCCTATATTCAAGGTGTTGCTCTGCCAATAAGTTCTGACCAACCAATGACAATTCAACACCCTTTATTGGCCGCCAAGCTAAGCGAATATCCAGAGAAACATAATCCTTAATAAACGCTGTTCCAAACGAGCTGGCAACAACATTTTCATCTACATATCTAAACAACAGGTCAACATCAACATCTTGCCAAGGAGATATTACGCTACGTAATGACACTCTTTGCTGCGGACTAGAACCAAGCTGGTCAACTGCATCTTGTTGAGAAAAACCTGTTTTTAATAAATTATAATTAGCATCCCAGCGCCACCAATCCAGCATTTGCCAGACTGTTGCTATTTCAAATCCATAGGTATGCCCACTATTATTGTTACTAACTATAATTGGTACCTCAACATAACTACCCATAAAAATAGGATTCGCTAAATCTCCTGACCTCAGTTCATCATAATCATTATAAAAAGCCGTAAAATCTATCGACACATTATCTATAAAGGTTGTTCGATAGCCTACTTCATAACTGATCACTTCCTCTGAATTTAAAATGTTACTTTGATCAAGCCTAATTGCTATTGCTGGCATTGTTGCTGACTGAGCAGGGATGACTCTTTGCAAAAAAGTTGAATTATGCTCTAACCTTGAAGGTGTTCTAACTGCTCTTGATACTCCACCCCATAAACGATGTTGTTGATGAGGCTTCCATATCAACCTGGCCGTTGGTTGTACTTCAAAACCACTGTAATCATTATGTTCTATTTTTGAACCAACGGTAAGCCATAGCGTATCGTCAATTAATGTAATTTCATCCTGTACAAATGCACTAAAAAGCTGATCATTTCGGCTAAGAGGACTAATCGTTGCAAAAGTGCTAGAAACAAAATCATCATGGTTATAACGATAACCCAATCCCCAAACCACATCATTCCATTCTAATAATCCAAAACGATGCTGAAAATCCACATCCAGACTATGGCGACTTTCTTTAAGAAAAAATTCATCCCGTTCATAAAAATCATAGAAAACTTGTAATGAATAATCAGATGTTGAAGAAAAAGTATGCTGATGACGCATTAATAGATTTCCACCAAAACTATCAATGTTTTCATCAAAAGTTTTTTGATAGGGTGGTGAAACTGTTGGAAGCGTGGTCTTTTGATTGATATCGCTAGAGTAGACATCCCCTTGCACAGTTAAAGAATCTTGCAACGACAGCTGTGAATCCACTCTAAATCCACCTTGAACCTTATCCCAATCATCTCCAGCTCTATCCCCTAATTGGGTCGTGCTTTCATCACGATTAAACCCTTTTACATAAAGTCTAGCCGAGGTGTCAGCACTTAATTTTGTTCCATAACGTAAAGCCCCAAAACCTTGTTCTTCTGAACCAAACCCAGAAGCGAGTAACCCACCCTGTGTATCTGCAGAATGTTTAGTAATTATATTGATAACGCCATTAACTGCATTAGCTCCCCATAATGTTGCGCCTGGCCCACGAATTACTTCTATCCGATCAACATCTTCCAGCATTACATCTTGATTTTCCCAATAAACACCGGCAAAGGCTCTTGTATATGTGTTACGACCATCAATTAAAACCAGCAGTTTATTGGAAAATCGACCGTTAAAACCTCTGGCACTCACTGCCCATTTATTTGAATCAATTCGAGATACGTCTATACCAGGTGCTAAACGTAAAGCTTCCGGTATTGATGTTGCCCCAATTCTTTTTATATCATTCTGACTGATAACAAAAATTGCTGCAGGGGAATCATTAAGTGATTTTGCTTTTTTTGCAACAGAAATAACCTCTACGTTCAGGAGGTCTTCCACACTTAATCCAAGTAGATCATTTTGATCAGAATTTGCAGTTGAAATACAAATTAGATAAATGGAAAATAGTGTTAAATATTGTTTAAATTTAGCTATTCTACTGCTCATCGCTCATCCTAAATACGCATAATTTCTCTACGCTTAAGACTAGCAGACTCTTGAGTATTTAAAAGTAGCTCTAAATAATTCTTGAATTAGTTAACACTTTTAATGCTTTCATTACTTTTAGGACACCTTTATTAATCTAAAAAAACATCACCACCACTATTTCTCGCACTAGTAGTAACAAAACTTAACTGCTTAAAATGGGCAAACTTTTGTTGCATTTTTAATATTAAAAAATCAGCCTGTTTGGCATTATCAACAGCACAAAAACCTGTTGGCCCCCATGATGTTTGACCAATAGCGACTGCCCCTTGTTGTTTCAACCACTGCAACACTTCTGCAACCTCACCACTAGTAAAAACACTACCTTGTACAGATGCAAAATGCTTACCCACTGATTGTTGTAACTGAGTTATCACAGCTCCAAACTTAGCAATATCTTGTTCAGCAACAGCCGGTAGCCCTTGCATCATTAACAAATAACATAACCTTGCTGCTTCCTCAGCAGGAAAAACAGGTAATTCTTTAAAGGCATTGATTTCCTCATCACCATAAAAACCCTGCCCTCTTTGGTCTAAAACTAAAATAAAACGCCACTGCTCTGGTATATCCATATGTGAAATGACAGGAGGAGTTTCAGTAAACTCTCCCCTGCCTCCATCAACCACCAAACCACCCTGCTCAAATACGCCTATACCAATTCCTGATCGCATGCCCCTATCTGTTAGTTGAGCAATGTCCCGAACACTCAATCCTAACTCATAAAAAGCATTTAAAGCAGACCCAATAGCCAATGACATTTGTGTACCAGAGCCGAGCCCAACATGTTCTGGAATAGCTGTTTCTATTTCTATTTTTAATTGATCTGAAACTTTTAATATTTTACATAAAGCCCGAGTGCATTTTTTAGCTCTTTCTGCTGATTGCCCTGTAACAATTAATTTATCTGAAGTCACCATAGAAAGCCGTGTAGCTATATCATCCAATGCCACACCAATACTTCCAAAATGACGTCCTAAGGAACCACTTAAATCAATAAATCCCATGTGCAATCTAGCTGGAGCAATAACAGAAATTTTTCTATCTGACACTTTCAAAATAAAGGCAATTAGGTATTCATAAATAATAATGAATTATACAGAAGAACTAATTAATCAGTTCTGCTAATTGATCTAAATCCATCATAAAACAATCGGCTAAATTAACAGTGGCTCTCTCTACAGGAAGAACGGAAGGAATAAACACATTAGGTGCGCCCGCATTGACTGCTGCTTCAACCCCTATGGCAGAATCTTCTAACACCAAGCATCGGTTGATTGGCTGTTGCAATACTTTTGCAGCTTCTATAAAGACATCCGGTTTAGGCTTTCCATTATTAACATGGTCTCTTGTTATAACGGAAGAAAATATACTAGCAAGATTAGCTAATTCCAAACATTCAAGAGCAATTTCTTTTCTACTATTTGTTGCTAAACAAAAAGATATATTTTTTTCTTTAAATTGATTAATTAAATTAAAAAAACCTTTTTTTATCGGTATACCCTTTTGATTTACATATTTTCTCCAAAATTCTCCACTTAACCTTGCAAATTGTTTTAAATCAAAATCAACACCATAATGTTTTATTAACTGGTTTTCCATATCTTGAAATTGCAAACCAGATAGCGATAAACAAAATTCATCACTAAAACTGACTCCCATTTCGTTTGCCGCTTTCTGCCAGGCAATAAAATAAGTCATTTCTGTATCAAGAACCAAGCCATCCATATCAAAAATAACAGCTGAAAAACGTGGAAGTTTTATATGATTACTAGTGAATACTTTAATATACTCACCTTCAGCCTCCCGACTGGAGCCGACTACAATACGTTTTTCACCTTTATTATCTTGCTCTAACATTCCAGCCACCTCCACCCACTCACCAACTTTTGCCTGTCCTGTATAAGTTGCCGTGTAACTAACAATAGAACTAATCTGCTGATGCCGAATCGAAAACTCTGCCGGATAATCAAAAGCTAAAGTGTCATCTATTATCTGAACTTTCAATTGCACTTTTTCTAATTTTTTATAATTTTTTGTTGTTACTGTTTGAATGGTTTTTGAAACAAAACTGAAATCTATTTTTCGGTGATTAATAATTGCTTTATTAAATTTACGTTTTTCATGCCATATATATTCTTTAAAACTTAATTCGCAAGAACGTCGGTCAAAGGATTCCATCCATTGCGCCTCATTTAATTCAAAACAATCTCCATGTTGAATTAATTTCTTTGTGATATCTCTGCCATGGTTAAACGCCTTTCTAGAGTAAAACACCAGATCAATATCTGAACTTTGATTTTGTGCTCTAATAAGAATTGAACCAGTAACACCTAGCTCTTCCAGATCAAGCCCATATTTATTAAACAAATGACATAATTTTACTACATCAAATTCAACGACATCATTAGAGGCAGAATTTGCCAATAATTTTTTCAATCTTTTTCTAGGCTCATGATGCTTATCTATTTTATCTAAAGCTACAGCATGACAATGGGCCTGTTTAATCTGAGAGTAATATAAATATTCAGGATAATCCTTTCTAAGAAGAAGATTTGCTTGTATTGTATTAAGTTTTTCCCAGTTCTCATTATGACGAATATACCTAAGAAAACAGAGAATTTTCCCATTTTCCTCCCCACTTTCCACAACTGCAAAAACTAATCCTTCAGAAGTTTCTATAAAATCTTTTGCTAAATACATTTGTGATTTATGGTTAGGAATGGGAATTAAATAACTTGCACATTCTTTAATAGCTCTCCACACGATTTCGCCCATTACCTTTAGCTCTATAGAGTGCATCATCCGCTGCTTTAATAAGTTCTTCCTTTGTTTCAAATTGACCTGTATAAACAGCTAAACCTAAGCTCAAGGAGACATAAGGCCCTATTTTGGATTCATTGTGTTCTATAGCTAGGTCTAAAACTGCCTGCCTCACCTTTTCTGCAACAACAATACCCCCAATTCTATTAGTATCAGGAAGAATAACTGCAAATTCTTCACCTCCATATCGACAAGCCTTATCCGTTGGTCGATCAGGAACAGAGCCAATAGCTTTTGCAACAGTTGTTAAACATTCATCCCCACTTTGATGCCCATAATAATCATTGAAAAGTTTAAAAAAATCAATATCACACATTATAAAAGCTAAAGTGCTTTTATTTCTTTTTGCTAAAAGAAATTGTCTATTTAATGTTTCATTAAAGTTACGTCGATTTGGCATATCAGTTAAATCATCGAATGAAGCTAGTAACTTTAATTCTTTATTAGCAACAATCAACTCTTCTTGGGTTTTATGTAATTTTTGACGCATCATATAAATACGTTCCATTGCAGTGATCGTTAGTTGAAGTCGTAACGGGTTGATAGGTTTTTGTAAATAAGCATCTCCACCCGATAAAATACCTTTAGCAAATGAATCATCATCTATTTTGCTAGAAATAAAAATGATTGGGAACCATTCTATATTTTCCATAGATCTTATTGCATAAGTTGTTTCAAACCCATCTAGACCTGGCATTTCTACGTCCATTAATACAAGGTCAATATTGTGTTCTTGAATAATCTTTAATGCTTGTTCCCCTGTCTCTGCATGAAAAACTTCATGCCCAAGAGTTTTAGCGCACTCAGCCATTAATGCCCGAATAGTTTTACTATCATCAACAACTAATACTTTCATTAAAAAAAATAAATAAGCTTTAAATATTTAATAGTTTAGCTTAATTTGATACAAACTATCTATTCTTACTAAATATAAGTTGAAATTTACCGTCTGATTTCATATGCTCAAGCATGTAAGTCTGATTATCCTAGAAAAATCCGCGCTCAACTGATTTTTCCAAGATCATATTAAATCAATAATAAAAAGAGGACTCTATGAAACTAGGTATACCAAAAGAAATTCACCCAGGTGAAAAACGTGTTGCAACCACGCCAGATGTTGCTGAAAAAATCATTAAGCTCGGTTTCGAAATCAATATTGAAAGTGGTGCAGGACTGCAATCAAATTTTTCAGATGAAGCCTATAAAGAAGCTGGCTGTACGATAAGAAAAAATGCAAAAACCTTATGGAAAAATGCGGATATTATAATGAAAGTCCGCCCTCCAGAATCGCATCCAGAATTAGCCATTGATGAAACTGAATTATTATCAAAAGGTAAACATTTAATCGGTTTTATCTGGCCAGCCCAGAATAATGATTTAATGCAAAAACTAGCAGCTAGAGAAATGACTGTTTTAGCAATGGATAGCGTACCTCGGATTTCTAGATCACAAAAGCTAGATGCATTAAGTTCTATGGCTAATATTGCTGGCTATCGTGCAGTTGTTGAAGCAGCTCAGCATTTTGGCCGTTTTTTTACTGGCCAGATTACTGCCGCCGGTAAAGTTCCTCCAGCAAAAATATTAGTGATTGGTGCGGGTGTTGCTGGATTAGCTGCTATCGGTGCAGCTAAAAGTATGGGAGCCATCGTTCGTGCTTTTGATACCCGTCCTGAAGTAAAAGAACAAATAGAAAGCATGGATGCTGAGTTCTTAATGCTGGACTTTGAAGAAGACGGTTCAGGAGCAGGAGGGTATGCTAAAACTATGTCCAAGGAATTTATTGAAGCAGAAATGGCATTATTTGCCCGCCAAGCAATGGAAGTGGACATCATTATAACCACTGCATTAATTCCTGGAAAACCAGCGCCTAAACTTATCACAGAAGGAATGCTTGAAACAATGAAGGCAGGCAGTGTCGTCGTTGATCTTGCTGCTGAACAAGGAGGAAACTGCGCACTAACAGAAAAAAATAAAGTGGTTATTAAACACGGTGTTACTTTAATAGGTTATACCGACTTACCTAGCCGACTGGCAGCCCAATCCAGCCAGCTATATGCGACCAATTTAAGACATCTCCTTACTGAATTATGCCCTAATAAGGATGGAAAAATTGATGTCAATATGGATGATGAAGTCATTCGAGGCACCACTGTGATTAAAGCAGGAAAAATAACCTGGCCACCCCCTGCCCCAACATTATCAGTTTCACCTAAGCCCTCCCTAAAAACAGAAACATCTACTACAGAAAAGAACGATATAAAAGAAAAAGAATCACTCCTTCCTGAAGCCGTAAAACAATTGTTACCCTTGTTGATTATAGGTGGTGCTTTATTTTCTTTAGGTTCTGTTGCGCCTGCATCCTTTATGTCTCACTTTACTGTCTTTGTTCTTGCTTGTTTTATAGGTTACCAAGTCATCTGGAATGTTTCAGCATCATTACATACTCCTTTAATGAGTGTAACTAATGCTATTAGCGGTATCATCATCATTGGTGCGGTAGTACAAATTTCTGCTCCCGGTTTCTTTATTACCTTGCTGTCGGGGTTAGCCATTTTAATTGCATCAATCAATATTGCCGGTGGATTTTTAGTCACTCGTCGTATGCTTGAAATGTTCAGAAAATAGGAGAAAAACATGATATCACAAGGTTTAGTCACAATGTCTTATGTTGCTGCTTCTATTCTTTTTATTTTAAGTTTAAGCGGATTAAGTAGCCAAGAAACGGCTCGTCAAGGCAATTATTATGGAATGGCTGGTATGACCATTGCCATTATAGCGACCCTATTGAGCGATGCAGTTAATTCATATGTAGTTTTGATTCTTGCCTTAACCATAGGTGGGTTTATAGGCACAAAAGCTGCCTTAAAAGTTGAAATGACTCAAATGCCTGAACTAGTCGCTTTAATGCACAGTTTAGTCGGGATGGCAGCCGTATTGGTCGGGTATGCTAATTTTTTTGATAGCTCTAATGCATTAGTAGGAATAGAAAAAACAATCCATGAGGTCGAAATTTTCATTGGTATTTTCATTGGTGCTATCACCTTTTCTGGCTCAGTTATTGCCTTTGGCAAACTCTGTGGAAAAATTGATGGAAAACCCCTTTTACTTCCCGCGCGGCACTTACTGAATCTGGCTTTGTTAATCGCAACATTCTGGCTAGGTAGCGCTTTTTTGTCAGGTGTAGAAACTGGAGGGGGTACTTTTGCTTTAATTTTAATGACTCTAATTGCTTTAGCTTTTGGCGTACATATGGTTATGGCTATCGGTGGAGCTGATATGCCTGTTGTCGTTTCTATGCTAAATAGCTATTCAGGCTGGGCTGCTGCTGCAACTGGATTTATGCTTAGCAATGATCTATTAATCGTCACCGGAGCTTTAGTCGGAAGTAGTGGTGCTATTTTAAGCTATATCATGTGCCGCGCCATGAATCGTCACTTTCTTAGCGTTATTGCAGGAGGGTTTGGCTCATCAAGTGGCGAAGCCGCATCGGTTAAAGGTGATATAACAGAAATAGGAATTGAAGAAACAGCCCAGTTATTAAGCAATTCTAAAAATATCATGATTATCCCGGGATATGGCATGGCAGTAGCACAAGCTCAACATACCGTTAATGAAATAAGCAAACTTTTGCGAGCAAAAGATAAAACAGTGCGATTTGGTATACACCCTGTTGCTGGACGGATGCCAGGACATATGAATGTTTTATTGGCAGAAGCTAAAGTGCCTTATGATATTGTCTATGAAATGGACGAAATAAATGAAGACTTTCCTAATGTTGATGTAGCCATAGTTATTGGTGCTAATGATATTGTAAACCCCTCTGCACTTGATGATCCGAATAGCCCTATTGCCGGTATGCCAGTATTGGAATGCTGGAAAAGTGCATCCACTATTGTTTTAAAACGCAGTATGGCAGCTGGGTATGCTGGCGTAGGAAATCCGTTATTTGTACACGAAAACACCCGAATGTTATTTGGTGATGCAAATGATAGTATGCAAGCTGTATTGAAGGCTTTGAACAGGTATTTGTAGAACCAAGTACTCGACTATAAATATTTTAACAGTTTTACGCAGGGTTTTTATCATATTCAAGGCGCATAAGCAGGAAAATAGCTGGCTACGCGACTGTTTATACAACGCAGAAGATGATAAAAAAGATTAGAAAAGCTTTAGCCGTTCTTATGCTTTTAGTACAAGTAAAACGTTAAAATATTTATGGTCGAGTACTTATATAGTTTCACCTTTTGTCAGTTTATTTAGAGAATCATTATCAATGATAGTAATTGTTCCTCTATTTAGACTGACCCACCCTTTTGCCTCAAACTGTTTTAAATGTCTAGAAACCACTTCTCGTGCAGAGCCTAATTTTGTGGCTAATTCCTGATGTGTTATTTTTAAAACTTTTGTCTCGCCGCACAATAACTCTTTCGACAAACGACTATCAATTCCAGCAAACACCACATCGCCAAAACGACAAATTATATTTGATAATCTAGCTGCAAAATTCTTAAAAACAAATTCACGAAAAAAAGCAGATCGTTCAAGGCAACGATAAAAAGCGTGTGAAGAAATGACAAAAGCAGAACTATCTTCTTCAGTAAACGCTTCAGCAGGATAACTATCACCACTCAATAAACAAGATGTTGTTAACACACATGTATCACCTGGAAACATTTGATATAACATCATTTCTCTGCCATTCTCCGATATTAACTGTGCCTTTACAGATCCCTCTAATAAGAGTAAATAACTTTCACAAATACTGCCAGATGCAAAAACTTGTTGTCCTTCTGGAAGAGTAACCAATGTAGCACTTTCCATCAAGCTGATCATCGCTGACTCTTCAGAGTTAATAAACTCAGGATAGTTATCTTGCCATAAGGCCTCATGTTTAAACATAATCTGTTATCCACAAAAAAAAGTAATGATAACTTTATTCTCAAAATATTTTCTTGTAAAGATAAATTGTAAAAATATAAATATAAAATTACTATTGCGAATGATTATCATTTGTAATATTATTACAAACATCTGTTTATTTACTCTATTTTATTTATGAAACTTAAACCCCTTACTTTTTCTATTGCTATGCTAATTGGCTCGACTTCCATAGCACAAGCTATCACTGTTGAAGAATTAGCCGCGCAATTTGAAGCCTATAAAAAAGAGCAAGCTGAAAAGTTTGAACAACTTAGTTCTGAAAACCAATCCCTAAAACAACAAAATAAAAAACTTAAAGAAAAAGCGGATACGACCGAACAACAAGTTGCCAATAATACGGCTGCTGTTGAAGTCGTTAGTGAAAACATAGAAGAAAGTAACACTTTAGCCAGCTGGTTTAATAGAACCACTGTTGGCGGGTATGGAGAGCTCCATTATCAAAATAGAAGTTTTGAAGGGGGTAAACAACATAAAGAAGAAATTGATTTTCATCGCTTTGTATTATTTGTAGGGCATGAATTCAATGATAATTTACGTTTTTTCTCTGAACTGGAACTTGAACATTCTATTGCAGGGGATGATAAAAATGGCGAAATTGAATTGGAGCAAGCTTATCTTGAATATGATTTTAATGATAATATTAGTGCTAAAGGGGGGGTATTTTTAGTCCCTGTAGGAATTATGAACGAAACGCATGAACCTGGAACATTTTATGGTGTTGAACGTAATGAAGTTGAAAAATTTATTATTCCTTCAACATGGTGGGAGGCAGGTATTGGCAGTACCTATCGATTTGATAATGGATTAAGCGTTGATGCAGTCGTATCAACAGGACTTGATATGGATAATGATTTTTATATTCGTGGTGGACGGCAAAAAATATCTAAACAAAAAGCAAACGATCCTATTCTAGCTTTAAGGGGTAAATATACAGGAATAGCTGGACTCGAATTAGCAGCAACAATATTACACCAAACAGATATGGGACAGAGCGATAACTCTAAACATGAAGGTGGTGTTGATATTGGTTCAGGCACTTTATACGAAGCACATGCTATATACAGCCATGCAATAGGCCCAGGTACTTTTACAGGTAAAGCACTATATAGCCGCTGGGAATTTGATATTAACGACCCTAGCCAAAAAACTGCTGAATCACAATATGGCTGGTTTGTAGAACCAAGTTATAGACTACCTACAGCAATAGGTGATATTGGTATTTTTGGACGTTTTCAACAGCTGGACTATTACAAAAGTTCTGAGAAAAACTTTAATACATGGGAAGCAGGTGCTAACTGGTGGGTACATGAAAATGTAGTTTTAAAAGCCAATTATATTTATAAGGAAGATACATTAAACGACAACAAAGATGAACGTGGTTTTGATTTAGGCATTGGTTATCAATTCTAATGATATACTGTTTCTAACCAATCAAAAAGGGTGCCTTTTGTACCCTTTTAAGTATCTATCCATGCTTAAAATACTATTTTTTCTCTTACTATGTCCATGTTTTTCAACTCTTGCAACGGAGTACCAAAGTAAAGAAGAGTTTTTACTTGAAGCATTTTCAGGAACACCACCCAAACCACAAATTTTGTGGCTTAAAAAAGACTTAAAGAAAGCCGCCACTCAAATTCTTAAACACAAACCTGGTTTTTTACGTCTACGTTATTGGAAAAATACAAAGCAATCTGTCTGGATTATCAACGAAACAGGTAAAACCCAACCAATCACTATTGCAATTATCGTTAAAAATAAAAAAATCACACAACTAAAAGTATTAGCTTTTAGAGAAAGTCGTGGCTGGGAAGTTAAGCATTCTTTTTTTACTGACCAATTTAAACAAAATTCTCTTAATTCTAATTTTTCTCTTTCTAATCCTATTGACGGCATTTCTGGTGCAACCTTATCAGTCCGAGCATTAACAAAAACAGCTCAACTTGCTTTGTTTTTCGATAGTCAAATTGAGTAATGAGAAAAAATAAAAACCAAATTTGGCGTTTTTTATATAAGCTTCATCGCTATCTTGGTTTATCTTCTGCTATTGTTTTATTGATGCTTTCCCTAACTGGTATTGCTCTAAATCATACCGACGATTTAAAACTAGATAGCCAAATGGTAGACTCAAAAGTTATTTTAGACTGGTATGGAATTAAGCCCTCTGAGACTTTAAACTCATTTGCAACTCAAAACCACTGGATAACACAAATCAACCAGAAAATATTCTTTGATCATAGTGTATTAAACAAAAATAAACAGAACTTGTTAGGTGCTATTGAAACAGAAGAGTTTATTGTCACGGGGTTTAGTAATTCAATTCTACTTCTGTCTTTAGAGGGTGAGTTAATCGAAGAAAGTATCATTAAATCGATAGAAAAAATTGGCCTGGATACTCAGAAAAATATTACTATAAAATCTAGTGAAGGCATTGTTTACAGTGATGATGGTCTACTATCCTGGCAACCATACGATGATATAAACAATCAAACCATTATCTGGTCTAAAACTAGCAGACTTCCTGATACACTAGCAGAAAAATTAAAAACCCTTTCTCGCTCGTCCATATTACCCCTAGAAAGGGTTATTCTTGATCTCCATAGTGGCCGTTTTTTTGGCTCATTTGGTGTATTTATTGTTGACCTTAGCGGTATATTTCTAATCGTACTTTCATTGAGCGGCTGTGCTATTTGGCTAAAACACAAATTTAGAAACTTACGAAGGAATAAAAAAAGCAGCTGATAATTATATATGGGCACCTTTATTAATTGTGGATGAGAAAATTAAGTAAGAACCAAAACAGTCAAGATCAAGGCGAAACCTGCACGTATAAGCAGGCTATTGCGAAGGATTTCAAAACTTCCGTTCCCTGCTTACGCCCCTCCCCTATATCCGTGTAGGCGACGCAGAGATTGGATGTTTTGGACTCAATTTTTCCATTCATCAATTAATAGAGGAGCCCCCATATGTCTATAGTTTTTTTAGCTCCAACATTCGTGACTTGCAGGTTTACCTAAAAGATTGCCTTGAAAATAGTCACACCCAAGCTCAATCAGACATTGTTTTTGTTCTTCGGTTTCAATCCCTTCAGCAATGACCTTCATATCAAATTCATTTGCCATAAAAATCATTGTTTTTATTAAAGAAATATCTGAAGAAGAGGAAGGTAAGTCTTTAATATACTCTCGATCAATTTTCAAGGTATCAAAATTTAACTTTTTTAATTGAGCTAAATTTGAATAGCCTGTACCAAAATCATCAATAAAATACTTAATATCTTTCAAACACGGAGAGTTAACAATATTTTCAAGATGTTCATTCATATCCATCATTAACCTTTCAGTTACTTCTATCACCAATTGTTTAGGAGATTGAATGTTTGATTGCTTAACAATAGATTCAAGACTAGACTTAAAGGCATGATGCTTGAGTTGTATTGGTGATACATTAACGGAAACATATTCACCATTCGCACAGTTTTTATTAATAAATTCAACGGCAGCCTGCAAAGTCTGCACACCTAGCATTAATATTAAATCAGACTCTTCAGCAATAGGAATAAACTCTTTTGGTGAAATCACACCAAATTCAGGACTAATCCACCTGGAAAGACTTTCATAACCGACAATATAATTGTTTTTAAAAATGGGCTGAAAGTGTACCTCAAGCTGTTTGTTTTTCATTGCCTGACGCAACTCAGTTTCTAATTCTAACTTCCGTTTTGCAGATAGGATGAATTGTTTTTGGTAAGAAGTATATTCTTTCTTATAAAAAGTATAACTTCCTTTTTTACGTCTTTTGGTTTCATACATTGAACTATCAGCATGTTCAACCAAAGCATCAATGCTAATACCATCATCAGGGCAACATGCTATACCAATACTTGCGGAAAACATTATCTTTCTTTTTTCTAATTCCATCGGCTTTTTTAAAGTCTCAAGCACTTTTTCAATAATATGTATGACGTCCTTCTTCTCACAATAAGGGATTAATAGCATAAATTCATCCCCGCCAATACGTGCAACCTCTCCTTTCTGCTCCAACACTGTAGAAATTCTTTTTCCCGTTTCTTGAATTAATTTATCTCCTACAGTATGCCCATAGCTATCATTTACAAATTTAAGTCCATCCATATCAAGGTACAGCAAAGCAAATTTTTGATCTCTGACACGGAAGTTATTAAGATATTTTGTAGCCGCTTCATCAAAAGCCACACGATTCATTAAACCAGTAATACAATCACTATATGCCAGCCTACGAAGCTTTTCATTTAAGTGTGTTAATTCGGTAATATCTGTAATAACCCCACAAAGGCAATCGTCTAGCTCACGACCTTCCAGGACTATTTTTTTTGTCTGAATAATCCGGGTATTGCCAAAAAGATCAGTATGGTTTTCTTCATTGATATTAGCTTGTCTTGATTTAAATACTTTATTATCCATCGCCCAAAAAACATCTGCTTCTTCTTTAGAGGATAAATCATAATCTGATTTCCCAATCAAATCTTCATTGCTACGCCCCATAAACTTACAAAAAGCATCATTTATAAAAATAAGTTGATGTTTAGCGTTCTTAATAAAAATGGGAGAAGGTAAAGAATTAATTAACTTCATTAATAATTCAGCATTAAACACTTTCTCTTTAGCCAAAACCAATGCCTCTTTTTAAAATTATAATAGTAATTATTTTTTTATTATATAGAGCTTTATACTATATTTATCTTTCTAAAACTTCAAGCCCTGCACCTGTTGAGTCCATTTGTAAGCCTCTGGACTCTTTTCGCTCTAAGCCAACAAAATCAAATAAATCTGTATCAGCCATTTGTGAAGGTGCAATATTTTTTAGGCTAGAAAAAATTGTTTCCAATCGGCCAGGAAATTGTTTATCCCATCCCTTTAACATTTTTTTCATTTCTTGACGTTGTAAATTCACTTGAGATCCACATAAGTTACAAGGAATGATTGGGAACTGCCTATATGCAGCAAACCGAGCAATATCTTTTTCCTTACAATAAGCCAGTGGTCTAATCACAATATTTTGTTTGTCATCACTTAGTAGCTTAGGTGGCATAGCCTTTAATTTACCGGCAAAAAACATATTAAGAAAATAAGTTTCTAAAATATCATCACGATGATGACCTAATGCAATTTTTGTTATTTTATGTTCTTTTGCAAAACCGTATAATGTACCTCTGCGTAACCGCGAACACAAACTACAGGTTGTTTTACCTTCAGGAATAACTCGTTTAACAATACTATAAGTATCATGTTCAATAATATGAAAAGGTACTCCAATAGATGTTAAATATTCTGGCAAAATATGCTCGGGAAACTCAGGTTGTTTCTGGTCTAGATTAACAGCGATAATTTCAAAAGTAACAGGCGCTGTTTTCTGTAAATTTAGCAGTATATCTAGCATAACAAAAGAATCCTTGCCTCCTGATAAACAAACCATTATCTTGTCACCATTTTCAATCATTTTATAATCGGCGATTGCTTGACCTACGTTCCTTCGTAGACGCTTATGTAGTTTGTTAAATTGAATTCTGGATTTTTTTTCAGGGTGAGACATAATCGGAAAAGCTGATTTCCCTAAGCTATTAAACAGGATAAAACTAAAAATTAGTTTAGTTTATACTAACTAAGATTATTAGCAGTAATAAGCTAAGCTTAATCCTATAAATAGCAAGAAAAATGAAAAGAAGAGAAATTAATTGTTATATTGTTGAAAAATAAGAGTTGCATTAGTTCCGCCAAAACCAAAACTATTTGACATAATAGTATCCAAAGTCACATTATCTTGTCGCTCTCTTACAATAGGGATACCTTCAGCACCAGGATCTAGTTGTTTGATATTTGCTGATTCGCTCAAGAAATTTTCTTCCATCATCAATAATGAATAAATGGACTCATTAACTCCTGCCGCACCTAGTGCATGACCTGTTAGTGATTTTGTTGAACTCACGGCAGGAACGCTATTGTCCCCAAAGACTGTTCGCAATGCCTCTAGCTCACGTGTATCACCTATTGGTGTACTAGTACCATGGGCATTAATGTAATCTATTTTACAATTTTCAACAGTTGCCATTGCTTGCTGCATACAACGAATTGCCCCCTCTCCCGAAGGTTGAACCATATCATAACCATCTGAGGTAGCCCCATACCCCACTAATTCTGCATAAATTTTTGCACCACGAGCTTTTGCATGTTCCAGTTCCTCTATAACTAAAACACCTCCACCTCCAGCAATCACAAAACCATCTCGTGTTTCATCGTAAGGTCTTGAGGCAGTTTCGGGATTATCATTATATTTTGAAGACAAAGCACCCATTGCATCAAACATAACTGACATAGACCAATGAACTTCTTCTCCACCACCTGCAAAAACAACGTCTTGTTTTCCTAGCTGTATCAACTCCATTGCATGACCAATACAATGTGCACTAGTTGCACAAGCAGAACTGATTGAATAATTAACACCTTTTATTTTAAAGGGCGTTGCTAAACAAGCTGTGTTGGTACTAGACATGGTACGAGGCACCATATATGGACCAACACGTTTGACGCCTTTTGATCTTAAAATATCCGCTGATTGAACCAAGTTTGAAGTTGATGGGCCGCCTGACCCCATCACTAAGCCAGTACGAAAATTTGACACCTTATCTTCCGTTAAACCAGAGTCATCTATTGCTTGTTGCATTGCAATATAATTGAAAGCAGCCCCATCCCCCATAAACCGCTTTACTTTTCGATCGATAAACTCATCCAGATCAATATTTATCGGCGCATGGACGTGACTTCTAAACCCCATTTCTTCATATATATCCGAATGGACAATACCTGAACGACCTAGCTTTAGAGACTCTACAACCTCATCTCGGTTGTTACCTATGCTTGAAACAATACCTAATCCTGTTACTACAACTCTTTTCATTATTCAACCTTAGAAGTCTTTAGTAGAAGTAAATAAACCAACTCTCAAATCATTAGCTTCATAGATTACATTACCATCAACTTCCATCGTAGCATCACCGATTCCCATGACTAATCTACGCATAATCACACGCTTTAGGTCAATTTTATAAGTTACTTTTTTTGCAGTCGGCAAAACTTGTCCAGAAAACTTCACGTCTCCACACCCTAAGGCTCGCCCCTTTCCTGGCCCACCAAGCCAGCATAAATAAAAGCCAATCAATTGCCACATGGCATCAAGCCCCAAACAACCAGGCATGACAGGATCACCTTGAAAATGACAATCAAAAAACCATAAATCAGGGCTTATATCAAGTTCAGCAATAATTTCACCTTTCCCATGTTTTCCACCTTCATCAGAAATATGGGTAATACGATCCATCATTAGCATATTAGGAAGGGGTAGTTGCGCATTGTCTGGGCCATATAACTCACCTCTTCCAGACATTAATAATTCATCGCGCGTAAAACTATGCTGTTTTTCCATTGAGTCTCTACCAAGCTATTTCTTATAATTAATATGAGACTATTATACCTTGCACAATCTAATGACGGAAATTATTAGTTGAGCTATCTTTTAATCAGATTAATAATACATTTATATATTTACAATTTTACCAATTTTTCACTCGAAAAAACTCGTCCCATAAAACCGTCCATAGTCAGAATTTTTTGCTTTAATTGTTTTTGATATATTAAGGCATAAGTTAAAACAGCTGAAACATAGCCTCTAGTTTCTTTATATGGAATTGTTTCAACCCATATATCCGCTGCTAATTCTTTTTCTTCAGGCAACCAGCGTTTTACTCGGTGAGGTCCGGCATTATATGCTGCTGCTGCTAATGCATAGTTACCATTAAACTGATTTAACATTTTTTTGTAATAATAAGAACCATACTTAAGATTAATTTCAGGATTAAATAAACTTTTTTTCTTGTGCCATTTTTCTTTTAGGTTTTTAGCAATTTGGCGGCCCGTTCTTGGCATAATTTGCATCAACCCTCTTGCTCCAACAGGTGATTGAGCATTTTCATTAAATGCGCTTTCACGTCGGATCAAACCATAAATGACGGCTGGATTTAAATCTTGTAACTCTGCGTTTTTATTGACAAGATGTTGATAAGCCAACGGAAATCTTAACGGCACATCATCCCAATATTTTGCTTTTGCAATTGTATAAATAGGTACTTGCTTCCATTGTAGCTGTTGTGCATATTTTGCAGCTACCAATATTTCTGCTTTGCTTAATTTGTTGACTGAATACCACCATTGTTTTTTTGCTTCATCAATTTTGTTAACTTCGATTAATTCTGCAACTACACGAAAATCAGTTTTTTGTTTAAATGTATCCAGTGTTTTTTTAGAAACCCGAACAGGATTATTGGCTAATTGATATTTTTTCTTAAGCTTGTCAGCTGATAAATAGCCATAATAACTTCTCTCTTTCGCTAGTTGAGCATAAATATTTTTAGCTTTTTCACTTTGACCTGTTTTATCTAATGATCGAGCCAACCAATATTTCCACCGCTCTTCACTTTTAGATTCTTTACTTAGTTTAGCAATTGATTGTTTAACACGAGACCAATCTAATGATCTTAATGCCGCTCTTACTCTCCACTGCTTTGCTTCTTCATCAAGTTTCGGTAGTTGATCCAAACGGTTATAAGCAGTTTTTTTTCTATCCAAAGCGAGGGCCATCGCTAACTTTCGTTCAATAAATTGTATCTTTTTCTTTTCAACTTTAAAATGCTTTTTTCCAGAATCCCAAACATGAACTGCTTTAACTATATCTCTTCGTGATAATCGCTCTATACCATGAGCAAAAATTAGATGTGAATGGGCATGTTGTTTCACAAGCTTGATATTTTCAACTCGGGAAGGTTTTGCATGAATTCTCAGCCAAAGTTTAGTTTTTTTCTGCTCGGGTTTACTTAAAGAGCGTCTAATATACTTTGCCAATCGAACATTCCCTTTTGATAAAGCGGCTCTAAACCGTTGCCAAATTAACTTATTAGTAAAATAAGGAGAGTCCGTCAATACTTTAAAAATAGGATCACATTCTTTAGGTTGTGACCGACCGACAATCCATAATTTCCTTGCATCTTTTATAGACTTTGTCATATAACCTGTTTTATATCTTGCCCACAAATAATAGCATTGTAATTTTGTATTCTTACTTGTTTTGTAATGTTTAATATAAGTTGACCAAAGATTTTTTTTTGCCAGATAAATTTGCCATTTATATTTTAACGGGCGCACATAACGAGTTTTTTTGTACTGATTTAAAAATGCCTGAACCTTATTTTTTTGATCCAAGTTTTCTACTAGCCATTGATATTGAATAAAAGGATATAAGGGATAATTTTTAATAGACTTTATCTGTTTAAAAAATAAGCTGTCCTCGCCCGTTGCAATCAGCTTTTCTGCTAGAGCATACTTTTCTCTTTGTTTTTGTAATGATGGTTTCGCGGCACCTAAGACTTGTATTGGCAATACAAAAATTAGAAAAAATATAATTATTTTAGTAGTTTCAAACATAATATTACTTATAAATTAGGAGGTTGTTTTCCCATACGCCTCAAGACTGTTTATAATGATAAGTTTAATCCAGTTTATAGAATATACAACAGTGTCCAATAATAGTTCTTTAAATCCAGATAAAAACCAAATTAACTATACTTGGGACTATATTTTTAAGATTGCATTAAAGCATAAAAAACAATTAATTAAGGCACATTTAATTGCAGTTCTTGCAACGCTAGCCAGCGTCCCTGTCCCTTTATTAATGCCTCTACTTGTTGATGAAGTATTACTTAAAAACCCTGCTAGTATAACCGAATCTCTTAATCTAATTATTCCAGGCGAATGGCAAACCCCCATTGCCTACATTGTTGCTATTTTAATTGTTAGTTTAATACTTCGGCTTCTTTCTATCCTATTCAACATTATTCAAGGCCGACAGTTTACAATTATATCTAAAGATGTGATTTTTCGTATTCGTAGAGATTTAATAAACCGCTTACAAAAAATTTCCATGTCAGAATACGAAAGCCTTGGAACCGGTGCTGTTGTTTCCCACATGGTAATTGATCTTGGCACGCTAGACGCCTTTATTGGATCAACCATTAGCCGGCTACTCATCGCCTGCCTGACTGTTGTGGGTACAGCAATCATTTTATTATGGATGCATTGGCAACTAGGTCTTTTTATCTTATTACTTAACCCTTTAGTTATTTATATTGCAAAAAAAATTGGTTCTCGTATTAAAGACCTTAAAGCGAAAGAAAGTTCAGCCTATAGTATTTTTCAACAGTCTTTAACAGAAACATTAGAAGCAATTCATCAAATCCGTGCAAGTAATAGAGAAAAGCATTACTGCCAACAACTCATCGAATCAGCAAGAACAGTTAAGGATCGTTCAACAGCATTTTCCTGGAAGAGTGATACTGCCTCGCGCCTGAGTTTTCTTGTTTTTTTAGTGGGTTTTGATATTTTTAGAGCAACGGCTATGTTTATGGTGCTATATTCAGACTTAAGTATTGGCCAAATGCTGGCAGTTTTTGGTTATCTTTGGTTTATGATGGCTCCGGTACAGGAAATCTTAGGAATACAACATTCGTTTTTTGCTGCAAAGGCAGCATTAAGTAGAATTAACGAACTCTGTGCCTTACATCAAGAACCACAATACCCTCATCTTAAAAACCCTTTCGAAAACACAAGAACTGTTTCAGTCAACATTAAAAACCTTCATTTTAGCTATAATGAAGAACCTATATTAAATGGCATAAATCTCTTTATTCCTTCTGGAGAAAAGGTCGCTTTAGTCGGTGCAAGTGGTGGTGGAAAATCGACACTAACTCAAGCAATTATAGGTTTGTACCCCCCAACAGAAGGTATGATCTATTTTAATGATGTGCCCATTGATCAAATAGGGTTAGATGTTGTAAGAGAACATGTGGCTACTGTTTTACAACAACCTGCCTTATTTAATGACACCGTACGGGCAAATTTGACACTAGGAAGAAACATAGCAGATGATAAATTATGGAATGCATTAGAAATTGCTCAACTTAAAGATGCGATTGAAGAACTTGATATAGGTCTTGACACCATTGTTGGTAGACAGGGTATGCGCTTGTCTGGAGGGCAACGACAACGGCTTGCCATTGCCAGAATGATTGTTGCTAATCCTAGTGTTGTAATATTAGATGAAGCGACTTCCGCACTTGATACGGAAACAGAAAAAAAGTTACACGGCGCTTTGGCCGATTTTTTAAGCGGAAGAACAACTATTATTATTGCCCATCGCTTAAGCGCAGTTAAACAAGCTGATCACGTTTATGTATTTGAAGACGGTAAAATTTGTGAACAAGGCAATCATTCAACTTTAATTAATAATAGTGGTCTATACTCGAAACTTTATGGTGAATATCAGTAATTTTTGAATTTCTTTCTATACTTTAAGTAAAAAGAAACACTATCTAAAAAAATTTACAATGCAAGAAAAATTTGATTTACATTGCCACTCAACTGCATCCGATGGCGCACTAAGCCCTACAGAAGTTGTACAACGAGCAAAACAACATGGTGTGACATCGCTAGCATTAACAGATCACGATACCATTAATGGTCAAGAAGAAGCCGCAAAAACGGCTCAATCTAGTGACATCAATTTTATACCCGGGATTGAAATATCAACAACCTGGGAAAATAAATGTTTCCATATTGTTGGTTTAAATATTGACCCTACCAACACCACGTTAATATCAGGGATCAAAAACTTACAAGATCTTCGGACAGAACGAGCAAAAAAAATTGCTCTAAAACTTGAAAAAAAACGAGTTCCAAATGCCTATGAGGCAGTCGTTAAAGCGGCAAAGGGAGGAATGATTACCCGCTCCCATTTTGCTGACCATTTATATTCTGAACATTATGTATCAACCAGACAACAAGCTTTTGATCGCTATTTAGGCAAAGGGAAGTCTGCCTTTGTATCAACTATTTGGGCAGATTTACCGGATGCAATTAATTGGATTAACCAATCTGGCGGCGTTGCGGTTGTCGCTCACCCTTTACGCTATAATCTTACGGCAAGCTGGTTAAAACGTTTTTTATCTTCTTTTAAAGAAATAGGTGGACAAGGAATTGAAGTGGTTACCGGAAGAAGTTCCCCAGAAGAAATTAGATGTACTTTACAATACGCCAAGCAATATGAATTAGCTGCATCTGTAGGTTCAGATTTTCATACCCCTGATAATCAATGGGTAGAACTCGGTCGTTTAGCACCATTACCAGACTCTATTAAACCTGTTTGGGAGTTATTTAAATAATTTATGCAATTTAAGGGGCCTCTGATCAAGTCCAATTATTTTTAGCTTGCTAAAACTGCCGATATTTTCCACAAAGATCGGTGCAATAGAGTGACTATTACGTCTCACTTCGTGAAAAATAGCGACAGTTTTTTCTGCGCTAAATTCTAATCGACTTAATCAGTGGTTCCTTAAAGTTCTCTTATTAAATGACTTTCTTTTAACTCATTTATTTTTGAAAACTGCTCATCCCCATTTAAACCAGGCACAGAATTCTGACCCGCAGTTTCAAGTGCATTTGTAATAGCTCCTATCGTTAAATTATTAATATCATGTGCAGGCTGATAAATACTTTCCTCTCCCTCCTCCACATTTAATTCGACGATAAGATGACTATCAATAAGTTCGTCGAGTGTTTTTTGTACTATTGAAATAGGTAAAGACAACTCTTTAGAAATTAATCCTACATCTGCTGCCTTTTCTTTGTTTAAAAATCGTTTAACAATAAAATGGCATACTTGTATCGCTATATTCTTTTTTAAAGAAAAGCTGAGCCTGGAAAATTTTTTGTTATACCGATAACTCTCAAAATTATGAATAAAAAAAGAAATTTCACAGCCAAACAAAACAATCATCCAAACTAATTGTAACCAAACCAGAAATAAGGGTAGTGCTGCAAAGCTTCCGTAAATAGCGTTATAACTTGAAACACCAATTTGTAAACTTAAATACGCAGATTGAGCAACCTGAAACAAAATACCCGTAACAACACCAGCAATAACACCAGCTTTTACAGATATTTTTTGGTTAGGCATAAACAAAAAAACAAAGGTAAACAGCAATATCATAATAATCAAAGGAGAAAAGCTCATTGCGTATAGCACAAGCTTAGTACCAAATTCGGGTAAATGAATCACCTCAACTAACCAGGCAATTTTTGTTTTTACAAAGACGGTAATACTACTTGATACAATTAACAATACAGGCGCTAGCATCATGAGCGATAAATAATCACTTAATTTTCTTCCTACCGATCTATTTTTTTTAATATCCCAAATATGATTAAAAGATTCTTCAATATTACTAATTACTTTTACTACCGACCAGAACAGTACGATAATACCAATCCCTGCAACCAAACCTCCTTTTGTACTGGATAACATGTTTTGTGAAAATTCAATCAACTGTAGCATCATCGTATCCTGTTCTGATGCCTTCTCTAATAATTGCTGCTCAAGTTTTTTTTCAAAACCAAAGCCTTTGGCAATACCAAACAATAGAGCTATAACGGGAACAATAGATAGTAGAGTATAAAGTGTTAGTGCTGATGCTCTTAACTGACAAATATCCCGATTAAAGCCTTGGATGGAAAGCAAAAATACCTTTAATGCTTTAACACTTAATCGCTTAATTGTTGATTGATAATTATCAGACTTAGTCCAAATATCTTCTTTTAAAAAAGTTAAAAGCTTTGAATTCATATTAATAATTTTTGTTGGGTTGCCAACGAGATGACAGCCCAACCTTACAGATTTATTTTGCTTCTAAATCTTATCCTTTAACTTTGGCCTGCTTTTCACGGATATTTAATATAATATTATAAATTGATTCAAACTTAAAATTTGGTTACCCAAACAGAACCCAGATTAAGCGTCTTTTTTACTTTAACAGCATAGCTTGCTGCATCATATTTACTTTTAAAATCTTTAACCCTTAATCGAAACCAGTTTTCTCCTTTAACTTTAACCTTTATTACATCAGTTGGCACACCCTTTTTTTCAAATTCTTCGGCTTTACTTTTTGCATACCATTCTTGTTTGAAAGAAACCAAGTTCACAACCCATGTTGATTTTTCAACAACTTTCTTTACCTTTCTTGGTTTCGCTTTAACAGTAATAGGCTTTCGTTTTTCTAATTGTTCAACTTTAGCTAGTAACTTCTCAATTGTTTGTTGAGTCTGATTATTGTTCTCAACAAGATCATCAACTATTGGCTCTAACGAATTAGTTAATATTGAATTTTTAACCTCATCTATTTTTACAGTTAAATTTTCATTTTTTGAAATTAACAATCGAGTTTTTTCATTTAATTTCTCAATATCAGCTTTTGAGCTATTAGCAATTAAATCATCAGTTTCTTCATCAAGCGTTATTACCAATTCTGATAATTCTGTTACATCTGATTGCGCCCCATATCCAATAGCCCCTAACCCCCCAGCCAATAACACTGAAAAACCAGCCAATCCTAATGCAGCATAGGTCAACATAGGTGATAACTGCCCATTCCCTTTTATTTGTCTTGCTAGTGATTTCTGCTGTTTTTTTAGTGTATCTAAGCTGTTCAACATGTCACCGTCATCATAAGTTCCTGTAGCAACGAGTGCAGAAATCTGGTTTCTTAGACTATCATTATCCTCAACAAGTTGATTAACTTTATTATTTAGACTATCAATTGCATCGTTCGATTTTTTTATTTCTTCAGAGGATTGGTTTAATAAAAGATCAATCTCTTCTTTCCCTTCATCCGTCGTCTGTACTTTTTCTACTAGCTCATCTATTTCATTATCTGGCTCTAAAAGCTCATCACCAGAAGAAATATCAAAGTCAGCAATTATTGAATCTGAATTCTGTTCATCAACGTTATTTACACTTTCATTATTAGCTATAACCCTTTCTTTACTATCATCGTCTATCTCTGGCTCAGACTTCAGATCATTTTCAGAAAACTCATCACTTTCAGTCGGCTTTTCATGTTTTACTTTAGATTCTTTATCTATCGAATCCAGTAAATCATCTACATCTTTCCCATCCTTTTTAAGGTTTAATTCATCAGAATTATTTTCTTCTATACTAGCCTGTTCAGGACTAGAAAATTCATCAACTTCATTCTTTTGTATTTCAGACGTTTGCCCCTCTAACTCCTTGTTGTTTTCTTTTTCTATTTCCAAACTATTTTCATCGTTTGATAAGCTTGCAATTTGTTGATCAATTCTCTCTTCACTTCCATTGTCGCCTTCATTCTTTTCTACCCGCTCATCTTCTAGCACCAGCTTTAGAAGCTCATCATCTTCAGCAAATTCATCTATTTCAGCTGGTTCTTCTTGATTGGCATTTGATTCTTCATCTACAGAATCAAGTAAATCATCTATATCTAACTCATTTTCTTTTATTGATTGCTCAGAACCAGAAAACTCATCAACTTCTTCCTTTTGTACATCAGAAGTTTTATTTTCCATAGCTTTTTTATTTTCTATAGCCAGCTCTAAATCATTGACACCTTTTGATAATCCTTCGATTTCTATATCAACGTTTTCAATACTTTCTTTCCGGTTTTTATGCTTTTCTACCATCATATCTTCCAACTCTGGGTTAGTATCATTTTTAGTAAATTTTTCCTGATTAATATTGGATTTCTCATTTACCAAATCTAGTAAATCATCTACATTTAATCCACCCTTATTACCATCTGGACTGATTTTCTGTATTTTTGTTCTTTCAGAAGCAGAGAACTCGTCAACTTGCCCTTTTCTTATTTCTAAAATAATATTCTCAACATTATTTTTATTGTCTTTCTCAATTTTCCGGCCATTCACACTATTTGATAACCTTTCAATTTCTTCATCTGCAACATCAAAGACATCTTCCATTATTAATTGATCCATAATGTCATCATCCTGTGACAAGTCAGTAACTTCAACTAAGGGTACTGCTTTGTTAAGTATCTTATCTAAAGTATCTGAAAAATCTTCAGATGGAATAACTTTTCTATTTTGATTTGATCTTGCCATTTTTACACCTCAATTCGGTATCTTTACTATTTATTGCTATCTTGTAAAACAAGAATTCAATAGTTACTTAATATATTTGAAAGGAGCAACAATACTCATAATTTAAGAATAGCAGATACTTCAATAACTTAAAGATTGTCATTAAGTTTTTTAATATTGAAAAAATAAAAAATGTTTATTGTTGTTTTTTGGTGATAAACTTGTACGAAACTTAGGGTCTACTCTATGCAATTAACCATTACAGCTTTGGGAAGCAGTTCGACAAGCTTTATAAGTAAAATATTAAAGGCTATTTCGAATTGTAACTGTCATGTTATTACTCTTAAATTTTCTAGCTTAGCCCAAGTCAATGCTTCATACTTATTAGTTAATGGCAACTGGAATCAGATTGCTAAACTTGAAACAACGTTAGAGAGTCTACAAAAAAAACTTGAAATTCATTTTCATACCTTAAGGACTGATTCCCTCCAAAAGAAATCTGAAAGTATTCCCTATTCCCTAGAAATAATTTCACTTCCAGGTAAAAATATTGTTGAAGAAATAATTATATTTTTAGTTGACCAAGAAATCTGTATTGAAGAAATCAATGTAAAACAATACCAGCCACCTACCACGCAAACTAACTTGTTCTTTGTAGATTTTATCTTGTCAGTCCCTACAAAAATTATAATACCGGCCTTGCGTGATGAGCTTCATGTTTTTTCAGAAAATTTGAACATAGACTTAATTTTTAACCCCATAAAATAATATGACAACAATTAGCATAAACAGCCCTGTTCCTGATTTTAAAGCTGATTCAACGGGTGGCATCTCTTTTAAACTATCAGACTATCTTGGAAAAAGAGTCATCCTTTATTTTTACCCTCGAGATAATACTCCTGGCTGTACACAGGAAGGTAAAGATTTTAGAGATAATATCGACCAATTCAATGAATTGAATACTGTTATATTTGGTATCTCTCGTGATAGTGTCAAAGTTCACGAGAGCTTTAAAGAAAAACAAGCCTTTGTTTTCGAGCTACTCTCCGATAAGGAAGAAAAACTTTGCCAACTATTTGATGTAATAAAAATGAAGAATATGTACGGGAAACAAGTCCGAGGAATAGAGCGGAGTACTTTTTTAATTAACGAAGAAGGGATATTAATTTGTGAATGGCGAAAAGTCAAAGTCAAGACTCATATTGAAGAGGTTTTACAAAAACTTAGAGAGCTCTCATAGAAAAACAACATATTCATTCTAAAAGTATTCAAAGTACAATTTAAAATTAGGCATATTTAAGGGCACCTCTATTAGAAAACTATCTAAATTTTTAATACTAATTTTCTAGTTAAAAGGATCTTTCAAGTGGTATTTCAGCTAATCTTGGCCATGCATTGATAATTGCTTTGACGGTTGTTGCCAATGGAATAGCAAAAAACACCCCCCAAAAACCCCAGATTCCCCCAAAAAATAAAATTGCAACAATAATAGCTACTGGATGCAAGTTAACCGCTTCTGAAAATAATAAAGGAACTAAAAAAACACCATCAACTGCCTGAATAATTGAATATGCTATCGCAACATACATAAATTGATCTGAAGTGAACCCCCATTGAATAATAGCTACACCTACAACAGGAAAAGTTACCAAAGCGGCTCCTACATAGGGAATAACAACCGATAAGCCCATGAAAACGGCCAACAACATAGCATAATTTAAGCCTAAAAAAGAATATACAATATAACTGATAGCCCCAAGAAGAAAAACTTCTACAAACTTACCTCGAATATAGTTTGCAATTTGCATATCGACTTCTTTCCAAACTTGAGTGGTTAAACTTCTGTCTCTAGGCATAAATTGCATAAACCAAGAAACAATCTTATCCTTATCTTTTAAAAAGAAAAAAACCATCATTGGAACAAGAAATAAATAAACAACCGCAGTAACCAAGCCCACAACCGAGGCAGCAGAATTAGAAATTAACTCTTGTCCATAATCTAACAATTCATCTTGAATTGAAATCATCATCTCTCTAATATTGGCTTCAGAAATATACTGAGGATGAAGTTCTGGTAATTTCATCACCTCGGCTTGTGCTCTTCTTATCATCTCAGGAATACGCTGCACTAATTGAACAGCCTGCACTGAGACTAAAGGCATTAAAAAAAACAAAACAAAGCCCAAACAAGCTAAAAACCCAGAAAAAACAAGATAAATCGCCGCTAAACGGGGTATTTTTTTTTCTAATTTACCAACAATTCCCTGTAACAAATAGGCCAATATAATAGAGGCAAATACGGGTAATAAAATATCTGATAATGTAAATATAAGTACAAAACCAACAATGAGTATTAAAGCTAAAGCAAAAGCTTGTGCATTAGGAAAAACCCGTCTGAAATAATCTTTTAGATAACTAAAATTAAAAAAGTCGCTTTGTTGATTCATCATTATTTTTTTTATTGTTCTTATCGATTTTTATTTTACCTTTAATAAAGAATTTTAATACCTTTAATAAAAAAAAATCAAAAATTCATTCAGTTCTAAGGGTAGAAAAAATGTGACAAACAAATAAACAATGTTTAATTAATCTGCAAAAAAAATCTCCTATAACATGTAAGTTAAAGGAGACTAAAGGTCGCAGCTTTTTAGTCTGCATTCACAACGAGGAGGTTAATGAATTCGATTAATCTAATTTTTCGGCTAGATTGATATTACTAAGCATAGCAGATGTTCCAAAAAGAACTGTGGAAACAATAAATGCACCTGAAACGAAACCCCAAATTCCTGAAATGAATAATGCTCCAACGGCTATATCTTTTTTAATGCTTTTCATTTAAATCCTAATTTTCTAAAATTGTTGAAAAAATAAATTATCAAGACAACCATTTGCCCTGAAGATGGCCATATGATATATCTAATAATCAAAGTAAACAATATGGCAAAATAGCAATTAATTGTTTCCTCTTAGTTAACACTCGATCTTTTTTTCTAACTTATTAATATATAATCCACTTTTTCTATTGCAACAAACTATTTTTATAAGAGATAATATCCGGTTACTTAAAACCTGAGACACTGTTAAGATAATTAATTACTTTAGATTTATCTAGTCAAACTGTCTAGATAAATACCTACTCAATAGAAGCTCATTAATCAATCAAAATTAAGTGTCAACTCTGGATAGTTCTATGAAAAAAACAATGTATGAAAAGATTTGGGACAGTCACCTCGTGGTTGAAGTTCCAGGCCAAGCACCTTTACTCTATGTTGATCGCCATTTAATGCACGAAGTGACTAGCCCACAGGCATTTGAAGGATTAAGACTTGCAAATCGTAAAGTGCGTAATCCTCACAGTATTTTAGCTACAATGGATCACTGCGTACCGACTAAAGACAGGGATCTTCCAATCGCCGACCCTATCGCTAAAAAACAAATTGAAACCATGGCTGACAATTGTCAAGAAAATGGCCTCAATCTATACGATATGAAAAATCCTAACAATGGCGTAATTCATATTGTTGTTCCTGAACATGGTTTTGTTCATCCAGGGATGGTTGTTGTCTGTGGTGATAGCCATACTGCCACACATGGAGCTTTTGGTTCATTAGCTTTTGGTATAGGAACTTCAGAAGTTGAGCATGTAATGGTTTCCCAGACCCTGCCTCAGCAAAAATCAAAAACCATGTTGATTCAAATTGATGGTGAATTATCAAAATATGCTTCAGCAAAAGATATTGCCCTGGCCATCACAGGTAAAATTGGTACGGCAGGTGGAACAGGCCATGTTATTGAGTACGCTGGAGATGCCATCACAGCCCTTTCTATGGAAGGTCGTATGACACTTTGTAATATGGCAATTGAAGCGGGTGCCAGAGCAGGATTAGTTGCACCTGACCAAAAAACTTATGATTATTTGAAAGGTCGAGAATTTACCCCTTCAGGTAAAAACTGGGATGCAGCTCTAGCTTATTGGAAAAGTTTACCCTCTGATGAAGGTGCTAAATTCGATACAGTTGTAAAATTAAATGCGTCTAAAATTGAACCTCAAGTTACTTGGGGAACATCGCCTGAACAAGTCACAGGTGTCACCGATATAATCCCTGCTCCTGAAGATTTTGATGATGAAATCAAACGTCAGGCTTGTACTAATGCGTTGGATTACATGGGATTAAAAGCGCATACAAAAATTACGGATATACCTGTTGACTTAATCTTCATTGGCTCTTGCACTAATGGTCGTATCGAAGATTTTCGTATTGCGGCTGAAGTAACTAAAGGAACAAAAGTTGCTCAAGGTGTAACGGCTATTGCTGTCCCTGGTTCATACCATGTTAAACAACAGGCAGAAGAAGAAGGTCTTGATAAAATTTTTATAGATGCTGGCTGGGAATGGCGAGAACCTGGTTGTTCAATGTGTTTAGCGATGAATGGTGATGAATTAACCGTAGGCCAACGCAGCGCATCAACCTCTAACAGAAACTTTGAAGGCCGCCAAGGCAAAGGTGGTCGTACCCATCTTGTATCCCCTGCAATGGCAGCTGCTGCTGCATCAGCAGGACATTTTATTGATATTCGCAATCTTTAATAGGTAACTGGAAAAATATTATGGAACCATACAATAAACATGAAAGTATTGCCGCATTAATGAACCGTAGCAATGTTGATACTGACCAGATCATTCCTAAGCAATTTCTAAAAAAAGTTGAACGCAGTGGTTTTGGAAAGCACTTATTCCATGACTGGCGTTTTAACGATGATGGTAGCGAGAATATTGATTTCGAACTTAACAAACCCACTTTTAAAGGTGCAAAAATACTCGTTGCTGGTGATAATTTCGGATGTGGTTCTTCACGTGAACATGCTCCTTGGGCTATTGCTGATTATGGATTCAACACCATAATTTCTTCAAGCTACGCTGATATATTCTTTAATAACTGCTTTAAAAACAGCATATTACCTATTGTCGCAACAAAGGAACAACTCGCCAGCTTAATGAATGAAATTTCAGATAATGAAGGCGTCCGTTTTGTTGTAGATCTAGAAAATCAGGAATTAACAACCCCTGCAGGCAATGGCTTTAAATTTGAAATGGACCCTTTCCGCAAAGGAAATCTGGCAAAAGGACTAGATGATATTGGCTTAACACTTCTACAAACTGACAAAATTGACCAGTACGAAGAAAAACATAAACAGAGCTATCCATGGCTTTGGGTTTAAACAAAACTTTCACATTTTGACTTGATTTCTGGCAACAAGACATGAAAATTCAACCTAGACATATCCAATTAATGGATACCACTCTGCGTGATGGTGAACAAACGCAAGGCGTGTCTTACTCTCCAGAAGAAAAGGTTAACATTGCCAAAACCCTATTACATTCATTAAAAGTTGATAGAATTGAAGTTGCATCTGCTCGCGTTTCAGAAGGAGAAAAACAAGCAGTCACTCGAATAAATCAATGGGCGAATCAGGAAGGATACCAAGGCCGCATTGAAGTTTTAGGTTTTGTTGATCACACACGTAGCGTAGACTGGATTGTAAATACAGAAGGTAGCGTTATTAATTTGCTAACTAAGGGAAGCAAGAAACATTGTCATAATCAACTTGGAAAAACCCTTGAAGAGCATGTTGCTGATATTATAAAAACCGTCAACTATGCACTAACAAAAGGCTTAACTGTCAATGTTTACTTAGAAGACTGGTCAAATGGATACCAAGATAGCCCGGACTATGTTTTTTCTTTACTGGATAAAATAAAAGAAATTGGGATCACTCATTTTATGCTTCCAGATACTTTAGGTGTTATGTCGCCAGAAGAAGTTTTTGACAATTTGACTGACATGACTACTCGCTACCCTCAACTTCATTTTGACTTCCACCCCCATAATGATTATGGTCTTGCCACAGCAAATGTAATGGCAGCAGTAAGAGCAGGTATCAATTCAATCCATTGTACAATTAATTGTCTGGGAGAAAGAGCAGGTAATGCTTCATTAGCCCAAGTAGCTGTTGTATTACGCGATAAATTAAACATGGATTTATCCATTGATGAAAGTCATTTGGTAAAAACCAGTAAGCTGATAGAAAACTTTTCAGGTAAACGTATTGCAGCTAACACACCTATCACTGGAGCTGATGTCTTTACCCAGACTGCTGGCATCCATGCTGATGGCGACCAAAAAGGTGATTTATACAAAAGTAAATTAATACCAGAAAGGTTTTCTCGCATTCATAGCTATGCATTAGGAAAGATGAGTGGTAAAGCATCCCTGAAAAAAAACTTGGAATTGTTAGATCTTGATTTATCAGAAGAGAATCAAAAAAAGGTTCTTGCTCGAATCGTTAAACTTGGCGACTCCAAACAAATTATTACGACTGATGACCTACCTTTCATTATTGCCGATGTTCTGGAAAGTAAAAATTATCAGCACATAAAACTCCTTAACTGCTCAATCACTAGTGGTCTTGACTTAGAAGCAACTGTCAGCTTACGCATTGATATTAAAGGTAAAACACATCTTGCCTCGGGTTCGGGGAATGGAGGTTTTGATGCTTTTATTGATGCGATCAATAAAGTTTTAAAGCTTCACGACTATACCCTGCCTCAACTAGTAGACTATGAAGTCAGAATACCAAAAGGTGGCAACACTAACGCATTAACAGAATGTGTTATTAGCTGGGATTGTGAGCATAAAACCTATAAAACTCGCGGGGTTCATTCTAACCAGGTTTTTGCTGCAGTGCTTGCTGCGCTTAGGATCATCAACATTCAATTACATGAACAAAGTAAAACTTATTCCACTTAGGCAATTCGCAACAAATACTTCGCCAATATAAACCTTATTCATTTAATAGTGAAAACGCCTCAACTAATTGTCTAAGTTTAGCCTGTATCTTTTTAGTATTTTCTGGCCCCATTCTTAGCATTTGTTTTTCAACATCATTTAATCTCTCTAATTTTCTCTTCGAAAACTTGTAGAAAAGCGTATGTTTTACTAGCCCAACCCTGCCCTCCTCTACTGGCGCATTAATAACATTTGCTGCTGCTTTCAAGAAAATATCTTCTAGCTTATAAGACTCAGGGTATGAAAAAGTTTTATATACCTTATTAAACAACGGCTTAAAAGAAAGGTATAAACCCACTCCTTTTTTTACATCAATTGCCACCAGTGCATTTGCAAAGCGATCATATCTTTGATATCCCTCTTTTGTCAGATATAGGCCCTGATCATCCTCTCTAACCATATTTTTTTTAGGCACCTTTAAAAAATTTTTATGCTTAAAAAGAATTTTATTTTGTGATACATCGTGAATGAGCACAATATATTTTCGAATGACATCCTTAATTTCAAACCAATCACCTAAATCGGTAGAAACCGTAGTCACCGCTTTCTTAAATCCTTCATCACTAGTATCCAGTTTTACCAATACCGGCTCTTTTGGTAAATCGTTTAAAAGCCCTTCAGAATGATTATCTTCAGAAATATTCTCTTTATCAGTTTTTATTTCTGAATTTATGACAGACTCAAAACCCGAAGTCTTTTTTTCTTTTGGAATTTCTAATGATTGACTGACTCTCTCAACACTGGCATCTTCATCGTTAAGTATATAAACCCAAACACCTAACAAAAGCAGAATACCAGCAAGAATGATCATTAAAATAGGTAAAAAATTTTTATCATTGTGTTGTTCATAGCGACTCATGATTTATCCTGCTTTTAATTTTCAACATAACAATGGAAAAATATAATAAAATGCTCATTCTTGCAATTAAATTAACAAGAGACTCATAGAATAAATGAAAAAACTATTGTTTGTTCCTTTTTTTAGCTTATTAACTTTTATTTCAACAGCTACTTATTCAGAAACCGTATTAAATGCACCAAATGGAATTAAATACCCTACTGGTTTAGAAAACTGGCGAGTAATCGGCTCATCATACCGTACTGATAATGATACACAACGGGTAATTTTAGGTAATTCAACTGCTATCAAAGCATCTAGGTCTGGAAAAACAAACCCTTGGCCAGACGGAAGTATACTTGCTAAATTAGTTTGGAAAAATGTTAAACACCCAAATTGGAAGGAAGCCATCGTACCTGGAGAATTTATCCACTCTGAAATTATGGTCAAAAATTCTAGTCACTATAAAACAACTGGTGGCTGGGGTTATGCCCGCTGGATTGGAGCATCACAAGAGCCTTACGGAAACGATGACGCTTTTAGTCAAGAATGCTTTTCCTGTCATAGCAAGGTAAAAAACAAAGATTACGTTTTTACAATCCCTATACAAATCCCATAATCTAGTCCCCTTTTTTTAGTAGCCACTTCTAAGAACCTGTTCAAGATCTACTGCGCCACTGCCATTTGCGCTTGGGCGGCGCTCGAAATCCTCATTTACTCCATGTAAACTCCGGTTTCTACGCTCCGTCCGCACGCAACTGACAGCGGCTCGTAACGATCTTGAACAGGTTCTAAGTACCCAACCATAAATATTAAAATATTTATGGTTGGGTACTTACATTACTGAAACAAAACAAACATAAAACTCAAAAAAACTTGCTTCAGTTTAGAACAATATTTAATTTTAGGATTTATCATTAAAAAAAATCAGTAGCTAAAATCTTTTTTTTATTGCACTATTCATATCTAATAATAACAATAACTGGAGGTTTGAATGAGCATTGATCTTTTTTCGTCCATTGGTCCTTATTTTGGGGTTGCCGGATTAATTATCGCTTACATTATCTATCGTATCATCTTGTCACATGATGCAGGCTCTAAAAAAATGATAGCTATCGCAGAGTTAATCCATGATGGAGCGATGGTTTTTCTTAAAGCCGAATATAAAATATTATCTATTTTTGTAGTCATTGTTGCCTGTTTAATTTTTTTCTTAATTAATGAAAATACTGCCTATGCCTTTTTAGGGGGAGCCGCTTGCTCTATGTTTGCAGGTTTTTTTGGTATGAAGGCTGCAACTCGAGCCAATGTTCGTACCTCAGCCGCAGCAAATAAAGAAGGTATGGGAGCTGCACTCATGGTCGCTTTTGGCGGTGGGTCTGTTATGGGTTTAGCTGTAGCATCACTTGGGCTAACGGGTCTATCCATTGCTTTTTCATTAGTTGATTCTGCTTCCGCTTCAAATTATACCGTCTTAAGTGGTTTTGCTATGGGTGCTTCATCTATTGCATTATTTGCTCGAATAGGTGGCGGAATTTATACCAAAGCTGCCGATGTAGGAGCTGACTTAGTGGGTAAAGTTGAAGCGAATATACCAGAAGATGATCCACGTAACCCAGCGACTATTGCCGATAATGTAGGTGATAATGTGGGTGATACAGCAGGTATGGGGGCTGATATTTTCGAATCTTATGTCGGTTCTGTCATCGCTACCATCGCAATTGCCGCAGCATCAACAAATTTTGTTGATATGTCAATGCAATCAAACGCCTTATTACTACCCATAGCGCTTATCATCATAGGGTTGTTTGCTTCAATCATTGGCGTTTTATGTATGCAATTACTTAAAAACATCAATCCAGCCCATGCCTTAGAAGGTGTCACTTGGGTTTCTGCACTCATCTTCTTAATCCTTGCGTATATAGTTGTTCAAAGTTTTGGCATACAATTTATAGTTAACGGCGAAGCAACTTCTATCAATGGTCCATTCTATGCATTATTGGGTGGAACCATCGTCGGTATTTTTATTGGACGTGTCACCGATTACTACACCTCAAAAGCACCTGTACAAGCGATAGCAGAAGCCTCTAAATTTGGCCCTGCAACTAATATTATTGCAGGCTTAGGAATTGGAATGCGTTCTACAGTTTTTCCGGTATTAGGGATTTGTGTCGCTATTTTTGTTGCCTACTCTTTTGCAGGACTGTACGGCATTGGTATTGCCGCAGTTGGTATGTTAGCAACCACGGGGGTGACTATGTCAGTTGATGCATACGGCCCTATTGCAGATAATGCAGGCGGTATCAGTGAAATGGCAGAATTAGGCCCAGAAACACGAGCAATTACTGATTCTCTTGATGCAATAGGTAATACAACTGCAGCAGTCGGTAAAGGTTTTGCTATTGGCTCTGCAGCATTAACTGCATTAGCTCTATTTTCCGCTTATGCGGCGGCAGCTAATATAACCGCAATTGATCTACTCAATCCTTTGGTAGTTATCGGCTTGTTTATTGGTGGTTGCGTTCCATTTCTTGTGGCGGCTATGACAATGGACTCTGTTGGTAAAGCGGCACAAGATATGGTTGAAGAAGTTCGCCGTCAGTTTCGTGATATTCCTGGCTTGATGGAAGGCACTACACCGCCTGATTCTGCTCGCTGTATAGAAATATCAACCAAAGCCTCATTGAGGGAAATGATACTCCCTAGTTTAGTCACTATTTGTACACCTGTTCTGGTTGGTTTTTTTCTCAACAAAGAAGCACTTGGCGGTTTACTTGCTGGCTCTTTAGTTGCAGGCGTATTAATGGCTTTATTTATGGCAAATGCAGGAGGCGCCTGGGATAATGCAAAAAAACTAATAGAAGGCGGAGCTCTTGGTGGTAAAGGAACGGATATTCATAAAGCAGCTATTTGTGGCGATACTGTTGGCGATCCTTTTAAAGATACATCAGGCCCTGCTTTAAATATTGTGGTTAAACTGATGTCTGTTGTTTCATTAGTTATTGCGCCTTTATTATAGTATGAGTGTTGGGTTGCCTTAGAGGCGGCAACCCAACCTACCTTTGATTGGGAATTAAATTACACTTTATAGCCATCGGTATTTTTATCTACCCATCTCTCATCCTCTGACACTAACAATTCTTTTTTCCAAAACGGAACCGTTGATTTTAATGCTTCCATAATATACCGGCTGGTATCAAAAGCATCCCCTCGATGAGAACTCCAAACAGCAACTAAAACAATAGCATCATCAGGGAATACGTCGCCTACTCTGTGTACTACTAAAATATCAATTATTGACCATTTTTGCATAGCAGCCGTTATAATGTCTGCCAACTTTTTTTCTGTCATACCAGGATAATGTTCAAGCATCATCCCTTTAACATCATCCCCATCGTTAAAATCACGCATGGTTCCCACAAAAATACTGGTTGCTCCATATTTCCCTTTCATCTCGGATAAGGAATTTTGAAATGACTGTATTTCACCCCATGGATCAAAAGGCTTATCGACAATCTTAATATTCATTTTAGCCTCCCGTCACTGGTGGAAAAAAAGCTACCTCATCAGCATCCTTTAGCAAATAATCAAATTGAACATAATCCATATTGACCGCTGCTAAAATATTATCAGATATTTTTTTATCGTTACTGACTTGCTTCCAGACATCAGCAACAGACATTGTTTTTGTAAAAACCAGTTCATCTTCTGATCGTCCAATAGACTCTTTTAAACTTGCAAAATAGCGGACTTTAATCGACATTAGTAAAAGTTCCTATAAAATAAACATTCATCTGACTTACTATACAAAAAAATGACCAAACTTACCCATTTTAATCAATCAGGCGAAGTACATATGGTGGATGTTGGAGAAAAAAACATCACTCACCGCACAGCTGTCACTGAAGGTTATATTGAAATGCAGCCTGACACACTCAAATTAATTACTCAAGGTCAGCATAAAAAAGGAGATGTTCTTAGTGTCGCAAGAATAGCAGGTATTATGGCCAGTAAAAAAACTGCTGATTTAATTCCACTCTGCCACCCTCTCCCTATTACCCATGTAGAAATAAAATTATCTGCTGAAAAAGAATCAAATCGAGTTCATTGTCAAACCACCGTCAAAACCAATGGGCAAACTGGCGTAGAAATGGAAGCACTCAATGCTACGCAAATTGCATTATTAACAATCTATGATATGTGCAAAGCAGTTGATCGTGGAATGGTAATTCAGTCGGTCCAGTTACTAGAAAAAGATGGTGGTAAATCAGGGTATTGGCAGCGATTACAACAATAATAAAAGATTAATTATTCTTTGAGGAAGGCACGGCCATTAAGTTAAGGAAAAACACGTATGATTTTTTGTAGGTTGAGCTAACGGTTCTATCGTTAACCCAACATTTTTAGCATCCACATTGTTGGGTTGCCCAAGAGATGGTAGCCGAACCTACAATAATAATTTCTTATCTTAATGGTAGCGGCGGGTATTTATTACGAACTGCTTAAAAACCCTACTATTTCAATTGCATAAACTCTTTCATTCCCGTAGTCTTACTTCAATGAACAGCATATCCGAAGAATGGCAATTAATCGCTAAAGAAATTGAAAAAACCACCCATCAATCCTTTATAATAAATAATATACAATCTGTCTCAGGAGGCTGTATTAATGCTACTTATATTATACAAAGCAGCAAAAAAGATTATTTTATAAAACTTAATCAAGCTAAATTTTTGCCTATGTTTGAGGCTGAATTTGCAAGCCTTAAAGAATTACGAGAAACTAAAACTATCAGAATTCCTCAGCCTATTGTCTATGGTATTTCTGCTGATAAAACGTTTCTGGTGATGGAAAACATCCCATTAACATCTTCATCCAAGCAATCTGACGAACAACTTGGACAACAATTAGCTGCTTTACATCAAATCCAGCAACCTTTTTTTGGTTGGCATATTGATAATACGATTGGCTCTACCCCCCAACCTAATTCCCGCTCTGAAAATTGGCTTTCTTTCTGGCAAACGCATCGTTTAGGGTTTCAACTTTCTTTGGCTGAAACTAATGGTTATGGAGGAAGGCTTTTACAGTCAGGTGAAAAATTATCTGAGTCACTCGGTTATTTTTTTAGTGCTTACCACCCAACCCCCTCCCTTTTACATGGCGATTTATGGTCTGGTAATGCGGCTGTTTCAGCTACTAGCAACGAACCTGTAATTTATGACCCCGCTTGCTATTACGGCGATAGAGAAGCCGATATTGCAATGACTGAATTGTTTGGTGGGTTTGGATCAAACTTTTATGCTGCTTACTCAACTATTTATCCATTAGATTCTGGTTACTCAATTAGAAAAAAGCTTTATAATTTATATCATATTCTTAATCATCTGAATTTATTTGGTGAGGGCTACCTCCATCAGGCTCAGGGTTTGATAGATTCCTTATTATCAGAAATTAAATAACTCCAAATTAGACAACACAACTATGTCAGAACATTCTGCCTCGCTGTTTTCCATTACTGCGTGGAAACAACGCCTGGTTTTTTGGGTAGGTGCTATTTTAGTCGGTTTACTTATTGTGGCAATGGTCGTTTTAAGTGAATGGGCGGGAGACACTTATCGTTTAATGTCCCTACATTATCCTTGGTCAAATTTCATTATTGCCCCTATTGGATTAAGTTTTACCGCATGGATCACTTTTCGTTTTTTTCCTGGTAGCGAGCGTAGTGGCATTCCTCAAGTAAAAACTGCACTCGAAATAAAAGGTAATTTAGAAAATAGAGATCGTCTTATTTCTTTAAGAATAGCTCTGGGAAAAATGTTTCTACCTATTATGGGTTTATTATCAGGTGCTTCCGTTGGTTTTGGAGGGCCTGCCGTTCATGTTGGCGCTTCATTAATGTCATCTTTAGGCAAAGCGGTAAAATTTCCTCCTTATTATATGGGACGAGGATTAATTCTTGCTGGCAGTGCCGCAGGGTTTGCCGCTATGTTTAGCGCACCCTTAGCTGGAATTATTTTTGCTATTGAAGAAATGGGGCGAGCTTTAGAAGAGAAAATCAGCAGCTTGGTTTTAACTGCCATTGTTTTTTCTGGCGTAACGGCTCATGCCCTTTTAAACCATTACATTTTTTTCCATGAACAATCCTATGTTATGTCTTACGACAAAAGCTGGATTGCTGTTCCTTTGTGTGGAATTGTTGGTGGTTTTTTAGGCGGTGTATTCAGTAAAATTATTATTCGAGGAGGGCGTTATCTTAAAAAGACTCGCTTTTCCATTGTGACTATCGCCTTTTTCTGCGGTATTGTTATCGCTATTCTTGGCTATATTTCCAATGGAGATACCTTTGGCACTGGCTATTCACAAGCAAAAGCTATTTTAACCAACAGCCAAACCATGGATCCTTTTTTCCCCCTATTCAAAATGTTTGCATCTTGTGCAACCTTTTTTAGTGGTATTCCTAGTGGAATTTTTGTGCCATCTATAGCTACAGGTGCAGGGTTTGGTGTTAATTTAGCAAATTGGTTTCCTGTTGCACCAGCACCTGCCATGATTTTACTCACAATGACGGCGTATTTTTCTGGCATGCTTCAATCCCCTCTCACCTCATTTGTGATTGTGATGGAAATGACAGGAAGCCATGAAATACTTATCCCCTTAATGGCAACCTCTTTTTTTGCCACGGGAACATCTAAATTAATAAATCCACTGCCTTTATATAGAGCGCTTTGTAATTCATACGTACAACCTGAAGCAATAGATAAAAAAGCTGACGATACTAATGAAGTTAAATAAAATTTTAATACTTGTTGTATTTGTTTTATTAATCATTGGTTTCTGTTTTTTTACAAAACTAAGTCAGGAAACTGCTCCTAATGAAGTCTTTACAACGATTACAGGAAAAAAAATTGAGTTGGCTAGTTTAAAAGGTAAACCCATCATCATTACATTTTGGGCTACTGATTGTGCTAATTGTATTAAAGAAATGCCAGATTTGATCGATTTATACCATCAGTTTCATCCCCAAGGTTTAGAAATAATTGCTATTACCATGTATTACGATATTCCCAGCCATGTCGTAGAAATGACTAAAGCAAAACAACTACCGTATGATGTTGCTTTAGATTTAGATGCAAAACACGCTGCAGCTTTTGGAGAAGTTAAGCTAACGCCCACAACTTTCTTAATCTCACCCAGTGGTCATATTGTTATGCATAAAACAGGACTATTTAAAGTAGAAAAGATAAAACAACAATTAAAACAATTTCTAAAAGGATAACATTATGCTCTGGTTAAAAGCCTTACACCTCATCTTTATGGTGACCTGGTTTGCAGGTCTATTTTATTTGCCTCGTCTATTTGTCTACCATGCTATGAGTGATGATGAAATCAGCAATGAGCGCTTTAAAATAATGGAACGAAAATTATTTTTTGGCATTATGACACCGGGAATGATTGTAACTTTTATCTTTGGAGTCTGGATGTTAGGCGATTATGCCTGGACGATGTATTCAGCTTCTGGCTGGTTACATGCAAAATTAACCTTATTGCTGTTATTAGTTATTTACCATGGTTTTTGTGGCAAATGGTTAATTGATTTTAAACATGATAAAAACCAGCATTCACATGTTTTTTATCGTTGGATGAATGAAGTGCCTGTTCTTTTTTTAGTAGCGATTGTTATTCTTGCTGTGGTAAAACCTTTTTAGAATTGGAATACATGCAAAATTGAGCTATTAAGGACTGAGGATTTAATAACTTCCGGAAGTTTGGCACAAAATTATGGTTTCACAGCCTTAAGCTAATTGTTATAGATGAAGCTTCCCAAAATTCTCTCACTGTTCGTTTAGAAATTACTCGCATACAAAACAGTATAGCCTGATACCAATACGGGATTAAGGTTTTTCTTTGCATAACGCCAGCTTCAGCGGATGCCATAAGGGGCGGTTTTTTTGCTCCGCAAAAAAAATGACGCTTTTGGTAGTCCGCTGGAAGCTATTGTTATGTACTACTCTTAAATTGCAACAACTTTATTTGCACATGGACCTTTCTGTCCCTGACCTACTTCGAACTCAACGGTTTGACCATCATTTAATGTCGCGTATTCACCGCCTGCTTGAATTTCAGAATGATGAACAAACAAATCGTTGCTTCCGTCTTCTGGAGTAATAAAACCGAAACCTTTATCTGCACTAAACCACTTAACTGTACCTTTACTCATAACGCTCTCTAATCTGCGGTGAATGTGAAAAATAAAATTCTGATTTGCTTTCACCATTACAAAATCAGAACTTAAACCTAGTTAACCACAAATAATAAACTATTTTAATGAACCTGTCCGCATTTATAACTAACCGATCGGTCAAACCCTTATTTAGTATCAAAAGTAACGTGGTTAGAAATATCCTTAAAGTTAATATCAATTAACACCAACTCATCACAAATTAATTTAAAAATAGTTTCATCTTGGCCTGAGTCGATTACTTGTTTGATACTCACATCAGAAGTGAAGATACAATGCACCATGAGGCTATTTGGAAAATCATCATAATCTATTGTATGAGTTAGCCATTCAAAGCCGTCTATTTCATTTTTTGTAATCTCACAAACCCGAGTTAACCCTTGGACGATGAACTTCTCTTTTTTCTTGTCTGTCTTCTTCATTAACTTTTCGTACTAATGTCTCGTATACATAACACCAGCTTCACCGGATACCATAAGTGGCGCGGCTTTTGCGGCTCTTTCGCAAAATCCGTGACACTTATTACGGTCAGCTGCATGCGTTTGTTATGTGTTTTACTGAATCCATATTAACTTTATCTTCATATTACGAAGAGTTACTTTCTGCTTAAATGCCCAGTAAACATTAAATATCTTCTCTTCTTTTGGCTTCAATGAGATAGCTGTAAAATCTATTATATTTGATGCAATAGAATCTAGATATGTTCTTACCTTTAAACCATGCACTGATATAAAAAGATATTTATTGCTATATTTCTTCATGATATTAGTAGTATTTTTTCTCTGTACATGACAAAAAATAGAGAACGTTGACGTAGACATATGAAATATAATTAAATACTGTATTTTTGTTTAGCGAACATGAATACCAGCCAATATCAAATTAACGAACTGACACGGACCTTAAACGAGCATTTCCAGTGGAGCAAGCCACGAATGGCCTGTTTTGTTGGACTGTTAGTGGCGATCATGATTGCCAGCATAGTCAATCTGACGCAATTGGCTTTGTTTTTCCCCAGTCGAGCATTGATTTCATCACGCTATCGAAGAATTCAGCGGTTTTTTCATCATCACAAGCTGGATTACAATGAAGTCGCAGGATTTGTCATGAAGTTGTTTGGCTTTCTGGACACCGACTATTATCTTTCGCTGGATCGAACTAATTGGAAATGGGGGAAAGCCAACGTCAACCTACTGGTGCTTGCAGTGGTCTATCGCGGTGCAGCGATTCCTGTGTATTGGTTGCCTTTGAATAAGCGTGGCAATTCGAATACCCGCGAGCGCATCGCATTGATGAAGCGGTTTATCAGTCAGTTTGGACAGGATCGTATTCAGGGTGTTTTGGCTGATCGTGAATTTATTGGGGATAAATGGTTGGGATGGATGCTGGAACAAAATATCCCTTTTTATATGCGCATTCGCAATAACAGTTACAGTGTGAAAGATAAAAACAAACGAATTCGTGTTGATCACTTGTTCCGTACGCTCAAACCAGGCGAAGTCATGCAGTGTTCCAAAGCTAGGTATATAGGGACATGCTCTGTTTATCTCAGCGGACTACGCCTGAGTGATGGCAAGTTATTGATTTTGGCAAGTCACCATAGCAATGTAGAGAGCATCAAGATTTATGGGCTACGTTGGGAAATAGAGACACTGTTTGGGTGTTTGAAAGGGCGAGGGTTTAAACTTGAAGACACGCGAATGGTGGGTTACTTGCGAATTAAAAAACTGTTGGTCTTACCCGTCATTGCTTTTTGCTGGTCGCATAAAGTCGGTGATTGGAAACACGATTGTGTGTTACCCATCAAAATAAAAACACATCAACGACTGGCACAAAGTATTTTCAGATATGGGCTCGATTGTCTTCGCTCAGAACTATTTAATGGCGTTGCCCAATCAAAAAAAATGATGAAACAATTGATTAATTTTCTGTGTCAAGCTCCTTCAGGTACTGTAAACAATGGGATGTCAGCAACATGCTGATTTTTTGTCATGTACAGAGCAAAATGTGTTTCAGATAATATAGTTGACCTTCTTCTGCCGAGTTTACCTGAACATCCCTGTACCCTCTATAATCAACCCCATCTATTTGGGCAAAAATCACACCATCAAGGTTTATTGAAGCTACTTTTGCACCAGAACTCATAAGAGAACGCTTCAAACTTTCCCAATCCTTGGGGTGAGGCGTGCAATAGTTGTCTAGTCAACTGTCCATCTTCAATGTATTGGTGGTGATTATTAGATACCCTGTACTTATCTAAGCCTTAATATTTATCGAACCATTCTATCTTATTGATTTAGTTTATTACTTAAAAGAAATATGGATCACTGAAATCTTTACAAAACCTTACGTTTCTCTACACAAGTTTACAAGGAAAATGTATAAAATTTACCCTGACAGATCAAAAAACTGTCAGTTCTATTTATCTTTAATCTTTAATAGAAGAGCTGGTAAAGAGTACAATTAGAAAACATATTGTTAGTATTCTAAAATCAATTTCTTTAGTGCTTTCAAGTGGTTTCTTTTTGTCTTCAGCGGTATTGTTTGAATGCTGATTATTAGAATTTTCTAACGTAATCGATACGTCTGGATAGCAGATAAATAATACATTTATTTTTTACAACAAAAAGGTAGGTATTCTCATGGGAGCAATCTTAGAAGTAGTAGCAATGTTAAAAGAACCAACAGGCATGGCAATTGCAATTGTTGTAGTTAGTGCCGGTTATTATTTTGTAAAATGGGTTTTCGCAGAACACCCCGATGACGTATAAGCAGTAATTTACTGTTTTATGTAAAGCCGCATTAGGTTTCCTGGTGCGGCTTTTTTTGTTTAACCTAGAAAAATCAGTTGGCCTCGGAATTGTAGTGCGAGTTATTAGTTTCACAGTCCTTTGAAAAAACTTGAGCTTTACCTCTTCGGTTAAGAGGGTATTTTTTTGAAGTGCTGTGGGATCAAATAGCTTGTGCTAAAATTCTGCGCCCAACTGATTATTCTAGGTTAAAGGGTGGGCGAAACAAGGACTGGTAATTGTAAAGAAACCTCAAGCCCCCCTTCTGCAATATTTGTAATATTGATAGAACCGTTATGAAGATGAATTGCACGTTCGGCTATAGCTAGTCCAACTCCATAGCCTTCATTTTGTTGAGTTCTTGCTTCATCAACCTGAAAAAAAGGTTTAAATAATTCGTCAATATCTGCTTCAGGTACTCCCTTACCATGGTCACAAATGGTAAGAACCGCAATCGGGGGATGAGTATTAGACAAAATTATTTTTGTTTCAATAGGCGTGCCTATTTTTGTATGCTGGATAGCATTACGGATGATGTTTTCTAACGCACTGTGCAATAAATCCTTGTTACCATTAATGAAGCAGTTATCCATTTGTGTTGAAATAAGATGACATTTCTTTTCTTGAGCTTCATATTTATTAGTTTCTATTACATCTTTCAATAGTTCGGTCAGGTTTATTTTGGTTTTTTTAGGAATGTTTGCCTGACTACTGATACGAGCAAGAGATAAGGATTGACTAATTAGCTCATTTAACCGTTCTACTTCTTTTTCAATACGTTGTAATTCTGGTTGAATAAGCCCATTAGAGTGTTGATAAGCAAGACCTAATGCAATTTGTAATCTGGCAAGAGGTGAGCGCAATTCGTGCGAGACATCCCGTAACAAACGCTGTTGTGATTGCAGCGTTATTTCAATATGTTTCGCCATGCTGTCAAAATCGCGTCCTAAATCACCAATTTCATCCTTTCTTTTTGCAATTTTTATATTCATTGAGCTATCAAAATGCCCTGAAGCAATTCGATGTGTGGCTGTGCGTAATTTTTGTAAAGGTATCGTTAGATAGCGTGCTAGAAAAGAGCAAATAATTCCACTCAATAAGAATGCCAAAACGATACGTGTACCAATACTGACAGAGCGCCAGAAAATCCAATTGTCTCGGTTTGTTTTATTATCAATAATCAGAGTATAGCTTTTCCCTAAGTTAGAAACGAGTTTTATTACAATAATTGCCGGGCCTGGAAGTGGCTGTATATCGTTTGAATATTGCTGTTGTGGGTCAAATAATATTGAATCTGTTTTTTGTAAATAGGCTTCTTGCTGTTCGTTTGAATACTCGTGTAGTGCGTGTTGTATTTCTGTATTGAGTGGACGATTTAATAACTCTTTCTCTTTTGAGTCGAGAATATAAACCCTATTAGACTGGATACGGTTTTGTGATTCCAGCAACCATTTTTTTAATACTATTTTGTCGGAACCTTTCTTAATTAATTGATGAGAACGTTTGATAATGACAGAAACAGGTGTATAGGGTGCATCCCTTTCTGTTTGTCGAATTTTAGAATTAATTAAGGTACTGAAAATACCAAATAACATCATAGAAAACCAAAAATACAGAAAAATTTTCCAGAATAAACTATTTATGTTCATTTCGTTTCAGCCGGTGCATACAAATAGCCTAAGCCTCGAATTGTTTTTATTCGTTGACTACCATCCATATGAGAACCGAGTTTTTTTCTAATTTTACTAACATGCATTTCAACACTACGGTCGTAAACAGTCTGTTTTCTAAATAAAGACTCTTCTGTCAGTGTTTCTTTATTTACAATCTGTCCAGCTTGTTTTATCAATGTATCAAGCACATTAAATTCTGTACTCGTTAAATTGATTGTTTTCTGTTTAACCAAAACAGTGCGGTTATGCCGATTAAGCGTCAGGTCTCCGACAGTAATGACTGACTGAGAAACAACAGCTTCTATTGGCTCTTTTTGCGTGCGTCGTAAAATGGCGCGTAAACGGGCAACAAGCTCTCGTGGATTACAAGGCTTAGGTAAATAATCATCTGCTCCCAATTCCAACCCTAAAATACGGTCAATGTCATCACCACGTGCTGTTAACATTAGAATAGGTATTTGTATTTTATTTTGTAATCGCTTTAATACTTCTAACCCATTGAGTCGAGGCATCATAATGTCTAAAATCATTACGTCATAATCTTCTTCAAGAGCATGTTGAATAGCTGTTTCCCCATCGTATACTTCTGTTACCTGAAAATTCTCGGCTAATAAATATTCTGACAGCAAAGCGCAAAGTTCAATATCATCATCAGCAAGTAAAATTTTATCCATAAGATTTTATTATTTTTGAGGGAGTGATTGCATATTTTTAAGGTTTCAACATGAGCCGTACATAAATACAAGTGATGGATAGAAATTTTAACGCACCTTCCTTTCTTATGCGAAGAATTTTATGGCTCAAACACATAGGAATCTAACATGAGAAATAGATACCGGGTTCTTGACAAGCAACAAAAATGTTTATTGATGATCTTTAAGAATGGAAAATAAAATGTTTGTGAAAGTAGATTTTGAGTACAAAAGACAATAGATCACCTATGTAGCTTAGGTCAAGCCTTTGGAACAGACTTTTATTGAGTCCATGTACCCCATTGGTGGCTTGATCATACTCAAATTTTAGTACCGGTTCAGCTTGTCCTGCTTGAAGTAAAGTTTTAAAATTTATCTCCCATTCCTCCTGCGGTGAAATAACCCGTAAGTTGGATGAGCGATAGCGATATCCGGCATGATACACATGATGTTTAAACTGTTGTGAATGATAACAGTCCTTTTCCACCTAGTGAGCCTGTATAGGCTAAAACTAGCCTAGTAGACAGGTAGATTCGTCTAATAACTTTTTCATTAATCTAATATTTCCAAAAAAATCAATAGCTCCTACTTTTTTGACAATACTGCCCTAAATAAATAGCCGCTTTATTCGAGGCACTGTCAATACTCTGATTTTAAACCCAGTTACCCTGAGTATGTTATAGTTCCTATCAAGTTGTTGCAAAGTCATAGTTATAATTTCATTAATACATCTTTGTCGTAGCGTGTGATTATAAAGTGAAATATACTATTTTCTGAGTAGACGTCAATCCGCAATTTATATAGAAATACCGCAGACTGGATTATACTCTTAAAGTGCTATTTTTTAGATTTACTTCACTTTTAATCACACCCTTTATCGTGTATATATATTTCCATCATTATTTAAGAATAAAACACTAAAAAAATGAAAAAAATACCTTTAATAACTCTGATGATTATTTTATCTGCTTCTTGTCAGAATACAAACAGTAACAAAATAGCAGATGGATTGTCAGGAGCAACCATTACTAAAAAAAGCAACTTGAATAAAAGAGATGCCAGTAATAGCGACTGGTGGCCTAACCGGTTAAATTTAGATTTACTTCGTAAACATTCTTCTCTTACAAACCCTATGAATAAAGAGTTTGATTATGTGAATGAGTTTAAAAGTTTGGATTATGTAGCATTAAAAAAAGATATACGAGCGTTAATGACACAATCCCAAGATTGGTGGCCTGCAGATTTTGGAAGCTATGCCGGTTTATTTATAAGGATGGCTTGGCATAATGCAGGTACTTATCGTTCCGCTGATGGACGTGGTGGTTCTAGATCCGCCCAACAAAGATTTGCACCTCAAAATAGTTGGCCTGACAATGCTAATTTAGATAAAGCAAGAAGATTGCTTTGGCCAATAAAGAAAAAATATGGCAATAAAATTTCTTGGGCAGATTTAATGATTCTTACAGGTAATGTTGCTCTAGAATCTACTGGATTTAAAACTTTTGGTTTTGCAGGGGGTAGAACGGATGTTTGGCAACCAAATGAAGATGTTTATTGGGGGTCTGAAGAAAAATGGTTAGATGACAGTAAGCGTTATGAAGGAGATAGAAAACTTGAAAACCCTCTAGCAGCAGTTCAAATGGGATTAATCTATGTTAATCCAGAAGGTCCAAACGGTAATCCTGACCCACTTTTAGCAGCAAAAGATATTCGTGAAACATTTGGAAGAATGGGAATGAATGATGAAGAAACGGTTGCATTGATTGCTGGTGGTCATACTATAGGTAAAGCACACGGTGCAGGTAGTGCATCTCACGTAGGATCAGATCCAGAAGCATCAGATATTGAAGCACAGGGTTTTGGATGGAAAAGTGATTATAAATCTGGTAAAGGTGCAGATGCGATTACATCAGGTTTAGAAGTAGTATGGACATCTACCCCAACAAAATGGAGCCACTTGTTCTTTTTTAATTTGTTTGAAAATGAATGGGAGTTAACAAAAAGCCCAGCAGGTGCACACCAATGGGTTGCTAAAAACCCAACAATGATGGTTCCAGATGCTTTTGATTCTGAAAAAATGCACAAACCAACAATGTTTACTACAGATTTATCATTAAAATTCGATCCTGTTTATGAAAAGATAGCAAGAAAATTTTATAAAAATCCAGATACTTTTGATGAAGCTTTTGCTCGAGCTTGGTTTAAATTGACACATAGAGATATGGGACCAAAATCCACTTATCTTGGAATTGAAGCACCAACTAAAGATTTGATTTGGCAAGACCCTATTCCAGTGACTGACTACGAATCAATTACTGATAAAGATGTTAAGACTTTAAAAACAAAAATTTTAAACTCAAATTTAACAATTAGCGAAATGGTATCTACAGCTTGGGCTTCAGCTTCAACTTACCGTAATTCAGACAGAAGAGGTGGAGCAAATGGAGCTAGAATACGCCTAGAACCACAAGTAAATTGGGAAATAAATAATCCTAAACAACTTAAAAAAGTATTAACTGTTTTAGAGAAAATTCAAAATGATTTTAATTCTAAATCCAATACAAAAAAAGTATCAATAGCAGATTTAATTGTATTAGCAGGTACCGCAGGAGTAGAAAAATCAGTACATAATGCTGGTTATAGTTATAAAGTACCATTTACTTCAGGACGTACAGATGCTAGTCAAGAACAAACAGATATTAAATCATTTGAACTTCTTGAGCCAATGGCAGATGGTTTTCGTAATTATTTGAAAACGAAATATACTGTTTCTACAGAGGAATTGTTGGTAGACAAAGCTCAGTTATTAACACTTACAGCTCCTGAAATGACTGTTTTAGTTGGCGGTATGCGTGCATTAAATACTAATTTTGATAGAAGTAAAAAAGGTATCTTCACAGCAAATGAAGATAAGCTTACCAACGATTTTTTTGTTAATTTATTAGGAATGAGTGTGGAATGGGTTGCCATATCTGACACTAAAGAAGAGTTTGTAGGAAAGGATATCAAAACAGGAGCAAATAAATGGACTGCTACTAGAGCAGATTTAATTTTTGGTTCAAATTCTGAATTAAGGGCTTTAGCAGAATTTTATGCTAGTAATGATTCAAAAGAAAAGTTTGTAAAAGACTTTATTGCTGTATGGGTTAAAATAATGAACCTTGATAGATTTGACTTAATCTATAAATAAAGCTCAACGCAAACTATCATTATTAATGGGCACCTCTATTAATTGTGGATGAGAAAATTGAGAACCAAAATATTCAAGATCAAGGCGAAATCCGTACGTAATAGCAGGCTATTGCAAAGGGTTTCAACACAGAGATTGGATATTTTGGACTCAATTTTTCATTCATCAATTAATAGAGGTGCCCTAATGTATGATCAACTAAAAATAGACTAATAAGTGTCTATGATTTTTCAATAAGACCTGAATTCAAGTCATAAGTGCATAACCCATTAAATATCGACATCAATTCCAGTAAATCTTTAAAAACTTCGTAAGGTGTTTTGATAATACCATTAGGTTGCCAAAAGACGGCAGCCTAACCTATAAAATCAATATTTACTCGTCTATTCGCAGCCCTACCCTCCTCAAAACGATTGATTCTCACTGGTTTACTCTCACCATAAGCTTTAACGATCACTTTTTTCTTATTAAGCCCAATACTAAGCAAATACTGCTTGATTACATTTCCTCTGTTTTTGGAAACTCTAAGATTAGCTGCCCTAGACCCTTTGCTGTCAGTATGACTTCTTATAACGATCTTGCTATCAGGTAAAAATTCTTCTGCATACTTGACAAGAACACTTAACCGTTTTTTCTCTGTTTGAGTTAAATTAACATTGCCTTTTCGGTAATAAATTGTTCGCAAAGCATCAGGGCCAAATACGCCTATTTGAATAATTTTGTTATCAATAACTGCTAATTCACTTTTCCTTTTAATTCTAACTTTGTTTTTAGGTAAACCCAGCTTAGTCAACTTTGCAATAATGCCATTCGCTCTTTTTAAAAACCATGTTTTATCCTGCTTGCCTGCAATTTCAGTATCACTAACAATAACAACACCGGCACCTTTTATCTTTTTTACATAGTTAACTGTATCTTGTAATTGCTGTAAAACGCTGGGGTTTAATACTTTGCTTTTAGGTTTAAAAAAAATACTTTTTTCTAATGAATCTTTAAAGCCATAAGGTAAAAAGTCTTTTCTACAATCAGCAAATTGATTATATTTGTTTAAAAATTTTACTGAAGAAATTACAACTTTAGTTTCTTCTTTCTCTCCATCAAGAGCCTTTCTTAAATAACTAAAAGTTGGAGACAATCCTTTTAGCAATGCATCTAGCATATTTTCAGCCGCTTCTCCATACACACTAAGGCGGGGATAATTTTGAATTCCACCGGCCTGATCAAGATTGACTGAATATTTTTTACCTGGTTTTGCTTGATGAATCCAGGAGGAATTTTCTATTGTTAAACTTGCTTTAACAATACTGGTTTTAAAGCGATTCTCTTTAATTGAAAACCTTAATAGCTCACCAGACTGGTGCATAAAGTCTGTCATGCCATATAAAGGGATGTCTTGAGACAATTGACAATAGGATTGGCCTTGCTTTAATTCCCACTCAACCTTATGTAATGGCGTAGTAAAATAATCCGCATTAGTTATTGAACTAATCAGAAGTAAACTCATCCCTACAGTTTTAAATTTTGTCATCAATGTGATCCGCTATTATTCATACTCTCTAATAGCGGCAAAAATGAAATAACTTTTACTGTTTTTTCAAGAACTCAATCACATTACTCACAAATCCGTCGGGGTCTTCAACATGTAGCCAATGATTGGCTCCTTCTAAAATAGATATTTTAGCTTTTGGAAAATACATGTCAATAGCATTTCTATTAGTATAATGAGAATTCCCACCCATAATAAAAAGTACTTCCTTGTTATGTGCTTCTAACGAACCAAGTGGAGGAAAACCTACAATATTGTCAGCAGTGTGGTAAAAAATATCTAAATCGACACGCCAACTATATTTTCCATCAATAAGTTGTAAATTTTGCAATAAAAATAAACGATAAGATTGTTCTTCAATCTGCGATGACAAATAATCATCTGCCTGTTTTCTATTGCTGACTTTCTCCAATGGTAGGTCTTTTAATGCTTGAATTGTACGATCAAAACTGTGGTGGTAGTCTACTGGGGAAATATCAGCAACAATTAAGTTTTTGGTTCTTTCTGGATTATTTAAGGCAAACCACATAGCGACCTTCCCCCCCATACTATGACCCAGAATATTTGCTGATTTTAACCTTTGCTGATCCATAAATACTTTTAAATCATCAGCCATGATTGGATAATTCATTTCTGGATGATGAGGAGATAAGCCATGATTACGCATATCTAGCACATAAACATGAAAATTATTCGCCAATCTTTTCGCAATTTTCCGCCAATTACGTGATGAAGCAAAAAAACCATGGATAAGTAGTAAGGGGGCACTAGACTTATCACCATATTCTTCAAAAGCTAATTTAATCATTTTATGCAAAACTAAACGCTGCACCAATAAGCCCACCAAACACGCCACCCCAAACAACTAACCAACCTAAATGCTGACGAATAATTTCCTGTACCATTTCTTTAACTAATTGTGGGGTTAATTCATTAAGACGCTTATCAATCACCGTTTCCACTTTACCGATAATATCTTCGCCAATTTTATGAGCATCAAGGCCTTGTTCTAATGCAGCCTTAAACCGGTCTGATTCAACCATTTCAGTCAAGGTAACCTTCATCTTTTCTGTAAACGGTTCTTTCAAAGGGATCAGAGCTTCTTCACCTCCCATCATTTGTAGCATTGAACCAAATGATGATTCCATAATTGATGAAATCAAGCCCTCAAAAATTTTATCGTAATCTACAGCAGCCATAAGAGGCTCAAGGTTAAGCACATTGCCACCTTGTTTTTCTTCACTTTGTATAAATTGTTCTATATTTTTCGCAGTAAAAAATTGATTCATCATCAAGTCTTTAATTGATGTTTTAAACTCTTCAAAACGGTTTGGAATAACACCTGAGCCATAAAGCAAAGGGACTTTCTCAAACAGCATATGTATCGCTATCCAATTGGTAATTGCGCCTGATAAGGCAAAAAAACCAATCGACTTGATAAGGTCTGAATAAATAGGAGAAAAATAGCCTGCTGCAATAATTGCTATAGCAATTAAATTTGTAATAAAGCTTTTATTAAATATTCTTTTCATTTTTTCTTCGGAAATAAATCTGTAATAGTGCCTTCAATCATCTCAGCAGAAAAACCTAAGGTTTCAGATAAAGTAGGATGTGGGTGAATAGTAAGAGCCAGATCTTCAACATTCGCCCCCATCTCTAACGCCAAAACTGCTTCAGAAATTAATTCACCAGCATTTGTTCCTGTAATTCCAGCACCTAAAATTCGCCCCGTCTGTTTATCACTCAATATTTTGGTCATCCCTTCTTTACGCCCAATGCTTAAAGACCGACCACTTGCCGCCCAAGGAAAAGCCCCTTTTTCATAGTCAATCCCCTGCTCTTTTGCCTGAATTTCTGTTAAACCCATCCAGGCAATTTCAGGATCCGTATAAGCAACCGATGGAATCGTTAATGCTTGCCATTCAGAAGATAAACCTGCAATAACCTCCGCAGCAATTTTTCCTTCATGAACTGCTTTATGAGCCAACATAGGATTACCTACCACATCACCAATTGCATAGATATTATCAACATTCGTTTGCTGTTTTTTATTGACTTGAATAAATCCTTTTTCATCTACATTAATCCCAGCTTTATCCGCATCAATTATATGACCATTAGGTATACGCCCTACTGCAACTAAAACTTTATCGAACACCTGCTCTGGATTATCACCTGAAAAATTTACATTTAAACCATCATTTTGAGCCTCAATGGACTCAACACGAGTAGAAAGTAAAATGTTTTCATAGTTCTTTTTTATTCGCTGCATCAAAGGCCTGATTAAGTCCTTATCACAACCTGGAATTATCTGGCCTTGCATTTCCACAATGGAAATTTTGCTACCTAATGCACTATAAACAGTTGCCATTTCCAAACCAATAATGCCACCGCCAATAATTAAAAGACTTTCCGGCACATCTTCAAGGTTCAATGCATCGGTAGAGTCCATCAATCGAGGGTCATCATAAGGAAAGTCAGGGATTTTAACTGGTTTAGAACCAACAGCAATAACTATCTGTTCAAAATCAATTTCAAAGGTTTCATCATTATGCTCAACAACGATTTTATTTTCGGAAATAAAGCGACCAAAACCTTGTACAATTTTTACATTGCGTTGTTTGGCCAACCCTGAAAGACCGGTTGTGAGTTGAGTAGTAACCTTGTTTTTCCATTCTCGCAAACCATCAAGATCAATTTCAGGTTTATCAAAACGAACACCAGAAGCACTCACCTCCTCAGACTCATTTATTACCTTAGCAACATGCAATAAACTTTTTGAGGGGATGCATCCCACATTCAAACAAACGCCCCCTATCACTGGGTAACGCTCAACTAAAACGACTTGTTTACCTAAATCGGCCGCTCTAAAAGCGGCCGTATAACCACCTGGGCCACCACCTAAAATTAACACTTCTGTTTTCACAATCGCACCGACTTATAATAAACGGCTAATTATAAAGCAAAAACACTTTCTGCGGAGACGATTGAAGTAGCTTAGTAAATAATATTTTCAAAAAAATATTTCTATTTCTAATTAATTTTTTGAATATTAGTAACATTAAATATAAATGGCAAGTTGAAGGGAGAAAATAAGGGCTTTGATTCCATATCAACCTCATAAATAATATTATCCCCAATTACACTGGGTACAAAAACACAGGGAATATTTAAAGGCCCATCAGCATTATAATTTGCTATACAAGGACTAGTTTCATCTAATAACCCTTCTATTTGATTGGCTTTTATAAATTTAAAAGAAACAGGGCTAGAAGCTGATTTCATTTTCATATCTGCTTGATAGATTAAATTATCACCAGATTCATCAGGGACAGAAACACAAGGAATGTATAATTCTCCATCTAGCAAATAATTTGCAATGCAGTTGTTATTTGATGAAGCATTTGAAAAATCAGAAGATCCATCGTTTTGAAACCACCACGTTCCAGTAAGAAAATTATTACTATCAATATCTTCAACACGCAGTACACCGTAATACCCTGTCGTATTATTTCTCCAAACAATAAAATCACCCACACCATCAGAGTCACAATCTGCATCACAGTATGGCCCTATACTAGAAGTGTTAAAACTGAATATTGAGGCATCGGTGATTTGAGAAATATCAGTTACACCTTCCGCAAAAGCAACATCACTATTTCCAAAATAACTTCCATAAAAGAATCCTTGATTCGTTGTATTAATTGACCAATACAGATTAACTTGATTGTTGAAATCACCGATAGTCAAAGTTGAATTAAGATTTTCTGACCAATTAAGAATTCTACCACTAATAATTGATGTTTCTGCAAAGCTTGATTCTGCAAATACCAGTAACTGTAATAATTGTTTTTTTAGTCACACTTACACGTCAACACGACAAAATCCATTTATAACAATTAGTTATAGGTACAGAATAGTAAATATTTGCAAAACTAAATGATTTTTTAACCTCAGGTTCGAATGGCACAGACTCAAACCCTGCCTTTTTTATTATTTTCAATGTGTTACGGGTTAAGTAAGTGCCATTCTTGGCGACCCCCAGTTAATGCAGTTATTGGACCCCAGTTATTGAAAAATATTAGTGGCAGAGAAACTATCGTCAGAAAAGCAAGGCAGGGTACCCGATAAAAAAACAACGCTCTTTAACAGCTTTTGTAAATTTAACAAATGAAAAATTCACTATTTCAGAGTGATAAATGTCGCGGAAAAAACAAACGATCAGTTGTAGCATATATTTTCCACAGTCTTAAAAGCGATATTCGCGTAATGTCATTTAAATTAACAAAAAGTTTTATCAGTGAAACTTACTAACGATGTCATCAGCCAGATCCGACAATCCGGTATCTCTCGTCATTATCAAAAAAAATCCATTATTTTTTTTCAAGATGATGACAGTGATGCATTTTATTATATAGAACAGGGGCAAGTGAAGGTGCAGGTTTTAAGTGAAACGGGTAGAAACAATCTGTTAAGAATTCTTGGTCCAGGAGATTACTTTGGAGAGTTGGGCTTACTTGATGAAAAGCCCCGGTCTACCACTATTGAAACATTAGTTGATACCCACCTCATCATCATTTCAAAGGATCAATTTAGCAACTGTTTAACGAATAATACCGTATTTTCCACCAAGCTTGTCCCTACGCTGACAGAGCGTATCCGAAGTTTAACAGATGAATTGACAATATCCCGGGTTAACAATGCTTATTATTGTTTTCGTACCCGGCTTTATAACTTGGCTACTGAACAAGAAGATGGAACCTATCTCATCGAAAATAAGTTCACACAGCAAGAAATGGGGGAGTTCGTCGGAACGGCACGGGAAAATATCAATCGTTTTGTAGTCGCTTTAAAGAAAGGAGGGTATATTAAGGAAAATGCCCAAGGTCAATGGGTTATTATAAAATCATTACCTAAGAATTGGTAAGGAAATAGTTTATTATCTTCATAAATTAACATGATTAAGAAATAAACGAACACGAAATATCTTCGACAACTTGCTTGTCTTTGCTTGTCTTTTTGTCCGGCTTCCGTATTGCAGAAACAGTTCCGTGATTTGCTATGGGTCTGTTTCTGCACCTCGGAAATTGCTCCTGCATTACAATACCTATACAAGTCCTTGTGTTAGTTGAATACGAATAAAATACCTACGCTAGTTGTCGAAGTTATTCATGCACGTTCATAAAGGAATCTCTGATCAAGTCCAATTATTTTTAGCTTGCTAAAACTGCCGATATTTTCCACGAAAATCGGTGCAATAGAGTGACTATTACGTCTCACTTCGTGAAAAATAGCGACAGTTTTTTCTGCGCTAAATTCTAATCAACTTAATCAGAAATTCCTAAAGAAAACCCAAACTTCTATTTAAAGTTACTCATTGCACTTTAGCGTACAAGCTCTAAATGTGGGATTTTATTCAAAGGTTCTTGTCCCGCTTGCATTGGATCAACAGCCTCTCCACCGTTCAACAATAACCGAGGTGGAATGGCAGAAAATGTAAGATCAGTAATGTTATTTTTACACTTACCTATCCTTTGCAGTGACGTGTTTGCGAAAACAACGGTATTACCAAATTGACCATTTTCTCTCCACTCTGTCCAATGACCAGCACCGTGGTTTTTTCTATTGTTTGTAACAATATCAAAGGTGATACCATCATGCCCAATATCATTGGCATAATCTCCATGTAAAGTAACCTGATCTCCTTCTTGCGTATAAACGCCGTTCCAATCTGGAAAAGAATCAGAAAACCACTTCCCAGTTATATGAGTACCATTTACAGCATAAGCTCTAAAACAGATACTTTGAGTAGCCATTTGGGTATGGTTGGGGGAAACATCATTATATGCAGTAATTGACCAGCGATTTCCGCCATCATATACATTAGGCAATGGTGCTGAACTTGCTAAAGAGCTTCCTAATGCTGATACTATAGCAACCGAAAGTAGGGATTTCTTATTTAAATATTTCATTATTTATCTCCTGTTATTTATTAAAAAAAATTTGTGGAAAAGAAATTCCCAAAATTGAAGAATAAAATGTTTTCCACGTGAATAATGTTATATTTTTGAATAAGTTTTCTAAATATCAATTTTCACACACTAAATGTATAAATGTCATAGACAAGTTTGCTGAATTAGATTATTTACGCCCCAGTTGAAATGATTATTAGGAGATTGACATGGAAAATATTAGACCAGCTACTGTTGCTGGAACATTTTATCCAGCAAGTCCTGATACTTTAAGACACATGATAAAACAGAATTTAGCGCAAGCTACAACAACTTCTGTTGTTCTGTTCCTAAGGCAATAATAATACCCCATACGGGGGTTATATTCCGGTTTAACCGCTACAAGTGCTTTTGTACTACTTGAACCTTATCGACAACAAATAAAACGAGTAGTGCTTATTCATCCTTTGCATCGAACTGGTTTTAGTGAGGTGACTATCAAAAGTGCTGATGATTTTGTTACATCTTTGGGGGTTATCTCTATAGATAAAAAAGCTCAAACAAAATATCAAAAACAACCGATGTTCTTATCAATGATGAAGCTGCTGCTGAACATAGCCTGGAAGTTCAACTACCTTTTCTGCAAATCATTCTGCCAAACTCAATAGTTATATTTCTTCTAGTTTCCTTATCCAAATCACATAAATACTCAACCTCATTTTTATGTCTCACAGCAATGGCAAGTCCATCTTTAAAGACAATATTTGTATGAGCAGACAACCCAATTTTTTCACTCGGCAACACTATACCCACCAAATTAAGTGGATCAGCTGAGGATAATACTGTTAGCCGTCCCGTTTTTTTATCGTTTCGAACTTTTCTCAGTGTTCCGATGGCTTCAGGTAAAGCAAATTGTTCACCACTCACTCCTTCTACAAATCGCCCACCACGTATTTCTCCACGCGCTTCCATTCGCCAATAAATTCTTAATAAATCGCGCCAGGGTGGTAGTTTTGATTCACGTTCCAGACATTTTCTAAAAACTACGCCATAGCGCTGTAACAAAATAATGGCGATAAACTCGATATTCTCTACATCAATTTTTTCTGGTCGTTCATATTGATAAATAAGACTCCAGCGACCTGCATTATCAAATGGTGATACTGCTGCTTTATGTCTTCTTCTTACGCCGAGTCGAGGCCGTTTTGATGCTGGTGTTATCAATGCCTGTAATCCAGCAGAACTATCTGATGTGACTAATCCCCAATTAACCAACTCACCCAGAGCATTTTCTACCTGTGTTTTTAATATATTGGTTTGCTGGACAATATCGCTAAAAAACAATGCTCCTTTTGTATTTAATAGTTCGATTATTTTTTTAGCATAACCACTCAAATTTTGTTCTGATTTTGTAGGTACAGATGATAGTTTTTGCCAATGCTCAAGATGGGTACGCTGAATTAACGCAATAGGGGTTAATCGAACAGGCGAGTTTTTTATTTTATCTTCATTGGCTTTCACATTAAGTCTTAGCCAACTTACTCGTCCGCTAAGAGTCAAACTTTCTAACATATTAGTTGAGTACATTTTGATTCTTGCTGGCAGAATATTACTTTGCCAAAGTTGTGCTGGGATGGAATAGCCTTCTAACTGTTGCAATATAGCAGCAAGCGCTTCTACTCCCTCCCCTCTTTCATTGATACTTTGCCATTCAAACAAAAAACGCATAAAGTCTGCGAGACTGACGAGTTCTATCTCATTTCTTAATTGGTTAATCGTGTAGCGATGAATGCGAGCCAGTAATCGGCGTTCACACCATTCGTGTACTCTATTATCGGTAAAATGTCCTCGCACCACAAAACCTTCTTGCTCCAACTTTAACAAGGCTGCTTCAATCTGCACTGTTTCTAATGCTAAGGGTGCTGCCAATTGAGTGACAGTCACTGGTCCTAACCCTTCAAGTCGGCTACGAACAATCTCTATCAGTGGTTCATCATACTTATCATTTGCAACAGCCTGTATTTTTGGTTGAGTAGTTGATTTTGGAAATAATTGTTGAAATTCCTCGAGTCGTTCTGCGGCAACTAAAATCGTCTCTCCCTTCTCGGAGACTGTCAGTCTGGTTGCCCGTGAATTTTCAGCTAATTGATTAAAAAAAGATTGCCAACCAAAATCAAGTACATCAATGCTTTTACCTTTTTCAGCTTCCTTTTCAGTGATAAAACCTAACACCATCAAGGCATCATGCAATTCATCTGCTGTTCTAACTGTCGGCCATGCTTCTTCACGTACTTTTTCTATGGCGGCACTATCCAACTGCCTGAATTCTGCCGCATCAACTACTTGGGTGAAATTCTGTGATTTTATTGCCATGGTACGACGCTCTTCCGCTGCTCCATCATCCAGAAAAGCGTAAGGTCTGGCATTTATGATTTCTTGAGATAAGGGGGATGGAGAGGTAAGGTCACAGCAGGTAATGGATATTTCGCCACTTTCTATCCCCTGCAACAGTTGAATTAAACCATCAATATCCATGGTTTCATGTAAGCAATCACTGATGGTTTGATTAACCAACGGGTGATCTGGGATAACTCGATCACCAGCAATATTTTCACCACAGGCAATCTGGTCTGGAAATAAAACTGCCACCAAATCTTCTGCATCGGAGCGTTGAAAATACGGCGGTGAACGTTTACCAAACCGATTGCGTAATACGGCTAATGCAATAGTCGCATTCCAGCGCCAGCGCATGGGAAACATGGGGACATCTAATAAAGCCTGAATTAATACCTCACGCACTGATTTTGAATGCAGATATTTAGCCACTTCTTCCATCGCAAAGCTATGAGTTGCGGACAATGACAAGACGATACTGTCTTCCAGTGCGGATGCTTGTAGCTCAAAATTAAATTTACGGCAGAAGCGTTTTCGTAGCGCAAGCCCCCATGCTTTATTAATGCGTGATCCAAACGCGGAATGAATGACAAAATGCATATCCCCCACTTCATCAAAAAAGCGTTCAAAAATTATGTTTTTTTGTGTCGGCAATAAACCTAATGCGGCTTTACCTGTTGCCAGATAAGTGCATAATTGATCCGCTGCCGCATCGGGTATTTGATAGTTATCAACTAACCATTGTTTAGTTGCTGTTAGCCCTTTTTCTAACTGATAATCGACTGATTGACGTAGCTTAGACACAGCAACTGACAGTTCATCTGATCGACCAGGTGCTTCACCTAACCAGAAAGGTAAATTAGGGGGTTGACCCTTGGCATCTTCTACAAAAACCTTGCCGATTTCTGTTTTTAAAATTCGATATGAATTATTGCCTAATTGAAAAATATCACCTGGAATACTCTCAAATGCAAAATCTTCACCTATGGTTCCAATGCGCAAACTTTCAGGAACCAACATTACATCACAGTCAAATTGATCGGGAATTGCACCGCCATTTGTCAATGCAACCAATCGGGCATTTTTGCGGGGTCGGATTTGCCGATTGACCGCATCAAAATGACAATAAGCACCGCGCCTGCCTCTGCGGGTTGAAAAACCATCCGATAACATTTTTATGACGGTATCAAAATCACTTTGTTGTAAATCCCGATAAGGCCATGCGCTTTTGAACGACTGATACAATTCATCAATTGACCATTCTCGGCTACTGACTTCTGCAACAATTTGTTGTGACAGAACATCTAATGGTTGAGAAGGAATTTTCACCCGATCCAGTTCATCTTGATTTGCCGCTTTTAATAAAGCCGTAGTTTCGACTAATTCATCACGCGTTAAAGGAAATAAACGTCCTTTCGGAATAGCATCAATAGCATGACCAGAACGACCCACTCGTTGTAAAAATGCAGCAATGGATCGTGGCGAACCTAATTGGCAAACCAGATCAATATCACCAATATCTATACCCAATTCTAATGAAGCCGTAGCCACCAAACATTTTAGTTCACCTCGTTTTAATCTTTGTTCTGCTTCAAGCCTTTTTTCCTTCGCCATACTCCCGTGGTGAGCCATCACATGCTCGTCACCAAGACGTTCAGCTATAAATCGCGCAACACGTTCTGCTAACCGGCGCGTATTTACAAACACCAGCATTGTGCTATGTTCATTGGACAATTTTTCCAGCTTGTCATAAATCTCGTTCCAGACTTCATTAGACATAATGGCGGTGAGTGGTGAACCTGGTATTTCCAGTGCTAAATCACGCTGTCGTGAATGCCCTGTGTCTACGATCTGGCAATATTCATCACGCTGACCTACCAAAAAATGAGCCATTGTTTCTATCGGTTTCTGGGTGGCAGATAAACCAATGCGTTGAAGCTTGAGCTCTGGATTAGTCTGAGTCACTAATGCCTGTAACCGCTCTAATGAAAGACTCAGATGTGAACCACGCTTACTACCCGCCACTGCATGAATCTCATCAATAATCACCGTTTGCACAGTGCTCAGCATAGCCCGGCCAGAATCAGAAGTAAGTAAGATATAGATTGATTCGGGCGTAGTCACCAAAATATGCGGGGGATTTTTAGCCGCTTTCGCTCGTTCAGCCTGCGGGGTATCCCCTGTTCTAACCCATGCATTGATTTCAATATCAGGCCGTCCTAATGCCAATAATTCATCACGAATACCCTGTAAAGGCTGTTGCAAATTAAGTTGAATATCGTTAGATAAAGCCTTTAGTGGAGAAATGTAAAGCACTCGTGTCTGATTCAACAGCTCGCCTGCCAGCCCGTCCTTGATTAAATTATCAATTGCAGCAAGAAAGGCTGCCAAGGTTTTACCTGAGCCTGTCGGTGCAGTTAGCAACGTGTGTTGTCCTTGAACTATAGAGTCCCATGCCTGATTTTGGACATCTGTTGGGGTTTTAAAGGTTTTGGAAAACCAGTTCTGGATAGCTGGATGAAAGACTTGCGTAGACATGGTTTTATTCTACGCTGTTTTTTAGAGCAGAGAATTTAATAACTTCTGTAAATATTATGACTTAGAATTTTGGGTTCACTGGGGTGTAGTGGTCAAGTTTTTCTCTCGTACCACTGAAACAAGCCCATCAAAAGATGGTAGTTAGGCTAATGGCTTTATCCATGTTAGGTTGCCAAAGAGACGGCAGCCTAACCTACAACTGCTAAATTCACTTCACTTTTAATCAAACCTCTTCACAGGAGTATTAATAAAAAAGGTGCATAGAAGACTATGTAATTATTATATGGTACTTTTATGAGCAAAAAAGGTTCGGAAGTTATTAAAACTCAGTCCTTTGCAATGCTACTGAAATACTCTACTTTATAAATAAAGTTGTTAACTATTAAGGAAACTTCAAACTAGACTAATTGGACTGGGCTTTCTAATTGAATCTGATTTCTTCCGTTATCTTTTGCTTGATACATTGCTTGATCCGCTCTTTTGACAAGGGAATCACAAGTGTCATTTCCTCTTAAAGTACTCACACCCAAGCTAGCAGTTAGTTTAATAATTTGCATACCATAGGCAATGGAGTGCTTCTCTATACTTTTACGGATTCTTTCTGCTAAAATTTTTGCGCCATCAATACTGGTATCACTAAGTAAAATAACAAATTCTTCACCACCATATCTAAAGACTACATCACTTCCTCTTAACATATCTTTAATACAACTTGCGGCAGAAGCTAAGGCAATATCACCACAATCATGTCCAAAGTCATCATTGATATCTTTAAAATGATCAATATCAAAAAAGATAACAGATAAATGATTAGATTTTCTATGAGCTAATTTTATTTCCCTTGATAAAGCATCTTCAAAAGCAGCTCTATTATAAGTTTTTGTTAAAGGATCAGTATATGCCATACCCAATGCCTGCTTATATAGGGTAGCATTTTTTAATGGATAGATTAGACAACAAAGCAACTCTTCTAGTAATTTAATTTCTTCATTACTAAAACTTTGATTACGCATTATTTTCAAATTACCTAGTTGTACATCTTCAACTTTTAAAGCATATGTACAAGAGTTTTTTGTTGTTATTCCCTTGCTTATATCTAAATTAAATTCATCATTGTGATAAGAAAACGCATTATGGGGAATAAATGATTGAATTTTGTTACTGAATATATGAATTAACTCAGAAAATTCTAGTGTCGTTTGTAATGCACTACTAATATCATAATGTTCAAGGCTGACGACTTTTCTTGAATCAAGAGTATTGTTACTTACGACTGCTAAGTTCACTGATTTTTTTTTCATGGCTTATTTATCGATTTGCTTAAACATAATTAACTAACTAGGCATGCTACTTCCATGCCAAAATTAATAAAACAAGCTATTTCCGCATTATAGAACAAAAAAACCTGTTGTTGTCAACAAACAATCTTCTGTTAGGCAAATTATTGCCACTAAATATCTTTATTAGAACCCATTAATAGTGGACTTGGTTTTGCTGAATATTTAATTGAAAAGGCATACATTGAATTAATCTTTCATTCTGTATTTTGTTACGTTAGTCATATTAGAATTTATATTTCTAAGGCAACAAGAAGTAAATAACGAAAGCTATTTAGGGGGGGAACTAGAAAAAATTGTAGTAACAGGACTGTTTAGCGAAACTACGCAGTCTGTTACTACAATATGGAAATAGACAAAACAAATTATTAATTTTAAAAATCAGTTCCTAATAAGGCTTGTAAATTAGCCTTTTCTTCTAAAATATTCTGTCTAAGTAAGTCACGTTCTGAACCAGGTCGCATTTTTCTATTTAGCTTTGATAACACATAATTCAAATATGAAATTGCATGACCAGGTCTTCCATTCCAAGATTGTCTAGCAGCTTGATGTAAATAGTATGAAATAAAATTTCTATTAGCTCTTCTGCTTCTATAACGATAACCTTTAAAGTTTCTAGCAGACAGCCCATCATTATGCTCCTGTAAGTTATCAATACGATCACCAATGGCATCAATTATTTCCCAAGGATCTTCAGAAAGATTTGAGGTAATTTCCCAATTAAAAGTGATTGTGGTATTTAGCTCTCCATTATCCACATTAATAGTGACTAAATTTGTACCTTCAGTGGTTGTTATACCACTAATTAACCCTGAAATAGAATCAATTGACAAACCCTCAGGCAAATTTTCAGCCGTTAATACTAGATCAAAACCATTTGGATCTGTGGCATGAATAGTTAATTCAACGGTATCATCAACTTCATTTAATTGATTACCAGGACTAGTGACTTCCGGCGGGAGAGTATCACTAGGACAGCTATTTCCACAGTCAATTGCCGATGGGTTACGCATCCAGTTAATCACTGCTTGAAAAGGTACTATTCTTACCTCAGGCTTAGATTTTGCGTATTGTAAAAACTCTTCAATAACTTCTTGCCTTTCACGAACAGAAATTTGACTAAACGATGCAGCGTTTTTAGAACCATAATTTTCTGAATGTGCTCCAAACAAAAATGGCGCACGATTACCGTTTTGTAATCGTAGATCTAGAGTATATTTTAAGGTTGCTAATGTTTCAGCTTTATTTAACTTAGCTTGTTGCCAAAGGTTGAAATCGAACCCAGTCATTTTTCCACCCACAACATCAAAATATGACACATTTGCCAATACTTTATCTCTTATTGAATAATTAATTCCATATTGAGAAGTTGCGCTATCTGGAGGAATAATAACAGGGTTAACACCTAGCTCCCAAAGACCTGGATGATCTGATATTGGAAATTTGTTTGGAAACCCTCTATCCAGCATATCTTGATTACCTGGGCTACCCGAATCTAGAGTATAAGGCCATGGAAAATTAGTTCCATCTATCGTATTTTCCCATCCCTCTTCTATGCTTGTATCATAAGTAAGTCCTTGTTGAACTAGAGAAGAGAAAGTTTCGTTATTATATTCAAGAAAAGGGGTTCTAAATCCATATAAATTAATAAAATTAGCCCCCATACCTGATGTAGAACTTGAATTACCAGGCTGCTCATTAGCGTCAAATGGCTTAATAAGATGGGTAATAGTATCCCCAATTTCTGTATTCCATTGATCTGTACTAAATTGACTGCCATGCAAATGGTTTACTGTATGGATAGCAATTTCATGTCCATCATTAAGTGCAGTATTCCAAGCCCTTTTTACATACACAGGATCATCTTTAACTGTCTCTTCCTGATATTTTGAAGTATTAAAAAAACTAACTCTTATGGGAGTGGAATCATAAGTTAAGGAATTACCCAAACCTGTCGAGTTTCTTTTGTTTCTTAAATAATCAAGAATCCAGGTCATACCACCCGTACCACCTGAGCCTTCAAGACCAGAGAGGCTATTATCATCAAAGCCGATACTGACAAATAATGGCACTTCACTCACTGACAGACCTTGAGGTGGCGACTGTGAATATGGTTGATTATCGGAATAATCATAAGCCAATGATACAGAAATACTAAATAGATACAGACCTATCATTATGTATATCTGCTTAAAAAAACGAAGCATATCTTTACCTCTGATATTAAATAAAAATTAGTTTATGAAGTTTATTATTAAGTGCACATCTATTACATTGATGAATGGAATATTTTTGTTCTTAATTTTCTCATTCGCAATTAATAGAGATTCCTTAACTTACTATTAGAATGTGTAAATAATGGTTTGGACAAACCATATTGTTAATTGCTTTCTACTCAGGTTAAAAAGTTCAAAATCTTTAGCAGATTATCATAGACTCAACTAAATCATCAAGACTTTAAACCACCTTAATTAGCTATAAAACGTGATGCACAGCAACTTTCTTATATAAAATCATTGACATATTAAAAAACAACCACTTAAAAAAACTAAATTAAATTATAAATTTCCAGTCACTATAGGGATAAAATTTGATATGGTATTGCTCATTACTCCTTTATATTTTATCTATACTGAAAAAACACAAAAATTCATATAAACAAATTTTTGACTATCAAGCATTTTTTTATTATTGATGAATCGAAATCTAAAATAACTAAAACCAATTATCCCCTAAATTAATGAAAACAGACTTTATTTCAACTCTTATACTGTATTATCTATTTCATCCCTAGATTCATCACTTATTCTCATTTTGCACTCAAGAATGCAGTAACAAAAAATACAAAATACTTGGAATGCCAAAACCTTATCTTCAATGCCAATATCACATAGGACCTTCTAAAAATGATTGCCTTGAGCTTCAGCTTAGTGGTGACTGGGTTATAGGAAACGACCTACCCCCCTTAAATGATGTAAAAAAACAACTGTTTCAAGATCCAACTATTACTCATATTAAAATTAGTTGTACAGACCTCGGCATGTGGGATAGCCGTTTGGTTTCATTTATTCTTATTCTAACCAAAAGTCTTAATGATAAGAAAATTGATTTTGATATTTCCGGCTTACCTTCGGGCATTAGAAGCCTTCTCAAACTTGCAACAGCAGTTCCAGAAAGAACAGGGGTAAGAAAAACCAAGCAGCAGAAGTCTTTTTTAGAAGTAGTAGGTAATGGAGCAATCAATACTGTTATTGAAACAAAAGCAGTATTTTCATTTATCGGTGAGATTTGGCTTAGTTTTTTCAGGTTTACCCAAGGTAAAGCTCGCTTTAGACATCAGGATTTCTGGCTAGTTATTCAAGAATGTGGTCCTAATGCTTTACCAATCGTTACTTTGATTAGTTTATTAATCGGTTTAATTCTGGCTTTTATAGGCGCAATACAATTACAACTTTTTGGTGCTGATATTTATGTAGCAAACCTTGTTGCAATCGGTATGACACGCGAAATGGGCGCAATGATGACGGCTATTATTATGGCTGGGCGCACAGGTGCGGCATTTGCAGCAAAACTGGGTACCATGCAGGTTAATGAGGAAATAAATGCTCTAAAAACTATGGGCATAGCTGCCTTAGATTTTTTAGTGTTACCTAGAATTTTAGCCTTGGTATTGATGATGCCACTTTTAACAATATATTCAAATGTTATTGGGATTTTAGGAGGAATGTGGGTCGCAGTCACGATGTTAGATATATCATTTATCGAATATTACCTCCAAACCGCACAGTCCATTACTTTAGTTGATTGTGCTACAGGGATAATAAAAAGTTTTGTATTTGGTTTGTTAATTGCTGGAATCGGTTGCATGAGTGGACTAAAATGTGGTCGCAGTTCTGCCGCAGTTGGCGAAGCCACGACAACAGCCGTCGTTAGAAGCATTGTTAGCATAGTTGTTGCTGATTCTATTTTTACAATTTTATTTCAAAGTCTTGGTATTTAGTTAATGACAACAGAAGCACATATTACCGTTAATGATCTGACTATGGCTTATGGCGATTTTATCATTCAACAAGGCTTGAACTTTACTGTTAATAAAGAAGATATTTTTATTCTAATGGGCGCAAGTGGTTGTGGCAAGAGTACCTTACTTCGGCATTTAGTGGGTTTAAAAAGTCCTGCTAAAGGTTCAGTGTTTTACCAGGATTTAGATTTCTGGCAGGCGAATGAACAAGAAAAAAGCCTAATAATGCGCCGGAATGGCATTCTGTATCAAAGTGGCGCTTTATGGAGCGACATGACATTAGCAGAAAATATTGCCTTACCCTTAGGAGAATATACCAATTTAGGAAAAGCGGAAATACAAGAACTCGCTTCTTTAAAACTTGCATTAGTCGGCTTATCAGGGTTTGAAAATTATTATCCCTCAGAAATTAGTGGAGGCATGCAGAAAAGAGCTGGTTTAGCACGAGCCATAGCACTTGACCCTGAAATTCTTTTTTTTGACGAACCTTCTGCAGGCCTGGATCCTATCAGTGCAAAATTACTTGATGACTTGATTTTGGAGTTAAGAGATAGCTTAGGTGCAACTTTAGTAATAGTCACTCATGAATTAGCTAGCATATTTGCAATTGGAAGCAATTCTGTCTTTCTTGATCCAGAAAGTAAAACCATGATAGCCAGTGGTGACCCTAATATTTTATTAAAAGAATGTGATGACCCAAGAGTACGCCAATTCCTGACCAGAGGTAAAAAAAAATGAGGTCATTAAACTTTTTAATTTGTTAATTCTCACAATATAAGAATCATGTAAGCTTTTCTATTCCTTATATTAATATCCTATACAATAGCAACTGATTGTTTTAAATTACCTACAGGGCAGCTCTATTATTGATGAATGGAAAAATTGAGTCCAAAACACCCAATCTCTGCGTTAAAATCCTTCGCAATAGCCGGCTGTTACGTGCGGATTTCGCCTTGATCTTGAATGTTTTGGTTCTCAATTTTCTCATCCACAATTAATAGAGGTGCCCTAAATACTATCAACATAAGCGAGTAATTCATGAGCAACAAAGGTAACCCAGCAACTATTGGTGCATTTATTGTTGGTGCAATTTTATTATTAATTGTCAGCATTCTTGTCTTTAGCAGTGATACTTTGTTTAGTAAAAACCAGAAATTTATCGTCGTTTTTACCGAATCTATCAATGGTTTAAAAGTTGGAGCACCAATAAAATTGTATGGTGTACAAATAGGACATGTGACAGAAATTAATGTAGAGCGTGATAAAGAAAACAACAGGACGTTGATCCCTGTTGTTTTTGAAGTCAATCAAAAAAACATTAGTGACTATGTCAATACTAAAATAAAAAGCTGGGATACAACAGAAGTTGATGATTTAATTAAATCAGGTTTACGAATGCAATTACAACTTGATAGCTTGTTAACAGGTCAATTATTTATTGAGGCTCTTTTTTTACCCCATACCTCAAAAAAATTATATGGCCATAAAACTGAACTAAAAGAAATTCCATCTATTCCTTCAAATAGTGATGAAATACAAAAATCTATTAGAAACTTGCTTGAAAGTAGTAAAACAATCGATCTAACGTTGTTATTTAATAATTTACAAAAAACCGTAAGCAATCTAGAAAAAATAACCGGATCAGAACAAACTCAATCTACATTAACGGCACTCAATACAAGTATGCTAGATTTACAAAAAATCGCTGATACATTGAAAGGCAATACAAAGATTATCTCTCAAGACCTTAGAACAACTATAAAGCACGCGGATCAGTTAATATTAGATTTTAATAGCAACGCCGAGTCACTGTTTGAAGATACTCATCAAGTTGTAATGAGTGGAAATAAAACCTTAGAAGAAATAAATAAAACACTCAGTAGTGTTGAATCCGTAATCAATAATAACTCTCCAGTAAACCAAAATCTACAAACAGCATTACAAGAACTTACCCGTGCAGCACGTTCAACTCGAGTTATGATGGATTATCTGGAGCGTCACCCAGATGCGTTACTTTATGGAAAAAAAGATGCTGAATCCGGAGTAAGAAAATGAATATGCTAAAAAAACGAATTTTATTTTTCTTTTTTATACTAAGTTTACTTTCATGCACTAGCTATCAGCAAACAACTTATTACTTGTTAACAGCCATTGATCCGACCCGCTCTATTTTAGAGATAAAAAACAACAAATCTCTAATGAGAATTTTGGTAAAAAATATCAAATTCCCTGACTATCTGGATCGTCCTCAAATGGTACTTAGAGACGATGACTATAAACTTGAACTGAGTGAATATCACCGATGGGCAGAACCATTAAAAGATGATTTTACTCGTGTATTTATTGAAAACCTTAATGCCCGAATAATGCCTAATCTTGCAAGCAACTATGCTGGACTAGAGGGTGTAAAACCAAGCCATGAATTGTCTGTTGAAGTTTTACGAATGGATGTAAACACCAAGCATCAGGTTATTTTGAAGACAAAATGGAGCTTATCTTCAGAAAAAAATAATGATTTGGTAATAACTCACAAAGGGGAATTTACTCTTCCTGTCGACAACAAAAGTCACGAATCAGCGGTTAAAGCACAAAGTAAAGCTATCGCCTTGTTTGCTGACCAGATTGCAACCACAATACAAACTCTTCAGCAACACTCAAAAAAACAATCGAAATAAATATTTTATATTCAACTTAATTCTTTGTTTGTGAGCCATATTTAAAAACTAATTTTCAGATTTTTTGTACAACTGTGCAAAGAAAATAACTACTCCAAAAGATAGATGCCAAAAGCACTAATTTCACCTATATTTTAATGAGATATCCTCAACTAGAGTTGTACATCATTTATTGACTATCCTAATATTTCCGCTATTGTTTAACTTAGTAACACTTTTATCATCTTACCCTTCAAAACGAGAATTATCACTATGTCTGCATTAACAGAATCAACTATTTGGAATGATCTCCAAAATCATTTCAACGATATCTCATCTTTACATATGAGAGATATGTTTAATGATAACCCAGACCGTTTTGATAAATACTCTTTATGCTTTAACGACATCCTCTTTGACTACTCAAAAAACAGAATCACTGACAAGACTTTACCTTTACTTTTTCAACTCGCTCGCCAACAAAATTTAGATAAAAAGATTGATGCCATGTTTACTGGTAAAAAGATCAATCAATCTGAAGATCGAGCTGTATTGCATGTGGCTTTAAGAAATCGTAATAACCGACCTATTATGGTCGATGGACGCGATGTTAATCCAGATGTAAATCAAGTGCTGGATAAAATACGTGATTTTTGTAACGCCATTCATTCGGGAACCTGGCGCGGCGTTACCGGTAAAGTTATTACTGATGTGGTTAATATTGGTATTGGTGGATCTGATTTAGGGCCAAGAATGGTTGTTAGAGCGTTACAACCCTACTCAATCGGAAAAATTCAAACACACTTTGTTTCTAATGTAGCTCAAGCTGACTTACTTAACACTTTAAGCAAGTTAAACCCAGAAACCACTTTATTTTTAATTGCATCAAAAACATTTACCACTCAGGAAACCATCACTAATGCTTTGTCAGCCCGAACATGGTTAGTCGAGTCATTATCCGACCAAAATGCGGTTGCTAAACATTTTGTTGCTATTTCTACTAACAAAGAAAAAGTGGTTGAGTTTGGTATTAGCCCTGATAATATTTTTGAATTCTGGGACTGGGTTGGTGGTCGTTTTTCACTCTGGTCTGCAATTGGCCTATCTATCCCTCTAAGTATTGGGATGAAAAATTTTGAAGACTTATTAGACGGAGCTCATGAAATAGACGAACATTTCAGGCTAACACCCTTCGAACAAAATATTCCAGTTATCATGGCATTACTGGGTATTTGGTATAACAATTTTTTCAAATCAGAATCTCAGGCTATATTACCCTATGGTCATTATCTACGGTACTTCCCAGCTTTTATGCAACAAGGCGATATGGAAAGTAATGGCAAAAGCGTTGATGTTAATGGCAAAGCTGTTGACTACCAGACAGGCTCCATTATCTGGGGACAAACTGGCACCAATGGCCAGCACGCCTTTTATCAACTCATTCATCAAGGCACTAAACTGATACCTTGTGATTTTTTAGTGCCTGCCACAAGTTATCATGACCTACCCGATCATCATAATATGTTGATCTCAAATTTCTTAGCTCAACCCCAAGCCTTAATGCAAGGAAAAACCACTCAACAAATTGCCCAAGAACTTGATAAATCTGAACAAAATGAGATTCTAATCAATGCAAAAGCTTTTCCTGGAAATATACCCAGCAACTCATTTTTATTTAAAAAATTATCGCCAAAAACATTGGGTTCATTAATTGCTTTGTACGAACATAAAGTGTTTGTTCAAGGTGCAATCTGGAATATAAACTCATTTGACCAAATGGGTGTTGAACTAGGTAAAGTGCTTGCTGGTGTCATATACCCAGAACTACAAGGTGATAAAGTAGTTGATAAACATGATAGTTCAACCAATGGCCTGATCAAACATTTTAAAAAAATCCGCTAGTCAGCCCTAAAGTTTATTCAACAATATATTTTTTTGCTGTTCGTCTATCTAATTGAGTAATTCTGGAAACGGCCTCATAACTTCCGTGGCGCTCGTAAAGAAACCGGCAATATTGCTGTAATAAACTTTGCACACTGCCCTCCCCTGCATTATCAGATAAGCTGAACCCATCATTCTGGTTTGTAGCATTTGCGATATTAGATATGCTACAACGCCCTGTTAAACAAATACGGCGTATGCATTGCTCCAGCTCTCTAACATTACCTGGCCAAGTGTAATAATCAGGTACATAGGTACGAATATGCTTCTCAATTAGTGGTGCCAAATTTGAAGCAGGAATATCTGTGATACGATTAAGCAAATTGGTAATTAAATGACCTAGCTCTTCTGGGTTTTCTTTTATTCGTTGCTGTAGACTTGGCACTTCAATTACATCGGAACATAGTCGGTAGTAAAGATCATCTCTAAAATAACCGTCTTTTCTTAGTTGACTAATATTACGGTTCGTTGCACTGATCACACGACCTGAAAAGCGCAATTTTTCATGACTTCCTACGGGACAAAAGGTTCTATCCTGAATGACATTTAACAATTTGACCTGAGTAGGAATATCTATATCCCCTATTTCATCAATAAACACCGCGCCATACTCGCTGCAACGATCAAATAATCCTTGGTGGTGATCTATAGCCCCAGTAAAAGCGCCCTTTTTGTGACCAAATAATTCTGATTCTAATAATGAGCCTGGATATTGAGATAAATTTATAAACTGAAATGAGCGGGTAAAACTTTCCTTAAAGCAATTTTTGTTCAAATCAAAGGGAATAAATCCTGAGCAGCCTATGGTATGCGCAATTAATGTTTTACCTGTTCCTGTGGCACCTAGCAATAAGGTCGAAAAGTCTTCCATTTTTCCACAGAGATAATCCATATACCATTGCGGGTTAAAAGTAAAAATATTATTCCACAAGCGCATCCGTAATTCTATAATGGAGGGACAATCACCTGAAATTTCTGTACTTATAAAATAAAAACCTCGATGTAATTGATAAAATAAAGCTATAAATTTTTCTGTTTCTGATAGGGTAAAACCAGCTAACTGAAAGCGATGATTTAAGTCTTTTGCAAAACTTAATTCAATGAGAGTATCCCCTGCTAATCGTTGTTCTTCAATAAAGTGGTTGAATTGAGTCTGAAATTCATGAAATTGATAAAACAACCAAGAAAATTTCATAATTTCCTGTGTTTTTCCTTGATAAGCCATAATGCGAAATTCAGTCAAGGGTTCTAGTTGTTCAAATTGTGCATGTAGCAGTGCTTGAATTTTTTCACTGCGTTGAAATATCCCCATTGTCTTCGGTGCGATATTTAACAGCTTACAATCCTCGTTTTCTCTTTGTTCGCCAAACGGATTGACAAAAGCCAGCGAGGCAATTTGACTAAAAAAACCTTGTTGTTCGGGTAATAGTTTTTGCATTATTTATGCCCATCAGTTTCGTACATTTTAAGTATATAGTGTATTCAAATTATGTTTATCAATCAAATAAATATAATGTGGAACTTAAATTAATCATTGATTAATAAGTAGTTTTTTATTGGCACAGCCTTTGCTTTAGTGATATTGAATACTCAAAAACAAAGGATAAAAAAACCATGAACAACTTAAAACGCATATTCGTTAGTATTAAAAGCCAAATAGATCATGTCGCTGATGAGTTTGAAAACCATGAGGCACTCGCAGGCGTTGCTATTGAAGATTTACAGGAAATAGCTTCAAAAACTCGTTTACATTTACATCGTGTTAGTAAAATGTCTGAGCAATATCAGCAGCAATTATCAGATCAACAGGAACAAGCAAAACTTTGGTCTGAACGAGCCATTAAAAGCAGACAAGAAGACGAACAAAAAGCCTTGCAATGCGTTAAACGTTTACGCCAGGTACAGCAGCAAATAAAATCACTTGAACAACAGTGTCAGGAAAGTACGGCTCAGGAAGAAAAAATTCGCGCCGATATAGAGCTTATTCAAGATCAATTACAATCCTTAAAAAATCAGAAAGAAATTCTGGCAGCCAGACAAAATAGAGCATCTATACAAGATTCATTAGGAGATAATCAGAGTAACTCACTTCAAGAAGTTCAGGGTGTTTTTCAACGCTGGGAAGGCTCTGTTGTTAGTTCTGAATTTTCAGTACCCGATCAGAATATTGATGATGATATTTTTTCTCAACCTTTTGAGCAAGAAGAAGATGAACTGGCATTAAAAATAATGCTTGATGAACTAACAGCGCAAAACACCCCTTCAAAAGAAAATAATTAGGAGAAGATGATGTACTCAAATGATATTCAACCTGATATTAAAATAGAGAATTTTCAGGATACCGAGAACGAAAAATCTAAAAGCATAACATCAAAAATTACTACGTATTTACGTTGGACAGGATCTATATTAATTGCCCTTTCAGCGATCAGTTTTATGCTGCAAGGACATGAAGAAATATTGCCTGCTTATCGATATTGGATAGGTTTAGGGCTTACCTTGTTATTATGTGGTGGGGGTTTAGTCTGCGCTTATTTATTTCATGAAACAAAAGGAGCAAGAATATTTTTTGGACTAGGCACTGCCTTTTTGCCTGTTCAGGTATCACAAGTTGCAGCAATGATCTATGCTTATTGGCATGGCAATAGCGCATTACAGCCAGAGTATAGCTGGCTGCAATTTATGGAAGTTAGTCCAACAGTAATTGCTGTAGATTTTGTTATTACGGGCTTCTTGTTATTTTTAGTCAGCTATGCCAGCTATTCTATTTTGGCGCGCAAATATATTAAAACACTAATTTGGACTTCTGTTATTGGCAATGCATTGCTGATATTACCCGTTCGTGATGCAACACTTGTTTCTTTATTAATAGCTGCGCTGTTTATTTTTTTAAGAAAAACCGAACATGGGTTACATAATGATGCCAGTATGCGTCTCCCTGAAGGCATGGCTGCAAGAGCGCTAATCAGTTTGCCTCTTTGGATTATGGTCGGCCGTAGTTTATTACACCCAGCTTCTTTCTTATTGTTTGTAGTCGTGGCAGCCATACTCGTTATCTATTGTATTTATGATATTAAACGTTACATTAAATCAACAGCTATCATTTATATTGCTCAATGGGTAGGGACCTTTTCCGCTATTTCTATCTGGTTATCTGTATTAAATGAATTTACGGTGACACAAAACAACTCTTTTATCAGCTTATTACCGATTGCCATTATTTTATATGCCTTATCGACTAAGATTGATTTTCACGCTCGACTTTATCGATTTACCAGTGCTGCATTGATTGTGATAGTAAGCTATGTTGCAATGGTAGACCAAGAAACAATGGCACCTGTTTTTGTGATTGCAGCAGGTATATTTTTAACCGTAGCAGGGATTAAATATCGCGAAAAAATTCCTTTTATTAGTGGTAATCTTTGTGTAATCGGTGGTACTTTCTTTTATTGGGAATATGCGATCAACTTTTATTCAAATGCTCCGTGGATCTGTTCAATTGTGCTAGGTTTATTTGTTATTTTATTAGCTTCTTATATCGAAAACAAAGAAAAACAAATTATGGCAAAATCTCGTTATTATTTTAATGAATTAAAAGGCTGGAATTAAAAATGCCATCACACCATAGGCTATCAATATTGATCACTGTATTTATTTTATCAGCACAAAATATAATGGCTGGAGAAATAGATGATTTTAGTAGTGATGGTTGTTCACAGTTTCCAGATGGTACTTTTACCCAAAAAAACCTGTGGTGTGATTGCTGCATTACCCATGACATTGCTTATTGGCAAGGGGGAAGTCTCAAATTAAAAAAACAAGCTGATAAGGCCTTAAGAGCATGTGTTTTAAACAAAACCAATAGTTTTCTGCTTGCTAACACCATGTATTTCGGAGTAATTGTAGGTGGTTTGCCGATCTTCCCTACCTGGTATCGCTGGGGTTATGGCTGGCGCTATGGACGTGGTTTTAAATCATTAAATCTATTTGAAAAAAAGAAAGTTGAAGAAAAACTAAAAAATTACTACACTACAAACAACCCAAATACCTGCGATTTTGAACATCCGGTTAAGTTATTAATTGAAAAAAAGCTACAGCTATTACTACCTAAACGAGAATAGTTATTTAGGCAAGAAAATGCCCTCGTGTTTTAGACAACTCCTTCTGTTTCTTGATTTCTTTTTTTTGTTCTCTATAAGGCAGTAGTACAAAGTATAGAGCCAGCCCTAATAAACCCCAGTATTTAATCCTGAATACAAACTCAAGTTGATCAATCATTACTGGATGAGTCATTAAATATAAATTAATTGAATCAAAAATTTCCATAGCTGTATAAATCTAAATCAATTAGAAACCGTACTTAGGGAGCTGGAAAGAAATAATCATCCAATCTTGCTGGTCTTTTTGTCCACCTTCAACGAGATAGCAACAGTTACGTAGCCTACTATGCGCCTGTTTCTACCTCGTTGAAGACAAACAAAAACCCTGCCCAATATCGGACGATTATTTCTTTCCAGCTCCCTTATTTTGAGTTAAAGAATTCTTTTTGCAAATCTTACAGTTTTAATCACTATAACTAGTTTTTTCACAATTACAATCTATACTTACTTAAGGAATCATTCATATAGGCTACTGAACTTGTATAAATCATGACTACTACACAAGCACATCTTCTAATTGTTGATGACGAAGAATTTAATTTAGAGATTATTTCAGAATATCTAAGTGAATCCGACTATAAAATAAGCACAGCTGAAGATGGGCAAATTGCCTGGGAGATGTTAGAACAATCCCCCGATACATTTGATGTTATCTTACTTGATAGGATGATGCCTAATATGACGGGCATGGAGGTTTTAGAAAAAATAAAACAACACCCTATCCTTAAATATTGTTCAGTGATTTTCCAGACAGCAAAAGCCAGCCTTGCTGATATCGAAGAAGGGATGAATGCGGGTGCTTATTATTATCTAACCAAGCCTTTTGAAGAAGAAGTACTCCTGTCTATTGTCAAAACAGCGATTAATGATCGTTTGCGATTAAAAGAGATTCAGGCAAACCTTGATCAGTCAAAACACACAATGGGTTTACTCAAATCTGCCACTTTTCAATTTAAAACATTGGAAGAAGCAAGATCAATTGCATCTTTAGTTTCAAACGCATGCCCAGAACCCAGCAAAATTATTATGGGGCTAACAGAATTGATGATTAATGCAGTGGAACATGGCAACCTTGGTATTTCATACAATGAAAAATCTGAACTAAATAATAATGGCACATGGGTAGAAGAAATTAATAAACGTTTACAGTCAAACGAATATGCCGATAAAACAGCCTTACTAAATTATCAACAACTTACTGACTGTATTGAGATTTCTGTTATTGACCAGGGTAAAGGCTTTGATTGGGAATCCTATATGGAGTTTGACCCTGCCCGAGGCATGGACAACCATGGTAGAGGTATTGCTGTGGCAAATAAATTGAGCTTTTCCTCACTAAAATACAAAGGAAAAGGTAATGAAGTGACTGCCTACCTTAATTTAGACTGATCATTAATCCTAATGAATACTATGCTCAATAATGAATCAGAAGAAACCTCTCAAATAATTCATGAACTCAAATCATTAAAGACTCAAAACGCTCAACTTTCAAAAGCCGGTTTTGATCTTATCAGTGAACAAACAAAGCTACATTCCTTATTACACAACGCATCAGATGGAATTATTTCTTTTGAATCTGATGGTACAGTTAATACCTTTAATCTTGCTGCGCAGCAAATTTTTGGATACAGCGAGGGAGAAGTAGTCAAACGTAAAATCCCAGATCTTATCCCATGCCCTGATTGGGTTGAAGATAATGTAGGCGCTTATATCCGGTATTTCATCTCATCTCGTGCATCAGCAGAAACTCCGTTGTTAGGGAAGCATAGAATGGGATTTGATATTTTACTTCACATCTCTACTGGGCAAGCAAGTGAAGAAGAGATCATTTTATTTGATGATACCGACGAAATAGATCCCTTTGCTGAAGATATCGAAGAAGAAGATAATAATGAAGAAGTAATTAATAACGAAGTGATTGTTTGCTTCTTTAGAGACATTACCCTTGATAAAAAACTTGAAAAAGAACTTGCAGATCACAAACTTGCTTTAGATGCTTCTGCAAGTATCATCATGCGAGACAAAGACTTTCGCGTGATCGAAATCAATGACAAGTTTTGTCAGCTTTTAGGAAGAAATAGGAATGCATTTCTGGGACAATCAGATATTCATACAAAATTTGCAGCACCACCCAATAACGAACTTCAACTTAGACAAAGGCATGAGTTTTTAGCTCAAGGAACCCCTTGGGTTGGTGAGACTAGCTTTTTAAACATACAAAATGAAACAGTCTGGTTTTCAGAAAATACAACACCGTTCCTGGATCAGGACAAAGTTCCTTACCAATATTTAAGTATTCTTTTTGATATAACTGATAGAAAAAACTTTGAAGCTCAGTTGCAACAAAAACAAAATAATTTACAGGAATTAGTTGATGAGCAAACTACTGATATAAAACATGCCAAAGAAATGGCTGAACAAGCGAATAATTCCAAAAGTGAATTTTTAGCCAATATGTCTCATGAGCTAAGAACACCCATGCATGGCATTATTAGTTTTACCTCTTTATGTTTAAAACAATTCAAAAGCTCGCCATTAGATGAGAAAAAAACAGTTAAGTTACAAAAATTTCTCACTAATATTGAGACCAGCAGCCAACGTTTACTTTCATTGCTAAACGATCTTCTTGACTTATCTAAGCTGGAAGCAGGAAAAGAAGACTTTAATTTTGAGGAAAATGATTTAACCTTATTAGTTCAACAGATACACAATGAATGCTCTGCCTCAATCAAGGAAAAAAGAATTGACTTTATCATAAAGCAACCTATCGACCCTTTATCAATAGCATGTGATAAAAATAAAATACTGCAAGTCTTAAGTAATTTAATCACTAATGCGATTAAATTTTCTATTCAAGACAAAACAATTGAAATAAAAATTGAAAAAACCAGTATTATTCTAGGGAAACGCAGCTCGGATACAAAAACAACAAAAGGTGCTTTAGTTTCAATATCTGATCAAGGCCTTGGTATTCCTAAAGATGAGCTTTCAACTATTTTTGATAAATTTATTCAAAGTAGTAAAACTAAAAATGGTGCGGGTGGTACAGGATTAGGTTTATCAATTTGCCAAGAAATTGTTTCTGCCCATAAGGGTAAAATTTGGGCAGAGCATAATCCTGACGGAGGCGCAATATTTAAGCTATTTTTACCTAGCAGTGAAGAAAAAAATTATTGAAAAAACTTTAACAATTCATTTTGAACAATATACACTTCTTCCCCCTTTTTTGGTTTAGTTTGAGAATAAGTTCCATCACTTTGTAACAACCAAGTTTGGCTATTGTCTTTTAAATAACAATCCAGATCATGAAGAATCCTATCATGTAATTTTTTACTATCTATCGGAAAACAAGTCTCAACCCTTCTAAACATATTTCTATTCATTAAATCAGCACTTGATGCATATACCTCCCACTCACCATCATTTGAAAATGCATAAACACGCGTATGCTCTAAAAATCGCCCAATAATTGAGCGGACTTCTATATTTTCTGAAATGCCTTTTACGCCAGGGCGCAGACAACACACGCCTCTAACAATTAGTTTAACTTTAACCCCTGCCTGAGAAGCTCTATATAATGCCCGAATCGATTCTTCTTCAACAATCGCATTCACTTTGATTATTATTTTTGCAGATTTACCGTTTTTCTTATTTTGGATTTCTCTTTCAATTTTATCTAATACTCCCTTATGTAAAGTAAAAGGTGATTGTAAAAGTTTATTTAATTTTGTCACCTTTCCTAAGCTAGTCAATTGAGCAAAAACACGCCTTACATCTTCACCTAATTCTTTATCACAAGAAAACAAGCCATAATCAGTATACAACCGTGCAGTTTTGGGATGATAGTTACCTGTTCCTAAATGCACATAATTACATAATTTTTTCCCTTCTTTCCTCAAAATCAAGCACATTTTCGCATGTGTTTTATAGCCAACTACCCCGTATACAACATGGACAGCAGCTTCTTGCAGCTTTGCAGCAAGACCGATATTTTCTTTTTCATCAAATCGAGCGCGTAATTCAATCACAACTGTGACTTCCTTTCCTGCTCTTGCAGCTTTAACAAGCGCCGCAACTATAGGTGAGTCTACCCCTGCTCTATAAACTGTTTGTTTAATAGCCAATACATTTGGATCAACAGCAGCTTGGCGTAAAAATTCTACTACCGGCCTGAATGACTCATAAGGATGATGTAATAAAATATCCTGCTTTTTAATTGCATCAAATATATTCTTCTTACGACCTAATTGAGGGGCAATATAAGAATTAAATGGAGAAAATTTTAAATCAGGCCGGTCAATTAAGTTGTTAATTGCCTGTAATCGACTTAAGTTAACAGGCCCTTTAGCTTGAAACACCCTGTCAGCATGGATTCTAAATCGCTCCTTTAAAAACATCGTCGTTTCTTCAGGACAGTTTTCATCAATTTCCATGCGTACTTCATCACCATAATTACGCATTAACAATTCGCCCTCAACAGCGTGAAGAAGGTCATCTATGGCATCCTCATCAACAAAAAAATCACTATTTCTTGTCACTCGAAATTGATGACAGCTTTTTACTGTCATCCCATTAAATAATTTATCGACAAAGGCATGAATAATAGACGATAGAAACACAAAATCATAAGACCCACTGTCCGTTTCTTCTTGAGGTAATTGAATGACTCGAGGTAACGCTCTTGGTACTTGTAAAATAGCTCGTCCACTATTTCGTCCAAAAGCATCCTTTCCTGTCATCGCAATAATAAAGTTTAAACTTTTATTTAATATTCGAGGAAAAGGGTGCGCTGAATCAAGCCCCATGGGTGTCAATATAGGTAATAATTCAACATTAAAAAACTTTTCTAACCATTTTTTTTGTGTAGTTGACCACTTATCCCTGCGTACAAAACGAATATCTTGTTCTTCTAATTCTGGCAGTAAAATTTCATTAAGCACTCGATATTGTTCTTCAACCAAGACATGTGCTTTATTACAAATTTTATCCAATTGTTCATTAGGTGTTAACCCATCAGTACTAACAGCACCAGGATCCATTTTTAACATTTGCAGAATACTAGCAACCCGTACTTCAAAAAACTCATCCAGATTTGAGCTCGAGATACACAAATAGTTTAACCGCTCAAGCAAAGGTATTTCTTCGTCTCTTGCCTGTGCTAATACCCTGTCATTAAATTCCATTAAACTTAATTCTCGATTAATGTAGTATTCTGGGTTTTCTAATTCGTTTGTTTCCATCTGTTTTATTATGGCTAATTATTAAGTTTTTTGACTATGGACACAGCTAAAAGTGAAGTAATAATTTTTGTTGGGCTGCCGTCTCTTTGGCAACCCAACAAACGGTATGCTAAAAATGTTAGGTTAACGATAGAGCTGTTAGCCTAACCTACGCGAGAGTTGGAGAGCTGTTTCTTAAAGAAAAAACTTTAGCTTTACTTCACTTTTAATCGTACCCCGTAATAACAGAGATATTAGATCAATCTATTTCCTTGCAAGCCACCAGTATGAATAGCAACTATTTTCTGTCTTGGCTTAAAATAATCCTGTCGAATTAAGTCAAACAGACCATAGAACATTTTCCCCGTATAAATGGGTTCAATTTCAATATTATGATGCTTATTAAAGCCATCTATAAATAATAATAGATCATTATTATACTTTGCAAAACCGCCAAAATGATAATCTAATTGGACAAACCAGTTTAATCTATTTGATTTGTCCTTTCCCAAAATTTTTTTAACATCTTTAACTAGAAAACTCGCACCTTTTAATGCAGAAAAACCTATCATCTGAGAGTGGATTGATGCAGAATTAATTAACCCAGCAAGTGTTGTTCCCGTCCCACAAGGCACGCACAGAAAATCATATTCCAACTCAATTTCATTTATTATCTCCCCTACTCCACGTAAAGCAAATTTTGTAGAGCCTCCTTCTGGCAGCCAATACTCTCCTTTTTGTAAAGTTGGCAAATCATCATGTTTTTTAAAATATCTTAATTGCCGATAGTCAGATCGAGAAATAAAAATTAACTCCATCCCCCAGCCAATAATATCTTGCAAGGTTGGGTTTAATTTTTTAGGCCTCTCACCACGAATAAAAGCTTTGGTTTTTAAATTTAATTGCTTACCGGCAAAAGCCAAGGCATGGCAATGATTAGAATAAGCCCCTCCCATACTAACAATAGTATGGGCATTTAGCGTTAACGCATGATCAAGTATATATTTAAGCTTTCGCCATTTATTTCCAGAAATAACAGGGTGAATTAAATCATCCCGTTTAATCCATAATTCAATTTCTTTTTGCGCTAATAATGGCGTAAAAATTTGCGTTAATGTTGATGAGTTAAACTGTTTTTCTAACTCAATTAGTTTTGGATGCACAATTATCTTTAGCTTTTTTAATAGCCCAAGCTACATCAGCTGCCTGCCTATTTTCTTTAACATCATGGACTCTAAATAGCATAATTCCATCCATAACGCCAAGTGCAGTCGTTGCAGCAGTAGCTGTCACTAATTCGAATGGCTCTGATACGGTACAAATACTACCCATAAAACGCTTACGACTTGTACCTAATAAAACAGGATAACCAACATCAACCAATTCTGAAAGATGGGCTAATAAATTGATATTATCAATCTTTCTTTTGCCAAAACCAATACCAGGGTCTAATACAATATTTTCTTTTTTAATACCTACCTTTAATGCATCATCAGCTCTAACTTTTAGTGATTCAATAACCTCTGAAACCACGTCCGCGTAATTTGGGTTATCTTGCATAGTCTCAGGCGTTCCTTGCATATGCATTAAGATGATCGGCACCTCTCTTTCACTAGCAACTGTCAAAATATTTTTGTCCCCTTGTCCAGCAGAAATATCATTGATGATATTAGCACCAGCATCTAAAGCTGCTACGGCAACATGGCTTAATGTAGTATCAATACTTATCCAGACTGATGCTGATATTTTTTTTCTAATTGCCTTAATAATAGGAACAACTCGTGCGATTTGTCCCTCTGCACTAACAGATTCAGCACCTGGACGCGTAGACTCCCCGCCTATATCAATAATATCAGCCCCATCTTCTAGCATTTTTTTTACCTGTTCAACAGCCGATTCTATTTCTGTATATTGTCCACCGTCGGAAAAGCTATCTGGGGTTACATTTAAAATTCCCATAATGAGCGGTTTCGTTATTTTTTTGAACATTAATTTTCCTTTGTTTTATACCTAACTGTTGGGTTGCCACAAAAGACGGCAGCCCAACCTACGAAACAAGTAGCTTAAGCTAACATGTTTATCATAAATAATCAGGTATAATACGCACAATATGACTGACAATAAAAAACAGCCAAGAATTGCTTGGGCTATTACTGGCTCTGGTCACTATATAGAAGAATGTCTTGAATTCTTACTAACACTAGATAATGTTGATATATATTTAAGTCAGGCAGGAGAAGAAGTGTTAAAAATGTATGGTGTCGATTTAAAAGATGTAAGAGAAAAACATCCTGTTTATCGTGATAAAGCAGCATCATCTCCTCCTGTTGGTCACTTTTATAAAGGCTATTATCATACATTCATTATGGCTCCGACTACATCTAACACTATTGCTAAATGTGTATTAGGCATAGCCGACTCATTAGTCACCAATTTATACTCTCAAGCAGGAAAATGTCGTGTTCCTAGTATTGTATACCCTTGTGATATTGCGCCTGAAATGGAAACAACCGCCCCTGGTGGTAAAGTCATGGTTTATCCACGAAAGATTGACCTAGAAGCAACTGATAAAATCCGAAGTTTTGAATACACTCAAGTTGTTGAAAGTGTAGATGAGCTGATCGTTGCCGTTAAAGACAGAATTAATTCATTAGCATGAGTAAACCCTCAGAACACATTCTGTTTTTAACGGGAAAACTGGCTGAAAAACAGCTCACGCTCATTTTAGAAAAAATGCAACCAGAGTTTACTTATACCATTCATCAATTAGGTCTAAAAGTTGCGGCCTTAATGACCACAGAGATGATTAACCGCCGTTTAAAAAACACCTTTAATGCCGACAAAATAATACTCCCTGGCCGTTGCCGTGGTAATATTGATACTTTATCAGCAGAACTCGGCATACCCGTAGAACGAGGACCTGAAGAGTTAAAAGATTTACCCCTGCATTTTGGTAAGGCAGCTCACCATTACGATTTATCTAAATATAAAGTAAAAATCTTTGCAGAAATAGTTGATGCACCTAACATTTCGGTAGAAGACGTTGTAAAACGTGCATTTTATTACAAAAAAAATGGTGCGAATGTCATTGATATTGGCTGTTTACCCGAAACACCATTCCCCCATTTAGAAGATATTATTCAAACGCTAAAGCAAGAAGGGTTTATCGTTAGTATTGATTCATTGGAAGATGATGATTTACTACGTGGGGGCAAGGCTGGAGCAGACTATATGCTTAGCCTGACTAATAAAAGTATTTGGATTGCTGATGAAGTGGATGCTACACCCATTTTAATTCCCGAAACACATGGTGATTTATCATCGCTAGAACAAGCAATTTCTGTCTTACAGGCTAAAAACAAACCATTCATCGTTGACCCTATTTTAGACCCTATTCATTTTGGTTTTACAGAGTCTATCGTCCGTAACTATAATTTTAGGCAACAACATCCTGATGTAAAAATGATGATGGGTGTAGGTAATATCACCGAGCTGACTCATGCAGACACCTCGGGGATGAACACTTTATTACTAGGCATGTGTTCGGAGCTAAACATCAACCATATTTTAGCCACAGAAGTTAGCCAACATGCTAGAAGAGCCATTAGTGAAGCAGATCATGCAAGACGCATTATGTTTGCTGCCGCACAAAACAATACCTTGCCTAAACATATAGACTCAAGTTTAATGACCGTCCATGACCCCTCCCCTTTCCCCTATCAATTAAATGAAATAAAAGAATTTGCAGCAGAAATAAGGGATCCTAGTTATCGTATTCAATCTAGCCCGGACGGAATACATATTTATAACCGAGATGGTTTGCATACAGCCACTGATCCTTTTGAACTATTTCCAAAATTACAAGTTGAAGCCGATGGAGGCCATGCTTTTTATTTAGGCGTAGAATTAGCCCGTGCAGAAATAGCCTGGCAGTTAGGTAAACGCTTCAATCAAGATCAGCCATTAACATGGGGTTGCGCCACAGACCTTTCTGAATCCACCATAGACATGCACAGCTTTAAACCAGCCGGTACAACATTAGAAAAGAAAAAATGATACAAGAAGTGATCGTTACTACACAAAATAGCAAGGGCGTTACGCATATTGCTCCCATGGGCATCCATTTACAAGAAGATAAATTTATTATCCTGCCTTTTCGCCCATCTACTACGCTGAGTAATATTTTAGAGTCAAAAACAGCCGTACTTAATTATACTGATGATATTCGCATCTTTGCTGGTTGCTTAACCGGTAGACGAGACTGGCCTCTATCTAAAACAGAAAAAATTGAGGGTCATTATTTATCTGCTGCATTAGCCCATAGAGAACTCAAGTTAATAGAAATTGAAGAAGATGAGACCCGACCTAAACTGTTTTGCAAAACCATTCAAATGGTTAACCACACACCTTTTCAAGGCTTTAATCGGGCGCAATTTGCAGTGCTTGAAGCAGCAATCTTAGTCAGCCGCTTAAAAATGTTACCCATCGAAAAAATTAATAGTGAGATTGAATATCTTAAAATTGGCCTAGATAAAACCGCTGGAGACAATGAATATGAAGCATGGGGATGGCTAATGCAGCTAGTAGAGCAACACAAACAGGAGCTTAACCATAAATGACAGGAATGCTCGCCAGTGTTAACAGCCTAGATGAAGCTCTGTTAATTTTAGAAAGCTCTGCTGATATTATTGATTTAAAAAACCCTCAACAAGGTGCTTTAGGTGCATTACCCATTAATGTCGTCTCTACTATTGTCAAAGCCATTAATCAAAAAAAACCAGTGAGTGCAACAGTGGGTGATTTACCCATGCAGGCTGACCTTGTTTTTAATGCTGTCTCCGCTATGACTAGTGCCGGTGTTGATTATATTAAAATCGGTTTTTTCCCAAATGGAGATTGGCTAGAATGCTTATCTAAGCTATCCCAAATAACTCAACAAGGACATCAATTAATTGCAGTGCTTTTTGCTGATACTCAACTTGATATAACCATAATTAAAACCATCTCTGATGCTGGTTTTTACGGTGTTATGTTAGATACGATGGACAAATCAAAAGGTTCTTTAACACAAGTAATGTCCCTAACTGAAATCATAAACTTTGTACATTCTGCTAAAAAACATCAACTGATTAGTGGGTTGGCAGGGTCATTAAAAGAAAAGGATATCTCTAACCTTATTAATTTAAAAGCTGACTACCTAGGGTTTAGAGGTGCTTTATGTGATCAACAAAACAGAACATCTCAGCTAAATAAAGATGCTATCAAATCGGTTTTAAATTACTTTAGGAATGGAAAATAAAATACCCATTGAAAGCCTAAGCCTCTGTTTAGATTTGTTATCTTACAAAACTATTGATAATAGACTACACTTAATAAGTGACTATAATTTCATAGAATTCACATACTACTTACCAAATTATTCTTATTATTTTAATAGAATATAAACAGATAAAATGTTTACTTTACTGACTTCAACTTTAAGCAGTTTGATTTTCTTTACTTTAGGTTGGTATTTAAGTAAAAAAATCCAACTTAAAAAAAATCATATTTCATCTCAAGATCTAGAGATGGAATATAAAAAAAACTCAGACCAACTATTAGCTGAACAATCAATAATTTCTGATAGTTTTTTTAAAGCAAACAAATTAGATTTAGAACAAAAAGGAATTAATCTAAATAATGCTTTTTTAGAAAATGGGCGTACTCTTGAACTTATATCTTCTGAACTAAAAAATGCTCAAACTATAGTTGAAAGTGCATTCTCTTCTTTACCCAACATCTATACTTCCAGTCAAAATACCAAAGATGCAACTAAAAAGAGTAAAGAAAAAATCAATGCTCTCTCTCAATCTGTTGATTCCTGGGGAAATTCAATGGATACACTGGGTAATATTCAAGGTTTAATCGAAGCTATTCATCAAAAGGCTATTCAAATTCGGGATGTTTCCTCAGAAGCAAATTTATTAGCCCTTAATGCTTCTATAGAAGCTGCAAGAGCAGGGGAACATGGAAAAGGATTTGCAGTTGTTGCAACCAGTATGCGTGACTTATCTAATAAAAGTGCTGATGCAACTGTAGATATAAATTCTGCTGTAGAAAGTACACGCGCTGAAGTTGAAAAAATTGTCAATGGTATTTCTGAGAGCGTATCATTATTATCTAAAGTCTCTAGTGATGTTAGTGAAAGTTTTGCGGATATTGAAATTGAGGTTGAACTTATTGATAAAATATCTCAATCAGCTTTGGCTGAGGCAGATGTATCTAAGGAAAAATTTAGTACGATGAATAATGAAGTGAATACTCAATTAGAAAGTATCACTCGGTTGCTAGCCGATGCACTAGGTGAAGTTACCGGTAATAGAATCGAAGATATTTCTGTTTCAAATGATTTTACTGGAATGAAAATAATTGATGTTCGTAGACCCGATGAGTTTACTGGAGAATTAGGACATATTCCTAGAGCTGAACTCATGTGTTTACAAGATAATTTTGAACAACAGATTAGTAAATTAGACAAAAATGCACCTCATTTATTTGTCTGCCGGAGCGGTGGTCGATCAGCTAGAGCAGCAAGAACAGCGCTAGGACATGGTTTTACAACAATTTACAATATGGAAGGCGGTATGCTTGAATATTGCAAGGTTCATGGTAAACCATGATACCTAAAGCTTCATTTTAATAACCTTTTTAGTAAACAAACCACCATGATATTTAAACAACTTTTTGATAAAACTAGCTGTACTTTCACTTACTTACTTGCTGACCTTGATAGTAAAGAAGCACTTTTTATAGACCCTGTTGATAACCACGTTGATGAATATTTAGCTTTACTTAAAAAACACAACTTACAACTTAAATATTCATTTGAAACTCATGTTCATGCTGACCATATCACTGCAAGTGGGCTTTTAAGACAAGCGACGGGGGCAAAAACAGCAATAGGTTTACATTGCCGTGCTGGAACAGCAGACTATCAATTAGAAGGAAATGAAGTTTTTACTCTCGGCACTTCAACTATCAAAACTATTGCTACTCCAGGTCATACTGCAGGTAGTATTAGTTATTTATGGAAAGACAAACTATTTACTGGAGATACTTTATTTATTGGTGGTTGTGGTCGTACTGATTTTCAAAACGGGAATGCAGGTGATTTATTTGACTCCGTAACCAAAAAAATATTTACTTTACCCGGAGAAACTCTAGTCTACCCTGGTCATGACTATAAGGGAAATTTTGTTAGTTGCGTCTATCAGGAAAAAACAAGTAACCCTCGCTTATCAGGTAAAACCAGAGATGAGTTTATTGAAATAATGGATAATCTCAACTTGCCTGTACCAAAATTAATTAATGAAGCTGTCCCAGCTAACCTTTATTGTGGTATCGACGAAGAAGAAGCGTTACAAATAGCAGACTCAAGTGAATTTTCACAATCAAATAAAGACCGTCGTGGCGTACAGGGTGTGATTAATCGAGCGAAACAACAGATTAAACAAGTTAATCTGGCAACGGCCAAGAAAATGATTCAAACAGGTGAAGTTATTATTTTGGATGTCCGAGAAAAAAATGAATTTGAACTGGGGTTTATTGAAAATGCCATACACATCCCTCGTGGAGAAGTAAAATCAACCGTCGAAACATTAATACCCACTAATAACAAAGATAAATCAATCCTTATCTATTGTGCTAGCGGAAATAGATCTGCACTCGCTGGACAGATTATGCAAGATATTGGCTTTTCGAACGTAACGTCTTTAATCGGTGGTTATATAGCTTGGAAAAAAGATTCTTAGCTACTACCTCTTGAATCTTTTGATAAGAAAACCGTAACGATAATATTTCAATAGTCTAATGAGTAACTTTGCCAATACCATCAGTGTTGGCAACAAACATCTCATTTAAATACATTTCTTAACTATGATTGATACGCAATTATCTTGGTATCTTTTTTTATTACTTAGAAATGTACCTTAGTTTTCATATTTAAACGTTTCCCTACTTTTTTAATCAAAATACAACCCACCTTGTTGGGTATCATAATTATCAGGTTCTACTTCTAAGTCATCTAGAATTATTTCAGTATCTCTAAACTCAATCCATTCAATATGGTCTGAAAGTGGTAAATCATCCATGGGCTCAAAGTCAATTTCAACATCAGCATGATTATTCATTTTTTTCTCCAGTTCTGTTTGCTTACATTAGAAATTTAGAACTGAATGGCTAAAAGATCAATCATACATTTTAACAAAAAGAAAACATTTCAGCCTTAACATTAAGCTATAACCAGTTGAAATACATAATCATTCATATAATTTTAACTTGTTTTTATTCAAAACAATTTTAATAGATTTGTGACTTAAGTATAATTTATACCGTTAAAAAAGGATGGCCATTTAACTGTAAAAACATGATTCTTATAAAATTATTTACTTTCCAACAGCTTGAAAGCCCGTTTGTCTGCACCAGATGGCAATGAATGACTATAAGAACTTATCCAAGCAACAATATCTTTCCATAAAACAGACTCCTGAAGGTCACGTAGTAGCATATAGTAGCCGTTTTGATAAAAAGCGATGGTATGGCTAGAGTTTAAAGAGTCGCAATTACTCCGACTCAAATTCGACGGCTCTTCAACTGGATAAGATAATCAACTATCTCACAAAGAATCTTGGGCTTAGGTGGTTGCGGGCATCTTACCCCTTTGTACCGCGTTACGAAGGTTCACTTTCGTTTAGGTGACCAATTTGGCTAGAGCTTCCTTCAGATTCCGCATTGGCTTCCAATAACCATGATTCTCTTGTCAAGTAGCTACTGTAAGTTTCTTTGGACACCTTTGCTTTCGCCTACTTTTTCCCTTCTCACAGGGCAAAGGCAAGCTGGACTTTCACCAGCCAACTGATTATCACGCCAGTCAAACCGCTTTCCCTCGTGACAAGGATAATGCCGAGTTGAGCTGACACAACTTAACGATTAGTTTTTTGACTCTTTTTATCCAAAACAAACGTCAGAGGATCTTCCTTTTTTACAAGATAATTTCTATATTTAATAGAAATTTTAAGTCCAACAAAATGCCCCGACATTTTTATTAATTCATCAGTCTTTTTGTCAAAAGTTAGCTCAACTTTATTCAAAGCTCTATCTTCATACCCACCCTCTATTTCATCTGTCTGTAATAAAAAATGATACAGATAAACTTCATTCTCCTCTTTGTCTTTTATTTCTATCGGTTCTCCTAGCTGACTAAGAATCTGCTTTTTTTGCGGTAAATCAGTTGAAATCTTTTCAAAAGAATCAGTATTTGCTTTTAATTGACGTGTTGTTTTGTTAATTTCAGCACCAGCAATAGAGCGGATAGAAACTTCAAGAAATTCTGCAGGTGCAATATGAAGAAATAATGACGATAATGTCCACTGTTTCAATTGATCTTTTAAATTAAAGCTTAGATTAAAATAAAAGCTAATTTCTGGCTTAATGATTTTATTATCTTTATCAATTTTTTTAAACAGATAATGCCATTGCCTCTCTAATTCTGTACCGCTCTTTGTGGTAGGCTGTACTTTTAATAAAGAAATAAAATCATCACTATAGAGTTTAGGTTCTTTAAAATTTAAATTGAACACATCATCTGCCGTTATTGAAAAATTTTCATCAAACTCATCCATTTGTGAATAAGTTTGATAGACACGTATCCAGTAAAAACACCCCGAAAGGGTGCTTATTATCAGTAACAAACCTATCCATCTGAAAATTTTTTTCATTTTACTTATCCTACTAATGTTGTAATAGTGATCACATAGGCACAAGCTCCTGTAAGAGAACAGACTGTTAGTCTGTTCAAATACAAACTCCTTTCCCCAGAGCCAGAGGTCGTGAATATCAGCGAGAGTGAGCATTGCTAATGAATTTTCATTGAACGCCGACTTGACGTACCGACTTGTAATCCTTCGAGTTTAGAGCGTTTGTTTCGCTACGGAAACCGAAATCATTTCCTGATTAAATTTTTATACTTCACGCGATTACGGATGCGGAATTTATAACTAGTTGATTTTTGTCGATAGCAAGGTGCTGAAATGGACGCATAGCAGGCTACGAAACCATTTCAGTAACGCAGTCTATCAGCAAAAATCGACCGATAGAAACCCACATCCGTAACTGGGCAAAGTATATCTATTTTGTCCATAAAATAATTCTTATCATAAGAGAGAAGAACATTAAAATCTCTATCTATCAGTTCCTTGCAAACAATGACCCCATCAGGGAATAGCTACGATTAGTTTCTTACAAAAGATTATACAAATAATTAACTGTTTGGAGCAATCAAAAATGTTAGGGTGATAATAAAAACCAACGACTTCTTATTAAGGAAAAGTTTTATGCCCCACCAAATTCCGTCTATTACCATCAAAATGGCATTGCCCTTTTGTTTACTGTTGAGTATTTTATTAGTTGCAGAAGTAATTGGTATTTACATAGGTCACTCATTTCTTGCGAATGAAGGATTTAAAGGGTATTGGGTACTAAGTCGTATGGTTCTGCCTTTTATTATTGTGTTTATGTTATCTATTCCGGTTAAAAGTCTCTACCTTTCTAAACCTAAGCTATCTCGCATTAGTCCTTATTTTATTGGGTTTTGCGTACTGGCTTTATTTGGTTTGTTGATCTACTTGCAGTTCTTTGCTGAGGATTACTTACAATATTATCGAAACGGTCGGTCATTAGAAACATTACATGAAATCAATCGTTTTCAACGATTTTCTATCTTTACCGCTTCTACTGTTATTGGTTGGGAGTTACTTTATCGGGGCTTTATTTTCGGTGGTGGACAATATTGCTTAGTCAAACATTTACATGTTGAAACTTCCATTGCAACCTTTATGATGGCGGTGATTATCTGCATTTGCGAAGTTACCTTTCATTTGCAAAAGCCTATATTTGAATCTTTGGGTATGGTGATTGCTTCACCTTTGCTGTCCTATCTAACCGCCAAGACACGAAGTTTATGGCCTGCAATGGCTATTCATTTAATGATTGAGTTTATTTTTGGTTTTAGTGCTTATGTCTATAGTGTTAACTAAAAACCCACGCTGAAAACAAGAGAAACTGAGCGTTGAGGAAGAGCTCACGTACCTTTGACTAAACGTCAGACAGTAGATGAATTGATAGCAAGCTTCAAACTTTAACTTACCTTAATTTTATAATGCCAGTATTTGAGAAAATACTCAGCGCCCAAAATTTACGGGACGCATGGCAACGTGACATGTGAAACAAAATAAGGAAGTAGGTCGGTCAATAGCAGTGGGTTTTCATCAAAATAGTAAGACCTAAATTCGTTTAATAAGCGGGGAGTCGCTATTTTTGCGAAAGCTGGTTTTGGGCATCCCAGCCCAAGCAAGCGGCAAAAACTTAACGCGACCGCTTATGCCTTAGGCGCCCCAGCCGTCCTGCGTACGTGCCTATTTCTGCCACCCATTTTTTTCTTCTTTTCGCTATATATTCTGCTTCTGAAGGGAGGTAATTTCCTTTATGATTTAGGTTTCTTTTATACTCTCTAGATAAAGCACTTCCACTTCGTCATAACACCTTACCTATAGCCGAAAATGACAACCCTTTTGATCAATGGATTGCTAGTTGATCTCGCTCTAATTAATCTATTTGTTTGTAATTTCTTCCCAAAACATCGTTTCCTCTATATTTTCTATAGAATTTTAAACAATGCACTTGCTTTCTGAATATGAGCTCATCGAACCTAATCAATAACTGATTTTTTATTCCCCCATTTTTGTTATATGACATCGTTTTTGTCAGGTAAAAAAACCAGATTCTAAACGCACACTTCAACTAGAAAACAGTGGGGGCTTTTGGAACAACTTATATAACCATATAATTAACAATGTTTTATAAGTTCTGCAATAAAAATCTAATCTACGCGGATTCAATTCGCAAAATAGCATTTTAGATATTATGTAAAAATTATTATGGAATTGGCAGCTTTAGTGATACTTTAATGTATTTTTTTGCATAAAATATGCTTGCAATTTAAGCACCTCTATTAACCACGATAAAAAAATGCTTGAACTTCGCCCAACAAGACGCATTAAAACCGTTTCTAAAGAGACTTTTATTAATCATTATAAAACCCCACAAAAACCAGTTATTATTGAACAACTTTCCAATGCTTGGCCAGCACGTAAAAAATGGAATTCTGACTATCTAAAAAAAGTAGCTGGGGAAAATATTGTTCCTTTATATGATAGCAAGCCCTCATCTAACAATAAACATCAATATGCGCCAGCAGAAAAAATGAAGTTTAAGCATTACATGGACTTACTTCATAAAGGTGAAAAAGATCTCCGACTATTTTTTTATAACATTTTAGCTGAAGCACCTATATTAACTAAAGATTTTTCATATCCAGATATAGGCTTAAAATTATACAAAAAACTGCCCGTGTTATTTGTTGGCGGTAAAGGTGCAAAAGTACAGATGCATTTTGATATTGATTATTCTGATCTACTACTCTGTCACTTTGGTGGAAAAAAACGTGTTTATCTTTTTCCACCAGAACAATCAAAATATCTATATCGAGTCCCTTTTTCTTTCAGCAGTCTATTTGATGTTGATTACGAAAACCCAGACTTGATAAAATATCCAGCCCTAAAGCATTTAAAAGGGGAGTTTGCTGAGCTTAACCATGGAGATGTTTTATATATTCCTTCAGGTTATTGGCATTATATTATGTATAAAGACATCGGTTTTTCTTTATCATTACGCGCATTTCCAAGAAAACCAAAAGTATTTTTAAAGCTATTGTACAATATTATTTTTGTTAAAAATATTGATGGACTGATGCGTAAAGTAGTGGGGCAACCTTGGAATGATAGAAATGAAAGAATTGCGGTCGATAAAACACATCAACGATTAAAGACAAATAGATAAGAGAAAAAATATGGATGAAGCAGATAAATCTGTAGAAGCTTATGAAATACTATCTAACAGTATTCCATCAATTGGTTTTCTAAGCCGTAAAAAAAGGGCTATTGCTTTTATTAAAGTAACAAAATTAGCTCAGAAAATGATAGATGAGCAAGAGCTTAGTGAAGAAAATACACTGTATTTACTATCGACTCTAGTGAGAAAAAATTCTTCATTTCAAAAAGCATCTATGTCGGCAGCACTCAACTTAGCTAATATTGATAGGAAATTAATACCAACTATTGGTTTTAAATATGCTAATAATATGCGCTGTAGTATGCAGATGTACCCAGTTGATGATGTTTCGGTATAAATTCAGGCTATTAATACTTGCGTTGTTAGGTTGCCAAAAAGACGGCAGCCTAACCTACAAATATTTACAGGGTCCATTTACCTTTAATCATACCTATCCATGTCAGTTAAGGAATAGTCAAAACCACTTTAACTGAATCATTAACGGACGCACTATCCACATAACCAATAGCTTTTGGGTCTCCTGATACTTTCCCAATCACAGAGGCATCGTCCGCAACTTCTTTAGGAGACTGAGCCTTACCTGTAAATACCATACGTGACCAATAGGATTTTAGTTTTGCAGCATTTTTCTTGGTTATTTTTGAATGAAAAGCATCTCTTGCTGCACTTCCACCAGCTTGATCAATTGGAACTGCTTTACCTCCACCAGGAAATTTTTTAGATTTCCCTAAAAATATTTTTTTTGTTGCCTTTTCCTTAATTGAAGCTATTGAATTGTCAGGATGCACTATAACCGAGATTTCTGCCATAGTGAATGACGCATAAAATAAAATAAAACTGAATATCCCGATTTGACTCTTTAATTTTTTCATTATGCCCTCCCCTAGAATACGAAATCTAATGCAACACTAAAGACACTAACACCAGATCCAGTATAATTACCTGCTTCAGGTCTTGATGAATCAAATAACCCGCTTGTTCCTTTTGGGTTGATATATTGCCATTCAGCTTTTATTGCCATGGTAGGAACTAAATTATAATTTGATGTATCAACATCATAACGCAAACCTAAAGTGATTGATTCCTGTTTTCTATTTTGGCTGGGTAACATTCCCATCAACATACCTTGAAATGGTGTTCCAGCTGTACCTGCAATTGCATTATCTAAATGTTTATGATCTGTATCTCTAAAAGATGAAAAAGTAAATGTTGGTGTAAAAGCACCGATTCTATATCCTGTTGAAAGATACCATGCTTCAGAGCTTGCTCTAATGCCTGCTGTTCTTAGCCAGGTATACTCGCCACTCAATAAGAAATCTTCATAATCTAAAGCAAAACCAATTTCATAAAAATCCCCATTTTCATCGACTGTATCCAATTCATCTGCGATATGTCCAAGGCCAGCACTTCTTAAGCCACCCAACAAAGGTGTAAATCTTGGTGAATCAACTGTCATTCCTGTATTTGCATAACCTGCTCTAAAGGTGACATATTCATTACCTATTGATCCATTTAAACCCAAAATATCTCTTAGTTTCAAGTGATTTTTTTCATCAATATTTCTTTGTCCATAAAACATTTGTAGACTGTAGTCCCAGTCAAAAACTGTGTTGGTATAAGTAATATCTCCACCGTCATAGTTTGTAATAGGCACTTGATTATAAACTTCAACAGGAGGCCGAATCCAATTATACGAGTAACCTACCTCTAAAGATTCTGACAACATATAAACAGGCAAACGTAAACGACCACCTCGCACAGTTAAACCATCATAGAGTTCTATCGCACCATACAACCACTCAAATTTAGGGTCATAATGTTGTTCCCCTCTTGATACAACTTGTGCGGTAATAGAAAACATATCATAAGCAACTCTGCCTTGTAATCCAAACCCTGTATCGCTATCAAATGTCCCGCTACTGTCAACGCCTGTATAAGGACTAAGTATACCTGATCCAATAAACCCTAAATCCTTATTGTCTGTTTGCGCCCAGCCAAGTGAGCCAAAACCGTGAAGACTCATATCGACATCTCCAACACTATAATCAAGTGCATTGGCATAACTTGGCAAAGCCAAAGTTAATGCTAAAGCACAGGCATTTATGTTTTTCATAAAAAATTCTCTGTATTTTTAAAATTTAAATAATTTGTAAGGTTTATTGCTAAACCTTAAATTGTTTACAAATAGTTTGTAATTGATCAGATACATTTGCCAAGTCATCACTTAGTCCATCAATATTTTCTGAACTCTCAACAATTTTTCCTGCTGATGCACTCATCGTTATAATATGGTTATGAATACTTTCTGAACTATGTTGCTGTGCTTCTGTTGATGTTGCAATCTCTTCATTCATAGTCAATATTGATTGAACTTTGTCGGTAATTGCTCGAAGAGAATCCCCAGTCATTTCTGCCTGTTGCACACTTTGATTAGCTTGATCTTGCCCTGTTTTCATTACATTAACAGCTGATTGTGCAGCGGTCTGTAGCTTTTCAATAACCGTTTGTATCTCTTGAGTGGACTCTTGAGTTCTTGATGCAAGCGTCCGCACTTCATCGGCAACAACTGCAAAGCCTCGGCCATTTTCGCCGGCTCTCGCAGCCTCAATAGCTGCATTAAGTGCCAATAAATTTGTCTGTTCTGCAACACCTTTAATCACTTCTAATATTGAATCGATGTTTCCAGTATCTTGTTCTAACTGGGCGATAACGACTGCTGTTTGTTCAACTTCTGAAGCCAAATTATTAATAGATTGAACCGTTTTATTAACAATCTCCTGGCCATTTTGAGCAGTTTGATTTGCATCACCAGCTTCTTCTGCTGCTTTAGAAGCATGTTGAGCAACATCACCTCCTGTGGAAATCATATTCTGGACAGAATCGGCAACTTGAGTAGCCGAATCACTCTGTTCATAAGCTCTATCTTTTGTTAATTTAATCTCTTGAGCCATATCAACCGATACTTTGGTTAAGGCAGGAATTACGCTGACAACATTTCCAATGGTGTTTTGTAATTTATCCAAAAAGGAATTAACCCAAAAAGCTAATTCTCCAATTTCATCTTTTGATTGTTGGTCAATCCGTCGAGTTAAGTCGCCTTCTCCTTTAACTATATTTTTTAAGCTATTAAGAACTACTTGAATATTACGATTTAACATTGAAATCACAATATATGCAGTTAAAGCCATAAAGAGAATACTTGCTATAGCAATTCCTAAACCAACACTCAGTGTGTTTTGTGCTTCAACATCCGCTTCTGAAAGCGTATTGGTAAATGTACTATACTTTTCGTCTTTAAATTTTACTAAACTCGTTTTAAGAGTTTCTAAAGCAGCATTCATTTTTGATACAGATCCCGGAATATTTCCTTGATCTAATGTCCCTTCTAACATACCGTTAGATAATGACTTTGCAAGGCTAAAATAATCTCTCGCTTGAGTTTCAATTTTCTGGATATCAGAAGCCTTGGCTTTATCCAGTAAATTCAGTTGACTCATATTCTTTTTAAAATCACTATATAAATCTACCGCCTCGTCAATCATCTCGGTTTCATCTGTACTGACAGCAGCGCTAAACAAGCCAGAAACCCTGTCAAATAATACAATATTTGAATTTGCATATTCCAATGCAGGATAGTGTTTTTCTCGAATTTCTAACAATCGTTCGCTATTGTTATTAATCGCATTCATATTAAATAGTAAATACGCTAATAATCCAATCACCGTGACTAACGGGATCAATAAAAACTTATACTTAATAGATAAATTTGATAACCATGTCATTTTTTTTCCAACTGTATTTTAATTCCACCACATCCACATAGACTAGTAAATCTCTTATGTGGCTAACTTTTAATCTGATTCTTTTACTCAGCAGTGAAACCAGTATTTTCTTCAAACAGAAGAAATGATTACAAATCTTATATTGGGATAAAAACCGAGTATTTATTTACTGCAAGTAATTTAAAGGATAGACAACATTTGTTAAAATACAATTTTGTGCACTTCTAATTTTAGAAGACTCTAATAAAGGTAGTAGACTTAAATAGAATGACCTAGCTTGAACATGAATTTTGAGGATTAGGTTGTTGGAAATAAATAATCCACCCATTTTATGAAAAATTATTGTTTGTATTTGATCTTGTTACATAGGCCTCATAGAAAGCTATGTATCCGAAACAACAAGACCGAAGACTGACAAAAAGGTTAGAAAAGCTTTAGTGCAAGCAGGTTATTTCCTTCCAGTTGCCTTATACATACTGACCAGCACACCACCCAGAAGACCAGGCCCACTGGAAATTATATCCTCCTAACCAACCGGTGACATCGACAACTTCTCCAATAAAGTACAGCCCTGATACACTATTACTTTCCATAGTTTTAGATGAAATGGCTGTACAATCGACACCACCTAATGTTACTTCGGCAGTTCTGTAACCTTCAGTTCCACTAGGTTTTATTTTCCACTGTTCAATATTGTTGGCTATTTCACTCATTTGTTGATTTGAAATATCTTGAATTGAAATGGTTAATAATTTTTGATCTATTAATACCTCAAGCAAGCGCTTAGGTAAGAAATCAGACAAGATATTTTTAACCTGATTTTTTGTCTTTTCACTCCGTTTTTCTTTCAATAATGAAATCACATTTTTATTAGGTAAAAAATTTACTGTTATCCTTTCCCCTACTTGCCAATAGGAAGAAATTTGTAAAATAACGGGGCCACTTAGTCCTCGATGAGTAAATAAAATATTTTCTGTAAAAGTTTGTCTTTCGTTACTCACTGCACAAGGTACAGCTATTCCAGAAAGCTTAGAAAAACTATCTTTATCATTGGGTTGTAAAGTAAAAGGAACTAATCCAGCAGAAACTGGCTGTATATTAATATTAAATTGATTCGCTATTTGATAGCCAAATGCCGTTGCTCCCATTTTAGGTATGGATAAGCCGCCTGTTGCAGTCACTAGAGATTGGCATTGTATTATTTTCTTATCTGTTTTAAGCTGAAATTTATTGTCTGATAATTGTGTTATTTCTAGTATTGTACAATTCAATTGAATAGTTACTTGTGCAATCTCACATTCTGCAAGTAGCATATTTAAAATATCTTTAGCACTGTCATTACAAAATAACTGACCATGCCTTCGCTCATGAAAAGGGATGTTGTATTGATCAATTAATGCTAAAAAATCCCATTGGGTAAAACGGCTTAATGCTGATTTACAAAAATGTGGATTTTGAGAAATAAAATTTTCTGGTTCTATTGAGTAGTTAGTGAAGTTACAACGCCCTCCTCCAGACATTAGAATTTTCTTTCCTGGTTTGTTGGCGCTATCTAACACTAAGACTCTGCGCCCACGTTTTCCTGCTTCAATCGCGCACATTAGCCCTGATGCACCTGCTCCTATAACGACTACATCAGTTTTTTGCATTTATTAAAAGAAATTGGGATATTTTATTGATTAGGAGCTATCTTTTTGCAAATAAATGTTTAAATAGTTGGGTTAACGATAGAGCCGCTAGCCCAACCTACAAAATTATTTTTGCTGATATTTTTCTATTTTATCGAAATTTAAATATTGGTAAGTATCCTCTGCTGTCTCATTAATCTGCTCATAATATTGCATATATTCAGAAAAAGTAGGTATTTTACCTAAAATAGAGCAAACAGAGGCTAACTCGGCTGAACTTAGATAAACATTCGCATCATTCCCTAAACGGTTAGGAAAATTACGGGTGGAAGTAGAAACTACGGTTGCATTATCTGCTACTCTAGCCTGGTTACCCATGCACAGTGAACAGCCAGGCATTTCCATTCTTGCACCTGCTTTACCAAAAGTGCTGTAGTAACCTTCTTCTGTTAATTGTGCCTGATCCATTTTTGTTGGTGGAGAAACCCATAATTGTGTGGGTAAACGTCCTTCATGTTTTTCTAATAATTTCCCCGCTGCACGGAAGTGACCAATATTAGTCATACAAGAACCTAAGAATACTTCATCAATTTTTGTTCCCGCAACATCCGATAATGTTTTTACATCATCAGGGTCATTGGGACATGCCATGATGGGCTCTTTAATTTCATTCAGATCAATTTCTATTATTTCAAAATATTCAGCATCAGCATCGGGTTCCATTAATACTGGATTAGATAGCCATTCTTGCATTTGTTCAATTCTTCGATTGATAGTTCTTGCATCACCGTAAGCTTCAGCCACCATCCATTTTAACAAGGTAATATTAGAATTTATGTATTCTCTGATGGGTGCTTCATTTAAGCGAATAGTACAACCGCCCGCCGAACGTTCTGCAGATGCATCTGATAATTCAAACGCTTGCTCTACTTTTAAATCGGGTAAACCTTCAATTTCAAGAATACGCCCAGAAAAAACATTCTTTTTACCTTTTTTCTCAACTGTTAATAAACCTTTTTGTATCGCCGCATAAGGGATCGCATTCACCAAATCACGTAAGGTAATTCCAGGTTGCATTTCCCCTTTAAACCGGACTAAAACAGATTCCGGCATATCCAAAGGCATCACTCCTGTAGCAGCTGCAAAAGCAACCAGACCTGAGCCTGCCGGAAAAGAAATGCCTAACGGAAAGCGTGTGTGTGAATCCCCTCCTGTACCTACAGTATCAGGTAACAACATACGATTTAGCCATGAATGGATGATCCCATCCCCTGGTCGTAATGCGACACCACCACGATTCATAATAAAATCAGGTAGTGTGTGCTGCATTTCTACATCAATTGGCTTTGGATAAGCCGCTGTGTGACAAAAAGATTGTAAAACCAGATCAGCAGAAAAACCTAAGCAAGCGAGGTCTTTCAACTCATCACGCGTCATAGGGCCAGTGGTATCTTGTGAACCCACTGTTGTCATCCGTGGTTCACAATAAATATCTGGTCTAACACCTTCTACACCACATGCTTTACCTACTATTTTTTGAGCTAAAGTATATCCTTTGCTACTTTCCGTTTTATCTTGCGGACGACGAAAAACGGTTGATGTTTCTAGTCCTAATGCTTGTCTGGCTCGATCCGTTAACCCACGACCAATAATTAAAGGAATCCGTCCGCCGGCTTGCACTTCATCTAAAATTACTTCTGTTTTTAGTGAATACTCAGCGATCACTTCTTCACTATCATGCCGTTTAACAACACCTTGGTATGGATAAATATCGATCACATCCCCCATTGCCATTTTTTCTACATCACATTCAAAAGGCAATGCTCCAGAGTCTTCCATTGTATTAAAGAAAATAGGGGCTATTTTTCCACCGATACAAACACCACCCGCTCGTTTATTTGGCACATAAGGAATATCATTTCCCATGTACCACAAAACTGAGTTTGTCGCTGATTTACGTGAAGAGCCTGTACCCACTACGTCACCCACATAGGCAACAGGAAAACCTTTTTGTTTAAGTTCCTCTATTTGCAGCTCTGCATTTGTAATTCCGTCTCTTGGAATTTTAAGCATCGCTTTGGCGTGCAAAGGAATATCGGGTCGAGACCAGGCATCTGGTGCAGGTGATAAATCATCGGTATTAGTTTCACCGGTGACTTTAAAGACTGTAACCGTTAGTTTTTCAGGAACTTTAGGCTTGTTTGTAAACCACTCAGCTTCTGCCCAGGAATTAATAATCTGCCTGGCAAACTCATTTCCAGCATCGGCTTTTTCTTTTACATCATGAAACGCATCAAAAACCAGTAATGTATGGGATAAGGCTTTTACAACTGTAGGTGCTAATATATCACTATCTAATAAATCAATCAGCGGCGCAATATTATAGCCACCTAACATCGTGCCTAATAATTCAGTTGCTCTATTAGCGGCTAATATAGGCGAAGTATCTTCACCTTTTGCTATTGCTGCCAAAAAACCCGCTTTAACGTATGCCGCTTCATCGACACCAGCAGGAACACGGTTAATTAACAGATCAAGGATAAACTCTTCTTCACCAGAAGGTGGATGTTTAATTAATTCAACTAAACCAGCTACTTGATCAGAATTTAGAGGTTGTGGAACGATTCCTTCTGCAGCGCGTTCTGCAACATGTTCGCGGTATTGCTCTAGCATTATGTACCCTTGAAAACTTAAAAAATATCTTCTAATTTTATCAGATTACATTAAGTCATATAAGGATTCTGATCTTCTTAAACAAAAAAACATCAATTAGGCGAACCTAATTGATGTTTTATAAGGTATGATTAATAAAGAAGTAAATAATGGTTAGGCTAACAGTTCTATCGTAAACTCAGCACCTTTAGCTAGAGTAGCATTGGGTTGCCAAAGAGACGGCAGCCCAACCTACATTTATTCTATCTATTAAAAATTATTTGATAAGTTCATAACTAATTAACTCTAACCATTGATTAAATTTATCAGTTTCAGGATGATATTCCATAATTACTGAATATGCTTTATCAGTTGTCGAATCAGTTACTCTAGGTATTATAACTTGCTGATTACTCGGGTTATAGGTTGCTTGAAAAGCATCATTCTCTTCATCTGCATTCAAAGAACTAAGGTTTGACAAACCAAAACTCAAGGCACTAATTTCCTTAGCACTGCGAGCAGAAGGTTTGTTCATAGCTAAATTAGCTGAATACAACTGATCAAAAATACGCACTTTAGGAAGATTTAATTCACCTGTATTAAAATCAAAAGTAGCAGATTTTACCTTTGCTTCTTCTGATAATAAAGGGTGTAATCCAGTCCCTGTAACTTTGATTGAATACTGATCGTCACTCTTTGGAAAAATAGAAATAAATTGTTGAGTTGTTGTGTATTTTTTATCTTTAACTTTAGCCCTGCCATCTTCATCTTTACCATCAGGAGCTTGACCGGTTACATTACGGCCAGCTTCTTCTAAAACAACTGAACCACCACCACAATTTTCTGCATCACCTGAGTCTCCTTTTAAAACAGAAGAGACAGCAACCAGATAATTTCTTGCTCCATTCCCAACGGCTAAGTCTACTGTATTAGAAGTATCAAAACATGGATCAATAATACCTATTAGAGCACCTTCAAAAGTACCTACTCTATAATTTAAATACATGTGATTAGAACTACCATTAGTTCCAGAAATAATTTGACTATCAACTTCATCTTGTGTCGAACCAGTTTCATCAACCCAACGACTAAAAACAAACCGTTCTTCTTCCATTTCTTTGGTTAATTTTTCACTATCAAACACATAAAGAGCCCAGCTCTTTTTACCAAAACAACTACTTCCTTTCGGGCAAACTTCGAGTGAAATAATTTCATTACCTGAACTGGCTATTTTATACCAATCTTTATCGGCAGAATGATGCAAATGGCCTTTAATATTTCTCCCAGAATTTAACGGTGTTGCCTGAGCTGAACGATCATTAAATTCAACATCTACATTATCGTAAGGTTCATCAACAGGTGCTTGAAAAACAGTATCACCATTAGCATCAACCGGATTACCAATAATCTGTACATTTAACTTTGCAACAGCACTTTGTCCTGAATCAGCAACATAAATATATGAAAATGTATCAGTTATAACATCACCTACTTTAAGATCAGTTACACTAGCTGCATTTTCATAAAGTGTATAGGTAAAACTCCCATCAGAATTTAACACTAAATAACCATATTCGCTGACGGGTGAACTAGTTAATTCGGTAAAACTACCATTCTTATCATTAGTAGTAACATCACCCTCAACCGTAGATATTTTGTTGGGTACAACTGTTACATGGTCGTCAAAGGCGTATAACCTTTCGTCTTGTGCATCTGAATCAGAAATTGGACTAGCGCTTGTGCCAGAACCCGGTGTTGATCCTGGTTCATTAGGGAACCCCGCTGAAAAAGCAGCTGAAGAACCAAATAAAAGTAAAGGTATAGACAAATATGTAAATTTTTTAAGCATGAGACGGTTTTCCTACCTATTCATTGAGATACTTTCAGCATAGTCCAAAATTTACACTGTTCAAGGAAGGATAGGATTAACTTCTAATACTTTGACATAGGTTTGTTTAGATAAAAAATCACACTAAATTGTAATAATGAGGAAGGGTTAAGAAAAAATATGATTACTTTTTTATAGATTAAATTTTTTTGACAACCTATTTTACTGTTTTGCAGAGATATCAATAAATATTCTAGTTCAGTTTTTTAGGCTTAGTCAGTTTTAATTAACCAAGAGAATCTGTAATTGTTTCTACATATTGATAAAGACTTTGAATAATAAGACTATTCTTTTTATCATCTTTATATTGCTCAACAAGAATATCAAGATTTGAAAAATAAACAGCTAATTTAGGAGAGAGAGTCGTTTGTCGGTGAGAATTCCATTTTACCTTTTCAGTTTCAGATAAAAATTGAGGATAATTCCTTGCTCGATAATTAAAAAAAAGTGATTCAAAACGTTTATCAGAAACAGAAACTCTTTTAGCAGCTAACTTCTCTGGTACCGTCTTGCGTATTTTTTCAAATTCCCTTTTATCACTATCAGAAAAAAAACTATCATATAACATAGCATCAACATTACCCTTATTATCAAAAGTATTTTCTTGTTTAAAGACTTCTGATATGACCTGTGTTATTTTTTTATTTGCTTTTAATTTTTTTAAATTTTCAAAGCAAGTGTCTCGGTCAATGCCTAATCGAGTTGAATTTTCAGCTAATAATGTTTTTTCAATCGCTAAAAATGGGCATTTATTAATATGAACCAGCTTTATAGGAATAGGTAATTTATCACCTAATTCTTCTTTTTTTGTATATAGACGTTGTCTAATTTCATCAGCAGGTAATTCAAATAATGGAGATAAATCTTGAGACAAATCGACAACAGCCACCACATTAGTATTTATTGGATGCCAGACTATAGGTGCGACAATAGCAGTATTACCTTTAACTGCACCAAACATACCAGAAACATGAATGAGTGGCGTATGTCGCTGAGTATCAATCAGCTCTTTGACTTTGTTTTTATTTCTAAGTTTAAAGTAATAATCAAAAAGTTTTGGTGCTTTCTGCTTTATCAGTTTTGCAATTGCTATGGTCGCATAGACATCAGAAGTAGCATCATGGGCACTTTCGTGGGATATCCCATTAGCCTCGGTTAACAATTCCAATCGGAAACTTGGCAAGCCCTGTTCATTTTTTGGCCAATTAATACCTTCTGGCCGTAAAGCATAGGCAGCACGGACTAGATCTATAATATCCCAGCGCGAATTTCCATTTTTCCAACTGTATTCATAGGGATCAAAAAAATTTCGATAAAATAAATTTCTTGAGAATTCTTCATCAAAACGTATCGTGTTATATCCCACAACACATGTATTGATTTGAGTGAATTGTTGATTTATTCTTGATGCAAACTCAGCCTCACAAACCCCTTCAGATTGAGTGATTTGTGGCGTAATACCTGTAATTAATGCAGATTCAGCTCCCGGTAAATAATCTTCACATAATCGGCAGTAAAACATGTCAGGTTCGCCAATGATATTAAAGTCCATATCAGTACGAATACCTGCAAATTGGGAAGGTCTATCAAGAGATGGACTTAAGCCCCATGTTTCATAATCATGCCAGTAAAAGGTTTGTTGAGCTTGCATTATTTATTTCATAGAGACCAATGCACGTAAAACATCTGTTCTACTAACAATCCCTACTAACTTATTGTTATCAAAAACTGGAAAACTTCTTACAGATGAGTCTTGAAACTTATCAGCAAGATCAACAATACTTGAACGGGCTTCAACTGAAATTATATTATGATTCATAAAATCAGATACTATTCCGCTCATTCCTTGGTTATAAGAAGCATCCAGCACCACCTTCATGCTATCTTTTTCAGAAAACATTCCCACTAATTTTCCCGCAGGATCTAACACAGGGGCGCAAGTGATTTTATGATTTAATAATTGCTTTATCGTGGCCAAAACATCAGCATCTTCCTTTAAAGTCATTATATTTTTTGTCATATAATCTGCAATTGTTATTTTTGCTAACATAAGTTATCTCCTCATTAAATGATCAACTTTTGTTACTCCTTAACTACTGGAATATCAATTTTATTTATATTTAACTCCTTCATTACTTGTTCTGCTTCCTTCTTCTTTTTTTTATCACATTTTTCAACGCAAACACAACTACCATTGCTTGCGCCTCCACACGACCCTTTTATAGCACGTCTACCAAAAATGACACCAATCGCCATGATTGTTACTACAATTAACATAAATGCAAATGTTACTAAAAAATATATCATTCTATTACCTAAGTTTTTTTAAAAAAAATGACGATGCTTTTTCTTCAAACCCATCCTCAGTTTTTATTATAAATAGAGCAGCAATCTTCTCTTTTTCAGCAATTTTATAGCCTTCTGCCGGCCCTAAAACCATTAACGCAGTGGCTAATGCATCTGCTTTCATTGTAGTATCGCTCAATATAGTAATTGATGCTAGTTTATGTTTAATCGGTTTGCCAAAACGAGGATCAATAGTATGAGAAAAACGCACTCCATCAGACTCAAAAAAGTTCCTATAATCTCCTGATGTGGCTAAAGATATATTACTTAAAGGTAATACTTTTTGAATGATACCCATCTCTGCTGTTGGTTTCTCTACTGCTATTCGCCAAGACTCATTATTTATGTTTTTGCCTTTTAGCCTAAGTTCCCCACCTATCTCAACCATATAATTAGATATACCTTGTTTTTCAAGAAATAATCCAACTTGGTCAACTGCGTAACCTTTGGCTATAGCTGACAAATCAATATATAGTTCAGGCTCTAATTTCTTTATTTTATGCGTTTTATCATCAAATAATATTTTTTTATAGCCAGTTTTTTTTAATTGCTTATCTATTTGTATTTTCTCAGGGGCTATAAATGACATAGGGTCTGGTCCAAACCCCCATAAGTTAACTAGTGGTCCAATTGTGACATCAAATGCACCGTTTGTAAGTTCTGAAATTTCTTTTGCTTGTTTTAGAACAGAAAATAAAGCAGTCGAAACGGTCAGCCACTCCGATGATTGATTTATATTGATTTTTGATAGTTCAGAATCTTGTTGATAAGTAGACATTTGTCCATTTAACTCATCAAGAAGTTGTTTGATCTGTAATCTTAGTTCTTTAGTCGTTAATGTACTTGGTAATAATGAAACTTTAATTGTAAAGCTAGTACCAAAAATTGCATCAGAATAATGCAAAGGATATTGTTTTGATGATGCTCTTTGTTGTTCACAAGCTGACAATAAAAAAACGAGGAACAGTAAAACTGTTCCCCGTTTTAAGTTTATTAAATTCATAGTCAACCTATAAATTTTTCTAATAAAAAAACCATATTCTCCTTCTGGAAAATATGGCTTTAAAGTATTTAACCACCAAAATCGTCTAACATAATATTCTCAGGCTCCACACCATTCTCTATCAGCATATTAATCACTGATGAGTTCATTATTGGAGGCCCACATAAGTAGTACTCACAATCTTCTGGTGCGGGGTGATTTTTAATGTATTCTTCAAATAGTACATTATGGATAAAACCTGTATAACCATCCCAGTTATCTTCAGGTAATGCATCAGATAATGCAGTATGCCACTCAAAGTTTTTATTTTCTTTAGCTAGCATATCAAAATCTTCGATATAGAACATTTCGCGCTTACTACGTGCACCGTACCAAAAAGTCATTTTACGTTTAGACTTCAATCTTCGTAGTTGGTCAAAGATATGTGAACGCATTGGAGCCATACCAGCACCACCACCAACAAAGACCATTTCTGCATCTGTATCTTTAGCGAAAAACTCCCCATAAGGCCCTGATATAATAGCTTTATCACCAGGCTTAAGATTAAATATATAAGATGACATAATCCCTGGTGGTACTGAATCAGGAGATCCTGGTGGCGGCGATGCAATACGCACGTTCAGCATAATTTCTTTTTCCTCTGGATACGATGCCATAGAATAAGCACGTAAAGTAGATTCTTTTACATCCGAAACATAACGCCATAAATCAAATTTATCCCAGTCTTCCCGGTATTCTTTTTCAATATCCATATCAGAATATTTAGAAACATGAGATGGACATTCAATTTGAACATAACCACCAGCACGATAATTGATTTCTTCGCCTTTTGGTAGTTCCAATACCAACTCTTTAATAAAGGTCGCTACATTCTGATTTGACTTAACAGTACATTCCCATTTTTTTACACCGAATACACTATCTTCAACTTCGATTTTCATATCATGTTTAACTGCAACCTGACATGAAAGACGCTCACCTTCTGCTGCTTCACGTTTTGTAATATGAGATAACTCAGTAGGTAAAATATCTCCACCACCTGAAAATACTTTAACAGTGCACTGTCCACAAGTACCACCACCGCCACAAGCCGAAGGGATAAACAAATCATTATCTGCCAGCGCGGTTAATAACTTAGCACCAGCGGGTACATGAATAGTCTTCTCATCATTGACAACAATTTCAATGTCTCCAGAAGCAACTAACTTACTCTTCGCGCCAATAATAATAAATACTAGCGCAATCACGATCACCGTGAATAATATTACGCCTAATATAATTTCAAGCATTACTCATCCTTCCTACAATTGGATTCCAGAAAAAGCCATGAAGCCAAGAGACATCAGACCCGCGCTAATAAATGTAATTCCAAGTCCTTCTAGACCTTTAGGAATGTCGCTATATTTTAATTTTTCACGAACACCAGCCATCACAGTGATAGCCAACATCCATCCAAAACCACTACCCACACCATAAACTACACTTTGGGTAAAGTCATAATCACGTTCAATCATGAATAAACTCCCTCCCAAGATTGCACAGTTTACTGTAATTAAAGGTAGAAAAACGCCTAATGCATGGAACAGCGCAGGAAAAAACTTATCTAAAATCATTTCCAGAATCTGTACTAAAGCTGCGATCATACCAATACAGCTTAAAAGAACTAAAAAGCTTAAATCAACGCCGGTAATTCCTAACCATGATAATGCATCTTCTTTTAATAGAGTGTGATACACCAAGTTATTAACTGGTACTGTAATCACCTGTACAACCATGACAGCAATCCCTAAACCTATTGCTGTAGATATTTTTTTAGAAACTGCCAGGAATGTACACATCCCCAGAAAGAATGCTAAGGCTAAATTTTCTACGAAAACTGCTTTAATAAATAAACTTACATATTCATTCATTAGTGATGCCCTCCTTCACCATGAGAAATATCCATAATTTTAAAATCAGCTTGTTCTAACTGATCAGGTTTCCATTGACGAAATGCCCAAATAATTAAACCGATAATAAAGAATGCGCTAGGTGGCAATAACATCAGACCATTGGGGTCATACCAACCGCCATCTTTAGTTAATGGGAATATTTCTATGCCCAATAATTTACCTGAACCAAACAATTCTCTAAAGAATGCAACGATAATTAAGATCAAACTATAACCAGCACCATTACCAAGCCCGTCAATAAAACTGGCCATCGGTGGGTTTTTCATTGCATAGGCTTCAGCTCGTCCCATTACAATACAGTTGGTAATAATTAATCCAACAAAGACTGATAATTGTTTACTAATTTCATAAGCAAATGCTTTCAGAACTTGATCTACTACAATCACTAACGAAGCAATAATAGTCATTTGAACGATAATACGAATACTACCGGGTATATGGTTTCTAATCGAACTAATAGCCGCACTTGAACAGGCAGTAACCGCTGTTAAAGCAACTGCCATAATCAACGATGTTGACATTTGAGATGTTACTGCTAATGCCGAACATATTCCCAATACCTGTAAAGTAATCGGATTATTATTGACCAACGGATCGACCAATATTTTTTTAGTTTCATTATCTATAACTGCACTCATATTCAGCTCTCCCCTTCAATTCTAACTTTATCAAGATAAGCAGAAAAACCTTGATTACTCATCCAGTATTTAACCAGATTAGAGACACCTAAACTGGTTAACGTTGCTCCAGCTAATCCATCTACATCATATTCTGAACCTGATTTAGATGTATCAACTACACCTTTTATCAAACCCAATTCAACTTCCCCAGATTCTGAATAGACTTTTTTACCTTTCCACAAAGCACGCCAGTTTGGATTAACAACTTCCCCACCTAACCCTGGTGTTTCACCTTGATCATAAAAGTTAATACTTTTAACTGTTTGGCCGTCAGCTTCTAAAGCTAGGAAACCATACATTGTTGACCATAAACCATAGCCATGCATAGGTAATATGATTGATTCGATCACTTCACCATTTTTAACTAAAAAAACTTTAGCGATTTTAGCTTTGCGTTTAATACTGGCAATATCATCATTGGTTTCAATTATGATATTTTGAGATGGGTCTTTCGCAGCTTTACGTTGATCGTAAGCAACTATATCCATATCTTCAATATAATCACCCGTTTCGATATCAACAAGTTTTTCTTCTATTTGGTCTGAAAATGCCTGGTTGATATCAGTGTCTTCATCTAACAAACCAGCAACTTCAAGAATATTCTTCTTCATATCAAGTGCTTTGTTTTCAATCTGCAACGGTCTTAGAGCAACCGCAGCAAATGAAACTAAAATCGCACAGACGAAACAGAGGGCTAATGCTACTGCAATAGTTTTTTCTAAACTGTCATTACCTAGTGCTAAGACCTTCTCTTTATAGGCATTAGCTTTTTGATAATTTTCATTTTTTTCTAAACGTTCTTTTAAACTTCCATTAGACATGACGTTTCATCCTTCTCTTAATATTTGCCTGAACGACAAAATAATCAATAACAGGGGCAAACATATTGGCGAATAAAATCGACAACATCATTCCTTCTGGGAAAGCTGGATTTACCACACGAACCAAGACAACCATAACACCAATCAAAGCACCAAAAATCCAGCGCCCCGTATCTGTCATTGCTGCACCTACAGGATCTGTTGCCATATAAACCATACCAAAAGCAAAACCACCAACGGTTAAATGCCAATAAAATGGAAATGCAAACATTGGGTTAGTATCACTACCTATGATGTTAAACATAATTGATGTTGCTATCATCCCCATTAATACACCACCCATGATTCTATATGAAGCAATACGGGTATAAAGCAAGAAAGCAGCGCCTATAAAGATGGCTAAAGTAGAGGTCTCGCCAATTGAACCAGGAATAAAGCCTAAGAATGATTGAAACCATCCATAACCAGCAGCATGAACAGCATCCAGACCACCAGAAGCTGCTAGTCCTAATGGTGTTGCCATGGTGTAGCCATCAACACCAACCCAAGCCATGTCGCCAGAAATTGCTGCTGGGTATGCAAAGAATAAAAATGCACGTCCTGTTAACGCAGGGTTTAAAAAGTTTTTACCTGTCCCACCAAAGACTTCTTTACCGATAACTATTCCGAAAGAAATACCTAGAGCAACTTGCCATAAAGGAATATCGGGTGGCAAGATCAATGTATATAGCATTGACGATACCAAAAACCCTTCATTAACTTCATGTCCGCGAACAGTAGCAAATAAGACTTCCCAAATACCACCTACTGCCAAAGTCACTATATATATAGGTAAAAAGAAACATGCTCCATGAACCATATTTGAAATTGGGTTCATTGGGTTATAGCCAAATAGTGACATAGGAATGCTACGCCAGCTGTTAACTTCACTAAGCCCCATTGCTTGAACTGCCAAATTGGCTTGGTAGCCCGTGTTGTACATGGCCATTAAAACGCAGAAAAATGTTGCGATTACAACAAAAGTCATCGTACGTTTCAGGTCATTGCCATCACGAACATGCGTGGTTCCGCGTGTTACGTCAGAAGGTGTATAAATAAAAGTATCTACCATCTCATAAAGACCATAGTACTTTTCTAATTTACCGCCTTTCGTAAAATGCGGCTCTACGCTATCTAAAATATCTCTAGCCGACATTATCCTTCCTTCTCAATTTTAGTTAGATTCGCTCTTAATACAGGTGCAAAATCATGTTTGCCTGGATCAACGAAAGTAAATAGGGAAACATCTTCCTCAATTAATTCAAGTCCACCTAATAACTGAGCCTGATCAGTATCACCAATAACTAGTGCTTTTAATAAAGGTGTAGACAAAATATCAAGTGGCATTACTGTCTCATAAACACCAACAGGGACAATGGCTCTGTTACTACCATTCTTATCAGTTGTCAGAGGAAATAAACGATTGTCTTTACGATCTTTACTTGAAGTATAAACATTCATTGCTGAATACTTATCTTTACCAGCAAGAATCCAGCCAAACAATTCACGCTCTCTACCTTCTTTAAGTACAGAAACCTGATTGCTATAACATCCCAGATATGCCATACCCTCAGTTGCTTCATGTCCAAATAAAACAGATCCTGAAATCACTCGGTTTTCAACTTTCTCTAATTCCCCTGAAACTAATTCATCAGTATTTGCACCTACTCGTGTCCGTAGCAAACGAGGTTTTTTTACTGTCGGCCCAGCTAAAGAAATAATCCTTTCTACATTAATTTTACCTGTTGTGAATAAAGCACCAATTGCTATCACAGCCTGATAATCAATATGCCAGACATTTTTTTCTGCATTAACAGGATCAATAAAGTGAATGTGTGTACTAGGCAGGCCAGCAGGATGTGGCCCTGAAAACTCAGCTGTTTCCACTTCTTCTATAGAAGCAATATCAACTCCAGTTTCTTTACAAAGATAGGTTTTGCCTTCTGTTAATTTAGCAACAATAGATAGCCCGTTTGTAAAGTGTGTTTCCCTGTCTTTGATTATTATTTCTGGTTTTGCAGCTAAAGGCCTTGTATCAATTGCTGTAATAAAAAGAGAACTAGGTGAGCTATCAACTGTGGGTATTTTGCCGTAAGGGCGTGTCAGAAACGATGTCCATAAACCTGAAGCCAACAAGTTTTCTTTAATCTGTTTTATCGTTATAGTTGCTAAGTCTTTTTTAGCATACTTTGCGAATGTTTCTTGTGCTACCCCTTTTAACTCAATAACAACAGATTGCAAAACACGTTTTTCTCCACGATTAATTTCTTTTATTTCACCTGCACCCGGTGCAGTAAAATTAATCCCAGGGTTTTGCTTATCAGTAAAAAGCACCTGACCTAACGTGACAGTATCGCCAACAGCAACCATCATTTTAGGCTTTAGCCCTATATAATCCTTTCCCAAAATGGCAACGGACTTAACCTTGTTACCATCTTCAATGACTTGTTTAGGTTTTCCCGTGATGGGAAGATCTAAACCTTCTTTTATAGTAAATTGCATAGTGAAATTAGCCTATTCTCCAGACAAATTGCGGCAAAAAAACTCCTTGAAAAACAAAGAATCTATTTAAGATATTAAAACTTAGCTATTACATCATAAATTACTCTTTTTCTCAATGTGCTTATTGATTAATATTCCACATTAAGAGGATGTAACTTTATACTTCGTGTATCAAAAATACACGAAGTATAATTACATTATTTATTAAACGTGCTCCCTGATGCAATTGGCAACACAGGCATTTCTTGCTTAGGAAATTCACCCGTTAAAGCCTCTAAAAAAGCAACAATATCAGCAATTTCATCTTTAGATAATTTCTTATCCAACTGAATTTTTGCCATTAAGCTCACTGCTTTATCTAAACTTTTAACCGCTCCATTATGGAAATAAGGTGCTGTTAACGCAATATTACGTAAAGTAGGTACTTTCCATAAATGTTCATCTTCTTTTTTACCCGTGACTTCGGCAAGACCTTTATCTTTTTTGAAATCATATTGCGCTTCTAAATAACCGTTGTAGTTAATAGGAAATTTTTGAAACATGCCAGGGCCATTAAATGCAGGACCACTATGACAACCAACACAACCTATTTCAACAGCCAGATTCATTCCTCGAACTTGTTGTTCAGTTAAAGCTGATTTTTTTCCCTTAACAAATTTATCATAAGGGCTATTTGGTGTAATTAATGTTCTTTCGTAAGCTGCAATCGCTTTGGTTGCATTATCTTTAGAAATAGTTTCTGTGCCAAAAGCCTTTTTAAAAGCTTTTTGATAGCCTTCAATTGTTTCTAATCGAGCAACAACATCATCCCAGCTTTTCATTCCCATCTCAATTGGGTTAGTCACAGGCCCCGCTGCTTGCTCTTCTAAACTTGCTGCACGTCCATCCCAGAATTGAACTTCATTAAAAGCTGAATTCCATACAGTAGGTGCACTTCGCCCACCCACTTGACCTTCCACACCGACTGAACCTGCACGATTATCTTCACCACCTAGCATTGTATTATGACAAGAAGCGCACGAAACTGTACCTGAGGAAGATAACCGTGGATCATGATAAAGCATTTTTCCTAATTCAACTTTCGCTGGTGTAGTCGGGTTATTTGCCGGCGCAGGTGCTGTTGTTGGCAGTGCTTGAGCAAATACAACCGAAGCAGAACCAGCAAGAGCAAAAGCTACGAACATAGAACGAATTTTAAACATACTAACCTCCAATAATTATAATTATTAATATCTACCAATATAATTGTAAGGCATGACACCTCATTGGTAAATCCTTTATCCTAAACGGCTTTAGTTTTCTCGACAATCCAGATATACCAAACACTATTTATTTTAATTATTCTTCGCGCTTAAAAATCAACGATGTATTAATTCCACCAAAAGCAAAATTATTACTCATCGTATATTGACCGTTAATTTCACGAATATCATCTTGAATATAATCTAGATCAGCACATTCTGGGTCAATGTTATCTAGGTTTACGGTTGGGTGAAACCAACTTTCATTCATCATATTTACACAAGTCCATGCCTCAATTACCCCACATGCACCTAAAGTATGCCCCGTATAACTCTTCATAGAACTAATAGGTGTTCTTTCTCCAAAAACCATCGCTGTTGCTTGACTTTCAGCTATATCACCTTTATCGGTAGCTGTTCCATGAGCACTAATATAAGCAATTTCTGACACATCTATCCCTGCGTCCTGCAAAGAAAGCCTCATTGCTAATTGCATACTTTCTTTATCTGGTTGCGTCACATGGACACCGCCTGAATTTGTACCAAAACCCACAATTTCTGCATAAATATGAGCATTACGTTTTAAAGCACTTTCTCTTTCTTCTAAAATAAACGTTCCACTCCCTTCCCCTATCACCAACCCATCTCGATCCCGATCAAACGGACGCGGAGTTTTTTCTGGCTCATCATTCCGAGTGCTAGCAGCAAATAAGGTGTCAAAAACGGCAGCTTGTGATGGAGAAAGCTCATCACTCCCTCCTGCAACCATGACTGATTGAATGCCATGCTTAATCGCCTCATAAGCATAACCAATCCCCTGACTTCCTGATGTACAAGCACTGGAAGTGGGAATAATCCTTCCATTAATTCCAAAATGAAGCCCTATATTCACTGGACAGGTATGTCCCATCATACGAATATAGGATGTTGCATTTAAGCTCCCTCTATCCTTACTTAATAACATACTCGTAAAATCAACTAAACCATCAAAGCTACCAGAGGAACTCCCATAAGCCACACCTACTTGACCACTTTTTAAACAAGGGTCATTTAACAAGCCAGCATCAATTAATGCCAATTCAGTAGCATAAGTTCCCAACATAGCAACCCTTCCCATCCCTCGAATCTGCTTACGCGAATAATGTTTTGGGCGGGTAAAATCAACCGGTGCAGCCACTTGATTGTTTAGTCCATTATAGTCTGCCCATTCCTCCATTCTTTTAATACCAGAATTTTGCGCTTTTAAATTTTTTGCAACCGTTTGCCAATCATTCCCTATCGGTGTTAACGCTGCCATACCTGTGATAACCACACGGTTCATTAACACAGCCCTCCATTAACTGAGATAACTTGTCGAGTAATATAGGCGGCATCTTCGGACAATAAAAAAGCAACAGTTGCAGCTACTTCTCTCGCTTCACCCACACGTCTAAGTGGAATCATTTTTTTTATTTCATCTAGTGGCAATTGGTTCAACATCTCGGTATCAATTAAACCAGGAGCAACACAATTCACTGTGATTTTACGCTTTGCCAACTCCAAAGCCAGTGCTTTTGTCGCACCAATAATCCCAGCTTTAGCCGCACTGTAATTCACTTGTCCCCGATTCCCCATTATTCCAGAAACTGAAGATAGAGTAACAATTCTTCCTGGTTTGCGTGTTCTTATCATCGGCATAATGATAGGGTTCAATAGATTATAAAAACCATCCAGGTTAGTGCGTAATACCGTATCCCATTCTTCTCCCGTTATTGCAGGAAAGGCATTGTCCGCTGTAACTCCGGCATTACAAACCACTCCATAATAAGCACCATTTTCCTCAACATCTTGACTGAGCAGCTCTGCACATTGTTGCCTATCGGATAAATCAAATTGAAGCACTCGGCTTTCCCGACCCATTTCAGTTAATTCTTCTGTCACCTTATTGGCTTCTTCGCGCTTACTACGGCAATGAACAACAACATCATAGCCTTTTCCCCCGAGATATAAAGCTATTGCTTTTCCTATCCCTCTACTTGAGCCGGTTACTAATACAGTTTGATTCATTATTATTTAAATAACTAATTTCTATTGTTGAGTATAAATCATCAATTAATTGCACGATTTTCCTCGTCATTTGGCAAATAAACATTTAATTTAGCTGAAATATCAATACCTTCACCAACAACCTGACAAAAAAACACGCACAAACCTTGATCACCCATCACACGTTCAACCGAGATTGTTAACAAATCCCCGACTTTAAAAGCGGCCACATTACAATTGTACCGGCGTGTACCGACTAAAAAACCTACATTGATCGGTTTACCAGCCAGATAACACATCATTCCTCCATGTGCAGCAACAGTTTGTGCCATATATTCAACCCCCAACCAGGCAGGTATTGTTTGTCCGTCGCCAAATAATCCATCATTTCGTACCGTTGTTTTCACAACCATTGATTGTTGATCGTACGACAGCACTTTATCCAATAAAACCATAATTCCTGCATGAGGCATTATCTTTTCTATATCAATCATGTGCGCTCCACAACAAGAGAAATATTATTTCCTCCAAAGGCAAAGGAATTACTCTGGCAATTGTTAATTTTTCGACCCAATTTTTGCCCCTGTTTTACAAAATGTAAAGGAGGTAAAGTATCATCTAAAACATCTTCATTTATATTGGGGACTAGCAACCCTTCCTTATTATTATCTGACAATAACATCCAGCAAAGTCCTAATTCCAGTGCTGCAGCAGCACCTAATGCATGCCCCGTCATTCCTTTAGTAGAACTTACAGCAACCTTATTTCCAAATACTTTATTTACGGCCTGGCTTTCCATTGCATCATTAAGAGGTGTTGCTGTTCCATGTAAATTAATATAATCAATTTCTTCTACAGCTTTGTTGGCCTCAGCCAATGCCATTTTCATGGCAGAAATGACCGCAATACCTTCAGGGTCAGGGGCAGAAAAATGATAAGCATCACTGCTAGCCCCAATCCCTTGCATCTTTACAGGTCCTTCGTCTTTACTCATCACAAACAACGCAACTGCCTCTGATAAATTAATGCCATCACGATGCTTCCCAAAAGGTTTGCTTAATCCATCAGAAACCGAGGCTAGAGCATCAAAACCATGTACTGTAAAGCGGCATAATGTATCTGCACCACCAACGATGACAGCATCACAAAACCCTAAATTAATTAGCCTACGCGCAGATGCAAAAGCTTTTCCACTTGAAGAGCATGCAGTGGAAACAGCATAAGCAGGGCCTTTTAAACCTAAAATATGAGCTAAAAAATCAGCTCCTGCCCCCAGCTGTTGTTGTTTATAATGAAACAGTTCAGGTTTAACGTTATCTTTAGCAACAGAGGTTAACGCTAATTCAGTATTACGCACTCCAGAGGTACTTGTGCCTAACACCACCCCAATTCTATCCAGACCATAGCATTTAATCATTGAATCAACAGTGCTTTTAATCTGACTTAAAGCAGCCAATAGCAACTGATTATTTTTACAATCATAAACACTGTATTTACTCTCTATCTCAGGTAAATCAGCTTGTATTTCCCCTACATAAACAGGTTGTGAACTATACTCTTCACTTAGAAACAACCCAGAACGATCACCATTTTGCACTCGACTAATAATCTCTTCACGGTTTGCACCCACTGCTGACAGCATACCCAAATCATTCAAATACAAGGTCATCTAAAACATCACTCTCGACATAATTCTGCTAATGTTTTTAATCGAGGTGCTGAGTTTTTCACATAAGGGTTCTTTTCATCCCACACATAACCTGCTAAAACCGAACAAATCATTTGTTTAATATTAGATTGTTGCTGATTATAAAACACAATATCTTGCAAATCACCATTATACCAAGCATCAACAAAAGCTCTAAATGTCTTTACGCCTTTGTTTAAAGGCTCTACAAAATCTTTTTGCCAATCAACTTGTTGTTGATTTAATTGCCTATCCAGCACCCCTGCAGCTAAACTTGCAGATTTCATTGCAATTGTGACACCTGAAGAAAAAATAGGATCCAGAAATTCTCCTGCATTACCTAATAAGGCATAGCCTTCACCATAAAGTGAAGTAACATTGGCACTATAGCCCTTTAGACTCATTATTTTAGTATCAAACTTGGCATTCCTTAATAAATTAGCTAACCCAGGCTCTTGAGCAATTAATGATTGAAAAATCTGTTGCTGATCTTCCGCAATTGATTGGAGAAAATCAGGTTCTGCAACAACGCCTAAACTACAACGACCATTATCAAAAGGAATCAACCAATACCAGACGTCTTTGTAGTCAGGGTGAACAACAATACAACCTCTACTACGATCATATTCTGAAAGGTCAATACGATCTTCAATATGTGTAAAAAGAGATTGTCGACAAGGAAAGTCAGAAGCTTTTTCCAGATTTAATAAACGAGGTAAAACTCTACCAAAGCCACTGGCATCAAGGACAAAAGAAGCTTCATTCTGGTATTCCATGCCATCAGCTCGTTTAATAGTCAGCAAGGGTTTTTTTGCTGAAAAATCAGCAGCAATCACTTCTTCTTGCCAGCGAATTTCTACTCCCATTCTTTGCGCTTCATTTGCCAGTAGAGAATCAAATTTATCTCGCTGCACTTGAAAAGTAGTATCAAAACCCGAGGAAAATTTATCAGAAAAACAAAATTCGGACTGGTTTCCCTGATAAATAAAAGCAGCACCTGCTTTTAATTGAAACCCTGCTTTATTTACAGCTTCAAGCATTCCAGCTTGCTCAATATATTCCATACACTGGGGCAATAAACTCTCACCAATACTAAAGCGAGGAAAAACGTCTCTTTCAACAATGGTCACTTGATGTCCTTTGTTTTGCAATAAAGCAGCAGCAACACACCCAGCAGGCCCTGCGCCAATCACAATGACATTGTTATGCTTCATTACTCATCCAACCCTTTCTCTCTTTTTATTATCATTAAAAAATATTCCAGACTATTAGTTAAGCGCAATAAATAATCTACCCATATTTTATTGTTTTTGGTATAACAACGTAGTACATATAGCTAGCTATATAACCAAAGTCGCAAAGCCAAAGATGGTCAAAAAGCAGATAAGATGGGTGGGTTATTTATTGTGTGTTAACTTGACTATAATTACGGCACTATTTCAATTGGAGTACCCTCTTTTATTAGATACCAAATTTCATCCATTTCAAAATTGGTTACGGCTATACATCCTTTCGTCCAGTTAAATCTTTGACTGACCCATGATAATGAAGAAAATCCATTTTTTTGACCATGAATCATAATCGATCCTCCTGCATCAACTCCCCTGGCTTTTGCACTAGTAATATCGCCTTTATTAGGGTAGGAAATATGTATCGCTTTATGAAAAGCACTCTTTTTTTTCTTATAGTCTAGAGTATATCGCCCTTCTGGTGTTCTTTCGTCACCTTCTTGTTGTTTGTGCCCTTCAGGATTTGCTCCAAAAACAACATTATATTCCCTTATTTTTAGTCCTTCCGAAAGTAGATACATCTTCTTTTCCGTCTTATTAACAATAACGTAATCGACATCTTGACTAGTTGCCACACAAATATTCGAAAATAGAAAAGCAATTAAAAGTACTATATATTTCATTTTTTATTCATAATCCTTTACATAAATCAACTTGATGTAAATTTTGTTTATCTTTATTTTAATTATATATTTCAGTTCAGGTTTTCTCTACTTATTAATTTAAAAAGTGAACGTGGATTATATTATGAACATTATACCTGCCACACAATCCAATCTAAATATTAATCAATTCTTTTAATCTTACCACTCTGAGTATGCATAAGTTTAGCAACCTGATTCAACCGTTGAGGAATTTTATAATAAGATAATTGATGACGACAAAACTTTAAAATATTTTCAACGTCCAGCTCGATATTTTCTTTAATTCTCACGTCAGCACATACAATTTCACCCATTAGAGGATGACTATGCCCAAAAACATGTGCTTCTAAAATATCTTCATGACTATTCAAAACAACTTCAACTTCTTCTGGAAAAACTTTATTCCCTGATACATTAATCATGGTTTTTTCGCGTCCGCAAATAGTAATCCGGCCGTTCTTTTCAAATTTCGCTAGATCACCGGTCATAAACCAGCCATCACTCATCACTTCTTCTGCTGTTTGCCAAGGTTTTAAATAAGCGTCAAACATACCTGCACCCGTTATAGCAAGATGACCTATTTCACCTTCCACTAATTGTTGTTTGTTATCATCAAAAATAGAGACTAAAAAACCAGAAACCGGATGCCCTACGCTTTCTGTTTCTACATTTTCTGACAAATTATCTATTAAAGGCAAACCGGCTTCAATAATGCCATAAGCCTGGGTGATAGGAAGGTTAAATCTATTTTTAAAAGCATCAGCGATATTAATTGGAATTCCTGATGAAGTAGAAATCGCAACTTTAAGTGATTCCATTGTTTTTCCAGAAGAATCAGCAGCTAACAAACGAAAATGCATAGGTGACGCGTACAAAAAACTTGCTTTATATTTATTAGCATCATTAATGATTGTTTGTGCAAGTAAATCTCTACAAAGAATAATTTTAGCTCCAGAACGAATATAAACCAAAATAGTCACTAAAAAATGAAAAGCCATAGACAACACCCACAACACCGCGTCATCAGATGTCAAATTCAATGCAGCTTGAGCTATTTCCACCCGTTTAGCAATACTTTTATGTGTTAAAACAACACCTTTACTTGAACCGGTTGTACCCGATGTATACCGAATAAAAGCTGCATCTTTTAAAGGAGTAATGGGGCTTTTAAACGAAACACCTGTCCAGACTAATCGTAGAGTATGTTGAAAAACATCTATTGTTACTATCTTCCCTTCAACTGGCTTTAGCCCTGATTGATCATCAAGTACTGCATGTAACTGCGTATCAGATAATATATGCTCAATCTCAGATTGTTTCAACTGATGAGAAAGTGGCAAAACAGTTGCTCCGCAAGCGAAGCCTGCAAACATAGCAACGATAAATGCGCTGCTATTACGACCCATAACAGCTAGCCCCATCCCTTGAGCCAAACCATTATCTATTAGTTCATTTTTTAGTAGCTCAGCTTGGTAAAATAATTGCTGATAACTCACCTCTTCCTCACCATCAATAACAGCAAGATGATCCGGCCATGTTTGTGCTGCAACTCTTAGTAATTGATAAGTAGAATCCACTATGCTGCCTCTGCAAAAACCTGTTTAGCTCTAATTTTCTCTATTGCTGTTTGCCATATACCCTTTCGTGCAAATTCTGCCGCTAAAACTCCTGCTGCATACCCTGTACTCAAACATGTCCCAATAACTCTTGCTGAGGCAATTGCTCGCTCTGTGGCTGAGATTGTTCTACCCCCAAAAAAAAGATTATTTAGATGCTTTGAAACCAAAGCACCGGCAGGAATCAGATAATAATCATTCACCTTAAAATAACTCATTTCAGGCTTACGTCCCTCCCCCCAATATTCAATCGGCCAAGCACCTATTGCCACACCATCATCTGGTTTAACACAAGATAATACATGCTTCTCTTCTAATAAAGATATTCCTTCATGTCTTGGTCCTGTTCGTATACCCAATTGTGTTGCCATTGAGCTAATATTCAAACATTTTAATAAAGGGTCTAATTTTGAGAGAAATTTTATTATTTTCACACTAAGTGAACGTATTTCTAATTCATATTCAGACAGTCGAATCGCATCTGCCATAAAACATTCAGCCATGCTTAATTTTAACAATCCCACCCCGTTATTAACGGTACCCGGTATGATAGACAGTCGTTCACATTTCGGGTCTAAATCACCTCGTTCAATTCCATATTTAATCCAGCGAATTAAATTTAAAGACAATACCGATGGTTCCATTATTGGCAAACCACTAACTCTAAATACAAATGCTCCTGATTGATACTGAGGTTGTTTTATCATATCAAGATCAGCCAACATGGCAACTTGCGCATTTCCACTGCAATCAATCACCGCCTTAGCTTTTATACTAAAAACACTGTCTATTGCATTTAGCATCAATTCATCAATTTGTCCTTCTTTGATTTTTAATCCGACCAATGATGTATGTAAAATCAACTGAACACCTGATTTATTAAGTTCTAGTGCTGCTTGTTGATGAAACGCACTGGGTTGATATGGAATAAAGTGCAAACCTTCAGCAAAAAATTCAGGATAAGCATTACTATTAATCATTACTGCCTTAGAAAATTTCCTTGCGAACCCTTGAACCGCAAACTTTGGTGTTTGTGTATTATCTTCACTTCGATAATACAATCCACAAATCGTCCCTACCATAGCGCTTGTTGCTAACCCTCCTGTAAAACCATACTTTTCTACTAGAATCACTTTTAAACCAGATTCAGCCGCAGCAACCGCAGCAGCAATTCCAGCTGCTCCTGCACCAATCACAGCAACATCGCAACGTATCAAGTTAGCCATTATTCTCAGCGCCTAACAAAACTGACTGCAAGTGTTTAAATAACTCATCGACTTCTTCGTCACTGATCACTTGCTCCATATACCCCAAGGTTATTTGCAAAGACCCACGAAACCTGCTAAATACAAAAGTTAACCCAGGAGGGTACATGGTTGGTGGATAATGAATAGCACTTTCTACAAATCTATCAAACAGCTGATCATAATTCTGTAACGACTCCCCCGTATCTGAATAAAAAAAACTAGCCATGAGTCCTTTTGTTGGCCTTTTTAACATCAAACGATAAAAAAACCCCGGAATACGCCGTAAAAAATCCATCATTATCAGATAATGTTTTGGACTATCTGTACGCATCAAGGTTTTCATTTGGCTTATTAACTCGGTAGTACAAGCCTGAACATCAGATAAAAATTTTTCAGGTATACGGTAAAAAAGAAAAGTTACCTGATTTCCAATAACTGGCGTATCTATGCCTCTTTTTCGTCGATCTAAAGGAACAGGAACTAGTACATCACCTTCAATAAGACCACGTAATTGTTGAATATGCGCAACGGAACATGTTGTTGCAGCTAAATAAAAAGCACTCAATAAAAAACTGGCTCCTTGAAGTCGCGCAGTTTCGTTAATTTTTATGGATTGCTGTTCTGTAAAAGATATAACACGATAGCTTAAAGTCGGTGTATTTTGTTTAGCAACAGGTTTTTTATATAGACTAAAAAGAGGTAACTGAGATGTTTCGTGAAGGAAGTTTTTCATTTCCTGAGCAATATTTGCACGAAGACCCAAGGGTAATTTAGTTTGTTCTTCTGCTAATAATTCAGCATAATCAATAGACTGATTTAATCCTAATGCACGGATAAAAGATTCACCTCCATGTGCATCCATCAGCACATGATGCCAAGTAAAGATTAAAATAGATTTTGCACCTAATACTTGAATTAAATCAACTTTAAAAGGAGACTGGTTTTCAATCCTTATTGTTGTTGCTAACAAGTTCTTTGCTATGCTCTCATCTTTTTCACTATAAAACTGTTTGATCTCAGGAAACGCTAAGGTTTCATCAAACACCCATTTTACCAACGAAAATGGAAGACCTTTTTTAATTCGCAAGCGAGTAATCCATTGATAAGCTGGATTATTGGATAAATATAATTCTAATTCACTTAGCTCTATGCTGTGTTTTAATGAAACGACAAATGTACAAACATTATTTCTTCCACTGGTTTGTAACATAATACGATCCAGTTGGAAGAGAAAACAATCAGCACCATTAAGTTCAAAGCAATCTGGAAATTTCTTATCCTGTTTAGGCATCCGATTGTTTTAACAACGTTGCACAATAGGTACTTATGCTACCAATGCTGGCAATATTTTCTGGTGTTAAAGCTTCTGCGGGTAACACTAAGCCGAAAGAACGTTCGATAAACAAAATCATTTCCATTAATGAAAATGAGTCTACGCCAATTTTCACTAATTCTGTTTCAATATTAACATCAACACCTTCCGCTAATATATTATCACTTAAGTAAGAACATAATCGTGTTGCAATGTCTTCAACACTATGTTCCGTCCTATCCTTCATAGACACACTCAAAAAATTAAATTTAAAGGTGTATTTTATACAGCTTATCGAAAGCAATCAAATCCCTTACTAACTCAAAAGTAGATTAAAAATTTTAGATATAATGATTAGGAGCTGAATTGGAATGAGTTTATTCTTCGCGCGGTCACGGATGTGGAATTTATAGCAAATTGATTTCTGTCGCTAGCTACAACTGTATCAACATGAGGCAGAGCAGGAGCAGTTGCCAGGAACTAAAATGTGCTCATATCAAGAGCAAGCTAATCAACATAGCCTATCGTTAAAATCAACCATAGAAATCCACAACGTAACCGTGCGAAGTATCAAAAACTCGGCCGTAAGCCTCCGAGTTTTTCTTTGCAATAAAGATAAAATGCTATAAAACTTGTGACAGTTTTTCTCTGAGCCGTAAATTAATCAATCTAATGAGCCTGAAGCAACATGAAATGCATCCGCATAAATATCAGCTAAAGAAGCACCATTCAAATAGGCTTGACGCTTGCTTCCATTTACCATATCTGGATGTCCACATAAAAATATTCGCCAGCCCTTAAGATCTGACAAGGTATTAAAGGCTAAATCATTGGCTCGGCCTGCCAGCATAGATCCAGCTGGTTCACCTTGAGAAATACAGGGGAAATAATGAAAATTTTTATGAGTTTCAGCTAACTGCTGCATTTCTTCAACCCAATATAAACCATTAATATCACGACTTCCATGATAAAGGTATATCTCTCCTTGATGACCTTGATGTAACGCTTCACTAATAATACCTGCCAAAGGAGCAAGGCCACTCCCAGTACCAATCAACAATAAAGGTTGCTCTGGTTTACCTGACTGGTAATAACAAAATCCTTGTGGCTCAGATACTGACAGGCGATCACCTAATTTTAATTCTTCATGCGCCCATTCAGTAAATCGTCCTCCCGCTAAGCGACGAATATGGAAACTAAGCTGCTTCCTGTTAATACTGTTATTAGCTATAGAATAGCTACGAACTAAACCATCTTCACGTTGTAAATTAACAAACTGTCCAGCGTAATATTCGAATGGGTCATCTATATCCAGTGTTAATAATATTGTTTCTGCATTAAGATTCTGCTTAATACTCACCTTTCCAGATGTAACAAAGTCAGTATGATCACGGTAGCCAATACGCATTGCTTGCTGAGGGTAACATCGACAAGCTAAAAAATAATTTTGTTCTTTTAACTTGTCTGTTAAACCATGTTGCGATTCACTTGGCGGGGGAGAATCTAAACTTCGCATCATGCAACTTTGACAAACTCCTTGCTGACATCCATAGCTAATATCAACTTTTTCACGTAATAAGGAACTGAGTAATGTCTCATCCATTTTGCATGAAACTTGTTGTTCATCCAGCTGTATTATATGCTCCGCCATCATACCTTCCTGTTTGTTAACGACCTAACACATCATTACGTGTACTTTCTGCAATTACACCAACCTGTTCAATCAAATCTTGTGGTACATCTAGTTCTTTTAATGTATCAATTAAATGACCTGCTACAGCGTCAAAATGACTATCATCCAAACCCATTTTTACGAATTTAGCATGTGCTTGACGCATATCAGTACCGGTATAATTATTTGGCCCACCAAACGCCATAGTTAAAAAAGCTTTTTGTTTACCTGCTTGTTCTTCCATATTAGTGTTTTCAAAGAAACGGTTGATTGTATGATCACCCAAGACTTTACGATAAAAAATATCAACTGCCGCATCTACTGCTGCTTCGCCACCTATTTGATCAAATAATGATTCGCTCATAAACCTTACCTATAAAATGTTTATTAAAAATATATGCAAAAATGCCTAGTAAGTATAAAATTGATACAAAACTTATGCAACATATATATTATAAAAGATATTAAAGAATATAGCTTCGATCCTAATTCAATGTATAGTACCTATTGACTTCAGCTGTTAATGGTTCAGGAGCAAGGATTTAATAACATGCAAAACCAATCAACCTCGCGTCAAGAACAAATTCTGGCGTTATTACTTGCCACGAAATCAGGCTTATGTATTGACGAAATTGCTGAGCAGCAAGAAATTTCACGAAATGCAGTTAAACAACACATGACAGCATTGGAGAAAAATCTGTTAATTAAAACAGCACACTTGAAAATCACTAAAGGCAGGCCTGCACGCAATTATGTTTTAACTGAGCAAGGCATTAATCACTTTAGTAAACAGTATTCCTGGTTTTGTAATCTAGTATTAACTGAGCTTAAAGAAGAGATGGGATCAGATGCATTTGCAGATTTTATGAAACGCTTAGGCCGAAAAATTGCTCATTCTTTGGCATTCCAATTTACGGATAAAAACGCGGAACAAAAAACCGAAATATTAGCAACCATTATGCAAAATTTAGGCTATCAAGTGACTATTGAAAAAACAGCTAATAACGCAACAATTAGTGCTATTAACTGTGTTTTTCATGACCTTGCTCAAGAACATTTAGAACTATGTGAATTTGATCGGGCACTTATCGGCACCCTATTAGATAATCCAATAGAACAAACTGAATGTATGGCAAAAAAAGGCTGTGCTTGTTGTTTTAAAACCGAAATTTAATGGTGAGGCAACTCGCAACAAATAACTCATCAGTATTACCTGTCTTCTCGGTAATTGTTCCTGCATTATTCTATCTATGGGATTCCTGCTCTAGTGCATGACTTACCTGCACACATTCATGTGTTAGTTGAAAACAGACAAAAACCCTACACAATACTGATAAATTATTTATTCCGCGTTACCTGACTTGTTAATTCCTTTACTTTATTGTCAACTGCAAGCAAAACAACATCTGCCAACTGATAAAAGATACCATGTTCAACAACACCTGGTGTCGCATTCAATAATGAATCTAGTTGAGAGCTATCCATCTTTTGATCAAAACGCATATCTAACACCAAACTACCATGTGAAGTAACTATAAAACCGTTACCATTACTATTTGGACGCAGCTCACCCTTTCCTCCAATTGCCTCAAGACTTTGTTTAACTAATTGCCAGGCAAAAGGCATCACTTCTATTGGAACAGGAAACTTATCACCAATACGATTGACCATTTTACTTTGATCAACTAAAACAATAAACTGTTTGCTAGCTCTGGCTAATATTTTTTCTCTTACTAAATCAGCCCCCTGCCCTTTCATCAAAGTATTATTAGGCGTGACTTCATCAGCGCCATCAACATATAAATCCAGTCTCCTCAGATTTTCAATAGCCATCATTGGCAAACCTGACTCTTGTGCTTTTAGCATACTGACAATTGAACTAGAAACAGTCGTAACCTGCAATCCTTCTTCAGTTTTTCTACGAGCGAGTTCAGTAATAAAACAATCTGCTGTTGACCCAGTCCCTAAACCAACGACCATACCATCTTTAACCAAACTGGCAGCATGTTTTGCAACTCGTTCTTTATCATTCATATTGACTCCACAATTTCAATCAACAGACTTTATGGAATGTCTGGTTGTATAAATCTGCCATATCAACCACAAAACATTCCACAAAAAACGTAAAAGATCGTTGTTATAAGGTTTTCACACTATCTAACATAGCTTGAGCATGACTTTCATGCGAAACACCGTATAACGCTTCAGTTAAGACACCTTCTTTATTGATAATAAAGGTAGACCGAATAATCGCCATTTTTTTCACGCCATTCTTTTCTTTCTCTTGCCAGACGCCATAGTTTTCACATAATTCACCGCTTTCATCTGCCAATAAATCTAGCTTCAATCCATATTTATCTATAAAAGCCGTATGACTAGAACAAGAATCTTTACTCACACCTATCACCACAGCATCAAGCGCTGCAAATTCACTTGCTAATGAAGTAAAATCATTTGCCTCAATAGTACAACCTGGCGTGTCATCTTTGGGATAAAAATATAAAACAACATGATTCTTCCCTTTAAAGGAAGATAACTCAACGACTTCACCATTCTGATTTTTAGAGCTAAATGCTGGTGCTATTTGGTTTTTTTCTAACATGGAAAACTCCTTTGTTTCTAATTACGACAATTTGATTATCACTCAATTTTCTTATGATAAAAACCTTAAAAAAATTCTAAGATTAACATTATGAACTACACGATAATTGCGAACATCCAGGTTTATTTCTCGCCCAATCCGGCCTCTTCTTTGCGTACTCTTCTTTTTCTGGCTGCTCATCGTAAGGACAACGCATCACCTCTAATAATTCATTCACCATAGAAAAATCACCGTTGTCAGCTTTATCAATGGCAAGCTGAGATAAATAGTTTCTTAAAACATACTTAGGATTAACCGCATTCATTCTTTGTTTTTTCTCTTCCTGGTCTGCGCCTTCATTTCGTAAACGTTCAGTATATTTTCGTAACCAGTTTACAAAACGTGATTGATAATCATCACTCACCGCCTCAAATCTATACCAAGTAGCTAATAAAGGCTCAATCAATTGTTCATCTGTTAGCTCTTCATTATGGATATTAATATTGGCAAGTTTTCGATAAAAAAGAGTCATATCAATTTCCACTTCTGGCAATAAGACCAACAATTCTTTAAACAAATCTTCATCAGATTCAACATTAAATTGTTTTAAACCCAATTTTTGAGCCATCATCGATTCCCACTTTTGATTAAAGTGCTGATTATATGTAGTCAATGCTTGTTGAAAAGGCTCTTCCTCTTCAACTAAAGGATAAATAGCATTGGCCAATTGCAGTAGATTCCAAAGTGCAATTTCAGGCTGTTGACTATATCTATAACGACGCTCGGCTGCATCCGTGGTATTAGGCGTCCAGTCAGGATCATAATCATCCAGCCAGCCATAAGGCCCATAATCAATGGTTAATCCCATGATAGACATATTATCAGTATTCATCACCCCATGAACAAAGCCTACACGTTGCCAATGGACAACCATCTCCGCGGTTGTTTTACAAATTTCTGTAAACCATTCGATATAAATTTGTTTATCTAACTTTAAATCATTTTTTACAAGATGGGGGAAATCGGTACGAATAGTAAAGTCAACAAACTGGCGCAAAACATCAACCTCACCCCTAGAAGTAAAAATCTGAAAACTACCAAAGCGGATAAAAGAAGGGGCAACTCGGCAGACCACAGCACCACGCTCTGCCTGTGGATTACCGTTATAAAACATGTCACGCACCACCTCTTCTCCGGTCAAAACCAAGCTCAACGCTCGCGTTGTAGGAACACCAAGATGATACATCGCTTCGCTACACAAAAACTCACGAACTGACGAGCGTAAAACCGCCAAGCCATCTGCATTACGAGAATATGGGGTTGCACCAGCACCTTTAAGTTGTAACGCCCATCGCTGTTTTTTCCGATTAACTATTTCACCTAAATTAATTGCTCGCCCATCACCCAGTTGACCAGCCCAATTACCAAATTGATGCCCCCCGTAACACATCGCATAAGGCTTCATACCCGATAATAATTCATTACCAACAAACACTTTAGCAAATTGTTCAGAGTTACAGTCATCCTCTGAAAGATCTAGCTCTTTAGACATTTCTTTCGAATAAGCAATTAAAGTAGGCTCTTGAACTTGAGCAGGCAAGACATATGAATAGCAAGATTTCATCACTTGTCTACGGTAATTTTTAGTTTCCAAATCTGCCGGTAATTCTTTAACGAATTTATTATCAAAGATCAGTTTATCTAGTCCAGAAATAGTTTTTGTATGCATATCCATCAGAAATCATTAATATTTATTTAATCAGTATTATCCTAATAAATAATTATATATATCTACCTTAAAAATAATAACGTCTCTATTCAATTTTAATTTCACTTAACAGATAGACCTCATATGCAGGCTCTTCATAAGGATGAGTTTTAATCAATTCCTTAACAATATCAGTAATTCTTTCATTCTCACAAACCATTTCCACCTTATATTCAGTGACAGTTTCAATTTTATTTTGCTTTCCTAAAAAAGGTTTACTTCCTTTTAAAGGCCTAAATTGTCCTTCGCCTAATACTTGCCAAGAGCAACAATCATATTGACCTATTCGTCCAGCCCCTTTATTAAACAAGGCTTCTTTAACTGAGTCAATATGTGTCTCAGGAACATAAAAATTTAATTTATACATAGAATTTTGCAAACAACTAAAGCTCCATATTAACCTTAATTTTATTTAGTTGTATGGCTCAAAATAACCCTCAACTAAAAACATGGCTTGCTATCTATCAGCGTTCGAGATATAAAATATCAGACAAGAAATCAATTGTGAGAAAAAACTTATGAAAACTTCGCCACTTAGCTCGGCTTTTTTTATCCTGTGCTTTTTTATTAGCTTATCCGCCCAAGTTTTTTCAGCCGATTTAACGCGAGAACAAGTCGTCCAAATGTTAGATAGTGCATCAACAGAAAAAAAGATCAATCTACGCAGAAAGGATCTCTCCGGTGTTGACTTATCTGGACTAGATTTCCGAAATGCAGACCTCTGGGGAACTGATTTTAGAGGTGCTAACTTGAGTGGTAGCAACTTAAGTGGATTAAATCTTGATTTAACAGTAATGACAGGCGTTAATTTAGAAGGCGCCAACCTTTCTAAAGTCAGCATTTTTGCAGTAAGCATGATGCGCTCTAATTTAAAAAATGTTAATTTTTCTAATAGCCGAGTGATTGCCAATCTAAATAATTCCGATCTAAGCCACGCCAACCTCAGTAATGTAAAATGGGGAGCAGATATGAAAAATCAGCCCATGGGTTTGATGAATACGGAGCTAAAAAAAGTAAAATTAATTGGTGCAAATTTATCAGGTGCCGATTTAGGTAGAGCTATGCTTATGTTTGCAGACTTAACAGACGCTAATTTAAAAAATGCCATCTTAATTTCAACTGACTTACGATCAGCTAATTTAACGAATGCTAATTTAAGCAATGCTGATCTTTCAGATAGTAAAATGAATGACACTATCCTTAATAAAGCTAATCTTGAAAAAACAGTTTTTAAAAGAATCAAAGGAAAAGAAACTTTAAGAGGGCTTAGTCAAGCCAAAAATGTTAATAGTGCAATTTTTGAATAATATTCAACACATTTAAATTCTAACTAAAATAAAAACATGTATAAACATTATTGTTTTCGAATAATTCTAACAACACTTATCTTATCTATCACTTCATTAAAAGCTGAAACCATTGGAAGCGTAGATACCAAATTCAATCTACTAACGCCTGATGATACTATAAATATTGAAGTATTTGACGACCCCAAAATTAATGGTGTCTCATGTTATCTTAGTAGAGCTAACAAAGGCGGCATTAAAGGAACACTAGGTCTCGCAGAAGAAACTTCTGACGCGTCAATAGATTGCACCCAAGTAGGACCTATCTCATGGAAAGAAAAACTAAAAGAGGGGGAAAGCGTCTTTAAAATACGACGTTCTGTTAGTTTTAAAAAACTACAAGTCGTAAGATTTTGGGATAAAAAAAGAAATACATTAATTTATCTTGTCTATAGTGACAAATTGATAGATGGCTCTCCTCAAAATTCCATCACAGTAGTACCAATAATGCCTTGGTCTAATTTATCAATAAAAACAGCTAATGATAAAAATAAGTAACAAATCATAATTATTTAATTTAGAAAATGACTTTCATATCGTCAAAAAAAGGCTTATTTTAAGTTGGGCGCCCCCTACATTAACGATATCAATATCTATGCTCCTTTTTACGCATTACCGCGAGTGATTCACGGCGAGCGTCGGTAGTGCTTTCCCACAAGATATCCCTTAACTTAAACTAAACATTAATATGAAAAAAACTAATCCTGACATTGTGGAAATTAATGTTATTTTTCGTAATTTAGGGAGTTGCCAAGCCATAATAAATCCAGATATCAGTAAGAAAAGCAGGCCAATCGCTAAAATGGTTGCATAGACCTTAAAAGCGACTCCTCCTTTAGCTTTATGTAATTGAACAAAATGTCTATGCCAACCGGTTTCCTTTATTTTTAACTGGGCAATCAGAGGGTTTAATGTTGGCTCTAAAACTACATCTTTATCTGAACCCGTCCACTCCAATTGAAATGATTGACCTATTTTTTTGATTTTGGCTTTTCCAGTTGGCAGAGAAATATTTTGATTCTTTAACTCATCTTTCACTACATTAACAAGGGTTTTTAAGTCATTTTGAAGTGGTTCTTTTAACGGCAATGGTTGAATCGATATTTCATAGTCCCCTTTTATTCCCCATGTATAAAAAGCACCTGTAGCAAAAAACAGAATGGCAACGGGTAATATAAATACAGCGATGAGTACGTGTAGCTTCATTAGTACAAGTCGATTAAACATATGCTATCCTCTAAAATGTGAATTTTCCTCTCTTATTTACTTACTTCAAAAACAGTAGGGAAACGATTATAGACAATACTGCCATTTTCTAATCGATAGCCAGAATAAACAGAAAACATGCCAAGCATTCCTTGCAATTGGCCTCGGAAAATATTTATCGTATATCCGTCAAGCAATTGTTGTGCACTCTCGGTTGCAGGAAGGTGACTGCCCTGTCCATCCCATATTTGCCAGTTATTAGCATTTCGCACAAAAAACTGAGGTTGAAGGCTGTTTTGAGCCTGATAAGCAACCAATATTATCCAATCAACTATCTGATTCAAGTCATTAGAATTAGCCGTAACTTGATGGGTTATTGTCATGGTATCTTGGCCTGTTATCGTACTTCCATTTTGCAATACACCTTGCTCAGAAGTTATTGATGCAACAAAACAAGTATCATTTTCACTGGTTTTCCCCTCTGTATTTAAAAGAATCGTGTTACCGTGAATCATGTCAGGTTTTGGCAGTTCAAGAATGGTAGACACGGCCTCGCTACTCATATACTGAGCGACATATTCCCCTTCAATATTAATAATCTGGCGTGAAAATGCACGTAAATGATTATGGGAGGCCAGCATTAACTGGGTATACATGATTTTTAATTCATCATTATCTGTTTCTGCAATGGCATTTTCTAAATCAAAAATATCCACCTCTTCAACCATTGCCCCTACTTTAAAGGCTTCGAGTTTGGATTGACTACCCTTTGCCAGTAAATCATCATAAAGATTTTGTAACACGGTGTCGTTAAATTGACCTGCTTCACTACTAGCAGGGTCAGGAAGTTGATAGGCATCCAGAAACACCTTCACTTTTTCCATGTGTTTTTGTTCAGAAGCCGCAATATTAGTAAAAATTTGGATATTCCACTGTTTATAAAGTTCGCTATAAACATCTCTGGCTAATTTTTCTTCTTCGCGCATGAAGTTTAAAGTATCTGATTCCTTTTCAGACAGGGTGCGAATTAATACTTGTTCGCTGGTTAATTCGCAAAAGGACTCTTGCTCTGGCTTTCCCATGCCTTGTCCCTGTTTAGCAACAACTTGAATGCTTATTGAACTAAGAACCAATGTTATAAGCAAAGCACTATTTAATAATTTTTTCATCAGTTATTTTCCTTATGTTTCATTTCACCAAATCCTTGTTTTGTTGAAATTTCATTCTACGTTTACCCATACCAGCATTTGAATTATTCACTTCAATTCGATACATTTCATGACAACCTTTACATAAACTGAGTGCTTCACCCAATTGCTTTAATGTATGTTTGGGGTCTTTAATTGACTCTGCGTCATCAGCTATAGCATCAAAAGCCATATGTACAGCTTTACCTTGCATCATAAGTGCCTTGGGTAAAATGCCATGTAATTTATTCTCTGGCTTTTTCTTCATCCCCATGCCTAAACGTCTGGCCTGTTTTGCAACAGTATTCATATCATCAGTAGCTAAGGCTGAAACAATCGCTTGTGTTCCAGCTAATAAACTACGCATTTCAGATAATACGTGTGCTTGTTGTACTTGATTAAGTGGAAGCGTTTGACGTTTGTCAAACTCGTTGATATTGTGAGCTGAACCTAAACCCTTACGCTGCTGTTTATTTTCCCTTTTGTTAATCAAGGTTACCCCTTGCTCCTTTGCCCGTTGTTTCATACGCTCTTGATTTTCTTTACGTATTTCCGCCTTTTCCTCCGCTGTTGTTGCTGCACGCATTTTTGAGCGTTGCTCACTGCGTTCTTGTTCTGTCATAAGCTGTCGACCATAAACTTGTTCCTGTGTTTGTATTTGATCTTTTTCTTGAGTAATTACTGGATCAGCCGCAAATACTAACTTTGATGGAAGAACCAGAGTGGTTGCCATAGCAACTATTATTATTGGTCTAATATTCATTGTAGATTTTCCTGATAAATATGAATTGTTTAAAAGTACTTCTTAGGTAACTGGAAATAAATAACTCACCCATTTTGCGAAGATTTATTGTTTGTCTTCGGTCTTGTTGTGTAGGGCGCATAGCAAGCTATGTAACCGAAACAACAAGACCGAAGACGGACAAAAAGGCAAGTAAGATGGGTGGGTTATTTGATTCCAGTTGCCTTAGCCACTGTAACTCATTCACAATGGCTGTTCCTATTACAAAATTAATTCCAACGATGGCCTTTTCCTTGTTTACCTTTTCTTTTTGAAGAACCACGCTCCATGGAAGAATTAACAATAGCATCAGCAACTGATTGATCTAAAACCGTAGCTTCATACACAACCCCCATTGATTCAAGTCTTCTAACAAAAGCTCTCAAATGGTTTCGTGAGCCCCGTAATAAATTTTCGTAAACATTTTGAATGTCAGCTTTATCGGTTGAATCAATAGCTTTTTGAAGATCTATAATGTCTGTTTCTTCGATAAATATACCAGTAAGAATTGCCTGATTAAGCGTTACATCATAATCAGTCTTATTTTTATAAAACTCTGAAAACTCAGTATTTGTAAAGACACCGATAGTATCATTAGCAGCGGGGTCTTCCATCCCATATTTATCCAGTAAACGTTTCACACTATCCATATGCTTTTGCTCGGCTGAGGCAATATTGTTAAAAATATTGATATCAAAATATTCACCTAATGTTAAATAAACATCACGAGCAAGCTTTTCTTCTTCACGCATATAAAGCAGACTTTCTTGTTCCTCGGTCGTTAACTCCTGCGCCTGAATAGCTCTAGCTCCTTTCCCTTGTGAAAATCGTCCATTATTAGATCCTGCAAAGGAATGACTGCTCACTGATAAAATCAGAATTCCCATAATCAAATTTAAATTTTTCATTTATTCTCCTGTTTCTTTTAAGAATTACTTGATACTCACTTTATAGTTTAGTAAATAAGCATTGCCAAAGTATTTCCATTTACGGATAATTTGTTACAACATGTTACAGAGAGTAAAAATAAATTGGATAAGATGAGTAAACCGAAAATCCTGATTGTTGACGATGATGAGGCTCTGTGTGAGCTGCTTTGTCAATATTTGGAGAAACAAGGGTTTGTAGTTGATTATGTAGAAAATGGAATAGCAATGGATGGCTATCTTGAACAAGCAACTCCCGAACTTATTATTCTTGACCTTATGATGCCAGGAGAAGATGGCTTAAGTATTGCCAAACGTCTAACGAGTAAAAAGGATATTCCAATCATTATGTTATCGGCTTGTGGTGAAGACGTTGACCGTATTCTGGGACTAGAAATGGGCGCAGATGATTATCTTGCCAAACCCTTTAACACACGTGAATTGCTAGCTCGTATTCGATCGGTTTTACGGCGCCATAACCCTGAAAAAAACAAGGAAGATAAAGAAGAAACTATTTACACTTTCGGAACCAATACACTTGATATGGTAAGTCAGACACTCAGACAGAATGGAAAAAAAGTGTCCCTTACACAAAGTGAATATTCTCTATTGAAACTATTTTTGGAAAATCCGAATAGAGTCTTATCCCGAGATACATTACTAGAAAACCTCAAAGGCTATGAATGCTCACCTTTTGACCGAAGTGTAGATGTTCGTGTAGCACGGTTACGTCACAAAATAGAAACAGATACTACAGATCCTAAATATATTCAAACAGTGTGGGGGCAAGGGTATAAGTTTTTAGTAACAGACGCAGAATAATGAAATTCTTAAAACGTTTGGATTCTTTGTTTGCAAAAACTAGTTTAACGCTCACTTTTGGCCTTGCATTGTTTATTATTTTAGCGACTTCTTTTGCCTGGTTTTTTATTTTAAGCCCCTTATCTAATAGAGCGGCTGATGATATGGCAGCATTAGTCAATTTAACGGCTAAAGCATGGGTGTCACTTCCAGTACAAGAGCGAACGGAATTTGAAAGAAAAGTCTCCCAGCAACACGATTTATTCTTTAGTTATAAGCATAGCCCTACTCAGGAATTAAAAAAAACGTATCCATTCGTTTCTCGTCTGCAAAAAGCTTTGAAGCGACATACAGAGCAACAAGTTGTGATTAAACAAGCAATTGATAACCATGACCTTTTTTGGTTTGAACTGCACTATGGTAAACAAATAGTAAAAGTTGGCTTCTATCATGATCGCCCCGGCCCTCGTCCACCTATCGCTTTAACAGGTATCTTTATCACCGCAGCTTTGCTCATTATTTTTACCACTCTTCTGCTGGTTCGACGTATTACACTTCCAGTTAAAAGACTGTCCAATGCCGCGCACCAATTTGGAAAGGGAAAGCTTTCTACTCGTATATCAGAAACAGGCCCGACTGAACTGGCTTCTTTAGCGCATAGCTTTAACCGAATGGCCAAAGAAATAACCCAATCAATTGAAAATAGAGCGATTCTTTTTGGTGGTATTTCTCACGATTTAAGATCGCCTATTACACGAATGCAAGTTGCCTTGGACTTGTTGGAGCACGATCAGGATAAAGCCTTAGTTACTTGCTTAAAAAATGACCTAATAGAAATGGAACTTCTTATTCAAAAATCATTAGAATTTGTTAAAGGATTAGATAAACAAAATGCTATTGAAACTAATCTAGATGAAATATTCAATTCTATTATTGAAGATTATCGTAAACAAGACCTTTTTATCCATCTTGTGGCAGAGTCATGCGGAACTTGTAAAATAGATATTCAAGCATTTCGGCGCGTGTTATTAAATCTACTCGATAATGCTTTTCGCTACGGAGACAATAGTCCAGTAAAACTTTCTTGTAAAAAAGAAAAGCATCAACTTACTATTCAGGTTTTAGATGAAGGCCCTGGAATACCCACAGAAAAACTTGAAACTGTTTTTCAGCCGTTCTATCGCTTAGACCATTCGCGTAACAAAAAAAATGGAGGGAGTGGTTTGGGGTTGGCTATTGTTAAACAATTATGTGATGCTCATGGCTGGAAAATTGAGCTACTTTCTAGAAAAAATCAGGGATTAGAGGCGTATATTGAAATCCCTATTTAAAATGCTAAAACTTTATTTACTAAATATTCAAGCAAAGGAGGACATGGTGCTTCAGTTAATGAACTAACTTTCTTATTCGTTACACCTAAACCACCTGAGTAGATCAGACTTCAAGCGGTTAGGCTGGCGTTATCCGAGTATGGACGTATTCAGACTAATTAATTATTACCTAGAACCACTCAACCAAGGGCTTAAAAGTACATGGCTATGAACTTACCACAGGTTACCCAGTCAAAACTTGAACTGATAAAAAAGGAGAGCCATCATGCAAACTGAAATGACGAGTTTCTGGGAATGGCAGCAACATTTTTCAGACGAGAAAGCCTGCTGACAAGCCATCGTTAAACTCAGATGGCTAGAAGGTTTTTGTTGCCCACACTGTCACCATAAGAAATGCTGACCAGACGTATAAATTGGTACATAACTACAAGATCACTGATACTTCGGATCATGACAGCCAGGTCTTTGAAGAACGGCTAGATCACAGCATGAATGAGGGAGATAAAAAGCGTACGGTCTATGCAGACAGTGCTTATCGGTCAAAGGAAAAGGAACAGCAATTGGCGAAAGACTGCATTCCCAGCCAAGTTTGTGAGAAAGGCACTAGGAATCATCCACTCACTGAAGAGAAAAAAATTCAAACAGAAAAAAATCCAAAGTGTGTGCTCGTGTTGAGCATATATTTGGTGCTCAGGCACAGATGGGAGGACATACTGTCAACACGATTGGAATATTACGTGCCGAAGTAAAAATAGAGATGATGAATTTGGTTTACAACATGGTGAGGTTGGGTCAATTACTCAAGCACGACAGAATAAATGTGCCTGTTGAGGCATAAAATGGCAGAAACGCCTAAAAACAGCACCATTTTTAGTGGCTTTCAGCTCTATTATCTGATTTTTTCTAAAAAAATATTAGGAGGAAGTTTTGCCGCAAGCTAATCGTATTTATAGAGGTGCCCTTTAGTGAAATGGTTTTGGTGTATTATTGGCTATCCTCTGATAAAGGTAGCATCTCTGCCTTGCGTTTAACCAAACTGATAGGGGTTTCATGGCTAACTGCACAACGGATGTTGCGGAAATTACGAATAGCAATGGGGGATCAGAACAGTTTATATAAACTAACAGGAACCATTGAATTAGATGATGCTTTTGTGGGTGGCAAGCAATCTGGAAAGCGTGGGCGCTGAGCCGAAGGCAAGACTGCCATTTTGGTAGCCTGTGAACATAATGATGGAAAACCAGGGTTTGTGGCAATGAAAGCAGTATCTAGAGAAGGTGATACCCCACCTGAACCCGTTAGAGATATGAGTGAGGGAGAGTTACTCAAGTTTTTGGATAGCTATCACTTTTTAACTAACTGCAGTAATCGTTCAAGGGACTGAATAACATAGTTGATAATAAGCATATGAAAATGAGATTTGTCCTGTTGTACATTACACCTTTCTAGTGCGCTGTAGTATGCCAAACGAGACTCGGTATTACCCTGTATATTAGCAATGGGGTATCCAGCTTTCAATAAAATCAGATTCATTACTAACCGAGCAGTACGACCATTACCATCTATAAAAGGATGTATGGTTGCTAATTGTTCGTGGAGTTCAGACGCTAATAGGATGGGGTGTAATTCTGTTTTATTGTGTTCGTAAAATAGAAAATAGTCCTCCATTAACTTATCAATCTGCCATGGCTGGGGTGGTATATGTTGACTACCACTAATCATGACTGGCGCGCCATCCTCGCTATATATCACCTTGGGACATCCATGCCCAAAGATTCATTCCGCTCGGGCGACTTAATCGAGTGCCACAGTACGTCCTGCGTCCAGTTTCAACTCCGCACAAAAGCCGCTCCGTTAAAACTTACCTCACTGACTTGACGGCTTATCGGGAAAAATTTTTGCTTCTCTCGCGTGCTATCGCACACGTCGAATCTGCAAATTTCCCTGTTGCCTACTGCGGACTAAAAATCATCACTTCGCTATCGCTCCGTTTCCCTGATTTTCAGCGCTGGAACTTGTCGAAACCGTCCGGCATTATCTCTATCTAACCCATGTAAGATTAAGGCATGGATAGTCAGCAAGTTATGTTTGTTAAATGCTTCATTAGAGTTAACCAAATCCCGAATAAAAGTAATGGCTTCATAATGATTGATTGCTTCAAGGTGCTCATTCATAGGTTTACCACCAATGGTTAAGCCTTTATGAATGACTAGATCAGTTTCACGGAGAGTTAGTGTATTCCCCTCTATACGATTACTGTCATAGGTATACTCAATATGTATGGCTTCAATAATTTCAGCACTATACAAATCTCGATACTGTTCCAGTTCTGCTTTAAGGTCATCGGCATTGTGTAATAGGGTATCAATTTCGTTCATTAGAATTTCACTGTGACTACTTCATTGTGGCACTTACTGCGTAATAATCGCTTAATCTTAAGTCATAAAGGCCTAGCACGCCAATAATGATTGAATATTGTAGAGTGGGTGATGTGACGATTTTCGTTAGAGTGAGTACTATTTGAGTATTTCAAAAATATCAGACATAAAAAAAGGCCGTAGATTTCTCTACAGCCCTTTTAATATATGGCTCCCCCGGACGGGCTCGAACCGCCGACCTAGTGATTAACAGTCACCCGCTCTACCAACTGAGCTACAGGGGAAAAATTCATTTGTTCAATTTGGCGCGCCCGGAGAGATTCGAACTCCCGACCGCTCGGTTCGTAGCCGAGTACTCTATCCAGCTGAGCTACGGGCGCCTTATTGAGCCGTGTATTATCCCTTTTAGTATATTTTATGTCAACTAATTTCCTTTTTAATCGACTACCTTTAGTTTTATGGCGGAGAGTGAGGGATTCGAACCCTCGATGGGAGATAAAGCCCATACTCCCTTAGCAGGGGAGCGCCTTCAGCCGCTCGGCCAACTCTCCTAAAACTTTTTTTATTCTTCAGAATCCGGTATATCAGTTGACTCTGATTGTTCTTTCTTAATCCTTTCGTAAATTTCTTCTCTATGCACTGATGTCTCTTTAGGTGCATTAATGCCAATACGAACCTGATTACCTTTCACCCCTAAAACAGTGACAGTAACATCATCACCAATCATTAAGGTTTCGCCTACTCGTCGAGTTAAGATAAGCATAATATCTCCCTACGTTCCCATTTGATTTTACTGCAAAAAGCAGCCACCAATTAATTTGAATATTATAGTAAATTTTATAAAAAAAATAAAGCTATTCTTGCTCTTGTTCCAATTCAAAAGCTTTATGCAAAGCACGCACTGCTAGTTCTAAATATTTTTCATCGACAACTACTGATATTTTTATCTCAGAAGTTGAAATCATTCTAATATTTATTCCTTCATCTGCTAAAACTTTAAACATGGTACTCGCAATGCCTGCGTGCGATCTCATCCCTACACCAACAATTGATATTTTAACAATTGTATCATCAGCTGTTACTTGTTTTGCACCTAAGTCTGAACAAATATTTTCTAATATTCCTTTTGCTCGTTCATAATCATTTCGGTGGACAGTAAATGTAAAGTCAGTTGTTGCATCATCTGCTATATTTTGGATGATCATATCAACCTCAATATTTTTATCAGCAACAGGACATAGTATTTTAGACGCTATTCCTGGTAAATCGGGTACACCCGTTATTGTTAGCTTAGCCTCATCCCGATTAAATGCAATACCCGATATTAAAGCTCTTTCCATTTCTGATTCCTCATAGGTAATAAGTGTCCCCTCACCTTCTTCAAATGATGATAATACCCTAAGGGCAACATTATATTTTCCTGCAAATTCAACCGCCCTTATCTGCAAAACTTTTGACCCCAAGCTTGCCATTTCAAGCATTTCTTCAAAAGTAATTTTATCTAATTTTCTTGCCTTAGGCTCTACTCGTGGGTCTGTTGTATAAACCCCGTCTACATCTGTATAAATATGACATTCATCTGCTTTCAATGCTGCTGCCAAAGCTACTGCTGTTGTATCAGAACCTCCTCGTCCTAGCGTGGTTATGTTCCCTTCTTCATCAATACCTTGGAAGCCCGCAACCACAACAACCAGTCCATTATCAAGATCTTGTTTGATTTTTACATCATCAATTTCTCTAATACGTGCTTTTGTGTGCATACTATCAGTTAAAATCTTAACCTGCGCTCCGGTATAAGAACACGCTGGACAGTTTACATCATGCAAAGCCATGCTGAGTAAGGCCATGGTGACTTGTTCACCTGTAGAAAGCAATACATCCATTTCTCTATTATTGGGATTGGATTGTATTTCTTTGGCCAAACCTGTCAAACGATTGGTTTCACCACTCATTGCAGAAACAACTGCAACAATATGATTTCCTTGCTCTCGAGATTTTTTAATTTTTTCAGCTACTGCTTTTATTCGTTCAACCGAGCCGACTGATGTGCCACCAAATTTATATACAAAAACTGCCATATCTAATTTATTTTCTAAAAAGGAAAAAGAATAATATCTATTTTATTTATCGTTTTAACCTTTAATCTGATCTTTCACCCAAACAGGAACCAACTTTAATGCTTCATCCAACCCTGAAGGATCATTACCACCTGCTTGAGCCATATCTGGTCTACCCCCGCCTTTTCCACCGACTTTTAGTGCAACTGAATTAACCAAATCCCCTGCTTTTAGACTGCCTATCAAATCTTTAGTAACACCTGCTATCAAGCTCACTTTATTATCTTTTACCGTCGCTAATACAATAGCAGCACAACCTAGTTTATTTTTTAATTGGTCTACCATACCTCGTAATGCTTTAGGGTCAACATCATCTAATCTGACTGCTAACACTTTTATTCCGTCTACATCAGTTGCTTGAGAACTTAACTCCCCTCCGGCAGAACTTGCTAATTTAGACTTTAATTTATCCAGTTCTTTTTCTAAAATCTTATTTTTTTCTATTATTTGCTGAACTTTATCCGCAGTTTTTTCTGTAGAGCTTTTTACCAGCCTAGCAATGATTGATAAAGTTTTATCGCGACTTTCAATCCAATCCAGACATGCCTTTCCTGTCACAGCCTCTATTCGCCTTACTCCAGAAGCCACACCTGTTTCACTAATAATTTTAAAACAACCAATATCACCCGCTCGCTCAACATGAGTCCCGCCACAAAGCTCTGTTGAAAACCCACCAATCTTTAACACTCTTACTTCATCACCGTATTTTTCACCAAATAATGCCATTGCCCCAGCTTTAACGGCATCATCTTTAGCCATAATTTCAGCAGATACGGGATTATTCATTCTAATTTGTTGATTTACAAGTTGTTCTATTGCACTAAGCTCATCAGCTGTTATTGGCTCAAAATGAGAAAAATCAAACCGCAACCTTTCTGGGTTCACTAAAGATCCTTTCTGTGCAACATGGTCACCTAAAATTTGTCGTAATGTCGCCTGCATTATATGTGTTGCAGAATGATTAAGTTCCGTTGCAGCTCTATCTTCTTCATTAACTCGAACATCACACGTCTGTCCATTAACGACTTGTCCCTGAACAACCTTACCTTTATGTAGAAAAAGATTACCTCCTTGTTTTTGAGTATCTTTCACTTCAAAAATGGAATTACCTGTTTCAATTAAGCCATTATCACCTACTTGCCCTCCAGACTCGGCATAAAACGGCGTTTTGTCTAAAACAACAACACCTTCTTCACCTTCTTGTATGCTTTCAACCGCTTGTCCTTTAACAAATAAACCAACAATAAGGGCAGAATCAGCACAGCTATGATACCCAGTAAATTTGGTTTCACTCTCATGCTTAATATCTTGATCATATCCAGCATCAAATTTACCCCCCGCTCTTGCTCTATCACGCTGAGCTGTCATTTCAACTTCAAAACCGGCATGATCTACTGTTAGATTTTGCTCTCTGGCATAATCAGCTGTTAAATCAACAGGAAAACCATAGGTATCATATAAAAGGAAAACAATATCGCCTGGAATGACTTTTCCATCTATTTTAGCAACACAAGATTCCAGTATTTTCATACCTTGCTCTAAAGTTTCAGCGAAACGCTCCTCTTCTTTCTCTAAAACTCGTTCTACTTGTTCTTGTGCCAATTTTATTTCTGGAAAAGCATCGCCCATTTCCAAAGTCAAAGGTTCAACTAATTTGTAAAAGAAAACATCGGTACTACCCAATCGATAACCATGACGAATTGCACGTCGGATAATTCGTCTTAAAACATAGCCACGCCCTTCATTTGCAGGTAAGACGCCATCCACTATCATAAATGCACATGAACGAATATGGTCAGAAATAACACGTAATGAGCTATTTGATAAATCTGTTGTCCCTGTTAATTCAGCCGCTACTTTTATCAGATTCTGAAATAAATCAATTTCATAGTTGTTATGCACACCTTGTAGAACAGCAGCAATTCTTTCTAAGCCCATGCCTGTATCAACTGAAGGAGCAGGTAATGGGTGTAATTCACCTTCTTTATCTCGATCATATTGCATAAAAACCAGATTCCAGATTTCGATATATCTATCACCATCTTCTTCTGGAGTACCCGGAGGGCCACCTGCTATCTCTTCTCCATGATCATAAAATATTTCACTACAAGGACCACAAGGGCCAATATCCCCCATCGACCAAAAGTTATCTTTTGCTCCAATGCGTGATAATCGAGATGAATCAATTTTAATCTCTTCTAACCAGATAGCTTCTGCTTCTCTGTCTTCTTCAAAAACAGTCACCCACAATTTTTCAGCTGGAATTCCTAATTCCTTTGTTAAAAAATCCCAGGCAAAATGAATCGCATCTTTTTTAAAATAATCGCCAAAACTAAAGTTACCCAACATTTCAAAAAAAGTATGATGTCTTGCCGTGTAACCTACATTTTCCAAATCATTATGCTTACCTCCAGCACGCACACAACGTTGAGTCGTAACTGCTCGAACATAATCTCGCTTTTCTCTACCCAGAAAGACATCCTTAAACGGTACCATGCCTGCATTAGTAAACAATAAGGTAGGATCATTACCAGGCACAAGTGAACTAGAAGGCTGGACAGAATGTCCGCGTTGTTTAAAAAATTCTAAGAAGGCAGCACGTAACTCTGCACTGGACATTTTTTTCATCATTAATTTAAAGCTATTTATTTTTCTTTGGTTATATATTAGGAGTAATTTAATTGAATATTAAATCGCTTAAAAAACACACTGATCATTTCACTACTAAAACCACGTTGCTGTAAAAATCGGTTACGTTTTAACCATTCTTTATTTACCAACAACTTATCATCCGAATATTTTTTCAGATAAACTGATTCTATTATTTCATTCCAATCATCTGCCAAGTCTAATAAAGTGGCATCTAAATCAAAATTTTCAATACCACGTTGCTGTAATTCAAAGCTTATTTTAATTGGCCCAAAACCTTTTCTTATCCGGTACCGAGTATAATTTTCTGCAAACCGTTGATCGCTTTGCCAGCCTTCATCAGCCAAAACATCGACTATTGCTTGTGACTCAAGTCGGTCAAAGCCTTTTATTGTTAATTTATTAACTAATTCTTGATAGCTGTGTTCTCGTCTTGTTAGCAGCCGGAAACAAACTTCTCTAATTTCTTTTTCTGACTTTGATTTACACTCAGTCATAAATTAGTTGTTTCTTCATATAGTACCGTAGGTTGGGCTGCCGTCTCTTTGGTAACCCAACAAAATATGTATGCTAAAAACGTTGGGTTAACGGTAAAGCCGTTAGCCCAACGTTTTTAGCATACATATTTTATTAACTTAATACAGTCATAAGACTGGGATGAATTTCATCATCTACAGATTTGTCTTTGATAAAACTCTAACTTTTTTCCTTAGGATCAGGTTTTTTATCTATTTCATCATCGTTAGTTTCAAAAACTTCAGCTCGAATTTTATCTTCTATTTCCTGTGCTTTGTCTGGATTATCACTTAAATATTTTTTCACATTATCTTTTCCCTGACCAATTTTTTCGTTGCCATAGCTATACCAAGACCCCGCCTTTTGCACAAATCCGTATTTCACACCCAGATCGACTAGCTCACCAAGAAAAGAAACGCCTTCCCCGTAAATAATTTCAAATTCTGCCTGTTTGAAGGGTGGTGCAATTTTATTTTTTACTACTTTTACTCGCGTTTCGTTACCAATGACTTCATCACCTTTTTTTATTGCTCCAATCCGGCGAATATCAAGTCGCACAGAAGCATAAAACTTTAATGCATTTCCGCCTGTAGTCGTTTCAGGGTTCCCAAACATTACACCAATCTTCATTCTTAATTGATTAATAAAGATGACCAAGGTGTTTGATCTTTTGATATTCGCTGTCAACTTTCTTAATGCCTGAGACATTAATCTAGCCTGTAACCCCATATGAGAGTCACCCATATCACCTTCAATTTCTGCTTTAGGTGTTAAAGCAGCTACTGAATCAATAACAATCATATCTACAGCACCTGATCGCACTAACATATCAGTAATTTCTAATGCTTGCTCTCCAGTATCTGGTTGAGATATAAGTAAATCATCTAAATTAATACCAATTTTTTCAGCATACACCGGATCAAGAGCATGTTCGGCATCTATAAAAGCAGCAGTACCACCTGATTTCTGCATTTGTGCAATTGTTTCTAATGTCATCGTGGTTTTACCCGAAGACTCAGGCCCATATATTTCAACAACACGACCTTTAGGCAACCCCCCACATCCTAACGCAATATCTAACGCTAAAGAACCCGTTGAGACAACCTCAATGCCTTTTGTAGACACATCGCCCATACGCATGACAGAGCCTTTACCAAACTGTTTCTCAATTTGCATTAACGCTGCACCCAGCGCTTTCTTTTTATTGTCGTCCATATTCTGCCTGCGGATAATTTTTCAAAATGCCTTAACAAGAAATATAATCTGTGTAGAATATATTTACTCAATCAAGTTCTTAAAATAATCGACTATTATCACATAGAGCAACGTTATGAAACAGCTTTTGATTAATAAAAATCGCTGGACTGAGGATTTAATAACTTTCGGAAGTTTGACGCAGAATTATGGTTTCACAGGAGTGTCAATAAAATAGACACATAGCAGGCTACGTAACTATTTTATTGACACTTCTGTGGAATCATAAGGCAAGTCATAATCCGAAAGTTATTAAATCTTCAGTCCTTCCTGAATCAAAACAAAAACCAAAGCACTAAAAAACATAGAACTCATACCTATTGTCATAAAAATGTCATATCAGTTTCGTATCATTTATAGCAACTTTTTTATAAAAACACTTAACCTTTTTAGGAAACAAAATATGAAAATAGTTAACATGATTATTAAAACAGCTGTTTTTGGAGCGGCTATATCTTCGACCATTGCTTCTGCTTCTGACAAAGATTTATTAGATACCTTGTATGAGAATGGCGTATTAAATAAAGCTCAGTATGAAAAACTGACAAAACAGGCTGAAGAAAAAGAAGCTGCGACTCCAGCAGCAACCCTGAGCAAAGGAGAAGAAAAGGCCTCTGACTGGACGTCTCGTGTTAATGTCTCTGGTGATATGCGTTTTAGACAAGAATTTCGTGATTCTGATACCAAGGGTTCTGAAAAAAACCGCTCACGAATTCGTGCCCGTCTTGCAATTAAAGCAGAAGTAAATGATGAAGTTGACGTTGGCTTCCGGCTGGTAACAGCAGGAGGAACAACCTCAACCAATCAAACACTTGAAGGTGGATTTGGTGGGAAAAACATTTTCTTTGATCGGGTTTTTGTTAAATGGAGCCCTTCATTTGTTAATGGAACGAGTGTTGTCTTGGGTAAAATAAAGCAACCCTGGTTTAGCGTTAGTAATAATATTTGGGATAGTGATGTTAACCCAGAAGGTATAGCTATAGCCCATAATCAAAACATAGGCCCAGTTAAATTAAAAGCAACTGGTGGCTATTTTTTCTTATCAAATAATGATAAAGGTAGTTTTAGTGATGATATGACGATGTATCATGCAGGATTCAGTGGTGCAGTGAAATTTAATGATATGATTAAATCCACTTTGGGTTTCAATACTTATTTATATAATGGCACAACTATAAATGATTACTTAAACTGTGAAACAGGGAAAACTTGCCCCGACGGAGTAACTGGGTTTGCAGGCGATAATGTAAATGGTGATGCTGATGCTGACTTTAAATTGTACGAAGTCGCAGGTAAAATTAATGTTGATACCGGATTATTGCCAATCCAGTTATTTGCTAATTATGTAATCAATGCAGCCAATGGCATAAGAAGTAGTGAAGACTCTGCTTGGCTGACAGGTGTTTCGACAAAATATAATAGTTTTAAACTAAGTTACATTTATCGGGACACACAATTAAACGCAGTACCTGATACTTTCAATGACTCTGACTTCAACGCTGGTGCAACAGGTGCACGAGGTCATGTTGTTAAATTGGGGTACACAATCAGTAAAAACTTCTCGACTAGTCTTGCCTATTTAGCTGCAGAGGAATATACCGATAATAATGAAGGTACAGATGGCACTGATAGAAATACATTTCAAATTGATGTGAAAGCTAAGTTTTAGACATTATAAATTTTCCTGATTACCCATAAGCTTCCGCCAATTTAGTCTTCACTAATACCAGTGTTTATACTATTTCCAGTATTTTTCAGGTTGAAAATAATATAAAAAAGAGCTCTGTACACGACAAAAAATCAGCATCTAACTGATCCTCCATAAATTCTATTACCTGACAAAGCAGGACGGAGTAAAGACAGTATTTTCTTCACCTGTTTTTTCGATTGTGAAAAAATATTAAACAGCTCAGAACGAATACAATCTAAACCATACCTAAAGATGCTTTGTGCTAAACGTTGATGTGTTTTGGTTTTTATCGGTAAAACACAATCGTCTTTCCATTCGCCTACTTTATGAGACCAGCAAAAAGCAATAACAGGTAATACAAATAACTTTTTCATGCGGAGATAACCCACAACGCGCGTATCTTCAAGGTTAAACCCTCGGCCTTTTAAACACCCAAACAAGGTTTCAATTTCCCAACGCAGGCCATATTCTTCAATCGCATTCGGATTAAGGCTAGCATTAGCAACGATTAATAATTTCCCATCACTCAAGCGGAGGCCACTTAAATAGACTGAGCAAGCACCTAAAAGTCTTGCTTCATTAATATTAAGCCTCTCGCCGGGCTTTAATCCACGAAATAAATGGTCAACACGTAGACGATCACCCCGACTATTTACGGTATAACTATTATTACGAATCCGAATATTGAAAGGTATTTTTTCTTCAATGAGCCACCCCATCCATTTATCACCTATAAATTCACGATCCGCTAACAGCCCCTTAATCCTGTCCTGACCAAACTGGCTAATAAACCGTTTCATTAGCACGATTCTTTCTCGCCAATTAGAATTGCCCCGCTTATTCAAGGGTAGCCAATACACGGGAATGGCTGCGCCTTTATAGACAACGGCCAGCACTAATAAATTAATGTTGGTTTTACCCCATTTCCAGTTGGTTCTATCCAATGACAAATAAAAGTCATTTTCGGTAAAACCAAATAACTTCATGATAAAACGAGCGATTTCATTGTAATCAAGCCAATGTTCACTAAAAAACCGTTGTATGCGCCTGTATCGTGATGAAACCAATGCCTTGCTAGGAAAAAATAGAGCCAATTGTGTCAGGTTTACTGTACCTACAACCATTATGGCTATTAGCATTCCTACAAAACATCCCATTCTTGCCTTGTTCCAATGAAAATGCTCGTTTAATATAGCGGTTAGTTCGTTGATCTGTAATTGTCCGTTATTCATGTTTGCCAAAACAAAAACCCGGTATTTAATTACATTTCAACGGGCTACATCAACCTTTTAAAATTTTTGTCATGTACAGAGAAAAAAGAGGGAAATCAACTTTTTTCACAATATTAAAATTTACACTACTTTCTATTGTTTAAAACCCTGTTAATTCAGCAGGGTACAGCATCAGGTACTCCATAGGTTTGGAGGAGGTTTATGGGTAATCAGGTAAGTTTTTATAGTCCAGTTTTTTAATAGACTGGGCTATTTTTATCAAAACACCATAAAATTTCAATACAGACCATTTTTTGGATAAAAAACAACAACATTAAAATAAACATTTACCTTCAATGTTGTTTTTAAAAAAATCTTTCATTTCAATCTATTAAAACATTCTTATTTCAAGAGCCTCACTTACACCCCATCTGAAATAAAAAATCTATCAATTTTTGTCTTCGATTTACAACTTTTTTTGAATTTACATCTATAGTTATATTGAGGAATATACTTTAACTATAGGAAAAAAAACATGAAAACAATTAGTAGCGCTATAAAAACAGCACTTTTTGGTGTGGTTTTAACGTCGCCCATAGTATCTGCTTCTGACAAAGACTTATTAGATACATTATTTGAGAACGGGGTTTTAAATAAAGCTCAGTATGAAAAACTAACAAAACAAGCGGAAGAAAAAGAAGCAACTGCTCCAATTACCACTAATTCTATCCAAGAGAAAACATCAGACTGGACTTCTCGCATAAAAGTATCTGGTGATATACGTTTCAGACAAGAAACACGAGATAGTGATGTAACAGGTTCTGAAAAAAACCGCAGCCGTATTCGCGCTCGTCTTGCAATCAAGGCTAAAGTAAATGATGAAGTCCATGCTGGTTTACGTTTAGTCACTGCTGGCGGCACGACCTCAACCAATCAGACTCTTGAAGGGGGGTTCGGTGGTAAAAATATTTTCTTTGATCGAGCCTTTATTAAATGGAGCCCTGAGTTCATCAGTGGGACTGACTTAATCCTCGGAAAAATGAAACAACCCTGGTTCAGTGTATCAAATAATATTTGGGACACCGATGTTAATCCAGAAGGCTTAGCTTTAAGCTATAAACGAAAACTAGGCTCCGTTAAAGTAAAAGCAACGGGGGGTTATTTTTTATTAACAAACTATGATAAAGGTAGTTTTAGTGATGATATGACCATGTACCATGCTGGACTTAGTGGTGCAATGGAGCTTAATGACATGGTTACCACAACTTTAGGTTTCAACACATTCTTATATAATGGCACAACAATTGATGAGTATTTAAATTGTGAAACGGGGAAAACATGCCCAGATGGTGTAACTGGCTTTGCAGGCGACAATGTTAATGGTGATGCTGATGCTGATTTTAAATTGTACGAAGTCGCCGGTAAAGTTGATATAGACACAGGCCCTTTACCTGTCCAATTATTTGCTAATTATGTGATCAATGCAGCAAATGGCATTAAAAGTAGTGAAGATTCTGCCTGGTTGGCTGGAATATCAACAAAATATAATAGTTTTAAACTTAGCTACAACTACAGAGATACACAATTAAATGCCGTACCCGATACATTTAATGATTCTGACTTTAATGCGGGAGCAACCGCTTCTCGTGGTCATGTTGTTAAATTAGGCTACAAAATAAGTAAAAATTTCTCTACAAGTTTTGCATATCTAGGTGCTAAAGAATTTACAGGTAACAATGAAGGTAAGGATGGTACTAATAGAAATACCTTTCAAATAGATGTTAAAGCTAAATTTTAAGTAATCTCATAGCCTACATTTTCTAAAGTAAGTTCAATTTGGAAAAAAACCACATTGAACTATACTTTTTTAATACTCGTATTATTTTAAGAGGAAATAACGTGAAAATTATTAGTTCATTATTTTTAATGTTTTTTTTATCTTCATCTCAAGCTTTGGCAGTGGAGGTATCACCAGAAACGATTACTGGAGCAACAACTATTGATGCGACAAAAGCCAAACAACTTTTTGACCAAGGCGCTTTGTTTGTTGATGTTCGACGTGATAGCGACTGGGATAATGGGCGCATACCCGATGCATTACACCTTGAATTAAAAAAAGTCTTCTCTAAAGAAACACTTTTAGAAGAGGCTAAAATTGAGGACTCAATCGTTTTGTATTGTAATGGTGAAAAATGCCTAAGAAGCTCTAAAGCTACAGTCCTTGCTATTAAATGGGGATTTAAGAAAATTTATTTTTTTCGAAATGGCTTTCCAGCCTGGAAACAAGCCAGTTTTCCTGTTGAATAAATTCTGAGATAAAGAATATGCCACTTCGTACCCGTATTACTTTATCAGTATTTCTTGCGATATTATCTGTTATTACTGTTTTTGTTATCTACAACAGCTTTATTACACGCCAGCTAGAAGAAAAAAATAACTTACAAACAATCCATACTGATAAACAAATATGGGCACTTATTGTTAACAATCGTCTTTCAAAAATGCGCTCTCAAGTACAGTTATTTACTCGTGACCGTAGTTTTAAAAAAGCACTACTCAAAAATGATGCAGAAAAATTGGCAGAGCAATCCAAAACCAGTTATAACTCACTTTCTTCATTAGGACTTATTTCAAATCTCCTGATTACCTCAACCTCAGGAAATATTCTTGCTGAATTCCCAAACAACAATACAAACTCTTCTGCCAATAGCTTGGTTTCCGAAGCAGAAACAACCGGAAAAATTACTGCCAAACTAACAAACTGGCAAGGAGAAGCTGTTTTATCCGTAGTCTTTCCTATTATTAAGCGAGGAAAAACCATCGGCATGGCCGTATTGAACAATTCTCTAGAAACTCTTTTGATTGAATTAAATCAAAACATTCAAGGGGAATCATTTTTTATCTCGTTAAAGCAGAAGCAAAATTCAGCCTTTTTACCCACAAACTTGTCTAGCTTTGATATACAACGACCAGAATCAGGTAAAAATATTAATACAATTGGAGCAGAAAACGATAATTATTTCACCATTAATACAATCTCTATCTCTGATAAAAACTCTGAAGTTGGCATATTAATTACTAAAAAAGATGTTACAGAAAATGTATTGCAAGCCAATAAATACTTATATATTGAAATAGTCATTTGTTTTCTATTAGTATTAACGATATTAACAACTATCTTTTTTCAGATTAAAAAAGCCTTGTGCCCCCTAACTAAAATTATTCCAGTCGTAAAGGCTATCTCTCATGGAGACTTTACTGTTGGTTTTGAACAAAAATTTGATGGTGATATGGGCGAGTTGCAAGAAGCTATTGTCAAAATGAAAGATGAGCTTGGTATTTTGTTAGAACATATCTCAACATCAGTTAGTGAATTAATGGGCGCAGCTCAGATTGCCGAGGTTCTTGAAGCTTCTTTACTTGGCACCAATAAACAGCAAGAAAAAGTAACCGAGTTAATTCAATCCATTTCTGGTATTAGTGGTTCTGTAGAGAATGTTGCTAATGTTGCTAATATTGCAGCTGAAAAGGCTCAAGAAAGTAATACCGAAGCAAGTAAAGGAAGTGAAATTGTTGATCAAACAACAAGGTCCATTGAGTCACTGGCTACTGACGTTAGCAATTCTTCAACCGCTATCCGTCAGATTGAAATGGATAGCACTAATATTGAAGAAGTCATCAAATTAATCAAAAACATTAGTGAACAAACTAATTTATTAGCACTTAATGCAGCAATTGAAGCTGCTCGTGCAGGAGACCAAGGTCGCGGGTTTGCTGTTGTTGCGGATGAAGTAAGAACATTAGCACAGAGGACGCAAACATCTGCTCAAGAAATAGAACAAATGGTTAAATCCTTGCAAGAAAACACGCTTAGTGCAGTTGATGTAATGGACCAGTGTCTTGAGCAAACAAAAGTTTGTGTAACAGAAGCAGAACAAACAGGCACTGCTTTTAGTAAGATAATAGAATCCGTTGACAGCCTTGTTAATTTAAACGATCAAATTGTTAATGCAACGGTAGAGCAAGTTACCTTAAACTCAGACATCAGCCATCAAACTACTGAAATTCGTCAGGTTGCTGAACAAATGGAAAAATCGCAAAGATCTGGCTCCTTACCTTCAAGTGATCGATTGGTCAGTATTTCTTGTGAACTTCAATTATTAATGAGTAAGTTTAAATTAAAGTCGACATCTGAAATAGAGCCTTCAAATTTAAATGATGCAAGTCAAACTGTAAGTGAACAAAATCAAGAAGACGATGTTTTGTTTTAATTTAGACGTTATTAAACCCTAAATCCTTACGCCTAAAGCTCATTCCCCAGCAAATCAGAAACCATAGCCTTACCTACGCCAAAAACTTGAATGCCCTTCCTTATTTTTGCTGTGTAATGTTCATGTAAATGCCCATGAAAAACCTTTTTCACCTCCATTGCCTCAGCTAATTGATCAATCGCTATAAAACCGTGACGATGACTTCTTGGAGCTTCATGTGTTACTAAAATATCAGCTTTTAATGTTTTTAACTTTGCTACTTCATCAGGCCAAATAGCAGATTGAATCTTTAACGAAAGCCCAGAAAATGTAGAATTAGAACTCTGACCGCGAACATAGTCTTTCTTACTTTTCCACTTGGGCGATGTGGGAGGATACCAAACTCTACCTAGAAAAATTCCACCCAAACCTGCTACCTTTAAGCCTGCAATCTCTTTTATTTTAAGATGTAAACCATTTTCCGATAATTTAGAGGAAAATAGATTCTCATGGTGTAAAGGAAGATCAAAATCATGATTTCCAGGAATCCACCAAACCTGAGTTTTATCTACAATAGAATGAATATATTGCTCTAATGGTTTTTTTAAGTCGTAATCCCCTAATAAAATAATGGCTTCCGGAAGATATTTCTTTACAGCATCAATTAATGGATTAAAATCCCCATGAGGATCACCAGCAAATAGAATTTTTTTTTCATCCATCATATTTACCTAGTAAAGTATATTCAGACAAAAGCATCAAATTCAATATTTTGGATTTGATTCCGATGAGAGAAAATCAATTGTTTTTTATTATCACGAGATAATTTCTTGATCTCTATTTCTCTTTTTGTAGCAGAACTTCTATCATGCCCTTCTTCTAAATAAACCAGTTTTTCAGGTTTTCGACCTCTAAAATATTTTGCACCTTTTTGTGCAACATGTTGTGCATAACGCTTTTCCACATCATTACTAATGCCTGTATAAAGAGATTTATCAGAACAATATATTATGTAAACAACCCAATCGCTCACGTTTATTTATTTTTAGGACCTATTTTTAAATTAAAAAAAGCTGCGACTGCAAAAGCAACTACGATATATGCATACCGCGCTATATACATTAATAGTGTATTTCGACCATGCATAGCAGCATCTTTAATCGGTGGATTAATAAAATAAGTCCAGAATAAAGCGATAATAAAGTAAACCATAACGCCTGTTATTGCCCAGTGTAACGGGTTTCTACCATACATTGATGCATTATTATAAAACCAAGCCAAAATAAAAATTGCTACAACAGAACCAATAATCATATTATCTAACCAGTTTGTTTTAAAATGAAAATAAGGTGAGAGAGACTTAAGGAACCTCTATTAATCGTCCCCAGCACGCACATCAAACTCAATTTTCCAACGATGTGAATCCTGCTGGGATACTGCATGTAATTCCAATGTCCCCACTTCTGTCACTGCAGCACTCAGATGCACAGGAATAACATCACCCGCATTATGATCTTCTTCAGGCAAAGTTATTTCAATTTCATCCAACTCTTCTAATTCTTCATCCGTCCAATAATCAAGACGTGTACCCACTTTATCATCTCTGCGTATAGTTGAGGCAAAAAACCTAAAACGGACAGGTTCACCTATAACTAAACCAAATTCATCATCATGTACCGCTTCTTCTGTCCCTTCTTCCATTCCAAAAGGCGCGATACATAGCGCTTCAACTTCTGGTGCCATTCCCGGCACTGCAGGCATAGCACTTTCAACACCAACATAATAGGCAGCAGCTATACCTCCTTTTATACGGACTCCTTTGCCTTGTCGAACCACACCGTAATATGCTGCACCTTTAGAAACCGCCAAATCAAGATCAGCACCTTCCAGTAATCTTGCTTCTGGTGCTTGTTCTGAGACTAGCCATGAGTTTAGTGTTTTTATGAGTCTATCTGATAATACATTGGCTTTTAACACTCCACCATTAAAAAGAATCGCCGTAGGATGAAGAAATGTAGCATTTTCAGGAAGTTTAACATGTTCCAAATCTTCAATAGCTGATAACTGTTTAGCTAAAAATGCCGCTAAGTGGCGAGTGATCCCAGCATCTTGTGCATAAGGCAAGCCTTTAGTTCTTAAACCTGAACGAGTTTTTGAGACCGGTCGTTCACTAACCGGAATTTCAGGTAAAAAACCAGTTACTAAAACATTATCAACCTCTTCTCGTGTTAATTCTGATCGTAAAGTCCCACCAATCAGTGATGAGCCTCGGTTAGGAACAACCAAAGGTACATTATCCATTTCTGGATTACTAAAGATTTTTTCTTTCGCATCTCGACATGCATGGGTTAAAGCTTGTACTTGCCAAGGCTCAAGACGATTTCCACTCTCCTGCTCCATTTTAGCTTTAATGGTATAGGCTAATGCCAAGTCCATATTATCACCACCTAATAGAATATGATCTCCTACGGCGATACGTGTTAATTCTAAATTACCCTCTTCATCGGTGACTGCAATAAGGGATAAATCTGTAGTACCCCCACCCACATCAATCACTAAAATCACATCACCTACACTGACATGGTTTCGCCAATCACCTAGGCTATTATCAATCCAGCTATACAATGCAGCCTGAGGTTCTTCTAATAAAAGCGCTTGATTTAAACCAATAGATTTCGCTGCATCAACAGTTAATTCTCTGGCTGCAGGATCAAATGATGCAGGGACAGTAATAATTAAATCCTGCTCTTCTAATGCTGCATTAGGATGCTTATTTCCCCATGCCTCTTTCATATGTTGCAAATAAGCTTTGGTAGCTTCAAATGGTGAGATTCTATCAACATCTTCCGGCGCTTCTGAAGGTAAAATAGGTTCTTTACAATCAACACCTGCATGACATAACCAGCTTTTAGCACTAGACACCAAACGAATGGGTGTTTTACTGCCTAAATCTCGTGCAATCTCACCCACTAAATATTGTGGTTGTTCTGTCCACGGCAGACTAGTTAAGCCTTCAGCAGTTTCTGCCTCATGCGCTAAATATAGAAATGAAGGGAGCTGGCTTTTATCATCGACTACACCCGGAGATGTTAACTGAGGGATAGCCATGACTTCTTGCGTTAACTCATCTTCATCTTTACTTAAATCAACATAAGATAAAACACAATGAGTCGTTCCCAAATCTATACCAACTGAATATTTACCACTTTCATTATCAGTTAATTCAGAACTTATAGATTCAGCAGGTAAAGATGAATCATCTGCTGAATTTTCATTTTCAGTCTCCGTGGGTTGCTCATCACTATCTTGTTGAATCTTTTCGTTTTCGTCGGATTCGGAATTTGATTCACCTTTGTTTACATGTCCAAACAAACCACTCACAATTCAACCTCAGCTGCGGCTACTATTTTTGCATTATGTCCCTGAGTTAGTTTAGGTAACCGAACATCCGTAACTTCCCAGCCCTTATGGACTAAAGAACCAGAAAAAGGTGCTTTACCAACAATATTGCCCGTTAAACGGACTTCCGATGCATTAAACCCTTTTGCTAGAGTCACTTTACTGCCTTCCTGTTCTGAACGGACAGTTTTTAAAGTAAAATAATCATTGATAGCTTTATTACACCCTTCGTGTACAACGCGTGCAGCAACACCAATATCCGCATCACTATAACTACCAATGTCTTCCTTAATAAAATCAATAAAACGTGCATCTTTTTGCAATATGCTCAATAACTGAAGGGCAGCATCAGACGATGCCTCCTTTAATACAACAGGCTCAGGAGCCGGTGCCTGAACTATTTTTTCTACTTCAACAATTTTTTCAACAAACTTAACTTCTGGTTCAACTGGAACTGCAGCTAAATTCGCCAGATCTATGGCTGATTTTTTAGCTCTCCTTACCATACCGATAATCATTGCCAATAAGACAAAAATCAGTATGAGTGCCAAAATGATGACCGCAACTATTAAATAGACATGCCATAAATCAAATGTTGATGGCATTAAAGATAAATCAATTGCATAATTTTTATTCATAACTCTTTGATAATTTATAAAGTATTTAATATGTATAAATTGTTTCAACCCCTGTTTGGAGTATCTTATTGACCAGCAGCACGGGCAGCTTCAGCAAACATTAATTGTTTTAAAACACGACGTGTAATCGTTATACGCATCTTTTTCAAATGACGGTCTGCTATCACTTCAGGCACTTTTGCATCAACATAAGTTTGTCTCATTTTAGACAATACCGTTTCACATTGTTTAATAATGGCATCCGTTGCACTACGAGATTCAATTTTGGCATACCCTTCTTTTTGCATTTCAGTCCCCACACATTTTTTATACTCTACTTGAGACTGCTGAATTTTTTTTATTGTCTCTTCAGATAGAGCTGTTCCTTTCCACTCTTGCTTCACTTCTTTAGCTTGTATAATCATTGAAGATAGGAGCAAGACTAAAAATAAAATTTTTTTCATAATACTTTCCTTTACAAATTGTAATTTCAGTAATTTTACTCGAACTAAAGCATCATTTCCTAAAATATAAAATTATTCATCCCTTTACTTCTTGTTTTTTGATATTTATAAAGCGTTGCCATTGATAAACTACGTGCCATCATAAATCCTAGCATCGCTATCCATAATCCCTGATTACCTAATTCCTGAGTAAAGTACCATAAGGGGAAAAACACGCAGAATAATGAAAAAAGCATGGTATTTTTCATCCCTTTAGTTAGCATTAATCCAATAAAAATACCGTCAAAAAGATAACAAAGGAATGAAGCTAAGGGCATTATAATTAACCAAGGTAAATAATTAAAAGCTATTTCCCGTACATTATCCAACCCAGTTAACAAATTAATTATTTGTTGACCAAAAATAAAATATAATCCCGAAAAAAAAAGTGCGACAATAAAAGACCATAAACACGAGGTTAAAATAGCTTGTCTACCTAATATCTTATCTTTTGCTCCCTTTGCTCGCCCAACTACAGCTTCAGCTGCATGTGCAAAACCATCTAAAGCATAAGCCATAAAAGTTTGAAAATTTAGTAAAACTGCATTTGCTGCTAAAATTATCGCACCCAATTTTGCACTTTGTGCGGTGAAAAAAGCAAATGCAAAAATCAAACACCAAGTTCTAATAAAAATATGGCTATTGATAAGGAGCATAGCTTTATATTTATCAAAATCAGCTAAATAGATCCATTTCCAAAAAACCTTTTGTTTCTTTATATAAAGATATGTACATAGTAAAGCAATAGCTAAACCAAAGTATTCTGAGATTACAGAGGCTAGCGCCACTCCTTTAACTTGCATATTAAAATGATATACAAATAACAAATCTAACCCAATATTGAGCAAATTTGTCATCACGACTACAACAAGTGGTATTGCAACATTCTGCCTACCTAAAAACCAACCCATCAAAACATATAAACAAAGGGTTGCTGGTGTACTCCATATTCTTATTTCGAAATATTTCAAAGCCAGGTTTTCAATACTTTTATCACTCTCAAGCAGCCAAAAGCTGATAAATCCAATAGTTTGTTGAAATAACAACAATATAGTTGAAATAATTAAAGCTAATACAATGGCTCTAATAAGTATCCCATTGATGTCATCTGTATTATTTTTTCCAAATGCTTGAGCTGTAAGTCCGGTCGTTCCCATTCGCAAAAAACCAAAGCCCCAAAAAATAAAGCTAAAAACCAACCCACCAAGCGCAACAGCAGCTAAAAACTGTTCAGAATCTAAATGGCCTAAAACTGCCGTATCTACTAAACCTAATAAGGGAGTAGATATATTGGTCAAAATCATTGGGATTGCTAATTTTAAAATCAGCCGGTGTTTAAATAGTTTATTTTTTTTAATAATCAGCGAAGCCTAATAATAGATTAAAACACTAAGGAATGAGGATTTAATAATACCCGAAAGTATGGCGCAGGATTTTGTCTTCACAGTCGTGCAAGAAAAGCAGGCGCATAGCGAGCTACGTAACTGTTTTTCTTGCACGACTGTGAAGACAAAAGACAAGTCAAGCTCGGGTATTATTAAATCCTCATTCCTAAGAATCAGTTCAAGATCTACAGCACCACTGCCAGTTATGCTTGGGCGGCGCTCGAAACCCTCATTTACTTCGTAACGATCTTGAACAGGTTCTCAAATATATTTTTTGACTCGCTATATTTCGAAAAAAATTGCTTTATTCATCACTTTTCATTCGTCTTTGTTCAAAAGCTGCTAACTGTTCTGCAGTAGCTTTTTGTTGGAATTTATCTTTCCATTCGCTGTATGGCATTCCATAAACTTGTTCTCTTGCATCCTCATAATTTAAGACTACTCCTTGTTCCTCTGCTGCAGAAACCATCCACTTTGATAAACAGTTTCTACAAAAACCAGCTAGAATCATTAAATCAATATTTTGAACATCGGTGTTTTTTTGCAAATGAGAAACTAAACGCCTAAAAGCTGCGGCCTCTAACTCTGTTTTTGTTGATTTATCCATCACTCTCTCCAAAAAAAACAATATTCTAGCAGAAACCTTTGTAATCTCATGTATAATTGGTAAGTTACCTATCCAATAATCAAGTAAAATGGAAATCCATAGTTCCTCTTTAGCTTATATCCCAAAAAAGATTGAAGCAAAGAAAAATAATGCAAACCAACCCTCTACTCCTAATGAAGACGGTTTAAAAAAACCAGTTTCGGCAAAGTCAGAATCTATGGTTAATGCAAAAGGTATTGTAAATGTTTCTGATATCGACATTATTTCTAAAGGTATAAAAAACAGACAAACAGGTTCATTAAATACTCAATCGAATCGTGCATTAAACGCCTACATTCAAGAAAACATCCAGCCTTTAAAAGAACAACGCTCCGAGCTAGTTTCTAGAGTTGATTTTTATATCTAAAAATCACACGATCAATCTATCAAACAATTAACAGTTAAAATTAATTCGCATCATGAAGCAACTTTTTGAATTCATCCCTGTCATACTATTTTTTATCACTTATAAATTTTATGATATATACATAGCAACTGCCGTCATTATAGGAACCACCATTATTCAGGTTGGCCTTAGCTGGATTATAAATAAAAAAGTAGAGCCTATGCAGTGGATAACATTAGGACTTATTGTGGTAATGGGTGGTGCAACTCTATATTTACGCGATGAACAATTTATAAAATGGAAATTAACCATTATTGAGTGGCTGTTTGGACTTGCGTTCCTAGGCAGTCAATTTTTTGGCAAAAAAACCTTTATTGAACGTATGATGGGGGCAAGTTTAGAATTACCGCCAGCTATCTGGAAAAGGCTAAATTTATTCTGGGCATCGTTCTTCATCAGTGTTGGTTTTATTAATATTTATGTGATGAAAAACTTCAGTACTGATGATTGGGTCACCTTTAAAACCTTTGGTGTACCTGGGCTTATGATTGTTTTTATTTTTGTACAAATGCTTTTTATTTATAAACATATCCCTGAACCAAAGGAATAAATATTGTGTTATATGCAATTCTTAGTGAGGATGTTAATGATAGTCTTGAAAAAAGAAAATCAGCACGTCCGGCACATTTAAAAAGACTAGACAATCTACAAGATAAAGGCCGCCTTGTATTAGCAGGCCCCCATCCAGCTATTGATAGTGATACACCCGGTGAGGCAGGATTTACCGGAAGTTTGATTATTGCTGAATTTTCTGATTTACAAGAAGCAAAAAGCTGGGCAGATGACGACCCCTATGTTACGGCTGGCGTTTATAAACATGTTGTAGTAAAACCCTTTAAACAAATATATCCGAAATGACAGCAGAACTCATTAAACAAAAACTTAATCAAGCAATTAACCCAGAGTCAATTGAAATAATTGATGATAGCGCAGCTCATGCTGGACATGCTGGTGCAAGAAAAGGTGGCGGATACTTTAACGTTACAATTGTTGCAGAGGCATTTAACGACAAAACCTTAGTTCAAAGACATCAACTAATTTATCAAGCACTCGGTGATATGATGAAAAGTGAAATTCACGCATTAGGAATTAATGCATTAACTCCATCTGAAAACATTTAAGGATCAAGCAATGAACAAAACTCTCATTTCTCTAATCATAGCAAGCTCTACACTACTGACAGCTTGCAATGAAAAAGTATCTACGCCTGGAAACGGCTCTGCAACACCCGTTGTATCAAAAGAAAATGCTATCGCATCAGTCAATGGAGCATATATCAGTAAAACCTCATTGGAATCGTTAGAAAAAGAGCTGGCTCAACGTAGCCAAGGAAAATCTTTTCCAAAAGAAAAATTAATTGATGAATTAATTCAAAGAGAGCTGTTAATTCAAGATGCAACTCAGAAAAAACTTGACCAAACCCCTGAGTATAACGAACAGCTTGCAACAGTTAAACAGTCTTTATTACAACAAGCAGCAATTCAAAACTATATAAAATCAAACCCGCTAACTGACGCTGAATTACAGGCTGAATATGATAAAAATATCACTAAAGCAGGCGATGAATATCAGGCTAGTCATATTCTTGTAAAAACAGAAGAAGAAGCGAAGGCAATAATTGCAGACTTAACAAATGGTGCTGACTTTGCAGAGTTAGCCAAAAAGAAATCTACCGGCCCTTCTGGACCAAAAGGTGGTGATTTAGGCTGGTTTGCTTCGGGTCAAATGGTTCCTCCATTTTCTGAAGCAGTGATTGCCCTAGAAGATAATAAATTCACCACTGAGCCAGTAAAAACTCAGTTTGGTTATCACGTTATTTTAAGAAAGGGTTCAAGATCTCAAACACCACCATCATTTGATAGCGTTAAAGAGCAAATTCGTCCTATGCTTCAACGTCAAAAAGTTCAAACTTTTTTAACAACTTTACGTAGTCAAGCTCAAGTTGAAGTGTTGTCACCAAAAGATGAAGCTCCAGCAGCTCCAGCGCCTATTTCACAAAATAAAGAAGCAGGACAAGCGGTAGAAGCTAACTCTCAAGCGACTGCGGCTGAACAAGCAAAATCCGCCGGAGCTGAAACAGGTAATGCTATTTCAGAGAAAGCCGTTCAAGCAACTGAAGTTGTAAAAGAAAAAGCTAATCAAGCAGTAGACGTTGTTAAAGAAAAAGCAACTGAAGCAATCGCAAAATAAAATATCTCCCACCTATTTGTCGCATTTTTAATGTGTAGATAGGTGGGTTGTTTGTTTTAATCCAGAGCTACAGTTAAGGAACCTCTGATTAAGTCGATTAGAATTTAGCGCAGAAAAAACTGTCGCTATTTTTCACGAAGTGAGACGTAATAGTCACTCTATTGCATCGATCTTCGTGAAAAATATCGGCAGTTTTAGCAAGCTGAAAATAATTGGACTTGATCAGAGGTTCCTTAAACTACCTCACAAACCGTTTTCCCTTGTTAACATATTTTGCATTACTCATCATGCGAAGTATGCCTGCTTAATCTACACCCTTTATTTTCTCATTAAAACTTATATTATCCATGACATAACACAGCTTTTAAGAGAAAATAGAATGATTTTTAATATTATTCTAACGTTAATGTACAAATATGACGGTTTGCTAATTCATCAAATTCATGATGATGAAGGCATCATTGAAATTGTTGACACTAAAGGGATTCGAGCCTTACATTTCGGCTCATCCTCAAGACAAAGTACCATGATCTTAGATGAACCAGAACAATTACATTCTCTCTATGCGAAAGCGATGATGGGTCTTTTATTGTTTAATGACTCTCCTGAAGATATATTAATGATAGGCTTAGGCGGCGGTGCTATTGCTAAATATTTATTGCACCAATTTTCACAATGCAAGATAAAAGTCGTAGAATATCGTTCTAGCGTACTTAAAGTTGCATATAGTCACTTTGATCTTCCATTTGATCATCGTCTTAAAGTTAAAATAGGCTGCGGTGGTGAATATGTCTCTCAACAAAGCAAAAAGTTAGAAGAAAAACATGACATTATGGTAATAGATGCATACGACCACGAAGGCATGGCACTTGAAGTCAGCAGTGAAAAATTTTTCGATAATTGCAGAACACTTTTAAAAGATGATGGCCTTTTAGCAATTAACTTATGGGGAACCAATAAAGACCTTTTTAAAGAGGTTGCATGGAATATGGGACGTATTTTTGAATGGAAAATACTCTTTTTACCGGTGCGAAAACGCGGTAATATTATTGGTTTTGCTTTTAGAGAAAATGCACCAAAATATACAATAAAACAACTTAGAGAAAAAGCAAAACATCTGGAGCAGCACTATCAAATTGATTTTCCGATTTTTGTAAGAGATCTTAAAAGAAATAACAATTCCTTATTGAAAGTTATCAGCCCATGACTCAAACTGCACCCAACCTATTTGGCTATAAAAAGCACTGGGCTCACCGTTTTGGAATAGCCTATGAATTACCCATGAGCATGGCTGAAATGGATACGCTCAATTGGGATTCATGCGATATTATTTTGGTGACTGGGGATGCTTATATTGATCACCCAAGTTTTGGTATGGCTGTGATAGGTCGTGTTTTAGAAGTACAAGGCTTTAGAGTTGGTATTATCTCCCAACCTGATTGGACTAATGTAGAAGACTTTAGAAAACTAGGACGACCTAATTTGTTTTTTGGCGTTACTGGTGGCAATATGGACTCCATGGTCAACCGCTACACTTCTGACAAAAAAATTCGATCTAACGATGCGTATACAGCTAATGGTGAAGGAGGAAAACGCCCTGATCGAGCAGTTAATGTTTATTCACATCGTTGTCGAGAAGCTTATAAAAAGGTTCCTATTATCATTGGCGGAATAGAAGCAAGCTTACGCCGTATTGCTCATTATGATTACTGGTCAGATAAAGTCCGCAAATCTGTATTGATGGATTCTAAAGCCGATATACTGGTTTATGGTAATGCTGAAAGACAAATTGTTGAGATTGCACATCGCTTAGCAACTAAAGAAGCTATTACTGAGATAAAAGGCATTCGCGGTACAGTTCATTTTGTTAAACAAATCCCTTTAGATTGGACTGAAAAAGATTCCACAGCGATTGATACCCCAGGCATTATTAATCCCCCCATTGATCCTTATCAAGCCGAGCCAGCTTGTGATAAAAAACCTTCAACTTCGAATACGGAAAAAGTCATTCAATTTACAAGACGAATCCCTAATACTCAACGCTCTAAAACAGTGATTCGAATTCCAGATTATGAAAAAGTCAAAGATGACCCTATTCTTTATGCTCATGCTTCAAGAGTAATGCATGGGGAAACTAATCCGGGTAATGCCAGGCCTCTTATTCAGCGCCATGGCTCACGTCAGATATGGATTAACCCTCCGCCTATACCTTTAACTACGAAGGAAATGGATGGAGTCTTTGACCAGCCCTATTCTCGACTACCTCATACACAATACGGTGCTGCTAACATTCCGGCATTTGAAATGATCCAGCACTCAATTAATATTATGCGAGGCTGTTTTGGTGGCTGTACTTTCTGTTCTATTACCGAACATGAAGGCCGAATTATCCAAAGTCGCTCAGAAGATTCAATTATCAAAGAAGTTGAAGCAATTCGTGATACATCCCCTAATTTTACCGGACATATTTCTGATTTAGGGGGGCCAACGGCCAATATGTATCGTCTAGCCTGTAAAGATAAAAAAATAGAAGAAGCCTGTAGATTACCTTCTTGCGTCTACCCTGGAATATGCGACAACTTAGACACTAATCACACTTCATTAATTAAGCTATATCGAAGGGCTAGAGCAATACCTGGTATAAAGAAAATATTTATCGCCTCCGGTTTACGTTATGACCTAGCTGTCGAATCGCCAGAATATGTCAAAGAATTAGTGACTCACCATGTAGGAGGGTACTTAAAAATAGCACCCGAACATACTGAAAATGGCCCTTTGTCAAAAATGATGAAACCAGGAATGGGAACTTATGACCGCTTCAAGCAAATGTTTGATAAATATTCAAAAGAAGCAGGTAAAGAACAATATTTAATTCCTTATTTTATTGCAGCTCACCCGGGCACTAAAGACATTGATATGCTTAATCTAGCCATATGGCTAAAAAGTAATGGTTTTAGAGCGGATCAAGTACAAGCCTACCTACCCTCCCCCATGTCAATTTCTACTGCAATGTATCATTCGGGTAAAGATACTCTACGCAAGGTAAGCCGTAAAGCTGATGATATGGCTATTCCAAAAAGCATTAAACAACGCCGTTTACATAAAGCTTTTTTACGATATCATGATCCTAAAAACTGGCCGATTTTACGTGATGCTTTAAAAAAAATGGGCCGATCGGACTTAATCGGGAATGGTAAAAAACACTTAATTCCTTCATTCCAACCTAATAATGTAGGAACAATCACTAAACAAAGTAAATCATTAAAATTTAAAACAAAATTTACTACTAACATTAATTCTAATAAAGGAAAGAACAAGACAAGTAAACGATTTAAAAATAGCACTAGACAGGCTTAAATATATTTGTATAATACTCTGATCGACATTGCTGATGTAGCTCAGTTGGTAGAGCAGTTGATTTGTAATCAACCGGTCGTAGGTTCGACTCCTATCATCAGCTCCATATATTTAAAAGCCTGTACCGGTTACGTTACAGGCTTTTTTATTGCTTATTTTTTTATTTAAGCAAAAATCTAATGGTTCTTTTCAAGATCATCTTCTTTTTGATAAAGTTACCTTGCATCCTATTTCCCAATAGTTTTAACCAAAGCACTCAAAAATAATAATAAATATAATTAAAATCATGTCAGCAACAAAACATAAACAAATAACTGAGCCTGATAATAAAGGGTTTCAAGTCAGGATAGTAAGAGATAGAAAAGAATATAGCCGCTATTTTTCTCATAATATGTGGGGTAGTAAGAGTAAATCTTTAAAAGCTGCGATTAGTTGGCGAGACCAGATGCTTACCATGTTTCAAGAAAGTAACAAATATCGCTATGGAACAATCCCGACACATAAAAAATCAACTGGTGTTTTAGGAGTATCAAAGTCGGTTCAATTTGATAAAAGAAACGGTGTCCATTATATGGTTTATAGTTGCCATTGGCGCAAAGATGGCAATGGGCATACAAAAACTTTTCATGTTGGACGAGCCGATAGCGTTAGCTCTGATGAAGAATTCCACGCCTTTAGAACAGCCGTTTTATTTCGAAAAGAATACGAAATGTACGAAGAAAAAGGAATAGTGGAAAAATTCTCACCAGATAGATATAAGTCATGGAAAACAGAACGGCTCTATGGCTAAGGAACGAGAGGATTTAAACAATCAATTTAAATCATCATTTGTGCCTGAAATAACTTTATTTCATCCCTAACAATTGCAGCAGATTCAAAATCTAAATCTTTAGCATGTTTATACATTTTATCTTCTAACTGCTTAAGTTTTTTAGCCGCTTGTTTTGGTGTTAATACTTTGTATTCTGCTACGGACTCTGCCACTTTAGTTTTAATATTTCCAAGGGATAGCCCTGAGCCTGGAATCTCTAGCTCCATAATATCAGCTACTGATTTATAAATAGATTTAGGTTTAATTCCTTTTTCTATATTAAAAGCATTCTGTTTTTCCCTTCGTCGCTCGGTTTCATCAATTGCCTGACGCATAGATTTAGTGACTCTATCACCATAAAGTATAGCCATACCATTTATATTTCTAGCTGCTCTACCAATGGTTTGTACTAAAGAAACAACTGAACGCAAAAAACCTTCTTTATCTGCATCTAATATTGCCACTAAAGAGACTTCAGGAATGTCTAAGCCCTCGCGTAATAAGTTAATACCAACCAACACATCAAATTGCCCTAATCTTAAATCGCGAATAATTTCGACTCTTTCTACCGTATCAATATCGGAATGCAAATACCGGACTTTAACATCATGTTCCATCAAATAATCAGTTAAGTCTTCTGACATTCTTTTTGTTAAAGTCGTGACTAACACTCGTTCTTTTAATTTAGCTCGCTTGTTTATTTCTGATAGTAAATCATCTACTTGTGTTGTTGCCGGACGCACTTCTATTACAGGGTCTAAAAGTCCCGTAGGTCGGACTACCTGTTCTATAAAAGAGGTGACATTTTCTTTTTCGTATTTTCCTGGAGTTGCTGAGACATAAATTCTTTGTGCTGATTTTGCTTCAAATTCATCAAACCTTAAGGGTCTATTATCCAGAGCGGAAGGCAGTCTAAATCCGTATTCAACCAATGTTTCTTTTCTGGATCTATCACCTTTATACATTGCACCAATTTGCGGAATACTCACGTGACTTTCGTCAATAATAAGTAATGCATCATCAGGTAAATAATCAAACATGGTAGGAGGAGATTCACCTTGGTCCCTACCTGACAAGTATCGTGAATAATTTTCTATCCCGGAACAATAACCAACCTCCCTAATCATTTCCAAATCAAACAAAGTTCTTTGCTCTAGTCGCTGAGCCTCTACTAGTTTATGATTTGATCTTAATTGATCCAGTCTTTCAACTAATTCTACTTTTATATCTTCAATTGCCGCTAACAGCTTTTCTCTGGGGGTTACATAATGAGTTTTAGGATAAATTGTATAGCGAGCCAAACGCTGTTTTATTTCTCCCGTTAATGGGTCAAATACTGATAATCGCTCAATTTCATCATCAAATAATTCTATCCGCAAAGCTTCTTCATCTGATTCAGCAGGAAAAACATCGATCACATCACCTCGAACACGATAAGTTGCTCGCTTTAAATCAATATCATTACGGGTATATTGCATTTCAGCTAATCGTCGCAACAAATCACGTTGATTTATCATATCTCCACGAACAAGATGCAAAACCATTTCAAAATAGGATTCTGGTTCACCCAAACCATAAATTGCAGAAACGGTTGCAACTACAATAGTATCTTTACGTTCTAATAGCGCTTTAGTTGCAGATAAACGCATCTGTTCAATATGTTCGTTTAAAGATGCATCCTTGTCAATAAACGTATCTGAAGCTGGCACATAAGCTTCTGGCTGATAATAATCATAATAAGAAACAAAGTACTCTACGCTGTTATCAGGAAAAAACTCTTTCATCTCTCCATATAACTGAGCGGCCAAAGTTTTATTAGGCGCCATAATCATTGCAGGACGTTGTGTTTCCATAATAACATTTGCAATGGTAAAGGTTTTACCAGACCCAGTAACACCTAATAAAGTTTGATGGAATTCCCCATCATTTAACCCTTCAATTAATTGTTTTATTGCCTCTGGTTGATCACCTGCTGGTTGATAACTGCTTTGAATCCTAAATTGTTTCTTCACGCTTTCTGGTTCGTATTTACAAATAAAAATTTCATTAGGAGTAAGGGGCGAGGATTTAATAATACCCATGCACCTATTTTCATTTTGAAGATGATAGAGAAACTCCTTTTCTCTATTTAAAAAATACTTACCGCAAGATCTTATTTAGTTCAAATTTTTAAGATGCAGCAACAATTATCTAGCAAGCATACTACACAAATATCACTGCACCAAGTTAAGAAAAATATCTTTCATAAAGAAAAAGATATTATTAATCCCGAGAAAATAAAAAATGTGCACCTGTTCCATCTGCACTTTCTAAAGTACGTGCCCAATAGCCTTTCCATGGATTAAAATCACCACTACTACTGCTTATCTCATCATATATTATACCATTATATGTATATAATATATCTTGAACAAGGTTATCAGATTCAGCAATATCAAGAGTACAGCCATCAAGACAACCACCTGAAATAGCAAAAATTTGCACATCACTCAATGGTATATCTATAGTATAGGGATAACCAATCATGTTCCATTGTTTATCCATTGGTTTAGTACTTAGAAAAATCGGGAATGGTTCAATTTCTGTTGGACTACTACTAGCAGGCATATCAATATTTTGAGCACTATCATTATGCTGAATAATCCAATATCCTACTCCTTGCTCAAGGGGATCAGCGAGTGACAGTTTTTCATAGCTGTTACTTAAGGGATTAAAACGATAGATAACCCACTGTGTATCATATGTACCTGAAATATCATCACCTATAATATCGGTAACGCTATTAGCTCCATTAGGATCGCAAGGCAAACTGATTTGGCGCCATTGGTTGGGAGGTAGATTATATATTCCCCCACAAGAAGTAACTGCCGGTTCATATGTATAAATAACCGTTACATCTGCTGGTCCCATATCAAAATCAAATTCAGGAAAAACAGTTGCTAGATCAACATTTTCAGAGGAAACAATTTCTAATTGTATATTACTAAAATGAAGGAACTCCAAAGTCAAAAAATCTAGTTCTCCAGAACCAATAAACATGGGCAGTGCATCATTGTCTATCAGTTTCGAAGTAACATCTTCTGTTTCCGAGTAGGTAGCAGATGACTCGGCATCAAAACATATAACATCTTCTGGGCCAGGTATAATCTCAGGGTTAGGTTCAGAATCAACGAAGCAACCAAAACTATCACCATTGACCCCTGTAGCAAAAAGTCCTCCACTACCTCCAGAGTATGGAATTGATAGGGATATTTGAAAATCAATTACGGCTTCTATTTCATAGGCTAACTCAGAGTCAATAGTGTCAAATAGTAGCCTTGATGCAACATTATAAGAATTATTAATTTGAAGTTCAACACCTGTTAAAGTACCAAGATCAGGATCAAACTTACTTAAACCTAAAACTGGCTCAGAGTGGAAATTTGAGTCACCAACAAAGGCAGGAACAGTAGTTGTTGTAGAAATGGTATTGGTAGGCGGACTAGTCGTCACCGCGTTAGAAATACCAGAAAGGAAAACGCAAACAAAAAAACTGACAAAACTAATAGGACGTAAAAACATTTTCATGACTTTCTCCTTTATTATTATTATGAACTTTCCAGTCACGGTATAACAATATAATATCAAGCAGTCAAGTCTTTTTTAACTTCCAGATCAGATTTGAGAAAAAGTCAGGTACTCTTGATATGAGCTAAGATTCAAATATTATTCCTCCTCGGTTTTTCGCTTTGCAATCCCTGTTTCAGAGTACAATGTCTGTATATCAGTACTATCCAGCTTTTCTGCTGCACTTTGTAATATACATTGATACTCCGTTTTTGATACAGGTCTTTCTAATTCTAGATAAGAACCATTTAAGCCATTTTTATCTATCACGCTCCGGTGAATATTGTAACCCAATCGAGCAGCAATAGACTCAAGCACCTCAACGCTATGATAGCGAAAAATACTATCTGAAAAATCCTCTGGAATACGACTAAGAAAACGTTTCCAGCCTATCTCTTCTGACAATGACTGATATTCAATAACAACTTTTCCACCCGGTTTTAATATTCGCATACCTTCATTAAGATAGCCAACAAATTGCTCTGAATTAAGATGAGAAAACACCCCAAAACCAAAAAACAAATCTATTGAATTATCAGAGATAACTGGCATCCGACAATTCATAGTATGAAGAACTTGCACATGGTTATGACTTCTATATTTTTCTTTCAGAATTTTTTCACAAATTTGTTCTGAAACGTCAACTAAATAGACTTTTTTGCAGGTATGAAAATATAAATCAGTAAATCGACCTGTTCCTGGCCCTAGTTCGCAAACTGTCATTTTATCTTTTAGCAGACTACTTACTTCTTCCCATTCGCTTAAGGTAGGTGCAAAATCTTTGGGGGGATATTCTCTTTTTTTATATTCTATAGGTTGATCAGTTTGTAAGCTTTTTTGGTATTGATAATGTTCTATTAAGCCATCATCCCACAGATTTTCTGATTGTTTGTTAACGATCATAAGACCAAAAAGACTCAAAAATTGATTTATAATTGTACAAAACTTTAGTTTCATATAGAGAATGATAAAGTTAGCCTATAGCCTTATTATTAAACAGGCTATTAAATAAATTAAAAACATAGCTATGATCAGCTAAAAGAATAAGAAAAAATGACAGTTATCAACGTAAAGACAAAAAGAAAGGATTCATACATATTCCTAAATAATCACCTGCTTTTCTGTCTTTTGTAAAAATTTTATAAGTTTATCGGCTGGTAAGGGTTTTGAAATCAAATAACCTTGACCATAATCACACCCAGCTTTAATTAATAATTCTTTCTGCTGCTCTGTCTCTATACCTTCTGCAATTACCTTTAATCCTAATTTATGAGCCATAGTAATAATCGCTTCAGAAAAAGCCATATCATCAGAGTCTGGAGTTAAATTTCTTATAAATTTATGATCTAATTTAATAACATCAATCTCAAAATATTTTAAAGAAGAAAGAGAGGAATAACCCGCTCCAAAATCATCAAGAGCTACTTGAATACCCTGCTCTCGAAATTTAATTAATTGCTTGTCAATATTAGAGTCAGCTTCCATTAATAGACTTTCATTAATTTCAATCATAATACTATCACCTGACAGTTCTAGCTGTTGCAAGTACTGAATCCACTTTTCATTCTGAGCCATAGCTTGAAATTGCACTGATGACTTGTTAATACTTAATTGTATTTCAATTTTATGCTTGTTTTTAAACCGTTTAATATGTTTAATCGATTGTTCACAGACCCAGTTTCCTATATCAACAATGAGTCCTGTTTCTTCAGCTAAAGATAAAAAAGTATCTGGCTTGACTAAACCAACTTTAGGATGATTCCAGCGTAATAATACTTCGGCTTTATATATCTCATTTGTTGTCAAATCGACAATAGGCTGGAAATATAACTGAAATTGATTTTCAGTTATAGCTTTATGCATATCATTAAGTAAAATGAAACGAAATTGAGCGGCTTGTTGCAAAGACTTAGTAAAATAGCTAAATCGGCTTCGTCCAAGAGCTTTGGCACTATACATTGCCTGATCCGCATTTTTTAATAATCTATCTGCATTTTTTGCATCATCAGGGTAAATTGAGATACCAATACTAGCAGAGATATTCGCAGTGTTATCATCAAGTATAAATTGTTGACTCAGTACAGTTATAATGTGTTGCGCTATGCGCTCAATACTATGTAAGTCCTCAAGCTCAGAAAGAATAATAGTAAATTCATCGCCTCCAAATCGAGCCACTGTATCAGAATCACGAAGACAACTTGAAATTCGTTTAGCTGCTTCAACTAATAGTAAATCACCCATTTCATGTCCTAGCCTATCGTTGACATTTTTAAATCTGTCTAGATCAAGAAATAACAAAGCTAAGGTTTGTCCAGTACGACGAGACTTTGAAATTTCCTGGTCAAGTCTGTCCTGCAACATACGACGATTAGGTAATTTGGTTAACGGGTCATAATTTGCCTGATACCAAATTAATGCTTCACTCTTTTTTTGTTCAGTAACTTCACGAATAATAACTAAAAAGTCTTCAGAGCCAAGAATACCAGTTAATCTTACTTCAAAATCATAATTACCCGTCGATTGTTGGAGTGTATATTCAAAAGTCTGTAATTGCCTTGTTAAACAAAATTGTTCTATTTTTTCAACAAAAATATATCCAAATTCGCGAGGTAGTACATCCTGTATTTTCAAGCTCTTACATTGCTCAGAGGTAATATGAAATTTACCCGGCTGATTAATTTGGTAATCTAAAATAGTCCCGTCTCTAGTAGTACGAAAATAAAGATCAGGTAATGCGATTAAAACTGAGGCTAAATCATGTTTTTCTTGAGTTATTGAAGCTACCTTTTTCGATACTGATAATTCAATATTTTTCTTCCAGATTAAAAAATAATACAAAAGAGCACCACCTAATAATGCCAAGAATAAATTAATAGCAAACCATAGTTTTATGTTAAATCTGTTAATAACAAGTGGTGTAATTGCTATTTCCCATTGACTATCTGGCATATGCAATTTATGAACAACAGAGTTAATATTAAAGCTAGAGGCTTCTCCATAAAATACTGAGGCTCCTTTAACTCTTAATGCAAATTGAAATAATTCATTTTTCGAATTAACTAGATTAGCTTTAATTAACATAGGCATAATATCAAGAGTTATTGAAGTCAGCCCCCAAAACGAACCATTCGGATAGATAGCTAAACGAGCAACAGTTCCCAACTTATTATTATTTATTAGATAGAAGGGATTACTTACACCCACTGTTTTACTTTGATTATTCCCCCCAGTTTCTTCCTTTTTTTCAGTTAATGTTCTAGCTAACAAATTCTGACCAAGGCTGTTCAAGTTAACTTCAGTATCAGGAAATATATACCGTTGAATACCAAGTGGAGCAATCACAATAGACTTAACATCAGGAACTTTCTTATGGATAGTTTTTAAAAAATCATTCGCTTTCTGTTCAAATTTTTGTGGATCAGAATAATATAAGTCAATGTTTTTATTGACAAATGACCGAACATCATGCAGTAATGAAAAACGATAGTTAGCTTCCTTTACTAAAACACTTGCCCTTTTTGTTAATTCTTTTTTTAACTCAATGCGTTGTTCTGCTAATAAGTCTGACTCATACCGGTCAATCAAATGCCACCCTATATAAAAAATTAAGATGAACATAAAAAAAGAGGCTAAAAAATAGATAATTTTAGAATGTTTAATGAGAACCCTCTAATAATTGTTTTTTATTTTTTTAAGAATAAAGGGCATCTCTATTAATTGATGAATGGAAAATTGAGTCCAAAATATCCAACCTCTGCGTTGAAACCCTTCGCAATAGCCTGCTATTACGTACGGGTTTCGCCTTGGTTTTGAATATTTTGGCTCTCAATTTTCTCATCCACAATTAATAGAAGTGCTCTATAATCTCAATCTAAAATTAAAGATTATCTTTAAGATTTAATAATTGTAAATCAGCATTTAGGCAACAATTAAAATTGCAGTATACAATAGTGCTTATATTTACAAACTCAAAATTAACTTAAAATGAATATTAAACATTTTAATCACTAATATATTTTATGAAACGCACAGATCCCAAAGACTTACCCAATATTCTTTAGATTTATATTAATTATAACACTCTCACTTTCCAAAGTACTGTATAACGCTAATAAAGCAGACTTTTATCAAAACTCTAAATACTATGCCATTTACCTCTTTAGGTTTATCAGATCCACTATTACGTGCCATTGCTGATGCGGGCTATTCCACACCCTCCCCTATTCAAGCACAAGCAATTCCAGCTGTTTTGGAAGGTAATGATGTTTTAGCTGCCGCCCAGACGGGAACAGGTAAAACAGCAGGATTTACTCTACCAATCTTACATCGCTTATCACAAAAAACATATAGCAAAAACCGGCCAATACGTGCATTAATCCTCACCCCAACCAGAGAACTTGCCGCTCAAATAGGTGAATCTGTTAACAAGTATGGAACCCACCTTCACCCACGATTACGATCCGAAGTGGTTTTTGGTGGCGTTAAAATTAACCCGCAAATATCGCGATTAAAAGGGGGCGTCGATATACTTGTCGCTACACCGGGTCGACTATTAGATTTAATTGGTCAACACGTAGTTAAACTGAATCAGGTAGAAACTTTAATCCTTGACGAAGCAGACCGCATGCTTGATATGGGTTTTATTCGGGATATTCGTAAAATTATTGGCTTTCTACCAAAAAAACGTCAAAACCTGCTATTTTCAGCAACTTTTTCTGCAGATATTAGAAAGCTTACAACAGGGCTACTAGTTAATCCTATAAAAATTGAAGTCGCTGCACGAAATACTGCCGCCGAACTGGTTGATCAAGTTGCTTATCTGGTTGATAAAACAGATAAAACAAAACTTCTCTGTCACTTAATTAAGGAACATAACTGGCAACAGGTTTTAGTATTTACTACAACGAAACATGGTGCTAACCGACTAACAGAAAAACTCAATAAAGCTAATATTAATGCTGCCGCTATACATGGTAATAAGAGCCAAGGTGCCAGGACTAAAGCGTTAACAGGTTTTAAAGCGAATCAACTTAGAGTATTAGTTGCTACCGATGTAGCCGCCCGTGGTATAGATATTAACCTGTTACCTCATGTGGTCAATTTTGAATTACCTAGAGTACCAGAAGACTATGTTCATAGAATTGGCAGAACTGGCCGCGCAGGTGAAGAAGGTGAAGCTATATCACTTGTATCCCATGACGAATACAAGGCATTACGACTGGTTGAAAAATTAATTGGCAAAGAAATAAAGCGCGAACAAATTCCTGGTTTTGAAACCGCCAAAATAGCACCCCCTATTCCGCCCAAACAACCTCGTCAACCACGTCGTCACAAAAACACTAATCAATCTAAAAAGCCTAATGGCAACCAAAGCAGAAAAAATACTAGACCAAAGTATTGATAAAACTTAATATATTTCCATCGTTTCCATCGTTTCCATCTTATTTCTAATTTAACTCATTGAATAATACCTAATGACTGAATCATTACATATTGTTTGCCCAGATTGCACAGCAGTGAATAGAATCCCTGCTGAAAAACTTTCTCAAAGACCTAAATGTGGTAAATGTCATACTTTTTTATTTACTGGTCAGCCTTTAGAATTAAATTCGAAGACGTTCCAGAAACATATAAGCAGAAATGATATTCCACTCCTTGTAGATTTCTGGGCACCATGGTGTGGCCCCTGTAAAATAATGGCACCTGCATTTGAACAAGCAGCAGCTCAACTAGAACCTAACATTAGGTTTGCCAAAGTTAATACTGAAATAGAACAGGCAATAGGGGCACAATTTGACATTCGAAGCATCCCTACGCTAATTTTATTTAAAAATGGTCATGAAGCGGTTCGTCAATCTGGTGCAATGGGTCAGCAGGACATAGTTAGTTGGGCTAAAACTCAACTTTCAGATCAAGCATAAATTATTAAATTTCCTAGCTATACCCGTTCAGCTACAGTAATAGCCCACCAAGGCCCATCGCTATTTTTCAATAAAACAGACCAAAACCAGGATGAAACGTCATACCAGCTATTTCCAGCCTGATCATAAACTCGCTCGCAAACACGATAATTTATTCCATTACGTTCAGCTAAGACACACCCCCACAAATTACCTTTTTGATCACGACTGATCGGTTGAGACTCTACTTTATAACCCGATCCACGAAAACAATCTGCTGAAGGATGAAGTTTACGTGAAGGTTTCTCCACATAACGAATAATAATCTCCCTTGAACCATCTGTAAATCGAGCAATTTGACCAGGAAAACCATCATTAAACCCTTGCTCTTTATCTGTTATTTCTAAACGAGTTAAAGGTAAACCTTCAAATTCAACAGGCCAAGCCTGAAATGATTGACTGGATTTTAGATTATTACTTTCCCAATCGGCAAAAGGAACCAGACAGGCACATAAATGCAATATAGCTATCAATACATACTGCATAGCTTACTCTCTTGATTTAAGTGATGAAAACTTAATACTGCAATGACCACGAAAGCGAACACAAGCATCCCAATTGCTTGGTGTGCAATTTCAGGCGCATGGACGATACCGCTTTCAGTAAAAAACAATAGAGTTGCCCGACAAATATTTCCAATAAATACAGAAAATAAAGTAAAACTGGTACTTAGCCAAGTAGTTATAAAACTTAATTGATGCCATGTAGCCAAAGTAAAATTTAAATAAAGCCCTGCCCATAACATTTTAATTCCAGCACACGGTGCATCAACTGCAATCACCTCACCTAACCAATAAAGTAAAGTCCCTTGCGGTTGAACATTGTAGCCAACTAAGCCAAGAAGATGAGAGGATACAAAAGCGGTGATCACTCTTATCGGGAAACCACCGTAAAATTGTAGTGATGCAATCAAGGGCAATGACAATAACATTAAGCCAATCACCCCAGTTTGCATAGTTTTGCTATAACAAATCGAACTGATTGAAAAACCTAGTGCTATTACTGCAAGTATGCCTCGAATCAAAGGCGGAAAATAGCCATAGCTAATGATATAAATAATCGCTATCGCAGACGATATAACTAACGTAATTGTCGATGGGGTTTTCCACATCCCTTTTTTAAATACTAGTAATATAACTGTAAGCAAAGCCAGAATACCCCAAGGTTCATCTGAGCCATCAAGCATCCGACTTAAATACCAACTCCATACGGACCAGAAAGCTAAAATTTGTCCAGGTAGGAAAAGTTTTGAAAATAACATGATTAAACCTTTCTAGCTTTGGACCGAGATATTAATGATATTCCAAAAATCACCACTATCACTGCCAGTAAATTTAAAACCCCTGGTTCTGGTGTTGTCGGTACAATTCCCCCAACGGCAAGATTTGAAATACCTTTTGGCAAAGGAAGCGGTTGTTTTACTTTTTGACTGTTTCCTGTTGAATTTGCAATTATTTCATCTATAGCAATAAAAGAGGTGTATTCAGTCAATAAATTATAAGTTAGCCCTAGCGTAGTAATTTCAGCTTTCCGTTCAGCGTCTGAACTAAGTTTTTCAAAATCACCTAGTTCTGCGATTCTATTTCTTGCCCATAAATAACGAATTGCCTGATTTTCAGGCTTTGCCTCTACCTTGCTTACATCTATAGTCTGGATATAATCTGATTGCCCTTGATGGCCTTTTATTTCAATCTTTCCTTCAGTATTACCACGCCATTTTCCGTAAATAACCAAAGGTCTTTCAGCAAATAAATCGGGAATCTTTTGAGGCTCTACATCATAAGCTTCAAAATCATTAAAATTGATATTAATACCTGTTAACACAGGTGTTTCGATATATTCACGAAATCGCTGAGCCACTTGAAAAGATTCATTTGAGGAAGTGATTACAAAAGGCTCTCCTTTCCCTGCTCTTGCTAAACCTTCAATTAAAAAACGGTTAATACTAGAACCTATACCAAAGGAAAAGAAATTAGCATTATTTAAATTATCTTTTACATATTGAAATGCTTCTTTTTCGACTGACACATATCCATCCGTCACCATCACAAAACTACGTGATGTAGATTTTTCAGCAGGTAAAGCCATTGCACGTTGTAATGCAGGAAGCAGCCGAGTACTACCACTTCCTCGTTGGCTTTCCATCATCGCGATAGCCTTTTCTATATTAGCTTTTGTTACCGGAAGTGATGTTTCAGAAAGTACTGAGGAGCCACCTGAAAAAAATAAAATATTAAAGGAATCTGTAGATCGTAAATTACTTAACAATTCAGCCATTAAGTTTTTACTGGTATTTAATGGAAAGCCATGCATAGAGCCGGAAACATCCACCACAAAAATGTATTCACGAGGGGGAATATCTCCAGGAATAACTTTTTCAGGCGGTTGAGACATCAACAAAAAGAAATTTTCTTCCTCACCTTTGTACAATAACAACCCTGTATTTATTTCTTGTCCTCGTAATTGATACCTTAGAATATAATCTCTATCACCATTACTATTGTCTTTATTTTTAAGAAACACAGATGCTGAACCTTGTTCTTTATAATCAACAACAACTTTATGTGAAGGAGAGCTAAGTGCCTGAATAGGAATGCCCGCTGAAACAGAGGCCTTAATATCAAAAGTATAAGGTGGAGCAACATCTTGTTGTAAATAAGGATTTACAATCCAGCTTTGTGCATCAGGCGCACCATCAGCAATCGTTTCTGAATAACGAGGGCCAACTACTGCTGGATAAACAAATTCATATATTCCTTGCTCTGGAACAATCAATTCAGTGTAGAGCAGCTCTACGACAATCCGATCACCCGGCATAATGTTAGCCACGTTCATTTGAAAAACATTAGGTCGTTGTTGTTCCAATAAAGAAGCCCGCTTACCCTGTTTTTTTGCTTCAATGTAGGCAACTTTAGCCGCTTTACGCTCTTTTATTTTAGCCACAACTACCCGCTCACCGATGGTCATTTTCATACCATAAACGGCTGCTTTGGTTGAGCCAGGGAAAACATAAACTGCTTCTATTGCCGTCTCGCCTCGGTTTTGATAAACCTGCCTAACTTTTACATCAGCAATAACCCCGACTATATCAACCTGTGCTGAAGTGTCTTGTAAAGGCAGGTTTTCTAAATTCCCCCGACCTTCTCCAATTACCTTAAAATAAGGTGATAAGGTTTTATCTTCCTTATTTTCCGCTTTGGAGACATTAGCTTGGAATAATAGAAAAGGTAAAATGCACAACAGCCAGTAATTTTTTTTATTTTTTGGTTTCATTTTCAGATCCTTTTTGAGGTTAATCGGTGACACCCACCGTGATTAAGAGTCTAAATAAAGGAAATGGAAATTAGTTGAAGGAATTGTGAATTTAATGTGAAATTTATATGAAGACTATTTAAAATAGATAAAATCAATTTTTTCTAAAGACATCTATTAGGAATGAATATTTAATAATATCCGGTTCTTGGCGCAGAGTTTTGTTCGTATTCAATGCGTAGAAGACGGACAAAAAAACAAGTCAAGAATCCGATATTATTAAACTCTCGTTCCTTACTCTATTTATCAATCATTTTTAGGTTTTAAACAATGATTAAAAACCCCTTTCGGCTTTACCAAGCTATATTGATTTTTTTAGGCATAGCTGTATGGGTTGTCGCCGCCTCAGGTGCTATAGAACACTTCAGATGGCATTTAAAATTTAGCTCAGGTTTATTGATTCACAGTGGCATTATCATTATTTCTCTTGCATCTATTGCTGTCATCATAAAATCTAAAAATATTTTAACCATTTCAAGAACGATAAATTTTAAAAATACTGCATGGGGGTATTACTTAATTGCAATAGTTTTAGCCGTGATTATTTGGTTCGCTGATTTTTGGCTACAACTATTTTTTTTCCTGGATGATGGAAAAAAAGATGGCATAAGCTTACAAACAGAAATCAACCATTTTGGTATTTTAAGTATAGTTATAGCTTCATGCTTATTAGCACCTATCGCAGAAGAAATTTTATTCCGTGGCATTCTGCTTAAAGGATTATTAGAAAAATTTAACCCCTTCACTGCAATAATTATTTCAGCACTAATATTTGCAGCCATTCATTTTTCATCTGAAGATTTTATCAGTTTATTTGTAGCTGCTTTTGGATATGCTTTGTTAACCATCAAAGCACAGAGCATATTACCTGCGATACTTGCTCATATGATTAATAACAGCGTGACTATTTATTATTTGATGACGCTATAACCCCTCGTAGGTTGGGCTAACGGCTTTATCGTTAACCCAACAAGTTTCACAGCATATCTTAATGTTGGGTTGCCAAAGAGACGGCAGCCCAACCTACACTAGAAAAATTCAATCTCTTCACTGCAATGATTATTTCAGCACTACATATTACCCGCGATACTTGCCCATTTGATTAATAACAGCGTGACTATTTATTATTTGATGACGCTATACCCCACGTAGGTTGGGCTAACGGCTTTATCGTTAACCCAACAAGTTCAACATACCTTATGTTGGATTGCCAAAGAGACGGCAGCCCAACCTACCGGGTACTTCAAAATAGTACCTGGTTAACATTTTTTCTAATACTGTACTTGAGTACAATATCTATACAATTAACTTTAAGATATATTAGCCACCCTTTCCTCAAAAAGACAAAGCAGGTTTAATAATATGACTTTTAAAATTAGCAAAAAAATTGGCTTTTTTTCATTAATACTTCTTGCTCAAACTGCCACAATAACAACCGCGCAAGCTGCCCGCACAGATTTCTTTGACCACGATACCTATACCACAGATAGTATTAGTGGATTAGATTGGCGAGATGTTACTGCTTCAGTAGGCAGAAGTTACAATGATGTCTCTAGCCAGTTTGGAACAGGGGGTGATTTTGAAGGTTGGAAATATGCCACAGGTGCTCAATTTAATGCCTTGGTAACTAATTATACTGGTACAAATATAGCACCAAATAATACTAGTAACGTATTCCATCAGGAAGAAAAAATAGATGGATTAGTTTCTTTATTGGGTAATACTTTGGATAGCCATTATTTAAAAAATTACGAAAAAACATGGGATGCGTACCACGGTTATGCGGAAGGAAGTGGTTTAGACTACACCTGGGGTCTTCTAGCTGACAGCAGGAACCAAAGTAACTCCTGGCTTGCCCTGCTACTTGATAATGATCGACAAAATTCGTATCGAGACTATTCAGATTCACATCACAGTACTAGGAGAAATAATAGACATTATGATACTGCAGGAAGTTACTTGGTTCGAGATACCGTACCATTAACAGCAACCCCACTCCCCGCATCTGTTTGGCTTATGATCTCTGGCGTACTCGGCGTAGTGGGTTTATCTCGTAAAAATAAAACTCAACTAACTGCATAGTTTTATTTAAACCAACAATTAACCAAACCTTACCCGCGTTTAAATCATTTATCCACAATTAAAGCTAGCTCATGCAGGGCTGGCTTTTTATTTCTCAGTTGTTAATCAAAATTTCTCGTTCCTATTCTCTTTATCAATACATCAAGTTAATGATATAGATTGTAGGTTGGGCTGCCGTCTCTTTGGCAACCCAACATAAGGTACGCTGAATTGTTGGGTTAACGATAGAGCCGTTAGCCCAACCTACGCATTTGATTTTAATCTGGAAAAAATAATTTTGCCAGGGTTCCACCTTCTCGGTGATTTTTTACTGTAATTTCACCTTGATGCAATAATACAATTTCTGATACTAAACTAAGACCAAGCCCAGAGCTTTTACGACCATTTTCTGGTCTTTTTAAAGAGTAAAATCGTTCAAAAATTCTTTCACTGGCATATTCAGGGATTCCCGAACCAGTATCACGAACTTGAAATTCTACGCCTGAATTACTCCGAACAACCTGTAGACCAATAGTCGAACCCACGGGACTAAAATCAATGGCATTCTGGATAATGTTCATTAATGCCTGTTGAATTAAGTTAGTATCTCCAACCATTTGAATATCAGCAGCACCTTGAATGACTAGTTTGATATTTTTTATTAAAAGCAAAGTCGTTAGTGTTGTTTTAATTTCATTTAGCATTTGCTCAACATGAATAGAATCCCGCGCAGTAATATATTTACGAGACTCTAATGATGAAAGAAACAATAAATTATCTACAATTTTGCTAATCCGCTCAGATTCTTGATGCACATTTTGCAAAAGCGTTTGTTTCTGTTTAGCGGAAAGATCTTCCTCTAATAGCTCCACCGCTCCACGAATAGCGGATATAGGGCTTTTTATTTCATGTGTCAGTGTTTGTACATAATTTTCGATATAGCTTTTTCCATCCAGCGCATCACGCATCTGTTCAAACGCCCTGCCTAATTCTTCCATTTCATTTGAACCTAAGGTAGGTCTTTTCAGCCATTTTCCATCTCTAACAGCTTTGGCATAATGGGTGAGTTGTTGAATGGGCAGAGGAACGACTCTATCATTAACCCAACAAATACTAAATTTACTTCACTTTTACTCGTGCCCTATTATAGTAGTTAATTTTATAAAACTAAAAATAGAGCAAAGCTAACTTTAAAATCCAAATAGTATATTTTTAAAGTTAGCTAAACCCAATTTAACTTACAATTTAATCCTAAAAATATCCATCAGATAATGTTTTCATAAAATCAACCAGTTGTTTTTCCTGATCATGACTTAACCCAAGATTGCCTAATTCATCGTTATTCATAGTATCTGGCACTTCAGCCACAGACCAATTTCCTGTATCTCTCGTATTATAAAAACTAGTAATCCCTTCTAATGTTGTAAAAAAACCATTATGTCCATAAGGTGCCGTTCCTAAAATATTTCTTACTGTAGACACTTTAAACTTTCCATTTTCCTGTGCATCAGACACTTGTGGTCCCAATCCTAAATCTATTGGATTATCTTTTAACAAGGGATGATTACTTTTCGGAATTCCTAGGTTATCGTAACTAAAATCAGTAAATAAAGGAGGAACTCTACGTTCTGGTGCCCAAGAAGGTGTAACGACTATCTTAGAATAACTCCAACTATCAGTCCAATCTACAGTATGACACGCAGCACAACCAGCACCTTCTCCTTCCTGAAGGACACCATCATTATTGTTGGAACCCATGAATAACTTTAAACCTTTCCATTCTTTTTTAGTAAGAACCCCCTTCTGAGCTTTTTTTGCTTTCTTGCCAATACCTTTAGCACATTTATCTAACTCTTGATCAGAAGCATTTCCTCTATTAACACAATTTCGTAAATAAGCATCGTATTTAGAATTAAATTTCGCAAACTGCCAAGTTCTTTCAAAATCACCAATTGCCTCCGCAATACATTGAAAAGCCTCATCTATATCACTATCACTTGACATATTTGGCTCACCACATTCATCTATAAATAATTCTTCATATTTTGAATTTAGCACATCTCTAACCACTTCTGATTTAGAGCTATTAGCCATTTCTACTGGATTAAGAAAAGGGTTGAGTGCTTGGTCTGCAAGTGGGTCACCTGTTATATTACCCGTTGCGCGGCCATCAAGAAATTGACCTCCTATCCACAACCCTGCTGTTGAGTCAAAATGAAAAACTGGACTGAACATCGCATATGAAGCTGTAGGACTATTTCTACTACCAAAAAGACCTGAAATCACACCTTCTGAAACTGGAATATCCTGATCAGGATCTGCAAATGCAGCAGAAGGCAGGTGACAACTAGAGCATGATTGTCCATTTGGTTCTGAAAGATTAGAATCAAAAAATAGCTCCTCTCCCAATTGCTGAAAAGGCGTTAAAGCCTGTACTGAAGTTGATATCAGAAAAAAAAAGATACCAAAAAATATTGTTAATAATCGACGTAAATTGTAAATCATAATAATTCCTTATTTTTGTTATTCATAAAAATATTAAATTTTAAAAAAACATTTTTTGAACTCATTATTTCCCTATCATCATTTGGACCTTTTAATTTTTTACAATTTAACTAAACCATGGTCAGATAGCTCAAAAAACCAACATTACAGTAAGATGGGTGTATCACTAGTGTGAGCTATATCACATAATAAACGTGAACTATATCACAATTTAAATATAATTATAAATATCTAAAAATGCAAGCGTTTTTTTATATTGGCACCTTTAGTGCGCGTGAAATAAGAATCTTGTATTTGATTTTTATGTTTGACTATAGGGGAAAAACAGTTTTGCAATCGTTCCTCCCTTAGGGTGATTTTTTACTGAAATTTCACCTTGGTGCAATAATACAATTTCTTTAACTAAGCTAAGACCCAGCCCAGAGCTTTTACGACCACTTCCTGGCCGTTTTAAAGAATAAAACCGTTCAAAAATTCTTTCACTAGCGTACTCAGGTATTCCCGGACCCGCATCATGAATTTGAAATTCTACACCTAAATTATTCTGAATTACTCTTAGATCTATAGTTGAACCCATTGGACTAAAATCAATGGCATTCTGAATAACATTCATTAATGCTTGTTGAATTAAATTAGTATCACCAACCATTTGAATATGGCTATCACCTTGAATTACAAGTTCAATATTTTTTATCAAAAGCAGTGTTGTTAATAATGTTTTTATCTCATCTAACATTTGATTTACGTCAATAGAATCTCGGGCTGTGATATATTTTCGAGATTCTAGTGAAGAGAGAAACAATAAGTTATCTACTATTTTAGTAATCCGTTCAGATTCTTGATGCACATTTTGCAATAGAGTCTGTTTATTTTGGGGAGAAAGGTCTTCTTCTAATAATTCCACTGCTCCACGAATTGCAGAGATGGGACTTTTTATCTCATGTGTCAATGTTTGCACATAGTTTTCTATATAGCTTTTCCCATCTAACGCATCATGCATTTGCTCAAAAGCTACCCCTAACTCTTCCATTTCATTTGAACCCAATGCTGGTCTTTTTACTCGCCTTCCGTCTCGAACAGCTTTGGCATACTCGGTAAGTTGTTGAATCGGTCGAGTGACCCATAGCCCTAACAACAACCCTATGCCGATAAAAATTATGCACGCTATTGTACCGGCTAAAATTAACTTATTTTGTGCGGCCTGAGCAAATTGATTAGAACTCTGCGTTGGTTTACCCACCGAAAGAACTCCGATCAATTCATTATTTCGAAGAATTGGCGAGGCAATATAGATCATTTTTTTCTCGTCATCTGCATCACTATCAATATCTGTGGTTCGGGCACCATATTCACCCAGTAAGGTTAGATGTACATCGCGCCACAATGAATAATCTTCTCCTTCATCCCAGCCATCATCAGAATCAAAAATAACAATCCCTTTCCTGTCTGTTATGTAAACATGTATATCTACATTGTTTTTCATTAGTCCGAATATTTGGGCTGAAAATTCTTGTCTATGAACATTTTTAAAACTTTCTCGAAATAAAGAGATGTTGATTGATTTATCAGCCCCTGAAGTCGCTGCAATAGCGGCTAAAACACGAGCAGCATCAACTAAAGGTTCTTCGGTAGATTCTCGATAACGCAGTTCTATATCATCTGCAATAAAATTAATCAGAAAATAAAATCCTATACTAAAAAGTAAAATAATCCCAAGAAAAATGCGTCGTCGTATACTCATTTATCTTCCCGAAGCGCATAGCCAATACCCCGGTGAGTTACAATTGGATCATATTCTGGAAAAATTACCTTTAATTTTTGGCGTATAGTTTTAATATGTGTATCGACTGTGCGATCTAGACTAACCCCTGAATGTTCCCAAGCATAATCCATTAGTTGATTTCTGGAATAAACCCGCCCGGGCGATTTAAGCAATATATTAAGCAAGCGATATTCCGTTCTTGAGAGCTCTATTCTTTGGTTGTGATAGCTTATTTGTTTTTTTTCATCATCAACAATAAAATCAGAGTTTTGTTGTTTGGGTGCTTGAGTTTCTTGCAGATGATTAGATCCAGTACGGCGCAAAATAGCTTTGACCCTTGCACTTAATTCTCTTGGACTAAAAGGTTTGGTTACATAATCGTCAGCACCCAGTTCTAAACCGACAACACGGTCAATTTCTGTGGATCGTGCTGTTAAAAAAATAATGGGGATTTGAGAGCTACTTCGAATCTGTTTGGCCAAATCAAATCCATTCATATCAGGCAAACCAATATCTAAAATAATCAAGTCAAAACTTTCGGTTTTAAAAGCATGAAACCCATCGCCTCCCGTTGTATAAGAAACGGTTAAAAACCCTTCAGTTTGTAGTGCGAAAGTTATATTATCAACAATTGACGGTTCATCATCAATAATCAAAATTTTAGACATACCGCTTCCAAGTACCTTATTTAATTATTATTGAGATTTATGTACATTAAAATTTCGTCCCTTAACTTTTCCTTTTTTTAAACATTGCAAGGCTTTATCTGCACTTTCTCGCATAATAGCCACATAAGCGTGGTTATCAAAAACATCAATCTTTCCTACTTTATTCCCTTCAATTCCCGTATTCCCAGTCAGAGCTCCTAAGATATCTCCTGGGCGTACTTTATTCTTTCGCCCTCCACCTATCCACAACGTCACCATAGGTGCATCGAGCCTTTTTTCATACTTCATTTGAAAGGGAGCAAGCTCATCCCATTTAGCAGAAATATTAAGATACTCCTCAACAGCCGTTACTCTTTTTAATTCTTTTTCCGAGCATAAACTCAATGCCAGCCCTTTTTTACCTGCACGACCTGTCCGACCAATGCGGTGGACATATACTTCAGGATCCCAAGGCAATTCATAATTAATTACCATCTGCAATTCTTTAATATCTAGTCCTCTGGCAGCAACATCCGTAGCAACCAGAATTGAACAACTCTTATTTGCAAAACGAACTAACACTTGGTTTCTATCTTTTTGCTCAAGATCCCCATGGATCGCTTGAACTGAGAAACCAATATTATCAAGTGCAATTGCAACATCATGACAATCTTTTTTTGTATTACAAAAGATCAGTGTTGATTCAGGTTTATAAAAAGATAATAAATACCCTAAGGCATTTTCCTTTTTCACCCTATTGACTTGATAAAAAAACTGTTCAATATCATTTTTTTGATGCTGAGTATCAATACTAAGAGAAACCGGTTTAAACTGAAATTGCTTACTTATTTGGCGAATAGATTCTGGATAAGTCGCAGAAAATAATAAGGTTTGCCTTTGTGATGGCGCATAAGAAACGATTTCTTTTATCGAATCCTCAAAGCCCATATCTAACATTCGGTCCGCTTCGTCCAGTACCAATACTTTTAAATCATCTAAACCCAAACTTCCTTTATTTAAATGATCTTGCAACCGCCCTGGCGTCCCAACTACAATATGAACACCCTTTTCTAAAGAACTTCGCTGAGGAGAAAATGGTGTACCACCGCACAGTGACAATACTTTACAGTTTTGAGTAAATCGTGCCAATCTTCTAATTTCCTGACAAACCTGATCTGCAAGCTCACGTGTTGGACATATTACCAACGCTTGCACTCTAAACTTATTCAATTCTAGTTTAGTGAGTAACCCAATACCAAAAGCTGCAGTTTTACCACTACCGGTTTTAGCTTGTGCAATTACATCCTTTCCGTCAAGAATATGTGGAAGACTTTCTGCCTGAATAGGCGTTAGCTGACTATACCCTAAAGATTTTATATTTTCTAGTAATGCAGGTTTTAAGGATAAAGATGAAAATTCGTTTGCATTCACAATAAGCTCTTTAATGACAATATTAACAAAGTGTACAGTTCATTAATGTAATGTTAGAAAATACCAACCCTTCAATCTTTCAAATAATCAACCTGCAATAGCAACTAACGACTAAAGTTAGACAGGAGTTAGGTTATATTGGTTTTTTATAGATTATTTTATTGAAATTGCATAACAAGGCTGGCATAAAGTGGATAGATTAAAGCTCTAGAAATATTCCTTGGTTATATAGTTAAAAATTAACAATATAGTAGATATTTTTGATGAGTTTCTGTAAGTAAAATAGCTTTAACTATCGCCCAAAAATTGAGTAAATTATTTAAATAACAAATGCTCCACCAAGACTATCATTGATCGAAGCATCAGTTAAAATAATTAATATTATTTACCATTATTATTCAGTCTTTCCATAATTTTATCCTGAATATACTTAGCCCACCAGGGTTGTGGAAAATTCCATCCAATAAACGCACCAATTAAAACCCAAAACATTGTACCCATTTTATCCCCTCATTTTTCTTCATTATTAATCAAAAAAGATTATAACGACTTTTTTAACATAGACTAGAACTTATTATTAGGCGTGATAAAAGTGAAGTAAAGAATGGGTAGGTTGGGCTAACAATTCTATCGTTAACCCAACAATCAAAAGTGAAGTTGGGTTGCCAAAGAGACGGCAGCCCAACCTACACTATATATTATTGACTTCACTTTTAATCACACCCGTTATTATCAACCAGCTTCACTATCATATTTACATTGATAAAGCTGCTAGATAAGTAAGTTTAACACAAACTTTTAACAGCACATCTCATTTAAAAGATTCTTCTCATCATCTATTATCATTTACAAACTATTCCTATTGATATTGATATACTCGTATAACAATCATGAGTACAATACAACCCCAATAAAATTAAAGATTAATACTCTTTAAATAATAGTGACACTGATTCTCAACGATTATTAATAATCACCTTAACTGTATAAATTGATTTTGTAGATTACAATCTGTTATGTTTCGATCAAACAACATCCCTATATTCAAGTAATTTATCATCATTAAACAAAAAATTGTTGTACAGGTTTTAAACTGATATACTCAGAATGTTAATAACGAAAACATAGGATATTGTAATGGATTTAATGAAGTTAGGCACCCAATTAATTCTGAGTAAACTTGGTGGAAATGCTAGTGGCGGTGAGAGTGGGATTGCATCTGCATTATCCAGCTTACTAGGCGGCAGTAGTGATAAAGACGATGATGGAGGACTAGACTTAGGAAGTATAGTCGCTGGCATGACAAGTGGTAGTGGTGGTCTTGCAGGCATGGTTAGCTCTTGGTTAGGAGATGGCGACAATGAAGCTGTTTCTGGTAGTCAAATCAAAGATATTCTAGGTGGAGACAAAGTTGCTGAATTCGCTAGTAAATTAGGTATAGGTGAAGACGAGGCAGCAGATAGCTTGGCAGAAGCAGTTCCTCAAATGGTTGACAAAGGTAGTAGCGGCGGTTCTTTACTTGATGCTGTTGGTGGCGTAAGTGGAGCTATAAATCTTGCTAAAAAATTCCTTAGTTAATTTTTTGCTGATAAAAAAATCCGAGACCCCAGTTACTACTGGGGTTTTTTTTGTTCTAAATCTTCAATAATTCCATGCCATCTTAGGCAAACCTTGGACTTTAAAGCGTCTTCTTTTCTCAATTGAAAAGAACTTCATTACATTGGCTATGTAACAATTTCAGCCACTATTATTAAACGATCTAGACTTTAAATTTTATTAAACTTCCATGCTCTTATTATCAAAAAAACAAGATTGGTTTGGCAATATCCGTGGCGACATCCTCGCAGGAACCGTTGTTGCTTTAGCTCTAATACCTGAAGCAATTGCCTTCTCAATTATTGCGGGCGTAGATCCAAAAGTAGGTTTGTATGCCTCTTTTTGCATTGCGGTTATTACTGCCTTAATCGGTGGTAGACCAGGAATGATTTCTGCTGCAACTGGCGCGATGGCCTTGTTAATGGTTACACTAGTTAAAGAGCATGGCTTACAATATTTATTAGCTGCAACATTGCTTACTGGCATATTACAAATTATCTCAGGATATTTCAAACTCGGTAGCTTGATGAGCTTTGTTTCTAGCTCTGTAGTGACTGGGTTTGTTAACGCACTGGCAATTTTGATTTTTATGGCACAATTACCCGAATTGACTAATGTTTCCTGGGAAGTTTATGCCATGACAGCAGCTGGATTAGGTATTATTTATTTGCTGCCTCTTATCCCATTCATCGGTAAAATCCTCCCATCTCCTCTTGTCTGTATTGTTGCTTTAACCGCTGTTTGTATGTATCTGAAACTTGATATTCGTACAGTAGGCGATATGGGGGATTTACCTGATACTTTACCGATTTTTCTTTGGCCTGAAGTTCCTCTTAATCTTGAAACTTTAAAAATTATTTTACCTTATTCTGTACCCTTAGCCGTTGTTGGCTTACTTGAGTCATTAATGACTGCGACTATTGTTGATGACTTAACGGATACTACTAGTGAAAAAAACCGTGAATGTAAAGCCCAGGGAATTGCCAATGTTGGTGCAGGCTTAATGGGCGGCATGGCTGGGTGCGCAATGATTGGTCAATCTATTATCAACATCAAGTCTGGTGGTCGAGGACGTTTATCTACAATGGTTGCTGGCTGTTTTTTGCTTATTATGGTTGTGTTTCTTGATAAATGGATCAAACAAATACCCATGGCTGCATTAGTTGCGGTAATGATTATGGTGTCTATTGGTACATTTAGCTGGGAATCTATTACTAATTTAAAAGAACACCCTCTGTCAGCTAATATTATTATGTTAGCAACAGTGATTGTTGTTGTCTGGACACATAATCTAGCACTCGGCGTATTTGTTGGTGTGTTACTAGCCGCAGTATTTTTTGCAAATAAAATCAGCCATTTTATGTATGTTGGCTCAGTTTTAGATGAAGTAACAGGCACACGTATTTATCATGTCCACGGACAAGTTTTCTTTAACTCTGCCGACCGCTTTGTTGCAAACTTTGATTTTAAAGAAGTTGTAGATAAGGTTATTATTGATTTAACTCATGCACATTTTTGGGATATATCAGCTGTTTCAGCTCTCGATAAAGTTGTCATTAAATTCCGTAGAGAAGGCGCTGATGTCGAACTAATCGGCTCAAATGAAGCTAGCGCAACAATTATTGACCGCTTTGGCATACACGACAACCCAGATGAAATCGAAAAAGTATTAGGGGGACATTAAAATGGGAGCAGGAGAAATGAAAAAAAATAAAATACAAGTACTCGCCTGTATTGATGGATCGGCTTTGACTGAGTCAGTTTGTGACTATGCTGCATGGATCTCAAAGAAAACTGAAACACCTCTAACACTACTGCATACTATTAATCACCACCATGAAACACCTGTTACTTCCAATTTGTCGGGTAATATTGGACTAGGTAGTCAAGGGCATTTACTCGAAGAAATTACTAACTTGGAGCAAGAGCAAAGCAAATTAAAAATGCAGCAAGGTAAACTAATATTACAAGCAGCTGAAGAGCATTTACAAAGTAAAGGTATTGCTGATTCAACCTCATCACAACGACATGGTGATTTAATTGAAGCAGTAATAGACCTTGAAGATAACATTAGAGTTCTAGTTCTAGGTTTACGCGGACAAGTCCATGACAAACAAGAAAACCAGATAGGCGCAAAATTAGAAGCTGTAGTACGCTCCTTGCATCGCCCTATTCTAATCGTTAATGACAAGTACAAAGAGCCTGAAAATATTATGATTGCTTACGATGGCAGTAGTGCTGCTGATAAAGCAGTTGATATGGTTGCATCTAGCCCACTCTATAAACATTTAACTTGTCATTTGGTGTGTGTCAATAAAAATGACAATACAGCAGCTCAATTACTTGAACAAGCAACAAAAAAACTAAAACTAGCTGATAATATTAAAGTCATAAGTGTAAAATTAAAAGGTAAAGCAGATCATGAATTATGCGCTTATCAAGAGCAGCATAATATTGATTTAACTGTGATGGGGGCTTTTAGTCATACTCGGTTACACGACATGTTATTAGGTAGCTTCACCCACAAAATGCTAGTCAATACAAAAAAACCTCTTTTGTTATTAAGATAGCCACAAAGCTTAATTATTTATTATCATCAACAGCAATACCATGCACATAGATTGTTGCTCCAATAACGGCAGCTGGAGCAACAATTATATTGAAAATCGGAATTGCTAATCCTGCAACCACTAAACCACCAAAACTCAACACACCAATACGCCTATTTTTTGCGATATTTTTCTGTTCATTAAACAACAATCCTTTATTTTCCAAAGGATATGCCATAAATTCCAGGCTCATTCCCCAAGCCCCAAATAACAACCACAAAAAGGGAGCGATTAAATTTATACCAGGAATTACAGATATTATCACTAGTGGTATCATTCGGCTGATTAGATAAAGCACTCGTTTTACTTCGGCGAAAACAACCTGGTTTATCGGCAGGTTTTCAATTTTATTATTTTGTCCTGAAATAATATCTACAGTTTTTACTGATAACTGGCTATAAAAAGGGGCAGCTATTAAGTTAGCAAGTAAAGTAAAAGTAAAAAAGCCCATTGCAGAAAAGCTTAGAAAAAAAAGTGGCCATATCAACCATTCTAACCAAGATAACCAGCCTGGAATAAACTGAATAATTAGATCAGAAATATAAGAGTAACCAAAGCCAAAAACGATACTGTATAAAACTAAATTGATTAAAATTGGAATCAATACAAATTTCCGCAATTCCTTATGCCCTATTAATTTAACCCCTTTTAACAAACAATTAACCGCATAAACAGGATTGTTTCCTTTTTGTTTTTTACTTACCACTTTAAACTCCTTACACCTTTCTCTTGCGGATTTAATACAACACCACGTTCAGTAACTATTGCACTTATTAAATTAACCGGGGTAACATCAAATACTGGGTTCCATGCACTCACTAATGAAACATCATTTTCAATATAACAATCAGCCAGCAACTCGTTCGAATTGCGTTGTTCAATAGTAATATCCTCACCTGTTTTCATAGAAAAATCAATCGTAGAAACAGGAGCAACGACCATTAATTTGACATTATGTTGCTTTGCTAATACAGCTAATGAATAGGTTCCAATTTTATTCGCAACATCCCCATTTTCAGTTATTCTATCCGCACCAACAATAACCCAATCTATTTTTCCTGATTTCATCAACCATGCAGCGGCTGAATCTGCAACTAAAGTTGAAGCAATCCCATCTTGGGCTAACTCCCATACTGTTAGCCGCGCACCTTGTAACCAAGGACGTGTTTCTCCTGCATATACTGTAGTCAACCCACGTTTATGAGCACTTCTAATCACACCCAAAGCAGTACCATAACCACCGGTTGCTAATGCGCCTGCATTACAATGAGTCATTACTGCCTCAGCACCAGCTAATAAATCAGCACCCAATTCACCCATCTTTAAGTTCGCTTTAATATCCTCAGCATGAATCAGTTCAGCGCATTTCTTTACATTGGCTATAGGATTCCCTGTTTGCTTTTTTAGAACTTTTTCCATCGCCTCCAAAGCCCAAAATAAATTGACTGCTGTTGGGCGAGACTTTGAAAGGTTTTTAATATCATCAGCAACCTTTTCTTTCCAATTTATTTTAGTTTCGGAATAATGTTGCATCACAGATAAAGCCACTCCATATGCAGCAGCAATACCGATTGCCGGGGCACCCCTGACACGCATACTTTTTATCGCTTCAACAACACCTGACGCATCAAAATATTCATCATAAATTATTTTTTCTGGTAGTTGGCGTTGATCTAAAGTTTTTAAACTAGCTCCTGTCCATTCAAGCGCATGTACTTTTAATTCTTTTTTTATCTTCATTTCTTTATAATCACTATCTTTAATCTTTTCTCTCACATTCCTATGAAAGTTGACTTAGTTATTCAAGCACGCTGGATTATACCTGTAGAACCGGAATCAGTAACCTACGAAAATCATGCTCTCGTTATAAACGCAGGAAAAATTGTTGATTTACTTCCTGCTAATATTGTTCAACAAAAATATCAGCCTTTAAAATTTGAACAATTAGACAGCCATGCCCTGCTTCCAGGATTAATCAATAGTCATACCCATGCCAGCATGTCTTTAATGCGGGGAATTGCAGATGATTTACCATTAATGGACTGGTTGCAAAATCATATTTGGCCATTAGAACAAAAATGGGTAGGCGAAGCCTTTGTTAGGGATGGCACAGACTTAGCTATTGCTGAAATGATTAGAGGTGGAACTACATGTTTTAATGATATGTATTTCTTTCCTGAAATAACAGCTGATCAAGCAATAAAATATGGTATGCGTGCCAGTATAGGTCTAATTGTTATTGATTTCCCCTCTGCCTGGGCAGAACATAGTGAGGCCTATCTAAAAAAAGGAGTAGCATTACATAAACAATTATGTCACGAATCTTTAATCACCACTGTTTTTTCACCTCATGCACCTTATACGGTATCAGACGAGCCATTAATCAAAATTCGCGCCCTTGCTAAAGAACTGGATGCTCCCATCCATATGCATTTACATGAAACACTACATGAGGTTGAAGAACAGAAAAACAAGACTAATCAAACACCTTTGCAACGTTTACATCAACTTGATTTACTCAGCCCATCCTTTATGGCTGTACATATGACTCAATTATCAGATTTAGAAATAGATTTGGTTGCAGAAACAGGCACCCATATTATTCATTGCCCTGAATCTAACCTAAAACTTGCCAGTGGTTTTTGCCCAATCACTCAATGCTTAGAAAAAGGAATCAATGTTGCTTTAGGCACAGATGGTGCTGCCAGTAATAATGATTTAGATATGCTTGGAGAAATGCGAACGGCCGCTTTATTAGCTAAAGGCGTATCAAATGATGCAAGTGCAGTTCCAGCAATGACTGCTTTAAAAATGGCAACGATCAATGGTGCAAAAGCATTAGGTATTGAACAGAAAACAGGCTCTCTTTCTATAGGCAAAGCTGCTGATATTATTGCTATTGATTTTGATCAATTAGAAACTCAGCCATTATTTGATCCCATCTCTCAAATTGTTTATGCAGCGGGTCGCCACCAAGTTTCTGATGTTTGGGTGGAAGGAAAACAGTTATTAAAAAATCGGAATCTGACCACTATTGATAGTGAAAATTTAAAATTAAGAGTTGCCGAATGGCAAGATCGATTAAAAAAATAACTGACGTACTCTGTCAATTTTATTTTGATCTCAAAGACCTCCCTTTGTTTTTAAATACTTTACGAAAAAGTCATTAAGTTAGAGGCTTTAACTGCCAGGCTTTTTTTCCAACGTAGGCTCACTAGCATAAAGGTAAGGAAAATACATATGATTTTTGTAGGTTGGGCTAACGGCTCTATCGTTAACCCAACATTTTTAATTATCCATGTTGTTGGGTTGCCAAAGAGACGGCAGCCCAACCTACAAAGTCTACTTAATTTAGCTTATAAAATGTAGACAAAGATAAATAACCCTAGCCATACAACATCAACGAAATGCCAATACCATGCTGCCGCTTCGAAGGCAAAATGATTTTCTGGCGTAAAATGACCTTTCCAGCTACGAAATAATACAACTGATAAGATAATAGCTCCTACACAAACATGTAAACCATGAAAACCTGTTAGCATAAAGAAAGTAGAACCATAAACACCTGAGCCTAAAGTTAAGCCCATTTCATGATAGGCTTCATAATACTCGAAGGCTTGGCAAGCAACAAATAAGAACCCTAAAGTAACAGTAGCAATTAAACCTTTTATTAACTGGTCTCTCTTTTTTGCTAATAAGCCATGGTGTGCCCAAGTACACGTTACTCCACTTGAAAGTAATAACAATGTATTAATAAAAGGTAGACCAAAAGCCCCCATTTCTTCAAATTCACCACCTACATTTCCTGGTCCATTGGTAGGCCAAACAGCCTCAAAACCAGGCCATAACATAGCTGTAGAACGCCCAGGACCAGTACCTATCCCTGCCAACCAATCTGTAGATAAATTACGCGTGTACCATAACGTACCAAAGAAAACTGCAAAGAACATGATCTCTGAAAAGATAAACCACATCATTCCCATGCGATAAGAAATCCCAACCCCATGGTTATACATCCCTGATTCACTTTCATTCGCTTGTAAAGTAAACCAGCCAGCAAACATGACAATAAAAATCACCAAGCCCAAAACCATAATGGTTGCACCTGCAGAATTACCATTTAGATAATTAGCAAATCCTATAAAAAGTGTCAAAAGACCGGCTGTACCAACTATTGGCCAAACTGCCTTATGTGGAATGTAATAAGCATCACTTGTAGACGACATTAAGCTACCCTCGTTATTTTTTTACTGATTCTTCAGTATTATCAAAAAAAGTATATGCAAGTGTGATTGTTTTATACCTTGCTGGTAATTCAGGATCTACAACAAATCGAACCGGCATAGTTTTACCTTCTTGGGGTTCAAATGTTTGTTCCGTAAAACAAAAACACTCTGTTTTCTTAAAATATTCGGCTGCAAGACCTGGTGTTACGCTGGGGATTGCTCTTGCAACCATTTTTTTATCTGTTTTATTTTTAGCATAAAAATTCACCGTATAATATTTTCCTGGATGAATTTTTAGTTTTTTTGTTTCAGTGTTGAATACCATCGGTGCTGATTCATTAAGAGAGGTAATAAACTCTATCGTTATTTCTCTATTAAGATCAACCTCATACTTTACATCAACTATAGCTTCTGATGCTGTTTTACCGTTTAGTCCAGTAATATCACAAAATACATCATAGATAGGTACTAAAGCATAACCGAAACCAAACATACCGAGAACAATTAAGACTAATTTGCGAACTAGTTTAGTATTTTTTTTATCTAAACCATCATTCACTGAGACATTGCTCTCATTACGGCAAAAGCATAAATAGTTGCCGCAACTGCAATCAAAACTACTGCTGTCAAAATATTCTTAGTTTTTATATTCATTTTATTACCTAACATGCCATCCACTAATGAATGACGTGAGTTTTAATTTTACTACCTAGACGTACTCATTGTGGGTACATCTTTTGGTGGAGTAGCAAAGGTATGATAAGGAGGTGGTGAAGGTAAAGTCCATTCTAGACTTTGTTCTTTCGCCCCTTCCCAAACTTCATCAGTTACTTTTTCTCCTGTACCACCTTTAATTGTTTTATAAACAATATAGACAAATATCAATTGGCTAGGACCATAAATAAATGCACCGATACTAGAGATCATATTCCAATCAGCAAACTGCACTGCATAATCAGGAATACGACGTGGCATACCAGCCAAACCTAAAAAATGCTGAGGGAAGAAAAGAATATTTACTGAAATAGCTGATAACCAAAAATGTAACTTGGCCAATTTTTCATCGTACATATTGCCAGTCCATTTCGGCAACCAAAAATAACCCGCCGCCATTATAATAAAAACTGAGGCTGGCACAAGTGTGTAATGGAAATGAGCAACAATAAAGTAAGTATCATGATATTGAAAATCAACAGGAGCAAGTGCCATCATCAAACCGGTAAAACCACCTATTGTAAACAGAACAACAAAGGCAATTGAAAACAGCATAGGTGTTTCAAAAGTCATTGCTCCTTTCCACATGGTTGCAGTCCAGTTAAAGATTTTTACAGCAGTAGGTATTGCGATTAACATGGTGGCATACATAAAATATAATTCACCTGCTATTGGCATACCCACAGTAAACATGTGATGCGCCCAAACAATAAATGAAAGGAAAGCAATCGCAGCTGTTGCATAAACCATTGAGGCATAACCAAACAAAGGTTTACGAGCAAACACAGGGATAATAGTTGATGCCACACCAAATGTTGGCAAGATCATGACGTATACTTCAGGGTGTCCAAAAAACCAAAATATATGTTGATAAAGAACAGGGTCTCCGCCGCCCGCAGCATTAAAAAAGCTAGTATCGAAAAAACGATCTGTTAGCAACATTGTTACTGCACCCGCAAAAACGGGCATGATAGCTATTAGTAAGAAAGCGGTAATTAACCACGTCCAGACAAACAATGGCATTTTCATCAATGACATTGCAGGTGCGCGCATATTGAAGATAGTTGCGATAATATTAATCGCCCCCATAATTGATGAGATCCCCAATAAATGAACTGAAAAAATTGCGAAAGGCAATGCCGTTCCTGTTTGTAACACAAGAGGCGGATATAAAGTCCAGCCAGAAGCAGGTGCTCCACCTTCCATTAATAATGTACTAGCCAGTAATAATATTCCTGCAACCAACATCCAGAAGCTCATATTATTCATACGAGGCAAAGCCATATCAGGAGCGCCAATCATCATTGGTATCATCCAGTTTGCTAAGCCTACAAAAGCAGGCATAACAGCACCAAACACCATAACCAAAGCATGCATGGTGGTCATGGAATTAAAAAACTGAGGGTTAACAAACTGCATACCCGGTTCAAAAAGTTCAGCCCGTATTATCAATGCCATCGTTCCACCAACAAAAAACATTAGTAGAGCAAATAATAAATACAATGTACCTATATCTTTATGGTTAGTGGTAATTACCCACCTTAAAAGCCCTTTTGCAGGGCCATGATCGTGATGATCATGATCTTCAGCTGTCACAGCAGACATATTCAATACCTCTTATAATATTTAAATAGATAGAACCAAAAAAGATCTAACTCTACGATTAATTAATTGTCATCTTCTTCGGAGACTACCTCAGATTGCAATGCTTTTATTTCTGATGGTTGCACAGAGTCACCAACCGAATTACCTAAGCCGTTACGAATAAAAGTAGAAACTGCAGCAAAATCAATTGCACTTAGCATTTGACCAAATGCTGGCATCATTCCCTTCCCTTTATATATTAGATCAAGCTGCTTATTAAGCTCGCCTTTAACAACTGGGCTATCAGTAATAGCAGGAAATGTACCTGCTATACCAGCGCCATCTTCCAAATGACAGGATGCACAATTATTGGTATAAACTTTTTCTCCTTTTGCAATTAATTCTTCAGAATCCCATTCTTTTTCTGCTGCATTAGCTTCTGCCTCTGCTAGTCCACTTTGCTCTAGTACCCAGGCATCATAATCCGCTTTTTCTTTTGCAATAACAACTATTGGCATAAACCCATGGTCTTTACCACATAACTCCGCACATTGACCACGATAAGTTCCCGGTTTTTCTACATATGTCCATGATTCATTAATAAAACCAGGAACTGTATCTTTTTTCCATCCTAAATCAGGTACCCACCATGAATGAATAACATCCGCTGCTGTAAATAAAAAACGTATTTTTGTATTGACAGGGATCACTAAAGGTTTATCCACATTTAGCAAATAATGAGGCACATCGCGTGGATCAATTCCTGAGTTTTTTTGACGTGCTTTATTACTTGCTTCATCCAGACTACTAAAAAAATGAATATCATTATCCAAATATTCATATTCCCATTTCCATTGCCAGCCAGTAATCTTGATTGACATTTCTGCCTCTTCAATATCATTCATCTCTAACATGGTTTTTGTAGCAGGAATTGCCATGGCTATCAAAATAACTGTAGGAATAATAGTCCAAACTATCTCTACTGTAGTATTCTCATGGAACTGTTCAGCTTTATGCCCCATTGATTTACGGTGATAGTAAATCGAATAAAACATGGTACCGAATACACCTATGCCGACAAATACACAGATCCATAAAGCCAGCATATGAAGGTCATATACATCATTACTGAGCTGTGTAACACCCTTCATTAAGTTAAGAGTGTAATCCGCATGTGCAGACCCAAGCCCAAAAGCCATAAGGGTTAGAACAGCGAATAATTGCTTTGCTTTCATCACGGAGCAGCCTCCTGTTTGTAGTTATAATCTTGTATGCGCAATTTTTTGCGAAGAATCAATAATATCTAAAAGCCACTATTTATTATTTTTGGGCACAGATTGAAACAAAAAACTGTTTCAAGCTTTAAGATATTATTAAACCCTCATTTCTGTTTAATTTGTTACAGTCCTTTCCAAAGACTGTTTACTATTGTAATGAATTATCACAAATTAACTAAGCAATTTTACCCTATCATCCCGATCTATTCCAGAACTGCTGAATATAATTTTCAATAAACAAAAAAAGGCCTGTGAAAACCAAGCTTTCACAGGCCTTTTATTATGTTTAAAATTTAACTGTTTAGAGTCTCTGTATAGGCAAAATCATGAGTTGGAATATGACTATCTAGCCAACCTTTGACCATTTGACCGACTTCATCAGTCACTTCTGCTTCCCCTGCATGAAATTTTGTTTGTAATCCAGCACAGGTATCAATTAATTTATCATGCTCTTCTTTATGTTTTGCTAGATCAGCATAACCCTTGGCTTCCATTTCCTTTTCTTCATGAGCAAAATGATCAACCACACAAGTAATCAATGCATCCAAAGAAGCACCAATTTGGGCGCGATCTGCTCCACTAGTAGCTTCATCATATAATTTATTTAAGAAAGCAAAAATATCCTTATGCTCATCATCTGCAAAACCTACTTTTGTACCATATTGCTCAGCTGTCCAAGTCATTAAAGCCATATTTTTTCTCCACCTTGTTTTTTTATAATTAGGAGGCGTCATTATGCTACGTTTTTTTATTTTTTCTTTGATCTATATCAAGTTACCTCTAATTAGAGTCTGCTCAGTAAATCAGCACGAGTTTTTTACAAAACTGGCCAAAAAATTGAAAAATTCTCTGCATCTGACAACATAATATTTTTTCAATTTGTTTTAACGACAATATATCTCTGATTTGACTGCTTTTACGACAGGCAAAAAAGATCCTTTCCAGGATCAATAGGTTCATCACCAAGAATATGCTATTGATCCATGCCAGTGAGGTATCTGCACGCTTGGCTCTAATATAATTCAGTCGATAGCCATTCTTGCCTTGGCCAAATTTGCCTTCAATGGGTATCCGTTGTAGATAATCTGCTCTTCGTTGTGCTTTGAGTTGTTTGAGTTCTTCCCGGTTGTCTTCTGTCTCTTTCTTGGGTCGACCGAGTGGTTTTCCCGCAAAGTGGATGCCTTTGCTTTTAAGATAATTCCGGTTTTCTCGCGTGCCATAAAGTGGGTCTGCCAAGATCTTTTCTGGGTAATAGCCCGTTCGCTGATGATAGTGTTCAACTTGTGATGTTAAATCCAACCCTTCATGAAAAGCATCCCAGCGCAAATGATCTACACGAGAAAACCCATCATCTGTTAGGCTGACACTGAGTTTAGCGCCAAATTCAACCACCTTGTTTTGTTTGCCTCGAATGATGGGGCGTACATAAGGTTGGCTGATACTGACGATTCTATTATCACAACGACGAGTTTTAGTGGTATACATTGCCCATTGCTGTTCATAGAGGTGTTGAATCACCCAGTAGCGATAGAGTAACCAGCGAGGTAATGGAAGTTCTGTGCCTTCAGGCCAGTATGTCAGGAGTTGTTCAATATGTCTCAGGTTACGGCGAAGATATTGCAGTTGTTGTTTTATTCCTCGGCGTAGTTTTTTCCTGCCAGGACGTTTTTGTTTGACGATCGATAAAAAAGCAGATCGTGCCTTTTCTCGATAGGTACGTGGCTTCTTATCCAGCGTTGTTTCTAAATAAAGGAAATCAATGATTTTCTCACTGAACTCACGCGCTTCATTGAGTAGGTTAAGGTCTGTTGGATAACGGATGGCTTGCTCAACCACAGTGGCATCAAGAATCAGTTTGCCTTGATGTGTGTCAATTTCTTTTGAATTTCCTATTTCTATTTCTTGTGAATCAGATTTCGCTTCGTCTTCTACGTTTCCTTGCAATGAATCATCTTCGTTTTCTTTGCTATTGATCTGCGATGAGGGGTCTGATTCTAGGTCTGCTTTAGCCTGACTTTTTTCCTTTTCGCCATCATGTGCGTTAATAATCGCTTGCTCGAATACTTCAAAAACGGATGCTCCCATGCGTTTTCTAATATCAACGAGTAATGAAGGCGCAAAGGGTGGTTCCGCCTGAAAACTGGCAAATCCTACAAAAAATTGCATATAAGGGTTTTCTTGAATTTGCTGAACCGTTTCAATATCAGAAAGGCTTAGCTTGTGTTTTATGATCACTGCACCGATGACGCAGCGTGCATCCTTGGCTGGACGCCCTGTGTCTGCCGAAAGCCCTTGATAATAACCCTCTGCTAAGTCATCCCAGGGAATGCATTGACTCATTTTTACCCAGCGATTGTGTTTATCTAGAGCCGTGTCAAAAGGCCAGTCAAATTCTGCTAGAGTGAGTTGTTTCGAGCTACAGGTTCGGATCATAGGTGCACAGGTTTTGAGTCGTTTATCTGTTTTTCCGTGCACTATTTTATCATAAATAGACTAATATATTAATATTATCAATGCGTTGTGGTTTCTGAGTAGACTCTAATTATCAAACAAAACAAGCTCATTTAAATCTCCAAGTGCTCCGCTAAAAAATCAAAATCCATAAGATCAGAATATGGCAAAACACCTAATAAAGGTACTGAAACTTTATCTTTAATCATTGAAATATTTTCAGTTTGTTTAGGCATATCTGGGTCAACACACATTGCTATCCAGCCAGCACACTCCACGTTATCTGCTTGTATTGCCTGAAAAGTTAATCGTGCATGGTTTATACAACCCAATCGAATAGCAACTACAAAAATAACAGGTAAATGCAGTTTTTTTGCAAGATCGGCAATATCGTATTCGTAACTTAGTGGTGCTAACCACCCCCCGGCACCTTCCACAAGTATGACATCAGCGTTATCTTTTAACTCATCAAATATGTTTTTAATAACCTTAAGACTCACTGGATTTTTACTTGCAGCTAAATGTGGCGATACTGGCATTTCAAATGCATAAGGATTAATCTTTTTGTATTCTATTTCTAGTGAAGCATTTTCTTGCATTAACAACGCATCTTCATTTTTTAAAACACCCTCTTGCCATTCACATCCTGCCGCAACAGGTTTCATTCCTATCACCGAATAACCTTGATTTTTAAAATACCGCATTAATGCAATAGTCGCCCAGGTTTTACCCACATCAGTATCAGTCCCTGTAATAAAATAACCTTTTTTCATTAGTTTTTAATATTTGCTGAAATAAAAATAATTTCATAAGTAGCGGGAATGAAATTATTTATCCTATGTTTTTCATAGGCATCAACCATTTTTTTCATTTGAGTCTTACTGGTCATGTTTCGATTCCTGCCCGATGAAACGTTATGCGCCCCAATGCCTTTAAGCTCCCTCATTAGCTCTAGGACTGTCCGATAATTTGATTGATACCGTTTTACCTCAGTACGAACATCCTTAAACCCAGTCAGCTCTAAAAAGAGAATTAATTTATCAACCGAGTAAAAACTATTCACATGAGTATAGTTATCAACTTCTGCCCACGATGTTTTAAGCTCTTGCAATGTAGCTGGCCCAAACGTTGAAAATAATATTTGTCCATCTTGCTTAAGTATCCTTTTAAAGCCTTTAAAAACTTCTGTTAAATTTTGGCACCATTGTAAAGCCAAGTTTGAGATAATCTGATCAACAGTCCCATTTAACAAAGGTAATTTTTCTGCATCTGTACAAATATATTGCACAACATCCACAAACTCTAATTTATTTTTCGTAGCCTGCACCATAGGTAGAGCAATATCTATTGCAATCATTTGTTGAATAAATGGTTTTAATAAAATTTCCTGAGCTAAAAACCCCGTTCCACAACCGACATCAAGAATAATTTTTTCTGCAAAACTATCACTTTTATCTAATAGTTCTAATCCAACCTTTCTTTGTAAACTAGCAAAGCCATCATAAGTACTTACAGCAGAAGAAAAAGAATGCCTGACTTTATCTTTATCAATAGAAAAAACGACACTCATATAAAACGATTAATTATGTCAATTACTTCTGATGGGTGGGATAAAAAAGGCACATGTCCTGCACCAGCAATAATGTTTATTTCACAATTTGGTTGTATCTTTTTTATATTTTGCCCTACCTGTACAGGAACCAAAGTATCTCTATCACCAAGAATAATCTTAATTGGATATTGTGCTGTTATTAGTTCAGCCCTTAAATCTGCATTTTTAAGAATACTTAAGCCATTCTGTAATACACTTTCTACTGGTGAGTCACATTCCTGTATTGCTTGTTTTATTTCTTTTAAAATTTGTTTTCCATTTGATAAGTTTCCCACCTGAAGTGCAAGAAACCGAATTAAAGTCAACTGGCCATTTATTTCTAAATTATCAGCAAAATCTTCAAGCAATTGAGGTTTCATTCCTGCCCAACTTTCATCCTGCACAAAACGGGGATTTCCGGCTAAAATAATCAATGAATTAATTTGTTGCGGGTATTGTTTTGTCATTGCCAATGCAACAGTCGCACCCAAGGACCAACCCAGCAGACAAAAAGGTGATTTAGGCAATGTGTCAATTAAAGCTGCACTCATTTGATCCAGAGTATAAGGTTCAACTGTTTCACTTGAACCATGCCCAGGTAAATCTAAACAGGTGACTTCATAATGTTGAGCTAATTGCTGTGCAAACTTTCTCCAGACTCCAGTATGCATTGCCCAACCATGAATTAATACAATAGACTTACCCTGCCCGTAGACTTCCTTATGAATTTTTATCATAGTGAAATAGAATCTAATGCATCCAGCAATTGATCAACGTGCTGTTCCTGATGATTTACAGAAAAAGTAATTCTTAACCGAGACTCCCCTTTAGCTACTGTGGGAGGACGAATAGCACTGACTAAAAAACCTTGTGCTAACAAAGCCTCGCTTATATCAACGGCTCTATAATTATCGCCTATTAATAGTGGTTGTATCGCTGTGTTAGATTGCATTAAATTAAGACCTAACTGTTTAGCACCCATAGAAAACCGCTGAGTTAATAAATTTAATTTTTCTCTACGCCAGTCATCAGCAGCTAAAAGTTTAAGACTAGTTCGTGTTGCCTCAGCAATTGCAGCAGGCATTGCTGTAGTAAAAATATAGGTTTTGGCCTTTTGAATCAGTGTTTCAATTAACGCCTCAGAACCAGCAACAAAAGCACCAAAGGTACCGAAAGCTTTCCCTAAAGTTCCCATCAATATGGGTATTTGCTGTTGAGTCAACCCATAATGCTCAACAACTCCTCCGCCCGTTTCACCTAACACACCTAATCCATGTGCATCATCAACCATAATCCAGGCATTTTTATCAACGGCCACTTTAGCTAGCTCTGGCAACAATGCTAAGTCACCATCCATACTAAAAACACCATCTGTCACAATTAAAGATCGTCCCTCTTTATCCTGAATTTTTCCCCGTAAATTAGTTAAATCATTATGTCTATATCGTTTAAATCTTGCACCAGATAACAATCCGCCATCTAACAAAGAAGCATGATTTAAGCGATCTTCAAAAACCTGATCTCCTTGATTGAGCAAAGCGGAGATAACACCCATATTTGCCATATATCCCGTTGAGAATAACAACGCTCTATCCCTTCCGGTAAATTCAGCCAGCTCTTGTTCCAAAGCATGATGACTTTGGCTATGCCCGCAAATTAAATGGGCTGAGCCACTGCCTACACCATATTTATCCGTTGCCTTTTTAAAGGATTTAATTACATCGGGGTGATTAGCTAAACCTAAATAATCGTTACTACTAAAATTGATCACTTGTTTGCCATCGACCTCAATCATAGCACCTTGAGGAGAGGAAATGATACGTCTGGAACGGTAAAGACTTTGCTGCTTTATTAGCTCAAGCTCATTTGATAAATGAGAAAAAGCCATTATGCGTAACTTGATCCACCTGATTGTATACCCAATCGCTCAAACAAAGCTAAATCATGATTAGACATAGGATTATCAGTGGTTAATAATTTATCCCCATAAAAAATCGAATTTGCACCAGCAAAAAAGCATAAAGCCTGCATTTCATCAGACATTTCTTTTCTACCTGCTGATAAACGGACTCTAGATTCAGGCATTAAAATTCTGGCTACTGCAATCGTTCTGATAAAAACTAGCGGATCTAAAGGTTCTGTCCCCATCAAAGGTGTCCCTTCAACCTGTACCAACATATTAACGGGTACGCTTTCAGGATGTTTTGGTAAATTGGCTAATTCAATTAATAAATTGGCTCTATCTGCATCAGATTCCCCCATACCCACAATTCCACCACAACAGACATTAATCCCTGAATCCCTAACTCGCTTTAATGTGTCCAGTCTGTCTTGATACGTTCGGGTTGTAATCACCTCTGAATAATAATCTTCTGAAGTATCCAGATTATGATTGTAATAATCTAACCCTCCATCTTTTAAAGCTTTAGTTTGATTATCTGTCAACATACCTAAAGTTACACAGGTTTCCATTCCCAAGGCTTTAACTCCTTGAACCATTTCTACAACACGTTCTACATCTTTATCTTTAGGACTACGCCAAGCTGCACCCATACAAAAACGCGAAGCACCCTGCTCTTTAGCTAATTGAGCAGATTTAATAACCTCCCCTACTGGCATTAAAGCCTCAGGTGTTAAATCAGCATCATATCGAGCACTTTGTGGACAATATCCACAATCTTCAGAACATGAACCCGTTTTTATGCTTAATAAACTACTAATTTGCACCTCATTAGGATCAAAATTTTCTCTATGAATAGTGTGCGCTTTAAAAAGAAGATCATTAAAGGGTAAATTATATAAAGCTTGAACTTCATCTAATTGCCAGTCATGCCTTATAGAGTTTGTAGCAATGAATTGTTCTTTTAACGAAATTTGATCTATAGTTGGATTAGCAGACATATTAAGGGTAATCTCCAGTATTTAAAAACTTGTCAACCAAACTTTATAAAAATGGTAAACAACTGGATCAATATTATACAGGATTACTTGCTTCCGCCTACTTGCATCTTATGTGAAAACCCAGGGTTTAATTCTCAAGATATTTGCCAACCCTGTTTTAATGATTTACAAAAAAACATCCATTGCTGTTACCGCTGCGCTGAAATCTTTGAAACACCTAACAAAACACCTCAGCTATGCGGACAATGTTTAAGCAAAACACCTGCTTTTGATGAAACTTATGCACCTTATATTCACCAAGGTATCATTCGCTACTTAATTGCATCCTTAAAATTTAACAGGCAATATAAAAATGCTCGATTACTTGGGTATCTTTTGGCTAGTTATTTAGAAAAAACAGCAGAAACGCCTGACTTGATTATTCCTGTACCTTTACATAAAAAGAGATATAAGGAACGCGGATTTAACCAATCCATAGAAATAGCAAAAACTGTCTCTAAAATACTCAATATCCCCTTGGACACTAAAAGTTGTACCAGACAAAGAAATACTGCGCACCAAATTGATTTACCCGCCAAACAACGTCGAAAAAACATTAAAAATGCTTTTCTAGTTAATAGACCAATAAAAGTAAATCATGTAGCAATCCTTGATGATGTAATAACAACAGGATCTACTGCGAATGAACTAGCAAAAGTATTAAAAAAAGACGGTGTAGCCAGGGTTGATGTTTGGAGCTGTGCCAGAGCATAATCAGCACTAATTTAAGAATACTCAGCAAAAGTAAAATAGGAATATCTGCATTACAGTAGATATTCCAATCAACTGGCGTCCCCAGGGGGGTTCGAACCCCCGTTACCGCCGTGAAAGGGCGGTGTCCTAGGCCTCTAGACGATGGGGACTAAGACTAACTTTTCTATTTAATATATGGTGGAGCCAGGCGGGATCGAACCGCCGACCTCAACACTGCCAGTGTTGCGCTCTCCCAACTGAGCTATGGCCCCTTAACGAGCTGATGGATTATACAGTTTTATTAAAGTTTGTCCAAATCCTTTATTTTAAAAAACATAATCGTTAGGTATTATGTAGGTTGGGCTGCCGTCTTTTTTAGCAACCCAACATCCATCTGTTAGGTCAACGACACAGAAATTGACTTTACTAAACTGGATAAATAAATTTTAATGCTTATGCCCATCATTTTTTTTCTTTACAGATAAAGCAGGAAATTTATGTTTTGCAAACGAAATATGGCAATCAACACAAGCCTCATTCATTTCAGAAAAATAAAAATTAATTAACTCTGGTTTTTTATTTTTTGCAGCATGTTCTAACATGCCGGCCAGATAATGGAATCGCTGATCTTTTTTAATAATTTCATCAGATAGAGAGGCATGCAACTCTTTCATCTGTTTTTCTGAGAGGCTCTGTTCTAAAATATAGCTGTTTTTCATTTTTTCAGCAATTTTCTCGATTTCACCCCAGTTTCCTGAAACGTAAGCAGGAATAATAGAAACCATTCCTTTCTGCAATAATTTCATTTCCTGTGAAAGTAATTCACGTAATTCTCTAGAAAGGCTTTCAACTCCTGCAGTATTTTCTTTTCCTTCAAGATGGCGTTTATTCTCAGCGCAACTCATAGCTGGCATTAAAAGCACTAAAAATACAATACGAGCTATAGCTTTCATCTCTTTTTCCTATTTAAATTAATAAAAAACACCCTTATGCAAGCCCTTTAATATGCTCTATCGCTCTTAACATTCTAGCTAATGTTTTTTCTCTACCTAACAATTCCAAGGTTATATCAATAGCTGGTGACACCCCTGCGCCTGATATAGCAACTCTTAATGGTTGAGCGACTTTACCTAATTTAAGCTCCATTTCTTCCGCTGTATCAAGAACAATTTGATGTAATTTTTCTCCATTCCAAGCATCTAGTTTACTAAATTGATCCATCAATCGTTGCAAGACATCATCAGCTCCGGCTTTAAAATTCTTTTTTGCTGCTTTTGCATCATATTCTTCAAACTCTTGATAAAAATAATGACTTGCTGCTGCCATTTCAACCAATGTTTTACTTCGTTCTCTTTGCGCTTTAACAACATCAATCAAATCAGGTCCATTTGCTAAATCAAACCCCTGGTGTTTTATATGCCATTCAAGGTGTTTAGCCACATGCTCAGGATCAGAGTTCATAATATATTGATGATTTAACCAGAGTAATTTTTCTGTGTTAAATGTTGAAGCAGAGACATTGACATCCTTTAGGTCAAAAAACTCAATCATTTCATCAATTGAAAATATTTCTTGATCTCCATGCGACCAACCTAACCGAACTAGATAATTCAATAACGCATCAGGCAAGTAGCCATCATCTCTATATTGCATCACACTAACAGCGCCATGTCTTTTTGATAATCTCGCGCCATCATCTCCTAAAATCATAGGAACATGTGCATACAAAGGTAGATCAGCACCTAAGGCTTTTAAAATATTTATTTGCCTTGGAGTGTTATTAATATGATCGTCTCCTCTAATAACATGAGTTATCCCCATATCCATATCATCTACAATTACAGTTAAATTATAGGTTGGTGTCCCATCAGACCGAGCGATAATCAAATCATCTAATTCTTGATTTGCAATAACAATATCGCCTTTTACCAAATCATTAATCACTATCTCACCATCCACTGGGTTTTTAAAACGAATTACCGCTTCAACGTCAGAAGAATGATTTGCAGACCTACATTTTCCATTGTAACGAGGCTTTTCTTTATTGGCTTTTTGTTGTTCTCTTAACTCGTCTAGCTCCTGACGCGTACAAGTACAGTAGTAGGCATCGCCCTGATCCAACAATTGCTGAATAATTTCTTTATATCGGTCAAAACGTTGGGTTTGATAAAAAGGCCCTTCATCATGCGCTAAGCCCAACCAATTCATGCCATCAAAAATGGCATCAACTGATTCTTGAGTAGATCTCTCTAAGTCAGTATCTTCAATCCTTAAGATGAATTTTCCACCCTGTTGACGAGCATATAACCAAGAAAACAAAGCGGTTCTAGCACCACCTACATGTAAATACCCTGTTGGGCTTGGGGCAAAGCGTGTTTTTATTGTCATTGATAATTATTTTTTCTTTAAAAATCTTTTTGCGTATTCTTTTGGAATAGATCTAGCTGCATTCAGGCGTAGTCCTTGGTAACTAAATTTTACACCGCCTTTAGCCGTAGGGTTTTTACCTAAAATCGCCATGGCTGTTTCATGTCCCTGATTAGCTGCTTTTTCGTACCATTGGGTAGCTGTATCTTTGTTGCCTTTCACACCCATGCCTCTGTCAAACATTGCTGCCATTGAAACCTCTGCCTCAACCAAGCCTTGTTCAGCTGATTTCAACATCCATTGCGCAGCACGTTTATTATCCATTTCTGCACCTTCTCGCCCTAGTATATAGAGCGATGCTAGTTTAGCCTGTCCCAAGGCATCACCTTGTTCTGCTAATTTTTTTATTTCTTCTGCTTTTTCTGATAGCTCAGCTATTGCAGTCATACTAAAAGATAATAAACAACTTATTAAAATAATTTTAATTGTTTTAAACATATTTCACCTCTTTTTAATATAGGGTATTTCAATTTGTCTCATTCATTTTTGCATCAAGCCTAGAATAAATAATATCTAATATCCCTTTAATTATAAACAATCCAAGAAACATAACGATACCACTAAGCAATAATAAATAAGGTTTTTCTCCACCTGTAAAGTCTGCCAATATACATAAAAAACACATCAATATAGCCAACACACAAATATTTATTTTTACCCAAATTTTACTATAATTTTTCGAACCAAGAAATGCAAAAGGATTGAAAATAAGAGTATGTGTTGAAAGCTTTGACAACCCTTTTATAAAATTTTCTCTGTCCTCTAAAAGTAAAACTAATTTTCCAATTCTTATAAACCAGATAATTAAACTAACATTTGCAAAAAAGAAAAAAGCGTGTGCAAAATAAATAATATTCTCTTTAGGAGTATCAAAACTAAAAAGCTTTACATACTCACTTTTATCAAAAAAAGACCAGATCAAAATAAGAACATTTGCAAGTACCCATCGTTTAGTCTTTTGTATTTGATCCATATGTTTCCCTAATGAATCAATAATTAAGTCTTGATCAAAATTTTCAAAATCCTTACTATCATGCTTGAGGAATTTTCCTGCTATGTATTTTTCAATTTTGCTTAAATTAGGTTTTTTATTGTTCATTAATATTCCAATCTAGCCTAATTAAACCTAATATATTAGTCATGCTAAAAATGTTGGGTTAACGATAGAGCCGTTAGCCCAACCTACAAAATCTATTATTCAATTAATTCAATACCACCCATATATGGCTTTAATGCTTCTGGAATATGGATTCTACCTTGTTCATCTTGATAATTCTCCATTACTGCAATCAAAGTTCTACCTGCTGCCAGCCCAGAGCCGTTGACTGTATGGACTAACTCTGGCTTCCCTGTTTCTGGGTTACGCCAGCGAGCTTGCATCCTTCGTGCTTGAAAATCTTTAAAATTACTGCAAGAAGAAATTTCTCGGTATTTATCTTGACCAGGCAACCAGACTTCTAAATCATAGGTTTTAGAAGAAGAAAAGCCTGTATCACCCGCACACAATAAAACCTTTCTATAGGGTAATTTTAATTTTTTAAGTATATTTTCAGCATGGCTGGTTAATTCCTCATGCGCTTGAGCTGATTCTTTTGCAGTAACAATTTGTACTAATTCAACTTTTTCAAACTGATGTTGGCGAATCATCCCTCTTACATCTCGCCCATAGGCACCTGCTTCACTACGAAAACAAGGGGTATGGCAAACAAATTTTAAGGGCATTTCTTTAGCATCAACAATCACATCTCTGACAATATTGGTGACTGGCACTTCGGCAGTAGGAATTAGGTATAAAGCAGGATCATCACTTGCTTTAAACAAATCACTTTCAAATTTTGGTAACTGACCTGTACCATACAAACTATCTGCATTCACTAAAAAAGGCACATAGGTTTCAGAATACCCATGATCTGCCGTATGCGTATCCAACATTAGCTGAATAATTGCTCGCTGTAATCGTGCAAGCGGCCCTTGTAAAACTGCAAAACGAGCACTGGTTATTTTTGCTGCCGTCTCAAAATCCAGACCTTTACTTTCGCCTAAATCAACATGGTCTTTGGCTTTAAAGGAAAATTCAGGAATGTCACCCCAGCGACCAATTTCTACATTATCATCTTCATCTTTTCCAGCAGGAACGACTTCATCCAATATATTTGGGATCGCTTCCATTAATGTTGTCATTTGTTGCTGAATTTCTGATAATTCAGTTTCTGCTTCCTTTAGTTGATCGCCTAAGTGCTGAACCTTATCTAATAAAGGCTGAATATCTTCTCCTTTTGCTTTTGCCTGTCCTATACTTTTGGAGCTTTTATTTCGTTCATTTTGTAAGTCCTGCGTTTTTACTTGAACTACTTTGCGTTTTGTTTCCAATGCTTCATAAGCAGCAGTATCAAAAGCATAAGAACGTCGATCTAATTGTTGCTTAACTGCATTAAGATCCGATCTGAATAACTGAGGGTCTAACATAACAATAATTTTTTCTAAAATAACGAAGTAAATTGAGCTAAGCTGTTTTTTTGCAACTCAACGTTTAAATTTAAAACCTGTTGGGTTAACGAAAGAGCCGTTAGCCTAACCTACATTGGCAATATATTTATATTTGCCTACTAATCCAGCAGCCCAGCCACAGAGCTAGACTGCATATCAATAAATTACTTATCACTGCTGTTGAAATAGATTTCAAATGCTGTGCTACGGAATAACCATGCTCAATGAAATAGTGGACTAAATATACGCTAGACAATGTGACAAAAATACCGACTACAACCATTACAAGTGCTGAGCTATGCTCCATCGACAAAGATACTTTACTTAATAATAATGTACTTATTATGCCAATTAACAAAGCAACAAAAGCATTAACTATAAGTAAAGCATAAGGAATAACCCATCCCATCCACTGAAGAGACCCAGCAGCATTAGAAAATAGAACTTTTCCTGAACTTAATCCTATCCAAACAGCAAACAAACAGACTACAACACTGATCGCTATATTTAAGGAAGCTTTAGCTAATTGCCCCTGCTCAATCAAATAAAATGTATCTAAAGAAAATGTTGAAAAGGTAGTTAAGGAACCAAACAAGCCTATTAAAATTGCTGACCTATATTCTGTAGATAAGGCGATTCTTTGTAATATTAACGCTTCCGTCATTAGCCCTATCAGTAAGGAACCAATAACATTTACTACAAGCGTCCCATAAGGAAACCCCCGCCCTAACCATTGGTAAACACCAGATGAAATTAAAAAACGAAAAACTGCGCCAAAAGCACCACCTAAGGCAACTGCTACTAATTGGCTCATCATTAATATTTTATAAAATGCTCACGATAATATTTCATTTCATCAATTGATTCAATAATATCATCCAGTGCTTTATGTGCTGATTTTTTATTAAAGCCTTCTAATAATTCAGGTGCCCACCGTGCCGCCAATTCTTTCAGCGTGGAAACATCCAGATTACGATAATGAAAATAAGCTTCTAATTTGGGCATATAGCGATAAAGAAATCGCCTATCCTGACAAATACTGTTCCCACAAATAGGTGAAGTGTTAGTTGGCACCCATTTTTGCAAAAATTCTATTGTTTGTTTTTCCGCTTCTGCATCATCTATTTTTGAAGCTTTTATTCGCTCAATTAAACCTGACTGACCATGATGTTTTTGATTCCAATCATCCATTGCTATAATTGCAGACTCTGCCTGATGCACTGCAAGCACTGGCCCTTCTGCTAAAATATTTAAATTTTTATCGGTAATAATTGTTGCAATTTCAATGATTAAATCAGTGTCAGGGTCTAACCCTGTCATTTCCAAATCAATCCATATTAGATTACTTGCATCCAGTGTCATTCTATTTCCATTATAAAGAGAGTTGCTTTAAATTGTAGCATTGGCTAATCTGTATGGCTAATTCTTAAAACTCAAAAGTTGAGTAATACTTATGAACACATTTACTACTATATTTTTAATCGCTTTGGTTATTTCTTATGGCATTCAATTTTGGCTATCTAGCCGCCAAAAAACCTATGTTTTAGATAATAGAGCTGCTGTTCCTGATGCGTTTAAAAACACGGTTGGCCTGGATGCTCATCAAAAAGCGGCTGATTATACCGTAGAAAAAGAAAAACTGGGTGAGATAGACAGTGTAATCGGCATTGTTTTTTTACTTATTTTAACATTAGGAGGCGGTATTAGCCTTGCTTTCAAACTCTGGTCTTCTTTTGATTTATCGCCAATGATCACAGATTTAGGTGCTGTATTCACAGTCATGATCATTATGACAATATTCGAAATCCCTACCAGTCTATACCAGACCTTCGTTATAGAAGAAAAATATGGCTTTAACAAAAGCACTCTAGGCCAATTTTTTAAAGATCAGGGAATCTCTTTAGCTTTAGTTCTTGCCATTGGTATGCCTGTGATGGCAATGATTCTTTGGGTGATGAATAGTATTGGTTCTTTATGGTGGCTTGCAGCATGGGCTATTTTAATGGGTTTTTCATTATTGATGAGCTGGTTATTCCCTACCATTATCGCTCCCTTATTTAATAAATTCACCCCAATGGAAGAAGGTTCACTAAAGACACGAATCCAAGGGCTTTTAACTCGCTGTGGTTTTAACAGTGATGGTATTTTTATTATGGATGGTTCTAAACGATCAGGTCATGGTAATGCCTACTTTACAGGGATGGGTAAAAACAAACGTATCGTATTTTACGATACACTGGTTGACTCATTAGAAGATGAAGAGTTAGAAGCTGTTTTAGCTCATGAACTTGGTCATTTTAAACGTAAACATACGATTAAAATGCTAGTTGCTTCTTCAATCATGACCCTTTTAAGTTTTGCTATTTTAGGTTGGTTAATTAACGAAGATTGGTTTTTTAGTGGCTTAGGGGTTGATACTCATTCCAATGCAGCAGCTTTATTATTATTTATGCTGGTATCCCCTGTTTTTACTATTTTTATGCAGCCGATCAGCGCATTCTTTCAGCGTAAATTTGAATTTGAAGCAGATACTTTTGCCGCAGAAAATGCTAAAGCCAGTAAATTAATCAGTGGTTTGGTTAAATTGTATGAAGAAAATGCAAATACATTAACGCCAGACCCTCTCTATTCAGCTTTTCATTACAGTCATCCACCTGCAGCCATTAGAATTGCCCATTTAGAATCAAAAATGTGATCTGATGTCTGACTTACAACAAGGACTTGTTATTTCACATCTAGGGCAAGGGATTGCTGTAGAAATATCAGAAAAAATTTATCTATGCCAAACTTTACGTAAGTTAGAAACCGTAACCGTTGGTGATCAGGTGATGATTTCCTTGTCACCACCTGATCAAGGCCGAATAGAAAAAATTTTACCTCGCCGTTCTTTATTGGAACGCCCCAGTCGAAATAAAAAAACAAGGCCTGTTGCTGCAAATATTGACAAGATTTTTGTCGTTTTTGCCACAGAACCTTATTGTGATTTTTTATTAATCGACCAATATTTAGCGATTTGTGAAAACAAAAATATTGATGCCACCCTTGTTCTTAACAAAGTTGATTTAACAAATCTTGAAACAATTGAAGCTGAGCTACAACAATATCATTCACTAGGATACGACCTGCATAAAGTAAGCGCAGAAAAAAGCCTAGGGATTAGTGGATTAAAACTCGCTTTAAAAGATCATGTGAGTATTTTTACCGGTCAATCAGGTGTTGGAAAATCTTCATTAACCAACAAATTAATTCCTGATAAACGATTAAAAACCAACACTGTTTCTGAAATAACAAAACATGGTCGCCATACCACCACAGCAGCAACACTTTATCATTTACCTGAAGGAGGCGATCTAATTGACAGCCCTGGGGTTGCTATTTTTGGATTAGCTGACTTAACTGAGCAGCAGTTAGCCTGGGGCTATCGTGAATTTCAGCCATTACTTGATCAATGTAAATTTAACGACTGCCGTCATTTGAAAGATAAAGATTGTGCGGTTAGAACTGCCGCAGAAAAAGGAAAAATTTCTATGCAGAGGTATCAGCGATTTTTAAAGCTGCGGGAGAAAATGCCCACAGCAAACAACAAATAGCTTATTTATTCTTGTCCTGTCACCCAATTTCTATCATATTCTATGTAGCTACGAAAAAAAGCGCCAGTTCAATTCTTTCGCTAATTGTCAAACTAGACGTACTACCATTTTAATATTTTTGCACAAACATATTACTTAAATTAAGGCTCTACAGATTCTAATCCATCGAATTCATCATAGTCTTCGTCTATATCTAGCAGCACATCATCATCCAGATCTAACAGCAAATCATCCTCTTCTTCTGGAACATTACCATCTAGAACCAATGATCTTCTTTTTGCAATATAAGCATCTCTAAAAAACTCATAACGTCCAAAAACAGCAGCTTCATTTGCGATTCTTTCGGTGCCCAAATTATCAGCACGTTTATCTACGACATCAAGAACAAACAACCCGGTTGAAACATAGGGTACTAAAAAACCTGTATAACTAATTGGATTTAAAGCGGCATCACCCATCAACCCACCTATTCCTCTAGCAGAACTAGGACCAAAAAATGGTAAGACTATATAAGGCCCTGTTGGTACTCCCCAAACACCCAATGTCTGACCAAAATCTTCTTTATGTTTTGGTAATTCGATCATTGAGGCAACATCAATTAACCCTCCTAAACCAACGGTTGAATTAACAAGAAAGCGAGAGAAATCCATTCCAGATTGTTTTAATTTCCCTTGTAAAACATCATTAATTGTTACCCCAATATCATTGATATTGCTAAATACATTCGTAATTGACTTATCAACAAAACTTGGTGTAATCCACCGATACCTCTTTGCTCCCGGCTTCAAAATATACTCATCAAGACCATCATTTAAACTGTGAACTTTCCTATTCCAATCTTCCCAAGGATCTATTTCATCTTTAACTTGAGTTGAAGCACAGCCACTGATGACTATCGAAAAAATGATACAAGCAAATAAGTGATTATTTTTATACATATTTATTCCAAAAACAAAAACTGATAAAAATTAAAATAAGATAAACGATTGATTAACAATACCAACTATATTGGCTTTAAGCAAAGCAGATAACCCAAACCACAAAGATAACTTTAAAATGTCTGAAATCTACTTCTATACGAATATAATAAAATAAAACCTTAAACTAATGTAAAATAAGTACGAAATTCATCTGTGTTATCACATAGTACAAACTTTATCATTCAGCGACAGTATATTAATGAATACGAGCCACTCTCTATTAGCCCAGCGATTTAGAGGGTATTTACCAGTAATTATTGATATTGAAACTGCTGGCTTTAATGCAAAAAAAAACCCTCTATTAGAAATTGCTGCAGTAATTGTTGAGTTTAATAGCCAAGGTTACCTAGAGATAACAGAATCTCATGCTTGCAATATAATTCCTTTTGAAAATTCCGAGCTTGATGACGCCGCATTAAAATTCACAGGCATAGATCCCTATCACCCATTCCGCATGTCAATAGATGAAAAAGAAGCATTAACTAAAATATTTTCTCCCGTAAGAGCAGCAATAAAACGAAATGAATGTACTCGGGCAATTTTAGTTGGGCATAATCCGGCTTTTGACATTAACTTCTTAAATGCTGCAATTAATAGAACAAAAACAAAGCGCAGCCCTTTTCACCCCTTCAGTAGTTTTGATACTGCTACTTTAGGTGGCTTGGCCTATGGTCAAACCGTTCTCGCCAAAATAGCTAAAGCAGCTGATTTAGAATGGGATGCTGATAAAGCACATTCCGCTATTTATGATGCCGAACAAACTGCGAAATTATTCTGCATGATTGTAAACAAGTGGAAAGATCTTGAAGCACAAACAAAATAAAGGCTTAAAATTTTGTTCCTAAAATAAAAGCCTTCATGAGTGAGAATAGCTTTAACTATCCAGCTTATTAGCGGCAGTCAAAAGACCTTCTAGCTCTCCTTTGTTATGCATATCAACAATGATATCGCACCCACCGACCAACTCTCCATTAACATAGAGTTGCGGATAAGTTGGCCAATTTGAATATTCTTTAAGTGCTTCCCTAACTTCAGGATCGTCAAAAATATTAATATACATAAACTGAGCATTACACGCTTTTAAAACCTGCACAGTTTGAGCGGAAAAACCGCATTGTGGAAAATCAGGAGACCCTTTCATATATAAAACAATAGGATGACTTCCTAATTGATCTTTAATTCTTTCTATAACTTCCATTATATTCTACTCAATTTATAAATAACTCAGTAATCTTATCAACTTTTACCAACTAAAAAAACAACTATTATTAAAAACTTTCTTGCCTGAAATTATCTTCCCGATATAATGAAAGGTTTTTTGAAGCATTATTTGGCTCACCATAAAAGAAGGTAATTCTATAAATTTATTATGAATACTCATATTATGCCTACCTATAATCGCTTGCCTATTACCTTTGATAAAGGTGAAGGCGTTTGGTTGTGGGATCAAAATAATAAACGTTATCTTGATGCGTTGTCAGGTATCGCTGTTTGCAATTTGGGGCATGCGCACCCAGCGATCCACCAAGCTATATCAGAACAAAGTCAAAAATTATTACATACTTCTAATTTATATAATATTGCCAATCAAGAAGAACTGGCAGATTTATTGATTAGTAAAAGTGGAATGGAGAATGTTTTCTTCTCTAACTCGGGTGCAGAAGCTAATGAAGCTGCATTAAAAATTGCAAGGCTTTATGGACATCAGCAAGGCGTTGATACTCCCTGTGTTTTAGTCATGGAAAAAAGTTTTCACGGCCGCACATTAGGGACACTTAGTGCAACGGGTAACAAAAAAATACAAGAAGGATTTTCACCATTACTAGATGGATTCACCCACATACCTTTCAATAACTTAGACGCAATAAACAGTGCAATCAATAATAATAAAAATATTGTAGCGATACTTGTTGAACCGGTACAAGGTGAAGGTGGTGTTAATATTCCAGCTCCTGATTATCTGAATAAAATTAGAAAAATATGCGACCAAAATAACTTATTAATGATGCTTGATGAAATTCAAACAGGCATTGGTCGTACTGGAAAATTTCTCGCTTACCAGCACAATGGCATAATTCCTGATGTTTGTACCTTAGCAAAAGCTTTAGGGAACGGTGTCCCCATTGGTGCTTGTCTGGCACGAGGTAAAGCGGCAACATTGTTAACCGCTGGTAAACATGGCTCAACTTTTGGTGGCAACCCATTAGCTTGTAGTGCTGCACTTGCCGTTTTAAAAACTCTGGACGATGAAAAAATAATTGATCAAGTAGAGTCAAAAGGGAGTCAAATTCGTGTAAATTTGAGCAATAAGCTAAAACAAAATCAAGTTGTTTCTAATATCAGGAATTTAGGTCTGATGATAGGTATTGACCTTTCTAAACCTTGTGGAGAGCTTGTTGAAATGGCTCACAAAAAAGGCTTACTGATCAATGTAACAGCGGAAAAAACAGTACGCCTATTACCCCCATTAATAATAAATTCCGAACAAATTGAATTGTTGACAGATACATTGTCAGAACTCATCCAAGAATTCACTAAATAGCTGTAAAAACAATGGAACTAAGACATTTTATAAGCCTGCTTGATTTATCAAGTAAAGAACTTCGCTCAATTATTAACAGAGCTATCGTTTTAAAGAACCATAGAAACCCAGACTTTCAACCTTTAAAAGGCCAGGTTTTGGCGATGATATTTGAAAAATCATCAACACGCACCAGAATTTCATTTGAAACAGGTATGGCTCATTTTGGTGGTAGCGCACTTTTTTTATCATCTCGAGATACTCAACTAGGTCGTGGAGAACCTTTAGAAGATAGTGCTAAAGTAATATCAAGCATGGTTGACTGTATTATGATCAGAACTTTTTCACATAAAACAGTCACAACATTTGCAGAACATTCATCTGTTCCAGTTATCAATGGTTTAACAGACTTGTTACATCCTTGCCAGCTATTAGCTGATATGCAGACATATTTTGAGCATAGAGGTGATATTGAAGGTAAAACAGTGACTTGGGTAGGTGATGGAAACAATATGTGTCATTCCTATATCAATGCAGCTCACATTCTTGATTTTAAACTTAATATTGCTTGCCCAATAGGTTATGAACCTAATCGTGTTATTGTTGATGCAGCCGGAGACCGAATAAAGGTTTTTCACTCATTAGAGCAAGCTGCAAAAAATTCAGACCTTCTGGTAACAGACGTTTGGGCTAGTATGGGGCAAGAGGAAGAGCAAAAGAAACGTGAAGTAGCCTTCAAAAGTTTTCAAGTATCCTCGGCAATAATGAATTTAGCCCATAAAAGTGCTCTTTTTATGCATTGCCTTCCCGCTCATAGGGGTGAAGAAGTTACAGCAGAAGTGATTGATGGCTCACAGAGTGTGGTTTTTGATGCTGCAGAAAATCGTTTACACGCACAAAAAGCACTACTTGAGTTTCTGCTTTGTAAATAACGAAGCAGAATAGTACGAATAATTTGTTAACAACTTACATTAAGGGTATTTTTGTGAAAAACATTCTAATTTCATTAATAACTTTACTCTGTTTTAGCATGACAGTTCATGCTAAAACTGTTTATGTAACAGACAATACAAAATATACGCTAAGAACTAGTGAAAATACACGTAGCAAAATCATAAAAATGTTACGAACAGGAACAGAATTAACTGTCATTAGTGAAAACAAAGAATCTGGTTATTCTAAAGTTCGTACAAAAAGAGGATCAGAAGGCTTTATTTTAACTAGGTATACGAAGAGCAAACCCATAAATAAGTGGTTTCTAGGTATAGCAAATAAAAAACTACTAACACTGCAGGAAGAAAATGATTTGCTTAAAAAACAACTTACTCAGGCAAGCCCTGCTCCTTTAGCTGTTCCAGTACAATCCGATCAAGCTTTGGTTTTAGAACGTAACCAATTATCTAAAGACCTAAGCGAACTTAAAGCAACAGCGTCAAATGCTGTACAAATCAGAAGACAAAGGGACAAATTACAAGAACGTTTTATTACTGTAGAAAGGCAGTTAGAGCAATTAAAACGTGAAAATCAGTCATTAAAAGATAGTGCAAACCAAGACTGGTTTTTATATGGCGGTTTTTTATCGCTACTCGGCGTTATTTTAGGCATAATATTGCCTAAATTGAGCTTGGGCAGAAAATCAAGAAGCTCATGGGATACATTTTAATTTAGATTGATAAACAGGATTTTTTAATATGGCAAACTCAGGTGATAAAAAAACACGCTCTTTTTCATCTTTAGTGGTTGATGGTATGGAACGTGCGCCTAGTCGTGCAATGCTACATGCAGTAGGTTTTACAAACGAAGACTTTAATAAACCACAAATTGGAATCGCATCAACATGGAGCATGGTTACGCCCTGTAATATGCACATAAATAATTTAGCTGATGATGCAGCTAAAGGTGTTGATAATGCTAATGGAAAAGCAGTTATTTTTAATACGATCACTATTTCTGATGGTATCTCTATGGGTACCGAAGGAATGAAATATTCTTTGGTTTCCAGAGAGGTAATCGCAGACTCAATTGAAACCGTTGTCGGCTGTCAGGGCTTTGATGGTGTTATCGCAATTGGTGGCTGTGATAAGAATATGCCGGGCTGCATGATTGCAATATCAAGATTAGACCGCCCAGCTATTTTTGTCTATGGAGGTACTATTCTTCCCGGCTGCCATAAAGATAAAAAACTCGACGTAGTTTCAGTTTTTGAAGCCGTAGGTGCCAGAGCAAACAATAAAATTGATGATTCAGAATTAGCTGCTATTGAAGAAAAAGCAATTCCAGGTGCAGGATCATGCGGTGGAATGTACACAGCAAACACCATGGCATCGGCGATTGAAGCATTGGGAATGAGCTTACCCAATAGCTCCGCACAAGCAGCAATTTCAGAAGATAAACGACTAGACTGCGAACGTGCTGGTGCTGCGATTCTAAAGTTACTGGAAAAAAATATCAAACCAAGTGACATCATGACTAAAAAGGCATTTGAAAATGCAATCACGATTATTATTGCTTTAGGTGGGTCAACCAATGCTGTGTTACATATCATTGCAATGGCAAATGCAGGTAACGTTGATATTACTTTAGATGACTTCACCCGTATTGGTGCTAATGTTCCTATGTTAGCTGATTTAAAGCCCAGCGGACGTTACCAAATGGCCGAGCTAATAGAAATTGGAGGCATTCAACCTTTAATGAAAATTTTACTGGACCAAGGTTTATTGCATGGAGACTGCCTAACCGTTACAGATAAAACATTAGCAGAAAATTTAGCGGGTGTATCGCCCTACCCTGATGGACAAGATATGATTCGTTCATTAGACAACCCCATCAAAAAAGATAGTCACCTATCTATTTTATATGGTAATTTAGCAACTGAAGGTGCAGTTGCTAAAATTACGGGTAAAGAAGGTTTAATTTTTACTGGATCAGCTAAAGTATTTGACGCAGAAGAACAAGCCTTACAAAGCATTCTAAACGGAGAAATTGTAAAAGATGATGTGATTGTTATCCGCTACGAAGGCCCTAAAGGTGGCCCTGGTATGCGTGAAATGCTCTCCCCAACTGCTGCTGTTATGGGAAAGGGATTGGGACAAGAAGTTGCTTTAATTACTGACGGTCGTTTTTCTGGGGGAACTCATGGCTTTGTAGTCGGTCATATTACACCAGAAGCCTATGCAGGTGGAGCTTTAGCAATTATTGAAAATGGTGATAAAATTACAATTGATGCTGAAAGTAAAAAGCTGACTCTACATGTATCAGAAGATATTATTAATCAACGTTTACAAAAATGGCAGCAACCAAAACCTAAATATACTCGCGGTGTATTAGCTAAATATGCAAAACTGGTAAGTTCTGCTTCAAAAGGAGCAGTAACAGATAATTAACACACTGAATCAGTTAGAGTTATTGATCTAAAAACTCTAAGGAACGAGGATTTAATAATATCCTCGTTCCTAACTGACCTTTTTCTAAATAATTGCATGTCAATCACATCTACCGATTTCGTCAACTGGTTTAGAGATTCCTCTCCATACATTCACGCCCATCGAAATAAAACGTTCGTCATTTACTTTAATGGTGAAATGATTATGGATAGTTGTGATAACTTAATCCATGATTTTGCACTTTTAAAAAGTTTGGGTATCCGCTTAGTTCTAGTCCATGGCATACGCCCACAAGTTGATCAACGATTAAAACAACGAAGTCTAGGTTTTAAGTTTCATAAAAACTTAAGAATTACTGACGATACAGCACTTGAATGTGTCAAAGAAGCAGCAGGCCTAGTTCGCGTAGAAATTGAAGCCTTGTTGTCTATGGGACTCGCTAACTCACCCATGGCAGGTGCCAAAATAAAAGTAGCCTCAGGAAATTTTGTTATTGCAAAACCATTAGGCATTATAGATGGGATTGATTATTTACATACGGGGAAAGTTCGACGTATTGAATATAAAAATATTCAGCAACAATTAGATCATGAGAATGTCGTATTAATTTCCCCTCTTGGCTATTCCCCGACGGGAGAAATCTTTAATTTAGCAGCAGAACAAGTTGCAAAAGAAGTTGCTATTGCCTTAAAGGCTGAGAAACTAATACAGTTTACGGAGCAAAGCTGCTTATCAAAGCAGAAATTAATCCAGCAAATGACTATCAAAGAAGCTGAATTATTTTTACAACAAGATAAAACAATCCCAGACTCTCTGTTTTATTCATTAAATGCTGCTATTCAAAGTTGCCTACAAGGAGTTAAACGAGTTCATTTAATTAACCGCCATATTGATGGTGCCTTATTGCTTGAATTATTCACCCGAGATGGTTCAGGTACACTGATTAGCTCCAATAATTATGAAGAAATCCGAGTTGCCTGTTTAAATGATATTTCAGGTATACTAGAATTAATTAAACCATTGGAAGATCAAGGGCTTTTAGTTAAACGTTCTCGAGAAAAACTAGAAATGGAGATTAATGACTATATTGTCATAGAGCGTGATGGGTTAATTATAGCTTGTACCGCATTTCATATTTTAGATGATAAACAGTCCGCAGAAATTGCATGTCTTGCAGTACATACTGATTATCAAAAATCAGCTCGTGGGAGTAATTTACTTGAACATGTTATTCGCAAAGCTAAAACACAACAACTAACTAAACTATTTATTTTATCAACTCAAACCATGCATTGGTTTATTGAACGCGGTTTTAAACCGACTGAAATTGACAGACTACCTAAGCAACGAAAAGAGTTTTATAATTATAAAAGAAATTCTAAAGTGCTATGTAAAACAATATAAATATGGAACAAGCTATATCTATTTTACAAATTTCTGATTTACATCTGCTGACTAAATCAGGCGAAAAAATGTGTAATATTGATACAGAGCTATCTTTCTGCAAGGTACTTGAATATGCATTTTCCAAGCACAAAAAATTTGATCTTATTCTAGTTACGGGAGACTTAGCCCAAGATCCTTGCCAATTTAACTATCAACGAATACACCAAGAACTAGAAAAGTATCACACTAAAACAGTATGCTTACCTGGAAACCATGACGATTTTTCGTTAATGCACCAATTTATACAATCTGAACATATTAATTGTGACAAACTCGTTCGATTTAAAGACTGGCAAGTTATATGTCTTAACAGTAAAAAAGAAGGGACTCAAGGCGGCTTTTTAAATTCGAACGAACTGGATTTTTTAGACGATTTACTAAAAAAACACCCTACAATAAATACCTTAATTGCCGTTCATCACAATTCCCTACCAACAAAAAGTCGCTGGTTAGATACCATGACAATAGAAAATAGTGATGAATTTTTTTCATTACTTAAACATCACTCACAAGTAAAAGCAATAACCTGTGGTCATATACATCAAAAACAGGAAATCGTAAAAGATAACAAGTTAATATTAGGCATGCCATCAACATGCTTTCAGTTTAAGCCTAACAGTACTGAGTATGCTCTGGATGACAATATGCCAGGTTATAGAATTTTACTGCTTTATTCTACGGGTGAAATAAAATCAGATATATATCGCCTTCACTCCTAGTGAAGTAAACGTAGGTATTTGTAGGTTGAGCTACCGTCTCTTTGGCAACCCAACAACGGTATGCTAAAAAAATGTTAGGTTAACGATAGAGCTGTTAGCCTAACCTACGCGAGAGATAGTTAAGAGCTACTTCTTAAAAAATACTTCACCTTTATCGCACCGCACCCTATTGAATGTGCTCCAGTGTGCATTTTCGGAAACTCTGCAAAGTCTGGTTATAAGTTATTTGTTTTCCACTCCTAAGACTAAAGATGTTTCTGAGCTAAGTGAGTACGAATTTGCTTAATTGTTTCTTTAGATAGAGGCTCTCTTTTATGATCTAACTTAACGCCTTCAAGTCTTGTCGCTATGATTTCAATTGTTTTAATAAACTCGTCAAACACACTCAAAGGATTGTCTAGCTCAGCAGGTTGTAGAAAAAAGACAATACCAGGACAGGTAAATGATCCCATATTTTGATCAGGAAATGTTCCGGGTTCAATCATGCTTGCAACAGCAAAATCCACTCTATTTTGTGAATCAAGCCGCTCAAAAATTTTTAAGCTGCCATAGGTAAGATTGGTTTGTTGAAAAGCATCCCGTAAATCCTTACCACTAAATCCGTCGTAATCTAAAGCAAATATATGTATCTGAATTATTTTTGGAACTTCAAAATTCGAATCTTTTTTCTGTGGTTTAATCAGGTCTAAATCATCTTCTTTAAAACCATCTATTTCTAATTCAGGCTCTGGCTCAGTTTCTACATATTGTTCTTGGCTAACAGGAGCATAATCCGTCTTCTCCCTAGATTGAACTTGATTATTAAAAATTGGATCAAGATCAGACTCAAAACCAGAGTCAGGTGCCAATCCATCATCTGTTACAACACCTAAAGGTACTACATCAAAATCATCATTATCAGTATTAATAACTAATGAATCATCAATTTTACCCAGTGGTTCTTTTTTGTTATAAAATTTTATATCTCGTCGAGGTGTTCTATTTTTAAAAAAACTCCACAACACCATACAAAGCATTACAAAAACACCTAGTGAAATAATAACTAGTCTTAAAATATCTTTATCCATTAATTTTCCGCCATGTCTACTGCTGCTTCAATATCTACAGATACCATTCGAGATATCCCCGGTTCTTTCATCGTAACACCTGCTAATTGTTTGGCAATTTCCATTGTTACTTTATTATGAGAAATATATAAAAACTGGACAGTTTCAGACATTTCTTCAACCATTTCTGAAAATCTTACCACATTGGCATCATCTAATGGAGCATCAACTTCATCTAGCAAACAAAAAGGAGCAGGATTTAAGTCAAAAATTGAAAAAACTAATGCAACCGCAGTTAATGCTTTTTCCCCACCAGAGAGCATATGAATAGTACTATTACGTTTTCCTGGAGGACGAGCAATAATATTAACACCCGCTTCTAGCAAATCATCTTCAGTTAATTCTAAATAAGCTTGCCCACCACCAAATAATTTAGGGAATTTAGCTTGTAATCCAGAATTAATTTTATCAAAAGTTTGTTTAAATCGAAGTCTGCTTTCTTTGTCAATTTTGCTAATAGCCTGATCCAATGTATTCAATGCTTCAATCAAGTCATCATGTTGTTCATTCAAGAAATTCATCCGCTCTGATTGAGATTTATACTCCTCAATAGCGGTTAAATTGATTGACCCTAACCGGTCAATTTGCTTAGTAAAGTTCTCCAGCCTGTTTTTCCATTCATCTTCCTCAGCATCATCAGATAAGGCCTGTAACACTTGTTCAGGATCTGTATCAATTTCTTCTAATTGTTCCGTTATCGTTTGTTGCCTTACATTACTATCTTGCTGCTCAAACCTTACTTTATCTAACAATTCTTTTTGTTGCTCCATTGCCCGCTGTGTTAGCGTATGCTCTTCAGCTTTATGATTTATATCAGCTTCAGTTTCTTGCTGAAGATGACGGTTTTGCTGTAGCTTTTCTTCCAGCACCTGTTTTTTCTCAGTAAACTCATCCAATTGCTGTTTTTCATTATCCAAAGGTAATAAAGTAGAATGTAATTTTTTTTCTAATTCTACAATACGCAGTTCTGATTGCTGATTTTGGATCTGTAACCTTTCAATTTGCTTACTGGTTAAACTATCTGATGCTTTTAACGACTCAATTTTTCCCTGGACTAAATGGACAGTTTTTTGTGCTTCATTAACAGCCAGCTCAATAGTGTGCTGTTTAGAATCAATCTGTAACCTTTCTTCGCCAAGCTTTTCTTTATTACCTATTAGTGTTTCAATAGTTTGTTCAGCTGTTAGTTTTAGACCTTCTGACTCATCAACCGTTTCAGCAATCTCCGTTATTTCAATCATGATTTCTTCAATATCATAACTAATCTGATTTAAACGTTGTTGTTGTTGTTCCTGCTTAGCCGAATAAGCACTAAACTGAGCATTTTTTGCTGAATATTCAGAACCGAGTATTTTATCTTTCTGTTGTAATTCTTCTCTATTTGTTTCTGAAATTTTAAGTGTTTTTTCTGTTTCATCTAACTGATCTTCAAACACCTCTATTTCATTATGTAAATCATCACGTCTTTGTTTTAAAAGACGTAATTCTTTTTCACGTTGTAATACACCCTGCTTACTATCGCTAGATCGAGAAATATTTATCCAGTCTTTAGCAATCCAGTCACCCTCTGGCGTAATGACAGATTCATAAGCTTTTATTTTTAAACTAAGTGCTTTGGCTGACTCAAGATTTTCTGCATAGTAAATTCCAGCCAACAATCCACTTAAATCGCATTCCGATGATATTTTATTTAATAAAAGTGGAAAACCGTTTTCCTGTTCCACTGTTTTGGACTGATGAGTGTTAAACACAATCACAGATTGATCGGTTAAATACTGCAATCCTTGAATAATATCCTGAGTATCTTTAACACAAATGGCTTCCAGATAGCGCCCTAAAACTATCTCAACCGCATTTTCCCAGCCGGATTCAACATCTAAAAACTCAGCAAGTCGCTGATTATTAGATAAATCCATTTTCTCTAACCATTGAACAAGATTTTTTTTATCCTTACCCATGGCATGCTGTTGCAACAATTCTATAGAGGTTATTTTACCGCTCATTTTTTGCAATTCAGAACGATTTTGATGCAATTGATCGTGAAAATTTTTCATTTTTTCCCGAAAATCAATAATTTGACTATAAATTGCCTCAAGCTGTTCTTGCAAATCCTCTCTATCTGTTTCAATCAATTCGATACTACTATCTAGCGATGCTATTTCAGTTTTTAAATCTAATTGTGATAATTCATTACGTTCAGTCTGGAGTCTATCTAGTCTTTGTTGTAATTGCTGAGACTGATTTGTTAAATGAGACAATTTGACCCTTTGCACCTCAGCCTGTTCATTATATTTAGAGCTTTCTGTTAAATAACCTTCCCACTGTTGCTGCCACGTAGCCTTAGTCTTTTGCAACTGCTGCTGAATCTCTAAATTTTCTTCAAATTGTTCTGCCGCTACAATTTTACTTTCTTCTGCCTCTTCAAGTGATGCTTTAATTTCTTCGAGTTGTTGAATATCCTGTTCACAATCATTTTTTGAATGAGCTGCCTGTTGCTTTAAACGATCAACTTCAATCACAGTTTCTTCGTGATTAGTTTCGTTATGTTTAATCGTTTGCTCTAAACGGCTGACTTCTGCCACTACATGATAATAGTCTTCTTGTGCAGAATCGACTAATTGCTGCTGCTGTTTTTGCTCTGTTCGTTTTGTATCTATAGATTTATCTATTTGCCGAAGTAACTCAAATAACCGATTATGCTCTGCAGCAATTTCTTGCAACCGAGTTTCTAATTGTGCAGATGTTTGATGATAACTATTCCATCGTATTGCCAACAGCTCTCGTTTATATTGTCGTTCTTGTTTTTTTAGCCCAGTAAATTTCTCAGCTTTTTCTGATTGTCGTTTTAAATTTTCAAGCTGTTTTTCAACCTCTTCTCTCAAATCATCTAATCGTTCTAAGTTTTCTCTGGTATGTCGCATGCGAGTTTCAGTCTCATGCCGACGTTCCTTATATTTTGAAATTCCCGCAGCTTCTTCTATATGGATTCGTAACTCTTCGGGCTTGGACTCAACCATTCGAGAAATCGTCCCTTGCTCAATAATTGCATAACTTCTTGCACCTAGCCCTGTGCCTAAAAATAAATCAGTCACATCTTTACGTCGGCATTTAGTACCATTCAATGCATATTGGGACAGGCCATCTCTACTGACCTGTCTTCTTATTGAGATTGAACTATATTTAGAATATTCACCACCGGCCTTACCTTCACTATTATCAAAAATCAATTCAACAGTGGCAATACTGAGTGGCTTTCTACCTGATGATCCATTAAAGATCACATCGGCCATGTTTCCACCACGTAAATGCTTGGCAGAACTTTCTCCCATTACCCAGCGCACCGCATCAATAATATTTGATTTTCCACAACCATTAGGCCCAACAACAGCGGTTAAATTGCCTTTAATAGTAATTGTGATTGGATCTGCAAAAGACTTAAATCCTGAAAGTTTGATTTTATCCAGCTTCATTACTGGTAGAATATCCCGTTAAATTGAATTAACCCAGCATTATACATTTCACGCCCTTAATGTACCATCTTAAAAGACATGGTTTTTATCAAGATCCAATGTTGTTATTTTTTGAAAAATCACTCTCCTTTTAATTAGGCGTTTACATATTTTAATTATTAAATTAATAAATCATGAGTAGCAAACCTTCTAAAACCCTTGATACCTTCGACAACCCCAGGCCAGGACGCGATTTTACAATTCGTATAGATATACCTGAATTCACCTGTCTTTGTCCTATGACAGGTCAACCTGATTTTGCGACAATTACTATTGAATATGTGCCTAATAAACTCTGTGTAGAACTAAAATCTCTTAAATTATATATGTGGTCTTTTCGTGAACAAGGTGCTTTCCATGAAGCTGTTACTAATGAAATGCTAGATGACATTGTTAAAGTCATTTCTCCAAACTTTATTCGCATTCGTGCCGAATTTAATGTTAGAGGAGGAATCTATACCACGGTAATAGCTGAACATAAAGATCACAATTGGAATGCTCCTATATTAGTCAACTTACCTTAATATTTACCATGGCTGGAAAAACTTTTTACACTAGCGATATAGCAGTCGCTTTAAAATATGACGGTCAGAATGCTCCTATAGTAACGGCTAAAGGTGAAGGTATTTCAGCCGAAAAAATTCTTGAACTGGCTGAAAAACACGGTATACCTTTACAAAATGAGCCTGAACTTGCAAGAATTTTAGCCCAAGTTCCATTAGGTGATGAAATACCTCAGGAACTTTATATTGCAGTAGCAGAAATTATTTCTTTTGCCTATTTTCTGAGTGGTAAAGTACCCGATAATCTAAACAATTAACCAAATCAATATGACTTTTAAACAGGCACTAACCACACTTCCTCAATACATCCTGCCACATCATTTTCTATCTTTCATCATGTCAAAGTTCACACATTCTGAAATTAAAGTGTGGAAAAACTTGATGATTAATCAGATCATCAAGTTTTACGGAGTCAATATGTCTGAGTCCAAGGAGCAAAACATTGATAATTTCAGCAGTTTCAATAAATTTTTTACTCGTGAACTTAAGCCAGATGTAAGACCCATCAGTACAGTTAAAAATGCTATCGTCTGCCCTGCAGATGGTGCCGTCAGCCAGGCTGGACAGATTAATCAAGGAAATATTTTTCAAGCTAAAGGTAAATGTTTTACAACTGTTGATCTCTTGGGCGGAGATACAGAAAGAGCCAAACTTTTTGATGAAGGTTCATTTACAACAATCTATCTTTCTCCCAAAGATTATCATCGTTTACATATGCCAGCTAAAGGCACTTTAACTGAAATGATACATATTCCAGGCCGATTATTTAGTGTTAATACGGCAACCACAAACTCAGTTCCTGGTCTTTTTGCAAGAAATGAACGGGTAGCTTGTCTATTTGATACGGAACATGGGCCTATGGCATTGGTTCTAGTCGGAGCTATATTTGTTTCTAGTATCGAAACAACTTGGCACGGTGTTGTATCCCCACCCACTATTGATTCTATCCGATCATGGGAATACCAGAAAAATGAGATTGTAATCGCAAAAGGAGAAGAAATGGGGCGGTTTAATATGGGATCTACTATTATTGTATTATTCGGAAAAAATAAAGTGAATTGGACAGAAGAATTTAAAGCAGATAAAACCGTTAAACTAGGTGAGATGATTGGAAGTGCAATGTAGGTTGGACTATCCTCTCTTTTTGTAGTCCAACATATATTATACTTATAAAGATGAGATCATATTTAGCAAGACTAGCATTATTTATGATCACAATATCTGCTACATTTTATGTAGAAGCAGCACAACCTAGCCCACCTGTTTTAATAGTTAATACTCAAGGTCTCAACGTATCATTAAGCTGGGCCCCAACCAAAAACACATCTACTTACCGATTATTTTATGCCCCCTATCCCTATCAAGGAACTAATAGTATCAAAAGTATTGATTTAGGGGGAAAGACCAGTTTCTCAATTAATTTATGGCAAAACGCCACATACTATGTAGCAGTCAAATCTTATAATGCCAGCCAAAAAAGTAGCGAATATTCAAATATTAGTCTGGTACAGATTGAAGATAGAGGGGAGCAATATCAAGACTTCTGGGGAAAAACGATAAAAGAAATTAATGAGAATCAATTTGTCTCCGACGATTTTTTATATTCTCAATTACCCGATACAAAATCTTGTTTTAAAGGTTCTATAAATAACCAGGTTAAAAAAAGAACTGTCGAAACTCTAAACCAAATAAGAGGCCTGCACCATCTGTCAGCAGTTCAATATGATGAGGATGCAGACATTGAAACTCAAAGTGCTTCCTTAATCCAAAGAGCTAATAATTTTATAATACATTTTCCTCCTCAAAATTCAAAATGTTATAGTCAAACAGGGCTGGATGGCAGTAAATCAAGCAATTTAAGCTTAGGTGGTAATAATACAGATCCTGCCGAGGACTTAATTAATCTGACTGATGATGCTTTTAACATTTCAAGTATTGGTGCTGTAGGCCATAGACGACAGCTATTAGATCCTTTTTTACAATATACCAGTTATGGACAAGTTCATGGAGCTTCCGCTGTTAAAGTTTTTGATTTTTTTAACAGTTCAAGTTCAATAGCTACAAATAGCCCAGACTTTATTGCATTCCCCTATTTGCGATACCCTTATGTTTTTATGTCCGACAAAACTTCAGATAAAAAAACACCCTGGAATTTATCAATTATTGAGAATAGTGAATCAAAATGGGCTAATCAGCACGATTATTTCTCAAACTCTAAAATAACCATTAAGCAAAAATCCAACGATCATTTATTACATATTCAACAAGTTCATACAGATATAAATGGGACAGGACTCCCTAACAATCTAAGCTGGATAGTTGATAATTGGCAATATGACACATGGTATACAGTGTTAATTGATAATATTAATTATCAATCTGGACAAGCCGGTACTATTAAATATGATGTTTTTATAGATTACAAAAACTTTTATAACAATAACTTTCCATTAGAAACAAATGACGTTCAAAAAAGCAGCGATTTAATTCAAGGAACATTATTTGAAGCTAAAGATAAAGATAGCTTTAGAGTTAATTTGAATGGAAACGTGTCTTTTACTGGTAGTAGTCAGTTTACTAATACGGCGTTCTTTATTGAAGTTTACGATGCTGATAAACAATTATTGCAAGCTAGTGACAATGGTTTTTCACTTAACTTACCAAACAGCGTTTATACTCTTGTTGTGACTAATTGTCATAAACTCTCCTGTTATAATGGAATAAAAGAGTATATTGTGCAAATCGAATCCCAATAAATTTATTGAGTTTTACTATACTCACTTATTCAAATAACAATTAGTTATGAACCAATCCCATTTCTTTAATTTCATCGTATAACTCTTCAAAATCATAGTCACTTAATCCCACGTATTGCAACAAATTACTCTTAATACGCTGAAATTCATAATCCTCAGTTTCATCACCTAAAGTTTGGAAAGTTCCACTAATTGTTTCAGCAAGCTTTAATGCAGCTAATAAATTCTTCTTTTTCTTTTCACAGCTAACCTTATCAGAAAAAACATCTTCAGTTTTGTGATGGTCAGCAATCGCTTCACTCAAATAAGAAGGTAACTTCCAGGTTTTTGCTACATAGTACCCAACAACTGCATGATTACAATCAATATGATCATTTTCAATATCCGTAATTCGACGATTTTGTTCAACATAAGACAATTTCAAAATTTGAGGATACCTCTCAAATTTAGATAATAAAAGAGGAATACCTGCATTATGGAATAACCCTAAGGTGTATGCTTCATCAATAGTGGATATACCAAGCATTTTTGCAACTGCTGCGGCTATCATTGCTGTATCCGTTGCGTTATCCCAAAACGATGTCAATTGCATAATAGAATTATCTGATAGACTATTGCGGATTGACATAGAATTGGCGATATTAACAATATTAGGTACACCCAACAAACTCAAGGCTTGTTTAATAGAAGTAATCTTATTGCGTAAACCAAAAAAAGGAGAGTTAACTACCTTAAGAACAAAACCTGACATCCCAATATCCTTAGATATAATCACCGACAAATTATCTATACTGGCATCAGACATTTGCATTTCCATCTGCAGATCAACCATTATCTGGGGTTGAGGAGGGATTTGAATTCCTTTAAGTAATTTTTTAAATTTTTCTTCACTAATTTCTTGAGTCATTTCAGGCTGTATTTTCCATACGGTCAATTTCAACTATAGATCATTCAATTATAAGATTATCCGTTTTAGAAATACGAGATAAACGTCGCATTAATACCTTCCAGTCAACCCGAGGGTTAAACCCAACAACATCAATTCTCGGCAATCCGCCCCCTTTTATAATGTAATATCCCTGTTCTGCGGCTTCAACCCCCATAAGTTGACAAACTCCTTGATGAAGATAACAGCCAAAACCTAAACGATCATAACCAAACGTATCAAAAAAACGTAAAAAACCTTTGGATATTACATCAGCAGCTCCTCCACCGCCAATATTCGCAATATTTTCAACCGCTTTTTGACTTATTCTATGCCTTGAATTATCATTCTCTGGCGTTCCAAACCAGGCATAAAAAGTGACTGGTTCCCAATTTTCTAAATATAAATTGTTAATATATCCTGATAAACGTCCCTCAATCCCACCCATTTCAAATTTTTTAGTGAGCGCATTTAAATCTAGATCATTAATATTCATATCCATATACAGCTTAGGAGAATCAGTAAATAAACCAGATGAGGCTAATTTATTAATTTTAATATTTCCATCAAACACATCTACATTCAATCCTCCATTAAGTTTTAAAATTTTATTTGTATATTCAACACCTGGGATATTTCCACTAATATTTCCTGCCAATGGTGTCCAATCCATAACTTGTGATAATCTTTCCAAAGATATATTTTCAATACCCCCATCAAAATAGACAATAGGTTCGTTATTATCATCGTATTTGAAATTAAATTGATTGATATTAAACGTGCCTTCTAAAATAGGAATAGAACTTTTTTGCACTAATACTATTTTTTTATCGCTTAATAAAAAATTTAACTGACCTCTATCAAAAGGGATCGCTCTGACTTTCAATTGTTTCCAATGTACACTAGAGAGTGAAGAAAAACTCGGATTATCTGACCAATTAATTTCTCCATTACTTTCAATTACCCCAATTCGTTGCTTATCATCATAAAGAGTAAAATTAGAAAACTGACTAGAAACTTGGGATATTTTAGCGTTAGACAGCTCAATTTTAGAAACTAATTTACCTTTAAATTTAAGCCCTTCTAATGCTGTTTGTTCAGTCACCGGAGAAATATAATGAGTGGAAAGATAATATAAGTCATTAATATTTATATCTATCGTACTAGAATCTATTTCAAAAACAGGCTTATATTTTAATATCGCCTCAGCATTAATTTTCGCAACACTCGATAACACTAAGCTTGCCTGTTGTATGTCAATCGTTCCTTCCTTTTGCCAAACCCCTTTAGTTTGAAGACTTAATCTTTTCTCTTCTTTAATTTCTATATATATAGGGTCTTTATAAATTTCACCTTTTATAAACTGATTATTATGTTCCCATTTCCAATCACCATTTTTATTACTTGCAAGTAAGTTAAGCTCAAAATCAAGAGATTCTGCTGCAATACTCCCTTGCTCAGCTTGAAAAGAAATATTTTTAAATAATGATTCAATCAATACAGTATTTATTTGATTGTAATTACCTGTTAATTTAATATCAGCATTAATCAATCCATTTGTTATTTCATCAAGAGATGCTTGTTGTTCTTTAATATAAGGGAAGAGGAGCTTGAGTTGTATGTTTTTAGATTTAATTGAAACCAACCATTTCCCTTTCTTTTCCTTTGCTGTAAAAGAAAGTTTTCCTTTCGCAATAGCAAGGTTTTGAAAACTAAAACGACTTTCTTTTTCTGAAATAAAAAACGAAAACTCAAATGGGGATGAATCAACAATATCTGATTTTAGTTTTGCCTTTCCATTTTGGCAGTCAATTTTTTCTTGCTGCCAAGAAAAAGACTGACAAGTAATATCAGCAAACTGAAATTTAGAGAAAGGTTTCGGTAGCTTTAATTGTTTGATTGATGCTCTGAATCGCTGCTGCTTATTATGTAATTTAGTTAACGATAACTCAATGTTTTTGATTTTCCACTGCTTAGATATAATTTCATCAATATTAAATGAAATTACTTCAACTGCCTTGATAACTGGAGAGAATAGCAGAAGATAAATTAAGATACTAATAAACTGATAATGCTTTTGCATTTTTTTAAACACTTCAGTTTAGGAACACGCACAGAATAAGTATTATCTATGAATTTTAACTAGGGAAAACACCTGTAGAAAGATAGCGGTCTCCTCTGTCACAAATAATCGCTACAATAACTGAGTTTTCCACTTCTTTAGACAGTCTAAGAGCAACAGCAACAGCACCCCCAGATGATACACCAGAAAAAACGCCTTCTTGATCCGCTAATGCACGAGTTGTATCCTCAGCACTAACTTGATCTATATCCATAATACGATCAATCGTCTTAGAGTGATAAATTTTAGGCATATATTCTTCAGGCCATCGTCTAATGCCTGGTATTTTTGACTTGCCTTCCGGTTGTACACCGATAATTTGTATATCAGGATTTGTCTCTTTTAGAAAACGAGAGACTCCCATGATAGTCCCTGTTGTCCCCATGGCACTAACAAAATGCGTAATTTTTCCTTCCGTATCTCTCCAAATTTCAGGCCCTGTCCCTTCATAATGAGCTAGAGGGTTATCTGAATTAGAAAATTGATCTAAAATCCGTCCTTTTCCTTCTTTCTCCATTTTTCTAGCTAAATCAATGGCTCCTTCCATACTTTTAGACGCTGGTGTTAAAATAATTTCTGCACCATAAGCTTTCATTGAAGCAATCCGCTCGGCGCTCATGTTATCTGGCATAATTAAAGTCATCCTATAGCCTTTAATTGCCGAAACCATTGCTAGCGCAATTCCAGTATTTCCACTGGTAGCTTCAATCAAGCTATCACCAGGTTTAATTTCACCTCTTTCCTCAGCGTGCTTAATCATACTTAAAGCTGGACGGTCTTTTACAGAACCAGCAGGATTATTACCTTCAAGTTTGACCAAGATTGTATTACTTGTTTTCCCTGGTAATCTTTGTAATTTTACAAGAGGCGTATTTCCTACAAATTGTTCTATCGTAGAATATTTCATATAAATAGGTTGAAATTAAAACTTTTTGATTGGTGTAAAAAGAAAAATCATAGAAAGTATATTTTCCAGAATAAAAGAAAAAAATAAGAGGATAAGACAATAAAAAAGAGTTGGCCTGTAAGCCGGGTTCTGTCGAGAACAGTCATTCATCTAGGCCGCTAGTCACCTAACGGCTCAAGCAATCTACCCAGGAACCATGCGGGCCACACGTCAGTTCCTCTATTTGATCTTGCTCCAGGTGGGGTTTACCCTGCCACTGCTGTTGCCAGCAAGCGCGGTGCGCTCTTACCGCACCTTTTCACCCTTACCTAATAAAATCAGGCGGTCTATTTTCTGCGGCACTTTCCGTAAGCTCACGCCTCCCAGGCGTTACCTGGCACCTTGCCCAATGGAGCCCGGACTTTCCTCCGCCTTATATAAATAAGACAGCGACTGTCCAGCCAACTCTTACTGACAATTATACAATAATAATATTACTTTCGAAATAAACTTAACGCATTGGGTGTGATTAAAAGTGAAGTAAACCTACACATATGTAGGTTGGGCAGCCGTCTCTTTGGCAACCCAACAAACGGTATGCTAAAAATGTTAGGTTAACGATAGAGCTGTTAGCCTAACCTACGCAAGAGTTGGTAAGCAGCTTCTTTAAAAAAAAATAAACTTTACACCCTAACGCATTCGTAATACCTAGAATGCGCGTAGCAGGCTATGTAACTGTTGTCACAACACGAAAGATGGACAAAAATAAAAAACTTTAGCTATTCTTATGCTTTAGTACAAGCAAGTTGTCGAAATTATTTCGTGCACGTTTGTATAAATTAAGAGTTTTATTCTTCAGATAAAGCTTTTGCCAATTGTTTTGCTGGTACGTAACCAGGAAAAATATTACCCTTTTCTGTCACTATCATGGGTGTTCCTCTTACTTCAAAATCAGTTGCTAACTGCATATGCTCATCTATCGGGTTTTCACATTTTTTTGTTTCCAGTGCTTTACCCTTTTTTGAATCAGTTAAAGCTTGTTTTCGATCTTTTGCACACCACACAGAAATAGCTTTATGATAAGCTTCTGAGCCTTTCCCTGCTCTTGGAAAAAATAAATACTGAACAGTAATTCCTTCTGCCATATATTGATCTATTTCAGCATGTAATTTACGACAATAGCCACAATCAATATCTGTAAATATAGTCACTTTATATTTACTTTTTTCAGGCTTAAATATTATCACTTTTTCTTCACCTAACTTTTCAATAGCTATTTTTCTTGAACCAGCTAATTTTAATTCCGTTAAATCCTTTTTGGCGTTTATATCAATTAGGTGGCCTTGCAACATGTATTTTCCATCTTCGGAAACATACAAAATATTCGTACCCATTGTAACTTCATATAATCCTTCAATTTGAGTTGACTCTATTGAGTCTATTTTCAAAGAAGGTATTAAATGAGCCAATGATTTTCTAATCGCATCGTCATCTGCATGAGCACATAGAGCTGCGCTTACTAAAACCAAAGCTAACAAAGAATGTAGCATATTTTTTATTTGTTTCATATTTAGTAAATATCAGTTAAAAGTCCACAAAAGACAACAAAAAAAAGTTTTTGTTCATAAATGAAATAAATTATTTAACCTAAAAATCCAGACTATTGAAATAATCGCCCAAGATCAAGAAAAACAGCAAAAAACATCAAAGACATCAGCATTAACATACCAAACTGTTGAAAATAAATCTGTATTTTCTCAGATATAGGGCTGCCTTTAATTGCTTCAATCGCAAAAAACATTAAATGTCCACCATCCAGAACAGGAACTGGTAAAAGATTTAACACTCCCAAACTAATACTTACAATAGCTAAAAACCTAAAGAAAGGCACTAAACCCATTTCTGCTGATTGACCAGCATACTGAGCAATACTGATCGGACCACTCAAATTCTCAGCAGATGCTTTACCTATCAACATTTTCCACATCATTTTGACTGTATTAATTGAATAAAACCATGTTTTTTCAATGGCAGTAATTAATGCTTCCCCCAATGGTAGAGAATATTCAACTCGTAACGAGTCTATTAAATCTTCGGGAACTTCAACTCCTGCTCCAATTCGGCCAAAATCCTTTTCTTCATTTTTGACTCTTTCTGGAATAATAACAATCGGCAAGCGGATATCGTCCCTTTCTACCATTAATTGAATTGACTCTTCAGGATGGTTTCTTACATACTTAACCCATGTCATCCAATCTGTCATGGGATCTTTATTTGCAGAAATAATCAAATCACCTGTTTGTAGTCCTGCCGTTTTAGCTGCTGAATTTTCTATTATTTTACCAATAATAGGTTTTAAAGTTGGTGACCAAGGTTTCAAACCTAGTTTTTCGTAGAAAATTTCAGGGCTTTCTGAATCACCTTCTGCTAATTGAATAAAATGCGTTTGCTCTATTTCATCATTATTTTTCACTGAAACTTTAATTTCTTCATCACCTTGCATCGCTGATGAAAATAATAAATTCATCGTTTCTGACCAAGTAGGCGCATTCTCATCATTAATCTTAAGTATTTCTTCTCCTTCAGAAAAACCGGCTTGTTCAGCTATTGTTCCCGACTCTATAGTCCCTATAATTGGTCGCATTCCTGTTTCGCCAATAGTAAAAACTGCCCATAATAAAAGAACTGCAAGTAATAAATTGAAAATGGGGCCTGCTGCAACAATCGCCGTCCGAGCTAATAAGGATTGTCGATTAAAAGCAAAAGGTAAATCTTCTTGCTTAACCTCTCCTTCTCTTTCATCCACCATTTTTACATAGCCACCTAAAGGAATGGCTGATAAAACATATTCTGTTGAGTCAGAATTTTTTTGATATGACCAAATAACTTTTCCAAAACCAATTGAGAAACGAATGACTTTAACACCGACCTTTCTTGCCACCCAAAAATGTCCAAATTCATGAATAGCGACTAATAATCCTATAGCAACAATAAAATAAAAGACTGTGTATAAAATATCCATTAAAGACTCATCTCTTTAATAATTTTATAGGACTGCTCTCTTGCTTGTTGGTCTGTTTTTAAAATAACCTCGAGAGTATCAGCTATATCCGCTGAAAATTTAGCCATACATTTTTCAATAATAACCGGGATATCAGTAAACTTTACCCGTTCATTTAAAAATTCATCGACTGCGACTTCATTTGACGCATTGAGTACTGTTGGCATAATTCCTCCAGCAACTATGGCTTCATAGGCTAATCTTAAACAGGGAAACCGCTCCAGATTCGGCTCTTCAAAATCCATTTGTTTCACCTTAAAAATATCAAGCGGTTCTACACCAGAATCGAATCGATCGGGCCAAGCCATGGCATGTGCAATAGGCACTCTCATATCAGGATTTCCCATTTGAGCTAAAACAGAACCATCAATATAATCTACCATGGAATGAATAATACTTTGTTTATGAATAACAACTTGAATATCATCTGGAGACATATTGAATAATAAACAAGCTTCTATTAATTCTAGTCCCTTATTCATCATTGTTGCTGAATCCACCGAAATTTTACGTCCCATATCCCATTTTGGGTGAGCAACTGCCTGATCGACTGTAACATCATGTAATTCGTCAATTGGAGTTTCTCTAAAAGGTCCTCCGGATGCAGTTAACAAGATACGTCTGGCTTGTTTTGCAGGCTCTCCAGCAACATAGCCTGCCGGCATACATTGAAAAATCGCATTATGTTCACTATCTATAGGTAAAAGTTTTGCGCCTGACTGTTTAACTGCCTCCATGAAAATATTACCCGACATAACCAACGCTTCTTTATTTGCCAGCAATACTGTTTTACCCGCTTTAGCTGCTGCTAAGCTAGGCAATAGGCCAGCAGCACCAACAATTGCAGCCATGACTGAATCCACTTCATCCAATGTTGACACTAATTCTAACGCCTTTACGCCAGCCTTAACTTGAATAGTTGATAATTCCGAACCTTGAATTTTTTGCTTAAATTGCTCTGCTTTTTCCTCATTAACCACAACTACATATTCAGGTTTATGTAAAACACATTGATCAAATAAAGCCTCAATATTTGTATTTGCAGTTAATGCGACTACTTTGTATTGTTCAGGATGACGACTAACAACATCTAACGTACTTACTCCAATTGATCCAGTCGCACCGAGAATACAGAGTCCTTTCATGCAAATACACCCCGCCCAATAAGAATTACACCGGCATAGTAAAAAGGGGTCGCTGCAATAACACTATCAATACGATCTAATACCCCACCATGCCCGGGAAGTAAAGTACCACTATCTTTGACTCCATTTCGACGCTTGACTAAACTAAAAAACAAATCTCCATAAATTGAAACTAAAACAGTCAATACGGAGAGCAAAATAAAATCCGCTGCAATCAAAAAAGGGTATCCATAAGTTAATACTAAAATAAGCCCCATCACTAATGCAGAAAATAATGCGCCATACATTCCTTCTATGGTTTTCCCAGGACTAATAGTCGGTGCAAGTTTATTTTTGCCCCATTTCATACCAGTAAAATACGCAGAAATATCAGCAACCCAAATAAGAGCAAGAAAATACATCACTGCTTCAGGACCATAAAATGCTCTTAGTCTTGTCAAAAACATCCAGGCAGAAAACAAAACGAACAAGCCTAGAAATAGCTTATACCGTTTTTTTATATCAATCCTCAGCAATTCTTCTGATTGGTTTCTGATAAGAACCATCATAAACACCCAGAATAATGTTGGCCCAATAACTAACCACTCAAGAAGACCAGAATACTTTTTAATTTCAGGGTATTCAAATATAACGGAAAGTGTTTCTAAAATTTGCGTCCAAAAGGTGATGCCAAGCATAGGAACAAGTAAAAACAGAGTAAAAAGTATTTTTCCTATACCTGTGTGTATACCAGACAATTCTGTCCACTCCCATCCAGCAATTAAGACAATAATGCCGATAAATAGATAAAAATAAAGTATTGGTAATAAAAAAATAGCTGAAATTGCTACTGCTGCAAGCACCAGTGCTGTTAATATACGTTGAAATAACATTATTATTAGAGTTAATTAGGTTTCTGAGAATTATCGACTTGCTCACTTGTGCGACCAAATCGTCTTTGTCTACTTTTAAAACTGTTTATCGCATCTGAAAATGCAATTTTATCAAAATCTGGCCATAAAGTTTCTGTAAAATAAAATTCTGTATAAGCTAATTGCCATAACAAGAAATTACTTATTCGTTGCTCTCCACCAGACCGAATAAATAAATCAGGCTCAGGTAAGTCAGATGTCGTCATATGTTGGCTAATTAATGACTCCGTAATATCTTGGGCCTGTAGTTCCCCACTTTCAATTTTTTTAGTAATCTTTAGAAAAGCCTGAGTAATATCCCAATGCCCGCCATAATTAGCAGCAACGACAAGATTTAAACCAGTATTATTTTCAGTCTGTGTTTCAGCTTGACTAATTCTGTTTTGTAACTTATCTGAAAAAGCTGACTTATCGCCAATAATACGAAGTTTAATATTATTTTTTTCTAGTTTATCAATTTGACTTTGAAGTGTCCCCATAAACAACTCCATTAGCATTTGAACTTCTTTTTTAGGTCTTCGCCAGTTTTCACTACTGAATGCAAATAAAGATAAAACTTCTATCTCTTCCTGAACACAAAACTCAACAATTTTTTTTACGGTTTTAACGCCCGCTCTATGCCCCATAATCCTAGGCAAAAACTTTGACTGCGCCCACCGACCATTTCCATCCATAATAATAGCAATATGTCGAGGGTTACCATTATTTGCCATTAAATCATTCATCATTAATATTCAAGAATAATTACATAGATAATAAATCTGCTTCTTTAGCTTCGAGAAACGTCTCTATTTCTTTAATGTACTTGTTGGTGATCTGCTGGATTTTTTCCTCCCCAGTATGAGCTTCATCTTCAGAAATCATTTTTTCTTTTAAAGCTTCTTTAATTTCAGAATTAGCATCTCGACGGATATTTCGAATCGCAACACGACCTTGCTCAGCCTCGTTTTTCACCACTTTAACTAAGTCTCGTCGACGTTCTTCTGTCAAAGGCGGCAAAGGAATTCGTATAACCAAGCCCTGAGTTGTTGGGTTTAAGCCTAAATCAGAAGACATAATCGCTTTTTCAATAGCTTTAACCATATCTCTTTCCCAAGGAGTGACCTTTAATGTTCTGGAGTCTTCAACAGAAACATTAGCAACCTGTGACAAGGCAGTATCTGCACCATAATATGAAACTGTTATTTGATCTAATAAACTTGGATGGGCTCTCCCTGTTCTTATTTTTGTAAATGCCTTTTGCAGAGACTCTACACTTTTACCCATTCTTACCGAAGCATCTTGCTCTATATCACTTATCATTTATTTTTCCTGGTTCAACCTTTTTCAATTAAAGACCCTAATTCTTCACCTTTCATCAGGCGCATCACGGCACCAGGTTCAAAAATATTCATAATCCTCATTGGCAAATCATTATCTCTACACAAAACTAAAGCGGTTGCATCCATAACATTCAATCGCTGGTCTAAAGCTTCATCATAAGTTAATTTTGAATAAAATTTTGCATTTTTATCCTTTTCAGGATCAGCCGAATAAACACCTTTCACTTTTGTTGCTTTTATCAACAATTCTGCATTAATTTCAATTGCTCTGAGGCTAGCCGCAGTATCTGTAGTAAAAAAAGGATTGCCTATTCCTGCTGAAAAAATCACTACACGCCCCTTCTCTAAATGTCGGACAGCTTTTCGTCGAATATAATCTTCACAAACCTCATCAATCTTTAGAGCGCTCATCACTCTGACTTGTAGCCCTTTTTTTTCGAGAGAATCCTGCATTGCCAGAGCATTAATAATTGTTGCCAGCATTCCCATTTGATCACTTGTCACACGATCCATACCTTGCGATGCTTTTTCTGCACCTCTCAGTATATTACCACCTCCAATAACCAATCCGACTTCTACACCGGCATCACATAAATCTTTCACTTCATTTGCTAGACGATTAACAATCACTGCATCAAGACTACCCCCGGTTTCACTCATTAATGCCTCGCCACTTAGCTTAAGTAAAATTCGCTTACAGATCATTTTTGTCATTGAGAAATATCCTTTTAATTAAAATATAAGGGGGTAATATTATGTAAAAAATTGAATTTTAGCTAAGGATCAATACTAAATTTAAATGATTAACTACTTTTGTGTTTTTATTCAGTATCTATAAACACTAAAGCGAAGGCAACAATTGCCTCCACAGGAAAACAGAAAATCATTTTTCTTATTTCTTGGCTATATCCAAAACAAGATACTAGCTTAACTTTAAATATACATCATTCCTTAAAATCTTATGCAAAAAAACCCAGCTTAAACCGGGTTTTAAAAAATTAAGCACTTGCCTGGGCTCTTACTTCTTCAGCAAAATCCACTTCTTCTTTTTCAATTCCTTCACCTACCTCAAAACGAGTAAATTGAATAATCGAATTATCTTTTGATTTTACCAATTGGGCAACAGTCATTTTATCATCCTTAATAAATGCTTGTCCTTCAAGTGTCACTTCAGCTAAGAATTTTTTAATTCTTCCTGCGATCATTTTTTCAATTATCTCTGGCTTCTTTCCGCTTTCTAATGCTTGAGCAGTAAAAATATCTTTTTCTTTTTGGATTTCTTTCTCTTCCACCTGATCAACAGATAAATAAGCAGGATTACTTGCTGCGATATGCATAGCAATATCTTTACCTAATTCATTATCATTTTTGGCAGTTTCAACAATAACAGCAATTTTTCCACCGTGAAGATAACTTGCTGTACCTCCATCAACATTCGCGTATCTAGCAAAACGTCTAACTGAAATATTTTCACCTACTTTGGCGATTAAAGCTCGGCGAGTAGCCTCAACTGTTTCACCCGTTGCTAAACTTAGCTCAGCTAATTTTTCAATATTATCGACTGAAGAATTTAATAGCGCGTCTGATAGGGTATTTACAAAAGTGATGAAATCATCACTTTTCACAACAAAATCAGTCTCACTATTAACTTCTACCATAACAACTGTTTTACCATCATCACTCCCTTTAAGTCCAATCATCCCTTCAGCAGCTACTCGGTTTGCTTTTTTATCAGCCTTCGCAAGTCCTGACTTACGCATATTTTCAATGGCTAATTCCATATCACCATTTGCCTCAACTAGACTTTTTTTACATTCCATCATTCCAGAACCTGTTCTTTCCCTAAGTTCTTTAACCATTGCAGCAGTTACACTCATTTTTCTATTTCCTCAAATTCTTAACTAAAAAAACGCCCCCAATTAAATAATTAAAGGAGGCGTTTAAAAGGCTATTTTTTCAACAGCCCAATTTTAATGTAATTTTAAACCATTCAGTCAAAACTAAATCAGTTTCAAAATACTAACTCTCTTCAGATGAAGCCTCTGCAGATGGAGCTTCTTTTGCTGGGACTTCTTTTGACGGGGCTTCTTTTGACGGAGCTTCTTTTGACGGAGCTTCTTCAGATGAAACCTCTTCAACGAAATCGTCTGATTTCGCTGATGCGGCTAATCCAGCTGATTTAGATTCTAGCACTGCAGCAGATGCACTCTGACAATATAATTTAATTGCACGTATTGAATCATCGTTTCCTGGAACAACGTAATCAATACCAACAGGTGAATTATTAGAATCAACAATTCCTACCACTGGAATACCTAATTTTTGAGCTTCCTTAACTGCATTTTTCTCATATCCTACATCTAAAACAAAAAGTACATCAGGAGTACCACGCATATCTTTAATTCCACCAAGACTGCGATCAAGTTTTATCATTTCGCGCTCCATTCCTAGCGCTTCTTTTTTATTAAACTTTTGGTGCATCGAACCATCAGCTTTCATTGCTTCTAGTTCTTTTAAACGTCTTATTGACTTTTTAATTGTTTTAAAATTTGTCAACATACCACCTAGCCAGCGATGATTAACATAAGGCATTCCACAACGTATTGCCTCTTCTGCAACTGTTTTACGTGCAGCTTTCTTAGTGCCTACAAACAGGATGTTTCCTTTGTTCGCAGTCATTTGCCCTAAATAATTTAAAGCATCATTAAATAAAGGAAGCGTTTGTTCCAAGTCTATGATGTATATTTTGTTTCTTGCACCAAAAAGATAAGAAGCCATCTTTGGATTCCAGTAACAAGTTTGATGTCCAAAATGAACACCCGCTTCTAACATTTGACGCATTGACACTGCTGCCATTATTTTCTCCTAAGTAGTTTGGTCATTTATTATGACCATGGGTTACGCCTCCACCTATCCCGTCCTGACAACTGATTAAAAAATAACCAGCACCCTACCAGTCGTGTCGATAAGTGTGAGTATTAATACAAAAATGAACCTATCTTTATACCATATATATAGTTATAAACCAATATTTTTATTGTAATATATTATTCTCATTTTATCCTGCCTTACTCACTTTTTTAGGGTTTTCTATAAGCTGAATTGAAGAAAAAGAGACAAGTTTATCTATAAGTTATAAAATCTATATCCAGATTGATACTATTCTTGTAATTTTCATCACTTGTCATAATTTTTCCTTAGGAGCGAGGATTTAATAATATCCGTATCTTGACGCAGAATTTTTGTTCGTATTCAAGACGTAGAAATGGGCGCATAGCAGACTACGCAACCATTTTTACAACGCAGAAGACGGGCAAAAAGACAAGGCAAGATACGGATATTATTAAATCCTCGCTCCTTAAATACGAGTCACTCTATTTTAATCTATGAGCATCACCATTAAAAACGAATCAGAAATCAATAAAATGCGAATTGCAGGAAAACTTGCAGCCGAAGTTTTAGAAATGATCAAACCCTTTGTTTTACCTGGCGTTACAACCAATGAGCTTGATCAAATTTGCCATGACTATATAGTGAATGATCAACAAGCAATTGCCGCCCCTCTTAATTACCGAGGTTTTCCTAAATCTATTTGCACCTCTGTTAACCAAACCATTTGCCATGGCATTCCAAGTGAGAAAAAATTAAAAAAGGGAGACATTGTTAATATTGATATTACCGTAATTAAGAACGAGTATCATGGGGATACCAGCAAAATGTTTTGCGTGGGTGAAACAAGCCAGCATGCTAACCGCCTAATAAATATTACACAGGAATGTCTATTTCTTGGTATAGAACAGGTTAAACCAGGCGCTACATTTGGAGATATAGGCCATTCAATTCAAAAATATGCGGAATCCAATCGTTATTCTATAGTCAGAGAGTTTTGTGGCCATGGTATTGGTAAAAAATTCCATGAAGACCCTCATGTTATGCACTTTGGAAAAAAAGGAGAAGGTGAAGTGATTGAAGCAGGCATGATTTTCACTATTGAACCGATGCTAAATATAGGTAAAAGGCATATGAAGGTTCTAAAAGATGGCTGGACTGCAGTGACAAAGGATCGAAGTCTTTCTGCTCAATGGGAACATACAATTTTGGTCACACCAGAGGGTCATGAAGTATTGACCTTACGTCAGGAAGAAAAATGAAGATTGATTTAGATACAGACATCACTAAAGTTTTTTCCAAAGAAAACAGTCCTGAGTTACTTAAACAAACTATTCAACAAAACTTTGAACAACAACGTCAAAAATTCAACCCAAAAGAAAATGTTGACCAATTATTGATAGAAAATGCCATTTTTATTGATGATATTTTAACTTTCTGCTGGAATCATTTCCTCAAACAATATGCCTCGAAACTATGTTTAATTGCCACTGGAGGCTATGGCCGAAATGAACTATTCCCAAAATCTGACATTGACATTCTTATTCTTCTAAATCAATCTGATACTAGCGCTCTCCAAGATAACTTATCTATTTTTTCAAATTTTTTATGGGATATTGGTCTTAAACCAGGCTTATCTGTTCGAACTATTTCCGAATGCATTCAGAAAGCAACGGAAGACCAAACCATCATGACTAATTTATTAGAAATGAGGTTAATTAGTGGCAATCAAGCCTTGTTTAACGATTTAAAAAACGACCTATCAAAAGAAAAACTATGGCCATCAGATCAGTATTTTTCAGCAAAAATGGAAGAGCAACATCTTCGTTATGCAAAACACCACGATACGGCTTATAACCTTGAACCCAATGTAAAGGAAGGTCCTGGTGGTCTAAGAGACTTACAAAATATTGCCTGGGTTTTCAAACATCATTATACCGCCCCAACGCTAATTGTAATCGTCGAACATGGTTTTTTTTCTGAGTCTGAATACAATGAACTTATTGCCTGTCGAAATATTTTATGGCGAATTCGATTTGCTTTACATCTTCTTACCAATCGTTGTGAAGACAGACTTGTATTTGACTACCAACGCGAATTAGCAACTCAGTTTGGGTTTATTGATGAAAATAAAAATCCAAATGTAGAACAGTTTATGCAACATTATTTTCAAACAGTAATGAACTTGGAACGCATGAATGAAATGCTTCTACAATCTTTTAATGAAAAACTTATTGATACGCATCAAACTAAAGAACTCAGCCCTGCAAATGATCATTTCACCTCTATCAATGGGTATTTAGTTGTTAAAGATTTTGATACTTTTAATAAACACCCTTTAACAATACTTGAAATATTTCCTTTATTACAACAAAACTCTTCATTAAAAGGAGTAAGAGCAAGCACAATAAGGTGTGTACGAAAAAACCTTCACCATATTAATGATGACTTCAGAAACAACCCTAAAGCACACAAACTGTTTCTCTCTATTTTAAAATCACCCTGTGGAATAACACATCAATTTCGGAGAATGAACCGTTATGGCATTCTGGCTGCTTATATACCAGCGTTTACCAATATTGTTGCACGAATGCAATACGACTTATTTCACATTTATACCGTAGATGCTCACACCTTATTTGTTCTTAAAAACCTTAGACGATTTTCCCTTGATAAACACGAAAGCGAACTCCCCTTTTGTAATAGTGTTTTTATGCGTATTAGCAAACCTCAGCTTTTATATATTGCTGCATTATTTCATGATATTGCAAAAGGAATGGGAGGTGATCATTCTGTTTTAGGGGAAAAAATTGCTCAGCAATTTTGCGTTCAACATAAAATGTCTAAATCTGATTCAAAAATGATTACCTGGTTAGTTCGCAACCATTTAGTCATGTCAATGACTGCCCAAAGAAAAGACATTAGTGACCCAGACATCATCCATGAATTTGCGCAACAAGTGGGTAGTATTGACTACCTTAATCACCTTTATTTATTTACTGTTGCCGACATTAGAGCTACCAATCCTAGTTTATGGAATTCATGGAAAGATTCTTTATTGCTGGAATTATATACATTTACCCATAATGTATTACGCCGAGGATTACAAAACCCTATTGAAAAATCTGAGCGTCTTCAAGAAAATAAACTAGAAGCAAAAGAAGAACTTATTGGCCTTGGTATCAGTGAAGCCACTATTCAAAAAACCTGGGATCAAATTTGTAATGAAGATGATTATTTCTTACGTTATTCACCGGAAGAAATTGCCTGGCACTCCATTGCTATTGCATCAACAAAAACAAGTGAACTCCCTCTTGTTATTTTACGACCAAAAAACCAACGAGGTAGTGTAGAAATTTTCGTCTATGCTATTCATGAAAATGATATATTTTCTTTGAGTGCAGCTACGTTAGATCAGCTTGGCTTGACTATCCTTGATGCGCGAATTGCTAGTTTTAGCCTTTCAACAAAAGAACAATACGTTCTGAATAGCTTTCAAGTTCTTGATCAATCAGGGGGAGCAATAAAAGAATTAGACAGAGAAATACATATTTGTAAAACTCTACAAGATAATCTATGTAACCTTAAGGTTAAAAGTCACTTAAACATTCATCGCCAATCAAGACAGGCTAAACATTTTCCTATTACCAGCAAAGTTACTTTTCATAAAGACCCTCTCAACAAATACACAATCATTGAACTTATAACAACGGATCACCCTGGTTTACTTGCCTCAATAGGCAGGGCTTTTATAGAGTTAAACATTCAATTACATGAAGCAAAAATCACTACGATTGGAAGCCGAGTGGAAGATATGTTTTACATTACCGATTTTCAATTCCAACCCATCAATGATGAGACCATTCTTAAAAATATTAAAGACAAGTTAATATCAATCATTGAAGAACAAGAAAATTAACCCATCTTTCTGTACAGCCAACCTAATATTAATAATGTTATTTTAACGATTTTCCTAGAGCCATTTTGGGTAAATTTCCCTCAAGACCAATAGCCATACGCATCACTTTGTTTTTTGCTGGAGCAACACGCTCAACCAATCCCAACCCCATGTTCCTTAAAAATTTTATAGGCAATATATCATTACTAAAAACTCTGTAAAAAGCATCCATTAGTGTCATCATCCTTAAGTTATCATTTCTACGCATTTTTTCATAACGCCGTAAAATAGAGACATTACTGATATCCTCTCCTTTTGTTTTTGCTTCAATTAACACTTCAACTAATGCTGCTGCATCTAACAAACCTATATTTACACCCTGTCCTGCTAATGGATTAATCATATGGGCAGCATCTCCTACTAAGGCGACTCCTGCTTTAATATATTGCTGAGCATGTTGACGTTTCAATGGAAAACTTGCTTTACCTAGCACTTGTTTAATTTTTCCTAAACAGGAAGGGAATGCAACCGTTAGTTCACTAATCAATTCTTCACTAGATAATAATTTTAGTCGCCTAACTTCATCAGCTGAGTTATACCAGACAATTGAACCAAAACTTCCCGTTAACGGCAAAAATGCTTGCGGCCCACTGGCTACAAATCGTTGCCAGGTTATATCTTGCTGTTCATAATCAGTTTCTACATAAATAACCAGAGCATGTTGTTTATAATCCCAGCTAGTAACACCCAACCCTACTGTTTGTCTTACTCGAGAATTCCCTCCATCTGCTGCAACAACTACTTTAGTTTGTAATGTGCTCCCATCACCTAATTTTAACGTTGTTTTCCCAGAGGTTGAGTACTTTATAGATTCAATCTTTACCGGAGCAATCAGCTCTATATTATTAAAATCAGCTAGGCTATCCAGTAAAGCCAGCTGAGTCACCCTATTTTCAACAATATAACCTAATTCAGGTAAGCTAATATCATCACTGTTAAATTCAGTATCACCCGCAGTTTCCCATACACGCATACGACGAAAAGGACAAAATCTTCTATTTAATATGCCTTGCCAAGCCCCCACAGCTTGAAGAATATTTTTTGATGCAATACTTAATGCAGAAACCCGAAGATCATGTGGTTGCTCTGATGAAAAACTTTCAGGTAAAGACTGCTCAATAACTGCAACACGTAAAGAGCTTTCCCCAAGACCACAAGCTACTGTTGCCCCCACCATCCCGGCGCCAACAACTACTACATCAAACTCTTTCATATCTTTGAAATATCTAGTATAAAATTAACAAGAGAATCCCGTTCAACATATTAAAAAACCTGATAGGTTTATTATGAAAAATGAACCGTTGCTTTTTAATTTCATTATACTAGAAATGAATAGCTTTCTTTTATTTAAAGATAATTATCTTCTGATAAAAAATTGTATTTTGAGATTTTCAATACCCAAAATTTTTTATAATTCTTTAAATAGAGGAATGGCAACTTACTTTAAATATATGCTTGAAAAGTAAATTAGAACCTTCTAAATTCCGATTCACTTATTGAGAAGTTGATAGCCCAGTTTTTTATTAAGGGTACCTCTATTAATTCTGGCTGAGCAGATATGCGGTTAAAATGTTTGAGAACAAGGCGAAGATCGCAGTTAATAGCAGGCTATTAATAAGATTTTCAACGAAGTTATCGAACATTTTAACCGTGTAGCTGTCAGTTATGAATTAATAGAGGTGCCCTTAACCTAATATAATGATTTTGTTTGCATTAGCAGAATTCTCATGCCTTTAAAAGCATTAAAAGACCACTGTCATAACTCACCCTTTGATAATAACATTATAATTTACTAATCTAGTATAACTATATGTATTAAAAAGATTTTTTTTAACAAAAACTATTTATTAATTTAATCTTACTTTTTTTATAGACAACCCTATCAAATTTATATAAACTCCGTTCCAGCTAAAGGAAGTGCTCGACAGTATGTCGTCTTTAATGAGGAGGATAAAAGCGGCCAATATTTATGGCTAAATAATTATAATAATAAAACTTAGTAACTGCTTTTAGATTTTTGCCTTAGTCTAAGTAAGGCATCAGCGCATACAAATAATAAGAATAAAAAACGATAGCGAAGCCCGCAAACAGCGGGCTTTTTTATGTCCGTTTGGTCTATAAAGAGAGCTTTATTCCAATCCACCCTGCTCTTGGCATTCCAGGTGATACGAAGCGTCCATTATCAAATTCTTCACCCAATACCTCATCTGCTTCCCCATAAACACCAAATGTTTTATAGTCTCGGTCAAAAATATTATCTATTCTACCGAAGAAGGCTAGATGCTCGTTTATTTTCAGCTCTGTTCTGGCATTAAATATCCAATATCCACCCAGCCTATCGGTTAAATTAGCTTCATCCCCCCTGAAAAACTGGTCGCCACTATACTGTGCATCAATTGATAAAGACCAGCGCTGCCAAAAATCAACACCTACCGATGCTTTAAACATGTTCTCTGCCAGACCAGGGATACGATCGCCCCTTTCAACCAATGCTGCCTCTTCATCATCCAGTGGATTCTGTATAGTAAAGCTATCTAAAAAACGAGCATTCAAATAGGTATAATTAGCTGAAAAATGCCATTCATCAATATCACTAAAGATATGAGGAATATCTACATTAAACCCTGTTTCAACACCATAACGACGCGTTTGCCCTATATTACTAAAATAGCCCTCACTAATACTATCTCCACCTCGGTTGAAGATAATATCGTCATGATTGGTAGTATGAAAAAAACCTGCATTCCAATTGAAATTCCCCTTCCCTATCAACTCATTAAAATTTCCTCTAAAGCCTGCTTCCCAAGTTTTTGACACCACTTGATCTAAAGGAGGATCAGCTAAAAAAGCATTTGGCAGTTTACAAGGATCATCCTCATCCGCACAGCTTAACTCCATTGGTGTTGGCACTCTGGATGATTCACTATAACTTCCGTACAAGCCTAGATTATCTACAATTTTATAAGTTAAACCAGCCGAAGGGTTAAAACGATCAAAATTATGATGGCCACTCAACTTATCTTCACCACCATTCACATATTGATTTTCTAAAGAAATGCTGGTGTGATTATATCGTCCAGCAAAATTAATTGTCAGCGCATCGGTTACCGAAAAACTATCATTAAAATAAAAGCCATACGTCTCTGTTATCGTATTTAACCGTACTTTGGATTCTTCAAGAAAAATACCACTTCCAATTGTGCCTCGGCTTTCCGTTAATTCTCCTAATTCGGTATTAGATTCGAAATGAACATCTGAATAATCATATGCCGCTCCGAAAATAAAATTATTTTCAAAACCAAAAATATCATTGCTGAACATTGATTGAATTGTACCTCCCGCACTACGCATATGGGTTTGACTGGTATTATTAGTCGCCCCTTCTACACTGTCACTTTCAACAATATTGTTGCCAAAAACATCTTGCGCAATTTCTCCTTCTTCATCACACAAAAAACCATTATCAGATTCACACCCTTCAAAATCACTGTCGTCACCATTAAAAGATTTAATTCTATTTTGGCGAAAATAGGTATTTCCACTTAGTTGAATAGTATCTGTGACATCAAATGCACCCGAAAGTTCAGAGAAAAACATCCGTGTAACCGTCTGGTCAGGATGAGTAAAAACAGCTTTCCGCTGCTGTTGATGTAATTGAATAGGAACAGCGCCATTCCCTCTCATATTATTATCATTAGCGCCTAGAGTTAAATCAAGATTTGCACGTTCACCTTTCCAGCTCAAAGTACCAAAGACCTGATTAGCCTCAGTGGGTGAAAAATCACGCCAGCCCTCTTCTTCAAAATGATGTAAATCAATAAAGTAGCCCCAGGTTCCATTATTCCAACCACTGGTTAGCTCTTCTGAATGACGTTCATAAGACCCACCATAAACCTCTAACTGATGACCTGGTGCAGAGAAACCCGTTTTTGTTTGTATGGAGATAGCTCCACCTAGCGTATTTAGGCCAAATAAAGGATTTGACCCAGGTATTAAGCTCATACTCTCTATAGCACCTTGAGGAATTAAATCCCAATTCACTGTATCGCCAAAAGGCTCGTTGAACCGTACACCATTAACATAAGTCGACAACCCCTGAGGCAGCCCTAATAACGGCGATGCTACAAAACCACGATAATAAATATCGGGTTGCAAAGGATTATTTTGTGCCTCGTTAATATGAACACTGCCCATATAGCGATTCATATAATCAGCCAACGTCGTAGTATGACTATCAGCTAATTGTTCTGAAGAAACACTTTGTACATTGGCAGGTATTTTATCTATTGCTAACCCACTTCCTGCTAATGGGGTTATAGCAAACACATCCATTTTTTCTAATACAATGGGGGCTTCTTCCTTTTTTGTTACAACAGATGAATCATCAGCTAATGTTGCTGTACTGATTCCAACCATAGACAATAAAGGAAATATTCCCTGTACAATTTTTTTCATCACTCTCTCACGCTAATTTATAATTAGCTTATAATAATTAAATCTACAACGTGAAAACAGCCACAAGGCTAAAAAAGGATTTTTTCCTATTCTCGACTCAAGCAAGTAGAAATAAATAACACAATTAAAGGCTAAAAATGACAAGTATAAAATCAGCTCTTGAGACTCAATATTCGCGTATTCAGGCTCATCCTAATTACAAAAAAATTAGTGCTATGCCTCCCACCCAACGTTGGGTCGTAATTCTTGGCTTATTTACCTTCTCTCAACTACTATTCTTTGGCCTTTTATATCTGGTTTTCAATAAAATAGTTGCTCTAGGCTTTATCGCCAGCCTCCTTGCAGGTTTAGCCACAGGTTTAGGCGCATCACTTGTTATTATTTTAAAGGACATACCAGAACGACTTTTTAACACCTTATTAGGAGCCGCTGCAGGTGTTATGTTAGCGGCAACAGCCTTTTCATTATTAGTCCCAGGTATTGATTTTGGTAACGAACTATGGCCAGACAAAGGGCTTTGGGTTGTTTCTGCTGGCATGTTGATCGGCGCTTTTTTTCTTCACTTTGCTGATAAAAACTTACCTCACTTACATTTTGATTCTGTACCTAATGCCAATAAAGAGTCTTTACAAAAAATATGGCTATTTATTGTAGCTATCACCATTCATAATTTTCCTGAAGGCATGACTATCGGAGTAAGCTTCGGCTCAGGTGATATAAAAAATGGAATCGTTCTAGCTATTGCCATAGCTCTACAAAATATTCCAGAAGGCCTAGCTGTTGCATTACCTCTTGTAGGGCTAGGTTATAACAAGTGGAAAGCAGTTGGAATTGCCACACTAACTGGTTTAGTTGAACCTATTGGCAGCTTACTAGGAGTTACCATGGTCACTATCTTTTCCTCCTTTTTACCGATTGCAATGGGGTTTGCTGCTGGAGCAATGATGTTTGTTATTACCGAAGAAATCATTCCAGAAACACATGCCAAAGGTCGTTCCCGATACGCTACTTTTTCATTAATCGTAGGATTTATTATTATGATGGTTTTAGATAATTTATTATCTTAGGAAAAAATAATGGCACAAGTAATTCTAAGTGATATTTTTATTTACCCCGTAAAATCATTAGCTGGAATAAAAGTTTCAAAATGGACTGTTAATAATAAAGGGTTGTTACATGACCGAAAATGGATGTTGATAGATAACCACAACCAATTTCTCAGTCAACGTCGTCTACCTAAAATGACATTAATTAAAACTGAGATGAAAAATGACACTTTAATTCTCAGCACAGCAACTTCTGGCAGTATTTCATTACCGCTAAACCCTGAAAATGGTGATGATATAAACACCACTATCTGGAAAGATCAATGCCTGGCGCGCCATCCTCGCTATATATCACCTTGGGACATCCATGTCCAAAGATTCATTCCGCTCGGGCGACTTAATCGAGTGCCACAGTACGTCCTGCGTCCAGTTTCAACTCCGCACAAAAGCCGCTCCGTTAAAACTTACCTCACTGACTTGACGGCTTATCGGGAAAAAATTTTTGCTTCTCTCGCGTGCTATCGCACACGTCGAATCTGCAAATTTCCCTGTTGCCTACTGCGGACTAAAAATCATCACTTCGCTATCGCTCCGTTTCCCTGATTTTCAGCGATAGCAAAAACAACTAGCCCTGAAGCAGATCAATGGTTAAGTGATTTTTTAGAGATGGACTGTAAACTGGTCTATCAACCCGATAATATTGTCCGCCCTGTTGACCCTGACTATGCAACAGATACAGATAAAGTTAATTTTACTGATGGATTTCCTTTTTTAATCGTATCGGATGCATCTTTAACATCACTTAATCAAGAAATGAAAATACCATTACCTATGCAGCGTTTTCGCCCCAATCTGGTTATTTCTAATTGCGAAAGTTATGCTGAAGATAGTTGGCGAGAAATACAAATTAATAGCATTAGTTTTAGATTACCTAAAGCCTGCTCCAGATGCTCCGTACCAACAATAGATGCTGAAACAGCACAAACCAATAAAGAACCTTTGACGACACTTAGTCGTCTACGTCGCTGGAATAATAAAGTCTTTTTTGGACAAAATGCCTTGCATGATAATTCTGGCAAACTTTCGGTCGGCGATTCTGTGGAAATTATTAAGACAGGTTTAAAACAGCCACCCTTATAAATTATTCAATAGTCCAACAAACAGAACTCCGCACAACCTAAGTCTACTGGTTTTTAGCTTTTCCTAACCCTTTAATTACAGTAGAATACAAAGTTTTGAATTGTCGGGTTACGCTATCGCTGACCCAACCTACAAATTTCGCAATACCAATTAAATCAATGAGCTCAACCACAAAAAAACCATCATCAAATTTTATTCGACACCTTATTACCAATGATTTGCGTAATAACAAAAATGATGGGGAAGTTATTACTCGCTTTCCACCTGAACCTAATGGATATCTTCATGTTGGCCATGCAAAATCAATTTGTCTAAACTTTACCATGGCAGCAGAATTTAAGGGTCAATGTAATTTACGTTTTGATGATACCAATCCGGAAAAAGAAAGTGTTGAGTTTATGGAGTCTATTGAACGCGACGTTCAATGGCTTGGTTTTACCTGGGCTGAAAAACACCACTCTTCAGATTATTTTGAACAACTCTACAATTATGCGGCTCAATTAATAACAAGTGGCGATGCTTATGTAGATAGTCTAGATGCAGAGCAAATTAGACAATACAGAGGGTCTTTAACAGAACCTGGTAAAGAAAGTCCAGACAGAAATCGTTCTATTGAAGATAACTTAGCCTTATTTTCTGCCATGAAAAATGGTGACTATGCCGATGGAAAATATATATTACGCGCAAAAATAAATATGGCATCTCCAAATATCAACATGCGAGATCCGGCAATATACAGAATAAAACGAGCGCATCATTTTCGCACAGGTGATGCTTGGTGTTTGTATCCCATGTATGATTTTACTCATTGTATTTCTGATGCCTTGGAAGGAATTACTCATTCATTATGTACTTTAGAATTTGAAGATCATCGCCCCTTATACGACTGGTTTTTAGATAAATTACAAACCCCCATTCATCCGCAACAGATTGAGTTTGCCAGATTACAACTTGAATACACCGTTGTTAGTAAACGTAAACTAGCCCAATTAGTTGATGGAAATTTTGTCACTGGCTGGGATGATCCCCGTATGCCCACCATTGCAGGCATGCGTCGCGCTGGTTATACACCAGAATCAATCCGTGATTTTTGCGAACGTATAGGAATCACTAAAAAGGATTCCTGGATTGAAATGGCTGTACTGGAAAATTGTATCAGAGAAGATTTAAATGAGAATGCTCCACGAGCCATGGCCGTATTAAAACCACTTCGCCTAGTGATAGACAATTATCCTGATGAACAGGTTGAAATGCTAGAAGTGAGCAACCATCCACAAAAACCTGAATTAGGGACACGAAAAATTCCTTTTTCAAAGACAATTTTAATTGAACAAGATGATTTTTCTGAAACGCCTCCCCCAAAATATAAACGATTAATTGAAGGAGAAGAAGTCCGTCTACGTAGTTCTTACGTGATTAAATGTACCAAAATTATTAAAGATGAATCCGGTAATATTATTGAGTTACGATGTAGTTATGACTCAGATACTTTAGGTAAAAAACCCGAAGGCAGAAAAGTTAAAGGTGTCATTCATTGGGTCTCTGAACAACATGCATTAAATGCAGAAATACGATTATACGACCGTTTATTTAAACTGGCTAACCCTGAATCAGAAGATAATTTTCTTGATGCACTTAACCCTGATTCTCTCGAAACTTTAACGGGTTGTAAAGTTGAAGCTAGTTTAGCGGAGCCACAATCAGGCAATCGATTTCAATTTGAACGCACTGGTTATTTTTGTATTGATTCCATAAATAGCAAGCCTGAAGCATTGGTTTTTAACAGAACAGTCACGTTACGAGATACCTGGAAAAACCTGTAGGTTGGGCTAACAGCTCATCGTTAACCCAATACAGACTTGATAAATGTTGGGTTGCCAAAGAGACGGCAGCCCAACCAACACAAGCTATTCCAAGATAAATAATTTATCAAAGTTAGCGATCTCTAAAATCTTTTTCACCTCGCCTTTCATATTTTTAATCTTCACAGCATCTTTAGCATTACCCATTTTATCTTTTAAAATTAATAGCATACCAAGGGCAGAGCTATCTAAATAATCAACTTTCAGCATATTGACGATGATAGAGCTAACATCATTACCAACCTCATCGGTTGCTTTACGAAAATCTTGATGAAGATCAAAATCAAACCGACCTGAAATATTAATTTCCAATGTTTTTGAAGCTGAATCTAATTGTGTATTAATTGTCATTTATCCGTTCCTTTATTAAAATAATTCAATTTCACCTTCATCCATAGAGGCCTGAGAAACTGCTTTTTTCTCTTTTTCATTCCATTGTTGTTTCATATCATTTAACCGAGTAACACCTTGTTCTAACTCATCAACCCAAGCGGTATCATCACCTGTTTTAAATACCCCTAACCCAATGCGCATTTCATCACTCATCGCACTAAAATGCTGCGTATTCCTACTTAAAAATTCTATTATTTGTCGAGTTAAATCTTCAAACTGTAAACCTCTAATAGCATTACCAACACTGGAATCAATTTGATCTGTTAATCCAGAAACTTCTGCTATTTTATTTGCTACCGAGTCATTCATTAGCGAAATATCTGCCATCATATTATTGATATTGGACTTTGAGGTAATAGCTACTGTCATATCTTTTGACGCCATATTACCTATCATTTCCTGTGCTAAGGCTATATTTTTCTTGGACGAATTGACAACAACTCTGATTTCCTCACTAAATTTATCTGAATTTCTGGATAAATTGCGAACTTCATCCGCAACCACTGCAAAACCCCTGCCCGCCTCTCCCGCTCTAGCCGCTTCAATAGCAGCATTTAATGCTAGTAAATTAGTTTGGTCGGCTATTCCTTGCACATCGGTTAATAATTTTTCAACCTGCCCCATATGCACACCTACGTCATTAATAACCCCAACCATCTCCATGCTCTGCTTACTAATTTCTACAACATGATCTATAAAAAATTTAAGGACATCATCAGTTTCCTGTGCAAATTTTGAAAAATTCACCCCTTTATCATTCTCTGCTGAGTCACCTAAGCTACCCATTAATGAATGAACAACTTCTGATTGTCCGGCTGTTAAACCATGTAAATCATTAAAACTTCCTGACATAGTCACAACTGCATCAGCCATCACTGTTTTTAATTGACCTAACTCCTCCTGAAATGACTGTACTTCCTGCTCTACACAAGATTCGACACCAGAAACATAGCTATCAATTGTTATCTTTAACTTTTCCTTTCTCCTTGTTTCCGATGAAATATCAGCCTTATCCAAACGACTATTCAGCAGTTGATAATAATAAATCAACCAAACACCTGTCGTTATGGGTAATGCACACCAGTACAAAATTTGTATTGATAAAAAAAGCGGTAGCACCATCGCTAGCACAAATAGAACCAGAGGAAACCAAATTTTTTTAAGAAAAACCATCGTAATAATCTCTTTATATTATTTAGCTAAAGCCAATATTTTTGCTGCAATTTTGTTCAAAGGGACTACATGATCAGCGGCACCTAATTTAAATGCTTCACCGGGCATTCCCCAAACCACACTACTTGCTTCATCTTGTACTATATTGACCGAACCCGCTTCTTTCATTTCCAGCATCGTTTTGGATCCATCTGCACCCATCCCTGTCAACATCACACCAATTGCATTTTTTCCTACATTTTGAGCAACAGAACGAAACATCACTTCTACTGAAGGTTTATGCCGATTAATAGGAGGCCCATCATTTAACTGACAAATATATCGGGCACCATCTCTAACCACCAACAGATGTTGGTCACCAGGTGCAATATAAATATTACCCGGTAAAATTTGTTGTCCATTTTGGGCAATACAAGCTGTCATTTCAGTTGCTTCATCAACATGTTTAGCAAATGAAACACTGAATGAAACAGGCAAATGTTGGGAAACAACAATGGCTGGTGTATTTCTTGGTAATCCAGCCACCACTTCCTTTAATGCTTCAGTACCTCCAGTAGAAGATCCTAAAGCAATAATTTTATCTGTCGTTTTAAAATGATTTTTTGCAGGACTTGATTGGACGACTTTATTAGCAAAAGACGGTACTTGCACAACTTTCTTTTTTTCCTGCAATGGCCTTACTTTAGCTCTTGCAGCCATTCTAACTTTTGCAATAATATCCTCAGCATATGCATTTAAAGAGTTGGATACATCAACTTTTGGCTTAGCTACAAAATCAACTGCCCCCAGTTCTAACGCTTCTAAAGTTACAGCAGCACCTTTTTCTGTAAGAGTAGAAATCATCACGACAGGCATAGGTCTTAATCGCATCAAATTACGTAAAAAAGTTAATCCATCCATCCGGGGCATTTCAATATCCAGTGTTAATACATCTGGATTTAGTTTTTTAATTTTCTCTCTTGCAGCAATTGGATCTACAGCAGACCCAACCACTTCAATATCATTAGATGAATTAAAAATCTGTGTTAACATTTGCCTAATTAAGGCAGAATCATCAATAATCAATAATCGTATTTTTGACATTTTTATTTCCTAAAACAATTCAATTTCACTGACAACAGGTTCATTTTTAATAGTTGTACGGTATTTAGTTTCACGTATTGCAATTGTTTCGTTATGCAGGTCTTTAACTTTTTTCATTTTGACTTTCCCAGTCTTGGGAAAATAAATCACTTTTCTAGGATAAATATCGCCTAGATCTTTAGAGACCAGATTTAATGCTTCGGTATCAACATATTCCAATGCAAAATTAATATTTCTTAACCCTACATCACCTAGTGTTGGAAGAATTTTTCCTCCACCAAATAATTTCACTTCCAGGTTTTTCCGTTTGCCACCATTCGACAAAATATCATTAATCAAATGCTCCATCGCATAGTTGCCATACCGTGTTGCATTACCCACGACACTTTCTGCTCCAGCATTTAATTTTCGTTCATTTGTTTCTGGCAACATAAAATGGTTCATTCCGCCTATACCAAGTACCCTATCTCTTATACAAGCAGAGATACAAGAACCTAAAACCGTTGTTACTAATTCATCATCTTTAGTTACATAATATTCACCAGGAAGAATTTTAGCTGCAACAATATTGTATTCCTTGTCCCAATACCGTTTAATCGTTTCAAAACCTGATAGAGAAGACCGTTCTATTTGTTTTTTTACGCTCATTTGATTTTTTTATAGATGGTATTGCCAATTAAATTAAAATCAGTATCAAGTTTATTTAACGATTCTGAATGCCCTATAAATAAATGAGAACCTATCGCTAATAAATCACCATAACGCTGAGCCAAACGCTCTTTTGTATCTCTATCAAAATAAATCAGTACATTTCTACAAAAAATCACATCAAAATTATTTCGAAAAGGCCATTCTTTCATCAAATTTAATTGCTTAAACTGGATAAGCTGTTGACAGTCCTTACTTATTTTGACCTTATTCGCATTATTTCCAGAGCCTTTTTTAAACCATTTTTTTATCGTACTTTCTGGTAAGCCATCCACTCTATCGCTGTTATAAACCCCAGAAGATGCTGTTTCTAAAACATTAGTATCTAAATCTGTTGCCAGAATTTTTATATCCCAACTATTGGGCACATTCTCTAGTAATGTCATGGCTAAAGAATAAGGTTCTTCGCCTGTTGAACAACCTGCTGACCATACTTTTATTGTTTTAGTTGTATTATTTCTTTTTAATAGCTCTGGAATAACCGTCTCTTTAAGATAATCAAAATGATGTTTTTCTCTAAAAAATGAAGTCAGATTTGTGGTAACTGCATTAATAAACTCAGTAAACTCTGTACTGTGATTGTTTTTTAAATAATTACAATACTCTTTAAAATTTGCTAATCCATGCATTCTGACTCTTCTCGACAGTCTGGAATAAAACATATCAAATTTATCATCAGGTACTAAAATTCCTGAATGATCATTGGATATTTTTCTTAAAAAATTAAAATCATCTCGGGTATAGTCAAATTCACGTTGATTTTTTTCCATTGTTATTTTTTCTCTTTGGTGAATTATATTTATTCGGTAACCGGAAAACTATTTTCCATTCCTAATTAATCTTCTAAAAAAAACCAGCAGCAGCTTGGTCTACTTCTAACAATTCTGCCAACCCTAATATTTCTGCTGCCTCAACAAACTTATCTGAGGGAAAATCAATTGAAATTTTTTTTTGTAATTTAATCCCTGCCTGCTTAAATACTGTGATCAATTGCAATGATGCTGTATCGATTGATTCAACAGAAGATGCATCAATTTCAATTGTTTTTTGTGTATCAAGCATTTTTAAAAACTGGTCGTATAAAATGCCTACTGTTTGTATATTAAGTGTTGCGTCTAATACTATTTTTGACTCACTCTCTATTTCTACATCCTGTTCTATAGTCTTAGCAGGTTCTTCATCTTCTATCTCAGTATTTTCGTTAGCCATGTCAATGGCTCCTTCTGTAATTTCTATTTCAGTTTCAGCTTGAACTTCATCTACAACATTAACTTCGGGTTCTTCAGTTGTTTCACTTTCATTCGTAGTTTCTTTTACATCTGTAACCTCTGGCTTATCCTTAACTTTGCTTTCAGAGCTAGTTGAACCGTCTTGTTGATCTACTTGCTCATCATTCATCCATGCCAACGGATCAAAACCGGCAGTTTCGTTCTCTAGTACTTTTACCATTACATAACCCTCTCTTCTAAAAAGTCTTGTGAAAGACTTCTAAAATCTCTGGCCGACCGACTCCCCGGACGGTAATCTAAAATTGTTTTTCCATAACTTGGGCATTCTGCTAATAAAGCGGCTTCTCTTATCACAGTAGATAAAACTTGCTTAGGAAAATATTGCAATAGTTTACTTAAAACATTTTTTGACATTTTTCTTGTAGAAGAAAATCTAGACATGACGATAAATAATTTATATTTTTTCTTTAGTGCAGCTTCAAATTTTTTAACCGTCCCCATCATATGGGATAAACCTTGCAATGCTAAAAAGTCACCTGCCATTGGTATTAATATTTCATCGGCTGCGAATAATGCATTAGCAACTAACAATCCAGAAGACGGTGGACAATCTATAAACACAAAATCCTGATCATTAAGGTTTTCATGTAAAACTTTTCTCAATAAATCACCACGTGTAGCACCACCTTCTGATAACTGTTCTATATCTTTTAGTCGTGTACCTGCAACAACTAGCTGGAGGTTTTCTCTAACCTGAATCAGGTTTTCAACAATATCTTTTTCTCCTAGCATTACTTCATCAATACCAGATAATCCAGACTCAACAACGCCAAAAGAAACCGCTAAATGGCCTTGTGGGTCCAGGTCGATCACAGTCACTTTCTTGCCTGATTTAGCCAAAGCATGGGTCAAATTTGTTGATGTAGTTGTTTTACCTACACCCCCTTTTTGATTAATAATTGCTACTACTCTCTGTGCCGCCATTACAAATTACTTATCCCTTCAAACTCTTCCGAGTCTAATAATTTATCGGTATCTAATAACATCACCATATTTTTTTTCCCCACATGCATCCCTCTCATATAACGGGTATCAATTTTCGAACCTAATTTAGGACTATCTTTAATATCAGCAATGGTAATGTCCAGAACATCCGATACGGCATCTGCAACAATTCCCATGACATTAGAGCCTTGTGAACCTTCAACACAAAGTACAATAACAACGGTAATTGGAGAGTACTCGGTTTTTTCCATCCCGAATCGTTCACGTAAGTCAACAATAGGAACAATCTCGCCTCGTAAATTTAATGCACCTTTAATATAGTCAGGTGTATTAGGTATCTCTCTTACCGGCTCCCAACCTCTAATTTCCTGAACCTTAAGAATCTCTATTCCATAGGCTTCACCCGCAAGTTCGAAAGTTAAAAACTGCTCTATTTCTAAATCTATCAGTGCTTCAGTTGCCATGCTGTTGACTCTGTATTAAGTTATGTAGGTTGGTTGCCATCTTCTTTGACAATCCAATATATAAAATGTAAAACAATGTTGGGTTAACGGTAGAGCTGTTAGCCCAACCTACAATATCAATCAACCCAAATTTTAAATGCACTTCTGTTTAATAAGGTAAGTCATTAAAAATCTTCCCATTCATCAGCTGACCCTGCACTGCCAGAACTATAAGAAGGCTGAGATACAGTTTGTTGTGGAGCAGGCCTTGCTATAGTTTGCGATACACTTGAACCACCACCAGAAACACTTTGTTCTATATCGCCTAATAAGCCAACAATCTTATCGGATAATGAAGACACCGCATTATAGTCTTGTGATGCAGCTTGCTCATTCGCCTGATTTTTATGGCTAATACATGCTTGTACACTGCCATGCATTTCTGTGTGTAATTTTTCTAGTTCTTTCATTGCTGGTAAATGACCATGTTCAGTCAAGCCAGAAGAATATAGCCATTTTCCTAAATCACAGTCTCTATGAGAAACCGCCTGATCCAACGTTAATGCTTCAGATCCATCAAGAAAGTTTCTTAATCGTGATTTCCACGATAAATGCTTACTTTTTGCCAAGGCAAAATCTAAAGAATTTGATGCGCTAGGAACAGGGCTGTGTTGGTGATTATGATTACCCCCTCCGCCACCCACTTTAAAGAAAGATAATAATTGTGACATTGATGTTGACTGATCACTCATTGCAACACTTGATGCTGAAGCTTCTTCTGCCAAAGCTGCATTTTGTTGTGTAATCTCGTCCATTTGTGACACTGCTTGATTCACTTGCTCAATACCTTGCGATTGTTCAGCACTGGCTGCTGCAATCTCGGCAACAATATCACCTACTTTTTTAACCCCTGTGACAATCTCAGTCAGTGAACCTCCTGTTTCATTAACAAACTCAGTCCCAGATCTGACTTTTTGCAAACTGGTTTGAATCAAGTCTTTACTTTCCTTAGCTGCTGTCGCACTGCGTTGTGCTAAGTTTCTTACTTCAGTCGCTACAACAGAGAACCCTCGCCCTTGCTCTCCTGCTCTAGCTGCTTCAACCGAAGCATTTAGTGCTAATAAGTTAGTCTGGAAGGCAATCTCATCAATTACACCAATAATTTCAGCAATTTTATTACTACTTACATTAATTTCATCCATCGCAGATACTGCCGAGGCAACAATCGATCCTCCTTTTTCTGCTAACTGTCGAGCTGACGTAGCCACTTGATTGGCTTGTTGCGCATTATCCGCATTGTTTTTAACGGTACTGGTTAACTCTTCCATACTGGATGCAGTTTCTTCCAGATTCGCCGCCTGTTGCTCTACCCTATTGGATAAATTATTATTTCCACTGGCAATTTCTTGTGCAGAATTATTAATAAACTCAGCAGAGTCATTCACTTGACTAACAATTTCTGCTATTTTTTCCATTGAGGTATTAATATTATTCTTACACTCTAAATAAGTCCCTTGATATTGACTATTAATACGATTACTCAAGTCACCTGCTGCCATACTTTGCATAGAACTGCTAATATCTGAAAAAACACTTTCTATATTTTCAGTCAAATCATTAATACCTATACTGAGCGTCTCAAAAAAGCCTTCTTTATCTGCCGTTTCAAGACGTGCTCTTAAGTTTCCGGCCTTTATATCTCCAACAATGGTTTCAATTTCTTTTTCAATTTTAACTTCACGCGTTCTATCTAACCACTCAACAACTGTACCTATTCGTTCTCCCTCATCATTCTTAACAGGATTAGCGATAAAATCCATATGTCGCCCACCTATGACCAACCCAGCCTTCAAGGTTTTATCTAACCCAGTCACCATACCTCGCTGATGTGCAGGATTTTTATGAAATTGGTCTATATTGGCGCCTAGTAATTTATCCGCTTCAAACTCTGGTAAATCTTTTCGTATATCTGATTCAGCATTCTTAAAAGTTTCAAGCACTGTTTCATTCATATAGATAATATCTAAATTATTATCTGCAACCATCACACTGGAGCTAACATTATCCAATGCTTGTTTGATACGCGCGGACTCTTCCGCCGATTCCTTGACCTCTGAAAGATCAGCATTCAGCTTAACCTGCATTCCAAATAGAGCTTTATACATATCACCGATTTGATCATTTCTATCTAAATCAAGTGTATTTCTATAATGCCCATCTGCTAAACAATATGATATTCCAATTACTTTTTCCAATGCACCCCTAAAATCTTGTACCATTCTATAGCCAAGTAGAGTAGCTAAAGTAGTAAGTACTGCAACACCAGCTAATACAGGAAAATTACCTTGTTTGTATAACAAGAACATGAAGTAAAGACAGGGTAGCAAAAAACCTGCTAAAGCAATGCCAGCTTTTCCCCCTAGGTTCATTTCCTTCATATTTTTCAGCATTAAAGCCATACCTTTTGGACGTATTTCTGCTTTATTTGTATTAAGCTGTTGGTATAGATCTTCTGCCGAACTAATTTGCTGGCGACTAGGCGCATAACGGACAGACAAATATTCATCAATCCTTCCATTTTTGTACACAGGCGTTACATTGGCTTCTACCCAATAATAGTCGCCATTCTTGGTTCTATTTTTAACGGGAGCTGTCCACGGTTTTCCTGCTTTATTACACATCCATAAATCTTCAAAAGCTGCTGCTGGCATATCAGGATGACGAACAACATTATGGTTTTTACCGACCAGCTCATCTTTACTAAAGCCACTAATGTCTATAAATGATTGATTGGCATAAGTAATAACCCCTTTCGAGTTGGTTCTGGTCACCAGAATATCAGATTTTTTCATGACCACTTCATGGTCTGTCACTGGCATATTAGTTTTCATTACTTGCTCCCATCCCCATCAAGGCATTTATTATGTATTTTTTAATTCTCATCTTCTTCATCCAAGCCATCTAATTTTAATAATTTTTCGACATCTAGTAACATCACCATTCGATCATTCACTGATGCTAAACCGTTAATAAATTCGGTACTTACTTTGGTTCCAAAATTAGGCGCGTTTTGTATAGTTTTTTTATCTACATCTATCACATCAGAAACCGAATCAACCACAACCCCCATTACCCGAGTTTGTGCTTCTTTAGTTTGCATTTGTAAAACCACTACGACAGTCAAAGGCGAATATTCCAAATGACCTAAGCCGAATCGTTCTCTCAAATCAATAATTGGAACAATCGCTCCTCTTAAGTTAACCACGCCTTTTTCATAATCAGGAACATTGGGTATCCTTGATACCGGCTCCCAGCTACGAATCTCTTGAACGCTCAAAATATCAACGCCATATTCTTCATCACCCAAAGTAAAACTTAAAAACTGAACAAGATTTTCTATCTTCTTTGTTTCAGTCTCTTCATTTTCAATTTGCTCAGCTTGTTCTGCCATAATCTGTTATTGATTTGATAATCGTACTAAACCTGGGATGTCTAAAATTAGTGCAACCGAACCATCACCTAATATAGTTGCTCCAGAAACCCCTTCAACTTTTCTATAATTTGCTTCTAAAGATTTAATAACCACTTGTTGCTGTCCTAATAAATCATCAATAAATAATCCACAACGCATACCTTGCCCATCAACCACAACAACCAGGCCTTCTGTTAATTTTAGTGCTTCTGTTTTTATATCAAAAATCTCATGCATTCTGACTATCGGCAGATATTCATCTCTTAACCTAAATGTCTCACCTTTACCTGCAACTCGATTGATCATTTCCTCAGTAACATTAACTGATTCCAAAATCGCTCCTAATGGAATAATGAAACGTTCATCACCCACGGCAATAGATTGTCCATCTAATATAGCCAAAGTTAGTGGTAAATGAATGGCAATGGTTGAGCCTTTACCCAGCTCAGAACTTATTTCTATATTGCCGCCAAGTGATTGAATATTTCTTCTAACTACATCCATTCCTACGCCACGCCCCGAAACATCGGTTAATTTTTCTGCGGTAGAAAAACCTGCCATAAAAATGAGTTCATAAATCTGTTTATCCGATAAAACGGCACCTTCTTCAATCAGACCTTTTTCTATCGCTTTGGATTTTAGAATTTCTTTGTTTAAACCCTTACCATCATCCCTTACTTCTATAACAATGTTACCGCCTCTATGATAGGCTTCTAATGTTATTGTCCCTGTTTCCGGTTTTCCAACAGCAATACGATCTGCCGGCATTTCTATCCCGTGATCCAAACTATTTCTTACTAAATGGACTAAGGGATCACTTAATAACTCTACAACTGTTTTATCAACTTCTGTATTTTCACCAATTAATACCAGATCAATTTTTTTATCCAGCTTAGTACTTAAATCATGTACTAATCGAGGAAATCGACTAAAAACAAAATTGATTGGTAACATCCTGATATTCATTACACTTTCTTGTAATTCTCTGGTATGACGTTCCAGTTGCGACAGGCCATTTTTAAGCTGATCTAATTTATTTAATTCAAAATTTTCACCTACCAGACTTAACATTGATTGGGTAATCACTAGCTCTCCAACCATATTAATTAAAGTGTCGATTTTCCCAGTGTCAACTCTTATTGAACTGGATGTTTTAGCGGCTGGTTTAGTTGTTTCTTTAGCTTTTTTCTTTGCTACCGGTTTTGTTATCGCTGTATTTTTTTCTACTGAATTGTTATTTGCTTCAGCAACTACTTCTATTGTTTGATTTTGTGCAGGTGATTCAATAGGCTTTGCTACTGTTTGTTCTAAAATTGGGCTAATGGCTAAATCGCAATCATCTTCTACCCAATCAAAGATATCATCTATTTCTTGCTCTGGAATGTTGCCAACAAGTTCTAACTTCCAGGATAAGTGACATTCTTCTGGATCTAAATCATAGAAATCAGGTACACCTTGTAAATCAACAGTCGTTTTTAAATCACCTAGCCCTGAAAGTTCACGAAACATTCTGACAGGATCATTTCCTGTTTTAAGTAAATGTGCATGTGGACTAAAAGCGATATGCCAGCCTTGTTCATTACTCACTTCAACTGCGTCTTCTTTTACTGATTCTTCAACTAGTTCAGTAGTGCCAGTTTCCTCACTGCCATTAAGCTCTTTTTCAAGTGATTTTTGATATTCAGCTACGCTTTCAGTATCAACATCATCCCCATCCTGAATAGCTGTCAACATTTCTTTAAGACAGTCTACAGAACCTAATAGTACATCCACTGCAGGTTGCGTAACTTGTCTGCGCCCATCCCTCATTTCATCTAATAAGGTTTCCATAACATGGGTAAAATCAGAAACTGAAGTAAACCCAAAAGTTCCACTTCCGCCTTTAATTGAGTGTGCAGCTCTAAAGATAGTATTAATATCTTCGGCATCAACATCTCCCATATCAAGGTTTAATAACCCTGTTTCCATTATATCCAGGCCTTCGAAGCTTTCTTCAAAAAAGACTTGATGGAATTGTTCCATATCAATAGACATAGACTTTCCTACTTATCGAATATTCATTAACGACTAACCCAAGACTTTCTTAATTGTTTTTAACAATTGATCGGGATTAAAAGGCTTTACTATCCAACCCGTTGCTCCAGCAGCTTTACCTGCTTGCTTTTTATCCATTCCTGATTCGGTTGTTAACATCAACATTGGGATAAATTTAAAATCGGCTAGTCCTCGTAAATCCTTTATTAAGGTAATACCATCTTTATTTGGCATATTTACGTCAGTCACTACGCAATCAAATTTTTGTGTTTTCGCTTTATTTAACGCATCGACACCATCTACTGCCTCAACCACCGTGTACCCGGCACCTTTTAAAGTAAAAGATACCATTTGTCTCATTGATGCTGAATCATCAACCGCTAGTATAGTTGCCACTGTTTTCTCCTAAAAAAATCAATTAAACCAACAAAACTACATTTCAAATATGAAACTTAATTTTAAGTGTAGTAGAAAAAGATTTTTTTATTGCTTACTGTATGGTGAAAATGTGAAGTATTTACTATGGTTTATGAGATGATAAAGAAAAGTTCTTTAAAAACCATGGTAAAAGTATTGAAATGTTGCTTAACTTGAAAAAAACATGAGAAACAATATATTTAATGAATTGTGATAAATCTACTATTTTTTGAGGAAAAAACAAGATTGCTGGTTGCTTTAGGAACCTTTGATTAAGTCGATTAGAATTTAGCGCAGAAAAAACTGTCGCTATTTTTCACGAAGTGAGACGTAATAGTCACTCTATTGCACCGATCTTCATGGAAAATAGCGGCAGTTTTAGCAAGCTAAAAATAATTTGACTTGATCAGAGGTTCCTTTACGATCCCAAGCTATTTCTCAATTAAAACGATAGCCTGTACAGCAATCCCCTCCTTGCGACCTTCAAAACCAAGTTTTTCAGTTGTTGTAGCTTTTACATTGATACAATCAATATCAACAGATAAGTCATTGGCTATATTTGTACACATAGCGACAATATGAGGAGCCATTTTTGGTGCCTGAGCGATAATTGTTATATCTGCATTTACCAGTTTATATCCCTTTTCTTGCACAATATTGTATACATGGCGTAATAAAACACGACTATCAGCCCCTTTAAACTCAGGGTCTGTATCAGGGAAATGTTTACCAATGTCACCTAATGCCGCTGCACCTAATAATGCATCGCAGAGAGCATGTAAAGCCACATCACCATCAGAATGTGCTTCTAGACCTTTTTCATAATCAATGGTTACGCCTCCAAGAATAACCTTCCCTTCATCAATAAAACGATGGACATCATAGCCTTGGCCGATTCTAATCATCTTTGCTGCTCCATATAAAATTGTGCGAGTTCTAAATCTTCTGGACGGGTAATTTTTATATTATCTGGTCGTCCCTCAACTATTTTAGGCTTTAAGCTTATTTTTTCTAAAGCACTAGCTTCGTCAGTAATATCGGGGTTACCTTCTGCAGCTTCTAGTGCTTGTTTTAATAGCCCATAGCGAAACATTTGTGGTGTTAATGCTCTCCAAATTTGACTTCTATCAATCGTTTTAGTAATTTCCTTTCCGTTGACCTGTTTTAAAGTATCATGTGATGATAAAGCTAAAATACCACCTACTTCATCCTTCTGTAAAGTATCAATAAGATGATGAATATCCGAGCAGGCTAAACAAGGGCGAGCTGCATCGTGTACGAGTACCCAATCTCTATCAGCAGCTTTATTCCTTAACGATTTTAACGCTGATAATACGGAGTCAGCCCTTTCTTTTCCTCCTGCTGCGGTAATTACAAGAGAGTGACTAGAAATGTCCAGCTTTGGCCAGTAAGGATCTTCTTTTGAAATAGCAACAGCGACTGCTGAAAAAACCTCTGCCTGTAATAATCGAGTCAGAGTCTGTTCTATTACAGTTTTCCCAGCAAGAGGGAGGTATTGTTTTGGTCTGTCTGCTTGCATTCTTTTTCCAACACCAGCCGCGGGAACTACAGCCCAAATATTATCAGACATTGCCATAAAAGTAATCTTAAGAGAGTTAGATATACTTCACACCCGTAACAGCCGCGCGAAGTATAATTAGAAAACCAACTGTTGTAAGGTAAATTGGCTAAATATTTTATTCAATGACTTGAAAAAAAGTTTCGTTTTCTTTAATCATCCCTAATTCATACCGAGCGCGTTCCTCTATCGCATCGCCGCCTTTTCTCAAATCTAATACTTCAGCATATAAGGCTTCATTACGCTCTTTTTTTTCTTTTACGTCTTCTGCCAATAAGTCTAAACTTTGTTGATATTCTTTAACTTGATAAACATTACCGTCACCAAACCACAAACGATATTGTAGTTGAATAATAAGTAATACCAGCACTGCAAATAAAATTTTGACAAAATTCACTTTTTTTCTCGTATTTAGGGCATATCTACTAATTGTGGATGAGAAAATTGAGAACCAAAACATTCAAGATTAAGGCGAAATCCGCACGTAATAGCAGGCTATTGCGAAGGGTTTCAAAGCTTACACTCCTCACCTACATCCATGTAGGCGACGCAGAGATCGGATGTTTTGGACTCAATTTTTCCATTCATCAATTAATAGAGGTGCCCTTTATTCAATAAGCCAATGTTTTCCTTTAATTAATAAATTGTTGAAATAGCAAAAAATATTTTCCGCTATTTCAAGCTTGATTCCTTTTTAAAGCATTTTAAATGCACTACGTCCAGCATAAGTAGCTGAATCGCCTAGCTCATCCTCAATTTTCATTAAACGGTTGTATTTAGCAATACGATCAGAACGGCTCAAAGAACCTGTTTTAATTTGACCAGTACCCGTTGCAACCACTAAATCAGCAATGGTTGTATCTTCTGTTTCACCTGAGCGATGAGATACTACGGCACTATAGCCAGCTTCAGATGCTTTATTAATCGCTTCTAAGGTCTCAGTTAAAGTACCGATTTGGTTTACTTTAATTAAAATTGAGTTAGCAATACCTTTATCAATCCCTTCTTGCAGAATAGCAGGGTTTGTTACGAATAAATCATCACCTACTAATTGAATTTTTCCTGCTAATTTCTCAGTTTGAACTTTCCATCCATCCCAATCATTTTCATCTAAGCCATCTTCAATTGAGATAATAGGGTATTTTTCTACCCAGTCTACGAAGAAATCAGTCATTTCATCTGAGGTCAAACTTTTACCTTCCGCATCTAAAACATATTTTCCATCTTTATAGTATTCAGAAGCAGCAGCATCCATACCTAAATAGATGTCTTCACCTGCTTTGTAACCAGCTAATTCAATCGCTTCTAAAATAACTTCAATCGCTTCTTCGTTTGAAGAAAGGTTTGGCGCAAAACCACCTTCATCACCAACAGTTGTCGCTAAACCTTTGCTTTTTAATACTTTAGCTAGATTGTGGAACACTTCTGCTCCGTAGCGGATTGCTTCGCGAAAAGTTGGGGCTCCGACAGGTAAAATCATAAACTCTTGTAAATCAACACTATTGTCAGCATGAGACCCACCGTTGATGATATTCATCATCGGCACTGGAAGTACAAATTGACCACTAGTGTTTAAATAGCGGTATAAAGGAATACCACCCTCTTTTGCTGCTGCATGGGCAGCAGCCATAGAAACACCTAAAATAGCATTAGCGCCTAAAACAGCTTTATTATGTGTTCCATCTAAATCAATCATTTTTTGATCAAGTGCTTTTTGGTCAGTTGCATCTATACCAATAACAGCATCACGAATCGTTGTATTCACGTTAGCTACAGCTTTTAAAACACCTTTGCCCAAATAACGTGATTTATCACCATCACGTAATTCAATTGCTTCTCGCTCCCCAGTAGAAGCTCCTGAAGGTACCATTGCACTACCTACAACACCTGAAGCAAGAATAACGTCTACTTCTACGGTCGGGTTTCCGCGTGAATCAAGCACTTCGCTTGCTTTAATATCTACTATTTCAGCCATTTTTTCCTCTATAAAGTTGTTTCTATCAAGCTATTTGCCTTAACAGCTTGGTCGATGGTTATTAAAGTTTCTAATAATTCTTTCATTCTGTGTAATGGCCATGAGTTTGGCCCATCACTTAATGCTTCTTCCGGTTTTGGGTGGGTTTCCATAAATAGTCCTGAAATACCAACAGCAACAGCCGCTCTAGCTAACACAGAAACATGTTCTCGTTGCCCACCTGAACAAGTCCCTTTACCACCAGGTAATTGCACCGAATGGGTAGCATCAAATACCACTGGGCAGTCTGTCTTACGCATTTCCGCTAAAGAACGCATATCTGAAACCAGGTTATTATAGCCAAATGATACACCCCGTTCACAGACCATAATTTGATCATTACCTGTAGCCTTGGCTTTAGCTGCGACATGCACCATATCCCAAGGTGCAAGAAATTGACCTTTTTTGATGTTAACAGGAATCCCCTGCTTGGCTACATTTTGAATAAAATTAGTTTGTCTGGATAAAAAAGCAGGTGTTTGCATAATATCTACTACCGAAGCCACTTCTGCTAATGGAGTATCTTCATGAACATCAGTTAAAACTGGCACTCCGATTTGATCTTTTACTTTTTGTAAAATCTGCAAGCCTTTTTCTAAACCTGGCCCTCGATAACTTTCGTGAGATGACCGATTAGCTTTATCAAATGATGATTTATAGACAAAAGGTATACCTAACGCATCTGTTAATTCTTTTAGATAACCTGCTGTATCTAGTGTCATTTGTTCACTTTCAATAACACAGGTTCCTGCTATCAAAAATAATGGCTTGTCTAAGCCAGCTTCAAAACCACATAACTTCATTTTTTATTACCCTTCTGCTTAGCAGCCGCTTCAACAAACCCTGAAAATAAAGGATGACCTTTTCTAGGTGTCGAAGTAAATTCTGGATGAAACTGACAGGCTAAAAACCATGGGTGATCAGCCAGTTCTATAAACTCAACTAATCGACCATCCATTGATTTACCAGAGAAAATCATCCCTGTCTTTTCTAATGTTTCAATATAGTTATTATTAAATTCATACCGATGTCGATGTCTTTCTGTAATTACATCTTTTTGATATAAACTGTATGCCAATGAATCAGGCTCTAGTCGACATTTTTGCGCACCTAGTCGCATTGTTCCACCCAAATCAGAAGATTCATTTCTTGTTTCTATTTGGCCTTCTTCATCCATCCACTCAGTAATTAAACCTATAACGGGATGAGGAGATTTAGGTAAAAACTCTGTACTATGTGCACCTTCAAGACCTGCTACATTTCGTGAAAACTCAATAACTGCTGCTTGCATCCCTAAACAAATTCCTAAATAAGGTATTTTATTTTCTCTTGCAAAGCGAATGGTTGCTACTTTACCTTCGACCCCACGCTCACCAAATCCGCCAGGAACCAAAATAGCATCGACATTTTTTAATTCTTCAACACCTTCGTCTTCAATCAGTTGAGAATCAATATACTTTATGATAACTTTATTTCGTGTTTTTAACCCTGCATGAGTCAATGCTTCATCTAATGATTTATAGGCATCTCTATGGTCGACATACTTACCAACAATCGCAATGGACACTTCATTTTTTGGGTGGGTGATCGCTTCAACAACCTCTTTCCACTCAGATAAATCTGCTGGTGGTACATCAAGCCTCAATTGATTAACGACAATATCATCCAAACCCTGTTCATTTAATAAAAGTGGAATACGGTAAATAGTATCTGCATCTATCGCTGAGATAACCGCTTTTTCTGCAACATTAGTAAATAATGCAATTTTCCGTCGTTCACTAGCAGGTATCGCTTGTTCTGACCGACAAATTAATATATCAGGCTGAATACCGATAGTTCTTAATTCTTTAACCGAGTGTTGAGTTGGTTTGGTTTTTAACTCACCCGCTGTTTTTATATAAGGAACCAAAGTAAGATGAATAAAAAGTGCTTTATCGTGCCCCTGTTCAATGCCTATTTGTCGAATTGTTTCTAAAAAAGGGAGTGATTCAATATCCCCAACCGTACCACCTACTTCAATAATAGCGACATCCATTCCCTCAGCACTTGCATACACACGGCGTTTGATCTCATCAGTGATATGAGGAATAACCTGAACAGTTGCGCCTAAATATTCCCCTTTTCGCTCTTTTCTTAAAACACTTTCGTAAACTTGCCCCGTGGTAAAATTGTTCTTTTTACCCATCGTCGTTTTAAGAAAGCGTTCATAATGCCCTAAATCTAAATCAGTTTCTGCTCCATCCTCAGTCACAAACACTTCACCATGCTGAAATGGACTCATCGTGCCAGGATCTACATTTATATAAGGATCAAGCTTTGTCATCGTGACTTTTAAATCACGCTCTTCAAGAATAGCGGCTAAAGAAGACGCAGCAATCCCTTTTCCTAAAGAAGAAACCACACCGCCTGTAATAAATATGAATTTTGTCATCTAGGTTGAAATTGTGCCTATGGTTTACTAGCTAATTAAGTAAAATTAAAACCAATTAGTTTATCATTTTTTTTCTGCTTATTCTTTTTTAACTGCATCAGACAGTCCTTTTCGACCTATACTGATCAAGGAATAATTAAAATTGAATAAATATAATATTTGTAGTTGGACTGCCTTCTCTTTGGCAACCAACCATATCTTAGACTTGAGGCGTTGGGTTAACGATAGAGCCGTTAGCCCAACTACACTTTTTATTTAATTTTATAATACTCAGGATCTCTATCTTTTAAACCATATTTAACCAAAAAGCGAAGCAAAGACAGACTAAAGCCCTTTGACCCCGCTGCACCACTAAAGATCCGGCTGACATGCCCACTAATCCATGGGGTCAATAAGCGATTAAACAAATTATCCTCTAAGCTATCGCCCACTTTAATGGCTGTCATTAATCGACCATTGTAATAATAACTTACAATTTCAAACCATGCCTTAAGATGTTGCTTAATTATCTCTTCATATTCTGTTAGAGGTTTTTCCTTCTCAATAGTTTCTGCTAATTTATAAGCACTATCCATTGCTAGCAACATTCCACTGGAAAAAACTGGATCAACAAAACCACCTGAATCACCTAGCATCACCCAGTTTTCTCCACATAATTGTTCTGAAAGAGATTGGTAATTATTAAAGCGTAAAACATCTGTTATTCGTTTTGCATCAGGTGCTAGTTTCTTTAATACAGCATCCTCACGTAATAAATTATCATATTGCTGTTCTGGAGTTTCTCCATTCTTCAAGGCGTAGTTTTCTGGAACGACTAAACCTAAAGATACTCGTCCTGGTAAAGGTATACGCCAACACCAACCTTGCTCCATTCGGTCATTATGAACATAACCAGGATCGACTAATTCAGTCTGGTCAACATGTGCAAATAACGCTACATCTTTTCTAGGTCCATTTTCCATTGGAATATCCAATAGTCTTCCAATCAAATTAGCTCGCCCTGCAGAATCTACAATTAAATCTGGTTCATTTCCACCCCAATACTCAGCAGCTTCCTTTAAAGAGTTTTCGTCTAGCTTTATTTTACCTTCATCAGCTTTTGTTAATTCAACTCGTCGAGCAACAACTTTAGCGCCTGCTTTTATCGCTGCATTTAATAGTGTTTGATTAAATTTATCTCTTGGAACATTGTAAGCATATGAGGGTAAGTCACTCGGCGTATCAGAAAAACGAAAATCAAACACTTCCGTTGCATCAAAAGTAAAACAAGCTCCAGGTTTATATATACTGTATGAAGCCACTTCTTCTTCAACACCTAAATCTTTAAGCATGGGAACGATCATTGGAACTAACGACTCCCCCACTAAAATAGGCACTTTTTCTTCTGTTGCGAAGATTACAACTTTATAGCCTTTTTTACTTAATAGAATCGCTAATGTACTTGCTGCTGGCCCGCCACCTATGATGGCTATGTTTTTTTTTGAAGACATATTTTTTATCCAACCCAAACTCTAGCATTTCTAAATATTCTCATCCATGCTCCATCCTCTTTCCAGTCATCAGGATACCATGAGTTTTGTAGTGTTCGAAAACACCTCTCAGGATGTGGCATCATAATGGTAAACCGACCATCTACCGTTGTTAGACCTGTTATTCCTTCTGGTGATCCATTTGGATTAGCAGGGAAATTAGTCGCTATATCACCATAATTATCGACATAATTTATTGCTACCAAAGCACTATCTGCCTCGGATGTATTGGCAAACTCAGCGCGCCCTTCTCCATGCGCAATAACAACCGGCAACATTGATCCTTCCATCCCTTGCATTAAGATTGACGGCGAGGGCTGTATTTTAACCATTGAAACTCTAGCTTCAAATTGTTCTGAATTATTTCGTTTAAATTCAGGCCAAGATTCTGCGCCAGGAATAATTTCTTTTAGACCTGCCATCATTTGACAACCATTACAAACACCTAAGCCAAAAGTATCTTTACGCTTAAAAAATGAAGCAAATTCTTCTCTGGCTTTCGTATTAAACAAAATTGATTTAGCCCAGCCTCCACCAGCGCCAAGCACATCGCCATAAGAAAACCCACCGCAAGCAACCAAACCCACAAAATCTTTTAATGTAACTCTGGCATGGATAATATCAGTCATATGCACATCTATTGCACTAAACCCAGCACGATCAAAAGCAGCGGCCATTTCCACATGCCCGTTAACACCCTGCTCTCTTAAAATAGCAACTTTAGGTCTTTCTGCATTGGAAAATTTAGCCGTTATATCTTCATTAACATCAAACGTTAAGCTTGCTGTTAATCCAGGGTCTTTATTATCAGCAATAGACTTAAATTGTTGCAATGCACAGTCCGGATTATCACGTAATGCCTGCATTTTGTAACTTACTTCAGACCATGTTTGTTGCAACTTAGCTCGGCTGACGGAATATATTTCCTCTCCCTGAGAAGTAATATTTAATTGTTGTTGCTCTTCAATCACCCAGCCGATTATATGCACACATTGTTCTAAACCAACTTCGTTTAACAAATCAATAACTTCATCAACATTCTTTTCTTTAACTTGAACTACAGCACCTAACTCTTCATTAAAAAGAGTGGCTAAAACATCACCCTTTTCTCCAACCAAATTATCCAGCTCTATTTCTGCACCTTTACGTCCAGCAAAAATCATTTCAGACACGGTTGCCAACAAACCACCATCGGAACGATCGTGATAGGCCAACAATTTATTCTGGCTGTTCAGCGTTTGAATCGCATCAAAAAAAGATTTAAAAATAGAAACTTGATCTAAATCAGGAGACTCATCGCCCATCTGGTTATAAACCTGTGCCAAAACTGATCCGCCTAATCGGTTTTTTCCTACTCCTAAATCAAGCAAAATCAAAACACTATCTTCATCTTTTAACTCGGGCGTTAAGGTCTTAGTTATATCTATAACAGGTGCAAAAGCAGTGATAATTAATGATAAAGGTGAGGTCATCACCTTATCTTGACCGTTATCATTCCAGACTGTTTTCATCGACAAAGAATCTTTACCCACCGGAATTGCAATACCCAGTTCAGGGCAAATTTCCATACCTACTGTTTTTACAGTATCAAACAAAGCTGCATCCTCACCCTCACTACCTGATGCAGCCATCCAATTAGCAGAAATTTTAACTTTATTTAACGATTCTATTCGAGCAGCGGCTAAGTTGGTTAATGATTCTGCTATCGCCATTCGACCCGAAGCAGGTGCGTTAATAATGGCTAATGGCGTTCTTTCTCCCATTGCCATTGCCTCACCTGTTAATGCCTGAAAACCAGAAGCAGTCACAGCAACATCAGCTACCGGAACTTGCCAAGGTCCAACCATTTGATCTCGTGCGACCAGTCCAGTTACTGAGCGATCACCAATATGGATAAGAAAACTTTTATCTGCTACGGCTGGAAAGGCTAACACCCTATCAATGGCATTAGATAACTCAATATCAGTAGTGTCTAACGCTTTTAAATCACGTTTGATATATTTGACATCTTTATGTATTTTTGGAGATTTACCAAATAAAATAGACATAGGAATATCAACCGGCTTACCGCCCAACCAGTCATCACTTAAACTTAAATGCTCCTCATCAGTTGCTTCACCAATCACTGCGTATAAACAATGCTCACGTTCACAAAATGACTTAAATAAGTTCAATGATTTTGGACTAATTGCGACTACATAGCGTTCCTGCGCTTCATTACACCAAATTTGCATCGGTGACATGCCTTTATCCGCACTATTCACATCTCGCAGTTCAAAACGCCCACCTCTGTCACAATCATGGATAATTTCAGGCACAGCATTAGACAGTCCTCCTGCTCCAACATCATGAATTGAAATAATCGGTGTCTCATCGCCCATTGCATTACAATGATTAATCACTTCCTGACAGCGCCGTTCCATTTCTGGGTTTTCTCGTTGCACAGAAGCAAAATCCAGTTCCGCTGCACTTTCACCAGATGTTTGAGAGGAAGCAGCACTACCACCCAAGCCAATTAACATAGCAGGGCCACCCAATATAACAATCAGAGAACCAGCAGGAATTTTATGTTTATCAACTAGCATAGGCCGAATATTACCCATGCCACCGGCAATCATAATTGGCTTATGATAACCCCTATATTCGTTATCTTTACCTGTTTCAGAAAGTTGTTCAAAACTGCGAAAATACCCGGTAATATTTGGGCGACCAAATTCATTGTTAAAAGCTGCTCCTCCTATTGGCCCTTCTAACATAATGTCTAATGCAGAGGAAATTCGTTCAGGCTTGCCATTATCCTGTTCCCACGGCTGTTCAAAACCAGGGATTTTAAGATGAGAAACTGTAAACCCTGTTAACCCTGCTTTAGTTGCAGAGCCTCGACCTGTTGCCCCTTCATCACGAATTTCCCCACCCGACCCTGTGGCAGCACCTGGATAAGGAGAAATGGCTGTAGGATGATTATGTGTTTCCACTTTCATCAACAAATGGGCATCTTCTTCTACATAACTATATTCACCCGAATGTGGGTTTCGAATAAATATATCGGCCTTTGATCCTTCCGCCACCGAAGCATTATCGCTATAAGCCGACAAAATCCCTGCCGGGTTTTTATCAGCAGTATTACGAATCATGCTAAATAATGATTTTGCCTGATCTTCTCCGTCAATTGTCCAGCTGGCATTAAATATTTTATGCCGACAATGTTCAGAGTTTGCCTGGGCAAACATCATTAATTCAACATCACTTGGGTTTCTACCCAAAGTTTGAAAACTATCGGTTAAATAATCAATTTCATCCTCAGATAAAGCTAATCCCAAATCAGTATTAGCAGCAACCAACGCAGCACGACCTTGTTCAATAAGTGATATAATCTCTAGTGCTTGTGGTTCATGGTGAATAAATAAATCAAAGTTTTCATCATTTTCAAAAACACTTTGAGTCATCCTGTCATGGATTAAAGGATATAGTTTTTGCTTATCTTCATCACTAAACTCTTGTGAACTAGCAATTGTATATTCCAGCCCTCTTTCTATTCGATTGATAGAATCCAACCCACAACGCTCTAAAATTTCAGTTGCCTTACTCGACCATGGAGATATAGTTCCTGGACGAGGTACAACCTGAAAAGTAGACCCTTTTATTTGCTCAGGTTCTGCAAAGCCATATTCCAACAAGCGGTTGAGCATCTGTACTTCTTTTTCGCCTGGCTCTTTATTAATCTCAACAAAATGGACAAATCTAACTGATAGATTAGAAATAGTTGAGTTTAAGGATTTAAGCTGAGTCAGTAATTGATTTAAACGATATTTAGAAAGAGCGGAGGTTCCAAGAATCTTTAACATGGATTTATCTAATTTAAAAGTAAGAGGTTTACTAGTGTGCGATTAAAAGGGATGTGCAATGAAAATATTGTAGGTTGGGCTGCTGTCTTTTTGGCAACCCAACACTGCTTTTGTTAAATATGTTGGGTTAACGATAGGTCTGTTAGCCCAACCTACCCATTCTTTACTTCACTTTTAATCACACTCGTTTATGGGTAGTTGGCTATATATACTTCACACCGCCACGGCTCAAAACAGCTCTACTTTTTTTCTTCACCGGGATCTGGATTTGGATCTACCTTAATTTGTCCATATAGCAGCTTAAGCAATACAAGCCCTGTTCCATCTGACACCTTTTCTCCATCACTATCAAGAACAAAGACCTCTGTAGCCTCCTTTCTATCAACCAACTTGACTTTATATTCCTTTTCTTTGGCAGGATCAGAACCAAAAATAAATAAAAACTCATCCCAAAGAGAGCCATCTTCTACTTTCTCAAATTCCGGATCATATTGAATATGATAAAGACCACTGAGTACATCTCTATTTGTTATTTCTATAGAGTGTCTGCTTAATGCTTTACCTACTATTCTCCAGGACCTAATAAACGAATCTGAAATTCTTATTCGAGTAGAAGCATCGTCAGAATATTCTATTAAATCAATAGGCACAGAACCTTGGCTATCTTCGTATGCAAAACCATCATCCTTTTCAGAAATAATTTCTTCTGTATCAATAGAGGAATTTTCTTGAACCGTTTGACTATGATTCCCAGAAAGGTCAGATGGAACCGTTAATTCTGGAATTTCCTTGGTTAATTGATAATCTTTTTCTTTATCAGGAAAATACTCTGCAATATAACTACAAGCAGGTATTATAGAAATTATAAAAAGACTAATGAGTAACCGGATTAAATTTAATTTCATCATTTAGATCACTTCTGCCTGTTGCATTGCTTTTCGTACGGTTTCAAAACAATCATCCGATAACCAGGTTAAGGGTAACCGAATACCTTTTGTGATTAACCCCATTTCTGATACTGCCCATTTAACTGGAATCGGGTTAGATTGAATAAATAACTCACTATGTAACCCTGTTAATTTAGCATCAATGGATTTAGCCGAGCTATCATCACCTTGTATTGCCGCCCTAACCATTTCATGAACTAACTTGGGGGCAACATTACCCGTAACAGTAATTGATCCATTCCCACCTAATAAACAAAAATCACAACTCGTTTCATCATCTCCTGAATAAATAGCAAAATCATTTCCACATAAATCGCGAATTGTTTTAAGTCTATCTAACTGCCCCGTTGCTTCCTTAACACCTACAATATTATCTATAGCCGATAATTTTCCAATAGTTTCTGGTAACATATCGCAAGCAGTGCGACCCGGTACATTATATAAAATCTGAGGAATATCGACTGTTTCAGCAACAGCTTTATAATGAAGAAAAAGTCCTTCTTGTGTAGGCTTGTTGTAATAAGGTGTTACCAGTAAACATGCATCAGCGCCTACCTGCTTAGCTCTTTGAGTCAGTGTAATAGCTTCTGAGGTTGAATTTGCACCGGTTCCAGCTATAACAGGAATCTGCCCTCCCACAAAATTAACAACCAACTTTATGACATTACAATGCTCATCCTCATCAAGTGTTGCTGACTCACCGGTAGTACCCATAGCAACAATAGCGTCTGTTCCTTGCTGAATATGATACTCCACTAATTTTTTCAGGCTAGTCTCGTCTACTGCGCCGTTGTCATCCATTGGTGTTATTAAAGCAACGATACTACCTTGAATCATGCAAAACTCTCGCCCGAAATAATATTAAATTGAATTAGTATATTATAACAGTTTATTTTGCTAAAAAACGACGTTTGACTAAAAACAAGACCTACACAATCCATTATGAATTCGTAATAAAAAACCCAATCAAATTTATCTAAAATTTTACCTGCCTTCAATAATTTATTAATAAGACAGACAAAAACCTTACAATAACCTCAAATCCCAACTATTTATCTTTTTTATAAACCATTAAGTTACGAATATAAAAGCCTAAAAACACATAAATTTAAGCTATTTTTAACTTTATTTTAATTTAAATTTAAGTTCAAACTTGTCATATTGGAACTGCGGAAACTGCTACTTAAGCATAAACGCACCTAAAAAACATTCAGAGACTATATAGCTCTGATAACTTACATTTTTTGGAGTTAAGATAATGATAAATTTAAATAAAAAATTACTTGCTGTAAGTATAGCGATCGTTCTTGGTAGTAGTAGTGCTTGGGCAGCAGATGACAGTAACAGTGACAATGGCTCATCATCAGCAAATCACGCTTCTAATGCTAACACTGACAACTCAACTAACACTGATAATTCAGATAATAGTGACAACTCAGATAATAGTGATAACTCAGACAATAGTAATAATTCTGATAACAGTGCTAGAACTGATGACAATTCTGATAACAGCGATCATTCTGACAATAGCGACAATTCTGACAACAGCGTTCATGATAGCTCTGATAATAGTGCTAGAACTGACGACAACTCTGATAACAGCGATAATTCTGACAATAGTGCTAGAACTGACGATAATTCTGATAACAGCGATAGTTCAGATAACAGCGATAATTCTGATAATTCAGACAACAGTGACAATAGCTATTCAAGTTCAGGAGGAACGGGTACTGCATCAGCTAACAATGGTGGAACTGCAACAGCTGATTATAAAGTAAACAACTCTGCCTTAGCTGGAAACGTAACAGGTAACACAACAAATGGTCTGGGTATACTTGCTGCTGAAACAGTAAGCAATAATATTGACGGTTCATTTAATGGAGCCGCTGGTATCAACCAAACTGTTATGAATACTGGATCTAATTCTTTAGCTCAACAGCAAGTTTCTTTTCAGGGTAATGTAAATGTTAATCAGTAGCTTCCTTATTGATTAGGTCTTAGTGAATATTTGCTGGTGTACTTTAATGCTACCCAGCAATTGTTCCTTATATAAAAACCACCCTATTTAAATAAAAATAAGGAGGAACATTATGAGAAAAGAATCAGGAATTCTATTTACAATATTTCTTTTTTTACTAACCACACAAGCACCTATTGTTAAAGCCGAACAGTTACCAACCACAACTTGGCTAGATCAAAGCCAGGCAGTTTTGCCTGAAGAACTAGATCAAGTACGCGGCATGGGTGGCGTAGTCGATATTACAACTTATAACAACATTGATGTTGACGGTGTTTTAACTGGAAATACAGCAACAAACAATGTCTCAGGTTCGAATATAATAGATCATGGCTCATTTTCTGATGCTAGTGGCTTTGTCTCTGTTATTCAAAATACGGGTAATAATGTTCTTATTCAAGATACAACGCTTGTCAATGTAAGTATTTTTAAATAAACACTTTTGGGATATGAAAAACTTATTAATTCTTCTATCACTTTATTTTTTGCCATTAATAAACAATGAGGTTAAAGCTCTTGACCTTAATGGTCTTGCAGGCGGAGGAAACTTTAATGCTACAGCAGGTGGAGGAAATTTTCACATACCGATAACCAGCTTTAAAGGTCGTCGGTTCAAAACCGTTTATAACCAACAATATGATTTTAGTTGTGGTTCCTCTGCATTAGCAAGTCTACTCTCATTTCATTATGAAGATAGAGTAAATGAACAAAGTGTTTTTAAAAATATGTACGAAAATGGAAACCAGGACACCATTCAAAAAAAAGGGTTTTCATTATTAGATATGAAATTGTATCTACATAGAAGAGGTTATCGATCAGACGGTTTTAAGATTAATCTGGATCAACTGATTGATGCCAATGTACCAGCAATAACAATCATTAACAATAAAGGTTATCTACATTTTATTATTATAAAAGGCATTACAAAAAAAGAAGTTTTAGTTGGAGACCCTGCTCTGGGGGTTAAAGTGATTCCCAGAGAAAAATTTGAAGAAATGTGGGAACGCCGTATTTTATTCTTTATTTATGACAAGCAGGATATTGCAGGTAATCATTTTCAAAATGAAAGCGAATGGAAGGTAATAGTTAAAGCTGATTTAAAAGCTGTTTTAGATCGTTCAAGCTTATCATCTTTTAACCTGTTACAACCCATTGTAAATGACTTTTAAACCACAGGAAATATCAGATGAACATATATTTTCGACTATATAGATCAATAGGTTTAAGCTTAATGCTTACTGTGTTATCTTTTTTTCTATGCTTTTCTTCAACCATTTTTGCCAATGAAATTGATCTGCATAAAAATCGATTTAATAAAGATTGGCAAATAGCTTCAAATGCAGAATTAGACTCATTACGTGGTGGCTTTACTCTGCCTAATGGTATGGTTATTAACTTTAGTCTTGAAAAAGTAATTTATAGAAATGGTGTTGAAATATTTACATCTTTTTTTGAATTACCCAAGAATATTCAACTAATTCAAAATGGAAATTTAAATGTCGCGAAAGATTTATCCAGTTCAATACTTAATTCTGCCATACAGAACAATTTGGACAATCAAGTTATAAGAACAGTTAATACAATAAATATTGATATAAGTAATCTAAAAAATATCAGTCTTGATATTAGTAACACTGAAGCATTCAAAAATATATTTCTACAGCAATAAAATATTATATATAACAACTAGAACAAAGCATTGAATACATATGCTTCATAAACCTATCATTTTTTGTCAAGACAAAGTGTAAAAAGCACCCCCTACAGCAGGGCAATCGGGTTTAAAACAGCTTGATAATATAATTTAGATGAGGCGTTAAGTCTATCATTTTGATTTTAAAGTCCAATGAAATTACAGCGATCCCCAAACTACTTTCTCGACTAGACATTGCCAGTGCATTCATTACCATGGACGCCATGGGGTGTCAGAAAAAAATAGCAGAACAAATTGTCCAGCAAAGTGCGGATTATGTTTTAAGTTTGAAAGGAAACCATGGCTTGTTACATGGAGATGTAGAAACTTATTTTACATCTGCTTTATCGCCAGATGTAACTGCAGAAACCATCACTAGCGATCATGGGCGAATTGAAACGCGTTCTGTCCGTGTAACAGATGAGATAAACTGGTTAAAAGAACGCCAAATCTGGACGGGGTTAAAAAGTATTATTGTAGTGACTTCGAAAAGAGAATTAAAGAATAAAGTGTCAGAAGAAACACGCTATTTTAGTAAGCAGCTTAAATGCAAAGAACCCTAAAAAACTAGAGTATGCCGTTCGTGGGCACGGAGCAATAGAAAATAATTTACGCTGAGTTCTTGATATTGCTTTTGATGAAGATAGTAATCGTACGCGCAAAGGATATAGTGCAGCCAACTTAGCTGTCATTCGCCACATGACATTGAATTTAATAAAAACAGAAAATCAGACAAGGTTGGCGTAAAAAAAAACGTTTAATGGCTGGATGGGATGATGATTTAATCAAGATTATTAGCATAATTTAAACCCGATTGTCCTGATTTTAAATCCCTATAAGGTAAGGAATAGGAAGCCATACTTATGTGGGAAAAAAGCAGCAGATTTTATGCGTATACAACCTGACTTTATATCAACAAAATCACATAAACCCATTGACCTAATGCAAGGTTTGGTCTTATTGATATTGCTAAGAGGGAAAGTGCTGAACACTTTCAGGCTGTAATTAATAGTACTGAGTTTCAAGAATTGACTGCTGGCTCAATGGAAGCATTCCCTCATTATCCAGGTTTATATCAAGTTGTAAAAACATAAAAGTTATTGGGTAGCTTAATTTATGATTAATTACACCCAATTTGTTCCCAAAATTGGATGTGTGGAATTCACAAAACCTAACACGGAGTTGAGCTGCACAATTCCGTGTTATACCGATTTAGCAATGAAGCTTTCTAATTATCAAAACTAGTCGGCCTTATTAAGGAATCTCTGATTAAGTTGATTAGAATTTAGCGCAGAAAAAACTGCCGATATTTTCCACGAAGATCGGTGCATAGAGTGACTATTACGTCTCACTTCGTGAAAAATATCGGCAGTTTTGGCAAGCTAAAAATAATTGGACTTGATCAGAGGTTCCTTAAGCATACACTTTTCCTTCAAAATAGTAACAGAGGAGAAAGCCATACCTACAACAGCTATTGTGAGAACGATGAAATTTTCCAACAGAATGGAACTTTGCTCACAGAATTCCATCCAATCATAATAACAGACCAACCGTTCCGGACTAAGTAAAATTTTTTGACAATTTTTACAAAAAAATTCTGAACTACTCCGGTCTCAACCGATATTTTTCTGGAAGACAAACGAATTGGAAAGATCCTTATTATTTTCAGTCTCGGGCTTGAACTTTATCCAGTCAAAACTAAACCACTAGCTCTTAAAAACAAAATAGGCGGATTTAATTAAACAATGTTCAGTTATTATTCATTGAAAATAACTTACTCTAGTACAAACAATAAAAACAGGAGAAATTTATGAAAAAATTAATTCTATCAATTCTTTTAACTACTTTACCTTTCATTAGCCATGCCACAGGATATAATGCTAATTATTCTTTTTGGCAATCAGTTGAAGATCAACAGTGCAGACAGAGGGACCTAATAGATAGTGGGATTGCAAATGGTCAGTTAACAAGTAGAGAAATAAATAAATTACGTGGCGAACAACAACATGCAGTGCATCAAATTGAGCATTATAGACAATATGGTCATTTAAGCTATGACTATCAACGTGAACTGATGAGTTATTTAAACCATGTGACTGAACGAATTAATCTTTTAAAATATAATGGTGAAACTAACCATCATCAACACAATAACTATAATCGTAACCCTTTTGCGCGTAACAATTGGAGAAACGAAAGAAATAATCGACATTCTGTCAGAATTAACAGACAAGATGGTTCTGCTGGGTTCCATTTTAGATTTTAATTGAAAAGAAGCAGATACTGTATTTAGAATAATAATTTAAATGACAAGCTAAAAGATAAAAATATGCAACAGAACTTTAAACACAATATAATCATTTTTTTATTATTAACACTTCCAGTTTCTGCTTTTTCAAACCAGAAAATAATACCTAACATGAAACTTAAACAATGCCCCAACTCGCCTAACTGCGTTTCTAGCCAGAGTGATTCGGAATCACATCGTATTGAACCATTGTCTTATAAATTATCAGGCGATGAAGCGATGCAAAAAATCAAAAAGATCATGCTTGCTATGCCTCGTACAAAACTTGTAGAAGAAAAAGATTATTACCTACATGTAGAGTTTACATCTACCGTACTTAGATTTGTGGATGATGTTGAAATTATTGTTGATGATTCTGAAAAAGTCATACACCTTAGATCTGCATCAAGAATAGGTCATTCAGACTTTGGTGCCAATCGTCGACGAATTGATGAAATTAAGAAAAAGTTTTTACAATAGTACAACCCCAATAAAGAGAATGTTATTTGTTTTTAATCTGACATCTGTTGGGCTTAAAACCATTTTCAAAACTAGAGGTAGCTAATTTTTCACCACAACTAATGTGGCTACACTAAACAGGACACATAACTTAAAATTTTGTAGTCCTGTGCCTCTTGTCCTTTATTTAAAATAGCTATCCTTGAGGTTCTGTTTTATCTTTGTCCAAAGGATGTACTTTAAATCTACAGCTATGTCCACCTCTTGCCAAACAAAAGGTATGTTCAATTTTGCTATCAAGGAGGGTAGAGAGTAGTGACAAGTCCATTTCACACACTTCTGGATTGTTATAAGCCAGATCATAAAAAACACAATTATAAGCATCGATTATTAAATTTTCTCCTGGCTCTCCTTCTACTATCTCTGTCTCATAACCCAATTCTTGCATAATGGCCGCAGTCATTTTGATTTTTTCTTCTATGGGCTTATTTTTCAGAGCATCTTTTCTTGTTTCTGCAAGTGAAACACCTAGCTCCTGGAGATATTCAACCAGTTCTTCTGATCCTAATTTCTGCTTGATCAAAGTGACTAGCATTTTTGCAAAAAGGCTATAGTGCTTGGGGAAAATATGTTCCCCATTTTTCGTTAATACAAAGATAGTCCCAGGACGTCCCCCTGTCTGCATTGAGGCTGACTTTCTGACAAAGCCATCTCTTTCTAATACTGTCAAATGCTGATGAATTGCGCTTCTTGAAATACCCAGAAGTTTGGAAAACTGATCAACCGTCATTCCATTTTTTTCTTTCACCAAAAATTGTAGTATTTTCCGCTGTTTTTCACTGAACCCAATAATGTCCATGCAACCTACTATTTATATTTGGATTATTTAATCTCTATGGATGCATTAGAAAGCCACTTCTTACACATTGTATATATGAATTATAGCATTTTCAGAAGCAATACCTAGGTCAACAACAAAATCACATAATATCATTTACACTCTTTATTAAGTTTATAGTTGACAAAGTATACATTCAAGTATAATCTTAGCTCCAAATTACGCATTAATAACAATCGTAATTAAGTAAATAGGAGTAATTGAATGAAATTTAAAGAATCAACAAATAACAAAAATAAGCTAAAGATTCACAAAACAGTCTGTCTTTTGATGTTTTTGTTTGGAGTAACTCTGGTTGAGGCAAAACAATATAAATTTGAAATGACGATAGATGAAGTCATGATTAAAGTTGCGCCCAAATTAGATTACAAAGTATTTGCTTTTAACGGTCAGGTTCCTGCTCCGCTTATTCATGTGAAGGAAGGTGATGATGTAGAAGTATTCGTCACTAATAATACCTCTATGCCTCATACCATTCATTGGCATGGCTTTTATATGAGAAATAATTGGAAAAATGATGGTGTACCAGGCGTAACACAAGAGGTTATAGAAGCGGGCGAGAATTATACCTATAAATGGAAAGCAGAAAAAACGGGAAGTCTTTGGTACCACTGCCATTCCAATGTGAATGAGCATGTAGGTGTTCGAGGTATGTGGGGCCCTATTATTGTTGATCCCATTGAACCAACAGCATTGGAAAAAACGGTCACTAAAGATGTCATTATCATGTTTAGCACCTGGTCATCAAGCCACGCTGATAAATTTGGAGAGGGAGGAACGCCATCAGATTTAATAGATTATTTTTCTATCAACGGGCGCTCTTTTCCAACAACCCAACCTATACGCGTTAAAGAAGGAGATGTAGTGCGCTATCGTCTGTTTGGAGCAGGAGAAGGAATACATTCATTCCATCCTCATGGACATGACATGTTAATCACCCATAAGGACGGTTTACCCTTAGCACAACCTTATGAGGCCGATACTATATTGATTGCGCCTGGTGAACGTTATGACGCTATTGTAACAATGGATAATCCTGGGCGCTGGCTTGCGCATGATCATTTTGATACACATGTGACAAATGCCGGTAAATATCCAGGTGGAGCTCTTCTTATTACTGAATATGAAGGTATTCCAATGGAAGATTGGTATGTCTGGAAAGATAAAGTTTATAACGATGATTTCTACTTTAGTGAATCAATGAAAAAAGGATATGGAATGCATGATCAATCAAGTTTTAAAGGAGCACCTATTGAAAGAGAACGCCGCAGACGGAGGAGTGAGTAGCATGGCCATCAATACTGATAAAAAAAGTGGACGCTTTCTTGGGTTAGCATTCTTGATTGTTATGAGTAGTAACACATCGGCAATAGCAAAAAATGTGGGTGAGGATATTTTTGATAGTCAATGCAAGTCTTGTCATCAGTTACCTGAAAAAGCACCCGATACTTTAAAAAAAATATGGGAAAGCAAAGGCCCCAATCTTTCATCAGCAGGTATTAAATATAAACCGGAATGGATGAAGAAGTGGCTGCAAAATCCGACCCGAATAAGACCAACAGGGATGTTTTATGGCAATCATATTAAAACAGGAGAAAAAAGAGATGAAATTGATACTGCTAGTCTAGTTAAACATCCTCAGCTATCGAGTAAACAGTCTACACAGGTAGTCGAGTTATTAATGACACAGAAACAGAATCAAAAGCTGGTGAATGCAGGGGAATATAAACCGGGAACAATTCCGATGATGATGGGTGAAATGATGTTTGATAAGTTTAAAGGCTGTCTGGCTTGTCATCAAATAGAACCTGGTTTTGGAGGGCTCTCAGGGTCGGAAATGTATACCGCAGCAAATCGTCTGCAAGAGGATTATTTAATCAGTTTTATGCGCAATCCCCAGGCATGGGAACCCAAAAGTATGATGCCTAATAAAAACCTGAAGGATAGTGATTTACAAAAACTAGTGCATTACTTGCGTGCTTTAAGTAAGGAGAAATTTAAATGAAATATGTAAATTTGATTTGTAGCTCTTTGTTACTGACTCTATCTGTTAGTGCCAATGCTGAGACTGCAAAAGATAATTATCGAACTTATTGCGTTCAATGTCATGGACTGGAAGGAGGTGGTAAGGGAATTAATGTGGCTGATATGTCTACTCAGCCACGTGATCACACGGATGCAAAAGAAATGTCGGCAAGAACTGACCAGGAGCTATTTAAAGTCATCAGGGATGGTGGGCAATCAATCAGCAAGTCTGTATTGATGCCACCTTGGAGCTCTGTTCTGACAGATGAAGAAATCAATGGCATGGTTAAATATATGCACGAACTCTGTAAATGCTAAGCCTTTATTTAACCTAAATTTAAAAAAATGAGAGGACAACCATGAAGATTAAATTTTTATCAAATCTAAAACAACAAAAAGTGTTCGGGTTTATTTTAATGGCTTTATTTATCGCCGAACCCATCGCTGCTAAAACTGTAAAAATCACCATGACGGCCAAAGAAAATACTGTCGTTATAGATAATAAAGGGACTGAATATGCTGCCTGGACTTTTGATGGCACCATACCTGGGCCTGTTGTTCGAGTAACGGAAGGAGATACAGTAGACTTTACATTAATAAATCCTGCAGAGAATAAAGAAAGCCATTCAATGGACTTTCATGTAGCTGTTGTCGATGTTTTAAAAGAGTTCAGCGAAGTTAAACCAGGGGAAACCAAACATTTTACTTTTGTCGCTAAACACCCTGGTAGCTTTATGTATCACTGTGGCGCAGCAACGATGGCGCAACATATAGCGCGAGGTATGTATGGCATTATAATTGTCGATCCAAAAGAAGGCTTTAGCGAAGCTTATCCAAAACCAGACCGCGAGTATGTATTAATTCAATCACAATATTTTCCTAATGCCAATGACAAAGATGCAATGATCGAAAACCGGGGTTGGGCAGGTTCTTTAATTAATGGAAAAATCTTTCATTATGATCCTGTTCATGATGAGAATGCTTCGTTGACTTTACAGTCAAAACCTGGCGAACGTGTACGGATATTTTTTGTTAATGCGAACATTAATAATCCTGTTGCTTTTCACCCTATAGCAGGTATCTGGGATAGAGTTTATCTCGGCGGAAATCCAAAAAATACAATATATGGCATTCAAACACATAATGTAGCGGTTGCTTCGGCAGATACTTTTGATCTGGTTTCACCAGCTGACCATCCTACTAATAATGCAATCGTTGATCATGCACAAGGCGCAGCAATGCGAGGCGCGATTACTGTATTAATGAATATGCCAGATGCAGATCCAAAACTGGGTAAAGGCGAGAATATTTTAATCCGTTAAGAGAGACCTTAGGTCACTCACAATCAATAAATTACTTTTGTATAGCTTATTTGTTGCGAGTGATCTTAGGCTATTGTATTAATACCTTACATCCGTGAAGGAGAGATAAGTATGAAATTAAAAACCACGATCTGGGGGCTGATAATAGTATGTGTCTGCTCCTTTAGTATATTACTCTCGTTAGGTAGTGATATTTACCGGGAGGCTCCCCCTCTACCCAAACAAGTTATTACCAATAATGATGATGTCGTATTCACCTATGAAGATATCGATCAAGGACAACTTGCCTGGCGTTCAATGGGAGGACATCAATTAGGATCAATTTGGGGGCACGGCTCCTATGTTGCTCCTGATTGGACTGCAGATTGGATTCATCGAGAGGCACAAGCCTGGTTGAACGATGCAGCTGAAGAAGAATATGGATTATCATTTGCAGCTCTTTCGAGACCTCAGCAAGTGTCCCTAGAACAGAAATTGCGCGATGATATTCGTCCTAATGGCTATAACTCGAAAACGGGCATAATTACTATTAGCAGCCGTCGTGCTACGGCCATAGAAGAAGTTATACAGCATTATGTATCTCTGTTTGGCGATGATTCTGCTACACAACAGTTGCGTATTGATTACGCAATGAAAAATAACACATTAAATTCAGTAGAACGTCGTGAAGATCTTTCTGCTTTTATATTTTGGACGGCTTGGGCGGCAGTAACTCTACGTCCCGATGCTGAATATACCTACACTCACAACTGGCCTTATGATTTGCAAGTCGGTAATAATATGACCTCATCTCTGATGGTGTGGTCAATATTAAGTATTTGCGGGTTGATACTGGGTATTGGTGCACTAGTGTGGTACCACGCGACCTTACGAGAAGAACCTCTTGCTGTTACTCCAGATAAGGATTCTCTGTTTGCAGTAAGAGCAACACCTTCGCAAAAAGTGGCGGGCCTATTTTTTGTGACCGCAATTGGACTATTTTTATTACAAATTTGTCTTGGAGTTGTGACAGCACACTATGCGGTAGAAGGGCAGACATTCTATGGTTTTAACCTTTCTGAGGTGCTACCCTATTCAGTTACAAGAACCTGGCATACCCAACTTGCCGTGTTCTGGATTGCCACTGCATGGCTTGGTACAGGTCTCTATATTGCCCCAGCTCTATCTGGATACGAACCAAAATATCAGTGGCAAATTTCATTATTTCTTTTGGCAGCATTGATTATTATTGTACTGGGATCCATGTTTGGAGAGTGGTTAGCCGTTCAACAAGTGCTGGACTTAGATACTAGCTATTGGTTTGGACATCAGGGGCAAGAGTATATCGATCTGGGGCGTTTCTGGCAACTCTTTCTTATGCTTGGACTTACGATCTGGTTAGCTCTGGTTACTCGCTCTATTTATCCTATATTAGGAGAAGATAACGAGCAACGACCTGTTATCTGGATGTTATATTTATCCTGTGTAGCCATTGGTGGTTTTTACTTTGCTGGTCTTGCCATGGGGAAACATACTAATCTGGCTATTGCCGAATATTGGCGTTGGTGGGTGGTTCATCTTTGGGTGGAAGGTTTCTTTGAGACTTTTGCAGTTTCAGTTACAGCGCTGTTATTTGTTCGATTGGGATTGATACGAGCAAAATCAGCGACTTCAGCGGTAATTTTTTCCACCATGATCTTTTTAACAGGTGGCATTATTGGTACCACACATCACATATATTTTTCCGGCACACCAAACTCAATGATTTCCTGGGGTTCCATGTTCTCTGCGCTGGAAGTAGTACCACTAGCGATTATTGGTTATGAAGCAATTGAAACTTATAGACTACGAGAAACTAAACCGTGGGTTGCACGTTATCATTGGGCCATTATGTTCTTTGTTGCTTCTTCATTCTGGAATTTGTTTGGTGCTGGCATGCTTGGTTTTTTGATTAATACGCCTATTTCTCTGTATTTTATTCAAGGACTCAATACGGTCGCAACCCATGCACATGGCGCTTTTATGGGAGTCTACGGGAATTTAGGTATTGGTCTTATGTTGTTTTGTCTGGCAGGAATTAGCAAGCATGTCGGATGGCAAGACCGGCCTTTAAAATGGGCTTTCTGGAGTATCAATATCGGCCTAATGGCAATGATAGTTTTGTCCCTTCTTCCTGTTGGTATCGTGCAATTTTTTGCTTCTGTAGAGCATGGTTACTGGTTTGCTCGTTCACCAGCAGTTATACAAAGCGATTTAGTCCGTACCCTAGTTTGGAACCGAGTTTGGGGGGATGTGATATTCGCTGCTGGAGCTATACTTTTAGGTTACTTTATTTTTGGCTTGATTAAGGGTGCTGTTGGCAAAAGGGGAACAGATGGCATTACTGATCTTTCGGCTGAATCGAAAACCACATAACTTGAACTGTGGATAAACAGAGTTTGATCTACTTCATCATTTCAGCATCTGAAGGAAAGTAGAGTTTTTAAAAAAATTCAGATACGAGTTAAAGGAGCATTGAACTATTATGAAATACAAACTGATAAATTCAGCAATTCTATTAGTTGCTATTATTAATACTAGCATTGTTAATGCAGCGACAAAAGGTATACCAAATAATTGTAATGTTGCTTCAACATATGCTGATAAAGGTGAAAATCAAAGTACGCATGTACATAAAAAGAAGGATGATTCTGTCTCTTTTGAGTATATCAACGATGAGGTCAAAGGGTCATATAACACTATGCGAGATGGTGTTATCAGTCATGTGAAAAAAGAGGTCGTTTTGTCCTTGTTAAATTTTGGTGTAGATGGGTTTGCACCTGAAAATATTGCAGCCTATGTTTCTAATGCAACTAAACCATTTTTGCCTTTCAATTTTGCAAATAACGTTAAGATTATTGATGTTACGCACAAAGGCAGAACTATTGTTTACAAGGCAGAAATGCCGATTCATAAAAATCACGATCATGCAATGGAGCTAACTAAAGCAGGAATAGCATCCGCCTCAGATATGGTATGTAACGACAGCTCTATGATAGAGGATTTATTAGAGCGCAATGTTGTTATTCGATACGATTATTATGATACTGATGGTGTCTTTATGTGCTCATTTGATATCAAGGATGGTCGTTAAAATCAGATATTCCATAAAATAGAATATTCCCTCAGTGAAATTAATTTCAGTGAAAAAGGAAAAAAACGGCTATCTATAAATTAAGTTCCCTTTCTCGAATTCCTAATTATGATTTTCCAGAGAGGGTTGCCGGTAGGCCGCAATAAAACAAAATATTAATTATAAGGATAAACCATGAACAATCCAATCATTGCAGACAATAAACCAATAAAAGTAATACTGAAAAAGAATCAAGAATATTATTATTGTGTATGTGGTCGTTCGAATTCTCAACCGTTTTGTGATGGTTCCCATAAAGGAACATCATTTAGCCCTATGACATTTAAAGCAGAAAAGGACGATGAAGCCTTTTTGTGTGTTTGTAAACATACAGCTAACCCTCCTTATTGTGATGGTACGCATACACAGTTTACTAGTGAACAGATCGGTAAGGAAGGTCCTGGAAAAGGATAACATTAGTCTTAAATAAGTAATAGGACAAAGTAAACAAATTAAACTATAATTTAGATATACCAATAAATATCAATATGATAGAGGCAATAATGAACAAAATACTTCATAAGAAATGTAAAATTATGCTGGTCGTTGTTATGTTCGGTGGCTTTGTATTATCCCTTAACCAAGCAGTGTTTGCAGAACCCTTCAAAGGGTATAAGTTCAAAAAATATAAAGCTAATGAATATAAAGTCGAAGAGAACGCTGTCGATAAGGCTGCTTTCAACGGCTGGGATGTTTATAGAAAGGAGGCTTGCGGTGCATGTCATGGCTCTACTGGAGAAGGTAATGTGAGTAACCCGAATTTACTTATTAGCATGAAAAACATAACTAAAGAAAATTTTCGTCGAGCTCTTATCGATGGTCGTGGAATCATGATTTCGTTCGGGAATAACAAAACTGTTGTTGATGGCATTGACGATCTGTATATCTATCTTAAAGGTCGTTCCGATGGAGTTATTCCAGCCGGTCATCTGACTATAAATAAATAACTTACCTATTAATAATCTATAGACTAAACTTTAAATGGATTGTCATTTCCCGACCAGTTGAAGAAATCTTTGTTGCTCATAAATGGGCTTTGGTTCAAGATTTTTCCTGATGGTCGGAATGGCACCGTAAGTTAAAATTAACTAATCTAATGTCAAAATCAATAGTAACCTACGATAGTGTAATAATCATTTTAAGTAATAGGTATAAACTAAAAAGTTGAAGCATTACGGACTGGGTGAACAGAAGATAAAGCTCTATTCGCAATAATTGTTGGTCAACAGAAAGCAGTAGTCAAATCAATTTGAGTGGAAAGCTCAACCCCTTAATTTTCAACCAATCTTCGCTAGTTCAAGAAGTTTCAATCTCTGGGCAAAGCTGGTTAAAAATATGAGTCTGTTGAATTTTTTTGATGAAGAAGTCTAATGGCATGTTGAATAAAGGTAAATTTAGAGGTTGATTGACAAAATATTAGAAACAGTATGTATAAAAGGTAGAGGAAATATGAAAGCACTTCCAAAAAATGTAATAGCCTATAAGAAAACACCTGTATTTGACGAGTTGAGTATACCCAAAGGTTTGCAAAATGCTCATCAAACTAAAAAAGGAGTATGGGGAAATATCGTTATTCTTGAAGGCCAATTACAATACACAATCAATGAACCAGAAATAGAAACAATTGTATTAACTGAAAAAATAGACGGTGTAGTTGAGCCTGAAATATTCCATAATGTAAAGCCTTTAGGAAAAGTCAGGTTCTATGTCGAATTCTATCGATAATAGACCTTCCAATAATTGCTTGAACCCGGACTGCCATAAGGCCACTCTTTTTCTATCCAAAAAGGGGCTAATATAGTCCTCTGTGGTAGTTAGACCTTGGATAATCAGAAATCATTTAAAAAAATCTAAAATTGGAATATTTCATGAATGTTAGCAATGTGATGTTGGAGTATAGAATGTGATGAAAAAAATACTCAATTACGAATGGGATGCGATTGCCGGGATTTTAGCCGCTGTAATCGGTATTATTTTGCACTTGTTGCACATAGTGAATCAAGAAATCATTCTACCTATCATTCTTACCTTGATTGCATTGTTATTTATTAACTTCATACGACATACTCGGAGTAGCGACCTGACTCACACTGAAATTGAACGAATTGGGCACGCTATTCGTACTATTCAATTGGACATCAAAACGCCTGATATTGTGTTAGCAGGACCAAGAGAATTAGGTTCTGTCAACGAGAAATTTATACTTGAAATGAGTGGAGATGCTGTATGGTTCAATGTGTTCCTGTTAAATTATCAATCACAGCAATCATTTGATACGCATCTTCGTTCGGCTATAGAAAACCCCAGAGTTAAAACGATTCAATTTATCTTGGATAAATACCAGAAAAAATTGTGGGTAGATTTTATATATCCCAAAATTATTAGTTGTTTGGGGCACTCTAAAGTAAGAGAGCCTATTTGGTGCGATCTTAGTAGAAATATTTCATTCATTCTTGCCGATAACCAAAATAGTGGTGAAGCAGAAGCATTACTTGGTTTTGGAGGGGAGCCATTCATAGTAGAGTCAATAAAAGGAAAGATACCTCGATATATTTTTCATGTGCAAAATAATTCAGAACTTTTAACGCATCTAATAGATTTGGAACATAAATATAGACACGTTTAATGGAATAAAGTAGAAAATATATTAATTCCCAACCAATTTAAATTGAAACATTTTAGTTCGTACAAATTGTTTCTGTATCTTTAAAAAGTAATGGGCTGACTCTTATGAAAAAACTATATACCCAATTATTTCTAAGACTTACCTAGTTCAAGGAGCTTTATCACGTGAATGTATTAGACGAGAATAGACAGATAGTTACACGGTATTTTGAGGAAGTTTGGAATCAAGGAAAATTAAATGTCCTTGATGAGCTTCTTTCACCAGAGTATATGAATCACAATCCAGGTTTTGAAAAACCAAAATCTGGACCAGATGGACTCAAGCCTATTGTTTCAGAAATCCGAAAAGGTTTTCCTGATTTAAAATATATCATTGAAAAAATGCTTGTTACGGATGATTATGTTGCTGCTTACGTCATCATGACAGGAACTCATATAGGTAATTTTTTTGGTATTTCTCCGACAGGTAAAAATATTAAGGTTTACCAAATGCAGTTTGAACGTATAGCTAATGGTAAAATGATTGAACACTGGCGCGTTACTGATGATCTCAGTTTGATGAAGCAACTAGGGCAAATTAAATAAGACTATCAGTTTTTTGGAGAAGTCAGTTATGTCAATCGATAAATTGAAATTTTTCACTCCATATTGATTTGTTCTATATGTTAAAAAAACGAGGAAATATATGAATCTTTTGTCAATAAATACCTCTCTTCCCACTGAGATTGAATATCAGGGAAGAATAATATCTACAGGGATTTTTAAAAAACCAGTTGCAGGGGCTGTTTTTGTTGCAAAGAATAATTTAAAGGATGACTTGCAAGCTGATTTAAAAAATCATGGGGGTGAACATAAGGCTGTTTATGCTTTCTCATCAGACCATTATCCTTATTGGAGCAATGTGCTTCAAAACTCAGAATTAAAGCCAGGTATTTTCGGAGAAAATCTAACTATATCAGGGTTTGATGAATCTACTTTACATATTGGCGACCAATTGGGCATAGGACAATGTATTTTGGAAATAACTCAACCAAGAGTACCTTGTTTTAAACTGGGTATTGCTGTGGGGAATAAGAAAATGCCACGCTTATTTATTGAAAATTTTGCAACAGGTGCTTACCTTCGAGTGATACAAGAAGGTGCTATTGAAACTGGTAGTAAAGTTGAGCTGATTAAAGAAGGAAAATTTAAAGTAAGCGTTAATTCCTTATTCAGAGCCTATTTTGATAAAAATTATCAGGCATCAAGAGCTGTTATGGAAACAGCTGTCCATATTCCTGAACTCTCTTCAGAGTGGATAAAAAAACTATCTATTAGGTTGTCTTCTGTAAATTAATTCAACTCAAACTGCCTGTTAAATCGAGAATGTAAATTATTTTGTGTAACTGCTTATTATTAATCTCTAATATGAGAGGATAAGCAGTTATGAATAAAAAAGAACTTGAAACTTTTGCCCGCGAAGCGGCAAAAAGCATAAAAATAGAAAAAGACCTCGGTAATTTTACTCAAATATTGGCTAAAGTGACGGTTGAAGCCGCTTTAAATGTTGAGCTTGATGAACATTTAGGGTACAGCAAACATGAAGATTCAGAAACAGAAAACAGTCGAAATGGCTTTTCCAGCAAGACCTTGAAAATAGAAGAAGGTCAGTTTGAGGTTGATATCCCGCATGATCGTCTTGGTGAATTTGAACCTCAGTTAGTCAAAAAACATCAAATGCGCATTACCTCAATGAACGAAAAAATCCATTCGCTGCCAGCTATGGAGAGCGAACGTGAGGGCTGGTAGTTCCCAGTAGGCGTAGGTCCGTTGTTTTGTCGGAGTCGGAACGCTAGCGTAGGTGGAGACAAAATAAAAGGTTTCCCGAAACGCTGTCCAGTCATTTGAGGAAGTGCTACGTAACCAGCGCCGAGTTTACGATGGTGTGGCAAAGTGGCATGTACGTAGGACAGCTGGGGCGCCGAAGGCAATCCCTCTCTTGAGTAACTCTGGCTAGTTCTTTCTTAAGGAACCTCTGATTAAGTTGATTAGAATCTAGCGCAGAAAAAACTGTCGCTATTTTTCACGAAGTGAGACGAAATATCACTCTATTGCACCGATCTTCGTGGAAAATAGCGGCAGTTTTAGCAAGCTAAAAATAATTGGACTTGATCAGAAATTCCTTAAGGCGCTTAATCTCATCATAAATATGCTCATCAGTTCTTGCTGTTACTTTCACTTTAGGTTTTGAATATTTTCCAATCCAGATCTGCAATGTATTTACATTAACCTCCATATTTTTTGCTGTTTTAGCAATGGGGGTGATTAGATTCAATCTCTAATTCTTTAAACTCTGATATATAGCTGTTTTGTTTTTTAGTTTGTTCGCTCATTTTAGACACACTTATTTTCTTTAAAAGTATTTAAAGTTATGTGTCCTATTTAGTGTAGCCACATCACAATGAATTTAGTCAGATAATAGATAAAGGTTATGCTTTGATATTATAAGGGTTAAAGGACGTTTTCGGACTTACAAGGAAGTAAAAATGGCGGAGAGCAAGGGATTCGAACCCTTGATACGTTGCCGTATACACGCTTTCCAAGCGTGCGCCTTCGGCCACTCGGCCAGCTCTCCTCTTTTGACTATTCAACGAATGTTGAACAGCCAGAAATAATAATGTAATTTATACTTTTTTGCAATGCATTTAATTGACTAAAGCTTCTAATTCATCCCACCTTTTATATGCTTGTTCTAGTTCTTGCTCTGTTTCCTTAACTTTTTCTAAGGTTTTATTAATATCACTTTGCTCTTGTTTATAAAATTCAGCATCACTTATTAATTCTGTTAATTTTACTTGTTCCGCTTCTAACTGATCAATAATATTTGGTAATGTATCCAGTTCCTTTTGTTCTTTAAAACTTAGCTTTTTCTTCTCTTTAGTTTTAGCTTTTTCAGTTTTAATCGTATCAACAGGCTTGCTCTTTGCTGCTTGCTGTTTACGTTGCTCGTCCAATGTAAACCATTCTGCATAGCCACCAATATATTCATTGATAACACCTTCTTGTTCAAAAACAAAAACGCTGGTCACTACATTATCTAAAAAGGCTCTATCATGACTGACTAATAATAAAGTGCCTTGATAATCCACCAGCTTTTCCTCTAACATTTCCAATGTTTCCAAATCCAAATCATTGGTTGGCTCATCCATAATGATTAAATTTGCTTCTTTGGTAAATAACCGAGCAAGTAACAAACGATTTTTTTCACCTCCAGACAAACTTTTTACCGGTGATCTTGCTCTTGCAGGAGCGAATAAGAAATCTGCCAAGTAGGACATAACATGTCTTTGCACTCCTGCAATTTCTACAAAATCATTGCCACCGGCGACAGTATCCGCTACAGTAATCTCTGGGTCTAACTGCTCTCTTAATTGGTCAAAATAGGCTAATTGTATTTTTGTACCCTGTTCTACTTCTCCGCTATCTGGCTCTAATTGCTTTAATAGTAATTTTAATAATGTTGATTTACCGGCACCATTAGGCCCAAGCAAACCGATTTTATCGCCACGCTGTATTGAGCAAGAAAAATCCTTTACTATTGACTTGTCTCCATAGGCAAAATTTACATTTGTTGCTTCTATCACTTTTTTACCCGACGCATTACCTTTGCTCAGGTTTAATTTAGTTGTGCCTTGAACATTTCTTCTTTCTGATCTTTCAGCACGTAACCTTTTTAATGCTCTAACTCGTCCCTCATTACGAGTTCTTCTAGCTTTAATGCCTTGCCTAACCCAGACTTCTTCTTTAGCCAGTTTTTTATCAAATTCTGCATTCTGATTAGCTTCATCTTCTAAGGCGGCTGCTTTTCGTCTTAAATAGTCTTGATAATTTCCAGGCCATGAAACTAAATTACCTCTATCCAAATCAACAATACGTGTTGCCAGTTTTTGTAAAAAAGCCCTATCATGTGTAACAAATAAAACCGCCCCTTGAAATGCCAAGACCTGCTCTTCTAACCAGGCAATACTTTCAAAGTCTAAGTGATTAGTTGGCTCATCTAACAAAAGCACTTCAGGTTCTATCACTAAAGCTTGAGCTAAAGCAACCCGCCTTTTCCAACCACCTGATAAACTATTAATTTTTACATCTGCGGGTAAATTTAACTTTGATAGGGTGGATTCTACGCGGGTCTGAAAATGCCAGCCATTATGTGCTTCTAGTTTATGTTGTAAAGTACCCAGCTTATTCAGTGATGCTTCACCCCCATCCATAGTCTCTAGCAGGTGATGGTACTGAGAAATCCAGTGGCCTAACTCACCTAACCCACTGGCTACTGCATCATAAATAGTTGCATCGTCATCTAAGTCTGGCATTTGCTCCAACCATGCCAATTTTAATTCCGGTTCGCGCCACACTTCACCATTATCTGCATGTACATTACCAGCAATAATTTTCATCAATGTCGATTTACCTTCGCCATTACGACCTAACAAACCAACTCGTTCCCCAGGGTCTAATTGAAAGTCTGAATTTTTTAATAAAGCGTGCGTTCCGTAAGCAATGGAAACATTACTGAGTCGTATTAATGGCATTTATTTTGTAAGTATTTTCTTAGTAAATCCAGTGCTTTAATAGCTGCCTGGCTTTGTTTTCTTTTTATGGGACCTGTTGCAGTTAAGGTTTGCTGAAAAATCCCCTGAGGTGTTAGTAATGTATTATATAGAATAATGCTCTGTGCTTTATTATGAAATTGCTCTTTGTTACCTTGATATAGTTGTACCAGTATTAAATCTGCACCTTGAGTCTGTTTTAGTTTGTTAGCAATAATTTTTGAAGTTTCTTCTATATTATCTTGTTTTACAATTTTTAACTGTGCTAAAACTGCATCCATTGATTGTGAATAACTTGATCCCAACAACCAGTCTTGCCCTATAAGCTGAGCTGATATCAAGCCTTGAGAAGCTGTTTCCATCACCCATAATGTATCATTGTTTTTTTGCATTAGCTGACTAATAACTGACGCAAGGTCTGTCGTTGATTTATTCAGATCATCAACCGCATAGACTGGGTCACCAATTTTATTAGCCACTTCGTCAACACAGTCGCTAATTTGCTTTTCCGTGGCTTCTGTAGAAAAAAGTAGCTTGGTTTGCACTTCATCAGTAGTTGCTCTAAACCCTAATTGCACATAATCTGGTAGCACGTAATCATCAAGCTTATTTTGCAAATCAGACTCCCCTATTCCTATAGATTTAATAGCAATCAGTTTGCTGGCTTGTAATACAAATCGTTGTTCCAATTGTTTCTTAACCAGCTCTTCAAATATATGGCACATTTCAGAGGGTACGCCAGGTAAAAAAACAAACCAGCACTGGTTTTTTTGTAATGCAAATCCAGGCGCAGAGCCTAAAGCATTATCTAATCGAATCGCGCCTTTAGGAAAGTAAGCTTGTTTTCGATTAGATTCAGCCATCACTCTATTTCGTCGGGCAAAATAACTTTTTATTTGGTCTAAGGCGACTGAATCTAGCTCTAAAGGACAATCAAAAGCCTTCGATACCGCTTCTGCTGTTAAATCATCCAATGTTGGCCCTAAACCGCCAGTACAAATACATAAATCAGCGCGGGAAGAAATTTCATCCAGTAAAGCAACCAAATCCTGTAATTTGTCTCCTACTGCCGTATGTCGACTGATGCCAAATCCCATTTGAACCAGTCGTTCTGACAGCCAGGCTGCGTTAGTATCAGTCACTTGTCCACAAATAACTTCTTCACCTTGTGAAAATATTTCTACTATAGGTTGATTATTCATTATAGATTGCATTAATAAGATTAGGTAAATATACCATTATTGTTATTTATAGAAAGAGCAAAATATAAGGTTATGATTTATATTGATTTTATAGATAAAATAAGGTATTTTTACCAAACCATAGAATAATAGGTGTTTATTATGAATAGAAAATTTAATTGTTTAAAATTAATCGTATTTTTCTTTAGCATATTAATAAGTGTTTCTTCTTATGCTGCTTCAGTAAATGTAACTATTAAATTTTATACAGGCTCTTCTGATTCTGGAGGTGAACAGGTTGGTTCCGGGAACTTCACTTATGACCCTAACATAAGTGTTTGTGTACCAGTGATTACTGGTGGTAGTTGCGACCTTACCCCTATAGAAATTGAAAATGGTTTCCCTGGAGGAACATCGTATAACGGTGCTGTCTCAGATTTTTCAGCAAGTTTTTTCCCTTATTCTGTTAGTACACTAAGCTTTGAAAAATACCCAGGCTTTTCATATGGGTATAATTTAATGCAACCAGCTTGGTTTGATCCATCTGAAGAATCAATGGGATTCTCGCGCTTTATTGATAGTGGTGATCAAGCCAACTTTTATTGGTATTTACTTGGAGAGGATAGTGGTTTTGGCCGTCCCCTTGGTACAGATATTGAAATGAGTTATACAGGTAATTCTACTGGTCATTGGGATTTTCTTGCTGGTAGTGAAGGTGGCCATTTTACCTTAACGACACCTATACCCGCTACAATTTGGCTATTCGCTAGTGGCTTTATCGGATTAATCAGGTTTAGGCGAAAACGCTAACAACTAGCTTATCGTTGATAATTTTGCCTTATGCCTGAAAGACTCTTTACTAAAGTTTTTACATATTTCACAAGCAATATTTATAAGACCCCATACCAAAAGGGCAAAGTAAAAATACTACAAAAAGTTGTCACTGTAACGGCCATAGCATAAAGTGAACTGTCTAATTTATACTGATCACAAAAGACAATACCCAGTACCATGCTGGGCATTGCCATATCAATAACCGTTGCTGCTTTGTGCTGATCATCCATGCTTAAATAACTTACCATTTCTATAATAACTAAAGGCATAACGAACAATTTAATCAGAATAACTGGAATAATGTAAGGTATATTTTTCCATCTAACAGCATTCCAGCACAACGCGAGCCCTATTGAAAATAACATTAATGGTACAACAGCTGCTGATAACTGTTTTAACACACCGCTTAACCAGTCCGGTGTTGAAACATGATTCAGGTTTAAAAAAATAGCAATAAAAGCGGCTAAAAAAGGGGGTGTATTTAGAAAAGATAAAATAGATTTTTTTTCACTTTTATCATCTCCATAGTATCGAGCAACCATCACACCCACCGTAAAAAGCAATGGCCCTGCTGCAAATAAGTCTAACTGTATTGCTACGGATCTCGCCCAGCTACCAAAAGTTTGTTCCAGTATGGGCAAACCCAAATAGGTTACGTTTGGAAAGGCGGTGGCTAATAAAATTGCACCGGCTTTTGGTCGGCTAAACTTAAACAACCACACTACAGACCAAGTTATTAGCAAAATTAAAAGAATTCCACCAACACCCACCACCGTATATTCGAAAGACTCTAAACCAATGTTTGCCGTCCATAATACGTCCAGAATCAGTGCAGGCAAAAAGACATAATAAACAACCGTCGTCAATACAGGTCTTGTTTGTTCAGCGGTTAACCCAGCTGGGCTAACAAGTCGCCACCCTACCCCACAAGCCATAACTATGGTCATTTGTATTAAAGTTAAAGTCATATTAATTTTTTAATCTTCATACATCATTTTAGCATTTGAGCCTTGATTGTTCTGGTAATATATTATGTTCTTTTATTCCTTTGGAAAACACTCTATGACTGAATCGTTTATATCAACTAAACCCATCCCTGTCCGTGAAAGACTAATAATGGCTTTAGATGTAGCCAGTATTTCTGAAGCACAAGCTCTAGTTGAAGAATTAGGTGATTCCGTTATTTTTTATAAGATTGGCATGGAGCTGTTTATGTCTGGCGATTATTTTGGCTTTATTGAGTGGCTAAAAACGCAAGATAAAAAAGTGTTTGTAGATTTAAAATTTTTTGATATTTCAGCAACCGTAGGACGTGCTATTAAAGCATTAAGTAGCAAAGGTATAGATCTGGCAACAATACATGGAAATGATGCCATTATGGAAGCTGCTGCTGAGAATAAAGGCAATCTAAAAGTACTTGCTGTAACAGCACTGACCAGCCTAGACCGAGGGGATTTGGATGATTTAGGCTTTAAATGTGATGTAAAAGAGTTGGTACTATCCCGAGCAAAACGTGCGTTACAAATTGGTTGTGACGGTATCGTCTCTTCTGGACTTGAAGTGGCAATGCTAAGAAAAGAACTGGATCATAAATTATTAGTGATTACACCAGGCATTAGACCAGTGGATAACCGAGAAGATGATGATCAAAAACGAGTTGTTAGCGTTGAACAAGCCTTCCAAAACGGTGCGGATTATATTGTGGTTGGCCGGCCTATTCGTGATGCTAACAATCGTAAAGAAATGGCTGAAAAAATACAAGAGCAAATTTTGTCACAGTTTTAATTGTTGATGTTGGGTTGCCAAAGAGACGGCAGCCCAACCTACAATAAAAAATTACCAGTTATATCCTAAAGTTGCATAAATATTACGGCCCGGCAATGCAACTCTACCATTAGCTCTATTATGGTTTGTATAGCCCCCTAGATGATCAAAATGTTTACTGTCTAAAACATTTTCAATACCTGTTCCAATCACAACACCCGGGTATGGCTCATACTTACCCCTTAAGTTTAATATTGAATAACCTTTAGTTCTTAACTCATTATTGTACCCTGCTACATCTCCTTGATCGGCATAAAAAACACCTTCAATTGCGCCCATCCATCCCGATTGCTCATAGGTTAATTGAATTCTTCCATTTAATGGGGCTATGCGATATAAATCAGTATCTCCCGTAGGTGCATTAACACGCCGACCACGGACATAATTTAAACCTGCGTCAAAACGTATATTATCAGTAAAAGTATACCCTGCTTCTAAATCTACACCGTACAATTCTGCCGAAATATTACTCCATTGTAAATCAGCTCCCTTAGCTTCTGCTTCAGCTGTTGCAACACCTTGAATATAATCATCTACATAATGATAGAAAAACCTCGGTGCGATATATGCATCCTCATTATGCCAATCAAAGCCTATATCTAACTGGTACGCTGTTTCATGATCTAGCTCTTGATCTCCAAGATAAATACTACCATCAGCAAAACCACCAACAGCTCTGCTTCCAGTCCACAAGTATAATTCTTGATAAGTTGGAGTGCGGTTTTTTCTTGCTAAACCAATTTCTACATCTAATTCTGATGAAACGGTATACCGAAGTACAGCTGCTAAATCAACATCATTGAAATTTCTTTTCCTGTCTGAAGCATTAAAAGCATCTGCATCAGCCATACGAGTTCCGCCATTAAAAGTTGTTACTTCCCCCGTATCTGACCACGTATGAACATATCTAGCACCTAATTCTAATCTTAAATCTTCTGTAACATCTCCTGTCCATTCTGTAAAAACACTGTATCGATCCCGTTCAACTCTATTAAAGAAGTTTTCAGGCATCATTCCATTCGGCATTCCACTAGTAGAATCATGATTTGATTGATCACCATTCACACCGACTGTCAATATGCCTGAAAATAAAGGCATATCAAAAGCTAAATCAATACCACCCGCTTCAACTTTAGTCCTATTGAACATTTGCATTCTTGAGGTGCGAAGGGTAAAACTATCCATTAAGTGGCGCATTTTTTGGTAAAAGAGATTGACTCTTAACTCATACCCATCACCCAAATCCCAAGTATAGTTAGTATCATATAAGGCACCTTTTACGTAAATAATATCCATGGGTAAACCTGGTGTTCCTGTATACCCAGTATTATTATTACTATAATTAATACCAAATTCATGTCCATCCTGCTGAAACCCATATCCAGTAGTAAATGCTTCACGGTCATATTGACTATTGCCTTGCTTCTGGTTGTTTCTGATTTTATAATCTCGGCCTTGTTCTTTACTACCACTTAAATATAATTTATGATTTTTATTCGCAACCGCACCCAAAAGTGAGCCAAAATGACCATCTTCTACTGAGCTATAACCCATAGCAGCAGTACCACTAGTTTCTATGCCATCACCTTCTGCAAAACGTCCTTTTTTAGATTCTGCATGCATTGATCCACCAAATGATTCAATACCACTACTGACGGGAGCGACTCCTCTATGTACAGTAAGTTTGCCAGTTAATGGAGCGGGAATATGACTCAATGGAGGATCCATACTATTGGGCCCTACTTCTTTCATATGAGCACCATCAATAGAAATATTAATACGATTACCAAACATACCCCTATATGACGCAATACCCGTTAAAGGTCCATTTCGATTTACGTTTGCGCCAGGCACACGTTTTAATAAAGATGCAGTATCTTTTAAACCAGATGAATCCGGTGCGGTACCAAAAGTACCTGCTCGCATAGAACTCCCTTCAATAACAATAGTAGGTAGCTGTTCATGCTCTGCATCTGCTGTTACTGGAATGATTAATGTGCTTGCTATTGCAAAACCAATTTTTGTTTTCAAGTTAATTCTCTTTCAGTTAATTCTACTGATTAAGTTTTAAAGCAAATTTTATTCCATAATATAATTATCTAATTAACAAATACTTAGCTTCTCAAAATGATGAAATTTTATTTAACTATGTTATATAACCTATTTTAGATGTGTCATATGCCTCGCCTCTTGTATCTTTTCATATCCTTATATATCCTTTCTATTTCTATCTTCAGCTCAATTATGATAGTGTTTACAACCTATGGAATTTCATTTAACTTTTAACGCATCTTATTTTACTGCATTTACCATGGGCTTATTTAGCAGCCTTCACTGTATTGGAATGTGTGGTTCAATCATTGGTACATTAACACTGAGCCTCAAGCCAGAAATTAGAAACAACAAAAAAACTTTATTTGGCTACGTTCTTAATTACAACATTGGACGTGTTTTTAGTTATACTCTTGCAGGCCTACTCCTAGGATCAATAGAAGCTATTTTGACTCTTCCGCTAGGGCTAGAACATGGACATAGAGTCTTACAATTATTGTCTGCAACAATTATGGTTAGTGCAGGTCTGTACATTGCAGGATGGTTTCCTCGTTTTGCATACATTGAAAAAGCGGGAGCAGGACTATGGAAGCAATTAGAGCCTTATGGACGAAAACTAATACCTGTAAAAACAAGACTTCATGCATTTTTATTTGGCATGATTTGGGGCTGGCTACCTTGCGGCCTTGTTTATGCCGCTCTTGCTTTATCTATAACTACAGGCGATATTTTAAGAAGCTCTTTGACAATGCTCGCATTTGGATTAGGGACTTTGCCATCTGTAATGGGAGTTGGTATAATGACGGATATATTAACCAAACTATCTAAAATGCATCGCTTTAAACAAATTATAGGCATGCTTTTGGTTTTGGTTGCTTTAATTGCTGTATTTCCTGAGCTAAACCCTATGCGGTTACAGCATATTTAGCGTTTAAATTTACATATAAAGACAAACCTTTTATGGATTATTTTAGTTCAAATATTGGCCACTCTCCTGCTTTTGAGTCCATCATTCGTAGTGCAAAAATAGTTGCAACTACTGATGTAACCGTTTTAATTAAAGGCGAAACAGGGACAGGCAAAGAAATTCTCGCTACCTCTATTCAAAATGACAGCTCCCGTTCAGACCAGCCATTTATCACTTTAAACTGTGCTGCATTATCTGAAGGACTGATTGAATCTGAATTATTTGGCCATAAAAAAGGATCTTTTACGGGTGCTATTTCTAATAAACAAGGATTATTTCAAGCCGCAGATGGTGGCACTTTGTTTTTAGATGAAATTAATTCATTACCGCTTGCCATTCAGACAAAACTTCTACGGTTTTTAGAATCAGGAGAATGTTTAGGTGTGGGCGAAACAAAACCATACAATGTTGATGTGCGAATTATTGCCGCAACAAATGCAGATCTTAATAAACAAATAGCTGACGGAGGGTTTCGACAGGATTTATTTTTCCGTTTAAACGTAATCCCTATTGACCTACCTTCACTTAATCAACGAACTGAAGATATTGAAATCTTAGTAAAACATTTTTTAACTCAATTTTCTTCCACTCATTCAATTATATCGCCCAAGTTTAGTAAACGCACTTTTAAAGTTTTACGTGGCTATCCATGGCCAGGAAATATTCGTGAGTTACGCAATCTCTGCGAACGTCTATCTATACTTCTAGCAGGTCAAACTATTGAACCCGAAAATCTTCCTCATGAATTCAATAGTTGCATTTCTGCCCCTGATGACTCTGCATTTATTCTACCTGAAATCGGCATACACTTAGATGAGCTGGAAGCTGATATGATTCATCAAGCCTTAGCCAGAACCAATGGAAACCGAAGTAAATCAGCCAGACTACTTGGTATTTCACGAGATACTTTACTCTACCGCATTCAAAAGCATGGGATTGCAACACACTAAAATTATTTCTTGAGAAAAATCAATCTGCTTTATCATATAAGCTCGGCTCTACTATCCTTCATCAATTTTTTCAAATCTCTAACCGTTTGGTCAAGTCCAAAAAAAACAGCCTGAGTAATGATTGAGTGCCCTATATTTAGTTCAACTATTTCAGGGATTCTACAAATCGGCTCTACATTATGAATAGTTAAACCATGACCTGCATTTACTTGTAGCCCAGCAGAAAATGCATATTCTGTTGCTTGTTGAATCCTCGCAAATTCAGCCTTCTGAATCTGACTGCTTCCTGCATTAGCATAGCATCCCGTGTGTAATTCAATCACCGTTGCACCCGCTGTAGCAGCTGCATCAATCTGTTTAAACTCAGGATCAATAAACAATGAAACCTCAATTCCTTTATCAATTAAAGTATGACAGACTTTTTTCATTCGATCTGGACTACTGGCTACATCTAAGCCCCCTTCCGTCGTCAATTCTTCTCGTTTTTCAGGAACCAAACAACAAGCAACGGGTTTAACCTTTGCAGCTAAAACAACCATTTCATCAGTCACAGCCATTTCAAGATTCAGTCGAGTTTGAAGCATTTCTTGTAGTAAATAAATATCTCTATCCTGAATGTGTCTACGATCTTCCCTTAAATGAGCAGTAATACCATCAGCTCCAGCTTGTTCAGCTATTAAAGCTGCCTGAATCGGATCTGGGTATTTTGTACCTCTAGCCTGCCGAAGGGTCGCAACATGATCAATATTAACGCCCAATAAAATAGTTTGTTTTTTCATAATTGTTTAATAATTTGAGCTAAAACTTGCCTACTCTTTAATTCTTTCCCTTTTAATTGGAAATCGATTATTCGTCTCATCAATTGCTTTGATTCGTATAAGGCTTGTTTATTTAAATCACTTCTTTCACCTAAAGCAAGTAATGAACTTCCGCTAATATAGCCTTTTGAATGTTCAATCATACCAAGTTCAGGGCTAAACAAATACATTGCATTTTCTTTTACTAGCGTAGCCAATTTTGCATCGTAATTTAACTGAATACCATAACCAAGGTACTCAATCAAATTTAGCTCAAAAAACCTTAATGATTGTTCAACTTCCACAGAAGAGTGGCTCAACAGTATTAAACAACGCTGATATTCAGTAAAAATTTCAGGATGAGGATCATATTTGTGCAGAAAAAAAAAGACTAATTCATTAATATAAAAACCACAATACAAAGAAAGCCCTTTTAAAGGATGGTTTAATGAATCTAACTCTACATGGGTAAGAATTTTTAAGTCGTTTTTTCCAACATAAGAAAGTTTTAAAAAACTAAAGGGTAGTAGTAACCCGGCCAACTTAGATTTTTTCTTTCTAACACCTTTTGCCAGAATAGATACAATACCAAATTCTTTAGTAAGCACCTCAAAAATCAAACTTGTTTCGCGATATTTTTTATGCCGTAAAATAAATGCAGATTGCAATTGAACAACCGACTCATTCATTGCATTTATAATCAAGAAAAATCATCAAAGAAATTATGAATGTAATTCACGGATACAATTTTTTAAAATATTCCTTTTTATAATAATGAAGCGAGTAGAAAAGCAGTCTTTTATATATCTTTAAGACCTAGACTTTGGAGAGCACGTTCATTATTGGCCCAACCTTTTTTCACTTTAACCCAAAGTTGTAAATACACCTTTTGGCCAATTAATTTTTCAATATCTACTCTAGCATCTGAACCGACCTTTTTTAGCATTTCTCCTTGCTTACCAATCACAATATTTTTCTGAGTACTCCGTTCTACCCAGATAACAGCATAAATCTTAGTGATATTTGTTAACTCCTCATATCGTTCGATTTCAACGGACAAAGAATAAGGTAATTCATCTCCCAAGCGTCTTGTTAGTTTTTCTCGAACAATCTCGGCGGCTAAAAATCGCTCAGGACGATCAGTTATCTGATTTGCGGGATAGATCAAATCATTTTCTGGCAATAGGTTAAACAGCACTTTTTCTAATTTATCTAAATTTGTTCTTTTTAAGGCTGATATTGGGAGTATTTCTTGAAAAGGATATTTATCTTTAGCCTCATCAAAAAAAGTTAATAAAGCTTCTTTTTCTTTAACTTTATCTACTTTATTAACAGCTAAAACAACCGGTAGCCCTGCTCGTTCAAGTTTTTTAAAAATCACATCATCATATTCATGCCATGAAAGACCATCAATTAACCAGACGACAACATCCACACCAAACAATACATTATCTGCTGTTTTATTGAGATATCGATTTAATGCTTTTTTTTCAACCTTGTGCATCCCAGGGCTATCCATAAATATAATTTGCCCTGCTTCTTTTGTGTTGATACCAAGAATACGATGTCGAGTGGTTTGTGGCTTTCTTGAAGTGATGCTTATCTTTTGACCTAACATATGATTCATCAATGTTGACTTACCAACATTTGGACGACCAATTAAAGCAACATAACCACAATTCATTTATTTATCTTTCTTCTTAATAATTTCTAACATTTTTTCAGCAGCAGACTGCTCTGCTCTTTTCCTTGAAACCCCTATACCAATACTTGTCTCATCTATCAAAATTGTTGTACATTTAACACTAAAAGTTTGTGCGTGAGCAGCACCTGACATTTTAATAAGCTCATAAGCTGGCAATTCTTTCTTTCTAGATTGCATTAGTTCTTGTAATTGAGTTTTAGGGTCTTTACTCCAGTTATCAAGGTCTAATGCAGCAAGTTTACTGGAAAATAAGTTTAATACCCAGTCCTCACAAGACTTAACCCCCTGATCCTTAAGCAAAGCTCCCATAATGGCCTCTACTGCATCAGATAAGATTGAATCTCGCCTATAGCCACCACTTTTTAATTCCCCTGAGCCTAAAATCAGATAATCACCTATCTGATGTTCTCTGGCTAATTCAGCTAAAGAAGTTTGATTAACAAGGCTTGCTCTAAGTCTACTTAACTCACCTTCACTGGCTTTTGGAAACATCTCATAAAGTTTATGAGCTATAACAAAACCAAGAATCGAATCACCTAAATATTCCAGCCGTTCGTTATTATTTGCCCCGACACTCCGGTGAGTTAAGGCCATTTTGAACAATAAAGGTTGCTCAAAGGTTAAACCAAGTTTTTTAGCAAGATCTTCTGGTTTTTTGATCACGTACCTTCGCCGGCCTCAAACGATTCATTAAATTCAACGAGTACACTTAAATTACCTAAAATTTTCTCTACCCTTTCATAGTTAAGTTCAACACTAATATAATTAACTCTTTTAATAATATCAAAGTCATCTACTTTAATCTTATCGGCATAATTCATATTTAATCGCTTAGCAAGCGACATTCTAACTTCATGCTTGCTCATATTTTCAACATTGCTCAGGTTTTTAACGTCTGTAATCGCAGTTGTTATTTTATTATGATTTAAGTAGATAGGACCAATTTTAAAAGCCAAAAGTGTAAAAAAAGCAATTAATCCAAGAATTAGCATAATACTAATAAATGTTAATCCTTTTTGTTTAGTTGTTGAATACGTCATTATATCTCCAAAGTAAAGTTATTCAATTACCTTGTAAGTTTAGACTATTTCAAGATAGTTCCAATTCGATCAAAACCGATACCTTTATGCTCCCAATCCCAGCTCATCCAGATAAAGAATGCTTTCCCCACTAAATTTGCTTCTGGCACTGTTCCCCAATATCGACTGTCGTTGCTATTATCACGATTATCACCCATAACAAAATAATGTCCTTCGGGCACCACAAAAATACCTTCCACAGAAGGAACGCCTTTCCGAACTAGAATACTATGCTCAACATTCGAGAGGTCTTCAGTTATATGCTCAGCACCCATCATATTCATGCCTTCACCTACCGCTTGATAAGCCCCTAACGAGACTTGTTTTGCTGGCTTTCCATTAATAAGTATTTTTTTCTGGTAATATGCAACCCTATCCCCTGGCAAACCAACCACTCGTTTTATATAGTCAACTTCTGGTTTTTGGGGAAACCGAAAAACGACAATATCCCCTCTTTCTGGTTCGTTAACTTCAATAATTTTATTATTCAACACAGGAAGTCTAATCCCATAGGTAAATTTATTAACCAAAATAAAATCACCAATCAATAAGGTTGGCATCATTGAACCCGAGGGAATTCGGAAAGGCTCTGCAATAAAAGAACGTAAAATCAGAACAATAAATACAATGGGGAAAAATGAATGTGCATATTCTACAAGTAAAGGCTCTTTTTGTGAGGTCGGGTCTATTTTAGACAGCTTTAAAAATAATAAATAGCCTCCCCAAATTATCCCAGTAACTAGGCTTGCTATAACAAGAAAAAATGAAAAATCGTAGTCCATATGAATCGCTAAATAATGACAAGGTTAATAAAAAGATTATTTTAAAGAGTGGAAAACAATCATTCTTTATTTATTTGTAAAACAGCAAGAAAAGCTTCTTGAGGAATTTCTATACTACCCACTTGCTTCATTCGTTTTTTACCCGCTTTTTGTTTTTCTAACAGTTTTTTCTTTCGTGAAATATCACCGCCATAACATTTAGCAGTCACATTCTTTCTCATCGCTTTTACAGTTGACCTGGCAATAACCTTAGACCCTATTGCGGCTTGAATTGCAACTTCGTACATTTGTCTGGGAATTAATTCTTTCATTTTTTCAACCAGATCTCGCCCTCTACTCTGGCTAAGATCTTTATGAACTATTACTGATAAGGCATCCACTTTATCACCATTAATCAAAACATCCAATTTAATCAATGCAGCAGGATCAAAACGAATAAATTCATATTCAAAAGAAGCATAACCTCGACTGACTGATTTTAAACGATCAAAAAAATCAAGTACAACTTCACTCATTGGCAATTCATAGCTTAAAGACACTTGTCTTCCTGCATATTGCATATTCTTCTGAATACCACGTTTTTCTACACAAAGATTAATAACACCGCCTAAGTATTCTTGCGGCACCAGAATATTCGCTAATATAATAGGTTCTCTTACTTCCGCAATTGTCCCTGCATCAGGTAGTTTTGCAGGGTTATCAACCATCAAAACCTCACCAGAATGAACTTCAACCTCGTAAACTACAGTTGGCGCAGTAGTAATCAAGTCGATATTATATTCTCTTTCTAATCGTTCTTGAACTATTTCCATATGCAGCATACCCAAAAAACCACAACGAAAACCAAAACCCAGGGCTTGAGAAGTTTCTGGTTCAAAATGTAGGGATGCATCATTAAGACGTAATTTATCTAACGCTTCCCTCATGTTTCCATAATCATTAGAACTAACAGGATAAAGACCTGCAAAAACTCTTGGCTGTATTTTCTCAAAACCTGCAAGCATTTCATTTGCTGGTTTGTCTACCAAGGTAATAGTATCTCCTACTGGAGCACCATATATATCCTTAATACCAGCAACAATAAAACCCACTTCTCCTGCCCCTAATGCATCTGTTTCTTTTTGTTTAGGCGTGTAAACCCCTATTTTTTCAGCTAAATAAATTTTCCCGGTAGACATCACCATCATTTTTTGCTTTTTACGCAAACTACCATTCACAATACGTACTAATGAAACTACACCTAAATAATTATCAAACCAAGAATCAATAATAAGTGCTTGTAATGGACCACTCTCATCTCCAGTAGGTGGCGGAATCTTTTTCACTAATTGCTCTAACACCCCTTCTACACCTATTCCTGTCTTAGCGCTAATTTTAAGTGCTTCATCCGCTGGAATACCGATAACATCCTCAATTTCAGCCATCACTCGTTCTGGCTCAGCTGATGGAAGATCAATTTTATTAAGTACAGGCACTACCTCAAGCCCTTGCTCTATTGCTGTGTAACAATTTGCAACACTTTGTGCTTCTACGCCTTGCGCTGCATCAACAATCAATAATGCACCTTCACACGCAGCGAGCGAACGAGAGACTTCATAAGAAAAATCCACATGCCCGGGCGTATCAATAAAATTTAATTGATAGACCTCTCCATCATCCGCAGTATAGTTAAGCGTGACACTTTGAGCCTTAATCGTTATTCCACGCTCTCTTTCAATATCCATTGAATCAAGAACTTGAGATTCCATTTCTCTTTCAGTCAACCCTCCACAAATCTGAATAAATCTATCTGCAAGCGTTGATTTACCATGATCTATATGCGCGATAATGGAAAAATTTCTTATTTTTTTTTGATCCACAGTTTATTTATTTATTTTTAAAGCCAAAAAAATGGGACTACCTCTACGTTGAATTAAAATAGCGATTGACTGTCCCGTTGGAAGATCCTTAACAATTTTATCAAAACTCGCCAAATCTCGAACAACACTATTCTTTATCCTTAAAATTATATCGCCCTGCTGTATACCGACATCAAAAGCAGCCCCATTTTTAACCTTTTGGATTAATACTCCATTTTCAGGAACTTCTAATTTCTTTCGTTGTGATGCCGATAGATCTGAGGCAATAAGGCCTAATCGATCAAATTTTTTATCAGATTTAACATTGCTTACCAAAGTTTCTTTGTTGGGTAATAAACCAATGGCTACTTTAACAGTTTTTTCTTCCCCTTCTCTAATTAGTTTGACATTTACTTTTTTATCTAAAGTTGTCATACCTACTATGGGAGGTAATTCAGCAGATGTATCAATTTCACGCCCATCAAACTCAATAATAACATCACCTATTTTCAAGCCAGCCTTTTCTGAAGGACTGTCAGCAATAACTCTTGAGACTAATGCTCCATGAGGTCTATCCATATTAAATGATTCTGCTAATTCACGCGTAACATCTTGAATTTGCACACCTAACCAACCCCGAGAAACACTGCCTTTGGTTTTAATTTGATCCACAACATTCATTGCAACATCAATAGGAATAGAAAAAGACAGCCCCATATAACCACCAGAACGGCTATAAATTTGTGAATTTACACCAACAACTTTACCTTCCATGCTAAAAAGTGGCCCCCCAGAATTTCCTGGGTTAATTGCCACATCAGTTTGAATAAAAGGAACATAGTTTCCTCCGGGTAAACTTCTACCTTTTGCACTGACAATACCCGCAGTCACTGATTGATCAAAACCAAAAGGTGTGCCTATCGCTAACACCCACTCTCCCACTTGCAATTGATCCGGCGAACCAATTTCTACCACAGGTAAATTCTTTGCATCAATTTTTAATAATGCAATATCAGTGCTTTCATCTGAACCAATCAATTTTGCAACTAATTGCCGCCTGTCTTTTAGTTTTACAATAATTTCATCAGCTCCAACCACAACATGGTGATTGGTTAAAACATATCCGTCTTCAGAAATAATAAATCCTGAGCCTAATGATTTAGAGTCTCTATCTCTTGGCTGCAAACCATTCCCTGGATTATTAAAAAAATGTTTAAATAACTCTTCCATTTCAGGTGGAATTCCTTCAGGAAGTTCCTGCTCACCCCTCGACTGTCCTTGCATTAATTCCGGTGCTTTATGGGAAGTACTAATATTGACGACAGCAGCGCCATTTTCCTTCACCATTTCAGTAAAATCAGGTAACTCTGCATAACACGTCAAGTTAAAAAAAACTAAAACGATAAATGACCACACGTTTCTATTGAGCATACAACCTCCAGGGTAGCACTCGGCTTTGAAAATAAAATTAAACTGGGAAACTATTACTTAAGGTAGTTTAGAATCTAGGAACGTGGACGTTCCTTTTAGTGAAACCGAATACCTTGTGCAACAAACTGAACTGTTTGTGCAGGAACTTCACCCATGACTGTTATTTGATAATTTTTAATCAAATGAGTAAAGGAATTAATCACACCTAACACTTGAAACCCTTTGGGAACATGATTTGTCTTTATCTCTTTATAAACTGAAATAGAAGAAAAACCATCACTTAATAATAAGTGATCAACTGATTGCTCAGATTTACCCATATTCATTCGAGTAAAAAAAGCAACTTTAAAGCCTTCTGGTAAATTTTCTAAAATAATATCAGATTGTTCTATAGGAAAAAAATCAGATTGATGAATATGCTTTACCTTTATATTTTCAAACTCGTTTTCAGCATTTATCAATCCTGATGGCAGTCCAATCTGTATCTCCGTAAAAATAACTTGTTCTACTGCAACACCTGATAAATCGTAAATCTCCATCTTTAACGGTAAAAAATGCTGTTTATCCACCCATATTTTCCGTCCATATCGAAAGTTATCTTTTGCTTCAATTGAAATAACCCGCACTGGATGCGTTGCAACTAATTCATCCTTCCCTAAGGAAATATTATAGGCATCATTCAAAGTAGAAAAGGATGCAGGCAAATTTAAAATAAAAGATTCACTAGAGGGGCGATGATTAACGATGATAGTTTGAGAATCTTTAAGAAAACAACTGACTTTCCCAGAATCTCTAATAACATCCCTAATAGGCGAATTTAAAGAAAGTAATCTTTCTTTTTCTTGACCATTACTAGCTTGATGAAAATATTTCATCGAATCTAGCCGACCATTTTTTACAATAGCAACGGTGCCCTGATAATTTAGGTTTTTCATTGCCTGACTCATTTTTTCAAGCCATTGTACTGCAGTATATTCTGGTTCGTTAGCGAATGCATATGAAATAGAAACAGATAGAACAAGGAGCAATCGAGCTAACACTATAATTAATCCTGACTAACGACGGAAGCAAAAGGTTGAATGTTTGCTGAATTATCATAAGCATAAGAATTATCGCTATGCGCTTGCAGATAGGCTTTCAAGCGTTCATGTTGTATTTTCTTATAATCACTCGCAAGCTGATATTCAACGTCTTCTTGTGTTGTAACTTTGTCAAGTTCAAGCGACCGTGTTTTAGCTTGGATTGGTTTAGCAACTACAACTTGTTGTGGAACTCCTGAAACGTCAGATGTAGCTAAAACATCAGGTGCAATATTATTTTCAAAGTTTAACTCACTATTTTGAGAAACTAAAACCACCGCTAAAACAGTACAAGCTGCCATAGCCACAGAGGTTTTTTGCCAAAGACCAAATTGCCTTTTTTTAACTTTCTGTTTAGGCATTAGAAAATGAGGTTCTTGATCAATTTCCTGCTTAATCTTCTCTAAAAAGTCAGGTTTAACAGTCACTAAATTATCTTGTTTTAAAACATGCTTCACTGTTTGATATCGAGTCAATTTATTGATTAACTCAGGGTCTTTGCTAATCTTAAGTAATAACTTTTCTTCATCATAAGAATTTAGGTCATCATCTAAAAATGAAGATATTTTTTGGTTTATTTCTGTATTCATTTATAACAGCCTCTAGTCGAGTAATGGGCTTAACTTCTCATCAATTGCTTCACGAGCTCTAAAAATACGAGACCTCACAGTTCCAACTGGACAATCCATCGTTTGAGCTATTTCTTCATAACTCAATCCTTCAAATTCTCTCAATATTATTGCAGTTTTCATATCTTCAGGTAGATTTTCTATTGCTAAATTAATAGCATTAATAATTTCATCATTTAATAGCAAATATTCAGGGGTATCCATTCCTTTTAACTGAGTTGCATTTTCTACTTGCTCAGCATCTTGCACATCAACATGGTAATCTGAATATCGCCTACTTCTAGAAACTAGATAGTTTTTAGCTGTATTGATTGCAATTCGATACAACCAGGTATAAAAAGCACTTTCACCCCTAAAGTTCCCTAAGGCTCGGTACGCCTTTATAAATGCCTCTTGTGCAACATCCTGTGCTTCACTAGGGTCTTTAATATAGCGATTAACTAACTGGATAATACGATGCTGGTATTTAATAACTAGAAGGTCAAAGGCGGACTTGTCTCCTTGCTGTACCCTCAGCACCAATTCTTTATCTAGTTCTGTGTTATTACCAGTTTGTTCTTTCACTACGTTTAAGTTTATGATTGTGTGGACAGAATTAAATCATATAAGTTCTATGACATACAAAAAAAATGCGACCGTGTTAACATTAATTTTATAGAATCAACATGAATCTCATAAGATTTATCCAACTCAATTTTTTATTATACCCTGAATGACTAAATTAAACGCATATGATGTTCTTGTTATTGGTAGTGGTGGTGCAGGTTTAAGTTTAGCATTAAGACTTGCTGATACGACTCAAGTTTTAGTTATTTCTAAAGTAGCCATAAGTTCAGGTAGCACCTATCATGCTCAAGGTGGTATTTCAGCCGTTCTTGATGCAAATGATTCACTAGAGTCTCATATAAAAGATACATTAAAAGCAGGAGCAGGCCTATGTGATTTAGAAGCCGTGCGACTCACCGTAGAACAAGGGGAAAAAAATATAGAATGGTTAAAACAACAAGGCGTTGAGTTTACCAAAAAAAAAGAAAAAGATGGAAAAGTCTCTCTACATTTAAATAGAGAGGGAGGACATTCCCATCGACGTATTGTCCATACTGCTGATGCTACCGGAAAAGCGGTCTCAAAATCGCTTGTACAAAGAGCACAAGAACACCCAAATATTACCCTGCTTGAAAATCACAACGCTGTTGATTTAATCATAAAAAATAAACACAAACAATCAGGCCATTACGTTCAAGGTGCTTATGTTCTTGACATAGCCAATAAAAAAGTAAAATCTATTTCTGCAAAAACTGTTATTTTAGCGACGGGTGGAGCCAGTAGAGTCTATTTATATTCAACCAATCCAGATGTTTCTACTGGTGATGGTATTGCCTTGGCTTGGCGTGCTGGCTGTAGAATTAGCAATATGGAGTTTATGCAATTCCATCCAACTTGTTTGTTTCACCCCAAAGAACGCTCCTTTTTAATTAGTGAAGCAGTAAGAGGTGAAGGAGGAAGACTTCTTCTTCCTGATGGAACTGAATTCATGCATCAATATGACCCACAAAAAGAACTTGCACCTAGAGATATTGTTGCCAGAGCTATAGATAATGAAATAAAAAAACATGGTATTGACTGTGTTTATCTTGATATTAGCCATAAACCCACTGATTTTATTCAGCAACATTTCCCAACTATTTATAAACAATGCCTTTCACTAGGTATAGATATTACCCAGCAACCCATTCCTGTTGTTCCTGCCGCTCACTATACTTGTGGAGGCGTTATGACAGACTTAAATGCACGTACTGATATACTTGGCCTTTATGCTATTGGCGAAGTTGCGAGCACAGGATTACATGGTGCTAATAGAATGGCAAGTAACTCATTACTTGAATGTCTGGTATTTGCGGAAAGAGCTGCAAATGATTTATCCGAAACATTATCTCAGTTACCTGATCCAGAACCTGCGCCTGAATGGGATGAATCCAAAGTTAGTGATTCTGATGAAGAGGTTGTTGTATCCCATAACTGGGATGAACTAAGACACTTTATGTGGAATTACGTTGGTATTGTTCGAACCAACAAACGTTTAAACCGAGCCATGCATCGTATTGAAATTCTTAAACAAGAAATTGCTGAATATTACGGTAATTTTAGAGTAACCAGCGATTTGCTTGAGCTACGAAATCTCGTGATAGTTGCAGAACTAATTATTCGTAGTGCTTTATTGCGTAAGGAAAGCAGAGGATTACATTACACTCAAGACTATCCAGAAACTAATGATAACAAAGAAGTAGAAAACACTATTCTATATCCAGTTATCAAACGATGGACACAAGAGAATCAGCAGAAATAAGCTTTTCGCAATTCACTCTGAATCTTATAAATATTAACTATTAAAATACTTACTATAACAAATGCCTTTATCTGCCTTTCTTCAAAAAGCAAAAAACAATGAATCTCTACAATTTGATGAAACAATGAAGATCATCACTAAAAACTATAAATACCAACCGACTGAGTTTTCTAATGGCTTAGATAACGAAAAAGTCATTAATGCTGCTGGTACAAATGAAGGTTCATGCAAGATTTTTTCTTTTGCTAAATTAAATCAATTCGACCAGCAACAAACACTTAATTTATTTGGAGATTTTTACCATAAAGAAGTATTGTCAGAACCTACTGGAACGAGCCACCAAAATATCAGAAACTTTATGCGCTTTGGATGGGAAGGTATTAATTTTTCTCAACAAGCATTAACACTTAAAAAATTACCGTAAGTTAGACAGTCATCACTTTAGTAACCCACTCAATATATTCAAATATTGCTCGTTTAACTTCCCTTATTATTTTGAAATGGCAATGATGGATATACTTCGCGCGGTCATGGATGCGGATTTCTATCGTTGGTTTTTACCGATAGGCTGCGTTGCTAAAATGGTTGCGTAGATTGCTATGCGCCCATTTCAGCGCCTTGCTATCGACAAAAATTAACTCGCTATAAATTCCTCATCTGCGACCACGCGTGGTATAGCTCTGCTTTCAGCTTTCTGAAACCGTATTATACCCAAGAGACAGACCCTCCCAACAGTTTCCATTACTGTATAGTTTACAAAATTAACGAGCGAGTATTTTTTTAGTATGAATATCAACGCCAAAAGTATAAGCTTCCATTTCAATTTCATCACTCAACTTTTCAAGGTATTTTAGTAACTGTAAACCGACCATTAGTCGAATCGGTTTGGCTGGACGGCCTGCATCCTGAGGGTAATGTTTGGCACAAAGTCCGACCAAGGAATTTTATTTGTCAGAGTAGTAATGGATCGTCTACATCCAGCTGCTGTAGCAGGTCTGTACCAAATAAACTGGTTTGGTGGGCTGTATTTTCAGGGAGTAACATTTTTCGACTTTTCGACCAGAAACTAAAGGGGTATTTTAACATTTCTGGTCGTTTCGATCACTTTAAATTGAAACTATTTCTTTTAATTTCATAGGGATAAATTGTTTTTCATGGTTGACTATGTACCTCTTTGGTAGTAGCCCAACAACAATCACACAAAAAAATTGAGTTAACAATAAAGCCGCAAGCCAACATACAAATTAACATATTGATTTATTTGCCTTTATTTTTACTATTTATTTTATTCAATGGTGAATCACTAGGATAAGGCACCTTCCCTGCCGGCACGACTTTTGAAGCATTTTCGATATGTAAGTCTTGGTCATCAAAAAATATATGAGGATGAAAAGCCTCCAATACATTTGTTTTCTCTAACCCGCCTAAAAAGAAAATTTCGTCCACATAAACGCCCCAATGCCTAAGTGTTTTTATTACTCTCATTTCTGCAGGTGTATTTCTCGCCGTAACAATTGAAATGCGAACCGGAGAATATTCAACACTAAAGGGAAGCCGCTCTTGCAATCGTGATAACTTTTTTAACAGAGCCGCATAAGGTCCTTCTTGCATCGGTTCATCCTGATGTTGATCTTCAATCTTATTAAAACGATCAAGACCTTCAGCTTTATAAACAATTTCACTACTCTCATCAAATAAAACAGCATCGCCATCAAAAGCTATTCTGACCTGCCCTTCTGGAATTCTTTTATGATTTTTGGGAGGGTTTTTTAAAACCGCTGCTGCACATGTTTTTCCATCGATCACTTTTTGAGCATCAACAATAGTTGTAGTTAAAAACAAATCAACGCCAAAAGCTTCAAGATAATCAACAACAGACTCTCCCCCCGTAAAAGCATGTCTAGATATTTTAAGCTTATTATTCCTTATATTTTGCAATACCCTTATACCCGTTTCTGGGCTATTTCTTGACATAACCACCACTTCGATAAGTGGAGATTCACCTTTTGGTTGATACTTATTTAATTCTAACAACGCTTTAACCAGCGGCATTCCAGTACCATCGTCAAGTGGCTCCCCTTCCCTCTCGAGCATATATTTACGATACTCTGCAATGGCAGTATCCTTATCCGAGGTGTATTTTTCACGAAACACTTTATCAGCTTCCTTTAAATCAAACAAAGCGGTTGCTGAAATACCGATAACTAATGTTTCTTTTAAATGTGCTGACATAAACCAGTTTACTTTCTTTTATTTTTAGTTAAAAGCTTATCTAAATGATTCGCAAAAGCCTGTCGATCATTTTGATTTAAAGCTGCCTGCCCGCCTGTATCAATACCACTGCCTCTTAAAGTATCCATAAAATCACGCATATTTAATCGTTCCTTAATATTTTCTACCGTATAGAGTTCACCACGATGATTAAGAGCAACTCCACCTTTATCAATCACTTCTGAAGCTAAAGGAATATCGCCAGTTATCACTAAATCGCCTGATTCAACTCTCGCCACAATTTCATTGTCAGCCACATCAAAACCACGCGCCACTTGTATAAATTTAATGTATCTCGAAGGGGGGGTGCGAATAAACTGATTGGCAACAAAGGTTGTGTTTATCTCGGTACGATCTGCTGCTTTACACAAAATATCTTTAATAACGACAGGACAAGCATCAGCATCTACCCATATTTTCATTTTTTTATTATCCTTAAAAAGCTTAAGGGCACCTCTATTAATTGTGGATGAGAAAATTGAGAACCAAAATGTTCAAGATCAAGGCGAAATCCGCACGTAATAGCAGGCTATTGCGAAGGGTTTCAACGCAGGAATTGGATATTTTGGGCTCAATTTTTCCATTCATCAATTAATAGAGGTGCCCTTAAGTTATAACAAGAAACAACCTAGTCATTTTTTACAAAAATATTGCTTGTTATTGAAAACAAACAAATATTTTTAAATCAAAAGCTAGCTTTTATAGCAAATTACAATTCATCAACTATACTTCAAAAGATCACAAGTTTTAATCAAAACATCAGCTTATATTCGTACAAACATATAGGAAAGAAAAATAAATCAAACATGAACTTTTCCGTAAAAGAAAATGCTAGTTTATTGGCTTTATTTTTAAGATTGATAGATAGCGCCATCATCATCGCATCCGGTATATTCTGTTTTTATCTATTAGAACCCATCAAATATTTCCCTTCTTATACGGGCTATTTACCTGAAAAATATTTAACTGTCATTGTACTCGGTTTTATATTCAGTGCTTGGTAGTTTCCTGCTTTTAATTTATATCAGAGCTGGCGTGGGTCAAATATTTCTACAGAAATACGCGCACTATTATTAGGTTGGAGCTGCTCTCTATTAGGTGTACTTGCCTTTATCTTTTTTACCAAAACAGCCACCGATTTTTCAAGACATTGGTTATTTCTTTGGTTTGTCTCTTCATTTATCCTACTAACTCTCTTGCGAGTGACTTTACGTTGGCTATTAAAAAAAGTGCGTAACAACGGATATAACTTACGTTCCATAGTGTTAATTGGGGGTGGGAATTTAAGTCAACAAGTGGCTAAAAAAATCCAAAAAGCTTCCTGGATGGGACTAAAAATACAAGGTGTTTTCGCAGATACACCATCAACAGATAAAGACCTGCCTACTTTAGGTAATATCAATCAAGTACTGGCTTACATTAATGGAAATAACATAGACCAAGTATGGATTACTTTACCACTAAAAGAAATGGAGAAAATAGAGCAACTTTGTAAACAGCTATATTCGACAGTTGTTGATGTAAAATTAGTTCCTGACATAGCCAGTTTACGTTTATTAAACTATTCCACCACACAATTAGATGGGATGCCAATCATTAATATGTCCGTATCCCCCATGTCAAACACCAATCGTTTATTAAAATGGATAGAGGACAAAGTTTTACCTGATTACCCATAAGCTTCCGCCAATATTAAAAGTCTATTTGGCATAGGCGGCGTTCTTACAGCAATGTAGGCAAAGCGGGGTATCATATCTTCTAGCTGAAATCGTCTATTATGGCGATAACAAAACTCAGCGAGGTAACGTGGCAAATGCTTTGGATTTATTGCATGGTAAGTACCCGTTATTGCATTCTTAACATTACCGATCATAGTATTAACCCAAGCAAATTCTTTTTTTGTGACACTCTGATGACCTCCACCCGTTACGATGCTGATATGATAACAATTAGCCTCAGAAACGGCTGAAAAACAAGACAATCCATCTGAAATCACCGTACTATCAGGCTGCAAATGTTGTCTAGCCCAGCGTGATATTTCTGTGAGCCGAAAACCTTTAACTACATTCATGTTCATTGCAATAGGGTGTCCTTCTTTATTCAGTGATACAGCAGCAACAAACGGCACCTTATTAGCCGAGCCTCTGCCTCTTTTTCCGCCATGTCGCTCACCTCCCCAGTAAACATCATCTAACTGGATGGTTCCACTTAATTTTTTGCTGTCATCTCGTTCCTTCATAACTTGCATGATCTTGTGTTTCACACTCCATGCTGTGTTGTAAGAGACACCTATTTCACGTTTGAGAGCCAAAGCTGATAGACCTGTTTTTGACTGCGTGATTAAATAGATGGCCAGAAACCATTTTGTTAAAGGAAGCTTAGTCTGTTCAAAAATAGTTCCACTAATCAATGATGTTTGGTGATGACACTTATTACACTGATAGAGCTTTCTTGCTTTTAAGTAACAATATTTCTGACAATTACACTCAGAACAGCTAAAGCCAGTAGGCCAGCGTAATTTAAATAAAGATTCATGGCACTGTTCTTCTGTTCCATAATTTTGAAACAGTTGGATTAAGCTATACCCCGCCTGAAACTGCACTTTATTTTTGCTCATGACCTTAACTCCAAAGTAATATATTCCTTAGAGTACTATTTTTTAATAAAGTTGCGGAAGCTTGTGGGTAATCAGGAAAAACTATTAAAATACCCAAAAATTTTTCTTGTTGAAATGATTCAACTCATGTTTAAAAGAAAATCTGAATTTATTACACTAATTGCCTATAAATAAGTTGTAATTAACAAAGCTTACTTAATAGATATTGAAAAACACTATGAACAAGCTCTCTGTCGGTCTGATTATCCCTACAAAAAATGCACAGCAAACGCTTGATAGTATTTTACATCAGCTTACAAAAACATCTATTGAAATCCAGATACTAATAATTGACTCATCATCCTGTGATAACACAGTACTTATTGCTAAAAAATATGACATAAAAGTTATCATCATTTCACAAACAGATTTTAATCACGGTGCAACCCGTGAATATGCACGTAAACAATTAAATACAGATATTGTTATCTATCTAACTCAAGATGCAATCCCTATTAACTCTGATTTAATTGCTAATTTAGTACAGCCTTTACTAGATCACGATAATATAGTCGTTAGTTATGGGCGGCAAACTGCTCATAAAGGAGCGGATATTTTTGAAGCTTTTCCGCGTGAGTATAATTATGGAGATAAATCACAAATAAGAAGTATTGACAATTTGGATGAATACGGTGTATATACTTTTTTCTGCTCTAATAGCTGCGCAGCCTATAAAAATTCTGCCTTAGACGAAATTGGTGGTTTTAAGCCAGTACTCACTAATGAAGACTATTTTGCAGTCGCTAATTTATTACAAAAAGACTATAAGATAGCCTATGTAGCTGATGCAGTTGTTAGCCATTCTCATCGATATACTTTGTGGCAAGAATTTCAACGATACTTTGACACTGGATATGTAAGGGCTGAAAATCCAATTATTCAAAAATTAGTAGGTCCGGCAGAATCTCGTGGTGTTGGTTTTGTAAGTGCTTTAATAAAACAGGTCTGGCTCAACAAACCGCTATTAATTCCTTATGTAATCATCCAATCAGGAATGAAGTGGCTCGGTTATCGAGTTGGTTTTTATGGATTACATTTACCATTGTGTCTAAAAAAAAACTTGAGTCAACAAGCTTACTATTGGTCTTCCCACTATTACGTTAATAAAATAAATAACAACGATCATATTATGTGAGAAATAAACACAAACATTGATATTTCCAAAGTTAGCTAATATACTTAGCTAACTTTATTAATGGAAGTTTTTACAATGCACCAAGTCACTATACATGAAGCAAAAACTCATTTATCCAAATTAATTCAAGAAGCTCTTAATGGCGAAACGGTCATCATAGCAAAAGGAAAAACACCTCTCATTAAGCTTGAAGTTTTAGCAGAAGCAAAGCAGAAAAGACGTATAGGAGGAGCAAGCAAACTTAATTTAAAAATGGATGATGATTTTAATGCCCCATTAAAGGATTTTTCTTCCTATAGCTAGAGGACACCTCTATTAATTGATGAAGAGAATGCAAATACTTATTGATACTCATGCTTTGCTATGGTTAATTACTGACGATAAAAAACTCTCAAAAAATAGCAAAAATTACTTTACTGATCCTAAAAATGAACTTTACTTTAGCATGGCAAGTTTTTGGGAAATTTGTATTAAAACCAGTATCGGAAAACTATCATTATCTACAAATTGGGAACAGACTATCAAAGATGAATTAAGCTTTAATTCAGTTCAATTATTACCTATTTCAACAAAGCACTGCATACAAGTAAGCAAACTCCCTTTTTATCACCGTGATCCATTTGACCGGCTTATTATTGCACAAGCAGTAGTTGAAGAATTTTACGTGATGAGTATTGACGAACATTTTGAGCATTATCCAATATCATTAATTTGGTAAATTTATCCCTATTAACTATGTTGGAAATTATCAATTAAGGAACAGTCAAAAAAATAGCATTAGCAATGTGTATAATGATTACAGAAGTGTTATAAGCTTTAGAAAAGCCAGAATAAACAACCTTATCTACCCGCTAAGTTTTCTATTCTAAATTTTATTATTAGGTCACCAATGGAACAACCTGCAGAAACATTAATTTTTGATAGTGAAGCCTTTCTTGAATGGGAAGAATTGCAAGAAGATAAATATGAATTTATACAAGGTGAAGTGTTCGCCATGGGTGGCGCAAGACGTGAACATGTTGTCGTTGCAGGAAATATGTTTGCAACATTAAAACACAATCTTAAAGGTAAACCTTGCCAAACCTATATTTCCGATATGAAGCTAAGGGTTGAGCAAGTTGATGCATTTTTTTATCCCGACGTTATGGTATCTTGTGACAAAGAAGACCACAAAGCAGAACAGTTTTTATCTAACCCCTCCTTAATTATAGAAGTGTTATCCGATTCTACTGAAGCCTTTGATAGAGGGAAAAAGTTTGCGGCTTATCGGCAGATAAAAAGCCTAAAAGAGTATGTACTTATTGATATAAAAGCTAAAAGAATAGATTGTTTTCGTCGCACAGCAGAAAATGACTGGTTATTGCATGTTAGTGAAGAGCAAGACACCTGTGATTTTATATGCTTAGATATTTCAATTGCTCTGGCTGATATTTTTGAAGATATTCAAAATGATGAAACTTGATTTATCAATCCGCTATAGCTTGAGCTGCTATCTTTTTGGCAATCCAATATCAATATTAGGTATGCTAAAAATGTTGGGTTAACGATAAAGCCGTTAGCCCAACCTACAAAAAACCTATTTAATTTCAAATTCTTATAAATTTAACAGTTGCCTAGGCAACTTTCTATTTCCACCCTCACAACCAAAATATTAGTATCAATACTAATCATCACAAGCTGATTAAATAATTACTGCATCCATTTGCTCAAAAGAAACCGTTTTAGTTGCTTTAAGTATTGGATAAAAGCGCATCCAACTAAACCACTGAATTTTTCAAACTTTCCCAAGTGAAAGAGAAATTTACTGCTATTCTTATAAGTTAACAATCAAAATATTATTCTAAAAATTAGCATCTTATACGCATTCATTGTCATCCTATTTATCAAAAATGAAAAAAATTATTTCACAATATAACGCTCAATTAATTTTAATAACAATGGTTATAACATTAATAATAGCGATGATTTCGGATGGAAATAATAGCTTATTATATAAATGGTTTTCACTAAGTATTCTGTGGGGAGTTGCACTTCTTTACCTAAAAAAACCAACTAATTTTTATTCCATTATCAAAGATAAAGTATTTATTGCTTATTTGTTTTTTGTAGTCTGGGCTATTTTTTCCAGTCTCTTTTTATCAACCGCTAAATCAATCAGTATTCTTGGCCTTATGCCTTTTATTGGGGGGATATTAAGCTACTTTATTGCATTTAACAGCCATGATAAACAAGATAATGTTTTTGATTTATTATTGCTTGGCTTTGGACTCTTTTTAGTCATTTATACGGGCTACCAAAAAATTGCTTTAGATCTTCCACGCCCTTATGGTCTGCTTAGCAACTGGAATTCACATGCTGCTATATTAGCCATTATTATTTTACCCTGGATTTTACATCACGCCTTAAAACCCTCTGCTCGTTTATCACAACTTATTGTTATATGCATTTTAAGTTTGCTTTTTTCTTTTGCAATGGGCTTAACGCTCAGTAGAGGGGCTTTATTAATTATAATAACGGCTATTTTCGGGCTTATCTTATTTGCATGGCAGCAAAAGTTATTTTTCAAGCACAGCTTAGGTTTACTTACAGCACTGATATTAGGTTATTTTTTAAGCAGTTTGCTATTTGATGAAAATATAGTAAATCGACTTAGTTCTATTACTAGTGCTGATTCATTAGTATCTTTAGGTTCAGGACGGCATTTATTATGGCTTCCTGCATGGCAAATGTTTTTAGATAACCCTTTGACTGGCTGGGGACTGGGTACTTTTCGCTTTCTTTATCTGCAATATAAACCGCCTCTCTCAGGAGAAGCCGGTACTTTTGCACATAATGACTATTTGCAGTTTCTTTTAGAATTAGGCCCAATAGGTTTGGCCATTTTTTTAGTGTTTATCTTTATTTTATTAAAAAGATTAAGCGCAATAATGTTTATACAGACCAACCAATCAGATGACAAAATAAAATCTTTTATTTTTTTAATCATACCTACTGGACTTTTGGTTCATACTTTTCTTACTTTTCATTTATATCATTTCTCAATCCAGATTTTGTTTGCCTATTATTTAGGGCGTTCATCCAGACATTTTTTTAACACTCAAGATAATTCTACTCAAACAATAGAGCCAAATCCAAAATATAGTTTGTATTATTCTAGTTTTACTACGCTTGTTATTCTATTAATTTGCAGTTTCGGATTAACCATCTATTTTTTACAACAAGCTAACCAATCAACAAATAAACAGGAAAAATTAGATTGTTTCTGGAAAGCCAGTCTGTTTTTTCCTGCTATAGATCGTTACAACTCATACAATGCATCTTTGCTAACGACTCATATACAAAACACTCAAAACCAATCGCAACAGGAACGACAGAAAATAATAGATCATGCACTCTCTGAGGTAAATAGAGCGATCAACAAAATGCCATTTAACATTAAAAGTTACATGACTAAAGCCAGTTTACTCAAGCAGGCTAACCAAAACCCTACCGCTATTATTGAACAATATGAAAATGCATTAAGAAAAACACCTTCTGTATTAGGTATACGTTATAAATACACCCACTATCTAATAGAACAAAAACAATATAAAAAAGCACTTTCTATTTTATGGTCTGCCTGGAATCGTATCACTGTAGACCGTTATCAAATAGGCATCCAGTATTTAACTTATCAATTAGAAATTAATCAGCACTATGGCAATAAGCAAGATAATCAGCTAATTGAAAATGAAATTAAACGGCTAAAAATAATAAATAAAAGGAAGGAAGGTGGTGTTTATATATTTAAAAAAGTATTATAGGGGAGTGGAAGGAGCTCTTCTGCCCACTGAATCATCTGGGATTTGTATCAGTTTTCACCCAATTTTCCACTCTTAACCCTGCAACATGTTCAAACTCTTTAGTGTTGTTAGATATTAGAGTTAAACCAAGGCTTCGTGCATGTGCAGCAATCATAAAATCATACGGCCCTATGTTCTGCCCTTTTAATTCTTGTTTTAATTGGCCAAATTGATAGGCCGCAGCCACATCGTAATTAATCACTTCAAGCCGGCCTACAAAACCTTCAACTGATTCCAGGTTTCTCTGTTGGTTTCTTGATTTTTCAACACCATAAATAAGCCCACTCAAAGTAACTGTTGAAATAGCTATTTCCCCCGAGTGGATATTAAACATTCTTTTAACTTCTAGCGGTTTTCGTTTTATCGTATAAATAGAAATATCCGTATCAAGCATAAATTTAATCATCCAATGATTCCCGTTCCTGATACTCAGGTTGTTCTCTATTGGTCATAAAGTCATCAGAAACAGATTTGCTATCAAACCAACTATCCCAACTTTGGTTAATAGGTGTCACAATCCGGCTATTTCCCACCACCACTATTTCCACATCTTTCACACCCTCTGGAAATGCAACGGCTTTTGGTAATCTAACAGCCTGGCTCTGGTTAGATTTGAATACTTTTGTTTGAATCATGGATAAACTCCTAAAATATATATCCAAATTATATATCCATTTAAAGTAAAAATCTAAACTTTTATTTCCTATCAACACGTAAGTTGGATAAGCGGAGCGTTATCCGACATTCCTTCTGACATATTACAACTTTGCTATACACGGTGGAAGGCACTCTCGCTTTTCCACCCTACCTAGTGACAAAAATTGTCACATTAAGACAAATTTCATAACAATACCTTAAATTCAACAATAATAATAATTTAACTTTCTCAAAAATTTAGCTTTTATAAACAAAAACTACTTATATAAAACTACTTATAACTACCTATTATATAAGTAATTATCTAGTTTATAAAACAAAGGATAAAATTAAATCTAGCTTATTAAACCAGTTTGGCACACTCCCTGCTTTATCGTAATTGAGCAATGGCTCTATCTTAAACTTAAGCAAGGAAACAATATGAATATGAATAAAAATCAACAAGGTTTTACTTTAATCGAATTAATGATCGTTGTGGCGATTATTGGTATTTTGGCATCTATTGCGTTGCCGGCTTATCAGACTTATACAAATAAAGCCAAGTATTCAGAGGTTGTTTTGGGAACTTCTGCTCAAAAAACTGCGGTTGAACTTTGTGGTCAAATGGCGATACCTTCTGCAGCTGCAATTACAGCTGGCACTGCATTTGTCTTTAATGCAGCTTGTATAAACACTGAAAATGGTGTAAATGACCTTGCTGCTGCTACAGGTTATATCGCGTCTATTGGTGTTACTGCTGGTGCTGCTGCTACAGATGTGATAATTACAGCAACTAGTCAGAATATCGGTACTAATCCAACTTATATACTGACAGGTACACTGGCCGCTGGACAGGTCTCATGGGCAAAAACAGGAACTTGTACTACTGCGGGTCTTTGTTAACACGTAAGTTGGATGAGCGGAGCGTTATCCGACACTCCCTCTGACAAACTTACAACTTACGCTACACAAGGTGGAAGGCGCTCTCGCTTTTCCACCCTACGAAGCCACCCTTTCATTTGAATGGGTGGCTTTTTTGTTTGCTGCTCCTGAACATCCAAAATATTTTATTTTTGATTATACTTTGCTTATGTCAAATCATCTCCATTACCGTATTCCCGGTGGGTGCTTCTTTTTCACAGTGAATTTACTGGAAAGAAAAAACACCCTATTAATTGATCACATTGATTTGTTGCGAGAATCGGTAAAAATATGTAAGAAAAACAGACCATTTCATATTGAGGCTTAGGTTGTATTACCCGAGCAGATGCATTGTATCTGGACTTTGCCTGAGGGTGATGATGACTTTTCTAATCGCTGGAAAATAATAAAAATTCATTTTTCTAAAAACTTACCAAAAACTGAAAGACGCTCTAAAACGCGGACTAAAAAGGGTGAGAGAGGTATCTGGCAACGTCGATTCTGGGACTAAGCCATGGATGGCTGTAGGTAGAACAATGCAGGAGCAATTGTCGAGCATGCTATTCGAAATGACAGAGATTATGAAAACCATATTGATTATATTCATTTCAACCCAGTTAAGCATGGCTGGGTTAATCATGTCATTGATTGGCTTTATTCCAGTTTTCATCGCTATGTTAAAAAAGACCTCTATCCTGCCAATTGGTCAAGCCATATAAATATTGACTTACAAATGGGCGAGCCGTAGGTTGGATGAGCGGAGCGTTATCCGACATTCCCTCAGACAGGCTTTCATCTTATGCTACACACGGTGGAAGGCGCTTTCGCTTTTCCACCCTACAACCTTAATCTCATAGCAAAGTATCCATTCTTGACTATACTTTGAATAAGTTTATCCCGAAGCATCTTTGATAACTAAATTGCGATTTACAAAATAACAACCCACTTAAATATAAATGAAAACAACAGTTCAATCACGACTTACCGCAGCAGGTATTCACTTTCTTGCAAGTGTGTTCTTATTTAGCATTTTGCTGCTTATCATTATTAATATTTGGTATCCTCAGCCTTATTTTTCTGCTTCTGGCGGGTGGCAAGGGCTTAAAATTGTTGCCTTGGTTGATTTGGTTTTAGGGCCGCTAATCACTCTGGCTATATTTAATTCTAATAAACCTAAAAAGGTACTCGCTCAGGACTTAGGTATTATTATTATTATTCAGCTAGCTGCTTTATTTTATGGTATCCACACGATTTACTCACAACGACCTGTTGGCATTGTGTTTTGGGAAGGTAAGTTTTCTACCATTTCTGCACAAGCTATGGATAACCAAGGCGTTGACCCAAGCACATTTCAACAATTTTCTAATCAGTCTCCACCAATAATATATGCTGAAAAGCCGACTTCTGTTAAAGGTCTTACTGATTTACTTAAAGTAATTAAAGATCAGAAAATTCCGCCCACTCAACAACTGAATCTATATCGTTCTATTAATAATTTTTTACCCCAAGTTTTAGAGCATAGTATTGATATTAATGAAATTATTTCCCATAATTCTGATATGGCAGAGCAGTTGCAGAGTTTGCTAAAACAAACAAAGACTAAAAAACCAGATAATTCTTATTTGGTATTGGAATCTAAGTATCAGAATATCATTCTTGTGTTTTCTGCTAATGCTGAAATAATTGGTTATTTAAAAGCACCTTATAAAAAAATTAAGTTAATTTAAACCCTTTTTTGGTTCTCAATTTTAAAATTCAGCACGTAGGTTGGATGAGCGGAGCGTTATCCGACACTCTCTCAGACAAACTTACATCTTACACCACACAAGGTGGAATGCGTTCTCACTTTTCCACCCTACAGTCCCCACTCGGTTGGAAAATATTTTTGAGACAGAGTAAAATTACATCTTAATTTAATAATAGGAATTGATCATGGATTGGCAACAAGTTATAGATAATCCATTTCTACAAGACTTACCCTTTAAAATCGAGTTGAATAAATGGGGCAAAATTCTTATGAGTCCTGCGAGTAACAATCACGGAATCCGCCAATATGAAGTGGCTAAAATTATTGATACTGGAAAACAGTCTGGCAAGATAATTATTGAATGTTCTATAAAAACACCTGAAGGTGTAAAAGTAGCAGATGTTGCATGGGCTTCTGATGAGTTTATATCTAAGTATGGAGATAAAAACCTTATAATTTTGCACTTGAGATATGCGTTGAAATAATCGGTAGTGGGTCGAACCTGTAATTATGCATGGATGTCTCGTCCAAATTCCATTTTATTAATGAGTAAGCCAATCACAATATCATGCATTATTTCCAACTTAGAAAAGCAGATTGTTCGACGTGTTAAGCGTTTAATCCAGGTTCTAAAATTAAGATTCTTGCGTTCAATTTTTTGTGTGTTTGTTTTGCCAATTTCATGCGTCTCTGGTTCGAGATGGCGCTCATATGCGCCCCAATCATCGGTGTAATAACGACCAATATTGAATGGTGCAAGCAATGCTTTCAATTCTTGAAAAACAGTGTCTTTGCGTTTGCCAAACACATAAGCGAGCACTGTATTGGTTGCATGATCAACGGCATGCCATAACCAACTGATTTGACTTGTTACCCACAAACGACCACTGCTCATCCAATTCAGCCGCGTCGCAAACCAGTTCCAGCCTAACATCTAGCGGGGTTTCCGTGTTCAAGGTATGAAATAAGGGGTTTACCTGGACGATGCAATTCTGCTTTTTTTTAAAGTACGGATGACTGTGTTTTTATTAATCTTGAGAACGCGTGCAGTATCTCGAATACCACTGCTATTGATTGCCATGTCAACGATTTTCTCTTTGATACCTGGTTCGTACGCTTTATAACGATATTCCTGCATAAACGTTTTGGTCGAACAATCCTGCTGTTGGCAACGATAGCGTTGGATATCCAGCACACTCCGTCCTGATTTCATAATGTTGTTGCTGCCACAAGCTGGACAGCTGACTTCTTGATAACATGCCATCTGATATTACCGCAAAATCATTACTTTAACACAGTATCCTCAGGTTAAATAACAAGTTAGACCCACTACCAAATAATCAGTCCATCAAATTCACAAGCAGAGATGGATGAAAAAATTAAATTATATATTAACCAAGGTGCTAAAGAGTTGTGGTTGTACAATCAAAAAGGAGATATATTGTATTATTCTCATGCTGGAAAAATAAATAAGTCGAATGAAATTGATTGAATTAACCCGTAGGTTGGATGAGCGAAGCGTTATCCGACATTCACTCTAATGTTTCTTAAATTCTTTATACGAATCCCAAGCTAAATAGCCCATAAAAAAAACAAAGATCAAACCAATAAACAACATAATAATTGAATTAAGCATCTTCTAATTCCTCAATTAATCTTTTGATCAATCGGTATTGAAAAACTCCAAAAATACTTGAAGCTAACATACCAAACAAAGCCAATAGTAAAACAAAAACTGTTGTGTTTAAAAAGTTAGACGCAGACCAGCCAATTAAACCAATCACAACGGCTAATGCAGCAAAAAACATTTTTTCATGAAAAGCGATTTCTGCCTTTATTTTATCTAATTTGCTCACTTTCCAATTCTACTGCTCTTTGTTTTTTCAGTCAATCAACATAACTCCTTTTATTATAGTATACATCTCATGATTGGTTTACAAACCATCATTTAACAACACGGATGCGATTAAAAGTTCTCACGCCTTTCAGAAGTTATTAAATTTTTAATCCTAAATAAGCTTTAATGTTTTATTCACATTGCTGTTATCCTTAATAATCTATATGATCTTAAACAAATTATTTAACTACGCTAAAAATCCCGATTCAAGTAGCAAGGATGACTTTGAGACATTTTCACCATTACAAAAAATTATCACTTATCTGGCTACCCTCTATCATCTTAAACTTATCTGGGTGTAGTTATTTTAGTGCGGTTGATTCAATGCCTTCAACAGTCCCTATTCCTGAACAATGGTCATCATCTACAATCCAACATGATTCCGTACGCCCTTGGTTAAAGGAGTTTTCAGATGTACAACTGAGTTCTTTAGTTGAAGAAGCTTTTACAAATAACCCCAGCATTCAGGGTTTAATAGCCAGTATCGCTATAGCAGAAGACCAAACATGGCTTTCCTCTTCTGCTTTTTGGCCAAAAATTAATGCAGGGCTCAATGCTAGTCGAAACCAACGTAATAATGCGACCGGTATAGCTGTTGCTTCCAGCCGAAGTAATAACGTTGGTTTTGCTTTGGATTTTGTTTGGGAAATAGATTTATGGTACAAACTGGGTAATGAACTGGAAGCAACAGAATATGAAAAATCTGCATCTGAATCTGACTTACAAGCCGCTCAACTTTCTTTAGCTGCCAATATCACTAAAGCCTGGTTTGATACTATTGTTGCTGGCCAACAGATTAAACTAGCTGAAAAAACCATTGATAGTTTTTCCAATGCTCTTGCAATTATTGAGCAAGGTTATAATCGAGGTATTTATAAGGCACTTGATGTTCGGTTAGCACGTTCTAATCTGTTAACGGCTAAGGGTCGCAAAGAAAATTATCTTAAAATTCAAGATGAAACTACCCGTACTCTAGAGTTTTTTTTAGGCCGTTATCCATCTGCAAGTTTAAAAACGCCGGATCAATTACCATCAGTCTCACTGCCTTTACCAAATAGTGTGCCATCTAGTCTTTTAGGTAGAAGACCTGATATTATTGCAGCTGGAGAACGCTTTTTAGCAACTGACCAACGATTACTAAAAGCTAGAAAAAACATGCTTCCCACTATTCAACTAAGCGGTAGCGGTGGGACTAGCACACGAAAATTAGATGATATTTTTAACCCTGAATTTTTAATTTGGCGAATTGCAGGCAACCTAACCCAACCCTTGTTTCATGGAGCACAACTTTTTGCTGAACGCAGCCAGGCAGAAGCAAGAGTTAAATTAGCCGCAGCCGATTATGCTCACGTTGTTTTACAGGCATTAAGAGAAGTTGAAACAACAATGGCGGCAGAACAGTGGCTAAAAAACCAACAAACTTTATTAAAAGCTGAAATTAAAGAATCAACTGAAGCAGTAAGACTGGCAGAAGATGATTATATCGCTGGTTTAGCTGATATTATTACCTTGCTTGATGCCCAGCGACGCGCCTTTGAATCTAAAAACAATTGGCTAGAAATAAATAATCAGCGTTTACAAAATCGTGTCAATCTTTATTTAGCCTTAGGTGGCCCAGTACTTGCCGAAAAACTTCAATGAAACTAATTCGTAGACTTCTTCCCATTTTAGTAATTGCGCTTAGTATTCTTATTGCTGTGTTGATTCTCAACAATAAACCAGAAGCTAAACGCAAGGTTTCGCAAAAAAAAATACTGACTGTAGAAACAATCAAATTAGAAGCCAAACCCTTTCCAATTGTGATTCATACTCAAGGGACTGTCGAACCACGTACAACCACAACTTTAATTCCCCGTGTTTCTGGAGAAGTTACAAAAGTATCGCCAACCTTTCGTCCAGGTGGTTTTTTTGAACCGGGTGATACCCTATTAACAATTGACCCTACTGATTATTCACTCTCTATTAAATCAGCGCAAGCCACTGTCGCGGAAGCATTATTTACTTATAAAGAAGAACAGGCTCAAGCTGATCAGGCGGCAGAAAACTGGAAGAGATTAGGCCGAACTACTCAAGCCTCTGATTTAGTCTTACGCAAACCTCAACTAGCGCGTGCAAAAGCAATTGTTGATTCAGCTAACGCCCAGTTACAAAAAGCTCAGCTTGATTTAAAACGGACAAAAATAAAAGCCCCGTATGCAGGACGAATACTAGAACAATTCGTTGATATAGGCCAGTATGTTGCTCCAGGCAACGAACTGGTTAAAATATTTGCTATTGATTATGTAGAAATTCGCCTGCCGATTACAGAAAAACAACGCAGTATGCTAGATTTACCCAGACCTTATCGCGGAGAACCCATCAAAACTTACCAAGGGCCAGAGGCAAAAATTCACGCTGCCATTGCTGGTAAAAATTACACCTGGACAGGTCATGTAGTGCGAACAGAAGGCAGCATGGACAGAGAAACGCGCCAAGTGTTTGTGATTGTTCAAGTCGACAACCCTTATCAACGGCATAGCGATAATAGACCCCCCTTAGAAATAGGCCAATTTGTAAAAGCCGATATTCAGGGAACAGTTCTGGATAAGGCGTATGCCCTGCCCCGCTCTGCCGTACAAAGCAACAATACTATTATGATTGTGGATAAAGACAGTCGTCTCCAACGTAAAAAAATTGAGGTAATATGGGAAACACAAACTCATTTAATCATAGAAAAAGGATTAGCGGAAGATGAACATCTTTGTACTACATACGTCCCATTTGCAGCCAATAATACCAAAGTAATCATTGCCTCTGGTTCATCGCCTCAAATACAAGAAACCGCAACAACCCAAGCTAACTAATGAATGCGTTAATCACATGGTTTGCACGCAACCGAGTAGCAGCAAATCTGCTCATGGTCGTTATAACACTCAGTGGTCTTGTGATTTTAATCACCCAAATACCTATTGAGGCATCACCTCCGTTCGAACGCACTCGTTTATATGTCAAATTTTCTTACCCTGGTGGAACCCCTGAAGATATAGAAAAATCTGTTATCACACGAATTGAAGAAGCTATTTATGACATACCGGGGATTGTGGAGCTTAATAGCACTGCTAGTGAAGGTTCTGGATCAGTCACCATGGAAGCCAAAAATGGTTATATCCATCGAGAAATTTTAACTGATATTGAATCTCGAATTGATATGATTCACAGTTTCCCAGATGAACTAGAAGATCTGGAAGTTGGGATGGAAACAACACGGTTTGAAGTAATTAGTGTTTCCGTCAGCGGTGATTTACCTGAAGCCGAATTACGAGAGGTAGGGCAACGAGTTAGAGATGAAATAGCCGAACTACCCAATATTACACAAGTTGATATTACAGGCATTAGACCCTTTGAAATATCCATTGAAGCATCAGCGCAAAAATTGCGAAAATATGACTTAACTTTTTCAGATTTAAGCACAGCGATTCAACGTTCATCTATTGATATTCCTGCCGGAGTTATTCAAGCCGGCGAGTATGAGTTTTTGATTCGCACAAAAGGACAACGCTATCTTGCAACTGATTTTTCCTCCATTGTGGTAAAAACCAATGCCGATGGCACGCTTTTACATTTAGGTGATATTGCCCAAATAAAAGATGGTTTTGTTGACCTCCCTATTCTATCCAGATTTAATGGACAACCTTCTGTGATGATTGAAATCTATCGGATAGACAAGCAAGATGCTTTAGACATATCTGAGGAAGTGAAAAAATATCTACTGACGGCACAAGATACTATGCCGCCAGGTGTAGAAATTGGCTATTGGCGTGACCGTTCTAAATACATCAAAAACCGCATTTCATCATTAATCCAAACTGCCGTTCAAGGGGCTATTCTGGTTTTTATTGTGTTAACCCTGTTTTTAAGGATGGAGCTTGCCTTTTGGGTTGTGCTTGGCATTCCAGTCTCTGTTATTGGAGCATTTGCTTTTATGCCTTTTTTTGATGCAACCATTAACTTTACTACCATGTTTGCATTTATTTTGGTTCTTGGGATTGTCGTTGATGATGCTATTGTCACAGGCGAAAACATCTATAAACACTTAGAATCAAATGAGGATAAAGATCAAACAGAGGCTGTTATTAAAGGCACTCAAGAAGTTGCAACTGCGGTTACTTTCGGTGTACTGACCACGATTGTTGCCTTTGGCTCATTACTAACGATGGAGGGAGAACGAAGTAAACTATTTACCATGATTCCTGCCGTAGTTATTCCCGTATTAATTCTCTCATTAATCGAAACCAAACTAATTTTACCCGCTCATTTAAAACACATGGGTAAAGACACAGCCTTTCCCTGGTTAACAAATATCCAAAATAAAGTTAGCTATTATTTAGATAGCTTTATCCAGAAAATTTATCAGCCAATATTAAAGAAATCCCTTAAAAGACCAGGGTTAACACTGGCACTATTTTTTAGCGCCTTAATTATCATCAGTAGCTTAATTGCCAGTGGCTGGATTAAATTTACATTTTTCCCTCGCGTACAAAGTGAAATTGCAAAAGGTAAAATAACCTTACCTGAAGGAACGCCTTACGAGGTAACTAAACGCCATATAGATCGTATGGAACAAGCAGCTCTCGCCTTACGTGAAAAATATAATCATCAGATACCCAGTGAAACGATTATTAATAATGTGTACTCGACTGTTAGTATTCAAGGTAACGTTCGTATGGGGTTAAAACCTAACCAGGGACGTGTCAGTTTTGGAATTATCCCTCAAGAAGTGCGTAGCAATCCAGTGAGCAGTATTGAACTAGCAAAAGAATGGCGAACCAATGTAGGGCCAATTAATGGTACTCAAAAACTGACTTTTAGCGCATCCATGTTCAGACCTTCTAACGTAATAGATTTTATGCTTAAAGGACGTAGTTTTGATGAGCTGAACCTAGTGTCAGATAAAATCAAAACACAACTGGCACAATATCCAGGCGTGTTTGATATAGCCGATGATTTTTCACAAGGAAAAGAACAAATCCAGTTGCAACTAAAACCCGAGGCAGAGTTATTGGGAATCAATAGCCTTAATTTAGGGATGCAAGTCCGTGGGGCGTTTAATGGCATAGAAGTTCAACGAATGCAACGAAATGGAGAGGAAGTTAAGGTTTATGTGCGTTATCCCGAATCAGAACGCCAATCTTTTGCTAACCTTGAGTCTATGATTATCCGTACACCCAATGGTGATGCAGTCCCTATTAGACAAGTAGCCGACTTATCTATTAACCGAGCACCGGCAGTAATTAATCGATCTGACCGCTACCGAACCATTCATGTCACCGCTGATGTTGATCAACAAGCAGTTCAACTCCCTATTCTTCAAAATGAAATGAATAGCTTCATCACCGAAACTTTACTTGACCATCCTACTATTTCCTACTTAGAAGAAGGCGAAGCAAAGGAGACTAACGAATCATTTAAAAGTTTAGCATTAGGAATGGTACTGGTTTTATTTATTATTTACGCATTATTAGCCGTGCCTTTTCAATCTTACACTCAACCTTTTATCGTCATGTCTGTTATTCCTTTTGGACTGATCGGGGCAGTTATAGGTCATTTATTATTAGGATTGAATTTAAGCATTCAAAGTGTCTTGGGGATGCTGGCATTAACAGGCGTAGTCGTAAACGATAGCTTAGTCTTAGTGGACTATATTAATCGCAGTAGACAAGCTGGAATGGATTTATTTAATGCTATTTTTCAGGCAGGAACTGTTAGGTTTAGAGCCATATTACTCACCTCAGTCACCACTTTTATCGGGCTGATGCCAATGATGTTCAGTACTAATACGCAGGCTCAGTTTTTAATCCCTATGGCCGTATCGTTAGCTTTTGGAGTCTTATTTGCTACCTTTATTACCTTGCTTCTAGTGCCTTGTTTTTATTTATTGCTGGAAGGGGCTAAACTTAAGGGCATTTCTATTAATACGAATGTCCGCTAAAACAAGCTAAAGAACGTGCAAGAAATCAAATAAAGACTATTTTCCAGATTTAAGCGTATCTAAATATCGCTTTAATTCCCTACCACAGCTAAGATAAACCTCTTTATCCTGATGAACCTTAGTCAACCCTACCGAACCTTCGATAATTGTTATAATTAACATAGCACTGTCTTCGGTATTGATTGATTGATCAACAATACCCTGTTGCTGACCTTTTTTTAACACATCAGACAACGCTCCCTTCCAGGCTTTAAACATCCCAACAATGCGTTTTCTAAATCCTTCATCAATGGGCGACATTTCCTGTGCTAAATTATTGACTGGGCAACCTAAAGTCAAAACTTCATTTCCCCAGATACTTTCACTGACACTTTCATTCAGCATAAATAAAGTATAAATTCCTTCTAAAGGATCGTCAAAACCGTACAGAGGTTCAACCCACATTTTAGCGCCTTGTTTTAAGATATATTCATCAAATACGGCATAACCTAAATCTTGCTTACTAGAAAAATGATAGTACAAAGCACCTTTTTTTAGATCAGTATTTTTCAATACTTGATCAATTCGCATGCCTTGATAGCCATGTTTATAGATTTCTTTAAAGGCAGCATCGATTATTTTTTTACGTGTGTCTTCAGGTTTTTTCTTGCTTAACGTATTTGTTGCCATTTTTTACTCAAAAGTTTTTATAAATAGTATAGACAGACCAGTTGGTTTTTGCTATTGTTTATTTAAACAGACTAGTTGGTTTTTTAATAAGTTCAAATAATACGAGGAGACACGATGATAGATTTATATACTGCAAGTACCTTTAATGGCCAGCGTATTTCCATCATGCTGGAAGAAATTGAGTTATCTTATACAGCGCATAAAATAGACTTGATAAAAGGCGAACAACACCAGACAGACTTTTTAAAACTAAATCCCAGTGGCAGGATTCCCGTGATAATCGATCATGACAGTGGCGCATCTGAGCCTCTGATATTGACACAATCCGTTGCTATTTTGCAATATTTAGCAGAAAAGACACAGTTACTGTTACCCAAGTCACTCTTAGAAAGAGCTAAAGTCTATGAATGGATGCATTTTCATGCAGTGGATATAGGCTCCACATTATTCAGTGCTTTTTATTTGCAAAACCTCATTGACCCTAAACAAGATCAGGCTGCTGATCAATTAAGACAGCGCGTACATGACTTATACAAATTTTTTGACCAGCGACTTTCCGAGCACGAGTTTTTAGCAGGCACAAGTTATAGCATAGCTGATATTACCACTCTACCAGTAGTGCTAGCTCAGGAGGAAAAATTAGCAAATTACACAAATTTAACTCGTTGGTTACAGCAACTTAAACAAAGACCGGCTGTTCAACGCGGTATGGCCGTTCCAAAATAGTAGGTGAATTATGCAAACCACTCATTCTTTACCCTATCGGTTTTTTTTCTCAGTAACGGAGTTCCCCAAAACCATCATGGCACTAGGGTTTCTCATTATTATTGGAACTGCTGCTTTTATTCCTACACTCACTATTGACGCCAGATCAGAATCTTTTCTCCCTCCTGATAACCCCGCATTGTTATATCGTGCTCAAGTGGAAGAAGTTTTTGGGTTAAAAGATCCCATGGTGATTGCCGTCATTAATAAAGGCGAATATGGTATTTTTAACCCCCAATCCCTTCAATTGGTTCAATGGTTAACTGATGAAGTGATGAAAATGCCAGAGGTTAATCGAGACCGCGTAGTGAGCCTTGCTACTGAGGATAATATTACCGGTAATGAAGAAGGCATGCTAGTCGAAGCATTTTTTGATACGCCACCTACAACGCAAATCGAAGCAGGTAAAGTCCGTGCGGCAGTTATGGACTTTCCACTTTATTTAGGCAACATGGTAGCTCGCGATGGTTCAGCAACCTTGATTGTCACCGAAATGTTTAATAATGAAGATGGAGCAAAGGTCTATGAGCAATTATCGGAATTAATTAAACACGCACCCATTAATAATGGCGAAGAAATTCACCTGGCAGGAGATGGCGCAGTATCAGGCTATTTAATCACTTATATGAATGCTGATGCTGCACGGTTAGTACCCATTTCTGTGGTGATTATCACCTTGCTATGTATTCTGTCTTTTCGAACTTGGCGAGGTGTTTTAATTCCCACAGTGATTATTTTATCTGCGATTGCCTCTGCTATTGGCTTAATGGCCGCAGCAGGTGTTCCTATTTATGTGATAACAACCAGCATGCCTGTTTTATTAGTGGGCGTTGCCGTGGCTGATTCCATTCACGTTCTTAGTCAATATTATGAAGAATTGGCAGAAAATCCTGAATATGAACAGCGTGATTTAGTTATACGCGCCATGATGGTGATGTGGCGACCGGTACTAATTACCACATTAACGTCTATGGTTGGTTTTCTGGGCATTGCTGTTTCTTCCTATATGCCGCCGATGCAAGGCTATGGTTTATTCTCCCTTATCGGTTTAGGTGTAGCCGGATTATTTTCACTGACTTTTGTACCCGCAGCACTGGTGTTATTAAAACCGATTCACAGCAGCGCATTTAAATCGAGCGGTCAACATTTACAAAAGGATGTTTTCAGTCGGGGTATGGATAAATTTGGTCATTGGGTACTAAATAATACGGGAAAAGTACTTGGCTTAGCTCTGCTAGTTTGTATTTTTGGAGTGATGGGAGCACTTAAGTTAGAAGTCAATGAATCCTGGGTAGAAAATTTCCGCACTACGGAGCCTATTTTTGTAGCGAATAAGGCGATTAATGCCTCTTTAGATGGCACTAATAATCTGGATATAGTGATAGAAACGCCAAATAATGAAGATCTTTTTAAGCCAGAAAATCTACAACGTATCGAAAAGTTACAAGCATTTTTAACAACGCTTCCACATATTAATGGCAGTACATCAATTGTTGATTACATTAAACAAATGAACAGATCGTTAAATGAAAACAAGCCGTCCGCTTATGTAATACCTGAAGATGCTAATTTGATTTCTCAATATTTTTTGCTTTATTCAGCCAGTGGAGATCCCACCGATTTTGAAGAAGAAATTGATTATGATTATCGCATGGCTTTGGTCAGAGCAAGAATGGATTCAGCGCGTTATCAACAAGATAAAGTAGTGGTAGAAGCGACTCAAAAATATCTTGATGAGGTGTTTAACAGCTGTGAAATTAAAGGCACTTTATCAGGACGAGTAAATGTTGATTACCATTGGCTAGACACCTTGCTTGGCACGCAATACAAAAGTGTCATTATTGCACTAACACTGGTCTGGATTATTGTCTGTATCAGTTTGCGATCAATATACGGAGGAATCTTAGCAGTAATTCCTGTTGTCTTAGGGTGCTTATCTGTATACGCCTTTATGGGCGCGACCGGAATAACACTGGCCGTGGGTACTTCCATGACAGCTGCAATCGCCTTGGGTATAGGCATTGATTTTTCCATTCATACCTTAGATCGCGTCAAATTATTAATGACTGAAGGCGGTTTAGAAATGGATGCAGCACTACGTCAACTATACCCATCAACAGGACGCGCTTTATTGTTTAGTTTTGTCGCGGTATTTGTTGGGTTTGGGATTTTAGGTCTGAGTTATGTCCCTCCATTATCTAAATTAGGTTTGTTGATCGCTTTTTCTGTACTTATTAGCTTTATTTCTAGCATGACTGTGTTACCCGCTTTATTGAAAGTATTGAACCCTGGTTTTCTCAGTACAAGTAGAAAGACAAATAACTTATCTTTGTCAGGTAATTTTGTAGGAGAAGAAAAATGAATATAAAGAAAGAAAAAACTGCCTTAATTACAGGCGCGACGGGTGGAATAGGTTATGAATTTAGTCAGCTTTTCGCTAAAGATCAAAACAACCTGTTACTGGTCGCACGAAATCAGCAAAAACTCAAAAAACTAAGTGAGCAGTTGCAAACAGATTATGGCATTAAAGTTTATACCATTGCTTTGGATTTAACTAAACCCGACGCAATTCAAAGCTTATACCTGACAATTAAAGAAAAAGATTTATCTATTGATTATCTGGTTAATAATGCAGGCATTGGTAATTATGGGTTATTTATTGATGCTGATTTTGATGATCTGACTAACATGCTGACTTTAAATATTATCGCATTAATGCAATTAACCCGACTATTGTTACCAGAGATGATTAAACAAGGTGGTGGACGTATTTTAAATGTTGCATCAATTGCTGCCTTTCAACCAGGTGGACCAAAAGAAGCCGTTTATTTTGCCAGTAAGAATTTTGTCTTGGCTTTTAATCGAGCCTTAGCAGTGGAATTAAAAGGTACCTCTGTTACTAGTACCGCTTTTTGCCCAGGGCCTTTAAAAACAGGTTTTGCCGAACAAGGTGGTCTTGGATCTACTCGCTTATATCGTTATTTCAGTGGTGATATTCACAAACAGGTGGCCAAGGCCTATCGAGGTATGTTGAAAGGAAAGTCAACTGTTGTTGCTGGGTTGATCAATAAAATATTGGCTTTTAGTGGGGAATTACCCCCACGTAGCATTGCTTTGTCTGTTAACAAATTTTTATTAAATAAATAGGAGAAAAAGATGAAGAACTGTTTATTAGTTTTATTGTTTGGCATTTTTATATTGGGCTCACCAACATCAATAGCCGAACAATCTAGAGCAGAAATCAAAAATGATAATGCAATTTTCGGCACTTGGTTAAATGCGAAAAAAGATGGATTTATCAAAATTTATAAAAATAATAACAACAAGTTTGATGGTGTGATCGTAGGAGGGACGACTCCTGAAGGTGATAATCGAGTCGACATTAACAACCCAGATCCAAAGCTACGTAGCCAATTATTACTTGGGAAGGTGATATTACACGGGTTTATTTACGAAGGCGAGAATAAATGGATAGATGGACAAATCTATGATCCAAATAACGGCAAGACCTATCGGTGCAAGCTTGAGTTGATTGATCACCAAAACTTGTCCGTACGTGGCTACTTCGGAATTCCTCTTTTTGGCCGAACAGAAATTTGGACGAGGAAACAATAACAAAAGCACTTTTGTTAAAAAAATCGTACCTCTTTAGAAAATTCTTATTGGAGAAAATCATGAAACAATATTTACCCATTCCATTCCTTGCAGTATTCAGCGCATCACTTTTTGCAGCCGAACTGCCCAATGGCGATGAAATAGCTCAGAAAATAAATGCCCGCGATGAAGGGACGGCTGTCTCCAGACTTTTAACAATGGAAATGACAGACCGGCATGACAAAGTACGTGTAAGAGAAACGAGAGCATTTAGAAAATATTATGGTGATGAAAAACGAACAGCAATATTTTATTTAAAACCAAAAAATATAAAAGATACCGCATTTTTAACCTACGATTATGCTGAAAAAGAAAAGGATGATGACCAGTGGTTATATTTGCCTGCAATGCGGAAAGTTCGACGTATATCTGCCTCTGATCGAGGGGATTATTTTTTAGGCACTGATTTTAGTTATGAAGATATTAAATTGGAAACACGGGTATCACTTGAAGACTATACAAGAAAAACACTAGGCGAAAGTGAAGTGGATGGTGTGCATTGCTATCTGATAGAAGAAACTGCAATTGATAATGAAACAGCTGAAGAGCTGGGGCATAATCGGCGCGAAAGCTGTGTTGATAACATGATATGGATAGTACGAAAAAGTCAGTATTGGGATTTACAAAATAAACTGTTAAAAACCACTTATTTTAAAGATATTTCTAAAGTTCAAGGAATCTGGACAGCACATAAAATAGAGGTTGAGAATCATAAAACAGGGCATAAAACGGTGTTTACCTTTTCTGATGTGGATTATAGCGAATCTGTTAGTGATAGAGTTTTTACCCAGAATTCTTTAAAACGTGGTTTGTAAAATAAATCACTTCTGATAAACACCGCTTTAGCCACCAGTGTTGTAGGTTGGGCTGCCGTCTTTTTGGCAATCCAACAAAGGTATACCAAAAATATTGGGTTAACGATAAAGCCGTTAGCCCAACCTACGAATTTTGCATTAATGGCAGTCTAAACATTACCTGAAACATTTATCTTCCATACAAAAAGAGCTAAATATGAATTTATATAAAATAGCATACTGCTGTTTATTTGGTGTATGGCAACCCGTCAATGCTATAGAAATTGACAGCACCATCACAGCAACCACTCAATGGATGATCAATACGTACGATGGAAATAGCCAAGGATTAAATCTAACCCTACTACCCGAACTAGAAGCTAGTTTTAGCAATAGCTGGAAAATAAAATCAGCATTAAGACTCCGCGCAGAAGCCATTAACGGAATGCAAATTAATGATATAAACCGAAATAGTTATAGTGTCTACAGCAAGCCAGCTCTGCTAAACAAAGAAGTAGAGTTGGAACTACGTGAACTAACACTACAGGGAAATATCGGTGATACCTTTTTAACGCTAGGTAAACAACAAATAGTCTGGGGTAAGGCAGACGGATTACATGTACTGGATATTGTCAATCCACAATCATTCAGAGAATTTATTCTCGATGATTTTGATAGTTCTCGCATTCCATTATGGACAACAAATATAGAGCGAACTATTGCGAATTGGGATTTACAATTTCTATGGATTCCCGATCAAACCTATCATACCTTGCCAAAACAAAATGCAACGTACGCTTTTACCTCATCAGAATTAGTACCGTCTGCTCCACCCGGAGTGTTAGTTAATATTGAAAAATCAAGACGACCTAATAATGTTCTACTAGACTCCGATGTCGGGCTGCGTGCCTCAACATTCTGGCAAGGCTGGGACATCACATTTAACTATCTGTATCAATACAATAACCTACCAGTGCTCAGGCAAAACCTATCAATAATAGGTGGCAATCCCATTGTTACCATTACACCAGAATATGAGCGTACCCATGTTTTTGGCACAACTTTTAGTAATGCTTTTTCTGATTGGGTGGTACGGGGTGAAATAGCTTACTTTACTGAGCATTATTTTATTGGCAAAAACCCATTACAAAACCGGGGTGTAATCAAAAGTCCAGAATTACATTATGTACTGGGGCTGGACTGGAACGCTCCCTGGGATATATTGTTAAGTGGACAGCTAATACAAAGCTGGATAATAAACAATGCTGATAAGACAACAAGAGATAAACTAGATACAACCTTAACAGGGCTAATACGACGGAACTTTATGTATGACACGCTAATTGCAGAAGTGTTAATTATCGCTAATACGAATAATGGAGATGGCATTATCAGGCCTAAAATCAGTTATGAATGGCAAGATAATATCAAGACTTGGTTAGGAGCTGATATTTTTTATGGAGATAAACAAGGAGTATTTGGACAATTTGATAGACAGGATCGTGTTGTTTTTGGGTTTGAGGTTTCTTTTTGAATAAAGTACACAAAAACCTAACTCTAATTTAATTATAGTCAAAACTAATATAAAAGCGGCAGATAGTTACTCCTTACCAATCATAACAAAGCCTGCCCAAAAAAAAGGATGACTATATTTCTCGTCACGCATAAATTCGTTTTGGGTTTCTTGCATGGCTTTTTGTGCAGATTCGCCATTCAAAAAACGGGAATAAAACTTCTGCATGAATACACCCGTTGCATCGTCAGCCACGCCCCACAAAGTTGATAATACCATTTTAGCACCTGCTTCTTGAAAAGAACGATTTAAGCTGTATACGCCTTCACCAACTTTAATATCTCCAAGACCAGTTTCACAAGCTGATAGCACGACCAAATCAGTCCCCTCTAGATTTAAGTTTAAAACTTCCAGTGCCGTTAAAATACCATTAGTATCATCTGCTCGCTTATAACCTTTAATTCCTGAATTTGCACCAGCAAATGCTAAGCCTGAACGTGCTAACGGGTTTTGGATAAATAGCGGTGCAATCGTTTCTTGTCCAGATCTTAGTGTTAAACCGCGCTCCAAATTTTTATTATCATTAACATTATCTTTCAGGAAAAAACCATGTGTAGCAAGGTGCAGTATTTTAGGCGATATCAAAGACATGACTTTTTGCTCAGTGGCTTGTCTTTTTGTAAATAATTTAACAGACGATTGTGATTGTTTTTGAGCAAATAATTTCTCAATTTGCTGTCCTTCTTTGAGAGTGCCAGGTAATTCGCTGAAATGAATAGCTTTTATGTCAGCGGTTACATTTGGTTGTTCATTTTTATCTTCAAAGTCTGGTGCTGCAAAAATAGCTGCTACCGTTGTGGTTTTATCAGACTTTTTTGTCAACACAATATCACGAGGGGAATTCAAGGTAATCAGTTGCCATTTTTCAGTCAAATACAAGCCACCCTGATCTCGTAATGCCTTAAAAGGGAGTAAATGTAAAGAGCCGTCTGGTACTACATAAACGGTTTTAGTGTTTTTTAAATATGGAGTCAGGGGAGCCCAAAGTTGTTGAAAGAGGGTTTGAGCAGATGATTTTATAGGACGAATTCTTGAAATATTTGACCGGTAAGTTTTAATAGTCGCTGCAATAGGTGCGAGGCTCCCCAATTTAACCAACTGCACACCATTTTGTTTGTTGGCAACTAAAGCAATCACTTGATCTTCTTTAAATTTACGACTTTTAAAGTCAAAATCTTTGTAAATTAAAAAATCTACCATGCTTTCCGTAGGATCAAGATTATTTAAAACCTGTGCAGTGGTCATTTCGATTTTATTATTTTTAAAACTACTAATTTTTTGACTTAATTGCTGTTCTATCGTGTTGATTTTTTCTTCTAATGCTTGAATTTCGGTCTGATCAGTTTTTTCGGTTAAATAGAGTTCTGATAATTGTGTCCTTAGTGCATTAAATGTTTGAGTTTTCTTTTTAATATTTGGGTCGGTACTTTGTTTCGCTAATTTACTGACTTCAGAAGAAATTCGTAATAATAAACCTTTGCGAGTTAATGAAAAAAAAAGTGCCTCGTCGGGATCGTTGATCAAACTGTAAAAGCTGAGATAAATATCTCGTTTGGTTTCCTGTTGTTGCAGATAAGCTAGTCGTGTTTTTTCGCCTGCACCCCATAACCAACGGTTTAATGATCGGTTTGTGCTCCTCAAACTTTTTTGAAATAAAGGTTTTGCCTTCTCATGTTGATTCTGAGAAGCATATATTAACGCCAAACCATTTATGTCATCAGCAACCGAGGGGTGGTTACTAGCTAATTTATTCTCATGAATTGTAAGTGCTTGATGAAGCAAAGGTTCAGCTTCTTTATACTTACCTTGTGCATAATAAGTTTTGGCTAAATCGCTTAAACTATTTGCAACATTTAAATGGTCATCACCTAATTCTTGTTTCTTTATCTCTAATACTTCTTTAAATAGCGGTTCAGCTTGTACGAACTTACCTTGCGCATGATAAATACTCGCTAAGGCAGTGTTATTTACAATTTTCTTGGTTCTTTTCTTGTTTGCATATATACCTATATCGAACCAACTCAACATATAATCTGTTAAATAGATACCCGTTATCGCTAAACCTATAATGCTCGTTACTTGATTGAAGCCTTTTGCAATACCTACGTCATTTTTACTTGGTGTTAGTTGAGTTCTGGTAAAAATATTAGATAAAGCAAGAGCTGCATTAATGTGACCGCTTAGTATTAATCGCTCCATAATTGATAGGCTACGTTCATTAAACATATCCGCACGTTCATAACGTCTTTGTGCTTGGTTAATTGAACTTAAATTATTTAAACTGGCGACAACAGAAATATCATTTTTTCCCAGCTTTTGTTCTTTAATCGCCAAGCTTTTTTGACCAAAACTTTCAGCTTTTTGAAATCGACCTTGTTCTGCATAAAGCCTTGTTAGGTTATCCAAAATATTTGTTACCTTAATATCGTCTTTTCCAAAGGCTTTTTCCTGTATGGCTAAGCTTTTAAGATACAAAGGTTCTGCCTGCTCATATTTACCTAGAGATTGATAAATTGCAGCTAAGCTGTTGGAAAAATCACCGACATCAGTATGGTTTTTACCTGAAACTCTTTCTATATTAGCTAAGGCACTTAGAAAGCTGGGTTCAGCAATAACAAACTTTTCACTATCGGGGTTTAGTACAAAGGATTTAAGAATTATAAAATATGCTTCTATTTCAGAGGGACTTAATTGGTAATTAGTTGACAAAACAATAGGGTTGAGAGGGTCTACTTTATGTTTTATTAAAGTTTCAATATTGTCAATAAACTGTTGAGCATCAGTTTTAGTATGTGAAAAATACCTAAATAAAAGGTCATCATTTTGTTTATTGATGAGAGTAACCATAAACCAGTCTTTTTTGGTATGGTATTGTATTTCAGTAATATCCTTAAAATTTATCAATCCTACAGCCTCTTTATAGTCTTTAGAAAAAAAGTTGAATGATGCCTTTTTAAATTTTTTTCCTTCGAAGGTACCTATAATTTTAAGAGTATTTTCTGTTATTTCGATTTGTGAGGGGGCTTTTTGTATGGGTTGAGCCAGTATTTTATTTCTAATTGTTCGCATGGCACTCAAGATATTGGAGTTTTCTACAGGTTTATAAGTAAGAAGTGTTGCTCCACAGCCATTCAAAATGATTGCACAGAATATGAGGATGAAAATATTTTTTAATTGTTGTTTCATTTTTTTCCTTATATTTCTATACACACAGTGTGTTTTAAATGAATCATCTCTTTTAAGAAGAAGTCAACCTGGTACATCGTCTACGTTATCTTGACGAGTATAGGGAGTTGAGAACTTGATAAACATTATCTGATTATAATCTATAAACTTCTATTAAAAAAAAGAGCGAAGAATTTATAAACCAACAATAAGAGAAATTTAAAATGAAGCAAACAGCACTAGTCACTGGCAGTAATCGTGGTATCGGTTTAGAGCTTTGTGCACAGTTAAAACAAAATGGTTTTCAAGTAATTGCCACTTGTCGTCAGCGTTCAACAGCATTAGATGATCTGGGTGTTGAAGTAATTGAAGATGTTGAGGTGAGTGATCAAAAAAATTTATTTAAACTTGCCAACACTTTATCTGGTCGCCAAGTAGATTGGCTAATAAATAATGCTGGTATTGCTGATGGTATTGCCATGAATGATCTAAACGAAGAGAGTATTTCCAGTTGTAAACGAATGTTTGAAGTCAATAGCCTGGGTCCTTTACTAACGACTCAGGCATTGATAGATAATTTGGGCAAAGGAAGTAAAGTAGGTATTATCACTAGCCGCATGGGGTCTATAGCCGACAATGATTCCGGTGGTAGTTATGGTTATCGTATGTCTAAAGCGGCAGTAAATGCAGCAGGTAAATCTTTAGCTATTGACCTGAAACCACTAGGTATTGCGGTTGCTATTTTACATCCTGGTTGGGTAAAAACGGATATGACAGGGCATGGCGGCTTAATTGATACCGCTGAATCCGCATCAGGATTGATTGAGCGTTTGAACGAACTAAACCTTGAAAACACGGGTGGTTTTTGGCATATGAATGGTGAGCTTTTGCCTTGGTAACTAAGTACCCACGCATAATTATTTTAACATTTTACTTGTCTTTTTTATCATATTCGGCGTTGCATAAATAGAGTCTGCTCAGTAAATCAGCACGAGTTTTTTACAAAACTGGCCAAAAAATTGAAAAATTCTCTGCATCTGACAACATAATATTTTTTCAATTTGTTTTAACGACAATATATCTCTGATTTGACTGCTTTTACGACAGGCAAAAAAGATCCTTTCCAGGATCAATAGGTTCATCACCAAGAATATGCTATTGATCCATGCCAGTGAGGTATCTGCACGCTTGGCTCTAATATAATTCAGTCGATAGCCATTCTTGCCTTGGCCAAATTTGCCTTCAATGGGTATCCGTTGTAGATAATCTGCTCTTCGTTGTGCTTTGAGTTGTTTGAGTTCTTCCCGGTTGTCTTCTGTCTCTTTCTTGGGTCGACCGAGTGGTTTTCCCGCAAAGTGGATGCCTTTGCTTTTAAGATAATTCCGGTTTTCTCGCGTGCCATAAAGTGGGTCTGCCAAGATCTTTTCTGGGTAATAGCCCGTTCGCTGATGATAGTGTTCAACTTGTGATGTTAAATCCAACCCTTCATGAAAAGCATCCCAGCGCAAATGATCTACACGAGAAAACCCATCATCTGTTAGGCTGACACTGAGTTTAGCGCCAAATTCAACCACCTTGTTTTGTTTGCCTCGAATGATGGGGCGTACATAAGGTTGGCTGATACTGACGATTCTATTATCACAACGACGAGTTTTAGTGGTATACATTGCCCATTGCTGTTCATAGAGGTGTTGAATCACCCAGTAGCGATAGAGTAACCAGCGAGGTAATGGAAGTTCTGTGCCTTCAGGCCAGTATGTCAGGAGTTGTTCAATATGTCTCAGGTTACGGCGAAGATATTGCAGTTGTTGTTTTATTCCTCGGCGTAGTTTTTTCCTGCCAGGACGTTTTTGTTTGACGATCGATAAAAAAGCAGATCGTGCCTTTTCTCGATAGGTACGTGGCTTCTTATCCAGCGTTGTTTCTAAATAAAGGAAATCAATGATTTTCTCACTGAACTCACGCGCTTCATTGAGTAGGTTAAGGTCTGTTGGATAACGGATGGCTTGCTCAACCACAGTGGCATCAAGAATCAGTTTGCCTTGATGTGTGTCAATTTCTTTTGAATTTCCTATTTCTATTTCTTGTGAATCAGATTTCGCTTCGTCTTCTACGTTTCCTTGCAATGAATCATCTTCGTTTTCTTTGCTATTGATCTGCGATGAGGGGTCTGATTCTAGGTCTGCTTTAGCCTGACTTTTTTCCTTTTCGCCATCATGTGCGTTAATAATCGCTTGCTCGAATACTTCAAAAACGGATGCTCCCATGCGTTTTCTAATATCAACGAGTAATGAAGGCGCAAAGGGTGGTTCCGCCTGAAAACTGGCAAATCCTACAAAAAATTGCATATAAGGGTTTTCTTGAATTTGCTGAACCGTTTCAATATCAGAAAGGCTTAGCTTGTGTTTTATGATCACTGCACCGATGACGCAGCGTGCATCCTTGGCTGGACGCCCTGTGTCTGCCGAAAGCCCTTGATAATAACCCTCTGCTAAGTCATCCCAGGGAATGCATTGACTCATTTTTACCCAGCGATTGTGTTTATCTAGAGCCGTGTCAAAAGGCCAGTCAAATTCTGCTAGAGTGAGTTGTTTCGAGCTACAGGTTCGGATCATAGGTGCACAGGTTTTGAGTCGTTTATCTGTTTTTCCGTGCACTATTTTATCATAAATAGACTAATATATTAATATTATCAATGCGTTGTGGTTTCTGAGTAGACTCTAAATAGTTACATAGCCTGCTATGCGCCTATTTATGCGTCTTGAATCTGATAAAAAATCCTGCGCAAAATTGTTAAAATAATTATGCGTAGGTACTTAATATTCTATTACCGTATTCCATCTTTTCGTAATATCTAAAAATATCGGATAACGTTATCACTCATCCAACCTATGACTCCTGCGCCTTACAGGTTTAGCATTGAACCCACCCAACAGAACTGAGCCTTGACTTCTGCGTTTAAACAAACGCTTTGGTATAGGTTTAATAAACCCAGAATGCTTACCACAACAAGACCAGCTCCAACCCATTGCTTGAAAACCTGATCATTTTGAATAATTTTGTTATGAGCCTTTAAGCCCATAATATGTCCAATGGCCGCAACTGGAATTAAGCTTAATGCTTCAATAAAATGCAGATTAACGGACAAAGTAATAAAGGTTATCATTTTGATCGAGACTATTGTAAACCATAGGACAAATAACGTATTTCGTAAACGCTCTCGATTTACATTGCGCATAAAGACAGCAACCATTAAAGGTGCACCTGTTAATGACATACCTGCCACGTAGCCACCAATCATCAATAAAAGCTTATCCGCCCATTCGTGTTGACTTTTAATAACACGATTTAACACCCAAATTACACCGTAAAACAGTGTAATGGCATAAATAAATAAGTTAAGCCATATTGCCGGTAAATTAACTAACCCAAAAACACCAGCTAACGCTGGTGGAATTATAAACCATAACGCATGACGTAAATAAGCCCAATCAACATGATGTAAACGTCGACTTAAAGTAAGCCCGGAAAAAAACAGTAAATGTGTACCTATAACAGGCAACCAAAGCAATAAATCAGGTCTGACAAATAACATCAATGGCAGACCCAATGCCGCCCCACCAAACCCTAATCCAGTCCGTACAAAGCCCGTCCATATAAATAATAAGCAAACAACAAGTGTTTCTGAATGTGTTAAATCAAAGAGTAAAGAGTCAGGTAGATTTAAAAAATCAGTCATAGAAGATATAGATAATTAATTGTTCCCTCGTAGAACATCACGACCATTAACTTAAGAAATCACTGTTGTAGGTTGGGCTGCCGTCTTTTTGGCAGCCCAACAAGGGGTTACCAAAATATTGGATTAACGATAAAGCCATTAGCCCATATCATCAACCTACAAAGCTTGCCTTAAGTCAATGGCAGTGTCGTAGAGCATACGATTAATAAAAAACCTTTTGCTTTAGTGATATACCTTTTATAAACTAACAGTTATTAGTAATTGCAATAGTATGACAATTTGCATTATAAAAAAATCAGCAGGATAAACAAATATTCTAGTGCTGTTTTGTCAGAAAAATTTAAATTTTTTATGATGCCTGTCATATCATTGAACTTAGACATCGCGATAATTCCCTGTTAGAATCCTTATTAGTTAACAGAATAATACTTAATTAATTAAGAGTATATCTTAAACTTATAATAGAGTTACTTAAGGAACCTCTGATTAAGTCGATTAAAATTTAGCGCAGAAAAAACTGTCGCTATTTTTTACGAAGTGAGACGTAATAGTCACTCTATTGCACCGATCTTCGTGGAAAATATCGGCAGTCTTAGCAAGCTAAAAATAATTGGACTTGATCAGAGGTTCCTTAAAGGATGTACCTTAAAAAGTAATAGAGAAATTGACACTCCAATAATTATTTTGGAGTTACTCATCAAATTAAAACTAAAGAAATGGGAGAGTCCTTCAATGTCATTTAATCTCGTTGATCTAATTAAAAATGAACTTGGCGATGTTGTAATTGATCAAGTTACAAACCTTTTGGGTGAATCTAAAGAAAATACTGGGAATGCAGTTAATGGAGCAGTTTCTGGAATTTTAGATGGTTTATTAACCTCTTCATCAGAAGAAGGTGGCGCTGCAAATCTTGTAAATACCCTTGGTGGAATGGATGATGGACTTTTGGGAAATTTTGCAAGCATGCTTTCTGGTGGCGATCATAGTTCATTAATAGGAACAGGTACAAAGCTTCTAGGGTCATTAATGGGTAAAGGCGTCGTATCAAAAATTGCCATTGCCATTGCTGGTTTCAGTGGTATTAAAAGTAAATCTGCTACGTCTTTAATAGGCCTTGTTGCCCCTCTTATTTTGAGCGTAATTCGTAAAAAAATGAGCAGTGATAATCTTGATGCCAATGGACTTTTATCTATGCTCCAAGGGCAAAAAGATAATATTTCTAAAGCAATGCCTGCCGGCATGTTAGGCATTACAGGCAATGCAAAAACCGAAACTGACAAAACACCAAGAATGGAAACGACTCAAAGACCAAGATATGGAAAATTATTGTGGATTCCCATATTTTTGCTTATTGGTTTACTTTCCTACTTCCTACTTCCAAAATTATTACCTTATGATAGTGAATTAGATGCTCCATTAACATCTGACACTGACGATACTATTTCAGCCATAGACAATGAACCTTCTGATTATGTAAATATTGGTAGCGATCTTGGTAATATTGTTAACTCAGTCACAGATACACTGGGTACTGTAACTGATGCTGACACAGCAACAAAAGCGGCAGTTCAAATTACCGAAGCTACTTCTAAAATCAGTACTTTGTCTGAGGTGTTTAATAAATTACCTGGTCCAGCAAAATCAACTATTAGTAGCCTGGCTGAAAACAAAATCTCTACTCTTGAGTCTCTTATTAATAAAGTGGTTGCGATACCTGCAGTAGGACCTATTCTAAAGCCATCACTAGACACATTAATGCAGACATTAGCTTCATTTTCAGCAACTTAAAGCAATATTTTCTTTATCTTTTAGTTATTGGGTTGCCGGAGTAAACGGACAGCAACCCAATCAAACCCTTCCCACTTCATTTAATCCAAACGAAGTATATTCAATAAGTTAGCTTATAACTGCCGTAGCAGCGTTCTCTTTACGAACAAAACAGGTAAACCTAATGATCCCTATTCATGATGATAACCCGACTTCTATTACGCCTTATGTTACCTATTTCTTCATCACAATCTGTGTTCTAGTTTTTCTTTGGGAGCTAACCTTAGCAGAACAACTTGAAGGTGTTTTTTATAGCTTAGGTGTGGTACCTGCTTTATTAGTGGGCGATGGATTCCTACCCGCCGAACAAGTTATGATACCCGCTTGGCTAAGTATATTTACATCCATGTTTATGCACGGTGGCTGGATGCATTTAATTGGAAATATGCTATATCTTTGGGTTTTTGGAAATAATATTGAAGATGCCATGGGACATGGTCGGTTTATCATTTTTTATTTGTTATGCGGCATAGCAGCCGTTTTTTCCCAAGTGATACCCGAACCAAATTCTGTCATCCCAATGATAGGTGCAAGTGGTGCTATTTCTGGTATCTTAGGCGCATATTTACTACTTTACCCTCGCGCTCAAGTCCTTATGGCTATTCCATTAGGAATAATTTTTTTTACGAGGCGTATCCCTGCAATTTATGTCTTACTATTTTGGTTTGCAATGCAATTATTCAGCGCTTATATGAATGATGGTCAACAAGGTGGTGTCGCCCTTGGTGCTCATATAGGTGGTTTCATTGCAGGTACGGCATTAATTCCTTTTTTTAGATACAAACATCATTTTATCCATTTATTTGGTAATCGATATTAAGTGTAATAAATTGCTTGCCTCACAATTTAACTTTCAAAAGAAAGCTTATCACCAAATACATTCGTCCAGTCTTGACTGAATTGTTTAACCGCTGAGTCAACAGCTGGATGCTTTAACATTTGAATAGCTACATCTACCGGTATTGTTATTGCCTGAACGCCCAGCTTCATTACCTCAATCACTTGTAAAGTATTTTTAAAACTAGCGGGTAATAGCTTACAGTTTAAGCCTTGTTGCATAATAAGCAATTGCAAATCAGCAACCACTTTTATTCCATCATTACCCATGGTATCCATCCGATTAACATAAGGAGCTAAATAATCAGCTCCACTCAATGCGGCTAAAATACCTTGCTGTACACTATAAATAGCTGTTGCCAATACAGGTATATTCTGCTGCTTAATTTTTTTTATCGCTGCTAGACCTACTTCAGTTGCAGGAATTTTCACCACAATGTCATAGGGTAATGAGTTTATTTTAAATGCCTCATCTACTATCTCATCTACATTTTGACCCACAACTTGAATATGAAAGCGAGCTTCGCTTCCGATTATATTTGCTAATTCAGGCAACACTTGATTAACACCTCGTCCAGCTTTAGCTAATATTGATGGGTTTGTAGTCACTCCTTTTAATGGTAAACACGCATTTAATCGGCTAACCTGTTTAATATCAACCGTATCTAAATAGAGTTCAATCATTAAGTCATACGCTTAAAAGTAGAGGGGATTTTTATATATTTCGCCACGTAAGGCTTAAAAACCAAATAGTGGGATTTCACACTAGAGATAAACCCTTCTTCACCAAAATATTGCAAAACAAGTGATTTGAATTTTGCTTTTATTTCAACTTTTTTTGTTTTGATATAGATATAAATAGATGAATTTACTAGCTTTTCCAACAAACCCATAATGTATTCATAAGATTTTTTTAACCATTGAAAGGTCATTAATTTATCTTTAGTTAAATCAAAAAGCCAAAAGGTAAAGATAGCAACAGGGATTTTACAAGCATAGACACCAATTGAAGTAAAAATATAACCATTAACAAGACAAACCCCAGAGACAAGCCCAAGTACCTCTGTAATAAGCAAAATCACAATAAACACTGTCAATAGAAGATGTCGATTCATCTCTAAAAACGTTGTTTGAAGAGTATCAAATATAACCAGACTTTTAATGTAATGAACAACTGGTTTGACAAAAACATTCCATATTAATTCTTCGAATATGATGTACCCAATAACAATAATACTTTCGAATACTTTAATAACAAAATTTTTAGTTTTTAATTTTTTCATAATTGCCATTATTGTAAAAAGATCTTAGAAGTAAAGTTTGAATTATATATGAATCAAGTAGAATTTTCCGTCATTAAGTGCTAGGTAGCTTGATTACAGCGATAAGTGATGTGTCAACACTATTCCGGACACAAGTTTACCCAGCTTTTTGCTGAATTTCGTAATCTACGGGCGACAAATAGTCATTTGCAGAATGGATTCTTTCTCGGTTATAAAAAACCTCTATATATTCAAATATTGCCTGTTTAGCCTCTGTTCTTGTTTTGAACTGGCAATGATGGACGAGCTCTGTTTTTAAGGTATGGAAGAAGCTTTCAGAGACGGCATTATCCCAGCAGTTTCCTTTTCGACTCATCGATTGAATAATATGATGTTCATGTAAAATAGCACGATGACTATCGGATGCATATTGACTGCCCCGGTCGCTATGCCACTTTAAACCTTTAGTCGGTTTTCTTTTCCAGATTGCCATCAGTAAAGCATCATTGACTAATTGCTTTCATCCGCTGATTCATTGACCAGCCAACGACTTTTCTTGAAAATAAATCAATGACTACCGCTAAATATAACCAGCCTTCCTGAGTATAAATATAGGTAATATCGCTCACATAATAGCGATCAGGTTAAGATACAGTAAATGCTCTTTCTAAGAGGTGAGGTGCTATCGGGTTGTTATGTTTTGAACGGTTGTTACTTTGAACTTCTTCTTGGTTTTACACCATAACCCAGCTTGCTTCATGAGTCTGCCTATACGTCGGTGACTAATAATAATGCCCTGCTCAGCAAATTTATTTTTCAATCGTCGCGTACCATAGGAGCCTCGTCCTTTTTCAAAAATAGCTTTTAATAAGATACTGTACTTCTCATTTTCTTTTTCTCTGTCTGTTTTAGGCGAATGAAGCCATTCATAATAACAGCCACGGGATACCTTCATAAATTGGCACAAAGCAGTCACAGAATAGTATTCACAGTGTTTCTTTATCCACGCGTACTTCACCGTATTTCTCTCGCAAAGTACACGCGGTGGCCTTTTTTAACAAATCACGCTCCTGTATCGCTAGCGCCAGTTCTTTCTTTAGCCGTTTGTTCTCATCATAGATATGATCATCTGTTCTAGTACTAGCGACCTTTGGTTTTGAATATTTCCCAATCCAGGTATGCAAGGTATTTACATTAATACCTAAATTTCTTGCTGTTTGCGCTATAGTCTGTTCTGACTCAAGAGCCAACTTAACAGCTGATTCTTTGACTTATGAGGTATAACTATTCGGTTTTTTTGTTTCATCACTCATTTTAAGACACACTTTTTCAGGTTATTTTATATTGTGTGTCCGGTTTAGTGTAGCCACTTCAGTGACCCTATAGTTCAGAGTTCATTACCCTGAGCATATTTAAGTCAGTGTAAATTTTACCCACATTTACTCTCTCCGCAATTTAAGCATGTCATACATCCGTCCATCAACACCATTGCCTTTGTACTACATTTACTACATAAAATTGCTTTATCAGGAAAGCTGTTTTCATCATTAGCTGATGAGTCACCATGCTTATCTTCAAACTCTTTACGTTTTTCAGCTAAGTATTTTTTTTGATGATCGCTCATTTCTTCTGTTGCGATCAGGCCAATATATTTCATATGCGATTCTATCGCATGACCTATCTCAGCGACTAGAGATGGCATAAAGATACCACCTTTTTTAAAATATCCTCCTTTAGGGTCAAATACAGCCTTCATTTCTTCAACCAGAAAAGTGACATCCCCACCTTTCCGAAAAACAGCTGAAATCACGCGAGTCAAAGCCAAAACCCATTGAAAATGCTCCATATTTTTAGAGTTAATAAACACTTCGTAGGGACGGCGTTCTTCATGTTCTGTCCCCATATTTAACACCATATCGTTTATAGTAATATAAAGCGCATGCTCTGATTGTGGCGTTTTAATTTTATAGGTAGAACCTAGCAGCACTTCTGGGCGTTGTACATTTTCGTGCATACTTTCCAGTGTAGGCTTAGCGTCTTCTACTTTATCAATTTTTTTATTTTCTTCATCATTGATAACTTTGTAGGCTACTATTTTTTTTGTGATTTTATGTATCATTAGAATTTACCGTAATAACCTTCTTTTAGAGCATCAAATAAATTAGCGGCTGAATGCATTTCGCCATCGTATTCTATTTCTTCATTACCTTTTACCTCAATAACATGACCATCTTCTAAGGTAAATTGATAGGTTGTTTTTTCCAGGTCAGTTTCTTTTACTAATACGCCTTGAAATACTTCTGGATTAAAACGAAAAGTTGTACACCCTTTTAAACCTTTATCATAAGCATATTCATAGATTGACTTAAAGTCTTCATATGGATAATCAGTAGGGACATTGGCTGTTTTAGAAATAGATGAATCTATCCACTTTTGTGCTGCTGCCTGTATATCAACATGTTGTTTTGGTGTTATATCATCAGCTGAAATAAAATAGTCTGGCAGTTGCTCTGCTGGATCTTCACTGTATGGCATAGCCTCAGCATTGATTAGCTCTCTATAAGCTAATAATTCAAAAGAAAAGACATCTACTTTTTCTTTACTCTTTTTTCCTTCTCGAATAATATTTCGTGAATAATGATGTGCAAAACTAGGTTCTATACCATTACTTGCATTATTCGCTAAAGACAAAGAAATAGTACCTGTAGGCGCTATGGAGCTATGATGGGTAAATCGTGCACCCTGTTCGATAAGTTCAGCCACTAATTCTGGTTCTTCTGTTGCTAAAAGCTGCATATACCGGCTATATTTTCCGTGCAATATTTTACCTAAAATTTTATCGCCTTTTTTGTATCCATCTGCTTTCATTTCAGGTCTTTTATGTAACATTTCTCCCGTAACAATAAATTCCTGATTCATCATCGGAGCAGCACCTTTTTCCTTTGATAAGACGAGACCTTCTTTCCACCCTTCAACAGCTAATGTTTTAGTGATTTTTTCCGTTACCTCTAACGATTCATCTTCACCATATTTTAGCCCTAACATAGTTAGTGTGGAGCCTAAGCCTAAATAGCCCATACCATGCCTACGTTTACTGGTAATTTCATCTCGTTGTTTTTCTAATGGTAACCCATTAATTTCCACTACGTTATCTAACATACGTGTAAAAATCCGAATCGTTTTACGGTAAGTTTCCCAGTCAAAACGAGCATGACTAGTAAAAGGCTTCTCTACAAAACGAGTTAAGTTGATTGATCCTAGAAGACAGCTTCCATATGGGGGTAATGGTTGTTCTCCACAGGGATTTGTCGCTCGAATATTTTCACAGAACCAGTTATTGTTCATCTCATTAACTTTATCAATCAGAATAAATCCAGGTTCTGCGTAGTCGTAGGTTGATGACATGATAATGTCCCACAAACGACGTGCTGGCATGGTTTTAGTGATTTTGCAGGCAACCAGACCATCGTCATTCACAACATAACCCTCTTTATTAGGTAAGTCGCGCCAATCAATAAGTTCTTTATTTTTAAGGTCTAGATCATCAATTTTCACTTCCTTCTCAGTCACAGGAAAAGATAGAGACCATGATTTATCATTTTTAACAGCGTCAATAAATTCAGCTGTTATAAGTAAAGACAAATTAAACTGACGCAAACGGCCATCCTCACGCTTTACTCTGATAAACTCAACCACATCGGGGTGGGCAATATCAAAAGTTGCCATTTGTGCACCACGTCGCCCACCTGCTGATGAGACGGTAAAACACATTTTATCGTAAATATCCATAAACGATAAGGGGCCAGATGTATACGCGCCAGCACCTGAAACATAAGCATCTTTAGGCCGTAAAGTAGAAAATTCATACCCTATTCCACACCCTGCTTTTAAGGTAAGACCTGCTTCGTGTACTTTGTTAAGAATATCATCCATGGAATCTGCTATTGAGCCAGAGACCGTGCAATTAATCGTTGAGGTAGCCGGCTTGTGCGCTTGTGCGCCAGCATTAGAAATAATTCGTCCTGCTGGGATAACACCTTGCCGTAATGCCCATAAAAATTCTTTATAATATTGATCTTGTAAAGTTTTATCTTTTTCTACACTAGCTAATGCTTTTGCTACCCGTTGATAAGTTTCATCAATCGTCTTATCAACCGCTACTCCATCTTTACTTTTTAAGCGGTATTTCGTATCCCAAATATCTAGTGAGGCACTTTGTAACGGAATTTCTGTCACCTTTTCGGCAACGACATGAAGCTGTGCAGTCATTAATGTTTTCCTTTTTTGTAAATACGTTAAGCAGAAGGCGAATTAATTGTAAGCTTTGATCAAAAACACACATGTAGTGGCTGATAAAAATAATAACACAATATATTGTGCTTTAATATTTGTTTTTGATATTTATTTAGACTTAACTTATTTCTTTAACTTAATTTAAACCATTAAATTTCGCTTGTAAACTACATTTTTATCCTCTTCATATTGAAGAATATACGATACAATCTTAGCTATGTTTTTAAAGGAGACCACCTAATGGAAAATAAAGTTAGCTTATCCCAGTTTATTACCGAACAACAACGAAAACGTCCTGATGCTTCTGGAGATTTATCTTCACTTTTGAATGATATTCTCACTGCTTGTAAGAAAATATCACATTTAGTCAATCAAGGTGATTTGATCGGCACCTGGGGAAGTTCTGATTCAGAAAATGTACAAGGTGAAGTTCAAAAAAAATTAGATATTATCAGTAATAATATGATGGTTGATGCTCTAAAATGGACGGGACATTTGGCTGGCATGGTTTCTGAAGAAAATGATGATCCCATTAAAATTCCTGGTCAATATCCCCGTGGAAAATATCTGGCATTATTTGATCCTCTGGATGGCTCATCCAATATTGATGTTAATTTAACGGTCGGTACTATTTTTTCAATTTTACGTTGTGATGAAGGAATCAATCCGACAACAGAAGATTTTTTACAAAAAGGTAGTGAGCAAGTCTGTGCCGGTTTTGTTCTTTATGGCCCTTCTACAATGCTAATTTTAACCACAGGTGAAGGTGTCAATGGCTTTACTTTGGATCAAGAGATTGGTGAATTTTATCTGACTCATCCAGGAATGAGTATTCCTGAGGATACTCAAGAATTTGCCATTAATATGTCTAACCAACGTTTTTGGGAAGCGCCTATTCAACAATATATTTCAGAATGTGTACTAGGTACCGATGGTATTCGAGGTAAAGATTTTAATATGCGCTGGATTGCTTCTTTAGTCGCAGAGGTATATAGAGTGTTAACTCGTGGCGGGGTTTTTATGTATCCTTTTGATTTACGTGACCCAACTAAAGAAGGACGATTACGTTTACTTTATGAAGCTAACCCTATTGGTTTTATTGTAGAACAAGCGGGTGGAATGTGCAGCACTGGACGTGAACGTATTTTAGAAATGAAGCCTAAAGAAATTCATCAACGGGTTCCTGTTATTTTAGGCGCTAAAAATGAAATTGACCGTATTATTTCTTATCACAAGGAGTTTGATTAGAGAGAATAGGGGTTATTAATGATCTTTCTGAGAAAAGAATAAGTACTTAAACCCTGTAGGTTAGGCTAACGGCTCTATCGTTAACCTAACATTACTTCATTTTAAAACACATCCACAGAAAGATCACTCTATTCTATTTTTTCAATATACTGCAACATTAGTTGCACACTTCTATTTCCTCTAAACTCATTAACATCTAATTTATAAGCCGCTTTAATTGACCGGATGCCTAGCCAATTTTCTGATTTTTCAACAAAAAAAGCAATCGCATCAATTAATAATTCACTAGAAGGAAATCTCAGTACAAATTTAAGATGCTGCTGCCCAACAACTCTGCATTGAACCACATCAAAAACCCCATCAAAAATAGGCTCAGGAAATGCCTGTCCCCAGGTTCCTGCATTATTTAACACCTCAGTAAATTCTAAGGTTATTTCTTTTTCTGATAGCTGTCCATCTGTGTATATTTTTTGCTCTAGATCTACATTGTTTAAATGCTTAGCCACCACTTCATCAAAAGCTAATGCAAAAACAGGGTAATCATGCATCTTAATACTCATTCCCGCTGCCATTGCATGCCCCCCAAATTTACTCAGTATTTGTGGGTGTAAGGCTGCTATTTCGCTTAACACGTCTCGTATATGCACACCTGAAATTGACCGGGCTGAACCTTTTATTTCTCCATCATCAACAGATGCAAATGCAACAACGGGTCGATGTAACCGGTCTTTAATTCTGGAGGCTAAAATACCGATCACACCTTGATGCCAATCCTTCTCAAAAAGACACACACCAGCCGGCAAATGTTTCTCATCCAGCACATGCATTTCTTTTAAAAGAGATAAGGCTTCGGTCTTCATTTGAGCTTCAACCTCTTTACGATCTTGATTAAGTTCATCAAGCTGCCTAGCCATGTCTTTAGCTAAGGCATCATTTTCACTTAATAAACATTGGATACCTAATGACATATCATCCATACGTCCTGCCGCATTTAACCGGGGTGCTAAGGCAAAACCTAAATCAGATGGATTGATTGACCTAGACTGTTTACCCGCTATTTCAATTAATGCTTTTATTCCAGGATGAGCTTGACCAGAACGTATTCTTAATAACCCTTGATGAACTAATATTCTATTGACTTGATCTAAAGCGACTACATCAGCTACTGTCCCCAAAGCAACAAAATCCAATAGTTGTGCTAAATTAGGTTGCTGAATATTCTGTTTTTCAAACCATTTTTTTTCGCGCAAACGGCTTCTTAATGCCATCAGAACATAAAAAATAACCCCTACTCCAGCAATATTCCCACTTGGAAATTCATCGCCTTCTACATTAGGGTTAACAATGGCATCTGCGTCTGGGACTTGCTCACCTGGTAAATGATGATCTGTTACCAAAACCTTGATCCCAGCATCCTTAGCTACTTTAACCCCATCTATACTAGAGATCCCGTTATCCACAGTAATAATTACATCAGGATTTTTCTGTTTAACCAGCTCTACTATTTCTGGTGTAAGTCCATAACCATATTCAAATCGATTGGGAACAACATAAGAAACATCTGCAGCGCCTAATAATTCCAACCCTTTTATAGCAACAACACAACTAGTTGCACCATCTGCATCAAAATCAGCAACAATACAAATTTTCTGCTGTTGCTTAATGGCAGTGATTAAATGCCCTACCATTAATTCCATACCAGACAGCAACCAAGGAGAGGGAAGTTTTGCTAATGTCCGTTCTATTTGCTCATTTTCTGTGATTCCTCGTGTTAAAAATATTTTTAACAGGATGGGATCAATATCTTTTAAAAATGATTTTTTCTTATTTTGAGGACGAGGAACTATCTTTTTTTTAACACCTTGATGATACATAAATAAACTTGATTACTTTATATTCTACTTAGGCAACTGGAAATAACTAACTCACCCATATTACGTAGAATTTTTTTTCGTCTTAGGTTTTGTTGTGAAGGGCGCATAGCTGGCTATGTAACCGTAGCAACAAAATCTAAGACGGACAAAAAGGCAAGCAAGATGGGTGGGTTAGTTGTTTCCAGTTGCCTTAGATAACTGACAATAATTAATCTTCCTGCATATGGGTGTAATTAAAAGTGAAGGAAATAAAAATATGTAGGTTGAACTGCCACATTTTTGGCAACCCAACACCACAACCGCTAAAGATGTTGGGTTAACAATAGAGCTATTAGCCAATACCACATCACTTTTAATCACTCCTTGCACATGAATATGAAGAATTTGATTCATTCTCTGTTAAGTGTTTAACGATTAGTATCAAAGCTTCAGACAAGAAGTTATAGTTTTGAACTTTCTATCAGCTATCTACTCTCTATTGTTTTACTGAAGTAAGAAATTTTATGAAGAAAGTGGCGCTAGTGCCTAGCTTTAGTTAAAGCTAATTTTTCTTAACCTTTTGAGCTCACTTATAGCTAAGAAAAATATTTACAATTACTTCAGTGTTCTTGGTAATTTCAACTATATTTAATGACACAAACCAATTTAAAAATTGGAATTTTATTAACTATTTTAAAGGAGCAATTTTTTATGCCTATAGAGACATCATTAGCACAAAAGCAAACTGATTCAATTAAAGATGAGCCGTTGATGTTAAACCTGAAACGCAGAATCAAACATCAGGCAATCATTACTATTTCAGTTTTATTTGCAATTCCAGCCGTATTTGTTGGTATACCCCAACTTATTAATTAATTACCTTTTTTATTTTCAAAAAAAAATCTATTAACACTCTCGACCTATCTTACTCCGTAAATAACCGGTATAAAGCCGGTTTTTTGTAATTAAAAACTTATATTTTACATTTGATCCAATATAGCTTTTTTCACCGCATCCAACGTTGCTTCAATAGTCACAGGGTGAGAATCTTTGCATTGACTAATCGCCGTGTCAGGATCTTTCAATCCATTCCCCGTTAGAGTACATACAATTTTACTGCCTTCTGGGATTTTTCCGCTTTCAATATCTTTTAAAGCACCTGCTAATGATGTTGCAGATGCAGGTTCACAAAAAATTCCTTCATTTGATGAAAGCATTTTATGTGCTTCTAAGATTTTTTCATCGCTAAAACAATCAAACCAACCACCCGACTCTTTTTGTGCATTCCAGGCAAAGTCCCATGATTGGGGCCTGCCTATGCGAATTGCTGTAGCAATAGTTTCTGGGTTGTCTATCATTTTACCGCTTATAAAGGGTGCAGCACCTGCTGCTTGGTAACCACACATTATGGGACATTTAGTCGCTACTGCTTTTAATCCACCTTGGTCTGTTGCATACTCTGTATAGCCTTTCCAATAAGCGGTTATATTTCCTGCATTTCCTACTGGCAAACAATGGTAGTCTGGTGCATCACCTAACTCATCGACAATCTCAAATGCTGCTGTTTTTTGTCCATCAATTCGAAATGGATTGATGGAATTAACGATAGTCACGGGGGCATGATCAACAATTTCTTTAACCAACGACATACCATCATCAAAGTTACCATTAATCTGGATAATTTCAGCACCATACATTAGCGTTTGCGCTAATTTTCCTAGTGCTATTTTTCCATCAGGGATTAACACAAAGGCTTTGATTCCTGCTCTTACTGCATAAGCCGCAGCAGAAGCAGAGGTATTCCCCGTTGATGCACAAATAATTGCCTGACTACCTTCTTCAACAGCTTTGCTCACAGCCATAGTCATGCCGCGATCTTTAAATGACCCTGTTGGATTTAATCCTTCATATTTGACATAAATATCAACATCTTTACCGATTAGTTTTGGAATATTTTGCAACTGAATTAACGGTGTATTTCCTTCACCCAGACTGATAATACGAGCATCATCATTAACTGGCAGGCGTTTTTTATAGCGTTCTATTAATCCTGTGTATCGAGTCGACATATTTTTACCCTAATGTTTCTAAGCGAATTCGGCTGATTGAGCCAGTAATAGTTGATAATGCTTCAATCTCTATGATTGCTGCATTCATTTCTTTTTCTAATGTAGTTTGTGTCAGCATAATAACTGGGACAACCGTTTTTCCTTCTAACGGTTCTTTTTGAATCAATGCCTCAATACTTATATTATGACTTGCTAAAATCCGAGTGACTTCAGCTAAAACACCTGGTTTATCTTCAGCAGTCAAACGCAAATAATAAGCAGTCTTTATTTGCTCTGATGTTAAAACGGGAATGTCACTAATCGCATCTTCTTGAAATGCTAGATGTGGAACTCTATGTTCAGGGTCACCAGTCAATACTCTAACTATATCCACTACATCAGAAATAACAGCTGATGCCGTAGGCTCTGCACCTGCACCTGCACCATAATAGAGAGTAGGCCCGACCGCATCACCTTGAACTAAAACAGCATTCATTACACCATCTACGTTTGCTATCAATCGCCGTTCAGGAATTAGTGTTGGATGTACTCTTAATTCTATTCCTTGCTCTGTTTTACGGGCAATACCTAAATGTTTAATGCGATAACCCAGCTCTTCTGCATATTCAACATCAGCTCGTGTAATTTTGGTTATTCCTTCGGTAAATACTTTTTCAAATTGTAGCGGTATGCCAAAGGCTAATGAAGCTAAAATAGCCAGTTTATGTCCAGCATCAATTCCTTCTACATCAAAAGTAGGATCTGCTTCTGCATAACCTAACGCTTGCGCTTCTGCTAAAACGTCAGAAAAATCACGACCTTTATCGCGCATTTCTGTGAGGATAAAATTTCCTGTTCCGTTAATTATTCCTGCCAGCCATTCAATCTGGTTGCCACTAAGTCCTTCACGAATCGCTTTTATAATGGGAATACCACCAGCAACAGCCGCTTCAAACAAAACCATCACACCTTTTTCGCTGGCTTTAGCAAAAATTTCATTCCCGTATAAAGCAATAAGTGCTTTGTTTGCCGTTACAATATGTTTGCCATTTTCTATCGCTTGCAAAACCAGATCTTTTGCTAGAGTCGTTCCGCCAATCAGTTCTAGAATAATATCAATTTCAGGGTCATTAATAATATCCAAAGAATTTGTGGTTAGCTCTATCCCTTGGGTATCACAAATTCTTTCCTGAGTTAAATTTCTAGCTGAAGCACGAGTGACTAAAATTTCCCTGCCTGCCCGGCGAGAAATTTCTTTTGCATTTCTTGTAAGCACATTGACAACACCACCACCTACAGTACCTAATCCTAAAACACCAACTTTTACCGGTTTCAATATAACTCCTAAAACTTTTTTGTGTTAAATATTACCCTAAAACGCCATCTTTCTTAAGCATGCTTCTTATTCCCCTAAGCGCTTGCCTTGTTCTATGTTCATTTTCAATTAGACTGAAGCGGACATGATCATCACCATATTGACCAAAACCAACACCTGGGGATACTGCCACTTTTGCATCAATTATCATTTTTTTACAAAACTCTAAAGACCCCATTTCTTTGTACTGTTCTGGAATAGGAGCCCAAACAAACATCGTAGCTTTTGGCTTTTCTATTTTCCATCCCATTGCATTTAAACCATCGCAAAGTACATCTCTTCTACTTCTGTAAATCTCACAAATTTCAGCAACGCAATCCTGAGGTCCTTCTAACGCAGCAATTGCAGCCACCTGAATCGGAGTAAACATTCCATAATCTAGGTAGGATTTAATTCTGGTTAATGCGGCAACCAAGGTTTTATTTCCACACATAAACCCTACTCTCCATCCTGGCATATTATAACTTTTTGATAGAGAATAAAATTCAACAGCAATATCTTTAGCCCCATCTATTTGTAGTATAGAGGGGGCTTTATATCCATCAAAAACAATATCCGCATAAGCAATATCATGAACTACCCAGATATTATGTTCTTTGGCAATAGCCACGACCTTTTCAAAAAAATCTAATTCCACACATTGACTAGTAGGATTACCAGGAAAATTAAGAATCAGCATTTTGGGCTTAGGCCAAGAGTCATCAATCGCTTTATGTAGCTCTTCAAAAAAATCAACACCAGGAACCATTTTGATATGCCGTAAATCAGCTCCTGCAATAACAACACCATACGGATGGATTGGATAAGCAGGGTTAGGAACAAGAACAACATCACCAGGCCCTAAAGTAGCTAAAGCTAAATGCGCCAGACCTTCTTTAGATCCTATAGTCACAATTGCTTCAGATTCAGGATCTAAATCAACATCAAACCGATTTTTATACCATTGACATATAGCTTTTCTTAACCGAGGGATTCCACGAGAAAGTGAATACCTGTGAGTATCATCGCGCTCTGCAGCCTCAACCATTTTTGCGACGATATGTTTAGGTGTGGGCTGGTCTGGATTACCCATTCCGAAGTCTATAATGTCTTCGCCTTCTGAGCGAGCTTTTGCTTTAAGGTCGTTAACGATATTAAAGACATACGGGGGGAGACGACTAATCCTGTGAAACTCTTCCATTAATGGCTCTTAAGAAATTTGAAGGTTATTAATAATTCAACATAAAGAAAGTATTATAACCTGATTTGAAGGGTATGAAGATTCTAGTAGGGTCTTTTTCAGTGGTATTGAAAAATAGAGAGATGGCTATGAATGATTTAGGTTTCCTAAAATCACCGCCTCAACACGTGATAAATCAGCCTGGGTATCTACCCCTGCATCAGGTGTTTTTGTTACTGTTTTAACAAGAATCGGTTCTCCATGCCATAGTATTCTTAATTGCTCTAATGATTCAATAGTTTCTAAAACAGAGGGTTTCCATGAACAATAATTTTTCAAAAACTTTACTGTATATGCATAGAGCCCTATATGTCTTAAATAAGGCATTTCCTTAGAAGCCGCCCCCCCAGACAATGAAAATGAATTTCGATCCCAAGGTATTGCCGCCCGACTAAAATATAAAGCATAATTATCTTTATTCAGCACAACCTTTACTGAGTTAGGATTAAAAATTTCACCTTCTTCTAGTATTTTTGCCGCCAAGGTTGCTATCCCCGCTTTTTTTTGACTTCCCAGTGCTAACGCAACATCCTTAATATATGAGGGTGGAATTAAAGGTTCATCTCCTTGCAAATTAACGACAATAGTTTCATCCGTCCAACCTAATTGTTCTGCTACTTGATTTATTCTTTCTGTTCCACTTTGATGATTTGGGTCAGTCATCAGCACTTTTAACCCCAAATCATTAACCTTATCGTAAATTCTTTGATCATCAGTTGCCACTACCACTGATTCTGCTTCAGCCTCTAAAGCACGCTGGCAAACATGAGCAATCATTGGTTTTCCTGCAATACTCAGCAACGGTTTACCAGGCAACCGAGTTGATGCATATCGTGCAGGTATAACAACTTTAAAAGGGATGCTCATTTATTTTTTTAATGCATCAATTTCATCGTTAGATAATTCACGTGCTTCATTTTCTAGCATAACAGGAATACCATCCTTAATAGGAAAAGCAAGTCCATCTGCTTTACATAATAATTCTTGTAAATCTTGATTATAAATCAAAGTGCTTTTACATAATGGGCAAGCCAGAATATCCAGTAAATTTTTATCCACGTATTTTCTCTTTTATGAGGGTAAGGAGTTTATCTATAAATTGTTGTTGTGGTTTTGCTTTAATTGGTAAATACCAATGTTTTTCTGTAGCAAAACTCATGCATTTCACTGCATCTTTTTCTGTCATTAAAACTAACTTGTTATCGTTAAAGCTAATATCTTCTTCAGTAAATTGATGGTGGTCTTGAAAAGGATGTGATTCTATAGTAATTCCTTCTCGTTCAAGCAAGTCAAAAAAACGATTTGGATTCCCTATCCCAGCCAGTGCATGACAGGGTAATTTAGAGAATTGATTTAATAATTTTTCTTCTTTAGTCACTAAGTTGACGATAACATCACCCTCAGTAGCCATAGAAAATTCATTTTCTTCCTCTGCAACCCCATTAACAATAATCAAGTCAACATTTTGTAAACGCGATATGGGTTCTCTTAAAGGACCACAAGGTAAAGTATATCCGTTACCAAAACGTCTTTCACCATCAATCACTGCAATTTCAATATCTCTTTCTAAGGCATAGTGCTGTAAGCCATCATCAGATATAATCAGATCACAATCTGATTTATCTAAAAGCATTTGCGCTGCTTTAACTCGTTCTGGCCCGACAACCATTGGACAACCAGCCCGTTTTGCCATTAAAACGGCTTCATCACCGACCAGTTCTGGCTTGTTTTGATTATCAACCCATAATGGCCAAATTTCAGAATTGCCTCCATAACCACGACTGATGATGCCTGGTTTAAACCCTTCTTCTATAAGAAACCTGACCAACCAGAGCGTTAATGGTGTTTTCCCTGTACCACCAACAGTAATATTCCCTACGATAATAACCGGAACTGATAATTTAGTTTTTTTATAAATCCCTTTCTCATATAAAAAATGTCTAAACCTCATCACATCATCATAAAGCATTGACAAGGGCGTCAATGCAGATGAAATATACATTTCTTTATACCAACTATCTTGCAGCCAACGAGACAAACCTTTTTTCATATTAAACCTTAACTTTCAGGAATAGTTTTTGTCGCAAATGTTACACGTGCAAACCCTAATTCGGCAGCAATATCTATTGCTGTAACTACAGATTGGTGAGGCGTTTTACCATCAGCACTAATTACAAAAGGAATCGCTCGTGATTTTCCTGCTGCCTTAATTAAGGCTCGCCTCAATGTTTCAGTTTTCTGATTTATTAATTGATGAGAAAACCCTTCATCATCAGAAATAAAATAGGTTCCTTCGGCATTAATCGTGAGCATGATATATTTTTTTTCATGTTTTGATGACTCACCATTTGCTTCAGGTAAGTTGATTTTTATAGCTGATTGCTGATCAAATGTTGTAGTCACCATAAAAAAAATCAACAATAAAAAAACAACATCAATCATCGGTGTTAATGACACTTCAATAGGCGTTCTTTTTTTACTAGAAAAATTCATTACCCTTCCTCCCTATCCCCATCAATCACATCAATCATCCTTAACGCTTCTTCTTCCATATTCAAAACATATTCATCCACTAAACGCTCAAAATATCGATGAAAAATAAGACTAGGAATAGCAACAGTTAGCCCAGCAGCTGTCGTTATCAGAGCTTCTGAAATTCCGCCTGCCAATACGCCCGGATCTCCTGCTCCATGCATCATTAGAGCAGCAAATACTTTAATCATACCAACCACTGTACCTAGCAACCCTAATAAAGGAGTAATGGAGGCAATCGTTCCGAGTGAATTTAAAAAACGCTCTAATTCACTGACAACTTGTCTTCCTGTTTCCTCAATACTGGTTTTCATCATATCTCGACCATGGTGCCGATTAACCAGGCCAGAAGATAAAATAGCACCTAAAGGAGAACTTGCTTTTATACGCCTGAGTACAGGCTCATCTAACTCTTTAGTTCTTACCAGCTTCAATACTTGAGGCACTAATTCAGAAGGAAGAATCTTGTTTCGCTGTAATGACCAAAAACGTTCAACAATAATTCCCATCGCTCCAATTGAGCATATAATAATTGGAAACATTAACCAACCGCCACTTCTTATTAAATCAAACACGTATATAAACCTATCATTTATTTAAATTAATTATAATTTTAGTCTAACATTGCCTGTTTTTCTCGCCCAACCCAAATATAAGCAATAATAAATGCAATAAGGCATGAAAATGCAGCCAATGTATAAACAAACCAAGCACCATATAAATCCCAAAAATAGCCACTAAACAAGCTACCAATCATACCACCAAGACCAAAACTTAAACTGCTATAAAGTGCTTGTCCTTTACCTTGATGTTGCTCACCAAAATATTTATGTACCAGATGAATAGCCACCACATGTGAAGATCCAAATGACGCTGCGTGTAATAATTGAGCAAAAATCATAGACGATAATGACTCAACATAAAAAGCAATGATTAACCAGCGACAAATACTAAAAAAGATACTTAATAACAAAATACTTCTTAATGAAAACCAGACAAGTATTCGTTTCATAAACACGAATAATAAAACCTCAGCGCCGACACCTAACGCCCATAATAATCCAATCACCGTAGAGGTATAGTTAAATTGATTCAGGTAAATAGAATAAAAAACATAATAAGGACCATGAGCTAATTGTAAAAGCATATAGACCACAAAAAATGCAATAACTTCTGGTTGCTTTACAATTTTTGATATTCCTATTACATTTTTCTCTTTATGAAAAACATGCACTTCAGGTGTAATAAGGCTGACTAACCAAATCAAACTCAATAAGCACACAATCATTTCTGGAAGATAATCTATGCTATAAAAATCAACAATTCGCCCAATGCCTAAAACTGAGAGAATAAACCCAATTGACCCCCACAGCCTTATTTTACTATACCTGTGCGGTTCCTCTTTCAAATGAAATAATGTTGCTGCCTCAAATTGGGGTAATGCCGCATTCCAAAAAAAACTAAAACCAATGGTTACCATCGCAACCCAAATATAATTATCTTTATACAAAAAACCAACAAAGATTAATGCTGCAAAAAAAGAAGCGATACGAATAATTCGTAAACTTTTTCCGGTATGATCAGCAATCCAGCCCCATAAATTTGGCGCTATCACTTTAGTTGCAACCATTAAAGCCGAAAGTTCACCAATTTCTATTGCATTAAAATGAATATGTTCTAAATAAAGACTCCAATAAGGAAGAAACCCCCCTAACGTTGCAAAATAAAAAAAATAGAAACTGGATAACCGCCAATAAGGAACGCTCATAAGTTAAATTATTAATAAGGCATAAAAAATAGCTTAATATTTTCGAATTATTATCTTAAAAAAGGCAAACCAGAATCAACATCAATATTCTGCGCTCGATGACGTAACAAATGATCCATTATTGTAATTGCCATCATCGCCTCCGCTATCGGTGTTGCTCTAATACCAACGCAGGGGTCATGTCGTCCTTCGGTGATGACTTCTATTGCCTCACCTTTAGTATTAATGCTTTTTCCTGGAAGACGTAAACTTGAAGTGGGTTTTAATGCAATACGAGCGACAATGTTTTGTCCCGTAGAAATTCCGCCCAATATACCTCCCGCATGATTGCTCAAAAACCCATCAGGTGTTATTTCATCTCTAAAATAAGTCCCTTTGCTCTTAACACAATCAAAACCATCGCCTATTTCTACACCTTTAACTGCATTAATACTCATTAAGCTATGCGCTAACTCAGCATCTAACCTGTCAAAAATAGGCTCTCCAAGTCCTGGTGGAACATGAGTTGCAACCACCTCGACTTTAGCTCCTATTGAATCACCTTCTTTCCTGAGTGCATCCATATATTTTTCCATTTCTGCTATTTTATCCGGATCGGGACAAAAAAATGGATTGGTTTCTATAATACTTAAATCTATTTTTTCAACCTTAATAGGCCCTAGTTGAGATAAATAACCATAAATTTCTATCTTAAATTTTTCATTAAGGTATTTTTTTGCAATGGCGCCTGCTGCCACGCGCATTGCTGTTTCACGAGCTGAAGACCTGCCACCCCCTCGATAATCCCTAAACCCATATTTATGTTGATATGAATAATCCGCATGTCCAGGACGGAAGGATTCTGCGATTTTAGAATAATCTTTAGATCTTTGGTCAGTATTTTCAATCATTAGACCAATAGGTGTACCGGTTGTTTTTCCTTCAAACACACCGGAAAGAATTTTCACCTGATCAGCTTCTCTTCTTTGCGTCGTATGTCTTGATGTCCCCGGTTTTCTTCTATCCAAATCAAATTGAATATCTTCTTCTGTTAAAGAAATACCGGGTGGACAGCCATCAATTGTACAACCTAAAGCCAATCCATGACTTTCGCCAAATGTTGTTACTGTAAATAATTTTCCTATCGAATTTCCAGACATATTAAATTAGTATTTTTTAAATTGTTGGTGATATTGTTGAACCTGTTCAGCTGTTAACAGAAAAACACCATCACCACCTTGTTCAAATTCAAGCCAATAAAATGGGATTTGAGGAAACAGTTGCTGGAGTGTTTCAGAACTACTCCCTACTTCAATGATTAAAACACCTTGTTCTGTTAAGTAATCATTAGCATCTACTAAAATCCGCAAAACCAAATCTAGTCCGCTAGTCCCACCAGTAAACCCCATTTCTGGCTCTTGATGATATTCAGCCGGAAGCTCTTTCCATTCCTGTATGGCAACATAAGGTGGATTACTAACAATGACATCATATTTGTTACTCGGTAACGTCTTAAACAAGTCTGATTTAAATAAGCAAACTTGTTCCAAAACATCATGCGTTTTAATGTTCTTACCAGCAACCTCTAATGCATCATCAGACAGCTCAACCGCATCAACCTGAGCATTAGGAAAGGCATAGGCACAAGCAATAGCGATACATCCACTACCTGTACATAAATCCAATATATTCAAAGCCTTGTTTTCATCAACCCAAGGAGAAAAATGCTGCAAGATTATTTCAGCAATGGGAGATCTCGGTACCAGCACTCTTTCATCAACATAAAAAGACAAACCAGCAAAAACTGCCTCATTAATAAGATAAGCAACAGGTTTTCGTTCTTTTATTCTCTTATCTAGCAGAAAAACTACCTTTTTACGTTCTTCTATGGTTAACACTGCATCTAGATAACAATCATCAAGATTATAAGGTAAAAATAAAACATGTAAAACAATAGCAGCAGATTCATGCAAGGAAGTAGCTAAACCATGGCCTAAAAACACTTTATTTTCAACAAATTGGCTTGCCCCCCAACGAATAAAATCTCTTATTGTTTGAAGTTCATTGGTTAAATCCGTTTGATTAGCAGTAGTCATTTATCTGTAAGTTTAAATTTAATTACAGAATTAATTTTAAACTAAATTCACTTTGTAAGGTCATATAAACTAACATTCTACCGGTTCAGATACAGACATCGACATAACTATATGAAAAAAAACAAAATAATATTCTGTAGCCTTTGTTTATAGTCTTCAAGTCTGGTATCATTGTAAATGTTAGTTAAGAAAGATATGGTGAACAAGAAAATTATACCCAAGTCTTTCCAGTCAGAAATACTGATTTATAAATTTTATACTTAACTTAAAAATAGGAGCTTAATAATGAAAAGATTTTTATGTATTATTTTATTTACGCTTTTCTCAATACAAATCCAAGCGGCTACACTAAACTGGAATAAGGGTAATAGCGACATAGTATCGACCGGTTTCAAATCACAGGAAACTGAACCAGATAAACAAACATTGACTGGCGGTGTTGATTTTAATGCAGTACAAGGCCCCATTACAGACACATGGGCTTTTACCTTAAGTGGTGCCGGTGCGGCTGGTATTGCGGTTGACAGTATTATTATTGAATTCACTAACGACCAAATGGATATAGGCTCAATTACTTTAGGTGGCAATGTTTTTTCAGCTGATGACGGTATTGTCAATATATGGAATACTGGAGCTACTTTAGACGATGGATTACATTTCGTTATATTAAATGATATAACCGTTTTAGACGAAGCAGCACAATATGATATAAAAATTTCAGTAGTTGATGCAGGTGTGTCTGCAGTTCCAGTTCCAGCAGCAGTATGGTTGTTTGGTTCAGGTTTTGTTGGATTAGTTGGCTTTTCTCGTCGTAAATCTAAATCATAGAAAAATATCCTTATTATTTTTGTACACTGTTTAAATCTACATTCCAAGCAGTGTACAAAAATTAACTCTATTATTAGCTAACCACCTAACCTCGCTTGAAATCAAAATTAGAAATAAATAAATAAATAAATAAAATGTACGCTTTTTTAACCTCAAAATTAAAGATATAGTATGTTAAGTATGTATCACCTCAACTTTACATTTAGCTCAGAAACCCTTTTAAATCAGCATAGCTAACAAATCATAAGTGGTATTATGGATATTTTCCAACCGCGATTGACAAAAAATAACCACCCCACCCTTACCTCTTCCAGTAGCACTCTTCCTCCAAACTTAAAACTCAACCAGAAACTTAACGTGCAAGTTGTTAAAAACAACTTAGATACGAAAACATTAACTTTCAGAATTTCTCCATCCAACTTATCAGTTCAAGTACAAAGCAACCTAGCATTTAAAACAAAACAAGGAGAAAACCTTCAACTCCTTGTATCAAAATTAAACCCAATGGCTGAGTTTAAAGTAATAGCGAATGATGCTGATCTAAAAACTGAAAATCTCAATCAGAGCCAACAAACTGAAAAAACCATAAACCTAAAAGATATAGTATTAAAACAATTAATTTCAAACATAAATAAGACTACAGAGTCATTAGCAATCCCTGAAAAACCATCCATTATTACTGCAAAAATCATAACAATCCTTGAAGATGAAATTCAATTACAATTAGAAAAACCGGTAAAACCAACTCAATCTACAAATATCAAAACTATTGGTAATAACAATATCATAACGCTTAAAAAAGAAGATATTTTTCTAGGCCATAAAGAGCTTAACTCCCAAACTCTGAAATCATTCAATTTTAAATTGGGACAAAAAATTCAACTCACGGATATAAGCAATGGAGTTGATGCTAACCCAAAATTTAACATAATTAGCACAACCCCAGAAAAACTTACCAAAGGCCAAATCATTAACGCAATGGTCTTAAAAACAAACCATAATAAAATACAGCTACTTTTACAGCCAAATAGTTCATCTCAAAAAGGGCTTTCTTCAAATAGTATTAACTCGACCATAATTACTTTAAATAAAAACCAACTAATATCAGACCAAACCATAGGTTTTAAAAATACTCCTTTTGATATGAAAAATTTACAAAAGGGAGAATTAATTTCTTTTAAAGTCATTAAGCCAGGTAATCAGCCAAAATTTGAATTGATTGATAAAAATTCCTTAATCAATACAAACCTTAAAATACAAGACACAATTAAACAAACATTACCAACCCAAAACCCACCTTCTGAGCTAGTAAATCAGCTGATTAAAAATTTATCGTCAATCAATGATAATGACTCTATTCCAGATAACTTAAAACGTTTAGCCAGACAAATTATAGACCGTATTCCTCATATAAAAAATGATAGAGTTGACCCAAAAATATTAAAACAATCTGTACTTAATTCTGGATTGTTTTTAGAAGCCAAGTTGACTCACTCTGGTGAAAAAAATGATCTAAATTTACAGACGGACTTAAAAAACCAACTTTTAAAGCTTCAACATACCATTAAGCAAGAACTTGAAACTCAACAAAAACCACCCTCTAGCGAAATTGATCTATTACAAGAAATACAGAAAAAAACCGAAAATTCATTAGCTAAAATAATCCTCAATCAATTAGGTTCACTTCCAAAAGAAGAGGGTATAAAACAAGCCTGGATTCTGGATATTCCTTTTATAAACAAAGAAGTTTCTGAGTCTGTAAAAATTGAAATTGAAAGGGAACAAAATAAGGATGAAGAAACTAATTCAGGAAACTGGGCGGTAACCATCACTATTACCCCACCGGATCTAGGAACAATTTATTGTAAAGTAATTTGTATTAATAAAACTATCAATACAAGGTTTTGGAGTGATACTGAAAAAATTGTATCAAAAATCAATCAAAATCTAGACTATTTAAAAACGCAATTTGATAAGGCTGGAATAGAAACTGGACACATGTTTGCCCATTCTGGAACAGAAAATAATGATGTAATTAACAATCTAAAAAACCAAAGTTTGTTTGATCAAAAAGCTTAAAAAACCTTATTTTCATACAAGCAAAGTTAAAATTAGTCTCCATAATCCAAAATAACAATCTTCTTTAAAACACCACCTCGAAAAATCAATTCTCGCATAAATTTTCTTGGCCCAAAATTATAAGTCCAGACATCTATAAGTTCAATATTACAAATAGGAGGATAGTCGTAATTTCCTTGATCAAAATATCTTTCGTTACTATATTGATGATAATCATTACTCCTACTATTAATGCAATTCGGAGGAAATGTACGCTCTCGTTGCTCCACAAATAATGGTTCTCCACATCGAGAGATAACTTTTGCCTTCCCTGCGCCTACATCAACAAATCTTTTACCACATCTAAGTGCTAAAACTTGCCCAGAAAAAATAGATACAATAAGTAGTACTATCAATTTTTTAATTATCATAATTAAAACCTCAGAGCTAGTCCTTGAAAGTTATACAATATATAGCGATAAATTAATAACTATCTGACTAGAATATAAAGAAGATAGTTCACTTAAGATGATAAAATTTGGGAATAAATCCATAAACTCCAATTACCAGTTTATCCTAGGAAACGTAGTTGGACGCGAATTTATAGTAGGTAAGATTTTTTACTCTTTGTGTTTGAGACAAGCATATATTATACCATGCTGATGCCGCGCCAACTGATTATAGAAAGTAATACGTTTTTTAGGACTATTGTAAAAAATGATCTACAGACTTACTGAGAAAACTCTATTTAATAATAGAAACTTCAAGATTCCTAGAAATATAACTAGCATTTTTATAAACTCCAAACTCACTCAACGCTGTAATATGATAAACATCTAGATTAACGCCATCTTCAGGAACCACCTGTTTATTACAATCTAATGAAACTGAAAAACCATTAATCCCGGTAAAACCCAGAGGTGATATAGAAGTTATATCATTGCAATTACCACCGGAAGAAATTTTAGCTATAGACCAGCTAAGCCCTGCTCTAGCTGCTTGATACGCTTTCGCTCCTTGAATTACATTTAATGATGTTGTGTGTTGTACTCCACTTAGCTTTACCATATAACCACCTAGTAAACTAAGTACGACTAAAATAAAAATTGCCATTATGATAGAAAACCCTTTCTGCTGCTTCATAGCAAATTATCTATATGAACCAGACTTGTCAATTTGATAGACTCATCAGCAGTATCTTTTAAAGTAATATTTAGTGTTGCAATCGCTGTTCCTGAATCATAATTAAAGGTACAACTACTTATTTTATTTGCTTGTAAACTGTTACCCCCGCCTGATGGAGGATTAGGTTGAGAAGACGAAATATTATAGCCTGTATAGCGAACTAATTGATGAGCGCTCAAATCACAGCGGTAGGTAATGGGTGTGTCTACAATATAAAAACGATATGGAGTAGTTTCTAATGAGGGTGCAAAATTCTTGCTCGGAAAATGTACTTTAGAAGACGTTGTTGTACTATTCAAAGCCACTCGGTTATTGATGGTATAGGCATTAGCGCCTGAAAAAATCAACCAATCATTAGATAAATTAATATTTGTATAATGATTTAATTGACCAATCACATCAAAACAACTATCTGAAGAACCAAATAATAGAACATTGTCTCCTGTAGCCGAACAAGCAATATCTGGAACTGCTGAAATCTTATGTCGATAACGACCACCATCCACAATATGTAACATTTCTATCACGGCAGTGGTTGCAGTTGTCGTTATTCGAATGCTACCAGGCAATGCTTGTCTAATATCCCGCTGCATTCGCCTTAATGCCATTTCAGCTGTATCAACTAATAAAGTCCGTCTTTCCAGATCAATATAACTTTTAACTGGCTGGGTAATAATACCCGTTGTCATCGTCGCTAAAATACTAACAATAACTATCACCATAATTAGCTCTAGTAAAGTAAACCCTTTAGTTGTTAATCTACTCATATTTTTCAGTTTTGTAGATAACATCACTTCCAGCCTCATTAGCGACATAACCAACTAAGTCTAGACTGATGCCCGAACCAGAAACATTCACACTAGCTTTTTTTACAGCCAGGCCAGCTACCGTATCCGCCAAAACAGAAAGCGAAATAGTATAGCCATCAACCGTGTAACTAGAACTACCGAGACTTATACTGCTGTATGTTTTCGATAAAGTTCTTTCTAAATAAGATTCAGCAAGGGTAATTGCCTTATATTGGACAATAGGATCAGCACTATGGTTAATAGTTTGAGTCATCACTGATAATATTCCCGTTAATGAAATACTGATAATAATGATGGAGAAAACCAACTCGATTAGCGAGGTACCGCTTTCCGTTTTATGGAGTGCTATCATAGACAAATCCCGTTTCGGCAATAACTCTGATCGTTTTAGATCCATTAACGGTTAATGTCACATTTTCTGATGCAGAGCCTGAGGAATAAAAATAAAAAGGCGTTGAGGAACTGGATAAAGTAATATCCTTTTCACTACCAGAATAGCTACTTTCCCCTGTACCAGGATGTGAAATATCCAAAGCATAAGTAGTACCCGATGTTGGACATTTGGGACTACTTGCTGTTCCCCGTCTTGTTAAAGTATAACTATTTGATGAAATAGAAACTCTAACATTACATCCAGTTGCTACAGAAAGTTTTTGTGCGTATTGAACAGCATGTAAAGTATCATCAAAAAAAGCGCGTTCGGCATAAACATTTTTATCAAAAAAATTGGGTATTGCAGTAGCATAAATTACACTTAATATCACCAGAATCATAACTAGTTCAACTAATGTAAATCCTGCTAATTGTTTTTTTACCATAAAAATAAAGACACTCTTGTTTCTATCATTACCCAGTCAAGCTAAAACTTGTCTAAACCTTTTCAGCTTAAAACGACAGTAGATAGAGATCAGTTAACAAGCACTATCATCAATAACATAAGTTGGCCCTACAGAAGCACTAGTTGCTGAAGTATATTTGACTTCACACCCAACAACACCATTTAATTTAACATGGGCTAAAGTGTTATTTGCAGAAACAGTAAAACCATCTAACTCTACTGCATTTTTAAGATAGTTAGCTCTTGGGTATAAAAAAACGGTATAAACATCACCATCTGCATTACTTTTTGTACCATTATTATTAGTATCCACCCACCCAGCTGTTGCAACAACACCATCTATCATTGCTTGCGCATGAATCATTGTTGCAGCTGATTGCAAACTACTTTTCATCCCTTTTAAAGAAGAAATTTTAGCTGATCGTTCCAAACCTACAAATTTTGGCAAGGCCGTAGCCGCTAAAATCCCTAAGATAACAATAACCATAACCAATTCAATTAATGTAAACCCTTGTTGCTTATTTTTTAACATTTCTTACCCCTAAATTTTACTAAATTACAAATTGTGAAATCAAAATACTTCATACTTTCTTCCAGTCTAGTAGAAAGTCTATTTAGTATGAGTAGGGTTTATGTTTTATGGTTATAATTGTGAACTGACCCTCTTTTTTAGCTGGCTTTTTATAAAAAAACGACCATGAGTATTAGAACTTTTATTTTTTGTGACACTTGTAACCCACAATTAATTAGAACAATTGAGTTTCGTCGCGGCCCTAGGGAAGATAACCGTAATGGCCGGCGTATTTGTGATGGTCGGTTTTGGTTTGATGGTAGTTTAAGCGCTGCTTTAGAAAATGGCTGGAGTATTAATTCCACAGGTCAACATTGTTGCCCTTACTGCAAAAACAATACATCTCAAAATGATTGATTACGAGTAGCCTAAATACTCATACAAAAGTCTGATGAAATCACCTCCCCCTATTCTTTATAGTTTCCGCCGATGCCCTTATGCAATGAGAACGCGACTTGCCATTGCTACTGCTGGACTACCAGTCGAACTACGAGAAGTGATATTACGCAATAAACCGCAACAATTACTAAATATTTCTCCCAAAGGCACGGTTCCAGTTTTATTATTACCCGATAAAAAAGTTATAGATGAAAGTCTGGATATTATGCGTTGGGCTTTATCTTTGCATGATCCATTGGGTTGGTTATCAAATGATTTGTCTGAAGATATAAACCAATTGATTCAGTGGAATGACAACGAATTTAAACATTATCTTGATCGCTACAAATATGCAGACCGCCACCCAGAACAAAACGAAAAATTTTATCGTGAAAAAGCTGAGCTATTCTTAATCGAATTAGAGAAAAGGCTCTGTAAACATCATTTTCTTTGTAGTGAAAAATGTTCGCTTGCTGATATAGCAATTTTTCCTTTTATTCGACAATTTGCTAATGTTGATAGCGATTGGTTTGCCTGTTCAGAATATAAAAAAGTAGGGCAATGGCTAAATAATCATATTAACTCACCATTATTTATTTTTATTATGGACAAGTATCCAGCATGGCACCCTAATAGTGAAAAGCTATATATAAATTCAGCCTAAAAATCACTAACATATGAAATATAAACAGTATTTATCCAATCACAATAATTCTTTAGCCTGAATATCTGCATGATATGATGATCTGACTAACGGAGCACTTGCTACATTATCAAACCCTATTTTTTTTGCCATTACAGCATATCGGTCAAATTGTTTCGGTGTAATATATTCTTTAACCGGCAGATGGTCTTTACTTGGCTGTAAATATTGGCCCAATGTCAACATACTACATCCATGTTCTCGCAGGTCTTTCATTACCTGATTCACTTCATCCTCTTGTTCACCAAGCCCTAGCATAATGCCTGATTTTGTTTTCGCTTGCGGCAAAAGATCTTTATATTTTTTTAATAAAGCTAATGATTCCTGATATTTTGCCCCTGGCCTGGCTTGTTTATACAATCGTGGTACTGTTTCCAAATTATGATTAAACACATCACTAGGTTGTTGTCGTAATATTTCCAGCGCTTTATCTATGCGGCCACGAAAATCAGGGACGAGTACTTCAATTTTAGTTTTTGGGGAATGTTCGCGAATGGCCTTTATACAATCTACAAAATGCCCTGCGCCACCATCTCTTAAATCATCACGATCTACCGAGGTAATGACGACATAGTTTAAAGACATTGTTTTAATTGTTTTTGCCAAATTCAAGGGTTCTTGCAGATCTAATGGCTTAGGTTTACCATGCGCAACATCGCAAAAAGGGCAGCGACGAGTACAAATATCGCCCATAATCATAAAAGTTGCCGTTCCATGACTGAAACATTCTGCCAAATTAGGACAAGCTGCTTCTTCACAGACCGTATGCAGATTATTTTCTCTTAAGGTTTTTTTGATCTGAGTTATTTTTTTATTCGTAGAGATTTTTACTCGAATCCAATCGGGTTTCCGCAAAGCTTCCCCATTAGTCTCAACCTTTATCGGTATTCTTGCTAGTTTTTCAGCATTCCGCTGATGTGTTTGTGGCGTTGCTCTTGAAGGTGCTTTTAAACTCATTATTTTATTGCTTGTAAAATAGAATGGACAACAGGTATAGCTAATTCATAATTTTTGATATTTACATTTAAATCAGCAAGTTGAGTCACTTCTAAAGATGGAAACCCACAGGTGTTAATATGATCAAAAGGTGATAAATCCATATTATTATTAAGGCTTAAGCCATGATAACAACAACCTCTTTTAACTCTTAATCCAACAGAACCAATTTTTTTATTGTTTATATAAACCCCAGGAGCATCAGCCTTTGCTTCAGACTTAACCCCATATTGAGACAATGTTGCAATCATTGCATTTTCAAGTATCGTTACTATCTGCCTAACACTAATATTCAATCTCTCTACATCCAGTAGAGGATAAATAACTAACTGTCCATGTCCATGATATGTTACTTGTCCCCCTCGATCTGTTTCAATAACCTGAATTTTATTTTCAGTATTCAGTAGATGTTCTCTTTTAGCACTAAGACCCAAAGTGTATATGGGGTGGTGTTCTACAATCCATATTTCATCAACTGTTTGTTTATCCCTTTCAAGCGTAAAAGCCTGCATTTCTCTCCAGACTAATTCATAATCCACCAGTCCTAACTGTCGCAAAACTGTTTGCATTAATAGAGGTGCACTTAAATTTATAAAAATTTTTACTCTGAAATACTTTCTACCTGACTGACAATCTCACTAGATGCTAACTCTAATCCTTTTTTATAACTTTCACTCGCCTTAAGGGTATCGCCTTTTTTAATAAGAACATCACCTAACAACTGGTAAGCTGCTACAGTCGGCTCTATTCCAACACTCTTGGTTAAATACTGTTCTGCTTTTTCCATTTCATTACATTTTATGCTAATTTTCCCGAGCACTCTTAGTAACACTGCATTATTTGAATGAATTGATAACCATTGCTCGGCTGTTTGTAATTGCTTTTGATAGTCATCTGACTCTACGTTTCCATAGATAACTAATACTGTTTCATCCCAGTTTTTAACAATAGAGTTTGCCATTTCTTCTTCTATTGTAGCACCTGCGTTTGCTTCAATCAGAGCAGCGAAATATATTGTAGTAATCCCTTGAGTTGATTTAATGTGTAAAGGAATATCGATCCAGAGTTCCTGAATTTTTTTTGCATCCTTTTGCTTGGCAGCTTGTTTTAATAGCCGGCTAAAGGTTTCACTTTCAAGCAATTTGACTTCAGCTTCCAGCATCACTTTATTTTGATGAAGAGAAGGAATTAATGTGCGCATTCCTTCCCAGTCCCCAATTTTATGATACGTCTGATGTAACATTTTTAAAACACTGGCATGTTTAGGATCTATGGATTGCAAATTAGTTAATGCTTCTAAAGCCTGATCAAATTGGTTTGAATCTAAATGCAATTCTGCCTGAGTAAGGCCAACTGCAATATCTGTTTCACCAGACTCATTCGTGGCCTTTCTTAAGTATTCATCTCTTTTTTCTATCGCACCACGAGATTGTGCAGCTCTGGCAGCCGTCAAATAATGAAGTAAAGGTGCTCCACTATTTGAAGCATGTTTAATTAAAGTTTTTTCTGCTTTTTCCCAATTACCTTCGGCAGAATCTACCAGACCAGAAATTAATGCTTCTTGAGAACGATTAAATTTAACGTTCTTGCCTTTACTTTTAATTTTTCCTGGTAATCGAAATAAACTCCCCAAAAGCCTAAAAAAAGTATAAAAGACAATAAACCCAATAGCCATCGCAGTTAAAAAAACAATTAAAGAAGTTTCTAATGACCAATGCCCAAGGCCCATCAAAACATATCCAGGATTATCATATTGTGATATCCAATTATTGACAAAATAAGCGGCAAGAATGGCAATACTTAGAACTATCAGAAAATAAATGATCTTTTTCATACTATCTTCTCTCGCCTAAGGTTTTACTTTATCTGAAACAGGCTCAGTTTTAGCTGCATCAGTTTGATTGTTAGAAGACTGTTGTTTTGGCTTCACTGGAATTGTAGACTTTGGCTTATCGGTTGATGGAGCTTGACTTTCTTTTTTAGATTTTAAATCTATTTTTTTATCTTCAAACTTTATATTGCCTGATTCAGACACTCCCTTTCCCTGTTTATCTGTTTCGATTCTCAATTTAGTAATATCTTTAATCATTTTTAAAGATTGGCTAACATCAGGGAAATTAGTTCGGAGGTGAATGGTACTTAATCGGCCTAATTCTTCCAAAAACCGAATAGATTGTGAGTTAATTGTAAAATTACCTTTCACCCATTGTTTTGCATCATCAATACTTGCTTGATAAATTGCATCATTTTGCTGTACTAATGCAATTTTGATAATTTCAAGCTTAACGCCTAACTGCTGTAATATAAAGCCAACTTCTTCCTCTGTTAAAATATGAGTCACTTGTTGGTCTGTATGTTTTACAGTAACATACCCTTCCAATTGATTTAATACAGAATTTAATAATCCATGATCCTCTTCTTGCTGCTCATCATGATTATGAACTTGTTTAGATTCTGTTAAAGGTTTACCAGCATATGGTAAACGGACTGCCAATTTAGGGACAGTATCTTTATCTTTTATTAGCTGTCCTTTTAATAGCTGTATAGAAGAATGTATTCCTACTATATCAGGCACTTTAACATCACGTAATGCAGCTATTTCTTTTGTTATTTGTTCACGTACTTTAAATACAGAGGTATCTCCACTTTCTCGTAGTCTTTGATCAGCAGCTTCAAAGGCCATTCTCGCTGTATTAACATCACCTACTAGATGTAAACGCTGATTAGCTATACTTAGTAAATACTCTGCATCTGCAATTAACCAATCACCTCGTGTTTTACCTAGTTGACGTTTAACTTGAGTAATCTCTGTAGCTAATCGTTTCCGAGTAGAACCAAGGTTATCAGCATGCAATTGAGAAAAACGGTCTAGTGTTTTAGTAAAGTGTTCATCTTTTCCGGCTAGCTGTTGATTAAATGTAGCAATTTGTGAATGCATCGTCTCTAATTGCGATTGAAAAGTACCCATTTTTTGGCTCGATTCAATCTCTCTTTGGTCACCTTTATCAATATCACTTTCTTGATCAGTTTGCTTTTCCTTTATTGCTTGCAATAAATAAAAGCCACCACCCGCTAATGCAAGAATAAGAATCGAATTAATTATGCCAAAAATAAGCCCAGCCTTCGACTTTTTGTGTTTTACTTCCACAGGCTGACTTTGAGCCTGCTCTTTATTCTTCACTTGTTCTTCGCTCACACTATTCCTCATTAGTTATTATTGTTAAGTTACGGTATTTAACTTTTAGCCTCTACTTAGGAAACCTCTGATCAAGTCCAATTATTTCCCCATTCCTAAAGCTCTAATTTCTACCGCTGCCTCAATAATTGCTGTATCCCCTGGTCTTTCTGTAACAATAATGTGTTTAAACCCATTTTGTTCTGCCAGTTCTTTAATTCTTTTACTAATAACAATTAGCGGGATTAATATTAGCTTATCATGCAACTCTTCAGCTATCATTGCCAACAAGTTTTTTAAAGCATCACCACTTGTAATGGTTATTACCTCTAAACTATTAAGCTTAAGCATATTTGCCACTTTTAAGTTATTGCAAACGGGCATTTTTCTTGTGTAAACTTCCATATAATCAACCGTTGCGCCTCGTTCTCGTAAGGTATTAGCTAAAGTTTCTCGCCCTCCATCACCTCGAACAATCAAACAAGCCATGCCATTTACATTATTCATTTCTTTTGTCGCTAACAAACCCTCAGTATTAAAATTAGAATCCGGAATCAATACTAGCGGTAAGCCAATAGTATGCAAAGATCTTTCTGTAAATTTTCCAACTGTAGCGATGGAACTCTGCTTAAACTGCTCTATTTTGCCATCATTTGCGCTCAGTGCAAAATTAACTGCATTAACACTAATAAAAATCAACCATTGATACTGGTTTATTCTTTCAATCTGTTGTCTGATTTTACCATCATTTAAAGCAACAATTTCTAATGTTGGAAATCGAATTGCATTCCAGCCTTGCTGCTCAATCAACTCACACAAGGTATTCGCTTGATGCTTAGGGCGCGTTACTAAGATGTTGTATTGTTCTAAAGGTTCAGTCACTATACCAATGCTTGTAAGATTTTATCAGCACCCTGAGCCAACAAATCGTCAGCCACTGCTTGACCTATTTGTTCTGCCTGATCGAAGCTGCCTTGTTTTTCTGATCTATAAAGTACAGACCCATCTGGCGCGCCAACCAAGCCTCTCATCCTTATTTGATCACCCTGTAACTCAGCAAAACCTGCAATAGGCACTTGACAACCGCCCTTTAACCGAGCATTCATCGCTCGTTCTGCTGTCACTCGAATCGTTGTTTCCGAATCATGTAAAACGTTTAAGAGTTCATTAGTTTCTTTATCATCAATCCTACATTCGATCCCTATAGCACCCTGCCCTATTGCTGGCAAACTAATATTTGGCTCCAAACATTCTGTAATTCTATCCCCCATACCCAAGCGTTTTAATCCGGCAGAAGCTAATATAATAGCATCGTACTCTCCTGCATCTAATTTTGCTAAACGGGTATTTACATTGCCTCTTAACGATAAAATCTCTGCATCAGGAAATTTTTCTTTAATCTGACATTGTCTACGCAAGCTTGAAGTTCCAATTTTTGCATTTGCCGGCAATTCTTTTAATGAACCATAGTTGTTTGATACGAAAGCATCCGTCGGATCTTCTCTATTCAAAATTGCAGCCAAATGTAGCCCTTCTGGAAATTCAACAGGCACATCTTTCATTGAATGAACGGCAATATCAGCTCTATTTTCAAGCATACCGACTTCTAATTCTTTTACAAATAGACCTTTTCCACCTATTTTTGCCAAAGGGGCATCAAGAATTTTATCCCCTTTTGTCACCATTTTAACTAATTCTGTTTTTAGGTCAGGAAATGCTTGCTCTAATCTTTCTGCCACATGCTCTGCTTGCCACAATGCCAAAGGACTTTTACGTGTTGCAATACGAATTATTTTTTTTGCCAAAATGATTCCTGAATATTATTTAGTTAGGCTGTGTATTGTAATCTGATTTAGAGAAATGGAAAACGAGTTTAGCGGTATAATTATTGTCTTTCAGACTTTTTTATAATTTTTTAAATGGCTTCAGTCAATACAGATAAACTTTCCAGTGCTCGCTTTGCTCAAGCAACCGATGCTTTTGTTGAAATATTTACCGCCTCAGTTGATTTTGATCAACGTATGGCGCAAGAAGACATTGATGGCTCCATCGCTCACGCAAAAATGCTATGCAAAATAGATATTCTTAGCGAATCAGAACTGAAAGATATTCTTTCTGGTCTAAATACAATTAGTGAAGAAATAAAAAAGGGGGTCTTTAACTGGTCTATTAAACAAGAAGACGTGCATATGAATATTGAAGCACGATTGACTGACTTAATTGGTATAGCCGGTAAAAAATTACACACAGGACGATCTAGAAATGATCAGGTTGCAACTGATATTCGTCTTTATTTACGAAGTGAAATATCAAATATCACAGATCAACTCTCTCGGTTGCAACATGCCATTCTGGATTTAGCAGAAAAAGAAGCCGATACTATCATGCCAGGTTTTACCCATTTACAAGTCGCACAACCGGTTACTTTTGGGCATCATTTAATGGCCTGGTTTGAAATGCTCTCTCGTGATAAAGAACGCTTACAAGACTGTTGCAAACGTATTAATATTATGCCTTTGGGTGCTGCTGCATTAGCAGGAACAAGCTACCCTATTGACAGGGAAATGACAGCTAAATTATTAGGTTTTTCACGCCCTTCCAACAATTCACTCGATTCTGTTAGCGATAGAGATTTCGCTATTGAGTTTACTGCCGCAGGTAGCTTAATTATGATGCATTTATCGCGTTTCTCAGAGGAACTGGTTTTATGGGCGAGTGCACAATTTGATTTTATTGATATTCCTGATGCATTTTGTACTGGTTCATCCATTATGCCTCAAAAGAAAAACCCAGATGTTCCAGAATTAGTTCGTGGAAAATCAGGACGCGTGACTGGACATTTAATATCTTTACTAATGTTAATGAAAGGCCAACCATTAGCTTACAACAAAGATAATCAAGAAGACAAAGAACCTCTTTTTGATACTGCCGATACATTAGTCAACTCATTACGAGCCTTTGCCGATATGATCCCTCATATTGGCGCTAAAAAGGAAAATATGTACAACGCTGCAAAACAGGGTTTTGCTACAGCAACTGACCTTGCAGATTATTTAGTTCGCAAAGGCATGGCATTTCGTGATGCCCATGAAGTTGTTGGTTTAGCGGTACGATTAGGTGTTGATACAAAAAGAGATTTATCTGAGATATCTTTAGAGGAACTACAAAAATTTTCTCCGGAAATCACAGAAGATGTATTTGATATTTTAAAGCTAGAAGGTTCAGTTGCGGCCAGAAAACATATTGGTGGCACTGCACCAGATACAGTAAGAGCCGCTATTAAGTCCGCTAGAAAAGATATGTAATTGTCGAACATGATAACAACTGTTGATTTTCTTAGGCATGGGGAAGTTGCTGGCGGATCTTATTACCGAGGATCTACTGATGATTTACTAACAGAACTGGGGTGGCAACAAATGAATCATGCTGTTGCCAACAAGCACTGGGATTATATCGTCAGCTCACCTCTTCTTCGCTGTTTAGATTTTGCTCAATATTTTAGCAAACAAACAAGTATTCCTCTTAGCACTGATTCTAACTGGCAAGAAATTAACTTCGGTGATTGGGAAGGTAAAACTGCCGAGCAAATAAATTCAACGAGTTTAATGCGTTTTTATCAAGACCCAGCAAATAATACACCAAAGAATGGGGAGAATATTGAGCTATTTCTTGATCGAATTAATCTAGCCTGGAAAAGTACAACCCAATCTCACAAAGGAAAACATATTTTAGTCATCACTCATGCTGGCGTTATTCGTTGTTTATTCAATGTATTTCTTTGTCTACCAATAACCAAAATATTTAACATTCAAGTTAATCATGCAAGTTTAACTAGTTTTCAATGTATTCATGACAAACCAAGCGATTTTATAAAATTAGCATTTCATAACCTAAGCTAATTTTTAGGTTTAAATACTTTATTTTTATACCAGTTAATGGAAAAGAATCGTGAAAATATAAACTTTAGAGCTTTAACAAAATGCTGGGGGCCACGCTGAAAATTAAAAAATAACATTGAGAATGCTTCTTCGGTGAAAAAAAGCATTTGGTCTAAAATACTGTTTATTCGCCAATACCATGTATATTTCACTCCCCATTGCTGCCTAAGCATAAAAAAACGAGCTAATAAAGGCACTTCTGTATTAGGTATCATAGCTTGAGAAAAATATCTCTCGACTGCAAGAAAATACCCACCCCAAGATGCTATTGAATCATTCTTAGCAACTCTTTCCTGTATTGAAACCCAATCAAATTCTTTCTCGTATTTATCTCTCAATGTTACCCACTCCAACATTTGTCTTGCATTGATATAGCCTATTTTATAAGCCCTATCTCCTAACTGACAATGACAAAAATTATGGAGCAATCTAAACTCTGGAGAAGGTAACACTACAGTACCTGCTCCAAGCAGAATTTTTGAACTACCCTTGTAAGCTGATTCATAATTAACCCAGCCAGTATATTTTTGTGCAACAGGGTATCGATGGATTTCTATAGCCACAGGGTAATCATCATTCACAAAAGCAGGTAAATGCCGATGTTCTTTAACTATCTCTTGATGTAATCCTGGTGTGTAAGAATAGCCATGATCCAGCAAGATTTTAGTTGCAATCGTTAATTTTTCCTCAGGTAGTAATATATCCATATCACCTAAAACACGAATTCCTGGTGATTCATATAAATCACCAAACAAACTTGCAACACCTTTTAATAACAACGGCTCTATACCAGCTGCATTAAGGTCTGGCAACAATGTCAGCAATTGTTTTGTAATATTTTCATTTCTAGTTAAATTTAAATCATAAATAAGTTCTAAATAATTTTTCGCCTCTTGATTTAACAATGGCAAAATTCCTTTTTTTTTCAAAGAAAACCATAACGCTGGGGTTACCAAATGACCTCCTGAACAGTAAATCACAGATTCCCAATCAAAATCTTGAGTGTTAGTTGCTGACAGTAAATCTTCCGAATTTTTGACAGGTGAGATACATTGACACAGTAACTTCAGCGAATCCATTATTTAATTTTGATGGTTTTTAATACAAAACTGTCGAAGTAAATCTACAGTAGGTTCTAATTTATCATAGGTTAAACGATAACAACCTAGAGGTTTTATCCATTTAATTAAAGCCGCAATATCTTCCTTTTTTAACGGCAAACGTAACAAACTTTCTCCTTCAACAATTGCTTGTAATGCCATAGCTGGTGATACAGACTCAAGCTTTTCTGTAACCCCAGCTTTGTAGTTTAGTAAAATAATATTTTTTGCATAAACAGCTTGTTCTGAGCTATTCACTGGAGGGGCTAGATACTTAATTCTACGTTCTTGACTGCCAAAAACTTCAAGCGACTCTAGATCAGGATAGAGTGATTGTAGCAGCGGCCAAGAACCTGATTTTATACTAAGACTAATAGGTAAATGAATTAATTCACCTGTATCCCGCATCAACGGAATTACATCATCATTAATATAATCAAAGCCATGTTTAATTAAAGCGGCAGTTAACGTAGTTTTTCCACTACCTCCTAATGCAGGAAAAACAATACTATGCTCTTTCCAGCTAACCCCTGCCGCATGTAATATCGCTAACCAATCATTACTTTTACTGGCTAAATCTACAATATAATGAAATACCATCAATGCAATATAGTTTTTAGATTCAGCCTGTTCGACTACAACACCGTCCTTCACTATCAGATAAACATCCGAGTTAGAAATAACATTTAACTCCGCATCAATCACTTTAGTTTTAGAACCAGTAATATGAGGGAGCATGCATTTAACTTTGTCTACAATTACTTGAGAATCAAAGTTAACTCTTATAGTAAAATTTGGAAAAAAGAAAAAAACAGCAAAACTTGCTTGCCAACTTGAAAACTTTTTATCAAGAGGAATAGTTTTTTTTAGGAGCAAACTCTCTTCAGGTTTTGTTGCCAAATCAAGCATTAATTGAGCATTAATTGAAATGACATCTTGTAACGCAAGTTCAATTGGAATATCAAAGACTTCACTAATTTCATTAGCAATGGTCTGACTACTTATTCCACTTTTTTTAGATTGCCAAATCATTTTTGCTAAAGGATTTAGCATTTGTATCCGAGAGGCATTTTTCTTTAGGAGAACCAGATGATTATCTAGTTCAAATGAGTCGACAGTATTATAGTCAATTTCTGTTTCAGCCAATGTGGACTTCCCTTAAAAATAGTAAAGCAGAAAAACTAGCTATATCTCTTTCGAAAACAATATAAATCGGGATCGCTATAATAAAGAAGGTTAAAGCCGGCTTCATAGGCAACATTCTCAATTTTATCACGTGAAAATAATGTAAACTCACCATTTTCCACTCCCTCATTAAACCGTTGTAACGCAAGTTCAAGTATTGGCCAATGTTTATTAAACATTTCCTTTTTATTGATAAATTTTTTTTCTAATCCTTTTTTATGAAATTCAATATCATAAACTGAACCAATTTCATAAATAAATAATTGCCCAAAAACTGATAATTTCTTAGTTAGTTGAGAAAAAAGGTCTTTATAAACACTAATATCCCCAGAAAAAGCATATAACGAGCGGCAGAATAGAAAAGCATCCTGACACTCTAGCGTAGACAAAGATTCTTGTAGAGAGGTATTGAGCAACTTGATTTTAGTTGATGCGAGAGAAGACTCAGCTTGATAGAACATCGGTTTGGAAGGCTCAATTAGAGTAGCGATCAGATCTGTTCGCTGCTTTAAAATCAGATTCAAAAGATAACCAGTCCCCCCTCCAACATCACAAATTTTTGATGCTGAAGGTGAAGAACCGACTATTAAGGAAATATATCGACTTAGACTTTCATTAAATACTGGATCTGAAAAAAAATCAATACTCAGAGCATATTGTTGATAATCATCAGGATTCATATAAACATCAGCAGTTCTGAAATAGTCAAACTGAGGATGAAAATCCTTGTCTTATATATTTTATGGTGGTGGTGGTGGTGGTGATGTAGCAGATGCCTTTTTAGATGCCAGCATACTAATCATAACTGGAGCTGCAAAGGCATAAGTTCCAAGTTTTTTTAATGCGTCACGCCGACCTTCGTCAGCATTTTTCTCAATCTCGTTTTCTTCAGTATTCTTTGTATCTTTCACTTTGAAAAATCTCCTAATCAATTATTAATTCTAACTCCAAGGGTAATAATATAAAAACTATTTAATACTGTTTTCTACCCAAGAAAACCTACTTACATTTAGCATAAATAAGGTTTAGCATATAATTGTAGTCAATAACCTCATTAATGTCTACAACAATCAAAGAATAGAACTATGTATTTTTCCTAAAATATTGATTAATTTTTACATTTAAAACACTTACTTAGTTTTTAACAAGATAACTTTATTTTTTCGTCCTAACCCACCCTCATATCATTAAACTCTAGCTGTGATAGCTAATATATTTATGTGAAGAATTTAGTCGGGCTATTAAAGCTCTTTAAACTGGGAAAAATAATGTAAAGAATTGGATTGGTCTAACTGTTCAATCGTTAACTCAATATTTTTAGCAGAAGCAGCATTAGGTTACCAATAGAAACGACAGCCTATTTTCATTTACTTCACTTTTAATCACCCTCTTTTTAAATCCAAAATATTGATAGCCATAACAATACAATTATTATGATATTATTTACTTCATTGAAAAAACACTAAAATTCGAGGTAGATGTCATGAATAAATTAATATTTCTCATAGCAATACTAATTGCTTGTGGAGCCATGCTTTTTTTTTATCTCAATGAAGATAATATTAGTTTACCCAGCGCGATGAACGAACAAGAAAAACAATTCCCCGATAAAAACCGTATACCCCCACCCTCTCCCCCCATAATCCCAGCACCTAAGACTGACAGTCCACCCACCCCAAGGTTTAGCGATAAACTTAGCTCTTCACCTACCCTTGATAAAAAGTCTGCTGATATCAAGAAAAAAACTGAATTAAATCCTTTAAAAAATGAGAAGAAAAAAACCAAATTAGACCCTATAGAAGATGAGGTTGAGTCTATAAACTCCTACCCAATTGAAGATGCTGAAATTTACTTCGTTCCACCCGATCAACGTTATCCTGGAAACCTTGGTGGACCACCTCCGCTGGATATTCCCGACTCACGTTAATCATTAAAAAGTAAAAATAGTACGCCATTACTTTATTGAATTCAGTGACGTACTATTATCTCAGGACTCATCACTACAAAATAAAATAGTCTGACCTTGACCCTAGAAAACACGTGCAAAACTGTTTTTTCTAGGGGCAATAATATCCTGCCCCAATAAAAGTCATTCAGCTATCGCTCCATTTTCTTAGTTTTTAACAAAACACGATAAACATCACGTTTATGAATAATAATTCATGATTTCACCTACTCCTAAATTTAGGTTTACTAAACTTACAATCTTAAAACTATTTTCAAATTTATAGAACTCGTTAAGTTTATTACTATTTAAGTTTTGTAGATGCCATTTTCTTAGGAAGTATCAATGAGCAAAGATCACATACAAAAATATATTCAACTTTTTTATGCGGCAACAGGGTTATTCTTAAGCATATTAGCAACACCAACTAATGCTGAAGATAGACCTACTATTCTAATAACTTATCATTATGAACATGAGTTATTACCCAAATCTAAAGGCGAACCTCTACTCACAGTATTCACAAATGGAAAGATGCGTGCCGTGTTTTCTCCTACTATGAAGCTAGCGGGAATACGTGAAGCCCAATTAAACGCTGAAGCTTTACATGAACTTAAATCACTCATACTAACAAACTCATCACAAGGTTTAAGTCCTGAGACTATTTCAGAAGAAATATCACTTTACCAAACTCAACAAGAACAAATTAAAAATACTGAAAAAACAGTTTTTGCCGTGATGGATAGCACCACAACGATTATCGAATACCAAGACCTATCAAAAACTAATGAAACGACTTCAGGAAAACCCACCCTGATCAAGAAAATTGTTCAAAAGAATTTATCAACAATAGCTAAACAATACCCAGGAATTAGCATTCTTGAAAATACGAATAACTTGAAGGAAATGTTACAAAAAATTCTTGATATATCAAACTGGACATCAATAGGAGGCAACTAATGAACTTAATAACTAAGAATTTTTTTCTCTTTATAACAGTAAGTTTAATCTCACTTCCTATAAACCTCTCGGCAGGTTCTTTCGTTTTTGCAAATAATGCCAGAATTGATGCTATTACACACCCTTTTGGTTATACAGGCACTGGAGGAATTTTAAATATTAAAGTTTGTATACGACCTACATCACAAAATACTAACAATTTAGCTCAAGCCACAAAAAATTCAATCGCAACCTGGAATGAACAGAAAGCCACTTCCTCTAACCTATTGAATAACCTTCCAGTTTCTTCTTTTTACGATATAGAATCAGTAATAGTTCATGAAATGGGTCATTGTATCGGTTTAGCTCATCCTAACTTGGCAGCTCAAAACGATATATCAGGTAATAATACGAACTACACTTCAAGTACAAAAGGTCCAGATAACATCTATAACCTAGACCCAGGAGCTGATAGTTTTGTCGGCTCAACAGATGATGATAGAGGAGATGATGAAAATCTCCACTGGTTTAGAATCTCTAATAACAACCCATTCAGTATTGCAAATATTATTGATTCAACCACTTATTCACTTAATCTAAGCGACCTACCCCCAGGCCATACCTCAGTAGCTAACGGTGATAAATCTGTATCCGCTTTATTTTCGACCCCCAATACAGAATCTGTTATGCAGCAAGGAACATCCAATAACCAGGCTCAACGAACGCTGAACCATGACGATGTTGCTACACTACAGTTTGCTAGAAGCGGCCTAGATTCAATTGCAGGAAATGCTGACGACTATATTATTAATTTATCATATGGTGGAGTTACAGACGCATCCGACTGTAACATAAATTTAGGTTTTGACAATACACACACAGGGTTTGCAGTATGTGAGATTAGTGGAACATTTATGACTCCACGCACACACCTGAGAATCACCTCTGCAGAAATCTATTTAAATGATTCTTTTAACTGGCACTACAATACAGATACGCCTTGCTCAGAATCTACAACCATTATTGCAAATCAATGGAAAATGATTTCCTTACCTTGCCAAGTCGGCATTTCAACTCCTGCAACAGTAGAGGGACAATTTGGAGACGACCTTAATTCGGCAACCTATGGAACGAATTGGAAAATCTGGAGCTACAAGCCCACTACTAATAGTTATGTTGCTCTGACCTTGACCGATGAATTAGAAGAAGGTGCAGGCTACTGGTTTTTATCATTAACGACTTCTACTATTGATATTGAAGGGCAATATAATACTAATATTGATATTCCACTTGCGGGTGATGTCATCAATGGAAAATGGAATATGATTGGATCTCCTTTCAGACTTCCAACCCCTTGGAACACCTTAAAGCTAGTTGATTCTGACGGTACTTTACTTGATTTAACTGATGCAGACCCAGTTATAGGTGATTCCAATGCTTGCGATGCCCCTATAGATACAAGTTGCTCAATGTCAAGCACTGCATTTTCATTTAATGGGACAAGTTATGATTCATTAACCCCTACAACTGGAAACCTGGATCCATTTGATGCAGCTTGGGTGTTAGTACATAAACCAAATCTTGCACTAAGATTACAAATGAGTTCCTCAGAACTTACCACACAATAATATATTAATTATTCAGAAACTAAAACAGCCACAAATAGCTTAACTTTCGCGAATCAAGTATATAAAAATCAAGGAATCGACTAAGTTACTTCTTCACTGTCACTGATCAGGTTATCTATCAGCAAAACCAAACTCACTATATAAAACCTGATCCGAGACTGTGAGAAGTATATAAACAGTAGTGCTACAGTTTATCTAACTTCTATCCCTTAAATAAATTATGAAAAAATACACCTAGTTTACTTCTACAACACTTCCATGTGCTGCAGAAAATAAGCTTATCTTTATTTATAAATAAAATACGTCTAATTTAAATCTATTTATATGGAACCAGTATCCGAGGATTTTTCCCATGCGCAGCATCCAAAGTCTCTAACCAACCTCCAGATCTTGCAGGTATTGTGCCACCGCTAACAATTGAATCATATAAACCTGATGATGAATTGTATGAAAAAAGCGTATTATCAACAATACTTGCATCTTCTGCTGCATTAAGGTCACATCCTGATGCACAAGTACCACTATCAGTAACAATTCTTATTTCATCAAAAGCTACTACTTTAAGAAAAGGATTACCAATCATGTTCCAATCATTCAAACCACTTTCTGTACTTAAGGCATATTCAAAACAACCCTGATTAGACTCACAAACTGCTGAATTAACAACGGGAGTACGGTGACTATCACGAGGAACATCAAGGACTACAGATGCACCTGTCGTTTGAATAATCCAGTAACTTCCCCCTATTTCTAACTCATCACCTATAACCAGTTTTTTATAAGAATTCGTTGATGAATCATATGAAAAAACGCGCCAAACTGTATCATAAGCACCCGTAATTTCATCTGCAAACAGATCAGATAGTGTATTTTCTCCAGTTGGGGGCACACAATCGAGGCTGAACATTATCCATTTACTATTTGGCAATGCTGTTTTTAAGCATGGATTTCCTTTCCATCCCATGTCATAAAAAGCTTTTATAGTTAACCAATCTTCATTAACGAGGGTAGCAGCCGGCTCCATCAACTCGTTAGGTGTCAAAACTGTATCCCAATGTGAAACTGAAGACCCTCCCTGGTAGGAGGTTGGTGCATAAAGTTGTGGCTTCCCTGAGTTTAAGCCATTCGCCAAAAATACAGATTCATCATTAGCCATTTGACCTGTCCAAACCAAATTGGAGTTATTTGTAGATGATGCTTGTCGTTCACTATCATCCATTGCGGTCCAGTCCTTCCCTGTACTCTGGTCATGGAGAAATTGCATATAGTGGTCATTCTTTCCCCCAAGTCTTTGCCCAGACTGACTAACTAAGCTTATAAATCCAAGCCCATGGCCAATTTCATGCAAAACAACATTATATAACCCGATAGAACCGGCTGGTTGAGGAACACCAATAACATAAGACCAATTTCTACCAGATAGACAATCATCATTATTATCAATAGCACTATTAAAAGTTGCTCCAATATCGGAAATTCCAGGATCAAGGTCGGACTCAGCTAGACTATTTGCCAGAGCACCCGGAAACCAAGTATCAGCAACAGGTGCTGAATTAAAATCACGTTGAATAGACTCTGGCCCGGCAGAAGCTAAAACTGCACCATTTGAATTACAATCTAGAGCATCCATTTTAGCATCAACAATAATCTCTACATTACTATCAAGTTTGGTTTCCCAATAATCAGCCGCTGCTTGAACAACATTCAACCTTTGCTGGCCAAGGGTAGCACCTGAATTACCGGCTACAGGAGCAACAGGTGTTGTATCGTTAAAACCCTTACCTGCATCATTACCATTGTTAATCGTAATTGTAGTTGCAGTAGCATCAGAAATTCCACCAGAAACCCCACCAATTAAAATAGCAGCAGTTACCCCTAAAAGACTAATAATTTTCATTTCTCACCTTCTTGTGACTCAGCACATTTAGATGCAACCAAATCTGGATTACTTTCATGTTCCATCTGCATTTTACCGTCACAACCTATTTTCGCTACAAGGTGACTTCTGAAACGACCATTCAAATTCATTGAAACCATTCCATCAGGATGAGTGATTTCTTCTAGTTTAGGTAGATCATCTTCTATTGTTAATGAGGGTCGATTATTATCTAAATCAGCACCATTAGCTGGCTTTGATGTTAACTCTCCAGTTTTCGGATCAATATAAGCCATCTGCTTAGATGAGGTTGACACTCGATTTTGCTTTGTTTCTGATGTTAAATTTTCTCCATTTTGCTGCTGACAACCAGATACGGCAACCAAACTCACAGCAATAGAGAAATAGAAAAATCTACTTTTCATATTGTTACTCCACGATTATTAATAGTCTTTATTACAATTGTTATGTTATATTCTTAAAAACAACAAATTATCTTTAGATAAACCACTAAAATAAATGATTGATATTCCTTTTATCAAAATTTTTCCTTATTCAAACTTTAGGGTAGATAAAGAAATAATTTATCTAGAAAAATTGTTTCGTTTCTCTCAAAACAATAATTCAGTATCGTAACTACACTTTCATCAGTTGTACATAAATATCTCTCTTTTTTTATAAAAAAACTTAAGGCTTTAATTACTATAACTATAAAAATCATTAAGTTTGAAACGAAAGGCCTAAGTTGATTCCAAAATTTGGAAATTGCTTAAAATAACTTAAAGCTTTTAGATATCGAAAGATGATAAAAACAGAGTTAACAGCCACCTACTTTGTTTGAAAATTATAAAATTAACAGACTCAATCGCAACATTTTTCTTTTTTTCATCATCTCATCCCCCAAAATATTTATTGTATCGAATTAAAAAGGAACAAGAATTTAATAATATTTCCAACACGAAAAACAAGTTCTGTTTATCCTTTTGTCACAACATCATTTATCACAGCAAACATAAACAAACGTTCTGTTAAATATCTTGGTACAATATAAAGATTTTCGAAATTTCAAACTCACTCTGGAGATAAAAAGCATGGCAATTAAAGTTGCAATCAATGGTTATGGGCGTATTGGACGTAATGTTCTTCGTGCATTATATGAATCAAATCGTACTGGTGAAATTCAAATCGTTGCAATTAATGACCTTGGTAACGCAGAAACTAATGCTCATCTAACTCAATATGATACGGCTCATGGCAAATTTCCTGGCGAAGTTAGTGTTAAAGATGGAAACTTAATTGTCAACGGTGACACAATCAAGGTTTTAGCAGAAAGAGACCCATCAAAACTTCCGTGGGCTGAACTTGGTGTTGATGTAGTACATGAATGTACTGGTTTTTTTGCTAGCAAAGAAAAAGCGTCTGCTCATATTGCTGCTGGCGCAAAAAAAGTAGTTATCTCTGCTCCAGGTGGTGCAGATGTTGATGCTACTATCGTTTATGGCGTCAACCACAACACCTTAAAAGCATCTGATTCTGTTATTTCAAATGCATCTTGTACTACTAACTGTTTAGCCCCTCTAGTTCAGCCTCTATTAGACTCTATTGGTGTTGAACAAGGATTAATGACAACAATTCACGCTTATACAAACGATCAAGTATTAACAGACGTTTACCACCCAGATTTATTGCGCGCCCGTTCTGCTACTCAGTCTATGATTCCTACAAAAACTGGTGCTGCAGCAGCTGTGGGTCTAGTCCTTCCTGCTTTAGTTGATAAATTGGATGGTTTCGCAATGCGTGTACCCACTATCAACGTATCTGTTGTTGATTTAACATTCACAGCAAGCCGTGATACCTCTGTAGAAGAAATCAATGAAATTTTAACGACTGCTTCAGAAGGTTCGCTGAAAGGTATTTTAAATATAAATACTAAACCTCTTGTTTCTATTGATTTTAACCATGACCCAGCATCATCTACTTATGATAAATCATTAACTAAAGTCGTTAACGGCCGTTTAGTTAAAGTTTTATCTTGGTACGATAACGAATGGGGTTTTTCAAATCGTATGCTTGATACGACAATTGCTTTAATGAATGCTAAATAATAGAACAACATGCTAAGAAGAACCAAAATTCTGGCAACTTTAGGCCCGGCTTCTGACAAGCCGGGCGTATTGGAAGCCTTATTCGAAGCGGGTATTGATGTTGTCCGCATGAATTTCTCTCATGGTGTTGCTCAAGATCATATTGATAGAGCAACTGCTGTTAGAGCATTAAGCAAAAAAACAGGGCGTTTAGTAGGCATTCTTTGTGACTTACAAGGCCCAAAAATTCGTATTGCCAAATTTAAAGACACTAAAGTCTGGTTAGATGAAGGCCAAGCATTTGCTTTAGATATTAATCTTGCTATTGATGCAGGTGATACCAAAGAAGTTGGCATTACCTATGAACCTTTAGCTCAAGAAGTTAAACCTGGCAGTCGTTTGCTACTGGATGATGGCCGCATTGTTTTAGATGTTGTTAAAACTGATGGTAAACGCATTGACTGTACTGTTCATGTTGGTGGTTATTTATCTAACAATAAAGGTATTAACTTAAAAGGTGGTGGCTTATCTGCAGCCGCACTAACAGAGAAAGATAAAGAAGATATTAAAACAATCGGCATTATTGATGCTGACTTTGTTGCTGTTTCTTTTCCTCGTTGTGCAGAAGATCTACATGAAGCAAGAGCTTTATTAGAAGCAGAAGGCTGTTATGCGGGTATCGTTTCTAAAGTAGAACGTGCTGAAGCTATTGAAGCAATGGATGAAATCATTCTTGCCTCTGATGTAGTGATGGTTGCGCGTGGTGATTTAGGCGTTGAAATTGGTGATGCTAATTTACCTGCTGTCCAGAAGAAGTTAATCGCTCGATCAAGAGATCTTAATCGCGCAGTAATCACGGCGACACAAATGATGGAATCAATGATAGAAAACCCGATTCCGACTCGTGCAGAAGTATTTGATATTGCTAATGCTGTACATGATGGAACTGATGCAGTAATGCTATCAGCAGAAACTGCATCAGGAAAATATCCTGTTAAAGCAGTTAAAGCCATGGCTAACATTTGTGAGGAAACTGAAAAACAACGCAGTGTTCGTGAGTCAAAACATCGAATGAATCGTCAATTTTCACGCACTGACGAAGCAATTGCCATGTCCGCCATGTACCTTGCTAACCATGCAGACATTAATGGTCTTGTTACCTTAACAGAATCAGGTTCCACTGCACTATGGATGTCTAGAATGAGTTCGGGCCTACCTATTTATGCATTTAGCAGTCATAAAAAAACGTTAGGCAGAGTGACTATTTATCGTGGAGTTTTCCCCGTTAATTTTACCCACGAATCAATGGATCATGCTAATGTAAATAAAGAGATTCTTGAAAGATTAAAAAGGCGTGGACTAGCAAAACAAGGCGACACTTTTATTATTACTAAAGGTGACTTAACAGGTAATCAGGGTGGAACTAATGCACTTAAAGTAGTTACTTTAGGCGAAGGCTTAACTCCTTAGACATATTCTGCGCTTAAAAATCTTTTTTGAGCGCAGATATTATCCCCATCTCCCGACAAACATCACACCTCCTTTGTGAAAACCGCAATACCTCCTCAACACCCTATTGTCAGTCTTTCCCTCAACCCAGCAATAGACCTGACTTACCAAGTTGACCGTCTAATTCACGACCAAAAATCACGAGCAGCCTCTACTTCTTATGATCCTGGTGGAACAGGAATTAATGTTGGAAGAGCGCTAGAAAAACTTAATACCAACTCTCACACTTGCTGCATTATCGCTGGAACAATGGGAAAGTTTCTTGATACGATGTTAAAACAAGAACTTGAACATATATCTACATTACAAGTAGAAGGAGAAACACGTATAAATACCACCATTCTTCAACATTCACCTCATCATCAATATGAAATAAATGCTGCTGGCCCTACTATTACCCCCCAACAATTAGAACAAATTATTGATCAGTTTTTAACAATTTGCAACCAAGGCATCGGTATTTTAACTGGATCACTTCCCCCAGGCATTTCAGATGAAACCTATCTTCATATCAACACTAAATTAAAAATGCAAGGTGCTAAAGCCATTATAGACGCACCTCTTATCAGCTTAAAAAAAGCGCTTATCAGCAATCCTTTTTTAATAAAACCTAATCTCCATGAGCTAGAATTATTACAAAATAAAACTTTACATAGCATTGAACAAATCGCCACTGAAGCACGTACTATTACCCAACAAGGCACACAATATGTTTGTGTTTCATTGGGTGAAAAAGGGGCTATTTTAACTACACCAGATAACAGCTATTTTTGCAACTCACCACGAATAAAGGTTATTTCAACTGTGGGCGCTGGTGATTCAATGGTTGCAGGGCTAGCTCATGCTTTTGCACAGAAAAAATCGCCTGATCAGACACTAAAACTTGCTGTTGCCTGTGGTGCCGGCACGGCAAAACAGAAAGGAACACAGTTATTTAATCTTGAAGAACTTGATAAGTTAATGAAAGAAATAAATGTTAGAACACTAGACATTTAAAGATTTTAAAAATATGCAATTATTTAAAAACTTCTACATCATCTCTCACCCAGATCATTTAACAGTTGCTTGGGCTCAAAATATTATGGCACTGTTAATTTAGTATAGCTTTTAGTTGTCCATTCCATTTTAGCATCAAAAGCATAACTGAATATTTGAGCATTTTCTTACTTTTACTGTAACATTTTGACTTTCGTCTTAACCGCGCAAGAAAATGTCTAAACAAACTATTATAACCTTCCGCGGTATAGGTTTCGGCTTTTGATTGAGTATGCATTTCTTTTGGAACAAATTTTTCATAAGGACTCCAGTAATCACTCATGACACCTTTCATGTTTTTGTCTTTAATGGCTTCCCATAACCGCTGTCCTGTTGCTGTATCACGGGAACCCACTTCGCAGTGGAGGAAACGTTTTCCATTTCGATCAACAGCAATCCAAATCCAGCAATAGTTTTTTTTGAGCCAATATAGGTGTGCATTTCATCTAACTCAACAACTTCTATATCTTTGTCAGAACGTAGCGGTTCTATTGATTCGCCATGCGCCTTGATCCATTTATAAACAGCAACATGACTACAATTAAGAAATCTCCCTATTGATCTAAACCCAAGTCCTTCAAGATATAGCTGGAGCGCTTGACGTTTAATGTCAGGACTTTTGCCAAGGTATTTCACTGTATGCCTATAGCCACATGACTTGCATTTATACCTCTGTTTCTCTTTAACTATACCGTCTTTAGTACAGCCTTCCATATGGCAAGAAGGGCATGTCGTCATTGTTATTCTCTCAAATAAAAATAGTAGAATAACAAAACTATATTAAATTAACAATGCCGAATTTTGCTATCGATACAAATAATTTATTTCGTGAGGTACGACGTTTCAACGTGGGTCTACCCCCACAGCTTTCTCATAAAAAAACCAATTGATATGCTGTAGAATATATGGTTTTTCATAATATTGTGTCATCAACTGAATTATCTACATTAACTAACCCTGAACTTGAAATTAACGTTGGAACAAAAGAAATAAAGTTTATCAATGCGTTAAAGAACTTAACTGACACGCGTGACAATCGTGGAAAAAGGCATTCACTGGTCATATTGATTGTGACTTTTGTTTTTGCTACTTTGGTTAATCGCTCAAAAGTATCAAGCATCCACCGCTATATGAGCAATAAAATTCATTGGTTACGGGAAATAACGGGGATTCATGATGCCACGGTTATTTCTCGATCTCATTTACCAAGAATGCTTGCAAAGCTGGACTAGGTTGCACTGAGTGTCATCATCAATGATTGTTACGGAGAACAAATGAAAGCTTTAATCCAAGATGAATGGCTGAGTGCTGATGGAAAAGTGCTAAGAGGCACGCTGAAATCAGGCGAAAAACAAGCGATTATCCATGTGGTTTCACATGAGAGCTAGATTGATGTTGCTCAAGCTTGCCAAGCGGGGGACAAATCCAGTGAAATACCCGTCATGCGTGAGTTTATGAAAGAAACAAGGCTAGATAAAGCTAAAATGAGTTTAGATGCTCATCATTGCAATCCTGAAACAATGACTCAAATTGAACAGGCAGGAGGACAGTATCTAATTCAAGTAAAAGAAAACCAGCCCAAACTGCTCGACTATTGCCGCGACTTAGGAAGACAATCATCACTTGCTGAAACGGTTGACCATGAATCATTTCGCGGTCTTGTTTGTACGCGTGAAGCCCATCTTCATCCGCTCGACTTATCAAGCCTTGATAGTCGCTGGAACAGAAGTGGTTTGCGAACGCTGGTGGTAATGAATCGTGAAACATTTAATAAATCAACGCAAGAAACAACGGCTGATACAAGCTATTATCTCAGTAATTATGAGAATGCTCATCAACAGTATACAGTCGATCATTTAGCGAAGACCATCCGTGGGCACTGGGTTGTTGAATCTAATAATTGGAAGTTAGATGTTACTTTTGGTGAAGATTCAGTTAAAACAAAAGAAGGTTGTCAGGCATTGATAATGGGCAAATTACGTTGTTTTTCCATGAACTTAATACGTTGGAGTAAAAAGGGGATAAATAATTTCCAAGCGACTATTGAAAAGTTTACTGATTCGCCTCAAGCATTAATCTCTATGTTAAGACAAGTGAATTTTTTATGAGAAAGCTGTGGGTCTACCCCACCTATTAACTCCCCAGCGAAATTCAAACCCCAGGAAGTCAAACTTGGTCTTGACTCGTACTCTACAGTGACTAAACTCTATGATTCGCGTTTTGTCTTCTGCAACCTGCAAGCCAAACTTTTCAAGTCGCTGACTCAGGGCTTTATAGAATCGCTCTGCATCGTTTACTTCTTCAAAGGTACAGACAAAATCATCGGCATAGCGACATAAATAGATTTGTCCTCTGCAATGTTTTCTGACGGTATGGGTAATACGCAAAAAACATACATTATGCGAGTTTTTTGGATTGAATTAGAAGTAGTTGTTCAAGTCATTAGCTACTAGTTGCTAATGACTAGCAAGCAAAATTTTCAACTATAGCATTTGTTTAAAAAAATAAAAACTTTCTTGTTTTTTATCGTGATGTACATCACATAAAAATTGTTAAAAACATGAAGAGCTTCTCATTTAAAAAAATAAATATTAGATAAATCAATCATTTATTGCTTGCCACCTTCCGTGAGTGATATGATTTAAATCGAGGGTTAGTGAAGTAACCCTCATCATTAAGTATTTAGTCAAAAGTTATTTAACCGTTGTATTATTACAAACTTGTAATAATCAGCATCCTTTTTGTTAAAAAAAACTTTGATCAATTACTTCTCCATTAAACTATTAAAATGAGAATAATATAATGAAAAATTTAATATTAATTGGAACTACCTTATCTGTTGCTTTGTTGTCTTCTACTGCTATGGCAACTGATTTTCAAGCACTTACTGTATTACAAGGCGCTACTCCAGTAGCACTTCAAGATTCAGAATTAGCTACTACAGAAGGCGGAGCAACTTGCTCAGTCCCTGGTGCAAGGGCAGGTAACGGAAACCCTGGAGGCGTTGCACTTTGTTCAGAAATTGGAGGTGCTCAAGGAGCTCATTTTGCAGTTGCTAATGATGCACCAGTAACCGGCGCAAACTTTCTATCAGTTACTGGCGGTCTTTAAGCTTAAATTTATAGTGGATAAGTTCTTCAGTTAGTCTTCTATGATTTTGAAATTAATCTAGCTACGAGTAATATGACATTCGATCATATACAATTCGCAGAAATCATCCGGCTACAGATTATTCGACTATAAATTTAATTTAATAAGGTGAAATTTTTGGTAGGGTTCATGAGTTATGGCTATACTCGTCAACCAAAGGTTTCACCTTTCTATAAAGCTTTCTCAGAGCAAGGGTTTCATATCATAAACGACTGGTATAGAAATCACAATCTAAGTTTTCAAATGTAATCTAAAAAGTGCATCATCTTTTGAATTACTCTCTTTCTAATAAAGTTAGACTTTATTGCATAGGCATCTTACTACGGTCGAGGCTAAAGCTCCTCCTCTTTCCCATAAAAACATTCCAAACTACAAAAAAATTATCTGTGGTTTGTTAAAAGCTATGTTCCTTTGATTAATTATAGACGGCGGTAGTCTATTTTACAAAAAAAGATTGATATTGTGTATACACCATCCCAAAAATTAATTCCCCAGGTTGCCGCATATATTTATGTTCGCCGTGTTTCTGAATTTTCGTTCGGACGGTTAAAGTGGAGTATGCTGGCATGAATAAAATACGACAAGCTCTCGTTTATTTTTTTTTATTATTTCTTTTAGTTGGTTGTAGTAATTTATCTGAGAATACCGATTTAAATATTTCTGGAACAAATGAAATCGAAATTGTGAAGCGACATACGGTTATGGAACTTCGTCACTTACACGTTATTAAACAGGAGCTTGATTATTCTTGTGGTGCTGCCGCTTTAGCAACTCTTATGAGCAATTATTTTGGTGAAGATACCTCTGAAAAAGAAATACTTGCTTTGCTTGATATTTCGATAAAAGATCTGCCAGAAAAAGAAAAAAAGAGAAAAAAAGAAAATGGATTTTCTCTTTTGGATCTTAAAGCGGTAGCAAATCTAAAAGGGTACCAGGCGGCTGGTTTTCGTTTAACATTGGATCAGCTGAGAAAATTAAACACACCGGTCATCGTTTTTGTCAAACCGTTAGGTTACCATCATTTTGCTGTTCTGCGGGGTGTGGCAGGAGATCGTGTGTTTTTGGCGGATCCTACACGAGGTAATCTTCGTTTGAATACTGCCCATTTTTTAGAAGAATATAGTGGTATCGTATTTGTTCTTGGAAAAGATGGAGAGGAACTGATTAACGCGTATAAATTAGCTCTATCACGACCTGATGACTATGTTTTGCCAGACCAACGCAGGATCATCAATAGGGTAAGTAACTTCCAAAATCATTCATCAAATTTGATGGTGAGGTCACGACCGCTACGACCACAAGCTCAATAATTTACTGATTAGCTTTATCTGCAAGCCTACTATTTTATTTACTTCAAGGTACTATAAGTTATACTTAAAGTATGTTCTTAAATAAATTTAATAAATAATGAAAAAAAACATAAGGTTTTTTTTAAGGCTTTTAGCGCCACTGCTCATAGCCGCAAGAAATGATGGTATTGTAGAATTTTGTATGAAGAGTCATAAAATGTTAAATAACTCTATTTTATTTTACGCACGTAGTTTTTTATTTACAATAATGCTGGCTATAACAGGAATTTCTTATGCAATAGACAGTTCTCCAGTTACCCCCGCTGTAATCAATGACCAACACAAGTTACAAGGTTTAAGGCTAGGTGTATATCAGACTCGCGCAGAGATAAATGGTGTTGCCACCAAGCTACGCAAGCTGGGTTTTGAAACAAAGATTAAAAAGTTGAAACACGGGTATATTGTGAGCGCAGGTCTTTTTTCGTCTAAATCGAATTTTGAGCGAGCCTTAAATCGTTTACGGAAAGCAGGATTTGGAGATAAAGTTCATGTGGTTAAAGTCGCTGAAAAACGTGGTAAATCTTTTGCTCCAGTTAACCCTAAACGCGCACGATCAACTGTTTTTTCAGCTCAGAACAAAAATAAAACCGAAGAATATGTTCCAAAAAAAGATTATGTAAAACTTGAGCAGGAAGTCGAGACACTTAAAGCCCAGATGCAATTGTTACTAGAGAAACTGGCGCTAACCGAACATGATTTAACAGTGGGGCAGAAGACAAAATCACAAGGATCTGAAAAGCAAGAGATGGCAATGGCAGGGAAAGCTAAAAAAAACACTTCTGATAAAACAGAGCCTAATAAACGAACAGAAGAAGTTAGTAGTGAACCAACTAGAGAGGAAGAAGCAGAGGAAGCTAAAAGAGGATTGGATACTTTTTTGAGAGGGAAAAAAGTGTTATATAGACCAGGTGAACTCGAAGTTGAATTAGGTCTATCTTATGCTCAAGGCACGACTGTAAATACCTTCGGCTTTGCTCCAGCGAGTAATAGTTTAGGTACAACACCTAAATTGACTACCCGTTCTGCTGATGCTAATTTTACAATGCGTTATGGAATTATCGATGATTTGGAGTTTGCTCTATCTGTGCCTTATGGTTACTTTGAGCAAAACAATGACAATCAACCTTTCAATATTAATACTCCACCTGTAAGTCATTCGAATGCCGTAGGGGTAGGAGATGTTAGTGGGTCACTTAGTTATAATGCCTTGTCTGAAAGCGGAAATATTCCAACTGTTACCTTGAGTCTAAGTGGTCAGGCTCCTACAGGAAATTATAATAGAGGACTAGGTGCTGGATATTGGGGTGTGAAAGGAGGCGTGTCATTAGTCAAAACAATTGACCCAGTCGTCTTTTTCGGTTCATTTGGATATGCTGCTGCATTTGAGGAGCGTGGAGTAGATCCTTCTGATACGATTTCATACTCAGTTGGTGCAGGTTATTCCATGAATGACCGAGTGAGCTTTTCTTCATCATTGTCCGGCAGTCTTACAGGGCGAATTGAAAAAAATGGGGCAAAAATTCCTGGGTCATCAATGGATTCGCATTCTCTTCAGTTTAGTACAACTATCCAACTGGGTAAGAGATTATCTGTTGAACCTTTTGTGGGTTTTGGTCTAACCGAGGATGCTTCAGATTTTGTTGTAGGGCTAAGATTTCCTTATAGGTTTGGAGAGAAGTTTCCTTTACCGTTTTTATCTGATTGAAGGATTGGTTTTTATTTTTTTCTGCTGTATTTATATTATTTAAGACGGGACCAGATATTTCTGAACCTTTACTCTCAGAGTATAGTGAATCCTAATTCGAAAAGATTCATATACATGAAGAGAGTAGTTAAACTTATATATATATATACAAACTAAAAATTTTTTACAAAGCCAGCACGCCATTGCCTACTGCCTGAAACAGGACGCCCCAGGGTTCAGGCAGTAGCACGCTTTAATTCTCGTCTTATGGTTCATCGACCTTAGCGACCTACCCAAAGTCCTATATTAGAGTATGTCCGCCAATATGGGGTTGAGAATGGTTCTATTCCGTTAGTTTGATTAGAAAGATGGAAAAACGCTGCTTGATTTACTAAGTTGTTGTCAAGTATAGGTGGGGGGGTAGTTTCAGTATCGAGGTTATCATCTGGTGTAGGGATAAATGGAATTTCTTCGAAACCTGAAACAATGACACCCTTTGGTATACCAACACCTAATGGATTATTAGAGCCAACAAGAGGTGGTGCATCTTTAGAAGGAACTTGGAGAAATTCCCAAGACATGACGGGTAAATCATTGGCGATAGTAAAGTTAGCCGATTCTACTGTTGAGTTGATCATGTCAGAAACAAGACAAAATCCTCCTGGATTTCCAGCCGCTGCGGTTGAACCATCATCTGATACACATTCTGCCGTACTGCTAAAAGAAGAAGGTGTTTCTCCACCGTTTGCAAATTTTACTTGTAGAAATTGCATGCCTGATACAGGTAATTTATTTGCAAGTGTAAGGCCTGCGGAATCTATCGATGATTCAATGAGATCTGAAACCAGGCAAAATCCATTAGGATTATTAATTGCTGCTATCGAACCATCAACTGAAATGCATTCCGCACCGACAGGAGCACCAGCACCTGGCGATGAAAATAATCTACCTGGCCCACTAGCATCTTCAAAAGTGACTTGCAGAAACTGTAAGTCTGATACAGTGGCATCGTGAGCCACAGAAAAATTCGCAAAGCCTGCTGCTGATGTACTAAGGTCAGCAGCCAGACAGAACCCTCCCGTAGTTCCAGTTGTCGCGTTTGAACCTCCAATTGATACGCATTCCGTGCCGGTATTTGAAGCAGCCCCCCCGCCACCGTCTGCAAACAACACTTGTACAAATTGTAAACCTGCTACCGGTAACCCATTGGCAACTGCTAAATTTGCAAATGCAGCTGTTGATCTGCTAAGGTCTGAAGCTAGACAGAAACCTTCAGCATTTTCAGGTGCTGAGGTCGATCCACCTGATGATATACATTCTGCGCCTATGGCTGCACTGCCACTAAGAGTACCACCTTCTTTAAAAACCACTTGTAAGAATTGCATGCCTAGTACAGGCATTTCATTGGCAACAGAAAAATTCGCAGAATTTGCTATTGAAGAGTTAAGGTCAGAAGCAAGGCAAAATCCCCCAAGACTTTCACTGGCTGCATTAGAGCCCCCAACAGAATTACAATTCGCGCCAATACTATTGCTACCTCTCAATAAAATTTTTAGTCCCTTTGAGTAGATTGGTTTCGATTGTGAATTAGCCGCAGAAAAATTTATTGTTGAGGTGTTAATGTCAGAAGCAAAGCAAATCTCTCCTGTATTCCAAGTTGTGGAGGTGGAATCATTGATAGTGGAACAGTTCATTAATTCATCCGTTGTGACCAGCATCGTATCGAGAACGGGGGAGGAGTTTTTAAATTCGGTTTTGGAACTAAAGTCAGTTGCCATAGAGAAGGGAGAAAACAGGGCCAAAGACAACGCGCCTTTTAATAACGTCTTTTTTTTTATCATTGTATTTTTCCTAAAGTAATTGCACACTAGAAAATGTTGGAAAGTTTTTACCCTTTATTATTCCAGGTACAGGTTGTGATTTATTTGATGATACAAATAAATCCTATAAATACTGGCTGTAAGCCATTTGTAGAAAAATTCATGTAAATCTTTAATTTGGGGTTACAATATCATTTTTTGAAAGATATTTCTAATATGATATTTTGGCATGTAGCCATTATTTCTAGTTTGGTTTGACATTGAGGGTTTATTATCATTTTTGGGAATGAACTATGTCGTATTTTATATATCTAAAAATATTGAGTCGGGTTTAGAAGCCTTACAAATAATAATAATAAACTTCTTTAAGGTGATAAAAAATGAATAGCCATAAATTGTTAAAACCATGTATTTTCACAACAATTTTGTGTTCTGCAATAGGGTTTTCTGAAATTGCTCTCTCCGCTATCGTTGATTTTGAAACGACACCAATAATTTCCAATGCTCCTAGCTCTTTTGGCAGAGCAGGTTCTGCTCAAACTATTGAAGTTGAGGGTGGATTGATTTTTACAGGAGGGGTGGTGATCGGATTGCCTACATTTTTACCTGATTCCCCCCTTTCCACTTCGCCAAATTATTATGCAACAGCGAATCACCCTTCAGGGGGGGTAATAGGTGATCCAAGTCTTAGTTCAACTTTATCTATTGATATTCCTTTTTCTTTTGGTGCTACAACCATCGAAGGTCTGTTACTAAACGGCTTGAATAGATCTGGCAGTTATACAGTCGAAGCTTTTTCTAATGGAGAGCTGGTTGATTCAGTATCGCTAAACAGTTTGTCCCCTAATTTATCCAGTGGATTTGATGTGTTTAAATTAGATTCAAATGGACTTTCGATTACCTCAATCCTTTTTTCTCCTGATTTAGCCGATGGAGAGTGGGATTATTTTATAGATACTATTGCTTTTAATGAATCAATTGCAACTGTTGTTCCACTACCTGCAAGTATCTGGATGTTTGTATCGGGTTTCGCAGGACTCATTGGTTTTAGAAAGTCCCGTCGTACTGCTGTCTAATCAAAACTTCCTACATTTTTCATTAGTTATCGTACTCTCCGAATTGAACTGTGCGATGACTAAGGGATGGTCAGGTTTTCATCATAATTTTCTTGAACATAAACGTCTTCTTAACAAAAAAACTTTTAATTACAGGCTATTGTAAGCGTATTAACAATGGAGTAAGCTACGTATGCACGTCGTACTTTAAGAGTACTTTAATAAGCAGTGGATACGACGTCGGTTTAAAATCCTATAGATTTATAGGAATCTAACATTGCACAATTTATTATTAAGAATATTATTAAACATTACATCTTAGTTTCAGAGCACATGTTCTAGGTTGGATAAGGTTTTTAAGCTTAGCGAAAAACGAAATCCGGCATGTATGTAAAAGTCGGATTTCGTTATCGCGCTTCGCTGGATAATCTCATCCAACCTACATCTGGTGAAGCGGAGCGTAGGAATGATAAAATCAATTTTGGTGATTTATTTTTGCCAGCGTCCCTTATATAAAATTAACTTTGGCAATATGTGTATTAATTAATGATTCTTTTTGATTAACTTTATTTAGGTAATTCAAAATAAATAACCCACCCATACATATTACGCAGTAATTTGTTTGTCTTTGCTGTTGTAGTAACAGACACATAGCCTGCTACGCAACTGTTACTACAACAGCAAAGACGGACAAAAAGGTAAGCAAGGTGGGGGGGGTATTTGCTGCGAGTTGACTTAGCTAACGATAATCTTCTTTCGTTAAGGTGCAATATAATTACATCCTAAAATCAGGACTTTACTTTATCAATGCGTAAATCTTCGATAGTAAAAAACGCATTACTTTTTTCAATAATGTGAGGTAAGCAGATGTTTATTAGAATATTTCAAGACAAACCCCTTCTATCTACTCAGTTGTATCGTAAACGTAGCAGTAGACGAGTCATTTCCCAATTTACAAAAACTTTGATTTTATCGGCAAGTCTTGGGTGGTTTATCCCTACTACCCAAGCGGCAGATTTCTCTTGTGTTTGGAAGGGTAAAATATTACATGCTGGAAAATGGTCGGATCAAAGTTGGGGATCTTGTAATAATACATTTCCTAATAATACTGGGTCAATAACTTATGATGCAACTCTCCGTACCGGCTTTGCTGGGGTTGATCTTGATCAAAATATTGAAATTCAAAGCTTTGGTTTCAATGGGGGTACCTTCAACGGTGAGCATGAATTGACTATAAATGAAGTCTTTAATTGGTCTCGTGGCAACCTGATGGGAACAGGAATAATTGAGGTGTTGGGTGAGCTTGAATTGAGCAATGGTCGAAAGGTCATGGGGAAAGAGCAGACATTAATAAACAGTCGGACTGCGAACTGGTCAGGAGGATCAATAGATTTGTTCGGAACTTCGGAATTGGTAAATTCACGGGGTGCAACGTTTAATGTCACGTCAGATAGATTGAGGATGTTTGGGAGTAGTACTTCACAGTTCATCAACGAAGGAGATGGAAGTTTTAACGAAGATGAAAATGGAATAATTCTGATAAAGCTTGGTGATCCAACACAAAACGTTCAATTTGATGGGCCAAGTTTTAATAATAATGGGATAGTTATAGTAGAGCAAGGGGTTGCACGACTTGGTGGCGGCGGTACAAGTGCAGGCGCATTTGACGTGGCCGAGGGACAGCTTCTAAATTTTAGTGGTGGAATGCACGCATTATTACCGGGCTCAAGCGTATTAGGATCAAATATTGAGTTTAGCCACAAAGATGGTGGGGGGCTTACCACTATTGAAGGAGTGTATGACGTTGATAATACAGTTATTTCTGGAAATGCAGTACTTTTTAATTCAGCTCTCAGTTATACAGGTACATTAACTCAAACATTGGGCTTCCTAGATGGAATAGGGAATATAGTTGTAATAGGTAAAACGACTTTATCTGGTGGTTGGATACAAAGTTCAAAACCGAATATTGAACCCCAAGATCAAGCAATACTTGCAGCATTTGGAGAGCTTGATATTAACGGTAGTTTTATACAGATAGTGGGGAATAGAAGGGTGATGAATTTTGGGGTAGCCAACTGGACGTCAGGTGGTATCCGTTTGCATAGTACCCTTACAAGGTTTGAGAATAAGGAGGGGGCGACTTTTAATATTAAGGAAAATGCTACTTTTATGGTAGGAGCAGGATTAGATATTGGTGCTGATCCTTTAACTCCTCTTGAGAAAGGTCTTTTTGTTAACCGAGGTGATGTGGTGGTTGATTTAAGTGATGAGCGTCAGCCTGTGCAGATAAATACTCGTTTTGCAAACCTTGGTAAGATACATCTTCAAGGAAATAAGCTTACTTTTGGTGATGATCTAATACAATTTAATACAGGAAGCTTATTATTCGATATTAGTGGGGCAAGTTCAAACGAGCTGGATGTGGTTAATATAGCTGGAAACGCCGTCTTAGATGGATTTATTGATATTACGTTGACAAACTCTTTCGTTCCTAGAAGTGGAGCCACTTTTGATATTTTAGTAGCAAGTGCAATTACATCTTTTCAAACTATAGAAGGATTTAGCCTTGGAGGACAAGACGGAGATAAGTTTGATTTTGATATTGTACCCTTGGATTCAGGAAATCAAGTGCTTCGGTTAACTTATAGGTAATACGCAAAAAACTCGCTAACTATAAAATTTATTTAAAAAATTCAATAACCATGCCCAAAGGACATGGAATTGCAATAACCCCCTAAAAAGGGGGCCAAGTTGTCCTCCAGAGGAGGCAAACTTATGAGATGAGCCACCAATGTTAATATTTAATTACATCAATGTTTATCTTGATACTTAACGTATGAGAATGTAAATTATTTTGTGTAACTGCTTATTATTAATCTCTAATATGAGAGGATAAGCAGTTATGAATAAAAAAGAACTTGAAGCTTTTGCCCGCGAAGCAGCAAAAAGCATAAAAACAGAAAAAGACCTCGGTAATTTTACTCAAATGTTGCTAAAGTAACCGTTGAAGCCGCTTTAAATATTGAGCTTGATGAGCATTTAGGCTACGGTAAACATGAAGGCACAGAAACAGAGAACAGTCGCAATGGCTTTTCCAGTAAAACCTTGAGAACAGAAGAAGGTCAGTTTGAGATTGATGTCCCACGTGATCGCCTTAGTGAATTTGAACCTCAGTTAGTCAAAAAACATCAAACGCGCATTACCTCAATGGATGAAAAAATTCATTATTTATACGCAAAAGGTCTATCCACTCGCGATATTGTTGATACTTTTAAAGAACTCTACGGGGCTGATGTCTCACCCGGCCTTATTTCTAAGGTCACCGAGGCAGTGATTGAACAAGTGATCGAATGGCAATCACGCCCTCTTGATACCGTTTATCCCCTTGTTTACCTTGACTGTATTGTTGTTAAAATCAGGCAAGATAAAAAAGTGATTAATAAAGCGGTGTATCTTGCTTTAGGCGTTAATATGGAAGGTCAAAAGGAATTGCTGGGCATGTGGCTGTCAGAGAATGAAGGTGCCAAATTTTGGTTAGGCGTCATAACCAAATTGCAAAATAGAGGCGTAAAGGATATTCTCATCGCCTGTATTGATGGATTAAAGGGTTTTCCTGAAGCCATACAGACCATCTTTCCAAAAACGCAAATTCAGCTTTGCATTGTCCATATGGTGCGCAACTCACTGAAACTTGTACCCTGGAAAGATTATAAGGCGGTGACGACTGATTTAAAACGTATCTATCAATCTGTGACCGAAGAAGAAGCATTAGTAAAGTTAAATAACTTTGAAAAAGCATGGGATAGTAAATATCCTCAAATCAGTCGTTGCTGGCGAAGTCATTGGGGTAATCTGAATGCTATTTTTAATTATCCCGCAGATATTCGTAAAGCTATTTATACAACGAATGCGATTGAATCTTTAAACAGCGTCATTAGGAAAGCAATTAAAAAACGTAAATTATTTCCAACAGATGATGCGGCTAAAAAGGTCATTTATTTAGCGATACAACAGGCATCAAAAAAATGGACGATGCCCATTAGGGACTGGAAAACGGCCTTAAATAGATTTATGATTGAGTTTGAAGACCGGTTGATGGAATATATTTAAAAGGGCAGTTACACAGAATTATCTACAGTCTCTATAATTAGTCTACAAAGCATCCAATTTTGCATAAGATAACATCAACCACTTCAACCCTACATCATGAAAATTGATCTGCACTCTTTCCTGCGCGCCCTCACCTTCCATCTGCAACACCACACCTTCACCAAACTTAACATGACTGACTCGTTGTCCCAATTTATAAGTTCCAACCTGAATAGTAGACGTATTTCGCTTAACAGAAGACACAGGCCGACTAACATTAGCTCTTATTCTTATTTCCTGAATAAACTCAGCCGGGATGTCCTTTAAAAAACGTGATGGACTAGGATAAGTTTCTTTACCATATAAACGCCTGGATTCTGCATGAGTAATATAAAGTTGCTCCATTGCCCGAGTAATCCCTACATAACAAAGTCTTCTTTCCTCTTCTAGTCGCGCTATATCATTAGTTGACTGTTGCGAAGGAAACAGCCCATCCTCCAAGCCAACTAAAAACACTAATTTAAACTCTAAACCTTTTGCTGAATGCAAAGTCATTAACTGGACACAATCTTCATAATCATCTCCTTGCATATCACCTGATTCCAATGCGGCGTGAGCCAAAAACATATCTAGTTCATTTAAATTCTCATCATTTCCTTCGTCAAAATCAAACGACCTTGCAGCATTAACTAATTCTTCCAGGTTTTCAATCCTTCCTTCGCCCTTCTCACCTTTTTCTTTTTTATAAAGCTCAATCAAGCCGCTTTTTTCAACAATAAGCTTAACTTTTTCATATAACTCACTACCATCAGCTTCTTCGCCTAGCCGTTTTACTAAATCAAGAAAACCTTTCAAAGCATTTGTCGCTCTGGCTGACAATCGATTTTGATTAATAAGCTCAATAGCTGCCTGCCAAAGCGAAAGCTCTTTCTCTCTTGCAACCAGACGAATATCATCAATCGTTTTTGCACCAACTCCACGCGTTGGCGTATTAATGATTCTTTCAAACGAAGCATCATCAAGATGATTAGACATCACCCGTAAATAAGCTAAAGCATTTTTAATTTCCATCCGCTCAAAGAAACGTAACCCACCATAGACTCGATACGGTGTTCCCGTTATCATTAATTTTTCTTCAAACTGCCTCGATTGAGCATTAGACCGATATAAAATAGCAATATCCTGACGTAAACCACCGTCATTCACCCATTGCCTAATTTTTTCAACCACAAAATAAGCTTCGTCCTGTTCATTAAATGCGGTGTACAAAGAAATTAATTCTCCATCACTTGAGTCTGTCCATAACTCCTTACCTAGTCGCCCTTCATTTTTTTCAATCAATGCATTAGCTGATTTAAGAATATTACCAGTAGAACGATAGTTTTGCTCAAGCTTAATAAGCTGATGATTTGGATAATGCAATTGAAAGTTTTGTAAATTCTCTATTTTGGCTCCTCTCCAACCATAAATAGACTGGTCATCATCACCCACAACAAATAAGTTGTCTTTACCCTCAGTCAACAAACGTAACCAGGCATACTGAATGGTATTAGTGTCCTGAAACTCATCAACATGTACTTGTTTAAATCTATCTTGATAAAACTGTAATACATCTTCATTATCACGCAACAGCTCATGCGCCCTAAGTAATAATTCAGCAAAATCTACCAGCCCGGAACGGTTACAAATATCTTCATACCCTTTATAAAGCTGCAACATAGTTCGTAGATAAATATCTTCTGACTCAACCATATGACGTGCACGGACACCCTCATCTTTTTGAGCATCAATAAACCACATCACTTGTTTTGGAGGCCACTTCGAATCATCTATATTCAGACTTTTAACTAATCGTTTAATCACTCTCAATTGGTCATCAGAATCTATTACCTGAAAAGTTTCTGGTAACTTGGCTTGCTTAGCATGTCGTCTTAACAAGCGATGCGCTAAACCGTGAAAGGTACCTATCCACATAGAATGCGCAGAGATATTCAATAAATCCTCTACCCGTCCGCGCATTTCTTTTGCTGCTTTATTGGTAAATGTAACAGCCAATATATTATGGATAGACAATCCTTCTATTTGTACTTGCCATGCAATTCTATGCACCAAAACTCGCGTTTTTCCACTGCCAGCACCTGCAAGAATTAACATGGATTGATTTGGGGCAGACACTGCCAAGCGCTGCGCATCATTTAAAGAATCAATTATCGAATTAGTATTCATTTTTATCTCTTGCACATTTCTAGGATATGTGTATATTTAATCATGCTAAAAGTATCCTTTTTGGGAATTATAAAAATAACAAATTAGAGGTGGAAACAATGAGTTTTGATTTTAAACGTTTAACTAGCAGAGAAATTAACGTGGGCGAAAAAGAAAAAAAAATACGCTTATATGCTGGTGCTATTCTACTTTTTGTCTCTCTTTTCACCGCTAGCATCATATTGCTTGTTGTAGGAATCATATTGATAGCCACTGGATATACCCGTGTATGCCCAGCTTATTCTGCAATGGATAAAAATACTATTGAGACTTCGGAAAAGTAACTTCTTAAAATACAGGGACGTATTTTATCCAAACTCTTATCAACTATCAACACCCTGTATTATGACCATCATTTAAAATACAGTTTAGCAAGAATTTTCTCATTCCTTACAAATTTGAGTGATTGTAAAGTCAAACTATAATCAATAGTTTACAAATTATCGTCTTTATTTAACCAATACAGTGACAAATTTATTTCCTATTCCAGAAGACCATTCCCAGCGTTTTAAACTACACAACGAAGTCCATGTACGCGCACCTATTGCATTAAAACTCCCAGTTATAAGTACCTTTTTAGCAGTAACTTTAATAGGAAAAGAGAAGAAGCTTGAGCAATCTTTTATTGCTGAACTATGTGATAAATATGGCATAGCCTCTCCTAAAAAAGAAGCCTCTCATTTTAGTGCAACCTTGGGAGCTTTCCAAATTCGATGGGAACAACACGCAGAATTTAGTTCCTATAATTTTTATGTTCAAAATATTTCTGAAGTCCCTTTTTCTAAACTGGCACTTGAGTATGTTCCTGTTGATTGGCTTGAGCAATTACCCGGTAAAATCATAGTTGCTGCCCATGCTTCAATTATCGAAGAAAAGAATTCTAGCGTTTCGACTACAGAATTAATTTCAGAATTATTTTCATGTAACCCAGTTATTGGAGCTGAAGTTTCAGGAGGAGCAGCAAAAGCATTTACTGACTTCAATATACATTCTGATGGTTTTAGTCGTTTTCTTATTCTAGATAGCACTTTAAAATCGGGTCAAGCAGGTCGCTTGCTGCAACGCCTTTTTGAAATTGAAGTTTACCGTGTAATGGCATTACTAGCTTTTCCCATCGCAAAACGGATGACCCCTGAACTTAACAAAGCAGATAAACGACTGCGAACTATTACAGCAGCAATGGCGCAATCATCTGGTATTAATGATGACGAATTATTGGACGAGCTGACCACACTCGCCGCAGAAGTGGAAAACAATATATCAACCCACCATTACCGTTTTGATGCTGCAAGTGCCTATTACCATTTGGTTGAACAACGTATTGAAGATCTTCGTGAAGTACGGATTCAAGGTATTCAAACTATAGGTGAATTTATGAAAAGACGCCTGGAACCAGCGATTAATACATGTAAATCCACCTCTGGTCGATTTGCATTATTATCAAAACGAATTAACAATGCAGGACAGCTTCTACGTACTCGTGTTGATATTACCATAGAACGTCAAAACCAAGCTTTATTAACATCAATGGATTCACGAGCAAAAACACAACTGCGCTTACAAGAAACTGTGGAAGGCTTGTCTATCGTCGCCATAACCAGCTATGTTGTCAGTCTGATTGGCTCAATCACTAAAGCAATTAATACATCAACCCGTATTGATGTAAATACGTCTTTAGTTACGGGGCTTTCCATCCCTATTGTTTTGATTATCGTTGCATTTGGCGTCAGACGAATACACAAAAAAATTCTAACTGATAATGATGATTAATGCCTTAATATTTATCCAGATCATTCATCCTTCTTTTCAAACTCGCCTTCTAGCACATTATCTTCTTTCTGCTTAGGTTTTTGAAAAGGTGATCCCTCTTGAACATTAATTAAATGATTTTCAATCACATACTTTGCAAATTTTCTACGCATCTGCGGAATTAAACAAGCAAAGCCCAGAGCATCTGTAAAAAAGCCAGGGGTCAATAATAATGCTCCCCCCACTAGCAAAATAGGACCTTCGATCATTTCATAGGCAGGAACAGCACCCTTAGCTAAATTTTCCTGTAACCTTTGCCATGTTGCAAAACCCTGTTTTTTTAATAACCATGCACCTAATACAGCAGTAAACACTACTAATAATACGGTTGGTATAATGCCCACTATACCACCTAGTTGTAACAACAAATATATTTCTATAAAAGGAACAATTAAAAAAAATAAAAAAATAACTTGTACTATTTTCATTTATACCTCTTTCTATGAAAATTAGTTTGAATAAACCATGAAGAGCTATAACCCTTCCCAAGGTTTAAATAACCCTTTGGCATCTACACCAACCATATCTAAAACACGACCCACGCCATCATCAACCATTTCTGTTATTGAATTAGATTTACTATAAAAAGCCGGCATAGGAGGAAAAATCACTCCGCCCATTTCTGTCACACTAGCCATATTACGAATATGTGCTAAGTTAAGTGGCGTTTCTCTGGGCATAAGTATTAATTTTCTTCGTTCTTTTAGTACGACATCAGCTGCTCTTGAAATTAAATTATCACCAAAACCATGAGCAACGGCAGCCAAAGTTTTCATGGAACAAGGAGCAATAATAACACCTTCTGTTTTAAAAGAACCACTAGCAATACTAGCAGCCACGTCATTAATACCATGCACAACATCAGCTAATTCATACAAAGCTGACTTTGCCATTTCTAGTTCGTACTTTAAATTAACCAAACCAGCGGAGGAAATCACCAAATGAGACTCCCACTCTTCTTGACTCCGTAAAACCTGCAACATTCTTACGCCATAAATTGCACCCGTTGCTCCTGTCATTGCAATAACTAACCGTCTTTTTTGTATCATAATTTTGTCAATACTAACGAGCTGTTCATTATACCAGCTCTGATATTTTATCTGTTAGCAACTATATTATTAGCCAATGATTTAATTATAAAAATTATCTATATTTTTGGTAACTGCCATTCAATAGGCGATTTTTTTTGCTGCTTGAGATAATCATTGGCCTGACTAAAATGTTGACAGCCAAAAAAACCACGATGGGCTGAAAGAGGTGATGGATGAGGAGCCTTCAACACTAGATGTCGTGCAGTATCAATTATAGCTCCTTTTTTTTGCGCATAACTTCCCCACAATAAAAACACCACATGTTCACATTCTATATTGATGACCTCGATGATTTTATCAGTAAACAGCTCCCACCCCTTTCCTTGATGAGCATTTGCTTTTGAGTCTTCCACGGTTAACACAGCATTAAGTAGTAAAACACCCTGCTCTGCCCAACTATCTAAACAACCATGGTTCGCAGGAGAGATTCCCAAGTTCGTTTCTAGCTCTTTATAAATATTGACTAGTGAAGGAGGTGTTTTAATACCTGGCAATACTGAAAAACATAAACCATGCGCTTGTCCAGCTTGATGATATGGATCTTGTCCTAAAATAACTACCTTTACATTATCCAGTGGTGTCATCTCTAAAGCATGAAACCAATTTGATGAATGTGGATAAATCACCTTCTGAGCACCTTTTTCAGCACGTAGAAATTTTTTGAGTGCATGCATATATGGCGCATTAAACTCATTTACCAATGCAGCTTGCCAGCTTGGAGCATTATCTAAAACCACCCGTACTCCTAAAAATTATTTTAACAACACATATTATCAGAGAGAATTTAATGAGTTTACCAAAAGAAGTTCGTGAGCTGGTTTTACCTTTACTAACTTAAAGTTATAAGCTAAAAAGCTTCTAAATTAATGGCTACTAGTATTAAATATATTCTTGATAATCAAAAAGGTTCGCCCAATATGTCTACGAGAACTACCCAACAAAACATCTACTTTAAACCACGTCAAGCCAACAATTGTTAAGTCAACCTTCACTCAAAAACTACTTTCTACTAAACATTAGCGAAGAACAAAGGCCACCTAACAATATAAGACCACTGAGTCTATTTTGACTGCTCTTTAGAAGCTGCATTAAAATGGTCTGCTGCTGCAAAAAGTGGAGCAGAATTCTCACCATTCTGTTCAGCTTTAATAGCCAGGTTTCTATAATGATTTTCTAATGTTTGCATTTGTTTTTTGTATGAGTTCTCCTCACTCTTCGCGAGCCTCTTTTCTTCATTATTTCTGACTTGCACCCGAACTGTAGATGTAATATTTTTTATATCAGCATGTGCTGGTAAAAAAGCTGTTGCACCAAAAGTTATCATAACCCCACTTAATAACAAAGCAATAGCGGGTGTTTTGTAAAAGGATTTTTTACTGTTCATAACATAATCTCCATAATTGCGACCTACATTTAAGTGTCCCGTTAGTTTTTCACCTAGATATGCCTAGCTTTTTAGTAGCTAGAAGCATATTTTTACTGCTTACTTTCGGGACAATTAACAAATACCTCATAGCACCTTTTTTATCACTGGGCTAGAGCTTGGTTAACTGAAACTGACCTGGGGAACCAATTAACATTGATTTTACGAATAAACTGGCCTCCGTATAGTTCGCCACCCTGTATTCCAGTAACTAGCACCCTAGGAACTCTTTTGTTAGCAAACAAAGTCACTCTATTTGTCGCTCTATTCCATGTTGCCTGAATAGTTGCTGATCTTGCTTTTAGTGAATCTTCAGTCAATTTTCCAAGGTGATAGTAAGGATAATTCTTGACTGGAAGAACGAACAGCTTCTCGTATTCATTAAATACAGCATTCAACCAATCAAACATCAAAGTATTCCCATTCCCATAGTCCACAAGATTAGATTGATGAAAATAGTGAGCCCACTTTTTAGAAGTCATCATATGTCGCAATGCGGTCTCGGATTCAGCTGCAAGTATTTGTGCATAATTTCGAGGAGTACAGATTGCTCCTGGAACAGTACATGGATCTTGTCCATTATTCACAAAGCGCTCATGAAAGATATAATTGTATTCATCAGCCAGCTGAACCGGATCAACTGTATTGAAGAAGATATTAGCTGGGTAACGCGGCAACATAATGCGATCCTGACGACGACCATCGTTAACCTGATTCATATAATGTTCAACGTCTTGATTAGGCTGGGAAGAGTCTGAAGCAAGGAACTTTATCCCTAGATTAGCAGCAGCTTGAAACAGCAAAGGGTTCGCTCCCTGTGGATATTGTACGTCATCCGATTGAACATCAAACATACCAGGGTTTAGTTCTGGAATGTCGGTACACTTACGATCTTTTAGACCTGAGTGATTACCAGTAACAAGGATCCTCCTGTTTCTTCTATAATCAGGAAGATCAAGAAACCTCCAAACCCGACGATTCTTTCTAATTTGCTGCTCTATTGACCGAACTGTAGGCAGTGTATCATAATCACATGGAGCAGAAGATGACTCCGGAGCCTTATCCATATCCGCATGGGTAAAAGTATGATTAATATAACGAAAAGATCTTCTATTGTGGAAAATAGAAACGACCAGGTCATCTGTACCATCTATAACTAAATCTCTTAGTCTTGCCTCTGGATCAACAACGGCACCAGCACCATTAAAAGGAAAGTCCAGTTTAAACTGATTAGAAACCGTTCCATGAGCAGCGCGAAAACTGTTCTGAGCTGAGACTCCATTAGAAATGTCATGACTATTTAACCGAACTGTATCACTAGGGTTCGTTTTATTAGTATTAGGATCCCACAGGTCATTAGGAAGAAAAAGATCATCTAAATGAGCACTCATATAGATGAACCGTCCTCCGACAAACACACCTTGTGTTGCAAAGTTGATAAATTCATAAGCCAATGCCTGAGAATGAATAAGAAACCATGCATTAGTTATAGTCGAAAGTAACACTTCTCGTACTGGCTCTGTTGGCTGATCTGGTAAGTAATACCTTACAATAGAGACCAATGCTTCACCAGTTGGTGTTGTAAGTAGTGGCTCTACGTTTGAAACAGTACCATCACCGAGGACAAGACCATCGTTTCGTGGCGTAGCTGCAAAGGCAAAATCGGTAATTGGTAGCGAGTTTGCCGTATTTAGATACTCAAAAACTGTCGAACTACCACTAGCTGATCCTGTCCAGTTGGTGCTTGGAAACGTTCCACTACTTGAAACTGTAACTCCGTAATCCAGATAAACCCCCACTGAAGGATCAGGATCTGAAAAAGTACCTGGCCAACCACTTATGACAGATTCGCGAACATTGAAATCTTTTTCATATTGATGAAGAATTTTCCATTCTGATGGCGTAAAGCCTCCTCCTAAATCAGATAAAGTCAGAATAATGCCATTATAATTACCCACACAGGCAGTGTCAGAACTCAAGCACCCATTGGGAGAGAATGTTTCAGTCGTTAGAGAAGTTGTACTTGCATCCAAGATATCATGAGGCACCCCCATTTCGTCTAAGTGCGGTTTAATAAAAGCCAACCCTGGATCATCTGGCCCAGAGGTAATGATAAGTACCTTTAATTGCACAGCATCATCCGCAGCGACCCCCCCAGCAAACAGGAAGAGCGACATCAATACCACTGACGTTATATTTAACAATGTGTTTAAGTAACAAGGGATAAAGTGAAAGACCCCAGTTTGCTTTCTTACCTTTCTAAGATTCATAAATTATCTCCTAAATGGAATTATTATGTTGTAAAGAATAAATCATGCTTGCTCTAGCGAGCCTTCCAAGACAAAGAATTTGCCCAGCTTTTAAATCGACGTATATTTTTTCTAAATCCACGAACCCGAACTCGACTTTCACCACTTGATGAAAGATAGGCATGAGGGTTAGAAAGAGTTATTTGAACAATGACATCATCAGTATTACCCACAATACGCGTATCCATTAGATCCCATATTTCAGTTATAAAGTTGTAGAAATAAATTTTCTGCATCACCTTTTTTTTGGAATATTGTCCTCCATAAGTAACAGTAAGTTCTGAAGCCTGACCTGGAACAAGCGCTGAAATGATGGTCGAGGCATACCAGTCAGTTACTTTTCCTCCAGTTATACGGTGAGCTTTAATATCATAAGTATCATCATCTTCAGTATCAAAACTAGCTAGGCTACCCCAATCATATTTTCCAACCATAATTTCTATGGCATTGGGAAAATAAATAGCGGGTGCAGCTGATCTTATAATAATTGTTTGGTTTAGCTTGTTATAGCCTGTTTCAGTTTCCCAAATATCTTCATTCGCTAGACGAATGGAATATTCAGGTCGATCGTGCAATTGAGGCTCAGGATCTGGCAAGTTTAGCAGTAACTCAAATTCACCTGTTGGAATATTCTCAGGAATAGCAATTTCACCACGAATAGTCTGTGTCTCACCTGATAACCAGAATCTTGGGTCATCAGTTAACTCAATAGTATGCGTTGAACCATTAGTATGGCGGAAGATTAACTCAACTGTCCGAGGATTGAATGGCGCAGAAAAGCCATCATTTTTAATTTGAAAACTGTATTTAAATTTGCCACCAGGATTTACCTGGTCATCATATGTTCCATTCAAAAGAGTGAGATGATAGCCAAGTCGTTTTTTGATTTCAGAAAAGCAACCGTCACCTAGCCATTTCTGTAAGGTTGGTTTATAAAAATCCTGATTGAGATATGACCAGTTAAACCGATCAAATTCAGCCAATACAGTCGCACACTCAAGGCGATTGGGGGCTGGATCAGCAAGAAAATGAAAATCACATGTTTCCCCGCCCATAACCACCCATTTGCTTTCCTCTTCTAAATAAGGAAATTCAGCTAAAGTGTCAACATAGGTTCCACCATCCGACTCGCTGGACACAAAACAGTCATTATGATGCCCAGTACGAGTTCGGTAAGACCCATCATGTGCAGTACTTTGATCTACCGGCACGGAATCACTAAAAATATTTTGTTTATAACGAGGAGTTCTAAGCTGTACTATACGGGTAGTGGGTAGTACATCAAGAATTCCCGTTAGGATCTCACTACGGTCATTCCAATCAGCATCAGGTTGAAAATGATCCGAGAACCACCATTCCCCCCAAAGACCGATGAAACCAGCTTGCATTAAGGCAATCACATCACTATTGCTTCTAAGCACATCCGATAATTGATTTAAATGGGAGAGGATCCTTGTTTTGGATGCATCTCCATAGGGAGGGGTTAGGTTTGGCCCTGCTGCGGAAGCAGAATACGCAAAACGGGGAATTACTTTTAGTCCTGCCTGTCGAATTTTATCAAAATCTGCTTGTATTAAATCTAGATATTGTTGGCTTATATCACTGTTAACAAAATTTTCCAGATAGAAAATTCTATGAATAAGACTAATCCCTTCATTTTTTCTAAAACATTGTAAAGCAGCCACATCCATCGACTCATACTTGCTGGATTGTGTTTGATTTGCTTCAAAAAAACCGCGTTCAGGATTTGCAAACCCTTCCGTCATGGGAGTATAATTGAAATTATAAGTATAAAAATCTCCTTCATCACCCAGATTACCACCATCTGGATAGAAGTCCTTAGCACCTGTCGGATAATCAGCAACAGCAACCCAGTTAAAGTCAGAGACTCCATGACCAAAGATATCTAAATCTAAAATTCTGATTCGATATTCGATATCCCTTCCGCTATCAGCGATAGCAACATCAGTAACAAAATATTGGTTTATTTCTTCCCAATTCCAGCTTTCCTGATCTTCCGAACCCACGAACCTAAACGTAGTAACCTTATTTTGTCCACCTTGAATAAGAACTTCGGCTCCGACTGAACTCAATTTTCCAAGACCTCTATATCCAGTCTTGGGATCCTTATCTACATCTACAAATAAGTTATATCGAAACCCATCAGGTACCAACGCTGGACCATCACTCATTTGATAACGAATAAACAAGTCATCACAATCGTGTGCTACTGTAATTGTTTTCCAATCAACCCGACCAATTCCTCCATTATCGCCAGAAGGGTCACTAGTATAAGGAGTAGTTTGATCCCATCCCTCACGATTAATGTCAATAGCCAATCGTGTCCCTAAAATTTGATTTGAAATATTCTGTACTTGCTCTTGATTAGAAGGGTCTTGTATAAATTGGAGGCTATTGTTGGTGTTACTCTCTTGAGCGTATGCAAGGGTGCTTTGACTCACTATCAGAACTAACACCATGCTCGTAAAAAGCTCACAGAATAATAAAGCTCGTAAAAGCTTCTGTTTCTCACTTCTCATCTCTACTCCTGTTTCTTTGTTATTGAAACCTAACACTCTCTATTTGTTTTGTTTTAACTTAAATTTAAGTTAAAACACCTTGCAGACATCCTGTTTATTTCCATTTAAGCAATTATTTTCTAATTATTATGTAAGTTTCTACTTTATTTCTCTAGGACAAAGTAAAAACAAGCTTAATGGCTAACTTCAGGCTTTTTTTCTATAGATAATAGGTTATTCACTATATTTTCGCAATAGAAATCAAGATCAAGCATTATTACTTTTCACTTCACTTCCTTATCATCCGTAAATGAAATGATAAAGATACAAGAACCTTCTAGCTATAAAATATTTTTCAGCCAAATTTGTACCCGTAAAAAATTAGGTCTATTGTTTCCGATCAAAACAGAAAAATTATTATTTGACTATGGATCTCACAAAACCCATTTCTTCATTGTTTACATCCGTTGTGTTATACCAAAGAACCACTTCAGTGAGCAAAGTCTTTATCCTAATCGGAATAGTCTTTAAGTTTTAACTTATTGTAACTCGGTATAGTGAATAAAAATATTGTACGTTAGTACAATATTTTGTATTTTCATAAACATACGAATTGCACAACTATGAAAATTTTAAATTACTTAATTAATCTAAAAAAATCTGTTAAACACAGATTTTGTAAGAATTCTGGACAAGGTAGAAAAATAGCTCCTACATTTTCTACCTACGGACTTCCTGCTCTAGTACTTTTTTGACATTCAACATATCCAATGTGCTTCAAAGGTAAAAAATCTCGAAATTAATGACCACAGCCTTATATTAAGAGCTAATCTGAATATTATTCACAAAACCGTGAAAAGAAGTACTCACTCCCAATTGGGTAAGAAGTAAAAAACCAGATTAAAGATATTAATTAACAAGTTACCACTAAACCCAATGTTCAACTAAATTTATTTAGGATAATGAAACGGTGATAACAAAAGCTGGATAAAACCCAATTCGTCCTGCTTTCTATATTGTGGCAACCCTATATCCAAGGTTGTTTGTGTTTTTTCAGGTTCTGCGACATAGGTTTTAAACATTCTGTCCCACAGGGAAATAGAAAAACCATAATTGCTATCTGTTTCTGACCTGACTGTAGAGTGGTGAATACGATGAACATCAGGTGTAATAATAATCCAACGTAAAACTTTATCAATTTTGTTGGGTAAATTAATATTGCTATGATTAAACGTGGCGGTTGCATTTAAAATAATTTCAAAAACTATAACCGCAAAAGGATCCGCCCCTATTAAATAAATACAGACAACTTTATACCCCATTGAAATCACAATTTCTAATGGATGAAAACGAACGGCCGTTGTCGCATCAAACTCTATATCTGTATGATGAACTTGGTGTAACCGCCATAATAACTTCCATTTATGGGAAACAACATGTTGAAAATAAATAGCTAAATCAAGTAGTAATAGTGAGATAATTATTTTCAACCAATCAGCTACATAAAATTGATGTAGTAATCCCCAAGACTGATTTGTAGCATCTATCGCAACATAATAAGCAAGCCCTCCTACGGTAAAACGCATTAACACCATATTAAATACAGCCAAGCCTAAATTAATGGGCCAACGCTGTTTTCGTGATGTTAATTGCTGGCGTCTAGGACTAAAATACTCCCAGCACACCATAAGGGTAAAAACACCTACTGCTATTGATAATCGAGTTATGGCTTCCAAAACAAACCTCTTGAATAAAGAACTGAGAGTGCTTCTGGGTCTTCACCCAAAAAATAACGTATCCGTATACTCCACATTAATAATATTGTTTTAAACACCCCAGATTGTTCCCAGCGGCGCCCAGAACTTACAACTTTTGCATTAAGACAAATAGGTGGCTTTATTTTTTTTAGTTTGTCACAAAGACTAATATCCTCCATTAAAGCAATATCAGGATAACCACCCACAATATTAAATAGTCGTTTATTAACAAAAATCACTTGATCTCCCGTTGCTATTCCCGTAATCCGTGAACGCCAATTCATAAAAGCTGAGATAACTTTTAACATAACAGGCGTACCATTAAGCTGAATATTAAATCGTCCCCAACTATTATCGAGCAGGCCAAGGAATTCTAAGATATTTTCGGGTAAGAATGTATCTGCATGTAAAAAAACCAGCATTTCACCCTTTGCTTTTTCAGCACCCTTATTCATCTGTCTAGCTCTACCTTTAGCTGAAACAATCACACTATTTGCCAAAGACCTGGATATTTCGACCGTATCATCAATACTACCTCCATCAACGACAATAATCTCACTTTTATTTCTTAATGGTTGCAAAGCCTCTAAACACAGCTGAATATTAGTCCCTTCATTTAAAGTAGGAATAATAATAGAAATCATGCCAGAGGCTTAAATAACTCACTAAGATCATCTGATGTTAGCTTGAATGACTTCTCTTCTTTTCCACTATTATAGATGCTGTCGGCGAGCGCACGTTTTTTCTCTTGCATCGCCAAGATTTTTTCTTCAACCGTATTTTCTGTCATTAATTTATACACAAATACTGGCTTATCTTGGCCAATTCTATGCGCTCTATCAGCCGCTTGTGTTTCTACCGCTGGATTCCACCATGGGTCATAAATAATCACGGTATCTGCTTCAGTTAAATTTAGCCCTACGCCTCCCGCCTTTAAACTAATTAAAAAAACGTCAACTTCGCCACTTTTAAACCGCTCAATTGCTTCATCCCTTTTTCTTGTTTGTCCAGTTAATTTACTGTACTCAATTTTATGTGCCTTAAGCTCTATTTCGATCAAGGCTATCATTTTAGTAAACTGGGAAAAAACGAGAATACGCCGCCCTTCTTCTAACTGCTCAGGCAACATTTCCATCAGCAGATCCAGTTTTGCTGACTCTTTAATTTTTTGTGCTTCTTTTAGTGATAACGTTCTTGGATCACAACAAGTCTGGCGTAGTTTTAATAAGGCATCCAATATAGTAATATGGCTACGCGCCAAGCCTTTATCCGCAATTGCATCACGCACTTTTTTCTCCATAGTGATGCGTATGCTTTCGTACAATGCAGCCTGTTTATCATATAAAGGAACAGAACGGATAATTTCTGTTTTTGCCGGTAGCTCGGTAGCAACTTCCTGTTTTGTTCTGCGTAACATAAAAGGTTGGAGTCGTTTAGACAAGCGTTCCCTTTGCTGTTGATCTCCATGTACTTCAATTGGTGTTCGATAAGTTTTTTTAAAAAATGTACTATCACCCAAAAATCCAGGCATCAAAAAATCGAATTGCGCCCATAACTCCCCAAGATGATTTTCCATCGGTGTGCCAGTCAAGCATAAGCGATGACTGGTTTTTATCTCTCTCACTATGCGGGCAGCCTGAGACCGCGGGTTTTTTATGATTTGCGCTTCATCCAGTACCAAATAATGATAATCTATCTCAGCTAAGGTTTCCTGGTCTCTAGGTAACAAAGGATAAGTTGTTAAAATCAAGTCATATTGGCTAATTTTGGCAAAATGTTGCTTGCGCTCAGATCCTTGTAATATAAGCACTTTTAAATCTGGGGTAAAACGCTCAGCTTCTCGTCGCCAGTTACTCATTAAACTGGTCGGTGCGACTATCAAACAAGGGCTTGTCATCCGCCCGGCTTCTTTTTCTACCAATAAATGAGCCAGCGTTTGAACTGTTTTCCCTAGCCCCATATCATCAGCCAGAATTCCTGCAAAATTATATTCACGTAAAAACTGTAGCCAATTTAAACCTTGTTGCTGATAGTCTCTTAAAGTAGCACTTAAGCCTTTTGGTATAGATACATCTGTGATACCTTTAAAATTCTTGAGTTTTTTTCCGGTTTCGATTAAATCTTTTCCACCATTAATACTAAAAATACCATAGCTATGTATATCCAAATCAGCTAAGCTAGCCGCATTAAAGCGAGAAAGCATTAAGCCACCATTTTCATTCATTGTTGTGCTGTCAAATAACTCGTAGACAATCACTAAAAAAGGTCTTAGCTGGCTAGATGGCATATTGACGTAGGTATGCTGATCAATAGGAATAGTGAGCATTTCAGGAAGTTCATCAAGTGAATACTCTTCCAACACTGGCATAATCAACGGTAATAATGACATGGGCTGTCCATTCACATTAATCTGAAAATTCATTTCAAACCAGTCATTCCCTGATTTTTCAAAGTCCACATGTAAATCATCAGCTTGTTGAAAATTAAGCTTAAAATTATCATCTTTTTCAACAATCCAGCCCTGTTCTGCTAATTGAGGCAAAATATCTTTGATAAAATCAGCCCATCTACTTGCACTATCAATGATTGATTGATCAGCAGGACTCAGTAAATTCAGTTCCTTGTCATCAATAAGATCAGTAGGATAAAACCCTTGCTCTAATAATTTCTTAACTGCTGTAAACTCTTGATCTAAATCTCTTTCTACACGAAAAAGTTCTTTATTAATTTTAACAGTACTAAAAAGGTCGGGGCTATAAGCTGAAATCGTTACTTCATCATAAACAAAATTCAAACGGATAAAATGACTATATTGAGTTGGATTGACTTGCCCCCCAAATAAGGTTACTTTTGGAACAGGCTTAACGCCTGAAAGCTCAGTCAACTTAATTTTTTTAGGTGCGGGTAAAGGAATGGAAGGATATTCTATAGTTAATCGCTGGCTAAATTCTTCTGCATATTGTTTAGGTACCGGTGGAGCAGATAACACTTTTTTAAGCTGAGAGTGAGACAGATGTAATTCTTTAATTGCGCCTAAAACATTTTTCTGAGTATCAAGATACATACAGGGTTCTATATAAATTAGCTCTGCATCTGGCTCTATTGATAAACTAAGCTGATAGTCTCCTTTTTTTTCTTGTTGCCATGAAAATAATAGTTCTCGTTCATTATCTAGTTGTAGAGGTGTTGATTGATGCGATTGCCAAAATAGACGACCCGTTTGTAATATTTTAGAAATAGCTATAAAACCGGGGCTACCAGCCAATTGAGGGGACCCCGTATAATCAATTTCTAAACTATAAAGTAACTGTCCAATTTCTTTATCAACTGCCTGAATATAGTTTGCATAAGTAAAGCTATAACGTAGGTTATTTAATGTCGTCTTTCTACCCTTATTAAGACCGCCACTTTTGTTAACCTTGGTAATAACAAATTCCAAGGTAAATACATACTTTATTTTACTTGCTTGTAAAACATAGACAATAAACTCATGGTCTTGTTGAATGGTGTTTGGTTTATCATCTAATTGATTGAGCCAATCCAGACAAAGGGGCGTATCCGTTTTGGGCTTGAGCATTTCAGGCGAAACATGCATATACTCCAAACAAACTGCCGTAATATGTTTACAGTTATAAGCAATAGGACAAGTACAGTCACCGTCAATGATAACGGTAGTAAATTCATCTTTCCAATCTATCCGTATCCGTTGATGATAGCTTTTTCTCCCACTGCCTTTTATAAAGGACTTGAAAAGAACAAAAGTCTCCTCATCCTTTATAATTTCAAAATCCAGAATACGATCGTCTTCAAAATATTGTTTACCACGTCCAAAATAAGTATCACCACAAGCATGGCGAACATCTGAATGAAGAATTCTTTTGTTATTAATCATTAATGCCTAAACTACCTAGCGTTATTAAATTATTCAGCAGCCGAAGTATAAAGAACAATCATAATCGACACAAATCAAAGCAAGGGATAAAACGTAGAATAGGCTAAAAACCATATTAAAGCTGATGATTTTAAAAACAATTTTTGAAAAAATTGAAGAAGGTTTGTCTAATTTCAGTGTATAGTGTGTTCCTAATTAACTGCAATTATTAATATACACAAATAATATACAAAACAATACTTATATAATAAGAACGATTTTCGACATTAGCAGATAACTGTCTATAAGGTATATAGCTTAGAGAGAAATCATATTAAAAAATTTTGCATTAAGAAACTCACCGAATAACTTTTGACAATCAGCTAAACATTTTGCCCGTTTTTACTTATATCAATATTTAATAAGTAAAACTTCACGAGCACTACGTTTGTAAAGTAACGTACCAAAGATTGACAAAACAATATCGTATAAGTTTCCTTAATACATAAATAATGACATTTTAAACACACATTCTTTAATTTATATAAAGGCAACTTAATGAAATATTTATCAGTAACTATAGTGCTCTGCATTATACTACTTTCTCTCAATAGCTGTAATAACAAAACCGACAAAGATCGCGAGCCTAGTGAATTTTTTGGGCAAGAAAAAAAAGCTCCAACTCAAGGTAATGCAACAATTGCCTCAGAAATTGAAAAGATTTCTAAACGTTCACCAAATAAAACTAAATCCTCTCTATCACCCAAAGACGAGAAAGATAATAATCAAAAACAAAATAAACCATTTTCTCTAAATGAATTTAGAAAGGAAATGGATGCAGCGGTTCAAGATTCTATTGAAGAATAAAACTATAACAAAACAGGAAAATTTTACTTCTTAGCGATATACTTCCGTAAAATAAATTTTAAAGATTCTAAACAGCTTTTTAATAATTAGCTAAAGAACGGGAATTCAATAATATTGTACATTCTAGCTTGCCTTCCCCTAGTGCCTAAATGTCAAGTTAAGTGTAAAGAATTTAAGAATCAGAAAAATTGACTGAAATTAGACCAATAAAAAAGAGGACATCAATAATGATAAAAATCAATTCCCCAATCCATTTAATTGGCGTCGTGTTAACCATTGTTTTATCTATATTACCTTTATCAACACAAGCTAAAGACTTAGTCTATATTACCAAAGACCTTGCCTATTTAGATGTCATACATAACGGTAAAAAAATACGAATCAAGCGTATAAGTGACACATCAAACCGCCTGACCAATAGCTTTACTAAAACATCACGACCTTGTCCGCCGTTTTGTGTCCATCCCATAAAACTTGGCCCAGGAATAAAAACGGTGGGCGAAATTGAGTTGCTTGACTTTCTAAACACATTAGTAAAACAGGGAACAGGAGTTCTAGTTGACGCAAGAATGCCACAATGGTTTGAGAAAGCAACTATTCCAGGCTCAATTAATATCCCATTCACTGTTTTAACTCCCGGCATAGGAAATAGACATACAAAAAAAATTGTAGAATTATTAGGCGCCACAGAAAGCAGAAATGGACAATTAAATTTTTCCGAAGCTAAAGCATTAATACTGTTTTGTAATGGTTTGTGGTGTGATCAATCATCCAGAGCAATTACAAGTCTTACCAGAATGGGGTATCCTGAAGAAAAGTTATTCTGGTATCGCGGAGGAATGCAGGCATGGCAGCAACTAGGGCTTACGACAGTTACACCATAACCTATCTTTGAAATAGAGGAGACTCTTAATAATGAAGCAATATCTAAAAATTCTGACCGTCAACTTTCTAATTGTTTTATCTATTCAATCAGCTCAGGCAGAGAAGTCAAATCCCTATATTGATGCATTAAGCAATGAAGCTGAGCAGACCAAAATAAAACCCAATAAAAAAGCTATTATTACCGACAAAGGCCCTGAACCAGCCATTGTCCCTAATCCCTCTGATGATATTGACATACTATCTAAAAAAGTTCTTAAGCGTTTAGAACAACTATTAACGGGTTCTTCAAGCAAAGAAGAAAAACAACAAACAATAGCTGAAATTGTATCCTCATCTGTAAAAAAAGGACACAAAATAGATAATATACAAAGTGCTGTAAATGATGCAATGACTGCCCTAAGTATGCAAGGAAACCTTGAAGTTGACCCAGAAACAATTGAAGTTGTCGAAGAAACAATAAATGATATTGTAACTGCTAGCAAAGATATTGCTCTAGGCAACCCTAACGACCCTTACATTAAATCCCTTATTGCAGAAGCAAATGACACTTCAGCTTCAACAGTTAGAACTATCGTTGTACTAAATGGTGACTCTTTATCTGCAATTGCTGGTAAAGTTTATGGGTCATTTAGCAAATATAAACTATTGTACGAAGCTAATAAAGATATTTTAAAAGACCCTGATAGTATATTTATAGGCCAGATTCTTAAAATTCCACCTCTAAGATGAAAAAAATAACAGACTTTATTTCCTTGTCTCTAACAGTTTTTATAATATAAAATGATATTTTTAAGCACCCAAGTAAACAGTTTAATTTATTTTACGTGGGTACTTATCATCATTTAGAAACAATGGTCTAATGAGTTGTTAATCCCTGGCTCCATTACCCCATAAAAACGGCAACACTCAACATTCATCAAGCGAGAAAACAAGTGAAAGGCTGAATTACTATTTGTTATAGGTAGGCCAAAAATACCAAAAGGTGAATAATTTAAATCTTTCTGATTTAAAGACTCAACTTCGCATGCCGCTCTATTCCATCGCGCTAGAACTTCATCTTTATGACCTTGAAAAACAATGATGGATTGTTGCGTTTTTGAAATAAAAGTTGGGTCATTTGCTTCTGTTTTAAACTCATAAAAACCGAGTCTGTCAAAAAAATACCCGATTGGTTTAAATGAATTAGTTTTCCTGTCTGTTGCAAGGCCATGTAACTGTGCTACAACCTCATTCTTTTCATCACGCAACACCCAAAAATTGTGAGATGCAACACTGACTAAGTCATAACTTCTTGCTTCTATAGAATAAGTTTTATGCATATTTTAAAAAAAATCTAATACCAAGAAATTATAGAAAAATTATTTTTTACTATTTGTATACAAATACATTATAGGGTATTGATGTATTCCAAAGTCTAAAGTATAAGTGACTGTCTCTTTAGCAAGTATGTTTACTTTTACTGTTGTAGGAAAATGTTTTTCTCCGTTCGCAAACACAGCAACAATATGTTCTGATAACAACGTGCGTAGACTTGAAGCTGGATTATATAATGTAACAACAGCTTGTCTTTCCCCATTCGCATTACTTAAGAAAATTTGATTAACAACCTCAAATTCACTGATTCTCGGCTCTTTATCATCACTGCTATAAAAGGGAAATAAATTTTTGTTAGGAAATGGACGATCAACGGAAAAAACATTATGTATATTGACCTCAGAAGAAAAAATGGTCGGAGAGAAAGAAAAGAGATAGAAAAATAAAGGTACCAGTATTTTATTCATGTTAGAAGCCCTTATTACAATTTTAATCTTAAAGTCAACTATGTGCTCAGCTCAGATTATTCCTCTACCTTAAGGAACCTCTGATTAAGTTGATTAGGATTTAGCACAGAAAAAACTGTCGCTATTTTTCACGAAGTGAGACGTAATAGTCACTCTATTGCACCGATCTTCGTGAAAAATATCGGTCGTTTTAGCAAGCTAAAAATAATTGGACTTGATCAGAGGCTCCTTAAGGGTGTCACCTTTCCACTCGACCGATAGACTCGATAATCATTCAAAACTTGATCATGATCAAATGCTAACTGTTCTGGGAGTGAACTCAACATAAATAGTTCACAATTTTTAGCATCATCCGCAGCTTCCGGTATTCCAGATGCCTCTGCTATATAAACAGCTGTCACAGTGTGGTTACGTGTATCACGTTTAGGGTTAGAATAAATCCCCAATAGTGCAGTAAGCTTAACATCTAGACAAACCTCTTCTTTAGCTTCACGAATAGCAGCTTGTTCAACAGTTTCACCAATATCGACAAAGCCTCCTGGGATTGCCCAACCAAAAGGCGGATTGGCTCGTTCAATTAACACGATAGGTCGGTCTGGCAAATCAACTAGTTCTATTATAATATCCGCTGCCAGCAGTGGGGTAATGGGTAATGTCATTAAGTTAATCCCAATCAATTGATTAATTGGCTCTATTATAGTTATAAAAAAAATGTAATTTGTTTTTTATTTTTGACAGAGGCATGTTCTTCAGCGTACAAAAATTACCAGAAAGACGCTAAAATTCAAGGTCACGTAACAAAAAAATAGCCTACTTTTTTGAAATTAAACGGGGAAACACATAGTTAAGTATTCCTCTTCTTAAAAAAAGTAATTAATTGCTATAGTACCCAAGTTCTTTAATTACACTGATTGATGTGCCAACATAACGAATAAAGTTAGATTGTGATGCGAAACGAGCCACGGCATATAATATTGGGCTTGAACTTACCAATAACTCTTATCCTCATCATGATCAGATAAAAAATTAGGAATCCCTCGAATTTTTTTTGCTCCTATATGCTTATACCGCAATCCCATTAAGGTAAAATCTTCATCGACATATTCAACCCAAACAACTTCAATTTCACCTCGCAAGTCTAGTTTTTTAAAATCAAATATAGTGACTAATCCTTCTTGCACGACAACCCTTTCATTCAACATAATCGTCATCCCACCAACAGATACATTTTTTGTAAAAAATTGATGTTTTATTCCATTAAAAATAATTCGCCCTGGTGCTGTTATGTTTTTTCTGTAGGCCTTACGTTTATAGAGTAAATTACTCACTTCGTAAGTAAGATTTCTAAATTCAAGCGCTAAAAAAACTTTTTCTCCGTCCATATCTGCTCGGGTTATTTCAGCTTCACCGGCCAAGCGCATTTCTGGTAAATAAATATCAATAATTGATGATAACTCTATTGCATGGAATACATCTTTAATTCCATGGATTGCATCGTTACCTTCTACTTCTGCTAACATCCCGGTAATTGATAAATTTTTTACCTCAATTTCCAATTCTTCACCACCCAAATAAATGAGTCCGTATGATGCTAAACTTTTCCGGTAAGATCTATTTTTACCTGGCATTAATTACTCTCTATATAAATTCGTACTTTTATAGAATATAAGTATAGTTACTATTTTATTTTTTTTTGATTATCACTACTAAATCATATATTTATTCCATGTCAACAAAACTCCTTTATCTTGTTATCCCTCTGTTTCTTTGTTCATGTACTGCGTCAACCCCTAAAAAAGTCAATAATATTTGTGAAATTTTTAAGGAAAAAGATGATTGGTATGATGATGCAAAAGAATCATTTGAAAAATGGGGAGTTCCTATCCATGTCACCATGGCCATCATGCATCAAGAATCCAGATTTGTAGCCGATGCAAGACCACCTAGAACCAAAGTATTTGGCTTTATCCCCTGGTCTCGCCCTAGCAGTGCCTATGGATACGCTCAAGCTATTGATGGTACTTGGAAAAACTATTTAGATAGTACTGATTCCTGGAGTAACGACCGAGATGATTTCGCTGATGCCTGTGACTTTATAGGTTGGTATTGCGCCATTAGCCATAAAAAACTGGGGATTTCAAGAAATAATACCCGAAAGTTATATCTTGCTTATCATGAAGGATACAGAGGCTATAAGCGAAGATCCTACTTAAAAAAACCTTGGTTGAATAAAGTTGCCAAAAGAGTTTACAAAAGGTCTAAACAATATCAAAGGCAATTAATTGCTTGTAAAGAGGATTTAGAAAGCACAAGCTGGTTTTTTTGGTAGAATGTAGTATTCAAATCATATAACAACGAGAGATTTAATGAAAAATAATCGTAACCTCCGGTTTGTTGCATTTTTAACAACTATATTAATAGGATTTACTATGTTCTCAATGGCAAACGCCACTTCATCAGAAGAAAATCAAAAAGCGGGTGAAGCATTTCTAGCTGAAAATACAAAAAAAGAAAATATCACAACCACCGCTAGCGGTTTGCAATATGAAATATTAAAAAAAGGTGAAGGCGGCTCACCTTCTGCAACTGATACCGTCACAGTTCATTACAAGGGAACAACGCTTGAAGGTAAAGAATTTGATAGTTCTTACAGCCGTAATTCACCCGCTACATTTCCATTAAACAGAGTGATTGCAGGTTGGACAGAAGGTCTACAACTAATGAATGCTGGTGCTAAATACCGCTTCTTTATACCTTCAGACCTTGCTTATGGTGAACGTGGTGCAGGTGCAGATATTGGGCCGAACGCAGCGCTTATTTTTGAAGTAGAATTATTAAAATTCTAACTGATATTCCTATCAAAATATCCGTGCAAACAGGATCTAACTTAAACGTGAAATAAAGCTTAAATATTTATCATTTTTCTTATACCACAATATTTAAAAATCAGCTTGGCAATTTCTGCGTAGGTTAGGCTAACAGCTCTATCGTTAACCTAACATTTTTAGCGCACCGTTTGTTGTGTTGCCAAAAGATGGCATCCCAATCTACAATGCTTATCACTTTTAATCATTCCCTCACAAACCAAGCCTTGCCTTAGCAAGGCTTTTTTATTTAAAGCTTATGAAAGAATACCAACTTTTTGCTAGCACCCCAAAGGCCATGGAAAATATTCTGGCTGATGAACTTAAGGAGCTTGGCGCAAAAGATGTTCACCCTAAATTAGCTGGAGTCAGCTTTCAAGGAGACCTGGAAATGGCTTACCGAGCATGTCTTTGGTCAAGAACTGCAAATAGGATTTTATTGCCATTAAGTTCTTTTGAAGTTAATTCAAAAGAAGACCTCTATGACGCAGTAAAAAAAATCAATTGGTTTGATCATTTTAAGCCTGACGATACTTTTGTCGTCTCTTTCAGTGCTAAAAATTCAGAAATTATTAATAATAGTCACTTTGGTTCATTAGTCGTAAAAGATGCTATTGTCGATCAAATGCGGGCAAAATTTCATAAGCGACCCAATATTGATACCCACCGCCCTAACATTAGGATTAATGTTTATTTAAATGCAGAAAATGCACAGTTAAGTCTTGATCTCTCAGGCGAAAGTCTACATAAACGAGGTTATAGAGCTGAAAATGTAACAGCTCCGATCAAAGAAAATCTCGCAGCTGCCATGTTATTACGTTGCGGTTGGCCAGAAATTGCTAAAAAAGGCGGTTCATTAATTGATCCAATGTGTGGATCTGGCACCTTACTTTTAGAAGCGGCAATGATTGCTGCAGACTTTGCACCCGGTTTACTGCGCGACTATTATGGTTTTACAGGATGGAAACAGCACGATACAGAGTGCTGGCAAAAATTAATCTCTGAGGCTGAAAATCGTAAATCAGTTGGTCTTGAAAACATGCCTGTCATTGCTGGCTTTGATCAAAGTCGCCGTACCGTTGCAACAGCCATCACCCACGTTGAAAATGCTGGTTTTCAAAACAAAATACATGTTGAACGTAGAGACATCCAAGATGCAGAACCCGCTGAAAGTTGGCAACCAGGATTACTTATTTGCAACCCCCCTTATGGTGAAAGATTGGGAGATGATGAACAGATCGCCCAGCTTTATTTACAATTTGGTGAAACCTTAAAAGCCAATTTTAAACATTGGAAAGCCTCACTGATTATTAGCAACCCTGAAATGGGCTTTCGCATAGGGATTCGCTCTCAAAAACCGATTACACTCTTTAACGGCCCATTAGAATGTAAATTACTTCGTTTAGAGATAGAAGAAAAGTCTTTCTTTATACCTAAAGCAAAATCCCAACAGGAACGTATAGATCAAATAACCCAAAGCCATTCAATTGAATCAGCGGATGAACAACGTGCGGAAATGTTTGCTAATCGTCTGAAAAAAAATCTTAAAAAGATAACAAAATGGGCAAAAAGAGAGAATGTTAATTGTTATCGTTTATATGATGCAGACTTACCTGAATATGCTGTCGCCGTTGACCTGTATACAGGTGAAAAATTATGGGTGAATGTACAAGAATATGATCCACCCAAAACTATTGCCCCCCATAAAGCCAATCAACGTTTAGCGGGCATTCTAACTGAAATACCTAAAGTTCTAGATATTGACAAGTCTCAAGTCTTTTTAAAAATTCGTCGTAAACAAAAAAATACAGATCAATACGAAAAACAAAACAATATCGGAAAATTTCATGCCATTGAAGAAAACGGATGTAAATTTCTAGTCAACTTTGAAGATTATCTGGATACAGGATTATTTCTTGACCATCGTCCTATTCGCTTACTCATCCAACAACAGGCAAAAGATAAAAACTTCCTCAATTTATTTGCATACACAGGAACCGCATCAGTACATGCCGCGATAGGTGGAGCAAAATCAACTACCACAATAGATATGTCAAATACTTATCTTGAGTGGGCAAAAAATAACTTTGACTTAAACAACATGACTGACAACCACAACATTATTCGTGCAGACTGTCAGGAATGGTTAAAACAACAAGCTCAACAAACAGAAAAAAAACAATACGAATTAATTTTTTTAGATCCCCCGACCTTTTCAAATTCCAAGCGCATGGAAGATTTTTTTGATATTCAGCGAGATTATATAGAACTCATTAATCATTCCTTAGCACTACTAACAAAGTCTGGTACTTTATACTTTTCCACCAACTTTAAACGGTTTAAAATGGAGTCTCAGTTATTTTCTGAAGCAGTTATTGAAGACATCAGTAGATCAACTATTCCTGATGATTTTTCCAGAAGTCCAAAAATCCATTATTGCTGGAAAATTCAAAAAAAATGAAAACTATCCAGCTTGTTGTCAGTGGCCGTGTTCAAGGCGTTTACTTTCGTTCATTTACTAAAAAACGAGCCATTAAATTTGGTATTACTGGTTTTGTTTGTAACAAAGAAAATGGAGATGTAGAAATTGTTGCCCAAGCAGACCAGGAAAGTCTAGACAACTTTATCAACTGGTGTCATGAAGGCCCATTGATGGCTAAGGTAAAAAATGTGGATATTAGTGAACATTCAACATCTGAAGAATTTTCCCAGTTTGAAATTCATTGATAAGCCTTACACTCTTATTCTCAAGCTATACGAGATATCTTGCTCACCTTATCATCTAAAACTGGCTTTCCTTTTTCAACTCTATCTCTACCCTTTTTCTTTGCAGAGTATAACGCAGTATCGGATGACTGTATTAATTGAGCAGCAATATCCGATGTGCTTACCTTAGATAGACTACAAGGCTTATAAGTAGCCAAGCCTATTGAGATAGTAACTTTAAGAACATCATTGTTAAAAGGTACTGAAAGATCTTTAATAGACTTTCTTATTCTTTCAGCAATATCCTCCGCCTTTGCTTCATCAATTGTTGATAACAAGGCAACAAATTCTTCACCGCCGTAACGAGCCAAAACATCGTTACTTCTTAATTGCTTTTTTATCATTCCTGCAACTAACGCTAAAACCTGGTCTCCTGCCTGGTGTCCATAAGTATCGTTTATTGATTTAAAGTAATCAATATCTAAAAACAAACAACTTAATGGATCATCATTCCGCTGGCTTCTATCAATCTCTTCACCAATTCTTTGTTCTAGAAAGCGTCTGTTATTAACCCCTGTTAAGGTGTCAATATGGCTAGTTCTACGTAACATTTCGTAATTTAGATTATTCTCCAGACAAATACTTACAACAGAGACCATATGTTCGATAAAGTCCGTTGCCATATTATTTATAAATCTATTTGATGTATAACTCCCCAGATTTAATGATCCAAAATACTTACCCCGTCTACTTAAAGGTATGATGGCTACTGAAGCTGGTTTTCTTACAAAATCAGGAAAAAATCCGGCACAACTTGCCTGTTTATAAGCACCTAAAAAAGGCCTGGAAGATAAGCCAAAAGTACTTTTTAAAAGTTCTTTATCTTCTAGCAATAAAAGCCCATCTTTAGATTGATAATCATAACTATCCTCATTAAGAAAACGAGCAATATCACCCTTCTCATCAATCAAACAAAAGCTCACTGCATCTAGATCAAAGAATGACTTAGTTTCGTTTAGCATATGATCAATCATAGCGGGTAATGAGTCAAGATTGAGCAGTTTCATTTCAAAGACTTGAAATCTTTTTAAAGTCAAACTATTCTCTTGGACGCGATCCAGCATTCCATCTAAATGGCTTTGCAATACACATAGATCTGTTGTGATATCTTCTTCCAATCTAAACTACTCATTTATAGATAATATTGCTTTAGATATTAGCAGTTAAACAAATTTTTTCAACTATTTTTAATACTTTAGCATAACTTCATCATGCTAAAATTAACCCAATTCTTGTTCTAAAAAAATAAAAGTTAATGGCAAATTCTGATAAGGATAAAATTCTAAAATTACGTGAACTAATCAGCCAGCATAATACGCACTATTATACCCATGACAATCCAACTATCACTGATGCAGAATACGACAGGCTAATTAAAGAATTAAGGCAGCTTGAATCTAACAACCCCGAATTAATCACTCCAGACTCCCCTTCTCAAGTAGTTGGAGGAGAGGTTTTAACAGCGTTTACTAAAGTTAATCATGAAGTCCCTATGCTTTCTCTAGGTAATGTTTTCTCTAAAGAAGAATTATCCGGTTTTATCACTCGCTTAACTAATCGCTTAGACAACCCTAAAGAACTTCTATTTTGTGTTGAACCAAAACTTGATGGGCTTGCGATTAGTTTACTTTATGAAAAAGGAACTTTAGCTAGAGCAGCAACAAGAGGCGATGGAAATATTGGTGAAGATGTTACTCATAATATAAAAACCATCAAAAATATCCCTCACACTTTAAAAGGTCAAAATATTCCCGAAACCATAGAGATTAGAGGCGAAGTTGTAATGCCCATTGCTGCCTTCAATAATTACAATAAAATAGCCCAAGAAAAAGGTGAAAAAGGTTTTGCCAACCCCCGAAATGCTGCAGCAGGTAGCTTACGTCAACTTGACTCTAAAATAACAGCTAAACGACCCCTCGCTTTTTATAGCTATGGCATAGGCTTACTTTCAAACCACACGTTAGCTAATAGCCATTACCAAAGATTATTAATATTAAAAAAATGGGGACTCCCTGTTAGTGAAGAAATTTTTCTAAAATCTGATGCCGATGGTTGCTTAAATTATTACCAATCTATTTTACAAAAACGTAATTCACTTCTTTATGAAATAGATGGGGTTGTTTATAAAATTGATGATATCGCACTTCAAGAACAAGCGGGCTTTATTTCACGCGCTCCACGCTGGGCTACAGCACATAAATTCCCCGCCCAAGAAGAACAAACTGTTTTACTTAATGTTGAGTTTCAGGTTGGGCGAACAGGCGCTATTACCCCAGTAGCAATACTTGAACCCGTTTTTGTCGGAGGCGTTACCATTAGCCGTGCCAGCTTACACAACCAAGATGAAATTGAACGTTTAGGTATAAGAATTGGTGATACTGTTGTGGTCAAACGTGCAGCAGATGTTATTCCTCAGATAATAAGAACTTTACCTAGCAAAAATGTGCAATACAAAAATATCACCTTCCCTACCCTTTGCCCTGCTTGCCAATCAGAAATTGAACGAATTGAAGATGAGGCTATTGCTCGTTGTAGTGGTGGCTTATATTGCCCTGCTCAACGCAAAGAAGCTATTCAATATTTTGCCTCTAGAAAAGCTATGAATGTTGATGGCTTAGGCGAAAAAGTAGTTGATTTATTAGTTGATGAAGCATTAATTAATAACCCGGCTGATTTGTTTACTTTAACAGCCCAACAATTAATCCCTTTAGAAAGAATGGGAGCTAAAAAGGCTGAAAACCTGATCAATGCTCTGACAAAATCCAAATCTACTACATTAGCAAAATTTTTACTTTCTCTAGGTATTAGAGAAGCAGGAGAAGCGACAGCTAAAAATTTAGCAGAACATTTTTTAACTCTGGATGCTGTATCACAGGCAAATGAAGAGGCTCTACAGGAAGTTGATGATGTGGGCGAAATTGTGGCTAAACATATCAATTATTTCTTCCGTCAGGCACATAATAGAGAAGTTATTGATGCTCTGATAAAAGCAGGCGTTAATTGGCCTGTAATAAAAGCAAAAGAAACGCAAACTCTTCCATTAGCTGGAAAAACCTATGTTTTGACAGGTACTTTACAACAATTGAAAAGAAATGATGCCAAAGCGTCACTTCAAGCACTAGGTGCCAAGGTTTCTGGTAGTGTTTCAAGTAAAACAGATTGTGTCGTGGCTGGAAAGTCAGCAGGATCAAAATTAACCAAAGCTCAAGAATTAAATATTCCAATTATTGATGAAGATGAGTTAATCGCTCTGTTATCCCACAATACTTAAACCTTAATTTTATTGCTAATTCATCCACTATTCCAACAAACGAATATTCTATAACGTTTTTTTTATTTGTTAAGCTTAGTTCATTGTTTTTCACTCTCACGTAAAAAATATAAAACCTTTATTATTTAATTCGTTATGTTAGGTAAATTTAAAAATATAAAGTTCTATTTATATTGCTATAAATCATCATCTTGCGTATATTTAAACTTGTTTTTGTGATACAGATCACAAGAAAACTTTCTGTTTTTTGAAAAACATCACAATAATAGTTATTTTCTCGTTTTCTACCAGCAAAAACAATTGGTTAAAATATATTTTCCAAAAATTATAAGTCTTAGTGTAAGACCTATAATTTTAGACTTTTTTATCAAACCAACTTAAATTTAGAATAAAAAACAGGGGTTTAATAACCTGTTCCTATCTTAATAATAATTGAGGAGAGAAATATGTCTGATAATAGCGACCTTCATTACGGAAGTTATCTTGGTGGCAATTGGGGCTATGGTGGCCACGGTGGCGGTTCTGGGTCTGGCGGCGGACATCACGGCGGCGGTGGTTCTGGTTCTGGCGGTGGACATCACGGCGGTGGCTCAGGTTCTGGCGGCGGTGGAAAACATGGCGGCGGTTCTGGTTCTGGCGGCGGCTACGGTGGCGGTTCTGGGTCTGGCGGTGGACATCACGGCGGTGGTTCTGGTTCTGGCGGCGGACATCACGGCGGTGGCTCTGGTTCTGGCGGTGGACATCACGGCGGTGGCTCTGGTTCTGGCGGTGGACATCACGGCGGTGGCTCTGGTTCTGGCGGTGGACATCACGGCGGTGGCTCTGGTTCTGGCGGTGGACATCACGGCGGTGGCTCTGGTTCTGGCGGTGGTGGAAAACATGGTGGCGGTTCTGGCTACGGTGGCGGTTCTGGGTCTGGCGGTGGACATCACGGCGGTGGCTCTGGATCTGGCGGCGGACATCACGGCGGTGGCTCTGGATCTGGCGGCGGACATCACGGCGGTGGCTCTGGATCTGGCGGCGGACATCACGGCGGTGGCTCTGGATCTGGCGGCGGACATCACGGCGGTGGCTCTGGATCTGGCGGCGGTGGACACCACGGCGGCGGTAAATATGGCTATAGCTACGATGAAGGAATAGATAGTGATGATACAGATCTGGGTGATTAATCCTAAACTGTTTAATCTACAATTTAAAAGGACTTAATGTGGTATCGTTGTTTGTCCAAATTGATCAATTCATTATGGGCAAACAGCGTTTCACCTTTTCACAAATTACTAGTGAAATTTTTTAATTAAGGAGTTAATTTTTTGTCAAATCAAACTTTAAACGCTTTCTTACGGGATACTTTAAATGCTTGCAGACAAAGTTTTTTTTCCGTAGTTTTTTTTAGTTTTTTTGTCAACCTACTCATGTTGACAGTTCCAATTTATTTATTGCAATTGTATGATCGAGTTATCCCAAACCGAAGTACAGAAACTCTTGTTTTTTTAACGATTATAGCCATTGCTGCTTTAATTACGTTAAGTGTTCTTGATGCAACACGAAGTGCCATTTTAATAAAAATGGGGACATGGCTGGATAGACGTTTAAGTAGCCATATTATTAGTGGGACAGTCAAACGTTCACTTAGAAAAGAGAAACCTTCTTCCGTCCGAGTTCTAAATGATTTAGCAACATTACGTAATTTTTGTTCGGAACCTACCTTACTTTCCATTCTTGATCTACCTTGGGCGCCGATTTTCACTTTCGTACTATTCTTATTGCACCCTTTGATAGGCACTATTACATTGATAGGCTTAATATTATTAGCTGGACTAGCAATTTTGAATGAATACCTTAGCCGTTCTTTAGTTAAAAATTCAGAAGATTCGTCAAATAAATTAATTGAATATGCTTCTTCTGTGATAAAAAACTCAGATGTTATTGAAGCGATGGGAATGAGACAAAACTTTCTCAATCAATGGAATTTAAAAAATGAAGCATCGTTAGCAAATCAGGCACAATTTGTATCAAAAACAGGATGGATTTCTACAACGGCTAAATTTTTACGGTTTGTATTACAGGTTTCTGTAGTTTTTTCTGCAGCTTGGCTGATCATGAATAATCAGTTAACTGGCGGTGCAATGATGGCTAGTATTTTATTGATGAGACGTGCAATAGCGCCTATGGAAAAAGCTATTTCTTCATGGAAATCAGTTCTTAGCGCCAGAAATGCACTAAAACAAGTTAGTTATAGACTAGATATTTCCCCTACTTTAAAATCGTATTCTCCAGTTACAAAACCGAGTGGTTCGCTTAAGGTAGAAAAACTAACCTATGCTTATTCCAGGAATGCCAAACCAGTTTTGTACAAAATAAATTTCGAAATAAAGCCAGGAAAAAGTCTGGGTATTGGTGGGCCCACAGCCGCCGGAAAGTCCACATTGGCACGACTTCTTGTTGGTATAGCAAAGCCAACTTCAGGACATGTAAGGTTAGGAGGTACAGATTTAACACAGTGGGACTCGGAAGAGTTAGGCCCTCATATTGGATTTTTACCTCAAGATGTTGAATTATTTGCAGGCACTTTTCGTCAGAATATAGCTAGGATGGATGAAAATGGAGATGTATATTCCGTTATTGAGTCTGCCAAGATTGCCGGTGTTCATAAGATGATTATGCAATTCCCCAAGCGTTATGAAACTGAAATTGGTGATTCAGGGGCGTTTCTTTCAGGAGGACAGCGACAACGCGTCGCCTTGGCACGAGCAGCGTATCGAAACCCAAAACTTGTTGTTCTGGATGAACCAGATGCTAATTTAGATAGGGAAGGAAGAGAAGCGCTTGCAAATGCGATTGAAAAATTAAAGCAAAAAGGTTCAATGGTTATTTTGATTTCTCATCAATCAAGTATGTTGAAACTTACTGATGATGTCATTATGTTAAAAAAAGCCAGAGTAGAACAAGTTTTAAAACCTACAAAAAAACACTCTCGGCCTCCTGCTAACTTCCCTAAGACAGTTAAACTTTCCCTACGTTATCAGCAATCTAACCATGAAATAAGTAATCACATTTTATCAAAAGATACCACCCCACAAAGGCTAAATAAAATAATAAACCAGAAGAAACTTCCCCTCGGAACACAACAAAAATGACTTCAGCTCAATTAGTAAACCCTGATGAAAATAGCTTTAATCAAGAAACCAGACGCCTCATATTTAGAGGTTATTTGGTTTTAGGCTGTTTTATCGGCTTACTGTTAGCGTGGACATTTTTTGTACCTTTATCTAGCGCTGCAATTGCTCCAGGTGTCATTAGTGTTGATGGTTATAGCAAAACCATCCAGCACTTGGAAGGCGGAATAATTCGAGAGCTTCTTATTAAAGATGGGGATAAAGTTACTGCTGGCCAAACAATTATAAAGCTTGATGACACACAGGCAAAAGCAGAATATGATTCGTTAAGATCTCAACTTATACTTTCAACAACTCGGTATGCAAAACTTACCGCAGAAAAGCAGAAAACTGATGAAATTATATTTCCGAAATGGATATTGAACAGTCGCTCAGAACCTGAAGTTGAGAATTCTATTTTAGAACAGACTAGATCATTTGCCGCTCGCCAAGCTGAACAAAGGGAAAAATTATCTATTATTGACGGTAGAATTGATCGATTGAAAAATCAATTTTCTCAACTTAAAAGTAGCTTGGTTTCTCAAAAAAAATTACTGTCTATTGTTCGAGACGAACTTAAAGTTAATCGTAAATTTTTAAAGAAAGGACTCGTCACACGAAGAGATTTGTTTAAGTTACAGAATGATGAGGCTACAGCTGAAATTGAAATAAAAGAAAAACAGTCTCAACTTGCCGGGATAAAACAACAGACAGGTCAATTACGCCAACAAAAAACAGAATTTATCGAATCAAGAAATACTAAAATCGCACTTCAACTACAATCGGATCAAGAACAGATTGTTAAGCTAACGCACCAACAATCAAAAGTTAATGACACACTGTCCCGAAAGCTTATTAAAGCTCCAGTTTCTGGAACCGTTGTTAACATGAAAGCCCATACATTAGGTGGTGTTATTGCACCAGGTGGAATAATTTTAGAAATTGTACCAGCGGGACAAAAGTTGTTGGTAAGTGCGCATGTGGAACCCAAAGATAGGGATATTATCCGAGCAGGACAACTTGCTGAAGTCCGCTTCACCGCATTTAGTCAGCGAGCATTAAGACCTATAAAAGGGAAAGTCAATGTTATTTCTGCTGACCGAATAACCGACCCAACAACCCAGCTGCCTTATTACCTAGCAACTATAGAGCTGACTGAAGACCCTGTAAAGGTCTTAAATAACACACCTATTCACCCAGGCATGCAGGCTACAGTGATGATTATTACTGGTAAACGAACAGCAATTGAATATCTGACTAAACCTTTATTTCGTAACTTTACTAGAGCGTTTAAGGAAGAATAACTTACTGGAAAGTAAAATTACATGAGTGTTAAAAAGAGAATCTCCGCGAAATATCGAAAAGATAAAAAAACGAGTCAAGCAAAGAAAAAACAACGTAATCGTAATCTAAAAATTGGTATTTGGGAACAATTATTAAACTCTAAAGTTAAAGATGTTGAATTCCCAGGAGGTCCCACCAGGAAATCATATCGATTACATTTAATTGATGGTCGTTCTGTGATTGCAACTGAGCGCAGAGAACGATCTTTACTTGCTATTGAATGTGCTGTTTTACGTAAAATTGGTAAAAATTCTTCTGCTGTACCCAAACTTCTTGCTACTGACGGCAACTATTTGTTAGTTCAAGAAGATTTAAAAGGCGTACGGCTACCTCAAGCCTTACATGATGCGAATGAAAAGCAGGTTGAATCTCTACTTGATAATGCTCTAAAAAGTCTTTCAACTATTCAAAAAATTGGTTCTGAAAATGGTCTGGATGAGCAATTTCAGCCTATTGGAAATTCTCAAGAATGGATTACGGGCTTAATTGATCGCCCCGCAATTATTGGTCGACATTTTCAGATTCATCCTGCTCAACCAAAAGTAGATAAACTTTTTGATCTTTTTACTGTATCAAAGCAGCGTTTTGTTAAATGGGATGCTCGTCCAGGAAATGCAATAGTGCAAGAACAAGACAATGTATCATGGTTTGACTGGGAACATTGCGGCACAAGAAACAGACTTGATGATCTTGCCTGGTTACTTTGTGATGAATTTGTCCTTGATTCTGTTGAAATGGAAAATCGTCTTATTAATAATAATCTAGAATTGTTTTCTGATCATTTTAGTTTAGATCATGCCCGAGAATATCTGTATTCATTTGGAGTTTTTCATAGCTGTGTTCGCCTTGGGTTAATTTTAAACTATAAAGGACGTGGTTCTTGGTGGGATTTAGATAAATGTTTATCAGGAGATAAAGCAGGAGTGACTTTAGATTTAGCCGAGCGTATTTGTTATCGCGCTAGTCGTTGGGCAAAACAATCGGAGTTTACTGAAGTATTAAGCCCTTGGTTTATTGAAATGGCCGAAAATCTAAAACTAAATACAACTCCCAAAAAAACACATAAAGGAAGGCCAATGGCGAATCAAGTTGAGCAAAATTATAATGATACAAAGCAGCCCTTTTGGCTAGAACAAATTTTCGATAAAGTAAAGCTATTACCTCTTCAAGGCGACTTTCAACTTCATGGATTAAAAATAAATATTCATTCTTATGACCCTGAAACATACGGTTGGATTGAGAAATATATTTATCCTCTTAATTTATTAAGTGAAGATGACGAGCCCAAAACGAATTATTCTGTCAATGTTTTTCATTCTGATGACTTGGTTCAAGCTGTTCTAAATTCCATTGAAAATTCTGAAGTAGATACACATAAAATATCCAATGCTAGAAGATATGTAGATAGAATTTCAGTGAATGGGCATGTTACAGTGGACTGTGATCCTTCTTATGGCATGTTATGGGTAACTGATAGGACTAACAACTCAATTACTTTAGTTTTATCTGTCAAAGTACGTTGGCCACTATTAGAAATTTCGCGAGTCGTTCGTGACCTTATTACCCGGTTTTTAGAAGATCAGGGATGGGTTATTTTTCATGCTGGCGCAGTACAAATAAATAAAAAGAATTACATGGTTGTGGGTGATGCCAGTGCGGGTAAAACCTCTTTTATTATTGCTCTACTTTCTTCTGGAGCCTCTTTTATTTCAAATGAACGCGTCTTTGTGAAGGTAGAAAATGGCAAAAATCGAATAATATCTTTTCCTATGCCTATTGCTGTCGGACTTGGAACTATGGCTCAGTATCCTGAATTGATTAAATATGTACGAGAACCACAGCTTTGTTTGTACCCGCCTAGACGTATTAATTTTTCCAGGGTTCACAATACACCGGAAAGAATGTGGCCTAAATTAGAAGATAAAGTACAGTTTTTACCTCAGGAAATCACCGAGAAATTTTCTGATTCTGCTGGTGTTGCAGAGGGGGAGATAGAAGGCGTGATTGTGCCAAATTTTCAAAAGAGTTGGCCACTTAAAGTTGATCCCTTAAATAAAGAGGCGATACAAAAAGTAGTAAAAAACAATCATATTAATCGCGACTTTGATGAAATTTATCCCCCATGGATGCCCTTACCTTTTAAACAACCTTCTATTGATACTATAAAAAATACGATCTCTTCTTTAACTGAATTACCTAGTATAAAAGTAAGGTTTTCCGCTAGCAAAAATCAACGAAATGAAACGTCTACTTATCCTGACCAAGTTGAGGAAGGTTTTAAGGAATGGAAAAAAAGGATTGAGAAAAGTACAAGTAAGAAATTAGAGGAATAAATCTATAATTCTCGTTTAACTGCTTTTTTTAAATAAAATTTCAACTTATTTGAAGGCTTATTTCTTTAATAGAGATTAATATCTACGCCCTCTGTACGTCCATGATCTGTTCTTTGGTCATAGTCTTTATCACGTTGATTGTATTTTTCTATAATTTTTTTTCCTTTGTTATTTGCAATTTTTTCTAATCTTCGGCAATTATTGAACCCGTCTATAGATAACAATTCTTTTTCAATATCACGTGCAGCATATAAGCCGGAGTCTTTATGCCCCTGTTCATGTTTTAAAAGTGCTTTATAATATTTATCAAATGAACTACGGATGCCAGAGTCAACGGGGAAGTCATCAGATATTTTCGGCATAGTATATTGTATTGTCAGATCAGTATTAACCGTGTAAATCTGACAACTTCCTTTTTTCTTTTTCCATTTAAATTTCCAATTTACATGCCATTTCGTGTCCCCTCGAAATTTTTTTCCATTAAGTATAATTGGAGTTCTTTTATAGAGTTCTTGTTTAATATCGCCTTTAGTTTTAGGATAAATATCATAAAATATGAATTCGGTAGCCATTTTTGGCTCCGAGATCGCAGTTAATGAAATAAGGAAAACAATCAATCCGAAAAATATTTTCATATTCTTTATTTCAAAATAGTGAGATTAATCCTATCGCTTTTAATCTTAAGTACTCGACCATAAATATTTTAATATTTTACTTGTCTTTTTTATCATCTTCTGCGTTGCATAAACAGTCGCGTAGCTAGCTATGTTCCTGTTTATGCGCCTTGAATATGATAAAAAATTCTGGGTAAAATTGTTAAAATATTTATAGTCGAGTACTTATATTATACTTCACGCGGTCACGGATGCGGATTTCTATCAGTCGCTTTTGCTGATAGACTTGCATTACTGAAATGATTGCACCGAGAAAAAGTCTATTAGCAATCTATAAATTTTTTCTTAAATATTTTACTGGTCTGGTAAGATAACCTTTCGCATCCACCGGCACACTCTCGTGAACAATTATATCTCCTAGTTCAGACATCGCTTTTTTATAAACTTTTCGTTTAAAGTAGATCACATCGCCTAAAGGATGCCAGTAATCAACCCATTTCCAACCATCAAATTCCTGCTTTTCACCACAATCAAAACGTACTTCGCTTATATCGCCCACCAAACGCAAGATAAACCATATTTGTTTTTGACCAATACATAAAGGCATTGAATTCTTTCTAATAAATTTATCGGGTAATTTATACCTTAACCAATAACGAGTACGGCCAAGTAACTGAACATGTTCAGCCATTAGCCCCGTTTCTTCCCACAACTCCCGATACATAGCAGTTTCAGGGTCTTCATTGCAATCAATCCCACCTTGTGGAAATTGCCAGGAATTAACTCCTTTACGCTTAGCCCAAAATACACGACCCTCGTCATTACAAAGGATAATACCAACATTAGGTCGATACCCTTTCGAGTCTATCATTGTAAAACAACCTGTTAACTAACCTTCCTGCTCAATGTTTTTTACCAGACATAATTATTAATCCAACTACTTTTATTTAAAAATATAGATGATTCGTACAACACCACCTTAATATAAAGTGCATCTAGTCTCTTTTTTGTATTTAAAGATTGAATTAAATATAACTACTTATTTATAGCCTGCTGTCTCAATGTTAAAATATTCGAACAAGTCAGTATTAAAATCAATGACATCATTGTTCCATAAAACAAGCACTGATGCCATAAGCTTTTAATTTAATTATTTATTAGGATAGGTTCAACCGTGACATTAGCAATATTTGATTTAGACAACACGATTATTTCAGACGATAGTGATTATTTATGGGGGCAATTTCTTGTTGACCAAGGAATAGTTGATAAAGCCCAATACGAAGCAGCAAATACCAAGTTTTACGAGGACTATAAACGTGGCAAACTGGATATTGTTGAATTTTTACAATTTTCTCTTGCACCTTTGGCAAAACATGATCCTGAGCAACTTTACAAATGGAGAAGTCAATTTGTAGAAGAGGTTATCAAACCCATCCAATTAAAGCCAGCTATTAGGCTGATTAATAAACATCGCTTTAAAGGAGATACTGTTCTAGTGATTACAGCAACTAATCGTTTTGTTACCGAACCGATTGTAAAATTATTTAGAATTGATAACTTGTTAGCTACGACCCCTGAATTTATTGATGGGCGGTATACGGGACAATTTGAAGGCATACCCTGCTTTCAGGAAGGGAAAGTAAAATTACTGGAAGAATGGCTAAAAACCTCCACTGAAACGATGGAGAACAGCTGGTTTTATAGTGACTCTTATAACGACCTTCCTTTACTCAAGCTGGTAGATAACCCTGTTGCCGTTGACCCTGATGAAAAACTGAAAGATCATGCAGAACAACAAAAGTGGTCCATCATCAGCTTACGTTTATAGAGCATCTCTATTAAATAGCATAATCTACAACAAAAATTCTCTACCCATATTTTTTATAATTTAAGCCACTTTCAGAGCACACAATAATCTCATCAGAAGTTAAATACTGCTTACTTAAGAGATCATTCTGTAGGTTGGGCTGCCGTCTCTTTGGCAACCCAACCCAACCCAACATAACGTATGCTATAAGTGTTAGGTTAACGATAGAGCCGTTAGCCTAACCTACAACAATATTCTTTTAACTTAATGGCAGCTCCCTATTTAGCGGTAAAAATTAACCGATAGACATCTGCATCTGTGACCATATGAAGTATAACCATAAAAAATTACCCTCGTCGCCAACCATGAAATTTCCCTACCCAACTTAATAGCCCTTCTGGTGCATGCTTACGTTTCCAAGCACCAGCAACATATTTATTTGCTTCTGCCATGGTTGGGTAAATATGAATCGTACCAAGTATTTTATTAAGTCCAAGCCCGTGCTTCATTGCTAAAACAAATTCAGCAATCAAATCACCCGCATGTTCACCAACAATAGTTACCCCTAAAATTTTATCCTTACCAGGCTGAGTTAATACTTTAACAAAGCCGTGCGCTTCACTATCGGCAATTGCTCTGTCTAAATCATCAATTCCATAAGTGACAACCTCGTAAGGAATACTTTTTTCCTTAGCTTCCAGTTCATTCAAGCCCACTCTTGCCACTTCAGGGTCTGTAAAGGTAGACCATGGAATAACTGAATAATCTGTCCGAAATCGTTTAAACTGACCAAACAAAGCATTAACAGCTGCATACCAAGCTTGATGGGCTGCAACATGAGTAAATTGATAAGGCCCTGCCACATCGCCACAAGCATAAATGTTAGGGTAATTTGTTTCCTGAAATTCATTGGTTTCAATCGTTTTTCTTGATGAAATAGTAATACCTAATTCTTCTACACCATAGCCTTGAATATTTGCAGTACGGCCAATAGCGATCAAAACTTGATCAAATGGAATTTTGACTAATTGACCCTCAACTTCAGCAATCATTATTTTTTCACCCTTTTCGATCACAAATTCTTTTGCTGAGTGCCCTACCCTTAAATCAATGCCTTCCTTTTCAAACTGGTGCATCACAAATTCTGAAACTTCAGTATCCTCTCGTACCATAATATGTGATGGTCTTTGAACAAGAGTGACATGACAACCAAAACGAACAAAGCTTTGTGCTAACTCACAACCTATTGGCCCACCACCCAAAACTAGCAAACGTTTAGGTAATTCCCGTAGATTCCAAACGTTATCTGATGTTAATGGCTCAACTTTATCAATCCCTGGTATTTCTGGAACAAAAGGACGCGCACCAGCAGCTATAACAATTGAACGTGTAGTTAGGGTTTTCACCCCGTCTTTAGTTTTAACCTGAACTTCCCATGGAGACACAATTTTGGCTTCACCTTCAATAATATCAACGCCTAGTTCAGTATATCGCTCTATAGAATCATGTGGTTCAACAGTTTTAATGATGTTTTGTACTCGTTCCATCACATCCGAAAAATCAAATTCTGCACTCGCCTGTTTAATTCCAAATTCTTCCGCACGATTCAAATGAGACAGCCATTTTGCTGAACGAATAAATGCTTTAGAGGGCACACAACCAGTATTAAGACAATCACCACCCATTTTATGTTTTTCAATCAACGTGACTTTGGCTTTAACTGCCGCTGCAATATATGAAGTGACCAACCCACCAGAACCTGCACCAATAACAATCAGGTTATTATCAAAGGTTTTAGGTTTATCCCAATTTTTATAAACTTTTCTTGCTTGTATAGAAGATATAATTTTTTTAGTAATCATAGGAAATAAACCTAACAAGACAAATGAACCTATTAACACAGGTGATAAAATACCTGAAAGTGATTCAATTTTTGCCAGTTGAGTCCCTGCATTAACAAAAATAATAGTACCTGCCAACATACCAACCTGACTGACCCAATAGAAAGTTTTGACTTTGAGCGACGTTAAACCCATAGTCAAATTGATCATAAAAAAAGGAAAAAAAGGAACTAGACGCAAGGTAAATAAATAAAAGGCACCATCACGTTCTATCCCTTTGTTAATCACTTCCATTCTTGATCCAAAGCGTGACTTAACGGCATCTCTGAATAAAAACCTTGCTGCCAAAAAAGCTAGGGTAGCACCGATAGTTGAGGCAAAAGAAACAATCACTGTACCCCATAGCAAGCCAAAGATTGCACCAGCAGCCAAGGTTAATATTGTAGCTCCAGGTAAAGATAAACTAGTGACTACAATATAAACTAGAGTATAAATAATTACTGTATAAATGGGTTGAGTACTGCGATACGCCTCAATAGCCTCTTGTTTTGATTTTAAAGCTTCTAATGTTAAATACTGTTGAAGATCAAAAATAAAAAAAGCGGCTATTAAAACTACAATGAGCACTAACAATAACATTTTTGTTATTTTCATAATTTATCCCATTTTTCCTTTAAATAATTTGTTTAATAATACTAATGAAGGGTGTCCATTTTAGATAATTGAAAATGAAACCCAGTATATAAGCAAGTCGTTTATTATCAATAATCCTTACAATAAATACTTTGGAGTAAGATTTAATATATCAGATTTTAATCTTGACCTTTAAGTCCTCAGAAGCACTAATAACATTGTTGTAATGATACTATTTTATTTACATTTACTCTTAGGTTTTGCTAATAGGTTACTTTCAAAGAGTAATATTTTCGATCAACAGTTCAAACAGAATTACATCTACTACTTAATTCTACTTTGTCGGATGATAATCTTTCTTTGGATGCACAAATATTAAACAATAAAACTTTATTTTATATCGGTTAATCATAATCTTGAGATAAAATTCTTATCTCTGCTGTTATTCATGCTCTTTAAGGGCTATTAGAAACAGCTCAGTGTATTTATTGCCTTTTCCATGTTTTTTATAAAGCCAAAACACGTCAACAAACTTCTAAGCCAAATTTTAAAGTCGATTATACTTTTCTTAACTATTTTAAAGACTACACTACAAAAAAAATAAACTATATTTGAATTATTTTGTAAGGTTAAAACAAAAGAAACGACTAAAAATCATTAACTTAATACTTAATCAAAATACAGGTTTGTAACTGATATTTTAAGTTTTTTAAACTTTATCATCTCATCAAAATGATTGAGGAAAAGATTTTTAATCCTATTCTAGAATAATGCAATGGAGTTTTTCCAAATGATTAACGATAAGCAGCTAATTGCTAATGTACATAATGCTTTTAGATTTTTACGTAACTGCGACAATACGATTTATAAAGAATTTTTATCCGAAGCAATACATATCCAATTAGAGAAGGGAAGTCGCATCTCTGAGCTAGGTAATGATTGCACTCACTTGACATTGATGTTGGGAGGAACCGCTAGAATATATACCTTAGCTGATAGCGGACGGGAAATTACTCTATATCGTATTGAGGCGGGTCAAAGTTGCATTCTAACCGCCTCATGTATTCAAAGTGCTAACCCTTTTCCTGCATTTGCAATTTGTGAGAGTGATATAGATGCCATTCTTGTTCCTTCAACTTGTTTACAAAAATGGTTAGCAGAATCTACAGCCTGGCGGCACTTTATTTTTGGACTCATTTCCCAGCGGATGACAAGCGTTATCTGTTTAGTCGAAGAAGTCGCCTTTAACAAGCTGGATCAACGTATTGCTAAACTATTAATCCAATATAAAAACAAAAATACATCTTCAACTATCCATGTCACGCATCATGAAATCGCATTGGAATTAGGAACTTCACGTGAAGTGGTGAGCCGGATTCTGATGAGTTTTCAAAGCTCAGGACTGGTACTTTTAACTAGAGGTTCAATTGTTTTACTCAATTATGACGCTATAAACAGCAGAGCAGGAACCAGAGAGAAAAAAACATTTGCTGCGTGACAACTATCACCGACAAGATTTTAAATCTTCTTACTATATATACTTCGTACGGTTACCGATGCGGTTTTCTATCAGGTGTTACTACCGATAGGCTACATTGCTGAAATAGTTACATAGCTTGTGCTATGCACCCGTTTTAACACTTTGCTATCAACAAAAAACAGCTCAATATAAAATATACTCCCCGTAACAATGCGAAGTACAACTTGACATTCGTTTAACTCAAACCATAAATCAATGAAAATAAATATGAAAAGTAAAATAATACTCACGACGTTAGCCTTAAGCATCACCTCAATAGTTTCTGCACAAGACTTTTATGTTTCTGTCGATGGAACAAGCGATCAATGTAATCGTTCTGCTCCATGTAGCAGCATTCAAACTGCTATTAATCTTGCTCAGGCAGAAGATAGGGTTAACCTCCAACCCGGCACCTATCGCGAAAACATCAATATTCCTGCCAATAAAGTAGGACTGACGCTTAAAGGTTCAGGAAAATTAAATACTATTATTGCTTCAGCTGGTGGAATTGATGGTATAGAAGCTCCAGCTGGTATACCTGCGGATATTGTAATCGATATTCTAGCTAAAAAAGTGACTGTAAAGGATCTTACCGTTTTACATGGTGAAGGGGACGTATCAAAACATGATATAGGTATTTTTGTCCGACCACCAGCTGATAATGCTATCTTGATGCAGCTGAATATCGAACGTTTGCGGAAGAGTAATGCACAAACACCACCACCTCCAGCAATTGGTGTGTTAGTTATGCGGGCAACGAGAGCCATTATTAAAAATAATAATTTTTTAGGTGGTTATGATGACAATATTCATGTTCCCTCTAGTAAAACTCTCATTTATCAAAACAAGATTATGAATGCCAATTTACATGGCATTACCATCGTACAAGAACCAGTTGCCGAGGATGGTACTACGCCTCTTACCACTAATAATTCAATTATTGATAACCTTATTATGAATAGTGGTGACGCTGGCATTGAGGTACAAGGAGATGAAACCTTAATTTCTAATAATAAATTATACAATAATGTTGAATGGGGTATTGTGGTCTGTGGTGAAAATTCAACCACCTGTGATTTTCCAAATAATATTGTCGCTACCGCGAGCGGTACGTCAGTTTTTGGTAATTCCATTAGTAATAGTAAACAGGCAGGAATCGATGATGGAGTAGATACTTTTATTCGTGGTAATGAAGTATTACGCTAATTTTTTCAAGTATCAATCGTCCCAAAAATATTCGCAGTACAAATAGGGCTAGAAGAAAATTATGGCTAGTCATAAAAATTAAGACTAGCCAACCTTCACCCACACATATCATTCACTATAGCTTTCATTTTTCATCATCCTATTCACCTCTTCTAGATTACCCTGGTGTACTTCCGCAAGTAAAACTACTATTTTATTCAATATCATTTTATTCTGGGTAGAGAATAAAAACTTTTTGCGTGATATTTATCACCGACAAAGCGTTATATATCCTTAATATGAATGTTAGGGTTTTATTACAAAAAAATCAGGTTGAATTAAAAGCTTACCTCCTGAAACAATAAATATTCCCTTTAATCTGGAAAAATAATTATTCACAGTTTTCAATGCAAACTATTGATTCATTAGAATTGAGAAACACCTATTTACCCTATCGGTAATGCTTACCGATTTAAAGACTATTGAAAACAATGTATGGCACTTTGAGACTGATCTCGACTATTTATTTCAGGTTTAATTAATAACCCTTAACACTAACTCTCTGAGAAAATAACATGAAAACATGGATATCTGTAGTTACTTTATGCCTCATATTTTTATCAACCAATGCGTTAGCCCGGCAAAATTTTAAGCAAAACCAAAACAACAATCAACCACTAAAAAATGAAAAATCAAGAAACAGAGCACATCTACTAAACAAATCATTTTTTTTTCCATGGATTAGCAGACCAGATGCAGGTGCGTCTATCCTGCCCCAAAAGTATATTGTAGTACCCAATAGGAGCGACTCAACTCTTACTATATTAGAAACACCCTCTGGCGAAATCTTAAAAAAAATAACTGCTGAGGATACAGGTTTTGAATTTGAAGCAATATATTCATCCTCATTACCAAGATTTAAAATGATCGCAGTTTCTGATCGATTAAATAGCCAACTCATGTTTTTTGATAATAGAACCTTTAAGTTCCTGGGGACTGCACCCGCATCAGAAGGGATGTTCCACATGTGGCCTACACCTGAGCAAAAAGAACTTTTTGCAGTAGCTGATATTGATCGTGTAGTTGATGCTATTGAAATTAATCGTTTTGGAAATCGTGTTGTTTATAAACATCGTTTAATAGATGTGGGCGCAGAATCTGAAACAGGAAAACCTCATGATGTTGTGGTAGATGAAACCCATGTTTATGTCACCATGCTTGGAGTTGATGGAGAAGATGGAAGTCTAGAAGATTGGGTTTTAAAGTACAACCGTCAGTCTCTAAAATTAGAAGGCAAACTAAAGTTTTCTTTTGATATTCACTTAGGAATACCACAACAATCCCCTTACCTTCTTGTCCCAGAAACAACAACAGGAACACTAAACTTCGTTGACAAGAAAACTTTCGAAGTAGTCACAAATGTCGAAGGGTTACCTGGTGCACATGGTATCTGGTGGAACAGTGATGCTTCAAAGATCTACCTTGCAAATTTTGAATCACAAGGTCCAGAGTCAATTTATGAAGTTAGACAAACAATAGATACTGAAGAATTTGGTGCTGAAAAACTATCAACTCATGATTTGGTCGATGCCAAGGCTCATAACATTACAATCGATTTTGTAAATCAAGTCATGTTCGTCACTCATTCAGGTCCGAATGTAGATGGTCAGCTGAATCGCAATATTTCGTTATTTTCAGTGAAAGGAACGCCAACATTTATAAAAACAATTGAATCGGGTGCAAATCCTCTTGGGATTTTGCTTGTTGAAAGATAATGAAATAACTATCTAAGGAACCTATTGTAAAGATAGGTTTCTTTAACTTAGAAAAACCAGTTATCCACTGCTTCTAGCACAAGAAACTAATTCTGTATTTAACCATTTTTCCAGGTTTAAACTAAGTGCATGTGTAAAGCCATCCAACAAGAAAAAAATTATTATGAGGAATAACTATGTATATTGATAAATCTATTAAAAAAATAATATTACTGCTTTGCTTAGTCTCACCACTGATGGCTCAAGCCGCTTTTATTAATTTGGGCGGCAATCTTAGTCCTGCAAACCAGAATGGCTCTGATCCAAGTTTAATTACTGATCCTGCCGGCATTGTTCCCAGCAATGCAAATGGAACGGTGAGTATCCTTTTGGATACAGATTCCAATACTCTAGATTTTAGCCTCACTGTAGATGGTATCTCACAATCCGATTTAAGAAATTTTGGTCCAAATGCAACACCCATCCATTTACATCTTGCTGGTGGTGGAAATGCAGGTAATTTTGGACCTATTATTATTGACGTTTCTCTTGGTACAGATGCAAATAATTTTACTGATACCACAACCGGGTTTGAATTCAACCTTAGTGGAATTTCTATTTTGCTGGATGATCAAGAGGGGGTACAACTTGGTATGCATCCTGGTGATAATTTGATTATATCTAGCCTCCTTTCTGGTGATGCATTTGTGTTAGTACACACAAACAATACGGATATCAATGGTTTTCCATTTGGTGAAATTCGTGGCAATATCAATCCAGTTCCTCTTCCAGTAGCACTACCAATGATGATAATGGGCTTAGCGAGTTTTGGTATTTTCGTACGTCGATCTCGTAGCTAGTACTCCATCAATATTGTATTAACAAAGTACTAGTTTGATTTTTCTTTATCATTTTTCGTTTGTAAAGAAGTGTGGATAATTAAACTTCACTTCTAAAAATGATAATTTTAGTAAAGAATATCTTTTAGGAAAATATTTTATGTTAACAAATAATCGAAAACAACCTATTAAGAGGGTAACGACCTTACTATCTCTTGTTTTATTATGCACTCTATGTGCCTCAAGTCATGCTTATTCTCGAAATAAGTTGATAAATGTCTTTGTAACAGCTGAAGAAGGAGGGGTTTTTACAGATGATCCAGATCATCCATCAATTACAATCACTATTCCACCTGATGCATTAACCGAAGATGCAATCCTACAAGTCAAATCGAAACGAGGGTTTAACAACGTCAATAACAACCAAACCATCGCTAGCCCCGCTTTTCTGGTTAGACTTAAGCGACCTAGAAACAGGTTAAACTTTTGGAGATTCTATCGTTATAATCGAAGGGTTAAGCTTTCTGACCCCATGAAAATTGAAATTTCTTCAGAAATTGTACCTGAACACCCACAGTTAGGAGAAATCGCGGTACGTCGAAAGGGTAAATGGCGACGAATGCAAGCCAATTTTTATCGTTCATCAGAAAACACTGCTGTTAGTATGACAAAACGTACCCGTGGATTATATCGAGTTGTCCATCGTACCTTACAAGCTCGATCAGGCCCAGAAGTCGAACGGGGTCGTGATTTATATTTTAACGAAACCTGGGGGGATGAAGTTTTCTGGGGTGATCGTTTTAAATTACATGAAGTATTAAATACCGTTACTCCAAATCAAGCTGTAGGAATCGGTGTTCAGATTGATGTCACTAAAGTACCCCAAGCTATCGTTAATGTATTTCTTAGTGATGATTTTGCTAGCAAACAATCAGCATTAAATGATCCAGCTATTACTCAAGCTTTAATTAAGGCAGAAGCAGTTATTGGAGTGAGAGGCGTATTTGAAGACAGTGAAAACCCTAATCAGCTTACCTCAGTCGGATTAACATGTGCCTTATGTCATGTAACAGTGGGCCCCATGGATTTTCAACTACAAGAAAACGCAGACCCAATACCTTTACCCATTGGTATTCCCGCTCTAGGCCCACCTAATACAACGCTTGATGCCGGATTACTATTATCATTCACGCCATTTGTTAATAATCAAACACCTGACCTTATCCCTGAATATACTAGCTGGGGTCCTGGACATTTTGATCCACGTTTTTTTGAAAACAACCCGTTTAATGATCAAGTAAACAACCCTTCCAGCATTCCACCCCACTGGAATTATTTGGATCTGGCTGAACAACATTATTCTATTACCTGGCCTGGCGTACTCAAAACAAAACCTGATAATCACTCACTAGCCAGTGGACCTGAGTGTGGTATCGACTTGGTTTTAGGGATTAACGGAGCCTGGGGAACCGAAAATGCGACTATTAAAAATATTGAATTTGGCAACCCTCTTCCACAAGAGTTTCTTGATCGATTAGAAGATGCTGAAATTAATGAACCAGGAAATGAACTACACCGACGAGATTTACTGGATGTAGAGGCATTTATGCAGAGCATCGTCAGTCCACCACCCAAAGATTTCGATGAAGTAAAAGCAGAAATGGGAATGGCTTTATTTTTTGGCAAAGCTAATTGTGTAGCCTGTCATGAATCTGCCGAAGGCACAGGTGATAAGGGGTATTTCACCCATATTGTAGAAAGTCCACCCCAAGGGTTGTTAGCTATTGGTATTAAAACTCCAGGATTAAGGGGACTTGCTTACACGGCACCTTACTTTCATGATGGTAGTGCGGCAACTTTAGCCGATGTCGTTAACCGATACACATCACAGGACATTCCTGAAGTACCCGGTCTGGATAGTGAAGAGCAAGAGGCTATTATAGAGTATTTAAAAAGTTTATAAATATTGTTCCAAGTGGGCACAAAGCCCACTTTTTTTTATTATAAGGAGAAATAAAATGTTTTTTAGATCTAATTTATTATACGTCTCGTCTTTCATATTAGCATCCATAGTATCATTTTCTGTTACTGCAGACATCGACAACATACCACGACAAGGTATAAAAACTATCACTTTAGAAGATGCAATTAATGTATCTGATACTATCGAAGAACTAAAATTTGAACTTGAAAAGCAGGGGTTTATTATTCCATTAACCGTTAATCATTCTGGTGCAGCGGCAAGTATTGATCTTGACCTTGCTCCAAACCAAGTAATTTTTGCCAGGCCACCAAAATTTCTAGAAAAACGTCTGCTTCGAAAAAGCGATACTATTGGTCTCGACCTGCCATTGAAAATTTTAGTATTCGAAGATGGTGCTGGTTCTATCAAATTATCCGTTAATACACTAGGTTACTTGATTGATCGCCATAATATAGGTATGAGAGACTTTGTGTTGAGAATGACTAACAAGTTAATCGAACAATTTAGTACAAGCGATGACGAAGGAAATGGATTAATATCTATTGAAAGTCTGCAATCGGTTGACGACACCGTTCAATCATTACAAGATGCTATTTCTGTTAATCCAGCTGTTCGTATTCCGCTAGTATTAGACTACGAAAATAGCAACACCAAACGGAGACATGGAAAATATCAGAAGTCATTTCCAATACTCATCGTCTTTGGCAATCCTAATATTGGAACTCCATTAATGCAAGCTGATCCTAGAATAGGTATTGATTTGCCCCTAAAGTTTTTAGTCTGGAAAGATCAGCAAGATCAAGTAAATATAACCTACAATGATCCACAATTCATTGCTGGAAGAATTAATTTACAAGGTCAAAATGAACGCCTTGATGCAATAGCTAATACACTAAAAAAACTTGCCTTGGAAGGAGCAGGTAAAAACCCTTAACCCTCCATTTTCAAATGTCTCTGGCCACTTTGAGTTCAAGATGGCTGGAAGATTAATGATACTCGAAAATTCTTTTTATAATTTCATAAGCCTCAATAAATGCCATTACTTGGCTGGCTATTTCTTGCTACAGTTATTCTTTTAGTTGTTTTTCCTTCCCTTATAAACAGCTAAAGCACATCGTACTCTACTAACATTTTGTTCATAATCTGTCCGGCTAAATATATGAAATTATCAAACAATTAATTAGAGTCTGCTCAGTAAATCAGCACGAGTTTTTTACAAAACTGGCCAAAAAATTGAAAAATTCTCTGCATCTGACAACATAATATTTTTTCAATTTGTTTTAACGACAATATATCTCTGATTTGACTGCTTTTACGACAGGCAAAAAAGATCCTTTCCAGGATCAATAGGTTCATCACCAAGAATATGCTATTGATCCATGCCAGTGAGGTATCTGCACGCTTGGCTCTAATATAATTCAGTCGATAGCCATTCTTGCCTTGGCCAAATTTGCCTTCAATGGGTATCCGTTGTAGATAATCTGCTCTTCGTTGTGCTTTGAGTTGTTTGAGTTCTTCCCGGTTGTCTTCTGTCTCTTTCTTGGGTCGACCGAGTGGTTTTCCCGCAAAGTGGATGCCTTTGCTTTTAAGATAATTCCGGTTTTCTCGCGTGCCATAAAGTGGGTCTGCCAAGATCTTTTCTGGGTAATAGCCCGTTCGCTGATGATAGTGTTCAACTTGTGATGTTAAATCCAACCCTTCATGAAAAGCATCCCAGCGCAAATGATCTACACGAGAAAACCCATCATCTGTTAGGCTGACACTGAGTTTAGCGCCAAATTCAACCACCTTGTTTTGTTTGCCTCGAATGATGGGGCGTACATAAGGTTGGCTGATACTGACGATTCTATTATCACAACGACGAGTTTTAGTGGTATACATTGCCCATTGCTGTTCATAGAGGTGTTGAATCACCCAGTAGCGATAGAGTAACCAGCGAGGTAATGGAAGTTCTGTGCCTTCAGGCCAGTATGTCAGGAGTTGTTCAATATGTCTCAGGTTACGGCGAAGATATTGCAGTTGTTGTTTTATTCCTCGGCGTAGTTTTTTCCTGCCAGGACGTTTTTGTTTGACGATCGATAAAAAAGCAGATCGTGCCTTTTCTCGATAGGTACGTGGCTTCTTATCCAGCGTTGTTTCTAAATAAAGGAAATCAATGATTTTCTCACTGAACTCACGCGCTTCATTGAGTAGGTTAAGGTCTGTTGGATAACGGATGGCTTGCTCAACCACAGTGGCATCAAGAATCAGTTTGCCTTGATGTGTGTCAATTTCTTTTGAATTTCCTATTTCTATTTCTTGTGAATCAGATTTCGCTTCGTCTTCTACGTTTCCTTGCAATGAATCATCTTCGTTTTCTTTGCTATTGATCTGCGATGAGGGGTCTGATTCTAGGTCTGCTTTAGCCTGACTTTTTTCCTTTTCGCCATCATGTGCGTTAATAATCGCTTGCTCGAATACTTCAAAAACGGATGCTCCCATGCGTTTTCTAATATCAACGAGTAATGAAGGCGCAAAGGGTGGTTCCGCCTGAAAACTGGCAAATCCTACAAAAAATTGCATATAAGGGTTTTCTTGAATTTGCTGAACCGTTTCAATATCAGAAAGGCTTAGCTTGTGTTTTATGATCACTGCACCGATGACGCAGCGTGCATCCTTGGCTGGACGCCCTGTGTCTGCCGAAAGCCCTTGATAATAACCCTCTGCTAAGTCATCCCAGGGAATGCATTGACTCATTTTTACCCAGCGATTGTGTTTATCTAGAGCCGTGTCAAAAGGCCAGTCAAATTCTGCTAGAGTGAGTTGTTTCGAGCTACAGGTTCGGATCATAGGTGCACAGGTTTTGAGTCGTTTATCTGTTTTTTCGTGCACTATTTTATCATAAATAGACTAATATATTAATATTATCAATGCGTTGTGGTTTCTGAGTAGACTCTAATTAGTAATCACGTATATGATAAAGAAAGACGTATTGTATTGATTGAAGTGCCGAATTAAAAGTGCCCACCTAGTCAAAAAAACTTATTGACGATAAGAATTGCATTAGTGGATTATTGCGGAATAAAAGAATGGGGTTCTTGTGATGAAACAAAAATTTTTGTAAGCTGAAATAATTAATGAGTATCCAGAAACATCTGTATATGGTGGGTCGCGACGGATTCGAACCGTCGACCATCGCATTAAAAGAGCTAGCCCAACTAATCAAAGCAACCTTAAACTATAGTTTACTCCTTATATACACAAAGTTTCAAGTTGCTTTAATATTGTTTGAATTTGTCTTATTTTGAGTCAATATTGTTTAATTTTTACGCCTAATTTTACGCCCTGACCATTGGCTAATCTTTCTGCTATTTCTGGATGATCTCGCTTTAGCTTTGATGTTTTGTTTTTATATACATATCCGTAATTTTTGATCCATCCCACACATAACAATAATGTTTACCTTGCTTTACCGGCGATAAAACTATAGGTTTAAAGATAGCGACACATTCGCCGATTTTATGCCTTACACTATCATAAACAATACCATTTGAGCCTGAACCCCTTAATTTTTTAGCGAATGCCTGGGGATGGTTATATTCATCTGTACTAGAAGCATATATCTCTGGAAAAGATGTTTTCATGCCTCTTATGTCATCAAGATTAACACTTATATTCGATGAGTAGCTTCTCATATCTACGTGTATCGGTGGTTCATTAGTGGCTGCAAGAAAACGAGCTTTATGGAATTTTGTTTCTTCTATAGCGGTATCAATATCTTTTGCTGCATAATAAACACCATAAGAACCATCTGTGAAACGACTCCCTTCTGGGTTCAAATGTGTAAATGCAGCCATTATTGGTGTTGTTCCTTCCCCTGCGATTCTATCTTTTTTAGGGACTAAAGAAAGATCACCTGCTGCTTCACTCAACCGGTCATTAGTTAGCCCTTCAATAAGGAGTACAGCTTCTAGTTCGTCAATATTAGCTACTCTGTCAAATAATCCGATAGGTGGAAAACGACTAGAAATAAGCCTCCAACAAGGCTGCCACTCAACTAATGATATTAAGGCTTTTATGACCAGCCACGTTGGCTATCTAAATACTCCCTCACAGCATGTAAATCAATTATATGGCCTGATAGCATCCTATCAAGTGCTGATTTACCGTTAAAAGGACTTGCTGAGTTTTCCTTTTTTATCCAACTATCTGCTGACTCATGGTTAGGCAATAATATTTGCAGGGCTTTATAAATCCCAAAAACATACGAAAGCCTATCAATCTTATCTTTGTCTAGACGAGATGATTCAGGATCTCTTTTCCATTTAAAATAAGTGCTTTTACTATCAATACCCAACAAAGTCATTGACTGCTCAGTATTAAGATTCCAGTCAGCCATAATTTTGAAAAAAACATTTAACGCGGGTTTTATAGTATATGGGGTTTTTAAAGATTCATTTTTAATATTAAAACTCATAGTTGCCACCTCCTATTTTTATAAAAGTCTATTAATGGACTGAATTTAATATTAAGTCTAATATAGGATTATGTCAACTAACGCCAATGCTCTACCGAATGAACATTTAAAACCTACTCTCAACAATGACAGGGGTTGTAGCGATAGCTTATCAACACCAGCCCCAAAAGTATTAATAAAATCATTCAACCTGCAAGCTACTCAGATACAGCCGATAATAAGCCTTATCAGCAAGCTCCACTAATGCCTCAACATTCTCTTTTAATGCACTAATTGCTCCCAGCATTTCTTTAAAGCTTGCAGGGTCACAATGGCTAAATTCTCGTAGCTCATCCGCTGGTTGGCTTAATGCTAAAAGAACGCACGTCCATTGCTGGTCAGTTACTTTATCAGTAAATATTTTATCAATCGTTTTAACCTCCTTACCAGTAAAGAAGGCTTTAAAACTAGTTATCTGATCAACTTCAGCATCGGTTAAATTATGTTCCTGGCTCATTCTGTTAATCCATTGTTTACTGGTGCAGCATTTTTTTTCCCATTAGCCGCTGCAAGATGGCCTTCAATTTTATTTAATGTGGTTAGCATTTCTTGTGGTGCACTATCAAAAATATCTGTTACATCACGACCTCCAAACTCAATAGTTTTTGCTATCGTGTCAGGACTTGCCCTAAATTTTTTCATGATATACGCGACAAACTCACCAATTGCCATATCTGCATCACCACCTAAAATTGTTTCTTCTTTTTTAGAGACTGCCAATAATCCTGCTTTTGCTGCGTTTTCTCTGGATTTTTCCACAATGCCAGAACTCTTTAACTGTATATTAGTTTTTTGATCCAGCGTTCTACCTAAAAAAGCACTGCCCGTTTCAGGGTCTTTATCTCTTAATTGAATAGATTTTGAAATAATATCCTTGTTAGGCGTATTTCTAGCTATCTCTTGCGCCCTAACTACCTTGTCTCGTAATGAGCCTATTTTGTCACTATTTTTGTATTTATCAACCAAGACAGAAAAGCCTTCAAACGCTTCTACCGATCCGGTTAGCGCGCCCTCAGAAGGATTACCCAAGAAATTAGCTTTAGTATATTTTATACTTTTTGCTGCCTCCAATTCTGCCGTAAGATTATTTGATTTTGCTTGCGCATCAAGGTATTTATTTTCGGCATTTTTACCTGAGGGAGATTGCTGTTTTACTAAACTTAAATTATTATATTTTTCTCTAAGGTTACTGGTTTTAATTTCTTGCTTATCCAGCTTTTCTTTTGCTTTGGCAACATAGAGCGGATTTCCACCACCAGAAACTAGTGTATTAAATTTTCCCTCCAAGCCAATACCTGGAACTTTATTTTTGACCAATTCGGTCATTAGGGCTTTCAATCTATCGGCTGTTTGTTGTGTGCTTACCTTTGCGGATGAGCCTGCTGAAAGAGTAGCCATTAAAAACTCATCTTTAGCTCCGATCGCATTGCCTAAGTCTGCAATAATCGACATACTATTACCAAATCTTGAAGGGTCTGTCTTTGATGCGTTGGCTGCTGTGATTGACCCTGCTATCTGCTCTCTAATAGTGCCTGTTTCCTTTGGCCCAAAAGCATTACGCATTGTGCCGATACCTTCAGCAAAAGCTTTTGGGTCTGCAACAAATGGGCTCATATCAGCAAACAATTTAACGCCTTTCGCCCTTTCTTTTTCAGAATTGAATAATGAGCGGATATTAAAAACGGCTTCGGCTGATTGCTCCAATGGTAAGCCTGAGCGTTCAGCAAATACACGCTCCTGTCTTTTTTGAATCGCTTGTATTTTTGGATCGCCATTCGCTAAAGTCATGTTTCTTGTTCTGGCAAGTTCTGAAGCATCAATTAATCGTGCTGATCTTGCGGCAACTTCATTGGCTTTATTCAAAACAGCCATCGCCGTACCTATCGCACCGAGTCCACCGATTAGTCCCTTAACATTCCTGCCTATGGAAGTAACAAACTTATTTTGCTGGGTCATCCCCTTGTTTGCAGATAAAGCCGCTTTTTGTTGAGCCTTTGTAAGCTTTGCAAATGCTGAAACCGCGTTTGCAGAATCTGCTTTTATTAAAAATTTTACATCACTTGCCATTTTTAAAGCTCCTGTTGATTGTTTTTTAAATCGTCTGATAAGTTCATCAGCTGTTTATATAAATTATTTTTGGTTTGCTCAGTTTCTTCAATTAAAACCTCGACAACATCAGGCTTAAGGTTGCATTGCATCTCTAAAACATCGGGCAAAGTGTCGATAAATGTTGAAAGAATTTTGAATAATTTAGCGTTCGCCATTTCCACATCAGAAGCATTAAGCAGTTGCCGTTCCTCGGTTGAGTTTCGTCGCTGTTTAATGCGGCTAGACTCTTTCAAATCTTGGCCGCGCCAGTAGGTTGTCAGCTCATCGAGTTCCAATGAATCAGGGTCTAAATCCGCCAATCCATCGGTAGATTTTTTTCCACCCGTAAATTTAGAAACATCAGATATTTTATAAATATTATGTCCGTTTCTTTTTCCTGCTGGCTCTGCTGTAAGCCTTGATTTTATTGAGTCTCTGTCAATGTCAAATATGCGTGAAAGTTGCCGTAAACTGCAACCGAATTCAACTTGATCTACGTTTTCTAATGCCATAAATTTTCTACAGGTGGTGGTGGAGCAAAAAAATACAAAACACGCTTTTTTGACGAGATCGCAAGTTTACCTCACGCTTGCCCCTACCCCCAGGGTCCCCGAGTGTTTTTATCCCTAAATAATCCATAAAATAACCAATATATGATGCGCTAACCCTAAATACCAACAATAAAAGTGAAAAGTGGTTTTTATTAATCAATTTCATTCAACCCAATAATAAGAACACCTAGCCCGATAATTTAATAATAGTGAACAAAAAGCTATTTTTTTGCTAATTGTTCACCACTTAGATTAATTATTATTAAACTGATAATTTTCAATAGCATCTGTACCACAAGGCTTTTCAAGTTTGCCGCTATTGCTGGCCTGATAATTTCTAATAGCTGAATTATGATCGTGTTTTGGCTTTTCTTTTTTAATTATTGGGTTGGGTGAAACTGCTTTTTTCTGGCTCACATAAGCTGATTGAGTTGATGGGGCTGTATAAATTGAATGTTTACCTGATAGCTGAGCAATGACAGACTCTAAAGAACCTAGCTTATTAGCGAACCCAGCTTTAACCGCATGTTTACCTACCAGTGATCTTCCTCGATATGATGCGATTTGATCTACTGTTTTACCCATATTTTTAGCCACCGTCTGAAGAAACACATCTTCCAGATGATCTAATTCTTCTTGAATAACAGCGCGCCCTTTATCTGTCTGTGGATCGGGTCTTTTATCTTCAGCACGAGAGCTGACAATCTCAATAATGTCATCATCGGTATTTTTTCGACTGGTCACAATTCCAACATTTCCAATACTTGCGGTTGCATCAATAACCACCTGATCACAAGCACTGCTAATCCAATAGGCAGCGGATGCCGACAACGAACCAACGTAAGCTGTGATGGGCTTTTTGCAGTCTCTAACCATGTTAGAAAATTCATTAATGCCTGCCACTGCACCACCAGGCGAGTCAATATCCAGGACAATGGATTTAATCGAACTATCATTAAGTGCTTTGTTAAAATCTAGGGAGAGTACATCTATACTTGTCGCACCTGATATTTCACTGAATAGGTTTGCTTTGGGGAAAATTGGACCCGATATTGGAATGACTGCCACACCATTTCGATGCGTAACCTGTCTAGTGTTTTCTAATGGCTTATCAAGTTTAGCCTTTAATGCTTCAATATCATTTGTTCTTTCTGCAACTGAAATAATGGTTGCCATCATATCGGCTGTGATAGCCCAGGGCGCACCATTGGAGATTAAATTTATTGCTGTAGTCTTGCTCATTTTTTGATCCTTCGTCATCACGACGATTCGGTTTACGGGGTTTATTAAATGTCCATTTCTCTGTCAGTCGGAAGAGTCAGCCCTTTTTCTCGGTACTCATCTTCGAGTTCGTGAAGTTTTTTTCCAACCTTTTCTCTTTCCAACTCACAATAACTGCTTTCTCTGCTAAGGGAGTCCGCAGTTTTATTATATTCGGCTCTTTTAAGTGCCTGTCCCTCCTCGGAAAGTCGATTGTACCAATGATTGTTATTAACATTTTGCTCGGTCTTCACGCACAAGCTTTGACATATTTTTTTAAACTCAATCCGCAACGCTTTAAATTTTTCATCTAACTCGTTTTTTTCTCGATTAATATTTAAGCGATTGTATAAATAATCAACCTGTTCTTGTAACTTTTCAATTTGCTGCTCAACTTTCATTTTTGGTAGTTTCCTATAATTTTATGTTCAATTGTTTAAAATCCTCAAAAATATCATTCGGGATTTCTCTTTGGTTTAGCTCATTAACGACAATTTCGACGGTTTTTATTTCAGCTCTCAAAATGTGCATTATCGTTTTTGTAGGTTCGTCCTTTAGTTTATTTTTTAAAACTTCTTCAGGGGAAGGTGCATTATTGCCATTCGATTCAATCCAATTAAAAAACTTTTCCTCGTTAATCAGAAGCTTTTGTCCAATGCGAACAATTGCCCCACTCTCAAAAAGGCCGTTATTTTTTTCATCAAAAATTTGCCGTCGAATACCTCCTTTTTTGAATGCTTCGTGTTTTTCACAAAATTGATTTACGCTTAATAAAACGGGTGTACTCATAATTTATATTTACCTCCAACTAGATTAGTTTTAAAATATAACACATTGAATTATAACATGTTATGTTGTTTTATCAGTGAATATCAGTAGTTATTTTGTGGTATATTTCACAGACTTAGAAACTTATTTTTTCAATATAGTTTTACCCGTTTTGGGTTACACCAAATCCTTGTTTTTCATAAATAACCATTCGCTTATCAAAGGCACTCACACCAAAACCACATTGGTCGATAATATCTAGCACATAGGATTTGCTTTTACTTTTAAATGGTCTTCTTATGCGCCCAATACTTTGAATTAATCTAGTGGCTGCTGGGTTGTCTCTGTCAATCGAGGCAGAAACAGGGGCGGCAAATATCAAGGCTGAAAGGTTAGGCACGTCGATACCCTCGGATAATAGGGATAATGTGCCAATGACTAGCGGTGCTGTTTGTATTTTGCTCATGCGCTCAGCTCTAGTTTTGGCTGGCAATTGACCATGCAATACCAATGGATTAACGCCTGATTCATTACACATTACCCCTAACAATTCACAGTGTCGAACCTGAGCACATAAAACAACAGTTCCCATCTTTTCGGATGATTTAACCGCACGATCTACAATAACCTGGTTACGTTGCTCATCATCTACCAATACATTAATGAACTCAGCCCAGCTATCAACCTGGGCATTAAAAGGAATTTCTATAGCTGATACATGAACAGGTAAAACTTTGCCCTCTAGCTGATTTTGTTCAATTTCAGAACAAACACCGCCAATTGCACCAGTAATCATAAATTCCATATTATCTCTGCGTTGTGGCGTGGCAGATAATCCATATTTATATTTGGCGTTGAGTCCATTAATAACTTTATAAGCCTGGTTACTTGGGATGTTATGTGCTTCATCGCAAATCACCAGGCCATAATTAAAATGAGATAAATCTTTTTTAATCATTGTTTGGATTAGAGCAACGGTAAAGAATTGCCCTTCTTCATTTGAACCCCCACCAATCAAGCCAGAATCACAATGGTTAAATCTTTGTATGGCCTCCTTCCATTGTTCAGCCAAATCTTTTGATTTAACTAATATCAATGTCCGCTGTTTTAACCGTGAAGCCAAAGCAAGCCCTGAAACAGTTTTTCCCGATCCGGTTGCCGCCACCATCAAGCCGCCTTTTTTATCAATCGCTTTATCAATAAAACTTTCTTGATATTTTCTTAATATCCCAACAAAAGGAATTTCTACCAATGACTCAAAACGATTATCAATAATTTCTGGATTAAACATTTCTACCAAATAATCAAGCGTTCCCAGTGGAGCATGTAGAGCTGCATTATTTGATTTTTCGATTAAACATATTTGTTTATCAATTCGCCTGGTACTTCTACCAAATGAAATAGCATTTTGATATTTAGGATTATTGAAAGTGAATTTATCAATAATCTGTTGTTCATTTTCTGAATTGGATTGTATTTCAATCTTGCTTTTTAATATTATTTTCATAGTGTCCTCACGACAAAAAAACGCATGGGTGTGGAAAAGGTACTAAAGTAAACTTAGGATTTTAGGATTTACCCCACAGACCTTTAGTATCAAGGGCTAAAAGCCCTAACTTTTGTTTTTAAAACTTAGTTAAAATTTAGGCAAAACTTAGGAATCCTAAAAATGTCCTAAAAAATAACTAAGTTTTGAAATAGCTTTTTAGGATTGTAAAGCCTTGATACACAGTGGGTACAGGGCAAATCCTAAAATCCTAAGTTTTGTTTAGTACCTTTCCCCCACAGGTCTTATGTTTTTTTCATTTCAAACCCGTCTTTATTATGACCGTCCTTTTTTCTATTGATGCCCAATGCTTCCAGGCGTTTACCAAAATTATGTTTACCTAGTGAGCGATAACCATCATTAGCACAAAACCATTTATATTCCGGATATAAGGCAGATAAATAACTGAAACTGAATTCACAAGATTCATAGCCTAAATCGTCCATAAACAAAGCGACACTATCATTGTCTCGAATAAATTTAGATTTGAATCTCTCACACTCGTTAGATATAAAAATTTCCTCATTTTTAATAACCTTTTTAGCCCCCTTAATAATCCAATTTAAAACACCTTCCTTATTAACTAGAATTTTTTCATGTAATTTTTTATCCTGCTTATCTTCATGTATTTTTTTATTAAATGGAATAATTAGAATTCTTCTATAAAAACCGTGCGTATGCTCAATATTTGCGTTATCCAGCCGATTAACATTAAAAATTAATTTAGCGTATTTCGACATAGTAAAAGGCTGACCGTATGGAAGCCTAGCCTCTACTGGCTCACCACTTGCTAAGGTTTTAAACATTCCTGCATCAATTTTACTGAGCTTAATATCGGTGCCATAATTAACAATTTTATCTTTGATTTTCGCTCGAAAATAACCATTGGTATCGGTGAGACTTTGTAGGGAGTAGTGGCTTATGTTTTCATCTCCAAGCAAACCGTTAAGAACCTCAAATAAAACACTTTTTCCATTAGCTCCGAGACCATATAAAAAGAATATTTTCTCAAGCTTTAGACCTCTAATAAATAAATAACCACACGTTTCTTGTAGTGTTCTCTGTGTATCTTTATCCGGCAAAACCTCATTAAGATATTTGGTAAAAATTTCATTAGTTGCTTTTTCCTTATAGTCAAAAGGCAATTGGTGCGTTAGAAAATCTCGATAATCAAAAGGCTTTACTTTTACGCCGCCACTATCTAACTCAAGCGTACAGTTATTAAGGTTTATCATTGATTTTGACGAATAGCCTTTATCAACAAAAAAACCATCTTGAATAGCCTGATCATAAAGATTATTTATAAATCGACTATCAAGTGCTTTTATTTGCGGGTAACTTTGTTTTATAGCAACGTCTTTTAAAAAGTTTTTTAATTCATCCTTATCAAGGCTAATCCACATGCTGCCCGTGTAGATATAATAAAGCCCAGCATCCAGTGCTAAATGCCAGTTGTTTTCTTTAGCAACTTTCATTAATTGATTAATAATGGCTACTTTATGATTACTTTGTGTTGGCGGTATCTTACTACCGTTTTTGTCCTGAACTAACAACCATCCAAGCGACTCACAAACCTTAAAATAATTTACCTTAACTATTTTTCTTAGTAGTTTATCAAGCGTTTGTCGTTTTATTTCTGTTGTAGGTTCGGCTTTCAATAGCTCTAAATTTGGTCTTCTGCTAATTGAAATATCACCTAAATAATCATCCCGTTTTTGCTCTAAACTCATCTTCGAACCTCCTTGGCAATTTCATCAATCGTTATCTCAGCTTTTCTCACTCGCGCCATGTCATCATTATTTAATGGCTGTCCATTAAATAGTTGGCGAATTGCCACAAGCAAGATTGTCGATTCAAAAGACAGTCGATCAAATAACTCATATTTATTAAATTTTGGTGGCTTAATTCCTTTTTTAAAATCTGGATTTTTAGGCATTAAATCCACCAAAGTTAGACCTAATGCGCTAACAATTTCATTAACTTCACAGCCAGCAAAACAATGTAATAGAATCTTGCTATCACCTGTTTCTTTAATTGATAGTGATGGGTTTTTGTCATCGTGTGCTGGACAACAAGCAAGGTATTTTCCTTCGCCTGTTTTTCGTAACTTGCTTAATTGTTGAGTGACTAATTCGAGCTTATCCATTATCTCTTGCTCCCATTTTCCAAATAATATTCACAAAAACTTTTTCCGTTTCGGGTTACTCGCTTGGAAAAAATTTTGTGACCTTTGCGTTTTAGATCAAAAACTCTTTGAGGCAAAGCCCAGCATCCAAACAGGTTTAGAGCCAACATTCCGTTGATCTTTTTGCCTGTTTTCAGATGGCCTAAAATCAACTCACAATGCGTTTGAGAATCGTTCATTTTTGTGCTATTATTTGTACGTAACATTTTTAAATATCCTTCGTCTCACGACGGTGGTTTATGGTTTCGGTTTGAAAATGAGCCGCCTTGAGAGTCTCCTTCAGGCGGCTTTTTTTTGCCTTAGATTTTTTGTTTTTCCTCCTTTCTCTGGGACTTATAAAAATCTTTTGTAACTTTTTTTATATCCAAAATTTCTAAACAAATACCTTCTAAAGCATTGACAATCACACTATCTGGAACTTTAAAATGATTCTCATCGAGAAAGTTATTTTGTAGCAAGTTTATAGATCCCAAGGCACGATCTGCCATAGCATCCACTGCATCATTCATCTGAAAATAAGTAGGTTTTTTTGGATCAAATCCATTCAAACGGCGCAAATCAATCATTTCTTTCTCCTTTAAAATTTTGATATTTCAGAGCTTCGTGAGATGACGAAACTAACCGGCCGATAGAGTGTAATTCCCCATTTTGAGCAAGATTAAATTTAATTGAATTATTTGTCATTTTGTTCACCTAAATTCAAAAACGCATCAACAGCTTTCGCGCTCCACCTCATGGGGTTTTTTATTACAGGCTCAATAAAAGGATTTTCTTTATCAGTCCTGAGACGATAAAAACTTGTTCTACTCATGTTTAATTTTTTGAACATATCTTCAATACTCAATAATTGTTTTTCATTCATAAAAGACTCCCAGAAACAGAGGCCATACGCTGAAACTTGATTAATGAATTTGTTGATTTAGCCATTGCCCGCGCATCGTTAAACGACAGGTTTTTGGCTATGGTTTTATGATTATTCTTTATGGAAAAAAGAGAGTTTAGACTAACGGAATTAGTCTGCTTTTTTAATATGGATAGTTCTTGGGCGTTTTTATTAGGCATTTTGATTGCCTCCGTTGGTAAGGTTTTAAAACCCGACAACATAACGCCAATTATGGTGTCGGACTGAGTAAGATTGGCGTACCAGCCCAACGAACTGGCCAGCCTTTCGGCTGTCTTACCCAATCCAACAAAGTGATGAACTGAGCTTTCGCGCATAAAAAAACCGCATGATAGCGGCTTACGCCGTTGGGGATTCGGAACGCCAATTCCGATCACATCATGTGGATGCGACGACCCAAGACTAAGCCAAACGACTTCAAATGTCAATAAATCTTTAAAAATATTCATAGACTAAAATAATTTCATTAATGTTTTCAGTTTTTAAATAAATAACTTCTTTCGCTTTGCCCGTCGAGTTGAAGAATTTTTTTAAAATATTTTGGGATTTACGTTAGATATATAAATTAATCTGCCATCTGTTCATCAATACATTGAGCTAGCGAAATTTCATTAACGAATAGATTTTTTCCGACCTTTCGAAACGCTTTCGCAAGTCCGTTATTTTGACGCTGTTTGACTGCCCACGACCAACCCTTGTCGGTATATAAATGTGGGTATTTTTTAGGGATTTGTTTGTAGGGGGTTAAGTCATCTAGTTTGACTTGTGTTTTAGTGGTCATATAGCACCTTCGTTTTGTTTAAAGAAGTTTATGCTATGTTATGCCTTTGTTTTAAAACAATATAGTGCTATAGCAATGCAGAAGGGTACGTTTGCGTGGTAAACGTACCCTTCTGCATTGCTATAGGTGTTATTTTTCTTTTTCTTTCTTTTTTATCTCAGTCATCAAGTCTTTAATCCATCTAGTTCTATTTGTTGGCACGGGTTTGGTTAGATTATTTTCAGCCATAAATTCCTTTACTAGATCATCTAATTCTAAACTTGCTGCTGCATCCGTTTTCCAGCACCCTTTTAAATATTCAGCTTTTACAAAATCCCTCAATGGCTGAATTTTTCTATCTTTTTGTTTTGCCGCCATTTTTCCTTTTAAACTTCCAAGTTTTGATGAAAGCATAAGCTCCGTAGTCATCCCTATGTATAAACCAGAATAATGATTTACAGATTCAAGGACATATAACGTTCCTTTAATGTTACCCTCACTAAAGAGCTTTTTTGCCTCCTTAATGCCAAAAAAAGATGCTGCAAGACTGGCATCCTTCATCATCCTTCTATATGATTTTTCATTGCTAATATCAATGCAATTTTCGACAAAAATTCCCGACAAAACTAAACCTCTGCTCGAATAAAGGCTCATTTCGTCAGAAATACCTGATTTGGCGAATTTGTAGCTATCAAACATGTTACCGAACTCATCGGTAAGCCGATCAATCTCTTTCTCTCGTTCATGGGTCGATTCATCAAAGAGGGTCATTATTTTGTCATCTACTCGATCAATCTCTTCCCCAATCAACTTATAGTAATCATCACTTGATAAGTTTGGTTTACAAGATTTTAATATCATTGGTTTCATGCACACTCCATTTAAGTGTAATCATTACGATAAGAAACCAGCCTAACAATGGTAATGAGTCATTGCTTTCGGCTTGCATGGCCTAGACTGGTTAAACTGGATTATCCTATAAATTAAAGGCTTGGGCTAATTCATCCACAATTTTTTTCTTCTGCCCTTTATCCTGGTGAATATATCTCATGGTTGTCTGAACGCTTTTATGCCCTGCAAGTTCGGCTATTTGGCTTAATTCCTTGCCAGCATTAGATAGTTGAGTACAAAAGCCGTGGCGCAAACAATGGAAGGTAAATTTTTCTAATTTGATACTTCCATCATGATTTAAAATATCTTTACCTGATATGTTCGCCATCTTGAGAGCTGTAGCCCATGCTTTCTTAAAATCTTTTGCTTGCTCTGGCTTTACTTCAGAGGCAAATAATAGGTTATTGCCTATTTCTTGAAATTGCTTTAGCTCTGTCATTACAACAGCAGGAAATGATAGCATTCTTGATGTTCCATTTTTAGTATCGTGTAAAGTTGCAAGGCTGTTTTTAAAGTCAATATCCTTCCAGGCTAACCCAAGTAATTCAGATTTACGCGCCCCAGTGGTTAAAGCACAAAGTACCAACAAATAAAGTTTATTCCACTTAGAATTTCTACACGCCTTTAAAAATCTAACGCGCTCATCATCGCTTAAAACCCTGTCACGCTGCTTGCTGTCATTATCTACAACAACATTTCTAACTATATTTTCATCTATGTAGCCTCTTGATAACGCATATTTAAAAATACTACTTAAAACAGCTTTCTTTCGGTTTATCGTGGTGGGTCGCTGTCCCTCCTCAAGCATTAAATCAACTTGGTCTCGAATATCAAATATATCAATGTCTGTAATGATTTTGTTGCCAAAAATGTTACACCAATAATTAACCCGGCTTAACTGGTTTACATAATCTTTCTTTTTCCACTGCTTTAAATATTCGGTGCTAACTTCATTAAGTGTTTTGTATCGAATGCGCTTACCTGTTTTTTTAAATAACTCAGCACCGCCCATTGCTTCAATTTGTTGCGCTGTAAGCTGTAGCAACTCCTTTTTACTTAATTGGTTAATGATTTCTAATTTTGAAGCGTTACGAATGCTGAAAATATCCACGCCTAATTGATTGAATAAATCAATACCGCCCATAATCAGAATATCATCATCGGATAAAGCCATTAGTTTCGCGTTAGTTAACGTTGGAATAGTTTTGATTAAAGTTTCAAACTCAGTCGCCCATGATTGAGCTAGATTTTTATTGGGGAATGTTTTGTTTTTGACAATGCCTTTCATGCGAATGTCAGCACGAAACTTGCCACTTTTTAAAGGTCTAATGTAAGCCATGATTAAGCCTATTTTAAACCAAGCACTACATTATTTATTTCATTTGGGATTATATAGGGAGGTGATGTTGTTAGATTAGATACAACATTTTGAAGCTTGAAATATTTAATTTGCTCGGATTGAGCTATTGATGTTTTTTGCTGGTTCATTACGCCACCTAATTAAAGCAATTGTACAGAAATGCGCCTTTTATTACGCCTTTTCTATTTTGTGTTGCTTCAACTCGACGGGCAATCTTGTTGATCCCTTTAGAAATAAGGGTTTATATGGTGGGTCGCGACGGATTCGAACCGTCGACCATCGCATTAAAAGTGCGGTGCTCTACCAACTGAGCTAGCGACCCAACAAAGATTGACAATTATAGCAATATTTTATGGTTTAGCAAGGTTTTTTTACATAACAAAAATAAAAAAATGCAATGGCTTAATAAACAAATCTTTGCCTTTTAAACTGCTGTTCCTACTTGTAGAGTTTCAAACCAATCTAGAAAACGGTTGACATCATCACCTTTAAACATTCGGCCATGTTGTGGTGCTAAAATATCAATATCTAACTCTCTTACTCTATCAATCCAAATCTTTTTAGCTTGATTTGAAGGCATCCATCGTTGATGAAAAAACCTCATTTTTTCAATATGTAGATCAAAATTTTCAACAAACATTGGTGACCCTGGCTCTTCCAATGCCGCGCCAACATCGCCAGACATTAAGATTTTAGCTTGAGGGTCATAAATATTAAAATTTGCGGATGAATGCATATAATGTGCTGGAATTATTTGTAATTCCACTTCATCTAAATTTATTGTGCCGCCATTATCACTTATAGGAACATATTCAATGGATTCGCAGCCAAAGTGTTTAATGAACCCTTCCCATAATTCAGATGCGTGTAATTTTGCATTTGGTAATGCCTGGTCCCACAGTCCTAATGATGAAATAATATCCGGATCTTGATGTGATGCAAATAAATCAGTAATTTGATCTGCTGGCGCATAGTGAAGTACTGCAGCAAGCATGGGCGAAAATAGTTCAACACCACCTGGGTCTATTAATAAACTTCTTTTTGCTGTTCTAACCATATACTGGTTAGTATCTATAATACTATCAGGCTTATTTTCATCACGGCCAAACATAATCCATTGATACGATCCTTCGTAAATATTTGTCATCTTCATTTAATATAATCCCCTTAACATAAGAAATAAGCGTCTTTTTTCTAATTAATCAGTTTGCTCAACTATTGATAAAGCACTTCGACATCTTTGTACATTATCATGGATAATTTGTGCGGCATTATCAACGCTCTCTGCAACTGCTTGCAGGCTTTGGAGATATTCACCTGCTTGTGATGCTTCGATACGTGAATTTGCAGCAATCACACGAGCAGCCCTTGCTGGATGCATGACTTCTTCTAATTGATCTAAAAGTTGTGTGATATTCATTTTGAAGTCCCTCTTACATTTGTCCATTTTTATCTGAGCATTAAGTATAGGTTGTTCAATAGAATTAATATAAGCAGCATCATTTGATAAATTTTCCACTAATTTTAACTGAGTATAGACATTTGTCGTTCTATAGTTATTGACTGTCAATTGATACAATTCAATTGCATGTTCATTAACATCTGTCACAAGTGCAATCGTTTCTTTTGCTAGTTCATTAATAAAATCAGTTATTGGCTGAAATCCTTTGGCTTTTTCCCCCGCTCTAAATGCAATCGCCTTTGCATTTGCTGCTGCCAATGAGATTTCTTTAGCTACATCCATGACTGCATTCAGCTCAGCAGCAATGGATGCCACTGCAACAAATTGAGATTTTGTTTGACCCTTACACATATTAATTCTATTTAAAATATTGTTGTATTTAAAGTTTAGAACAATTTGATGTTTTTACTAGTTCTTTATGGAACCTCTGATTAAGTTGGTTAGAATTAACGCAGAAAAAACTGTCGCTATTTTTCACGAAGTGAGACGTAATAGTCACTCTATTGCACCGATCTTCGTGAAAAATATCGGCAGTTTTAGCAAGCTAAAAATAATTGGACTTGATCAGAGGTTCCTTATACAACTGAATTATTTATTTATTACAAAAATAGAATATGCTTCGCACGGTCACGGATGAGGAGTTTATAGCGAGTTGATTTTTGTCGATAGCAACGACTGTATGGACACAGGAGGTGAGCACCGCATGGAGCGAGCCGCGGCGCTGAAAGATTGCATAGCTATCTATGCAACCATTTTAGCAACGCAGCCTATCGGTAAAAATCGACCGATAGAAATCCGCATCCGTGACTACAAGAAGTATAGAGATTTTGAGAATTATTGATAACGGGTTGGGTCGGTTATTTTCGCATATTGAAAGCCACTAGCCCTAAGTCTACAAGCTTCACAAACACCACAAGCACGGCCTTCTATATCTGCTGCATAGCAGGAAACGGTTTGTTTGTAATCAACACCTAGGTCTGTTCCTAGCTTAATAATGTCTGACTTACTCAATTTTATGAGAGGCGCATGTATTTTAAATTTTTTGCCTTCTACCCCGGCTTTTGTAGCAACATTGGCTAATTTTTGAAATGATTCAATAAATTCAGGTCTACAATCAGGGTAGCCAGAATAATCGACGGCATTAACCCCGATAAAAATATCATGCAAACCTAAAACTTCAGCCCAGCCAAGTGCAAATGATAAAAAAACAGTATTTCTAGCAGGTACATAGGTTACAGGTATACCTTTTTGTGGACTTTCAGGAATTGAAATATGATCATCTGTTAATGCTGAACCACCTATTGATCCAAACCCAAGCTCTATCACCTTATACATAGAAACCTGGTAATATTTAGCAATTTTTTTTGCCGCGATTAATTCTGCATTATGCCGTTGACCATAGTCAAAACTCAAAGCATAACATTGATAACCTTGTTTTATTGCTTGGGCTAATACGGTGATTGAGTCTAATCCCCCAGATAACAGAATTATTGCTTTTTTTTGCATCTTATTTTATTTACCAGGTGTATCATCCCAAAGGTATTTATGTAATTGAATTTGAAATCTTACGGGTAAATTATCTTGAATAATATTTTCTGCCAATTCTGTAGGGTTCATTTTACCCATAACAGGTGAAAACAATATTTGACAGCGGGCAGATAAATCATATTTTTCGATAATAGATTTTGACCATTCATAATCAACGCTGTCGGCGATTACAAATTTAACTTGATCTTTCATTGTTAAAAAACCAATGTTTTGATATAAATTTTTGTCCATTTCATCAGAATTAGGTGTCTTTAAATCCATTACTTTCACCACTCTCTGATCTACGTTAGATATATCTATCGCCCCACTTGTTTCTAATGAAACTTCATAGCCTTTATCAACAAGTAATACCAAAAGCCCATTACATTCCGTTTGAGCCAGAGGTTCACCTCCTGTTACTGTGACATATCTAGCTTTATACTTATCGACTTTATCAATAATTGTTGATAAAGTCTGTTTTACCCCCCCTGAAAAGGCGTAAGTGGTATCACAATATGAGCACCTGAGGGGACACCCCGTTAATCGAACAAAAACAGTCGGAAAACCAACTGTAGCACTCTCTCCTTGTAAAGAATAAAAAATCTCGGTAATTTTTAATACTTTACTCACTAAGGGCCTAAGGTTTCCATTTGTAATAATTTCTTTTTCGCAAGATGTGCTGCTGTTGAATCTGGATAACTAACAGATATTTTTGTCAAATAATCGCGAGCACTTACCTTGTTATTTTGTTCTAATTCTATATATCCAAGTTTGAGTAAGGCATCAGGTACTTTAGGACTCCTGCCATAATGACTTATCACTTTTGCAAATGCGCGTTTTGCCGCTGATATATTATTGGTTACCTTATAGGCTTCGCCTAACCAATATTGTGATTTACTAGCATATTTACCATCGGGATATTCATTCAAAAGCCCCTTAAATTTTTCTATAGCTTTAGTATTATGTCCATTTCTAAGCATTTCATAAGCAGAAAAGTACATTTTCTTTTGATTATCGACAGGTTCAGGTTTATTACTAACTTTATCAACTCTTTTAGGGACATTAGCCAGAGGTGGTGCCGTGACAGGAGTTTTGGCAATGTTTTTATCTTCAGGAAAGCGCCTATTTGTCATCCGGTTATTAGATGATACTGCATGGCGCTCTTTATCTTGTGCAACACCTGATACTCCAGTATTTCTAGCGCCTCCCAATGCCGATACTCTAGATCTTGTTTTGTTATTGTAGCTAGATGCTTCTTGCATACGATTATCTAAATCAGAATAGATATTATTTTGTCGTTTTTCTAACTCTCTAATCGTTTGTGACTGTTCCTCTACTAGTCCTCTTAGTTGTTGTAGTTCAAGCTGCATTTGTTCTAATCTGCCAAATATTTCATACATAGCATTATTAGAGGGCTTTGCAGATGAACCTTTAGAATAGGTTGAATTATCTATCACAGGCGCTAAAGGACGCGACTCTGCATACACACTTGAATAAACACACAACAACAAAACAAACGATTTTCTCATTTATTTCCCCTGATAAACAACTTCAACTCTACGGTTTAACTGCCACGATGTTTCATCCATTCCATCTGAATCAGGCTTTTCTTCACCGTAACTAACAATTTCTAACTGCCTACTATTAACACCTTGCATTTTCATCATTCTTGCAATTGATTTTGCACGCTGTTCTCCCAATGCAATATTGTATTCTCTTGAGCCTCTTTCATCCGCATGACCTTCAAGAATAACATTTCGGGAAGGATGATTTTTCAAATACTCAGAGTGTGCAGCAACTACTTGTACAAATTCTGGCTTAATTTGGCTACTATCATATCTAAAATAGATAATCCCTTTTGATAAAGGATTATTAGGATCTCTAAATTCAGGCCCTAACCCTAAAGCATCAACATCTGCATTGTTGCCAAACTCTTCTCCTCCAAGTAATGATCCATCTGAATAACCACTGGTTGAAGCATCTGCATCAGCCCCATTTAACAAACCTTCTTTTTTCTCTTCTGTAGAGCTACATCCAGACAGAATACTTGCGCATATTACACAAAATAAAATTATTTTATTTAAACTCATTTGAAACCCCACTAAACACTATATTAATAAACAAAAAGATGCGGCTATCTTTCCACATCCAAATAATAAAAAACTGATTTTTTATGGTGACCAAGCTGGTTCTCTTACCTCTCCTTTATTAAAAGCAAGATTACGTTGCATTCTACCATCAATAGAAACAGCTGAAAGCACATGTTGTCTGCCTTTTCTTGAGGCATATAAAATCATCTCTCCATTTGGAGAAAAACTAGGTGATTCATCATATCTACCGGCAGTTAACACATCAATGCTGCGAGAAGCCATATCCATTACGGCTATTCTGTAATCACCGCTATTTGCATGAACCATTGCAATACTTTTTCCATCAGAAGAGAATCGCCCTCTTGCATTATAATCACCTTCAAATGTTATACGTCTTGATTGGCCTCCAGAACTTGAAACTGTATATAGCTGGGGTTTCCCTCCCCGATCAGAAGTATAAATGATCGTCTTTCCATCGGGTGACCAGGAAGGTTCTGTATCAATTCCGTAGCTTTTAGTTATTTTAAAAAGAGATCTATCTATCAAATTTAAAATATAAATATCTGTACTCCCATCTTTAGACAGTGTCAGCGCTAATTGTGTTCCATCAGGAGAAAAAGAGGGCGCTCCATTAATACCTGGATAAGAGGCAACTTTTATTCTTTTTTTATTGGAAAGTGTTTGAATATAGATTGCTGAACGTTTATTTTCAAAAGAAACATAGGCGATTTTTTCCCCGTCAGGAGACCATGCTGGCGACATTAAAGGTTCTTTTGATGCAGTAATTCGTCTTGGCCTGGATCCATCGGCATCAGCAATAATCAGTTCATACAACTTCTGCTTCTTTGATAGAGCTGTCGTCGTAATATAAGCCAGACGCGAACTAAAAATACCTTTCTTTCCTGTTAATTTTTCATAAATCTTATCACTAATACTGTGCGCAGCTTTTCTTAAATTTTGTTTTGAAGCTGAAAATCGATAACCTAAATTCTGCTCACCTTTATAAACATTGAATAATTGAAATTGTATTTGATACTGATCTTGTGAGACTTCATTAACTTTACCAATCACCATGTATTCCTGACCTAACGCCTGCCAGTTTCTAAATCTGATTTGATCTGCTTTTGTTGGCGTAGTCAGCATATCTCTTCTTGATAGCGTTTTAAAGACTCCACTACTATCTAAATCAGCATTAATAATCGTAGCTATATCCAATGGTGCTTTCATAGCCGGACCTTGCCAGCCAAAAGGGACTATTGCAACAGGAACAGTTCCTTCAATTCCTTTTGTTATTTTTATTGTTAATTTAGCTAGAGATGAAGGGGCATAAAACCCAATCAAACTAACTAATAAAATTGTTCTTAAAAAAATATACATAACTTACTTTACTTATCTTATGGGTTAATAATTATTCTGGCGCAAATTCAAATTCAAATTCTCTCAAATATAAATCTCTGTTCTTGGGCATAGAAAACGGAGCAGCTTTACGGACTGCATTTTCAGCGGATCTGTCAAAAACATCATCACCACTACCTATAGCAATAGAAACGCTATCTAAAGTGCCATTTGGACTTAATTTAACGCTTAAAAAACAACTCATACCTTTAATCGCAGTGGGTGGCTTTATCCATTTACTATTAACTTTTTTCGTAATCGCATCTGAGAAAGAAATTGTTGCCAACCTATTCTCTTCTGCTATTGCAGCCTTTTGCTCTCTAGCCCATTCAGCATCCATTTCAGCTTCAGATTCAGCTTTTTGTTTAGCTGCTTTTTCTTTTTTAGCCTTTTGTGCTGCTACTCGCTTTTTTTCTTCAGCTTTTCGTAAATCATCCTGCTGTTTTTTTTCTTCTTTTTGTTTTTTAATTTTAGCTTGGCGAGCGGCCTCTTCAGCTTTTGCTTTTTTTACTTTTTCCTCTTTCGCTCTTTCTTTACGCTGTTTTTCTAATTTTTTTTCTTTTAACTCATTTTCGTTTCGTCGTTTTTCTAATTCTTGAGCTTTTTTCTCTTCATTTTTTCTTTTTTCTTTAGCGTCCTGAAATAGCTCTTCTTCTTTTTTTCTCTTGTCTTCTATTTCCTGCTGTTTTTTATTTTGCGCAATTTTTTTATTTTTCTCGTTAGCCTTTAGCCGCTTAGATTCGGCCATTACTGTTTCTTCATCCAAGACAGTTGCTTCAATAATTTCAAGGGGTGGCTTTATTTCTACCACCTCATCTTTAATAAAATAACTATATCCAAACATTGCAACAATAGCTAGATGTAGTGCAATAGCAAAAATAAAAGGGAGTGAAAGTTTTGTTTTTGTACTCATAGTTAATTAATCAACCGGACTTGTCATTAATCCAACACTTGGAACACCCGCATCTTTTAAACTAGCCATCGCTGTGACTACTTTTCCATATGAAACTGCATGGTCACCTCTAATAAAAACTTGCGTTTTAGGTTTGTTTCTTAGCACTGCAGCGATTCTAACCAGTAAAGTCTGAGAACTCACGGGATCATCGTCTTGCCCCCCAATATCAATAAAATACTGGCCTTCTTTATCAATTGAAACAATAACAGGAGGCTCATTTTTTTGTTCAACTGGACTCGCCACAGCTTGAGGCAAATCAACTTCAACGCCATTTTGAACCAAAGGCGCTGTTATCATAAAAATAATAAGTAAAACGAATGTCACATCAATGTAAGGCACTACATTGATTTCTGCCATTGGTTTTCTCTTTTTTATTCGATGCCCCATTACTTATGTGCCTGTCTTTGTAATAAGACAACAAACTCATCTAAAAAAAGTTCATAGCGTCCTGTTAGCCTATCTAAACGTGTAGAAAAACGGTTGTAGGCAACAACAGCGGGTATGGCTGCAAATAAACCGATCGCTGTTGCTATTAATGCTTCGGCTATGCCTGGAGCAACATTAGCTAGGGTTGCATTTTTCACATCCCCTAAAGCCATAAACGAATTCATAATCCCCCAAACTGTACCAAAAAGTCCAATATAAGGACTAATAGAACCCACTGTCGCTAGAAAGGGTAATGATTCATCTAATCGGTCTAATTCTCGATTCAGCTCTATTCGCATGACTCTTTGTGCACTTTCTACTTGAATCTCAGGGGCTACCCCTTCTTTGTGCGACATCCTGGAAAATTCTTTGTAACCGGCTAAAAATATTTTTTCTATTCCTTCCGGGGTAAAATTACTTGCAGATAATTTTTTATACAGTTTTGTCAGGTCGGCGCCTGACCAAAATTCATCTTCAAAATCATCGGCAACAAAAAATGCTTGCTTAAGCTCTTTTTTTTTGGAAAAAATAAAAGTCCAGGAAATTACGGACGCACTAAGTAAAGTAACCATAACAAATTGCACAACAAAGCTGGCATTTGTAACTAGGTGAAATATAGATAAATCGTCGTTAGTCATTTGTTAGTTTTTCCAATATAAAATCTGGGATTATTTTGGGTCTCATGCTATTTACGTCCAAACTAGCAATTCGAATATCGCCTTTACACACTACATCTTCATTTCGAGTGATCACTTGTTCAAAATTAAGGCTGACTTTTTTTGCCATTACTATTTTTGTACTTACTATCAGGCTATCATTGAATCTAGCCGACTTTAAATAATCAATTTGAACTGATCTGACCACAAAAATCAAGCGTTGTTCCGTAATCAACTGATCTTGTTCAAAACCAGAGTATCGTAACATTTCAGTTCTTGCTCGTTCAAAAAATTTTAAATAATTTGCATAAAAAACCACACCGCCTGCATCTGTGTCTTCATAATAAACTCTAATAGGCCATTGAAAATCGTTCATTGAAAAAGATCGTCCATTTCAGGGTCTTTTTCTGGAGCTTTCAGTCCAAAGTGCAAATAGGCTTTTTGCGTAACAACCCTTCCCCTTGGCGTGCGCATGATAAATCCTTGTTGTAATAAATAGGGTTCAAGTACATCTTCTATTGTTCCTCGTTCTTCACTAATAGCAGCGGATAAGGTATCCAGACCTACCGGGCCACCTTCAAAGTTATCAATCATTATTCTCAATAATTTACGGTCTAAGGAATCAAAACCGTTATTATCAATTTTTAGCATATTTAAGGCTTGTGTGGCAATTTCACTTGATACAACCCCATCACTTTTTACTTCTGCAAAATCTCGAACCCGTCTTAATAAGCGATTAGCAATCCGAGGTGTACCTCTAGATCTTTTAGCAATTTCATTCGCTCCAGTTGATTCAACTTTAATCCCCAGTACTTTTGCCGAACGATTGACAATGGTTGCCAATTCATCAACTGAATAAAACTCTAAGCGTTGAACAATACCAAAACGATCTCTTAACGGAGAAGTGAGCAATCCAGCACGAGTAGTTGCACCAACAAGTGTAAAAGGAGGCAAATCTAATTTGATTGATCTTGCAGCAGGCCCTTCACCAATCATTATATCAAGTTGATAATCTTCCATTGCAGGATATAAAATCTCTTCAACAACAGGACTTAGACGATGAATTTCATCAATAAATAAAACATCATGGGCTTCAAGATTTGTTAACAAAGCAGCAAGGTCGCCTGCTTTATCCAGTACTGGACCAGAGGTTTGACGAATATTAACCCTCATTTCGGTAGCAATTATATTAGAAAGCGTTGTTTTTCCAAGACCTGGTGGACCAAAAATCAAAACATGATCAAGTGCTTCATTCCTTGCAGTCGCTGCCTTAATAAAAATTTCCATTTGTAAGCGTAATTCCGTCTGTCCAACATAATCATCTAATCGCTTTGGTCGAATAGCTCGGTCTTGGCGTTCCTCATCCATTGAGCTTGTTGCAGTGATTAGTCGGTCACTTTCTATCATTTACTGGCAACCCATTGCAACGCAAGTCTTATAATTTCTTCACAGCTTTTATTTTCTACTGAAACATTTTGCACCATTTTATTCGCATCTTGCGATTTATAACCTAAAGCACATAAAGCGCTGATTGCTTCTTGTTTTGGATTAGAGATTGTTTGAGTTGTTCTACTTTGCTCTGATGAATTATCTGTAGTCTCTTTGATATCTGGCAACCTGTCCCGCATTTCTATAATGAGTCGTTCAGCCGTTTTTTTACCAACACCCGGCAAACGAACTAATGCTTGCACATCACTATCATGTATACAACGATGAAACTCTTCCGCACTTTGTCCAGAAAGAATGGTTAAGGCTAGTTTAGGCCCTACACCATTAACTTTTATTAAAGTTCTAAACATCAGACGGTCTGATTCAGCCGAAAATGCAAATAATATATGTGCATCTTCTCTAACCACCAAATGTGTATGTAACAGCAGCTCTTCCCCTAGCTCAGGTAGATCATAAAAAGTGGTCATCGGGGCTTCTACTTCATAACCAACTCCCTGAACATCAACAACTAGTTGTGGTGGTGTTTTTGAAACTAACTTCCCTCGAATAAACCCTATCATAACCCTGCTTTTTTTAGTCTTTGTTCGGTTTGTTGATAGTGAGAATGACATAGACTAATGCCCAGAGCATCACTTGCATCAATTTGTAATTCACCTTGTATGCTGAGTAAAATTTTTACCATATGCTGTACTTGAGATTTGTCGGCTCCACCCTTCCCTACTAACGCCTGCTTTACTTGTCTGGCAGCATATTCTGAAACAGGTAAACCAGCAGCCATAGACGCACAAATTGCAGCGCCTCTTGCTTGACCTAGTTTTAAAGCAGAATCTGCATTTTTATGCATAAACACTTGTTCTATCGCCATTTCTTCGGGTTGATAAAGAGCAATAACCTCGGTAACACCATCAAATATTTGTTTTAATCGTTCAGGAAATGAGTCTGCTTTTACTCGTATACTGCCACTCGCGATATATTGATAACTACCACGATTTGTTTCCTCAATTATCCCGTACCCTGTTAGTCTAGAGCCTGGGTCTATACCTAGAATTCTTGCCACTTTTTTCTTTTATCTCAGCATTAGGAATGAGGATTTAATAATTAAAATAATCATACATTAAATTTAATTAGTCATTTTGTGACTGGATTAACAACCTTCTAATAAATATCGTAGTTTCATAATTATTTCTGTGTTGGGTTGCAAAAGAGACGGCAGCCCAACCTATTCTTAAAGTACTCGCCCATAAATATTTATGGGCGAGTACTTAGTCATTACATTTCTACCACTTGTGCCATTACTTCTTCTGATATATCCGCATTGGAATAAACATCTTGTACATCATCTAAATCATCCAACACATCAATTAATCGGAGTATTTTTTCTGCACTTTTTGCTTCCAGTTCTATTTTATTTTCTGCATCCATGGTTACTTCAGCACTTTCAGGCTCAAACCCAGCTGCAACTAATGCTTCTTTGATTGATAAATAATCATCAGGTGAAGTCATTACATCAACCGATCCATCATCATGAGTAATAATATCTTCAGCACCTTCTTCCATAGCGACTTCCATCACTGCATCTTCATCAACAGAGTTAGAATAACTGATAATACCGGTTTTATTAAACATGAATGAAACTGAGCCATCAGTCCCTAAATTACCACCAGCTTTAGATAAAGCGTGCCTTACTTCACCCACAGTACGATTACGATTATCTGTTAAACAATCAACCATAATTGCAGTTCCGCCCGGCCCATATCCTTCATAACGAACCTCCTCGTAGTTAATCCCTTCCATTGCGCCAGTGGCTTTTTTTATGGTGTTGTCAATGGTGTCCCTTTTCATATTTGCACCCAATGCTTTATCAATCACTGAGCGTAAACTTGGGTTGTTTGCTGGGTCTCCACCGCCTGTTTTTGCAGCAACAGAAATTTCACGAATTATTTTAGTGAAAATTTTACCGCGTTTAGCATCCTGAGCTCCTTTACGATGCTTAATATTTGCCCATTTACTATGTCCTGCCATCTTAAAATCTCTCTACTACAAATTTATTGAATAACCAAATGAGGCAGAACTGCCATCAATGAAGTTTCATTAACAAAAATATCTGCTTGCTCAACAACAATATCTCTTTTCATTACACCACCAAAACCAATCACAGTAGCACCTGCTCGTTTGGCTTCCAAGTCAGTCTTACCATCACCTATCATTGCCATGGAACACCCCTGTTTTTGTATCGACTTACAAATCACTGCTTTACCTCCAGTTCTAGCAAGAGGTGATTGTTGATCAAAATCTTTAAAACTTCCATCTACATTGAAAAGCACATCAACTGCATGAACATGATCATCAGGTAAGCCCAATTTTTTTGCTAATGGCAATATAGCCTGTCGAAGTCCGCCACTAATAATATGAACCTGCTTCCCTTGAGTCAGTAAAGTACTAAAAACCGCTTCAACACCTTCAACCATTTCAGCAATATACAAATCTGCCAAACTTGTGATCTGTGCTTTATCAGGTTTAATTAATGATAAACGTTTTCCATAGACATCTTCTAAAGCTAAAGTACCATTCATCGCAGCATTTGTTAATGAAACTAGCTCATCATATAAACCAGATTGTCTACCTAATTCATCAATCCCTTCAATCTTACTTAACGTGCTATCACAGTCAAAACAGACTATTTCAAAACTCATAAATTAATCTGAATGGCACAATTTACAAACGAAAGGTCTCTTACTTTTTCTAGTATTTCATCAGGTAAAGGACTAGAAACACTAATCACAGCCATTGCTTTATCATTTGAATCAGGCACGCCCACTTGCATTCTTGAAATATTGATATTAGATTCACCTAAAATAGAACTAATAGCAGAGATAACACCTGGTTTATCGTTATGTTCGGTCACTAACATAGTTCCTTCCGGCACGACTTCAATCTCAAATTGATTGACATTGACAACCCGAGGATGACGATCACCTAACAAGGTTCCAACAACTGAGACTGTTTTATTTGCACAGACACCTACTAATTTGACTAAGGAAACGTAACCTTCTGTTTCTTCAGTTTTAGATTCGACTAAAGCAATACCTTGTTTTTTGGCAATATTTTCAGCATTAACACTGTTTACAGGTGTTGACATCTGCCCAGCTAGAATACCCACTAACGCTTCGACTGATACAGGCCTAACCTCTGCTTCCCCAGCCTTACCAAATAAAGATACCTCCAATGTTTTAATCGGCTCACCCGCTAAATCGACCAGCATTTTACCCATCACATTAGCTAGCATCATAAATGGACGTGATTTTTTTAATTCTTCTGCTGAAATTTTGGTCGATAGGTTTAAAGCATTAATTGCTTCACCTGTTTTTAAATAAGTAACAGCTTGTCTTGCAATCTCAACACTCACTGCAACCTGAGCTTCACGAGTAGAAGCCCCTAAATGAGGTGTAAAAGAAATATTATCCAGCTCAAATAAAGGTGAATCTTTGGGGGGCTCTTGCTCATAAACATCTAATGCTGCTTTCGCAATTTCACCATTTTTAAGCGCATCATATAACGCTGCTTCATCAACCAAACCACCACGAGCACAGTTAATTAGCATAGCAGTTTTCTTCATTGCTTTTAATTGCTCAGCACCTATAATGCTACGTGTTTTTTCTATCATCGGACAATGTAATGTCAGATAATCTGCTTCTTTTACCAAGGTTTCTAAATCAACCGACTGTGCACCACATTCTTCAAAAATTTCCGGGGTGACAAAGGGATCATAGGCTATCACTCGCATACCCAACCCAACGGCACGTTTAGCCGCTAATCGTCCAATGGTACCAAAACCTAAAATAGCAAAGGTTTTATGATTAATTTCTGCACCAACCAGTTTCGCTCGCTCCCACTTTCCCGCTCTAACAGAAACACTGGCTTCTGGTAAATTACGGCTTAAAGAAAACATATGTGCAATTGCTAGTTCTGCAGTAGTCGTTGCATTTGCATCAGGTGTATTCATTACTATCACACCCTGCTCAGTTGCAGCAGGAATATCAACATTATCTACGCCAATACCAGCACGCCCCACCACTTTTAAATTAGTTGCTGCTTGTAAAACTCTTTGTGTAACTTTAGTATCACTTCTAATTAATAAGGCATCAAAATCACCCACAATTTCACAAAGTTCATCCTCATTCATCCCCACTTGAATGTGAACCTGAATATCAGTCTGCTCATTTAAAAAGTTAATGCCATCATCGGCTAATTTATCGGAAACAAGAATCTTTTTCATGCTTTTTGGGGTAGTTTAAGAATTTATTAAGTAAAACCGTATAGTCTATCAGCTTTGGATAAATTCTAATAATTCTTAGTAAAAAGAATGAACAATAAATACGGCTCATTTACTTTTAAATATTTATAAAATAAATCATAATTTTTATAAACCAAGATAAGCTAATGATTTTATTTCTGATTATTGAATAGTTTTCTGGCCCTCATTAGATAATAATCTATGAGTATAGTTTCAGCATGTTGTAATATAGTTATGTGTTCCCACGAAATTAAATACTGCCAATGGAGAAAAAATGAGAAAAATAGTTAAGTTAGTGTTCGTTATGTTTATCGTTATTTTAGTCTCTGCGTGCGCTGGTAGAAACTTTGTTAAACCTAACCCAGAAACATTGTCTGTAGGCAAAACAACCTACGAAGAGATTATCAGTAGGTTTGGCAAACCTTATAGAGAAGGATCTGTTCTAAAAAATGATAATCAATTGAAAACACTCACCTACACCTATGCATCGGGAGGTTCCTCATTATTTGGAGGAGTAACACCAGCTCGTGCTTTAGGATTTTACTTTTTAAAAGACATATTAGTGGGACATGAATTCACAAGTTCGTATACAGATGATAATACGTATTTTGAAGATTCAAAAATTGATCAAATAAAGAAAGGAACTACAACTCGAAGTCAAGTAATTCAAATTATAGGAAATGATTACGGTAAATATATTTACCCTCTTATAAAGGAAAAGGATGAAAAAGCGCTAGTTTATCTGTATTCACAAACAAAAGGCTCTTCATTTAATCTTAAATTCTATCAAAAACTTCTAATAGTTTCTTTTGACAAGACCAATATCGTAACAGATATTAACTTTACATCATCTGGACAAAAATAAATTTATTAACACGCTATTTCAACGCCTGACATTCATTTTACAAAGCACATAACCATCGCATCAACATGGAAAAATAAAGCTATGAGGGTCGTTATGTTGCTAAAGGAATAATGAGCGAATGAAAGAGAAATTGTGCGTTAGCATAATCATAATAGCTACAATTGGCGGCATATATTTTATAGCCACAGGGATTGGCTACATATATGATTACTTTACAGATATTACTGCCACCAGAAGAAATGAATATATAGGAGGAGCAATTTTATCAACGGTTATTTCTCTTCCGTTTTGGTTAGTGGTCTCTCGTTTTTCTTTTCCAATTAGAAATATGTTTTCTATTACAGTCTATTGGGCATTAAACACCCCTTCAATCATTTTAGGTGTTAGTTTTATTGTGATGAATATTTATATTCTTTTCATGGCAGTAATGGGGAAATGATAAAAAAACATAACAAAACAAAAAACCGACTGTTCTATAAATCAATTGGGATCGTAAAATAAAATGTTGAACCTGACCCAAATGTTGATTCCAACCATAGTTCTCCGCCATGACCTTCTACTATTCGCTTACAAACGGCTAAACCTATCCCAGTGCCTGAATATTTTTCTCTACTGTGTAAGCGTTTAAATATTACAAATATACGTTCAAAATATTTAGTCTCTATTCCAATCCCGTTGTCCTGAATTGAAAATTGCCACATTTTATCTACTTTTTGATAGTTGATATTGATCTCACATTTCCGTTCTTCAGCACGATATTTAATCGCATTTAAAATCAAGTTTTGAAACAATTGTTGAATTTGCGATTGATCTGCCATGAGCTGTGGAAATGATTCTGGTAGATTGATCTGAACATTACTCTCTTCTATTGCAACTTTTAAACCTAGGATAATATTTTTTATAAGCAGATCTAATTCAAGTAGCTTAAGAATTTGTTTGTTTTTTCCAACACGGGAATAGGCAAGTAAATCCTGAATCAGAGTTTGCATTCTATTAGCACCATCAACAGCATAACCGATAAACTCGCTTGCATCATCATCCAGCTTATCTTTGTACCTCCGTTCTAATAATTGAGTATAACTTGAGACCATACGTAATGGCTCTTGTAAATCATGAGATGCTATGTAGGCAAATTGTTCCAATTCTTTATTTGAACGTTTAAGATCTTGAGTATATTTTTTTAAATTCAGCTCATCTATTTTTCTCTGAGTAATATCCAGACAAATACCTATAAAGTTTTTATAGGTATTATTTTCATAATGTGGGACACCAATTTCTCGAATCCAGCAATAAATACCATCATATCGCTGCATACGATACTCAAGATCAAAACTATTTTGTTCTATTATTGCTTCGTTATAGATACTCATAACTTTTTCCTGATCTTTAGGATGAATTTGCATACCGTTCCACTCACAAGCTAATTCTTGTTCCAGAGTGTTACCAGTAAAATCAAGCCAGGTATCATTAAACATCAAAGGCTTATTATTAGCATCCAGCATCCACATCATCACGGGTGCAGAATTAATAAAGGTACTGAATAATTGCTCTCTGGCTTTTAACTCGTATTCTAATTTTTTTTGTTGACTAATATCTCGCAAAAAACCAGTATAAAAAACCATATTGCCTAGATTTACTTCATTAATTCCCATCTCTAAAGGAAAAATTGTTCCATCCTTATGTAACCCAGATACTTCCCGCCGGTTGCCAATGATATTTTTCATCCCTGTTTGATTATATTTTTTTAAATATATATCAATCTTTCTATGATCAGATTCAGGCATCAAAATTTTAATATTTTTATTAATAATGTCTTTTTTTTGATAACCAAACAGATGTTCTGCACTAGGGTTAAAGGATTGAATATATCCCATATTATTAGTAGTAATAATGCCATCAATCGCATTATCAACAATAGATTTAATTTTTGTCTTTTCTTCAAGCAATGAAAGTGTCGTTTTTTCTAAACGGGTAAAGGTTTGAACATAATCTACCAAAAGACCTATTCCAGGAATTAGGTAAGCAAATATTTTCAGAAAATGAGCAATGTTAAAATCATTATCAAATAAAGCTTTTGAACCAAAAGCCATGTGTAATTCAACAATAATATCTGGCACCATACTCAGCAATAACATATGACTAAAAGTTGAGGGGTGTATTTTATTAAATCGGACTATTAAAGGAATACAAATAAACGCATATAAAATAAGAGGACCTACATCCCAAGGTCGAGTGATAAAAGCATTAGGAAAAATTGTTTCAGGTAAAGTTTTACTAGTCGCACAATAATGAATGATGAGGTAAGCAAGAATAATAAATACTAAGCTAATAATAATAACGAAATTAAATCCCGCCTTCTTAGTTAATTGAGGTTTTAATAAAAATATTGAAACTCCTGAAATAATAATTAAAGCATTAAAGGTTCGGGAAATAGCCCAGGTAAAAGGTATAAGCCTTTTGTTATCAGCAACGGAATCAATCAGGCGATCTGCAGCCAAAGTATGAAACGCGTCCATACTGCCAGCACAGAATAAAGCAATACAAATAACAGGAACCGTAACTTCTTTAGAGACACGAAAATGCACAATCCCTAATATTCCAATGCTGATTGCGACAGAAAAAGCACTCCATTCCAAAATAGTATGGGTAAATGCACCAGATAATTTGTAAAACAAATCATCAAGCAAAAGTGAACGTGGCTCAGGTAATGGAATGGAGGTTGATGAAAAATCAATGCCTAGTTTATTTAAGGCAAAGGGAGTAATACAAAAAGTTACAACTGCTAAAAAAAGTGGAAGAGAAAACTTATTACTTCTACTTTCTTCCATTTTCTTGTTTGAATAATTGTTCAAATTCTAGTGCAGGGATTGGCTTGCTAACTAAAAAACCTTGAGTTTGGTCGCAGTGCAATTGTTTTAAAAATCCTAATTGTTCTTTATTTTCAACACCCTCAGCAACGACTGTTAATTTCAATGCATGTGCCATAACAATAATTGCCTTAACAATCTCTGCATCATCTGGGTTAGACATCACATCACTTATAAATGAACGGTCAATTTTTAATACATCAATCGTAAAGCGCTTAAGATATGAGAGCGACGAATACCCAGTTCCAAAATCATCCATTGAAATTTTAAACCCTTTATTACTCAACTCTTGTAATATTTCATGTTCTTGTTGACTTTCCTCCATCAACAAACTTTCTGTTATTTCAAGCTCTATTGTTGATGCTGCAACTGATAATTTAGTGATTTCAGTGTTTATAAAATCAACTAACTCTCTATTCTGAAATTGTTTAACAGAAAGGTTGATAGCCATACCAAAGTTTGGTAAAAGTTTTTCTTGCCATTTTTTAGTTTGCTTTATCGCCTCTGAAATAACCCATTGTCCAATTCCAAAAATTAAGCCTGATTGTTCGGCGACAGGAATAAACTCGTTTGGAGGTACCATACCTCGTATTGGGTGTCGCCAACGCAATAAGGCTTCTGCCCCTACAATTTTATTATCAAGAATATTGATTTTAGGTTGGTAATAAAGAGATAATTCATGGCGATCAATAGCCCCTCTTAAGTCATTTTTCAGGGTCATTGTTTGAATAAATTTTGCATTTAGTTCAGGTGTGTAAAACTGAAAGTTATTGCGCCCTTTATCCTTGGCTTTATACATAGCAATATCAGCATGTTTTAGTAAATCATTAACATTTAATGCATCATCTGGATACAAGGTAATTCCAATACTACTGCTAATAAAAACTTCTTGGTTATTTAAATCAACGGGAGTTGATAGAGCAGATAATATTTTTTCAGCAATATGGCTAGTTGTTTTAGATGTTTGAATATCATCGAGAATAATGACAAATTCATCACCGCCTAATCGTGCAATAAAATCAATAGATCGAACACAGTTTTTCAAGCGATCAGCAACACAGACTAATAATTTATCTCCCATTAAATGACCCAATGAGTCATTTATCTCTTTAAAGTGATCTAAATCAAGAAACATTAAACCTAAGGTTTGTTTTCTTCTTTTGGCTTGTTCTACTGCTCGAGTAAAAGTGATATTAAAATATTCACGATTAGCTAAACCAGTCAAACTATCAAAATGGGCTAATAAAGTCAGACGTTGTTCTATCTGTTTGCGCTCTATTGCATAATGAATAGCACGTAACATCAGTTGCCCATCACTTTCCCCTTTAACCAGATAATCTTGAGCACCATGTTGCATCGTTTTAATAGCAAAATCCTGATCATCAAGTCCAGTTAAGACAACAATTGCTAAAGTTCTATCAATCAGCTGGATTTTATTAATACAATCCAAGCCATTACAATCAGGTAAGGAAAGGTCAAGTAAAACAAGGTCTGTAGCATCTGACTGCAAATAGTCTTCAGCAGCTTTTAAAGAAGAAACATGATGTAATATAACTGGGTTAGGTTGAACCTCATTCAGCATAATTTCAACTAAACGTGCATCACCAGGGTTATCCTCAACTAATAAAACGTTAACCTGATCTTGTCTGCTCATTATTTATAAGCCGTTAGTTAGTTAGTTAGTTGGATACTTAACAATAGTAAGCCAAAAGTTTTTAATAGATTTAATGACCTCCATAAATTGATCTAAATCTACTGGTTTGCTAATGTAACAATTTGCATTCAGGTCATAGCTTTTAAGAATATCTTCATCAGCTTGAGATGTAGTTAAAACTACAACAGGAATACGTTTTAATTGATTATCCTGTTTTATTTTCTCTAACACCTCTCTGCCATCCATTTTAGGCATATTCAAATCAAGTAAAATCAAATCAGGACGAGGAACGTCACTATATTGACCTTGCTGATAAAGAAATGCCATCGCTTCAAAACCATCAGACACATGATGTAAGCGATTTAAAAACTTATTTTCTTTTAACGCTTCCATGGTTAACCGGGCATCACCCATACTATCTTCTACTAATAAAATTTCAATAGCACTCATATCTAAGCCTAATATAGAAAAAAACTATTAATAATAAGAGTTTAGTTGAATTTATAATAAAAATCTAGTTCTAGCCTTCTCTAAAATACAATGAGTCTAAACTGAGACCTATGCGTTCTATATCCTTATCATTTATTTTTCTTTTTCCTTTCAATATTTATCAAATATTCTGCCACCTCCAACATCTCCTTTAAACCGCCAGCATGCATTCTATCTACCCGATATTTACCATTAATCACCAGCTCTGGAACACCTACTGGCTTATAATTTTCTACTCGTATTTTTGCTTGTTCAACCTGATCTACAACTTTTTTTGATTTATAAGCTTTTATAAAAGCCTTCTTATCAACGTTAAACTTAGCAAAGAAATTTGCTAACTCCATTTCATTACTGATTAATTTATGCTCCACCGCAATAGCAGAAAATAAGGGCAAATGTATTTTTTGCTCAACATTCAAATCTTGAGCCACATAAAATGCTCTTGCAAACAATTCCATTGGTTTATTCCACACCGCAGGAAAAAACCAAAAATCAACATCTTTAGCTTGGCTCTCAGCCCATTGCTTAATAAAAGGTTCAAATTCATAACAGTGTGGACAGCCATAGGAAAACATTTCTACCACTTCTATTTTGCTGTTATCGCGCGTAGCCATGAGTTTATCTAAAACAATATAATGTTGACCAGCAATAAAGGTATCCTTTTTTACTGATGCCAAACCCTTTGCTTTATTAATTTTAGGTTGTTCTTCTGCCATCACTTGAAACACAGTGAATCCATGCAACAAAAGAATACTTAGAATACAGAGTAGTATTTTGCTAAATTTCATAGTAGTTACCTTGTTGCTAAATTATTTAGCTTGTTTGATGCTTTAGATTGAGTTTTCTTAGGTTCTCCTGTTAATCGTTTGGTTTCATCACTGATATAATCAAGCAATGCTTGTGCTTCTTGTTGATTTAAACGCATATTAGGCATAACCAGATTATTATATTTTTTAAATAATTCCATGGCAATAGGGTCCTTTTTCTTCAACATTTGATCCGGCGCTTTTAACCAATTAAATAGCCATTGCTTATCCCTGCGGTCAGTCACACCTAATAAATCCGGCCCTAACGCCTCAGCCAATTCATTCCCATCAAGCGTATGACAGGTGGCACATCGAGTACGATACATTTGTTCTCCACGAGAAATATTCCTTAATGTCGGTGCATTGGCATAATTTTTCGCTTTTGGTGCTGCCTTCCAATCCGTCAGCCAATTACCTATCTGGTCTGCAAGCACATGTGGGTTTTCAAAAGGAGATCGTTTCATCCAACGCCCTGTTGTTTGATTTCCTATAATCAGGCTAACATTATGATTATTTGATCCGTCCTGAATCTCATCAATATATAAGCCCAGTTTTTTACGCAATAAAATGATGTCCTCTTTTTTTCCGGTAAGAAAAGTCCATTTAGCTTTAAATCTTGCCCTATACTCTTTAAGAGCTTCTGCGGTATCATTTTTAGGGTCTATGGTAATAGAATAGAAAAAAACATCTTTCCCGACCCTGTCCCCCATGATTTTTTGAACTTTAGTTAACTGCGCTGTTTCAAGAGGGCAACTGTCCCCACAGTGGGTGTAAATAAAATTAATCACCACCACTTTATCTTTGATTAGATCATCAAAAAAACGTACATTTTTTCCTTCATGTGTGGTTAATGGAATATTTGGAAAGTAATCAGCGCCCCATCGTGAAGCTGCATTTATTACTGAACTATTTCCAAAGCTATATAAAATGACAAAACCTAGCCATAGAGACTTATAGTTTATGATTTTCATTAGGAATCTCCTAAAGATCAGAAAAAGTGTCTGCGGCTAACGATAATATGCCAGTCACAGACTGTAGTGTTGGAAAAGGTGGCCTGTAGAAACAAAATGACCACCTCACTTTTTAAAATCCACACATCCCTGTGCTTCTAAAAAACTGATTAGATCAGTGTTTTTCTAGTTTTCTTTTCCTAGTTTATCCAACCTCCTAGCTCGATGGATTGCAGAATCAATGGTGAAAGGTGTTGGGCAATTAACAACATGAGGAGCCTTCAAGCTATCGAAGTCGTAGTTATTAGTACCAATATTGGCACCTGCTGCAGGCCATTCATTAATTTCCAGCTTACCTTCTGCACGTAACTGTTTAAGTTGTTTAAGACCTTTAACAACACCTACGCTATCAGTTGCCGGTGTTAACCAGTGGGCAAAACCTATATGCCACATGGGGCTATAGTTTTGTTCCGGCATGAAATAAGACGGAATTCCAACCTGGCTTCCAAAGGGTCCACCGCCAAGCACTCCATTTCCATCTACTGGTGTAGGTGGATAGCTTGGGCGAATAGGCGCAGGTGGTAAGAACTGAATCAAAGGAACTGCCGCTGCTGCAAGAAATTGGTGCTTAGGTACATAAGGCACACCCATTGTTTTAGATGGGCCAAATGGATAAGTATCTAACACCATATAGTACGGCAAGTAATCCCCTTGTTCACTCCATGATTTATGCAGCTTCATAGTGACATGCGGATGCGCTCCTTCAGTTACTAATTCAACTACATGTCCAGATTCCTCAAGCCCACCCCATTTATTACCATTATATGGGCATGTTGTATTAGCAGGAAAATCTGGAAAACTTAGGCAACTTTTATCGATTCTATTATGTTCCCATGGTTTATCACCCCATTTGATAATAATGACGTTAAAAACTACATCTTTACCACCATAATTAACTCTTCTAAGTGGTGAATAGGTATTATTGTCATCTACCTCTGGAATACCTGCTGGATTAACATCATGCGCCCAAATAGGATTGGGTAAATCACCATAAAAAGTCACATAACCGCTTTCTGAGACACTGGCTTTAGCCGTTGCAGCTTCAGGCACATTTGCAAGCCCTCCAGCCCAGGCAAGACCTAGTTCTTCAGCTAGCTTCTTATCGCTAACATCATGCAGAAAAAACCAGACTTCACGCTCATTTCCATCAGCATCTATATTAGTACCTTTGGTTAAAGGAAATGTCGCTGTGCCTCGCTCATTATCAGGTTCAGGATCAGACAATGCATCACCAATTGGCGTATCTCTGATGTTATCAAGCTCACCAATGACTGCATTTTTAACCCAGACATCCACTGGTTCTAAGTCAGGACCAAATTGCCCAACTTCATCACCTGTTCTTATGGTAGGTAAAGCAACAGAATCGACATATCCAACGCCATCCCAAGTGGGTATAGGTGTAGGCATTAGTTTAACCTGCCCTGGATGTTCTATATCCCATCGCAATAACATGGCATGATCTTCATGCTGTGTATTATGGCAATGTTCCATATAAGTCCCAGCAAATTCTCTGAAACGTAATGCAATTTCTATCAAATCACCACTATCCGGTTGTGGGCCTAGTCTATAAACATCCTTCCGCGCCCATTTTTCCCAAGGAGGTGGTTCTTTACCATCTCTGCGTAAGATAATGCCTTCTTCAAAATGAATATGGACAGGATGACTCCAGGTTCCACTATTAATTAAACGCCAAACTTCCAAGCCTCCTGAGTTTTTAGAAGGTGCAGCAGAAAGACGGCGAGGATCCATTCCAAAGCCTTTACCTCCATCTGATTCGATAACCCAAGGTTTATCATCCGTTGGTTGTTTTTCGAACTCAAAAGAACGATGTGTCGCATTAGCTAATTCTTCTTCAGTAGGTCGATGTAATGGAATCAATTTATTTTTACCTTCAACAAATAAAGAAGGATCCATACTTTGGTCAACACCATCATATTTCTGAACTCGAAATTCCATGAATTTACCCACTACTGGATCACCGTTGATCCAGCGATCAGCAACACCATCGTCATTATCATCAACTAATTCAGCTTGATAAACACCACTGACAATATCAGCTAATGGAACTGTTTTATCTACTGCCTGACCATCCTTATGTTGTAATAAGTTGACCATATAAATTTTGTCACCTTCATTAAATTTACTAAAATCAACAATAATGTCATAACGTTCAGCTATACCTTGTGTTGGTAGCTCTCCATTCTCAAAGTAAACCGTGTGTTCCATAATGTTGCCATCATTAGCCACCATATAAAATGGAACTGGATTGCCCTTTTGGTCAACCAGAGCTACCTTAAAGTAGCGAGAGACAGATCCATTTAATAGGCGAAAACGATATTGACGAGCACGGACTTCAAAATAAGGTTTGTATAACCAATTAACTGTCATTACATCACCAACAAATCCATTTTGATTAAATGGATTAAACCAAAGTTGACCTTCATCATCCCAGGCTTTTTCTGCGAGTAATAAATTGACATCATAATCACGGTTTCCCCAGTCTAATGCAGAACCACTTGGCAAACGAAGGTTAACACCATCGTCAATCGCTTCATTTCCTCGATCAAGAGCACTGTAGTAGTTCATCATTGCAGCACTTCCTTTGTAGACATTCTGCGCTGTAAAATCTAACATGTGATCATGAAACCAATGAGTACTCATCGTCTCACGCCAATCTCCTGCTATTTTCTTAATCCCCCCATGACCATCTGGAGCACCCGCTTTTGGATCTTGAGCATCTGTATTAATAGAATCGCGACCAGCTAGTTGCAAAGGCCAGCGATAATCATAAAATTGCCCAGGAAAAAAGAAAGCATTAGCATAACCATCACTTTCAGCAGGACTATGCCCATTATGTTCATGCGTAGTTAATGTGTGCACACCAAAGCCCCGGTTTGATGCAACATCAATAGGTAGTGCATTATAATGACGCATCAATACCGGCTCACCGTAGCGAACTTTAAGCAACTTTGGTGGAAAAGTTCCATCAAAAGTCCATAACGATTCATTACTCTGCACAGGCATATTTGGATGGAATTTAATTTTAATTCCCTCTGTAGTACCTTTGAATCCTTCAATTCCTGTCGTGTTGTGATACAAACCACGACGACCGAATTCACCTTTACGGTATTTATGCGTTTGCTGGCGATCACGTAATCCGCCATTCATTCGAGCACCAACCGTTGCAGTTTGATAATATCTTTTAGGTTTGAATTCATCCCATCGTTGATGAGCCCATCCTAATCCAGGTGGACGTCCTTCAGCTGGAGGAGTCACTAACTCTCGACCAAGAAATTTTTCAATTTCAGATTTCCAAGGATTTGTAATATCAGTGTTTGCATATTTTTGAGGCGTAGGCCAGATCTTTTGTGATAGAAATTTATCAATCGCCTTACTTTTAGGAGAACTTTGTGCATCACTAGCGACAGGTAAATCTTTCCAACTACCCGGCCGTCTCCTTTTTTTAAGCCGTAATTTCTTGGTACCAAATTCCTCAAATCTCAACATTTGCTGACTAAAAGCTGTAGCGCCATATAGTGGGCTTGGAGCACCATTTGTCGGAACATTAAAGATGCCATCCTCCCTTTGATTAGCAAGTGGTAACACATTCCCTTCGGTAGCATCCTCTCCCGATTCTGTGATACCACCCACAAACGCACCTTCATTTGCCTCTGGAAGATTTTCTGGTAAATCACCAGGCACCCAGTCACCTAACCGTGAAGGGTCATCTTGTGGGATAAAAAAGTCACCTTCATCGGCATAAGATAAATGGGACATTGAATACACTAATAAAAGTGTGATAACTGTGGTTTGAAAAAACCACAGAGTGGTATCAGACATACCAAGTCTATAATTTTTTTTCATGAGAACATCCTATAAAGTTGAACATTTTGATTTGATCATCTAGTGGCTAGTCATGTTAAATAACTCAGCTTCAAGATCATCAAATACCATTTTTATTATTGCTTTAAATAACTAAAACAGCCTTTTAAGTAAGAACAATTCAAATATATTTCAAACGAATCACTTATTACTATTTAGTCTAAAAAGCATTCTTATATAGAAACGCAAATAAATTCTTAGTATTGAAAGTCATTCATTCTTGAATTTCTATAAATTAAATCTTATTTATTTTAAGGTTTTATATCTATGCGTTATTACCCTTAGCTTTGTGAAAAAATACCTTAAAAAATATCAAAGTGCTTTTACAACCTAGTTAGACGCTCACTTTATAATTAATTTGCAAAGTTTATGAACAAAGCATGAATGCCTCTCTAGGATTGTTAACCAAAACCCTAACTCCTCCTTTTCAGCAAGAGAATGATAAGTTTTAAAGCAGTAATAATTCACATATTTTCAGGTAATTCATCACTGAATTTAATTGTCATTATTTGTATTGTGATTGATAAGAATTCTTCAATTACTTACCCCTATAATTCACGTTCCTTATCTGGGGTAAGTTTTAATAAACAACGTTTTGTAGTTTTTATAACGAGAATAAAAGGTGAAAAAAATGAAAATATTAATTCTATGCTTATCACTCCTATTTATAGGATGCACAGCAGTTCAACAAAAAAACTATCCAATAGAGGAATCAAGATCTAAACAGCAAGTCATTTTGGATACACCATTGGAAAGAGTGTCTCAAAAACTAGTTTCACCTCCCTTTTTGCCCATTCATAACCAGGTTGCAAAAGGAAAACCAAAAATTGTAGAAGTCAGGTTGCTAATAGAAGAAAAAGAAATTCAAGTTGAAGATGATGTCACTATTCAAGCAACAACCTTTAACGGCTCTGTTCCTGGCCCTATCATTGTTGTTCATCAAGGGGATTATGTAGAATTTACTTTGGTTAACCCGGAAACAAGTGTCCATATGCATAACATTGATTTTCATGCTGCAACGGGAGCTTTAGGGGGAGGAAAAATTTCAAAAGTAATGCCCGGAGAAGAAGTAACCATTAGGTTTAAAGCGACAAAAGCGGGTGTATTCGTTTATCACTGTGCACCGAATGGCGTAATGATTCCATATCATGTCGTCACAGGTATGAATGGTGCGATCATGGTTCTTCCAAGAGATGGATTAAAAGATAACCATGGAAAAACAGTTCACTATGATAGAGCCTTTTATATTGGCGAACAGGATTACTATATTCCCAAAGATGAGTTTGATGAGTATAAAAAATATTCGTCTCTTACTGATGCAATGGGCGACATGCTGAATGTAATGCAAACTCTAACCCCAAGCCATATTGTTTTTAATGGCAGTATGGGTGCTTTAACAGGAGATAATGCTTTAACTGCAAAAGTTGGTGAAAAAGTACTATTTATCCACTCTCAAGCTAATAGAGATAGCAGGCCTCATCTTATTGGTGGACATGGAGATTTAGTTTGGGAAGGTGGTTCATTTTCAGATTTACCCGTTAGCAATAGAGAAACATGGTTTATTCCAGGCGGCTCTGCAGTTGCGGCTTTATATGAATTTAAACAGCCAGGAACTTATGTATATCTAAATCACAATTTGATTGAAGCCATTCAGTTTGGTGCTATTGCACATGTGCAAGTTGAAGGAGTCTGGAATGATGACTTACAAAAACAGATTGTTTCTCCTCATCGTATTAAAAGTTTTTAAAATTTAATAAAAATACAAGTAGATCAGGTTTACGACTGGACATTCGCAATAATGGCATTTATTATTTTAACTACTCGTAAATTTTTTAAAAAATATTTTTAATTGAATCAAGACATAATTTTCATCTCTGACTTGCATATTGCATTAAATAAAAAAGAGATAACAAACCGGTTCCTTTCATTTCTTAAAAATCAAGAACATGAAGCTAGCACTGTCTATATATTAGGTGATTTATTTGATGCATGGATTGGTGATGACGATGATACATCACCTAATAAAAATATTAAATCTCAACTAAAACTATTAACTAAGTCAGGCGTACAAGTATTTCTTCAGCAAGGAAACAGAGATTTTTTACTGGGTGAACAGTTTTGTAGAGAAACGGGCGTTACTTTATTAAAAGACTATAAAGTTATCAATTTAAATGGAGTTAATACCTTACTCACCCATGGAGATTTGCTCTGTACTGATGATCTACCCTATCAAGCTTTTAGAGAAAAATCACGGTCTGATGAATGGAAACAAAATGTTTTATCAAAACCACTGCTGATACGTTTATTAGCTGCACGCTGGTATCGCTTTAGAAGTTATTTTCATAAACGCAAAAAATCACAAGATATTATGGATGTTAATCAACAAACTGTGATTGATGAAATGCTTAAACACGATTGTTATCGGCTGATTCATGGACATACTCACCGTCCAGCTATTCACGATTTTGATATTAATGGAAAGCCAGCTCAACGGTTTGTTTTAGCCCAATGGGAAAAAGGTTCAGCACAACTATTACGATGGAATTCAAAAGGCTATAAAATTGAAACCATATAATATTTAAACTAAGGGAGCTGGAAAGAAATAATCGTCCGATATTGGGCAGGTTTTTTGTTTACCTTTAGCGGGGGGGTAGAAACAGGCGCATAGCAGGCTACGTAACTGTTGCTATCTCGTTGAAGGTGGACAAAAAGACCAGCAAGATTGGATGATTATTTTTTTCCATCTCCCTAAGGCAGTCTGACGAAATAAAACCACCTAAGTACCAAGTAAAACCAATTCAACTTTTTACTTGGGTACTTATTTGAAATACGTTTTTAGTATTGTTGCTGATACTTTTCGATAGGATTTATTATTCAACTTTACCCAGAGATTAGTCACAAAATATCCATAAGGCATTTTTGGACCTTGATCTGAAAAGGGAGTTTCAATAAATGGTGTAGTTGCATTTTGATGATGATTAATATGATTCGCTAAGCCAACCAAAGCATATTCTGTAAAACTGGATTGGTTTACCCAAGCCATAGCATTTCCTGATTTTTCTTGACCTAGCCCCCAGTGTTGGAAATAATTGATAGTTTCTAACAACCGCACACCAGACAGAGCTTGAAAAAGAAAAATAAAACATGCCGCCCAACCAAACAGATTAATTATTAATAAAATAATAATAATTTCAATAACCAGCCCTTGAAGGACAGAGTTAAATAACACTTTGTAATGATAAATAGGTAGATGGATCAAACCCAGCCGTTTCTGTTCAGAGTTCCAGGCATATTTAAAATGACCAACAAATACCCTTTTCCAATAGCTACTAAAGCTTTCACCTAAATGAGCTGTTGTCATATCTTCTGGTGTTGCCACCTTTAAATGATGTCCTCGCATATGAGCAATAACAAAGTGGTCATAGCAAACAGTATATAACAACAACCGACCTAAAATTCGTTGATGTTTTTCAGAGCGATGAATAAGTTCATGTGCGACTATAATCGCTGAACTACCCGATGAAGTTCCCACTAAAATTCTCATAACAATCAGATTAACTACTGAAATAACTATTTCATCAACTGAATTCCATTGCAATTGACTAGCAGCTATCAACAATAAACCAATAATCAAGAATTGCATCAAAGTTAAAACATAGAGTATCAAATCATAAAACCAGTCTGAACCCTTCTTTCTTTGTTGATCGGGGACGACTTTTGGACTCATCCAGTCAATCAGAATAATAAACCAAAGAGGAATAGTCCAGGCAAGTGCGTTGATTATTGTATGAGGCCCAATCGCTAAAAAAAATAATACACAAGTAGGGAAAAAAAAGCTGGCTAAATATTTCATTATTTACTGATTCGATTGATTAAATACCCAACAGGTAAACTTAATTTAAATCGCCAACCCACTAACTGTAATGACACAAAACCCGTATAAATTCGTCGCCAATGTAGATCAACAACCTTTTGGTTTCCAGTATGCTGCATAACATCATCCATATAAAGCTGAATTGCTTTTTTAGCTAAAAATGTATGTCCAGAGGCCACATTGTCGATAGAGATATGAATCGTGGCAATAGCAGGGTCAATTTCCCAATACCTCCATTCATCAACCAACCGCATATAATTTTTACCTAACCCGCTTAATTCAATTGCCATATTAAGCCCCAATAATTCAGGTAAAAAATCTATTGAAAAGTGGGAGAGTCCCATCATATAAACAGGTAGGTCAAATGCACTGTTAATGAAACCAGAGTGTTTAATAAATTTAGGGCTATAAATTGAAGGAACTTTGATTAATAAGCTATCAAGTAACTGTTGAAATATAACAGGATGACTCTGATCAAAATTCCCATTACCTAATTCATCACAGTAAATACTGAATAAAATATTAGCAATATCCGAATTTACATTTTGTATAGACAAACTTTTTTGCAACCAGCAACCATCTATTAATATCATCGGTGCTACTTGCTCCAATCCCCACACATAGGCTGCTTTAGAAATCTTTGGTTTCCCCTGTAAAGGCTGATAAGCCTCTATTTCTCGTTGATATTTGGCATCAATATATCGTTCAAACTGTTGATGACTATAATGTTTAAAAGGTAAGGTACTAAACAATCTACAACCTTGTAATAATTTATGAACTCTGTTTTTTGCAGTGGGTAAAAATTCAGGAAATAAATCTACATTAACTAATCGATAATAAAGTTCTTTGTAGCTTATTTTTTTATATTCTTTTATTAATTGAATTTTTTTGTCTGACTGGGTAGTAGTTTTTATTGTACTTAATTGAATTTTTGCTGGTGTTTCATTGTTAGTTAACCAATCTTTTATAAGTATTATTTCAGATTTATCAAGGACCCCAAACATAGGCCCTTTAAACTCAAAAAGTTTTAATAAGAGGCTATTTTCTGGCACTGCTTTATCTACATATTTTGACTGCTTTAAAGCTTGTAAAAATTCTGTGCTATTCTCAGGCATTCCTGCAAACCATAATTCAAGAGGCTTCTCTTGCAATAAAACGTTTTGGTGATGCCCTATTGCTGCTGATATTTTTTGTTGGAATAGTCCTGCAATAACTTGGTTGGGTGATTTAGAATTTTCCAATGAATGTTCAAATGCATCTCTACAACGTTGCATTTGTAAATGATAAAGCCAAAGCCCATTTTGCAGCCTAAGCCATAAACTTTCTTTTTGATCAGTAAATAAATCTAAATAGTCTGAAATACAGCAAATTAACGGAAACATTTGTTGTTCTGTACGTAACTGTCTTTGTTTAAAAAAATGATCTGCTAACTGATAGCTGGGGAAACAAATCTCAATCAAAGTAGCCATTTGAAAATAAGCCAAAGTAAAACCGAGTAATTCAGGAAACAATATTCTAGGGAAGCGAGCGAAGATCAGTTGGATATTTGCAAAATCAAATATTTCAGGTAGTAGTTTAACTTGCTGACTATAGTTATCACTATAAAGTATAGGAATCTTGATATTTGATGCTAATAACAATGAATGACAAGACATAAGTAAATCAGGTTTACCACTCCCATCCCTTATCAATTTTAGGTAAATAGACATCAGTTCTATAGCAACCCTGGACTGACTAGAAAATGTTTGAAAAACACCTTGCAACCAACAGGGTTGTGTCAACAAAATACCTGCAGATTGATTCAGACACTCAAGTGTATTAGCCTGAGTTAATAGTGTCTCTGAAAAGGGTGATAGAGGCAAAGTTTTTAATAATAAGAGCTTGTCTTTTCCCGAATGTTTAATATAGCAAGATGAATAAATTTGTTCTGTTTCCCGAATAGCTAGTGAAATAAAATCATAAGCTTTGGGTAAACAATCCAAATAACTGTCTGGTTGATTTAGCTTGAAAAACAACTGGCGGCAATCAATTTGATCTTTATATTTAGAATCTTTTTGAACATCTAGCAACTTTAAAGAAAGTGCATTCAATGATGGATCAAAAGCATGTTCTTGTTTATTTTTCACTCGATTTACGTATCAAATAATCATTAATAACCAACCCATCCAGCCCGGTTGTTAAAAATACGGAGAGTGCGTCTTCTATAGAATGAACCAACGGTTTACCCATCACATTAAAACTGGTATTCAATAACATCGGAACTTTGGTTTTTTGATAAAAACTATTGATAAGTTGATAAAAACGTGGATTCCATTGTTGTTTGACCGTTTGTAATCGTCCAGTTCCATCAATATGACATACAGCAGCTATTCGATCCTGCATAGACTTTTTAATATCTAGCGTTTTATCCATATAAGGTGATTCATGATACTCAACAAAATACTCTTCAGCATATTCATCTAAAACAGACGGTGCAAAAGGCCGAAAACTCTCTCGAAATTTTATATTATGATTGATATTATCTTTAGTCTTATTTTGCCGAGGATCAGCCAAAATAGAACGATTGCCTAATGCTCTAGGACCGAATTCTGCCCTGCCTTGTATCCAGCCAATAAGTTGACCCTTTACCAATAAATTTGCTGTAGTCTCACAAATACTATTAGGTAAATACTGAATATCTAAAGAACGATTATATTGAATCAATCGTTTAATATCTTGGTCAGAAATTATCGAGCCTAAATAGGGTGATAACCACTTATTTTTTCTTGGAATCAGCAAGTCAGGTTTATCATCTTTTAAAGCAAGCCAAGCAGCTCCAAGCGCAGTACCATCATCAGCAGGTGCTGAGGGGATAAAAACTTGATCAAAACTGGTTCTATTTTTAATTTGTCCATTATAGGCTGAATTTAAAGCACAGCCACCGCCAAAGCTTAGATTCTTACATCCTGTTATCTCTTGCAAATGTTGTAATAGTTTAGTCATTAGCTCAGCAAAAAAATATTGCCCGGTAAATGCCAAATCAGCCGCCTGTTTTATTGAATCTCTCTCATTTTTTTTAAACTTATCAAGTGCGGATAGATTAGAAAACAGCTGATTTGATGGGTGCTTGCATTCAAACCCTTCTACTGAAACGATAGTTTTTAATAAATCATATAACTCTTGATTTAATTTACCATAAGGAGCTAACCCCATCATCTTCCATTCTTCACCTTTCAACCAATCAAATCCACAAAGCTCTGTTATTTTCATGTAATAAAAACCAAGACTCCCTGTCCCTTTACTTTCATACAAACAATTAAGTTTTTGATCTTTATAATGATAAAAACCCATCGAGCCTTTTTCTCCAAAGGAATCAATCACTGCACAAGCGGATTCTAAGAAAGGACTGCTATAGCAGGCAGTCGCAGCGTGAGTTAAATGATGGTGATAATCAGCAAATACAATTGAACAATCTGGGTAATATTCCTTAATGATGCGTACCAGATTAATTCCCGCACTACGAATTTTATTCCGTTGGCTGGCGATCATATGGTGTAATTGATAATTCTCAAGAGGTGAGTTTAACGGCTTGATACCCGTTTTCAAAAGCCCAGATGCAGTTAAACAGCCTAAAGCAGCAACCACATTCTCATATAAAGGCCGTTTTCTTCGCCAATTAATGGCAATAACAATTTCGTCAGGAGATGGACAATAAGTTTCCAATAAATCTTTAACTCGAAGCAAAGGATCTGCTTCGCAGTTCAAAGCTCGTTTATTTTGCATATAACGTTCTGTCGCTTCAGCAAATAACACCTTTCCCTTATCATCAACTATTGCCAAAGCCGAATCATGGTAGGTAACAGATAAACCAATATAAAATTTTTTCATCTTGTTATTTAATTAGCACAGGAATACACACGGATGGTTTAGCAACTAGTGTAGAATTTTTCTCGTCTTTAAGACATATCAAAAGATGTATGATTCACGGAGTTACAGACACGAAATTTATAGCGATTTGATTTTGTCGGAAACAAGGCACTGAATTGGGTGCATAGCAAACTACACAACTATTTCAGGAATAAAGTCTCTCAGCAAAATCGACTAAGAGAAACCCTTCTCGTGACCGCACTAAGTATATAATTTGTAGTAGGTTATTGATTCAACAAATAAGCTATTAGGAGATAAGTCAGGACTAGTCTAAACAGCCAATATAAAGTTTACAACAAGAAAAATATAAAACATTTATTCTCTTCAGAACTCAATATATTTTCCACTAACCTGATCATTCAAGTTAAATAGCCTTTGTTTTCAATTAAAAGGCTATTTTATATTTGAATATAATTTATTATTTGTCTACTCTTCATTTAGAGAATAACAGTGATGGATTGTTTGAACTAGCATTATTTAGCGTTACGGCCCAGTATCCAAGCCAGGGATCAAGAGTAGTGGTAACTTCTACATACTTTGTATCGTTGTAACTCCAAAGCTTGTTTTGAAAAACACCATCAATTTCAGCATCTTCGATTTCACAACCAGAAGTACAATTATTGGTGGTTGCTACAATACGACTATTTGATAATAATCCACTGACAGCAAAGGGATACCCGACCATATTCCATTGTTTTGCTCCGACTTTAGTAACTAAAGGAATCTCAAAACAATCCTTATCTACGGGGCAACCTGTTGGATTTGTCGTAGGTGTTTCTGTGCTTCCTGTAGGCATTTTTAGTATTTTATCATCACCTGACATTTGAATGATCCAATACCCTACTCCCTGACTAAGAGTCTCTGTGATTGCTAGTTTTACATACTTATTTGTAACTGAGTTATATCTATATATTTCCCAATCAGCATCATAAGTACCGAGCCCATCATCACCAAATATATCAGCAACTGTGTTGTTACTACCTGGATTAAGAGGAAGACTGATTTGATGCCATTGGTTATGAGGTAATAAATGAGTAAGTGGCGTTGTCGTGCTGGTTAAAAACGGTTCAAGTGCTTGAAACCATTTATTTGCTATTTTGATCTCACCACCTTCATTCGGATGATAATTGTCATAATTATCTAATTCAGGATCAAAGCCTGTATATTGATCAACAACAATTATTGGAGAAGCAGCCGTTGTACGAGTCGAAACAAAAGCATCAATTTCATCATTAAATATGGCCGTATCATAGCTCCTCATAGGTATTATTTTTGCCAAGAGAATGATGACCGAACTATTTTTTGCTCTTATTCTTTGGATAATATCACCAATTTCATCCAAAGTTGTATTGACAGTATCTATCGGTACCTCTCCTCTGCTTGGCCCCCTGTCCAAGTCATTGGTTCCTATATGTAGTAGCACAATGTCGGCGGTAAATTCATCCATCCATTCTGTAATTCGATTTCGGATAGACTGTGCTTCCCAGCCGGTATGTCCTTCATGATCAATATCATAGTCTAGCAAAGATTCTGGAACAGTAGAATGTCTATAGCCTGGTCTACCTACAAAATCAACAGAATATCCAGCCGCTATTAATTGATGCCAAAGAGATCGTCGATAACTTGCTCTACCGTTAATACTGTCAGTAATTGAATCACCAAGAGGCAGGATTTTTAAGGTTCCATGAATTGATCCTGTCTCTGCTAAAACCATTGAATTGAATACACAAAAAAACAAAACGGCTGAAAAATATTTAGATATACTATTGTTTTTATTCATTTTGTTGTTTTTATAAATTATAAATAAAGTGGTTTTATAGATAACTAAGACTAGACCTCAACGCCAGAATTTACAAAAATATTAGCAAAGGTAGAAAGTTCATATATTTCATTCCAAAATTTTTAAACTTCTTCCAATTATCAATTTATTGCACAGCATACAATAAAAACCACACAACGTTTGTATACTACAAAACTCATAATTAATCTTAGAGTAAGTTCCTACATCATGAATATTCTACTTAATTGTAATTTGAATCAAGTTTTATATTAAAAAAACTACGAATAGATTCATCAACTGGCGCAAGATATCGATTTTTTTTGTCTATGCTCTATTACATATATGAACAATTGCTAAAAAATGGAATCATCCTTAATCTGATTTACTTTATAACAGACTCATTAAGTTTTTTACGACAAGAATATTTTTGAAACTCAATACATATTTCATTAATATGATCATTCAAATTAAATAACCTTTACTTTCATTTAAGAAAACAAAGGTTATTTTATATTTAAACAAAAGTTATTATTTGTCCATTCTTATTTAGAGAACAACAGTGATGGATTGTTTGTACTAGCATTATCTAGCGTTGCAGCCCAATATCCAAGCCAAGGATCAAGAGTCCCAATCATAGTAGTAACCTCTACATACTCAGTCCCATTGTAACTCCAAAGCTGGTTTTGAAAAACGCCATCAATTTCTGCATCTTCAATTTCACAACCAGAAGTACAATCAATTGTGCTTGCTACAACACGACTATTTGATAATAATCCGCTGACAGAAAAAGGATACCCGACCATATTCCACTGATTTTCTCCGTCTTTAGTAGCTAAAGGGATTTCAAAACAGTCCTTATCTACGGGACAACCAGTTGGGTTTGTCGTAGGTGTTTCTGTGCTTCCTGTAGGCATTTTTAGTATTTTATCATCACCTGACATTTGAATGATCCAATATCCTACACCCTGACTAAGGGCGTCTGTGATTCCAGGTCGTTCATAGCTATTTGTATTGGGCTTATAACTATATAAATCCCAATCGGTACCGTAAACACCCAATCCATCATCACCAAATATATCCGCAACAGTGTTATTACTACCTGGATTCAGAGGAAGACTAATTTGATGCCATTGGTTATGAGGTAATAAATGAGTAAGTGGCGTAGTCGTACTAGTTAAAAACGGTTCAAGTGCTTCAAACCATTTATTAGCCATTTTGACCTCACCACCTTCATTTGGATGAAAATTATCATAATTATCTATATCAGGATCAAACCCAGTGTATTGATCAACAACGATTATTGGAGAAGCAGCCGTAGTACGAGTCGAAACAAAATCATCAATTTCATCATTAAATATGGCCGTATCATAGTGCCTCATGGGTATTATTTTTGCTAAGAGAATAATAACCGAACTATTTTTTGTCCTTATTCTTTGAATAATATCATTAATTTCATTCAGAGTTTCATTAACTGTCTCTATCGGCACTTCTCCTCTGTCTAGCCCCCCGTTCAAGTCATTGGTTCCTATATGTAGTAGTACAATGTCAGCAGTAAATTCATTCATCCATCCTAATATTTGGCTGCGGATTGATTGTGTTTCTGAGCCAGCATGTCCTTCATGATCAATATCATAATCTAGCAAGGATTCAGGAACAGTAGAGTGCCTATAACCAGGTCTTCCTACAAAATCTACTGCATAACCCGCAGCTTTTAATTGATGCCAAAGAGGTCGTCTATAACTTGCTCTACCATTAATGCTGTCAGTGATTGAGTCCCCTAGAGGCAGAATTTTTAAGGCCCCAGGAACAGGGTCCACGACTACGACTGTACGTGTTGCTATAGAAGTATTATTCTCTGAATCAGTGGCAGTAAAGATAACTGAATAACTGCCCATAACAAAAATATCGATATTTGAAACGTCAACATCTACATCTACAGAAATTCCATCTTCATTATCAAAAGCAGTAGCACCTGGGTCAGTATAAGTGACGTTAAGTGGCATATTTATGGAGTCATCACCAATTAAAGTAATGACCGGTGCTGAACTAACTATTACTTCGACTATACGAGTAGTGTTAGCTGTATTTCCAGCTAAGTCTGTTGCTGTAAAGGTTACGGTATAACTACCTTCAGTGCTTGTATCAACTACTATATCTGCATCATGAGAGACACTAACAGAGCCATCAATTTCATCTATAGCAGTTGCTCCGGCATCTGTATAGCCTGCATCAAGTGCAACAGAAACAGGGTTTTCTCCATTAAGAGTAATAACGGGTGGAGTGGTATCAGGAACTGGAGTAGCTATATTAACGACACGGGTTGCTTCTGCTATATTTCCAGCTAAATCAGTTGATGTAAAAGTCACCAAGTAACTATTACCCTCAATATCTGTATCAACCACCGTGCCAGCATCATGCGTTACGATCACTGAACCATCCACATCATCTATCGCAGTCGCTCCAGCATCTGTATATACAGCACCAGGCGCAACAGAAACAGGGTTAGCTCCATTCAAAGTAATCACTGGTGGAGTTATATCGTCTAATGCAGAAAGTTGAAAAATTTCAGTACTTGTTAATGCTGAGTCATAAACACGAACTTCATCAATACTGCCGTTAAAGAATTGTGATCCTTTAGAGCCAATAGTAAAGCCATCTCCTCTGGTATAACCAATACTCTGACCCACATCAACAGAACTCACTTCAACACCATTGACATAGAGCTTGCTTGTATTTGTACTAGCATCAAAGGTACCAGCAATATGTTGCCATTGATCAAATTCTAAGGTGTTCAATGGTGAAATTGCTTGAGTCCATCCACTTCCTGCATTCTTGACATAAAAAATAACAGTTTCTGTTCCTTGCCTGGGCCGAAGAACTAATCCATAATTGTCACTTTGAGTTGCAACCCATTCCCAACTAACAGAAGTACGGACTGGATAAACCCATGCCGAAAGCGTAACTGATTCGGTTTGTAAGATACTTGTCCCGCTAGGGATAGAGGCATCCTGGTCAGAACCATTAAAGTTTAATGCAGAATTAAATTGTCCAGAAACCCAATTGGTCTCAGACATATTATTAAGATTTAAATGGAGGCCATTTCCAGATTGATCATTAGCAATAGTCCCACTATTTTCATCTAGTGACCATTGAGCATTTAGTTCAGCAAAAACTGTTGAACTGAATAAACAAAGAAACAAAGAAATTGAAAAAAATTTAGTTACGTTATTTTTTTTATTCATTACTTTAAACACCCACCTTATATTTTAAATAATTAAAATTTATTTAGAAAAGTTAACAATATACAAGTTTATGAATAGATTCTATGAATTAATACCTTAATAATCTATGAATATTTCTCTTGACTAATTATATTTTTCTCACTCTCTTTTTGACAAGCCTCACCTAATGATAAATAAAACTAAATAATTCAATACCTTACTTTAATATCCGTATATTTTCTTTCCATGAATTTTTTTGCCAATCTTCATATTTTCTTGTTTGAATATTATTTTCTTGCGCGGCTATTTGACTTGCAAAATGAGTATATTGCCCACAAAGAGAAAAATATTCTTTCACAATAGCCATATATTCGGGCGTAATAAAATCACAATGTTTTTTTGCAATAATTAATGCTTTTGGTAAGTATCGCCAATATATCAACGCATGTTTTCTAGTCAGAATTTTAAATAAATACTGTATTGAGTTATCACAAGCACGTTGATTACTTTGCAATTCAGGATCAATTAACTCTAAATGTCTCATCACACGTTTAAAATAAGCTTTTGGGTGATATATCCCTTGTAAAATAGTTAAATAATTCTTTTCAGCCTGCTGAATGGAAAAATTATAAGGAATAAAATTAATAATGCCATCAGAATTATTACCACTAGTCGATTTTCTATAGCGTCCCTCTCTTTGCATACGTTCCATTAAAGGTGTACAGGGTAAAACATTCAAAAGCCCAGCCATCACAATAGGTGCATTACTTGCATTGACAAAATCAATAAATTCTTGCACAGAATCATTCGTATCATGATCAAATCCATAGATCATTCCCATCATGACCCCGCCTCCTGTTTGCTCAGAAATAAAATTCAACTTTTCAACCAGATTTTTTTTACCACGAAGATTCTGGTTTTTTTTAGTTTCCAATAAAGATGCTTCATTTGGAGTTTCTACACCATAAAAGCCATTAATAAAATTAGTTTTATGAAACCAATACCTCAATTCTTTCATAATTGATGATTCATCAGCCAAACGTAGTGTTAATTCGGTATATTTGGGATGATGATATGCAATTTTTTCACCAATTTTATAAAGATTTTTCAGTACCTCCAGTGCCTTTCTTGGGTTACCAATAAAATTATCATCAACAATGAATACTTGTCCGGTCCATCCCAGTTTTTTCATTTGACGAAAAGACCTCTCCGTATTTTTCCATGGGGTGACTCGATAAGCTTTACCAAAACGAGAGGGAATGTCACAAAACTCACAATTTTCAGGACAGCCGCGGCTAATCTGCACCGCCATATGCACATAATCATTCAAATTAATTGAGCTATAATCTGGCTGAAAAAAATACTCAGACGAACTAAGTCCACCCTTATAATAATGTTTTGCTTTTCCGTTTTTTAACCCTTCTATCAGCTCATCAATAACCCCCTCAACTTCATTTTCAACTAAATGGTTAGCTATACTTACAAGATCAGACTGTGGGGTAATTGCAGTTCCTCCAACAATTAAAGTCTTATCCATATTTTTAATTTCCATTGCATCTTTTATCATGTTTTTTTCCTGAGCTAACATTCCTCCCATAAAAACATGATCCACATCGGTTAATAAAATATTCAGAGATCTAGGGTCAACATTTCTATCAACCAGACAAATCGACCGATAATATGGTTTAAGATAATTAAATAAACCCATTAACCCTAAAGGTGGCAATAATCGTTTAGGTATTCCATATTTGTTTAATGGCGCATACATTTTAAGACTTGTTGCATAGCTCCAGAAAGTTGCCTGAGTATCAAATTTTGGATAAATAAGCATCGCTTTATCTGCAATTTTATTAATCATAAATACGTCCCAAATTGACTTTAAAATAACTTTAAGTAATTAAACTCCTTGAACTTTTAATATTCAAAAAGAAATAAACTAAAAACTTTACCCCAAGATTAAATTAGACATTGATGATTTTTATAATTTATTATTCATTAGATCAAAAAACAAAACTGATAGATACAGTTAAAAAAAATATAAATAAGCTATATTTATCAATCACTTAAAATTACTATAAAAAGTAAAACAGACTCCCGTCAAATTTTTCCTTAGAAATCCAAACATTTTAACTATTGACATTTAATGCAAAATCATTCAATTTACCTATCTGGTAATGCTTTCTAGGTTAAATTATTATTAACCATAAAAACACTAAAAAAGAAAGTCATTCCTTAACTAATTATTAGTCTTAAATAACATAACAACCGTAATCTGTTTTGATACAGGCTACAACGGAGGAAACATATGAAGAAGCCTTTAAAAAGCTTGCTGCTTGCTTCAACTGCCGCTGCATTGCTTTCTGTTCCTACAATATCACCTGCGAATAGTGATGTAGAGAGCTTAACTAAAAACCCTGCTAACTGGGCGACAGCATTGGGGAATTATGCAGGTACTCGCTATAGCGAATTAAATCAAATTACAAGTAAAAATGTTAAAGACCTACAGCCAGCATGGTCTTTTTCTACTGGTGTACTTCGTGGACATGAAGGCGGACCACTAGTTATTGGTGATGTAATTTACATTCACACACCCTTCCCTAATACCGTTTACGCACTTGACCAAGCAACTCAATCAGTCATTTGGGAATTCACACCTACAATGGACGCAGACGTAACTATTCCTGTTATGTGTTGTGACACTGTTAATCGTGGTTTAGCTTATGGTGATGGAAAGATTTTCCTACAACAATCTGATACTGTTTTAACAGCATTAGATGCTAAAACAGGTAAACGTATTTGGAGTGTACAAAATGGTGATCCTAAATTAGGGATGACTAACACACAAGCACCTTTAGTTGTAAAAGATAAAATAATCACTGGTATTGCTGGCGGTGAATTTGGTGTTCGCGGCTTCTTGGCTGCTTACAACATGCGCACTGGCAAACTGGAATGGAAAGGTTACAGTATGGGGCCTGATGGAGACACTCTGATCAACCCTAGCAAAACTACTACATGGGAAGATGGTAAAGTTGCTAAAGTTGGCGCAGATTCAAGTAGAAAAACTTGGGAAGGCGATCAATGGAAAATTGGTGGAGGTACTACATGGGGATGGTATTCTTATGATTCAGAACTAAATCTGATTTATTACGGTTCTGGCAACCCTTCTACATGGAATCCTGTTCAACGTCCTGGCGATAACAAATGGTCTATGTCTTTATGGGCTCGTGATGCTGACACAGGTGAAGTTAAATGGGTTTACCAAATGACTCCACATGATGAATGGGATTATGATGGTATCAACGAAACTGTTTTAGTTGACCAAGAAATTAACGGTAAAATGCGTAAAATGATTGTGCATTTTGACCGTAATGGCTTTGGTTACACCCTTGACCGTGTAACAGGCGAACTACTAGTTGCTGAAAAATTTGATAAATCAGTGAACTGGGCATCACACGTTGACATGAAATCAGGCCGCCCACAAGTTGTTCCTGCTATGAGTACAGAACAAAATGGCGAAGACGTAAATACTGTTGGTGTTTGTCCTGCTGCACTTGGTTCAAAGAACCAACAACCGGTTTCTTTTTCACCTAAAACTGGATTATTCTATATCTCAGGTAACCACTTATGCATGGAATATGAACCTTTTGAAGTGTCATATACTGCTGGCCAACCTTATGTAGGTGCAACATTAACAATGATGCCTGCTGGTGCTGATGCAATGACTGGCAAAAAAGATGGAACAACTAACTTAGGTCAGTTCACTGCTTATGATGCAACAACAGGTAAAATCAAATGGTCAAATAAAGAACAATTCTCTGTTTGGTCTGGATCTGTTGCAACTGCTGGTGATATAGTATTCTACGGTACACTAGAAGGCTATTTAAAAGCTGTTGACGCTGAAACAGGTAAAGAATTGTATAAATTCAAAACTCCTTCTGGCATTATCGGTAACGTAAATACTTGGGAATACAAAGGCAAGCAATATGTTGGCGTGTTATCAGGTATTGGCGGTTGGGCTGGTATTGGTATCGCAGCTGGACTAGATGATGGTTCTGACGCAACTAACACTGAAGGTCTTGGTGCTGTTGGAGCATACAGAAGTTTAAGCTCTTTCACTAAACTAGGTGGTACATTTACTGTATTTGCTTTACCTGGTAAATAAATAAGTCTGACATTTAGATTTATTTAAGTGAAAAAGGCCTCAACCGATTATTCGGTTGGGGCTTTTTTATGTCCTAAATTTTAGAACCGCGATATAATAAACCACCTGAATTAGATCTCCCAAACTAAAAATGAAATCAACCTCATTCTCTAAAATATTAATCATCAGTTTATGGCTTTCTAGTCTTTCTTTTTATATTCAAGCTGGAGATAAATTCAGAGTTTGCGCAGATCCTTTACATCCCCCCTACTCTACAAAATCAAAAGATGGTTTTGAGAATAAAATAGCCGCTTTATTTGCTAAAGAGTTAAATCAAGAACTAGAGTTTTATTGGTTTCCACAACGCATTGGCTTTATTCGTAACACTTTAAAAGCACAAATTGACGATACTGATCAATATAAATGCGATGTAGTAATAGGTCTACCTGTCGGTTTTGATTTTGCTAAAACCACAAAACCTTATTACCATTCAACCTACACTCTTATTATTGCTAAAGGTCGTGGATGGGATGATATTACCAAAGCATCTCAACTAGGGAATTTATCTTTACAACGTGAAGAGTCATTAAAAATTGCAATGTTTGATCGCGGCCCGGGGACCACCTGGTTACAAAAAAATGGGCTTCTTGAGCAAGGTATTCCCTATCAAACCATGACTGGAGATGATAAAAACAATGTTGCTATGAAAATAGAAAAAGACCTTAAGGCCGGAAAAATAGATATGGTTATTCTTTGGGGTCCGATGGCTGGGCATGTTCTTTCTCAAAGCCCTAAAGGAACATATACTGTAATCCCCATGAAATCAACAGCTGGAATGAAATTTGATTTTTCTATGGCAATGGGTATTAGGTATGGGGATAATCAACGCAAGAAAATTCTTGAAAAATTAATAGATAAAAACTTTAATCAAATCCAAAATATCATTTCTGAATATAATATTCCCTTATTACCTATTCCAAAACAAGCTGTTCATAAAGATGATGACTAAATTTAATAATTTATACTTTGCTCAACCGGCCCAAAATGCGGATTTTTATAACGCCCGTGACTGCTCAAAATATAAATGCCTAATATAAAAAAATATAGCTGGGTTAACGATAGAGCTGTTAGCCCAACCTACACTTAATTTTTTTATCTTCCAAATAATTTCACTAAATGAGCTAGTCTACCGGCTCGGCTCTCAGTTAGTTGACTCCAGTCAAAACGCCACGACCAATTACCTTCACTAGTACCAGGAATATTCATTCTATCTTCTGAGCCTAACTCCAAAATATCTTGCATCGGCAAAATAACTAAATTTGCAACAGAACCCAATGCTACGCCTACTAATACTGAAGGCATGGCTACAGAAGAAAACCCTAGATATTCATAAATTCGATGTTTCTCATAATCATTAAGCGAATTAAACCAGCCTAAAGTTGTATCATTGTCATGTGTGCCAGTGTAGACTACACTATTTTTTTCATGATTATGAGGCAAGTATAAATTATCCGCATTCCCATCAAAAGCAAATTGTAATATTTTCATCCCTGGTAAATTGAATTCATTTCTTAAGACATCAACTTCTTCAGTAATAATTCCAAGGTCTTCTGCGATCAAAGAAATGGAAGCGCATTCTTTCAATACTGCTTTTAATAAGGCTTTACCTGGAGCAACAACCCATTTTCCATTAACTGCAGTTTCTTCATTTGCAGGTATTTCCCAAGCGGATTCCAAGCCTCTAAAATGGTCAATCCGTAAAATATCAAACAGCTCATTTTGAGTTTTTATTCGATCAATCCACCATTTAAATCCCGTTTTTTTTAAAAAAACCCAGTTGTAATGTGGATTCCCCCATCGCTGTCCTGTTTCTGAAAAATAATCAGGTGGAACCCCTGCAACAACAGGCATTCCTCCTTTTTTATCCAGCTTAAAAACATCCTTATTTGCCCACACATCCGCACTATCATATGCAACAAAAATTGGAATATCGCCGAACATAAGAATGCTTTTTTCCTTCGCATACACCTTAAGTTCATTCCACTGTTTGAAAAAAACAAATTGTTCAAACTTTACGCTTTCAATCAAAGAGCTTAATCGCTGATTGGCTTCCTTAATTGCTTTTATCTCTCTATTTTTTAAATTATCAGGCCATTGATTCCAGCACTTTCCACCAAACTCTTGCTTAAGTGAAAAAAACAAAGAAAAATCATCTAACCAACTTGCTTTGTCTTTACAAAACTGATCAAAATATTCTTTATCTTTTTTATTAGCGAGAGATTTAAAACCACTAAAAGCCTTAGCAATTAAACAACTTTTAGTAAATGCACTTGCCCCGAGATCTTCTCCAACTTTTTCTCTCGATTGCAACCAGCCTTTCTCTTCTAGCCATTTAATGCTTATAAATGCAGGGTTACCCGCATGTGAAGATAAGCATTGATATGGAGACCCATCCCCATGCGGCATTCCTAATGGAAGTGTTTGCCAAACAGTTACACCCGAATTGTGTAAAAAATCAATAAAATTATAAGCTTCCTGCCCAAAATCTCCATTTTCTCCTTCACCTGGTAAAGAGGAGATATGAAGTAATACTCCTGCTCTACGCCTATTTAACTGATCACCCATGTTTACTCATACTTAATTATATTTAGTTTACTCTTCGCACGAACATGCATGAGGATTTCGATCAGTTAATTTTTGCCGATAAGTGGTAGCTGAAACATTGATATACCCTCGTTTCAGAACCATGCTATCGACAAAATTAACTCAATACGAATTCCACATCGTAACCGTGTGAAGTATAAGAATTATTATTTCTTTATGAGGTGTCTTTCCTGACCCAACATATCAGGTGTCACTAAAACTATCCCCGCTGGACTCACATAATATTTCTTTTCATCCTCAGCCTTATCTTTACCAATAATAGTTCCTTCAGGAATATGACAACCTTTTTCTATAATTGCTTTGGTAATTTGGCAATGCCTTCCAATAATTGTTTCGGGCAAAACAACAGAGTCTTCGACTACAGAATAAGAATTAACTTTTACATCAGAAAAGAGCAAAGAATGTCTAACTGTTGCTCCAGATATAATACAACCACCAGCAACCATTGAATCAATTGCTTGTCCTCGTCTATCATCCTCATCGTCAAAAACAAATTTTGCTGGTGGATTTTGTGCTTGATAGGTCCAGATTGGCCATGTTGTATCATACAAGTTCAAATCTGGATTCACACCAATCAGTTCCATATTGGCTGACCAATAGGCATCAATTGTACCCACATCACGCCAATAACTTTGCTCTCCTTGCAAGTTTAAAAATGGGTAAGCATTAACCGTATTATTTTCAATAACAGCAGGAATAACGTCATGCCCAAAATCTCTAGTTGATCCTGGCGTATCAGCATCTTTAATTAATTGCTCAATGAGGAATTCAGTATTAAAAATATAAATACCCATGGACGCTAAAGCAATATCCGATCGTCCAGGTATACACGGTGGGTTTTCGGGTTTTTCTACAAATTCATGGACGATTCTACTTTCATCAACATGCATAACACCAAAGTCTTTGGCTTCCTCTAGCGAAACCTCAAGACAACCAATGGTCAAATCAGCATTCTGATCCACATGATCGGCTAACATCGCACCATAATCCATTTTATAGATATGATCACCCGCTAGAATTAATACATGCTCACAATTCTGGCTGCGAATCATGTCTATACTCTGATAAATAGCATCCGCTGTACCTTCATACCACCCTCCTCCCTGAGCTGTTTGCTGAGCTGGCATTAAGTTAACAAACTCACCAAACTCACCTCTTAAATAGCCCCAGCCCTGTTGAATGTGTTTTATTAAAGGGTCTGCTTTATACTGAGTAAGAATACCGATTCTGCGTATGCCTGAATTAATACAATTTGATAAAGGAAAATCAATAATTCTATATTTACCACCAAAAGGAACAGCAGGTTTTGCTCGCCAATCCGTCATTTTGTTCAGCCTTGTCCCTCGTCCACCTGCTAAAATCATAGCAAGGGTATTTCGAGTTAACTGGCTAACAAAACGTTCATGTGGTTTTTTTGAATCTGGCATAATTATCACCTTTACACTTGAAAAGAGATTCTTTTCTTTTTATTATTGTTTTTGGCTATGTAACAAACTTACTGATTAGGCTGGCCGTCTCATTCCCAAGTTCCCTCTTATGAAATATACAGCACAAAGTTTCATGTATATATCCCACTGAAAATGGCAGGAACAAGAAACCTTTTCTTTAAGTATGTTTAAATAGTCATCCTGTTTTTTGTATAAAAACTCCATGTAATTTATTTTTCAAAGAAAATTTTGAAAATTTGTTAAAATTCCTTAAAGGCTATTCTACTACATTCCAAATAAAATGGGGCGTTGAAAAATGAACAAAAAAACTATAAAAACTATAAAAACTCAAGTAAAGCCTAGTCAAGCTTCCTCCCTTGAAAAAAATACAAAAACAAATGAAACGTTGTTAATACAAGAAAAACTACTTGATGATGACTTAATTAGTATCAGTGAAGCAAGACACCATGATGTCTTTTCAGTCTTAGGTCGACATATAGCAAGTGAGGTCACTACCATTACTGTCTATTCGCCTTATGCCGAAACAATCAATCTTGGAGACAAAGGTCCTGCATTAGAAAGAATCCCCAATTCTGATTTTTTTTACTACCAGACAACAAATGATACTCTGGACGAGCACTACCAGTTGTCTTGGACAGATAAAGAGCAAAATAAACATCTCAACTATGATCCCTACACTTTTGGTTCTGTACTTCCAGAATTTGATCAACAGCTTTTTTCGGCAGGAAATCATTGGCATATCTATAAAAAATTAGGTGCTCATCTACATACAATTGACGGAATTGATGGTGTTTATTTTGCTGTCTGGGCTCCTAATGCTCAAAGAGTTAGCGTTGTTCATGATTTTAACCGCTGGGATGGACGCTGCAATCCTATGCGCAACTTGAGTGGCAGTGGTATTTGGGAAATATTTATACCAGGGCTATCGGTTGGGTGTACCTATAAATTTGAAATTCTAAATGACAAATCCAATGAGATTCTGGTTAAAACAGATCCGTATGGCCAACAATTTGAATTCCGCCCACAAACTGCTTCAATCGTTAACGATGAAAATCATTATAAATGGTTAGATAGCAAATGGATGGATCAACGTAAAGAACATGACTGGATCCACGAAGCCATGTCTATCTTTGAAGTCCATCTTGGTTCGTGGAAACGGGATGATCAAGGTAACTTTCTAAATTACAAAGAACTTGCTACTGACTTGGTTGACTATGTCAAATATATGGGATTTACTCATATCGAATTACTCCCCATCACTGAACATCCATTAGACATGTCCTGGGGTTATCAGGCGACAGGATACTTTGCTCCGACAAGTCGACATGGAACACCCGATGAGTTTCGTTATTTTGTTGATATTTGCCACCAAAACAACATAGGGATTATTCTTGACTGGGTACCCGCGCATTTCCCAAAAGACAGCTTTGCCCTCGCTCAATTTGACGGCACTGCTCTTTACGAGCATGAAGACCCTCGCAAAGGCGAACATAGAGACTGGGGGACATTAATTTATAATTACAGTCGTAATGAGGTTAAAAATTTCCTTCTAGCCAGTGCTAATTTCTGGCTGGAAGAATACCATCTTGATGGATTAAGAGTAGATGCAGTTGCCTCTATGCTTTATCTGGATTATTCTCGCGAGGAAGGTGACTGGGTAGCCAATATGTATGGCGGCAATGAAAATCTAGAAGCCATTGATTTCATGAGGCACATGAATATAATCACCCACGAACAACACCCTGGCACAGTTGTTATTGCAGAAGAATCTACTTCCTGGCCTCAAGTAACACGTCCTACATGGACAGGAGGACTTGGTTTTTCCATGAAATGGAATATGGGCTGGATGCACGATATGCTTTCCTATATGCAACAAGACCCTGTTCATAGAATGCATCATCATGACAATCTAACTTTTGGTATGCTCTACGCATTTTCAGAAAACTTTGTTTTACCTTTCTCTCATGATGAAGTCGTTCATGGCAAAGGTTCTATGATTAATAAAATGCCAGGAGATGAATGGCAGCGTTTTGCTAATTTACGTCTACTTTACACCTTTATGTTCACATATCCCGGTAAAAAACTACTCTTTATGGGCTGTGAATTTGGCCAAGGAAATGAATGGAATTTTGATCAATCTATAGACTGGCATGTTCTTGATTACCCTCACCACAAGGGACTTCAAACTCTGGTTAAAGATTTAAATCATATATATGTTAATCATCCTGCACTTTTTCAACATGATTTCGATCATCAAGGGTTTGACTGGATTGATTGCCATGATATTCATCACTCCATCATCAGTTTTCGCCGTAAAACTGATAACGATGAACTTATTGTAATATTGAATTTCACGCCTGTAATACGAGAAAATTACCGCATAGGCGTGCCTTCAGAAGGAAATTACACAGAAATTTTTAACTCGGACTCCAGCTTTTATAATGGAAGTAATGAAGGTAATGCTACCGTTTATTCGGAACCAACACCCTGGATGAACTTACCCCATTCGGTTAACCTTACTCTTCCTCCTTTAGCGGGCATCATATTAAAACTATGAAGAAAATACTATTTGCATGCAGTGAAGCACATCCATTGATTAAAACAGGTGGACTTGCAGATGTCTCTGGTAGTTTACCTCGTGCATTAGCAGAGCTATCACAAGAGATAAGAATTGTTTTACCTAACTATCAGTCTTTAAACAAAACAGAAGACGTTCATTTTATCAGTACGGTTAGAGTTGACAATCAGGATGCTAATATCCTGGAAACTGTATTACCTAATAGTAACGTCAAAGTATGGTTAGTTGATTGCCCAGCACTTTTTGGCACACCTGGAAACCCTTATCTGGATGAGTCTGGAAATCCTTGGGAGAATATAGCCGATCGTTTCGCATTATTTTGCCGTGTCGTAGTAGAAATAGCCATGAACAGAGCCCACTTAACTTGGCAACCAGATGTTGTACATTGTAATGACTGGCAAACAGGTTTAGTACCCGCCCTTCTATCAGTGGAAAGTAATCCCCCTTCCACGGTTTTTACCATCCATAATATGGCTTATCAAGGCATGTTTCCTGAAAGCACATTTTCTGCACTCCATTTACCACCGCAACTATGGAACCCTACTGGTGTTGAGTTTCATAATATGCTTTCTTTTATTAAAGGTGGTTTGTCTTATGCAAGCCGTATTACAACCGTTAGCCCTACCTATGCTATTGAAATACAAACACCTGAATTTGGCTATGGATTAGAAGGGTTATTAAGCCATAAATATAGTATTTTATCTGGCATTATCAATGGAATGGATTTGGAGCAGTGGAACCCAGCAGAAGATAAATCAATTAGTGAGCCTTACGATAAAGATAACTTAGATAAAAAGATTATCAACAAAACATCACTACAAGCAAGATCCTCACTTCCAGTTAATAAATCTGTTCCATTATTCGGGCTGATAAGTCGATTAGTTGAACAAAAAGGGATTGACCTTATTCTTGATTGTCTTGATGAAATGGTTAATATGCCATTACAATTAGTATTACTCGGCAGTGGCGACAAAAGTGTTGAACGAAAATTGCTTGATTATTCAAGACTTTACCCAAAGAAAATTTCTGTAACCATCGGTTATGATGAAGCACTTGCTCATCAGATAGAAGCCGGTGTTGATATTTTTCTTATGCCATCTCGCTTTGAACCTTGTGGTTTAAATCAAATGTATAGCCAACGCTATGGTACGATTCCTATTGTAAGAGAAACGGGAGGACTTGCCGATACTATAGAAGATGCATTACCCAAAAGTTTATCCAACAATACTGCAACAGGCATTTCTTTTAAAGAAGCGAATTACGGGGCATTATTAGAAGCGATAAAGAGAGCAATGCTGCTATATCACGATAAAAAAACATGGAAAAAAATCCAGATTTCAGCAATGGAAAAAGATTTTTCCTGGGAAAATAGTGCTAAGCAATATTTAGCGCTTTATGAAGAGATTTAGAGAAAGAAGTAAAAGATCTTTTGATATAAAACAGTTTTATACTTCATGCGGCTGCGTGAAGTAAGGCAACTCGTAATAAATAACCCATACTTACGCAGAATTTTTGTTTGTCTTTACCGTTGTAGTAACGGACGCATAGCTAGCTACGTAACTGTTACTACAACGGTAAAGACGGACAAAAAGGCAAGTAAGATGGGTGGGTTATTTGTTGCGAGTTGCCTAAAGAGTTGGTAGGTTGGGCTAACAGTTCTATCGTAAACCCAACATAACATCTTTAGCAAAAGTAGTGTTGGGTTGCCAAAAAGACGGCAGTCCAACCTACGATATTTTTATTTCCTTCACTTTTAATCTCACACCTTTGAGCTTCCTTTTTTTGACTATTTAGTCACTTCCTTTTTTCATCTAACAATATGACTTTCAATAGATAAACTCGTCGATTATCTGCATGTACTACTTCAAAACGAAAGTTTTCATACTCCAGTTTATCCCCTTTATTAGGCATACCTCCTAGCTGATGAATAACAAAACCTCCAATCGTCTCATGTTCATCATCCTCTAACTCTGATAAAAAATATTCATTAAATTCATCAATCATCGTTATAGCTTTTACTGTATATCTTTTATCACTACTTTTCTTGATATTATCTTCTTCATCCGGCAAATCATGCTCATCCTCAATTTCACCGACAATTTGTTCTAATACATCTTCTATGGTAACCAAACCAGCAGACATGCCATATTCATCAACCACGATTGCCAAATGATCACGGTCTGTTCGAAATTCTCTTAACAAAGCACTCAGCCGTTTACTTTCTGGAACTACACTTACCGGCCTCATAATATCAGCGACTGTTAGTTTTTTATTTTCTATTGCAAAAGCTAACAAGTCTTTTGCAAGTAAAACCCCTACCACTTTACTTCGATCATCGTCTTCTATGACTGGAAATCGTGAATGACCTAATTCTAAAACCAGAGGAAAAATGGTTTCTAATTCTGCATCCTTAGGAACGCTATTCATTTGAATCCTAGGGATCATAATATCTCTAGCACGCATTTCAGAAAAATGTAAAACTCGCTCAATCATAGCCAAAGATTCAGCATCTAGCAGGTTTTTTTCTTGTGCTTCCTTTAACATTTCCAAAAGATCATCCCGATCTTGTGGTTCCCCAGTTAAAAAGTGTCCGATACGATCAATCAGGCTTTTCTGCTGGGGCTGGCTACTTGGGGGTTTATCATCAGACATGACTTTTATTTCTCCTCATATGGATTTTTTATTTTTATTTTTTTTAATATTTTAATTTCTAACGCTTCCATTTTTTCTGCTTCTTCATTCTCAATATGATCGTAACCCAGCAAATGAAGTAAACCATGCACGATCAAATGCGCCCAGTGGTGCTCTATTTTTTTTTGCTGCGCCTGAGCTTCTTTTTCTACAATGGGGGCACAAACCAATAAATCACCTAATAAATTACTAGCTATTCCATCAGGCACATCAAAAGGGAAACTCAAAATATTAGTTGCACCCTTTTTACCTCTATATTGTTCATTAAACTGGATCATTTCCGATTCGTCAATGATACGAATAACAATCTCTGAGTCTTGTGTGCTATTAGATAAAACGGCATCAATCCAATATTGAAACTGTTCTTGTGAAGGTAGTTGACCGGACTGAGATACAGACTGAATCTCTACAACATTCATTCCTGATTATTTTTCTTTTCGTATTGTTCATAAGCCAGCACTATACGCTGCACAAGGGGGTGCCTGACCACATCCTTAGCATTAAAGAAAGTAAAACTAATGCCATTAACTTGTTTTAAAACTTCAAGAACATGCTTTAAACCAGACATTTTTGCAGTTGGTAAATCAATCTGAGTCACATCCCCTGTTATTACAGCTATTGAGCCAAACCCTACGCGGGTCAAAAACATTTTTATTTGTTCCGTTGTGGTATTTTGTGCTTCATCAAGAATAATAAACGAATTATTTAAGGTTCTACCTCTCATAAATGCCAGCGGAGCCACTTCAATCACATTACGTTCTATTAGTTTTTCTACTTTCTCAAATCCCAGCATGGCATACAACGCGTCATATAAAGGCCTTAAATAAGGATCTACTTTTTGTGCCATATCACCCGGTAAAAAACCAAGTTTTTCTCCTGCTTCAACAGCTGGACGGACTAAAATAATACGCCTTACCTTTTCCGTCTGTAATGCTTCAACAGCACAAGCAACCGCTAAATAAGTTTTCCCTGTGCCAGCAGGCCCCACGCCAAAATTAATATCATGACTGAATATTTTTTTTAAATAATTTTGTTGATTATCACCCCGACCTTTTATCACACCATCTTTAGTTTTAATAAACACAGTATCCGGCGTTTCAATAGGGCTAGAGCCTTTTTCTATCAACTGATCAACAGTTGACTCTTGTAAAGATAAATGGACATGTTCAGGCGTGATTGTCTCTTCTTTAGTAGCATCAAATAATTTTTGCATAACAACGCAAGCAGCTTTAACTGCATTGGAAAAACCGGTGATTTTAAACTGATTGCCCCGATTTGCTATTTCAACTTTTAAGCGGCTTTCAATTTGATGTAAATGTACATCAAATTGTCCACAAAAATTGGACAAACGGCGGTTATCAACTGGTAATAAGGTTATTTCTTGGGAAAAAATTGAATCTGTCAATGTTGTAGTTCTTTTTGTTTTTATAATATTTTATCAACAGAGGACTCGACTAAGCGAGCTCTTAAGGAGTTAGGTAACGCTTCGGTAATCATAACATCAACAAACTGCCCTGCCAATCGCGGATGAGCAGTAAAATTAACCACTCGATTATTTTCCGTTCTACCTGTCATTTGCAAAGGATTTTTTTTAGATAAGCCTTCTACCAAAACAGTTTGAACAGTATCGACCATACTTTTTGAAATATCCATTGTCATTTGGTTAAGCCGGGTTTTTAATTTATTAAGACGTTGTTTTTTTATCTCTTCAGAAATATTATCTTCTATGTCTGCCGCTGGTGTTCCTGGACGAGCGCTGTAGATAAAACTATAAGAAAAATCAAATCCAACTTCCTCAATTAAAGCCAAAGTATCTTCAAATTCTTCCTCAGTTTCACCAGGAAAACCTATAATAAAATCAGAAGATAAACTAATATCGGGTCGCACTGCTTTCATCTTATCCATAATTTCAAGATATTCAGATCGAGTGTACCCCCGTTTCATATTAGCCAAAATATTATTACTCCCACTTTGAACAGGCAAATGCAAATGATTGACTAACTCGGGTATTTCGGCGAATGCCTCAATAATATCATCACTAAATTCAGCAGGATGAGAAGTAGTAAAACGTATTCTATCAATACCATCTATAGCCGCGACATAGTGTAAAAGCACTGAAAATTCAGCAATCTCACCATCCTCTGCTTCACCTTGGTAAGCATTAACATTCTGTCCTAGCAAGTTGATTTCCCTTACACCCTGCTCAGCTAAAGTAGAAATTTCAGCAATCACATCATTTAGCGGCCGACTTATTTCTTCACCACGGGTATAGGGAACCACGCAAAAAGTACAATATTTACTACACCCTTCCATAATTGAAACAAAAGCCTTTGGCCCTTCCGCTCTCGGTTCAGGAAGAGCATCAAATTTTTCTATTTCGGGAAAAGAAATATCAACAACACGTTGTTTAGTCTCACGGGCTTGATTTAATAATTCAGGTAAGCGATGTAAAGTTTGTGGACCAAAAACAATATCAACATAAGGCGCACGTTTTTGAATCGCAGCCCCTTCCTGACTAGCCACACAACCGCCAACACCAATAATCACATCAGGACGTTTATTTTTAATCTTACGCCAGCGTCCAATGGCAGAAAACACCTTTTCCTGTGCTTTTTCTCTAATAGAACAAGTATTTAGAAGTAAAACATCGGCTTCCTCTGGAATAGTTGTCATCTCCATACAATGAGAAGCTTGTAGTACATCCCGCATTTTATCGGAATCGTACTCGTTCATCTGGCAACCGTTAGTCTGTATAAATAATTTTTTCGTCATATATCTTTTAAAACTTCCAGCAAAAGCAACTGGATTTGAATTGGCAGATATTATACCCCACCTAACAATCTATCAAACTAATTTAAAGGAAGAATTGAATGAAAGTGTTCAAAGACAATCGTAGGTTAGGCTAACGGCTTTATCGTTAACCCAACAAATTCAGCTTACCTTATATTGGATTGCCAAAGAGACGGCAGCCCAACCTACCTCACTCTTATTATGATTTGTGAATAGCCACAAAATTCAAACAAATATTAAAATCAATGCCATAACGTGAAATAATAGAGCTTTTTTTCATTAATTAATAACAATGGCTCAATATATTTATTCAATGAATCGGGTGGGTAAAATTGTCCCTCCGAAAAAATATATCTTAAAAGATATTTCTCTTTCCTTTTTCCCAGGTGCAAAAATTGGCGTGTTAGGTTTAAACGGTTCGGGTAAATCTACTTTACTTAGAATTATGGCTGGGTTAGATACTGAAATTGAAGGCGAAGCAATTCCCCAAAAAGGAATAAATATTGGTTATTTATCCCAAGAACCTGAATTAAACCCTGATAAAGATGTACGAGGTAATGTAGAAGAAGGCGTGGGTGAAATTAAAGCCATTATTGACCGCTTTAATCAAGTCAATGAAGCCTTTGCTGACCCAGATGCAGATTTTGATACATTACTGGCTGAACAAGCTAATTTACAAGAAAAAATCGAAGCAGCAGGCGCTTGGGAACTGGAAAGAACCCTTGAGATTGCCGCCGATGCGCTTCGTCTTCCTCCTTGGGATGCAGATGTCACTAAACTTTCTGGAGGTGAACAACGCCGAGTTGCTCTATGCCGTTTGTTATTGTCAAAACCAGATATGTTATTACTTGATGAGCCAACTAACCATTTAGATGCTGAGTCTGTCGCCTGGCTTGAACGATTTTTACATGATTATTCAGGAACTGTGGTAGCAGTCACACATGATCGCTATTTTTTAGATAATGTAGCTGGCTGGATTTTAGAGCTTGATAGAGGCATGGGAATCCCTTGGGAAGGTAATTATTCCAACTGGTTAGAACAAAAACAAAAACGTCTGGCTCAAGAAGAAAAGCAAGAATCTTCACGCCAAAAAGCTCTAAAAACAGAATTAGAATGGGTTAGAGCAGGTACTAAAGGTCGTCACGCTAAAAGTAAGGCCAGACTTGCGCGTTTTGATGAACTATCTTCTAAAGAAGTACAAAAACGCAGTGAAACGCAGGAAATTTACATCCCACCTGGCCCTCGTTTAGGTGATGTAGTGATTGATATAGAAAATATCAGTAAACGTTTTGGTGATAAATTACTGATTAATGATTTAAGTTTTAAACTGCCTCCTGGCGGCATTGTCGGGATTATTGGTCCAAACGGTGCGGGTAAAACCACCCTATTTCGTATGATGGCAGGTTTTGAAAAACCAGACTCTGGCTCTGTCACTTTAGGTCAAACTGTTGAAATAGCCTATGTTGACCAACTGCGTGACGATATGGATCCTAAAAAAACAGTATGGGAAGAAGTTTCCGATGGCTTAGATCTGATTACTGTGGGAAGTTACGAAACACCTTCTCGCGCCTACCTAGGACGATTTAATTTTAAAGGGGCAGATCAGCAAAAACATATTGGTAATTTATCGGGAGGAGAACGTAATCGCGTCCATTTGGCTAAATTATTAAAAAGTGGTGGGAATCTATTATTACTTGATGAACCGACTAATGATTTAGACGTGGAAACGTTACGCGCCCTAGAAGAAGCTATTCTTGCTTTTCCTGGGTGTGCAGTTGTTATTTCACATGACCGCTGGTTTTTAGATAGAATCGCCACCCATATTTTAGCTTTTGAAGGTGATAGTGAAGTGGTTTGGTTTGAAGGGAATTATGCAGATTATGAAGCGGATCGTCATAAACGCTTAGGGACTGATGCAGATAATCCACACAGGATTAAATATAAGAAAATCGAGTAAATATATCTGTTGGCTGGGCTAACGGCTCTTCCGTTAACTCACAATACGCCTCGTCCTATTGGGTTGCCTAAGAGACGGCAGCCCAACCTACATAGTTAGGGATAACATATTATCTAATGCTTTCTTTGCTAATCTTGCTTCTTCAGGCTCAACTGATATTTGATTAACAACATGCCCTGCAACTAAATTTTCTAACACCCAAGTCAAATGCTGTGGGTCTGTTCTAAACATAGTGGAGCACATACTTAAAGTGGATGACATAAAATGTACATTTTTTCCTTGATCTTTACATTCTTCATGTAACCGATTAACCAGATTCAATTCCGTTGCCACTAACCAGCGTGTATTTGGTTCTGATTCCTTTACTATTTTTAAAATAGTCTCTGTTGAACCAATATAATCCGCTTTTTGACAGACTTCAAAACAGGCTTCTGGATGCGCAATAACTTTTGTTTCTGGATATTTTTCTTTAAATTCATCAATATGCTCTGGCTCAAAGACCTGATGCACAGAACAAAACCCAGACCAAAGAATGATTTTTGCATCTTTAATCTGTTGCTCGGTTAATCCACCCATGGGTTTTCCAAAATCCCAAACAACCATTTTCTCTAATGGTATACCCATTAAATACCCTGTTGTTCTACCCAAATGCTGATCTGGGAAAAATAAAATTTTTTCTCTTTTAGCAAAACTCCATTCCAATACTTTTTTTGCATTAGAAGAGGTGCATACAATACCTTCATGTTTACCACAAAATGCTTTTAGGTCAGCAGCTGAGTTAATGTAAGTCACTGGCGTCACTTCCTTTTCTGCATCAATTACTTGCGATAATTCATCCCAACATTTTTGTACATTGGTTGCATTCGCCATATCCGCCATAGAGCAACCAGCGGCTAAGTCTGGCAAGATTGCAATTTGATCTGGGCGAGACAAAATATCAGCAACTTCTGCCATAAAGTGAACGCCACAAAACACAATATATTCAGCTTCTGACTCTGAGGCTTCTCTAGAAAGTTTTAACGAATCACCGGTAATATCAGCATGTTTAAAGACTTCGTTTCGCTGATAATGATGACCTAAAACAATACATCGTTTACCTAGTTTTTCCTTAGCGGCAATAATACGGGCTTCGCATTCCTCATCATCGAGTAATGCATAATCTTGAATAGGTAATGGTGTGGACGTCATAATAGTTCCATGCGTTGTAGGTTAGGCTGTCATCTTTTTTGACAACCTAACATTTACATTGATTGATACTGTTGGGTTAACGATAAAGCCGTTAGCCCAACCTACGATATCAACCTTCTTCTGCTTTTTCAGCTGGTTTGCGCAATTTTATTCCTAATTCTCTTAACTGAATATCATTCACAATAGCCGGCGCATCAACTAGTGGGCAAGCTGCTGTTTGTGTTTTAGGGAATGCAATAACATCTCTGATTGAGTTTGACCCAGTCATTAACATAACCAACCGGTCCAAACCAAAGGCAATCCCACCATGTGGAGGGCATCCGTATTTTAATGCATCTAATAAGAAACCAAATTTTTCTCTTGCCTCTTCTTCACCAATACCTAAAATTTCAAGGACTTTAGTTTGCATATCTGTGTGATTAATACGAATTGATCCGCCACCTAATTCTGTTCCATTCAAAATCAAATCATAAGCTCTTGATAATGCTTGTCCTGGATTAGCTTCAAGTTCTTCAATCGTACAACTAGGCGCTGTAAATGGATGATGAATTGCATTCCAGCGCTGGTTTTTATCATCCCAGTCAAACATTGGAAAGTCAATTAACCATAAAGGCTTCCAGTCGCCTTCTGCTAGACCACGATCCAAGCCAATTTTAACCCGTAATGCTCCCATCGCTTCGTTAACGATTTTAGCGTTATCTGCACCAAAGAAAATCAAATCACCTGTTTTAGCATCCGTTTTGCTTAATACACTTTCCCACACCTCAGCAGGTGCAAACTTAACAATGGGAGATTGCAAACCTTCTAGTCCACCATCTCTATCATTGACTTTAATATAAGCCAATCCTCTTGCACCATAGATGCTGACATATTTAGTTAAAACATCAATTTCTTTTCTGCTTAAATCAGAACCATTAGGGATTTTTAAAGCAACAACACGACCGTTTGGATCATTTGCAGGGCCTGAGAAGACTTTAAAGTCTACCTCTTTCATTTCGTCGGCGATATCAACCAACTCTAAAGGGATGCGTAAATCAGGTTTATCTGAACCATAACGTCGCATACCTTCTTCATAAGTCATCACTGGGAATTTATCACCCAAATCAACATCAAGAATCTCGGAAAATAACTGCTTCATCATTTCTTCCATCGTTACCATGATTTCATCTTCATTCATGAACGAGGTTTCTATATCCAGCTGAGTAAATTCCGGTTGTCTATCTGCACGTAAGTCTTCATCACGAAAGCAACGAACAATTTGATAATACTTATCCATCCCTGAGATCATCAACAACTGTTTATATAGCTGTGGCGATTGTGGCAAGGCAAAAAAAGCATTCTCATGGGTGCGGCTAGGCACAATATAATCCCTTGCCCCTTCTGGTGTTGCTTTGGTTAGAATAGGGGTTTCAATTTCATAATATTCTCTGTCATCAAGAAAATTACGCAAATAACGGGTCACGTCTCTACGCACCTTCATTTTTTGTTGCATTGCCGTGCTACGCAAATCAATATAGCGATAGCGTAAACGCATTTCTTCGTTAACTTCTATATCGCTTTCAATTGGAAACGGAGGTGTTTCAGATTCATTCAGTATCTCTATCTGATTAACCATCACCTCAATTTCACCGGTTTTCATATTCGGGTTGATGGTACCTTCCAGACGATCTTTAACGCGTCCTTTTACATGTAAAACGTACTCACTGCGCACACTTTCGGCAATAGCAAAGGCTTCAGTTTCATCAGGATTAAAAACCACCTGAACTAAACCTTCACGGTCTCTAAGATCAATAAAAATTACGCCACCATGATCTCTACGACGATGAACCCAGCCGCATAATTCAATAGTTTCATCTAAATGTTGTTTTGTTACTTCTCCGCACTTGTGCGTACGCATATTTGTTCTCTTTTTTACTGAAGGTTAAAAGTATTGTTCTTAGTATTAGCTAGGTTTTTGATGATTTATTCGTAGGTTGGGCTGTCGTATTTTGGGCAACCCAACATCATGTACGATAAAAACGTTGGGTTAACGGTAGAGCTGTTAGCCCAACCTACCTTAATAATCAATTAATGGCTACAACCACCGCTACCACAACTATGTCCACTTGCCTTTGCTGGCTCTGGCTTTGCTTTAGGTTTTGATGATTCTGCATCCTTTTTCTTAGCCCCACCTTTAAAATCGGTCTCATACCAGCCACTGCCTTTTAATCTAAAACCAGCGGCTGAAATTTTTTTCTTTAGTTCAGGCTTATTACATGCAGGACAATCGACGAGTGGCTCCGCACTCATTTTTTGTAGTGCTTCGTGCTCATCTCCACAGGCTTGGCATTGGTATTCATAAATAGGCATTAAATGCTCCAAAAAAACAAAATATCACTATAAATGAGGCCAGTATTTCATTTTTTCAAGAGCCTTCTATAGAATAAGCAGACTATTCTAATAGAAAAACACAAAGACTATGGATAAATTAACACTCATTCAACCCGATGATTGGCATTTACATGTTAGAAATGAGGAAATACTTAAAACAGTTATCGCTCACACTGCAAAGCAATTTTCTCGTGCGATCATAATGCCCAATCTAAAACCGCCTGTCACAACTGTTGAACAAGCATTAATTTATCGGCAAGAAATAATTCAAGCGTTACCTGTAGAATCAGGTTTCAATCCATTAATGACTCTGTATTTAACTGGCTCCACGACAAAGTATGAAGTAAAAAAATCAGCTGAATCAGAACATGTTCATGCTTTTAAATTATATCCAGCAGGGGCAACCACTAATTCAGGTTCTGGGGTGAATGATATTAAATCTATATATCCAATTCTGGAAACGATGGAAGAAGTTGATATTCCTTTATTAATCCATGGAGAAGTCACTGATAATAATTGTGATATTTTTGACCGAGAAAAAGTATTCGTAGAATCCAGTTTAAGTAATATAGTTAAAAACTTTCCAAATCTTCGTATTGTTGTTGAACATGTTACTACAAAAGAAGCTGTTGACTTTGTTACATCAAGCTCCAATAAAGTTGCAGCAACCATTACTCCCCAACACTTGTTGTTTAACCGTAATGCCATTTTAGCGGGCGGTATACGACCTCATTATTATTGCTTGCCTATTTTAAAACGCGAATACCATAGACAGGCCTTGATTAAAGCAGCTACTAGCGGTAATCCAAAATTTTTCCTTGGAACTGACAGCGCCCCTCATTTAACAGGCGCTAAAGAAAATAGCTGTGGCTGTGCCGGTTGTTATAGCGCTTATGCTGCCTTAGAACTTTACGCAGAAGCGTTTGAACAGGAAAATGCTTTAGATAAACTGGAAGGTTTTGCCAGTTTTTTTGGTGCTGATTTTTATCAATTACCTAGAAATACTCAAACCATCATACTAAAAAAACAATTATGGACGGTTCCAGATAGTTATCAAATCGGCAATGAAACGATTACCCCACTAAAAGCTGGGGAAGATTTAAACTGGAAATTTATTGCCAATTGATAGAATCCTCTAACCACTATGCTTTTAATCTTATGAGCAAGCGACAGAAATCCGTATCAAGTATATCAATGCCATTCGCCGACCAACACAAAAGGTGCCCAATATACCGGATGATTAAGTTTTTTATTTTTCATTAAGCCTTGCTGGGCTTGCTGCATTGCCATGGCTTTAGTAACACCGGGCTGTTGATAATATTTATAAAAATCAGAAAAAAATTGTTTTGCCGCTTCATCTGCGACTGGCCAGAGAGTCCCTATAGCGCTTTTAACACCCGTTTGTACAACAACACCCGATAACCCTAATGGCGAACGATCATCTCCTTCGGCTGTTTGGCAAGCGCTTAAAGTTACTAACTCTACTGGCCGGTTATTGACGGCTTCATTCTGAAATAATTCTGATAATTGTTTCATATCAAGTAAACGATCATAAGTCATGATAAAACTTTGTTTTGGATCCCCCGAAAAGTATCCATGGGACGCTATATGAACAATTGAATGACCTTGATGTACATTATTGATAAAGTTTTTTAATAGGAATTTTTTATTTTCCATCACGTCTACTGTGCTTAATGCTGACAAAGTTTTTAATTCTTCACTCACACCTGGCAATGCTAATAACTCTTTCATTCTATTCGCTCGTAAAGCCCGGTCGCGCTTGATAGACTCTGCTTGACGTAAATTTAATTTTCTTTGTGACAATCCTCGTTTTTCTTTTGCTGGTTCTTCAAATAAATCAACCCCACTATTCAATAATTCTACAACCACAGGCCCTGGCTCACTCATTCCAGCTAATAAAATATCATTTTTTTGTGTAATTTTTGATTGGGGAGCCACTAAAGACAAACCAGGAACAGTCACCAATGCATATTTTTCAGTTAAATACTGTTGCCCATCAAAGAGTAAGGAAAAGGGAATTTTTCGCAGCGCACCATCAGGCAAGTAAACTAAAGTTTCAATTTTTTTCTGTCGTAAATCACCTGATAATGGTGCTATTAACCATTGATATAGTGTATTCGATTCTTTTTTTAAAGATGATCCAGAATAAATTGCGCTAGTAATGCTTTGTACTAAAGCAGAGATTTCAGCAGGTGTTTTATTAATTTGGTAAGCTTTTATTTGGTCTTCAAAACGAACAAGTAACGCCATTTTGTCAGACAACATAATGGGATACAAAATAGCAGTGCCCGCCTCTACTATATTACTTTTATTTTGCTGTTTTACTGTACATGCATCACGAAAATAATCCTGTAGCTCTTCCGCTTTTAACTGCTCCCATGTTTGCAAAACTTCCGATAACAACTGTTGTTGCTCTTTAGGATCAGCTTTTTCTGTTTGCTGCAAGAGCGTTTCAATATATTCAGAATACAAGGGTGAAAATGTTTTATCAAAAGAGGACTCACCATTGTCATACACAACAGGAATATCTATTCGTGATTGTTCCAATTGCTGTATTGCACTTCTGTAAGCTGATAACGCTTGTGTATGATTCTCTTGTTTCAATAATAATCGTGCTTTTTGCCAATGCCAATCTAATAATAAATCAGGGCTACTATCACTTAATTGAGCTTGTTCTATCAATTGGAGGGCTTCATCAGTTCGTTGTTGCTGTGCATAAAGATAAGACTGATAACCCAATGCCTGAGCCTTAAATCGACTGGTTATAGGCCGGTCTACCACTGATTGCAAGACTTCCTGAGCAATTTTCAGCTCACCCAATTGTGCTGCCTGATAGCCTAGTGATAATTGTAATTGCTGTTTTGTCTGTGGGTCAGTGATTGATTGAATATGAGCTAACGCACGCTCAACTAGTGTTCTATCTTTATTAACTTTACTCAAGTTTATTACAGCACTGGCTATTTGTGCATGATCTCCGATTCTTTCTGCTATCTCAATCGCTTGCTTATACCAGCCTTCTGATTGTTGCTTATGATTACGTGCTATTTCAATATGACCAAAGCGTTGCATTATTTCGCTAATGATAGCGTAATTTTGTGCCTCTTGAACCTCGTCATAAATACTGATCAACAGATCTTCAGCACCCTTAATTTGACCATTACGTAGCATAATATCAGCAGAAGCAATACTAATTAACCACCGTTCAACAGGAGTCTTACTGTTTTTTTCTGCTTTTTTTAATAAGTCTTGAGCATCATAAACATGTCCAGCAGATACAGCTTCTTCACTCTGTTTTAAATAATTACTGCTAGATGTTGTGGCAAAAGCGGCACCTTCAAATATGCCAGATAAAATAGTTATTGATAATAAAATTTTTTTAAACATAGTTTTATGACAGAAACAGTTAAAATAATCGTGCTTGAAGCTGAAAATGTATACCACTATCTTGTGCATCATGTTCTTGATCTACCACATCTGGGTTATTTAATGCTTGTGCCCAATAAAACTCAGCACTCAGTTGCCGCCAATTCCACTTTAGCCCTACTCCTGCGGAATAAAGTGTTTTTGATTTTTGATGATGATTCCAAGCTTGTCCATAATCAAAAAAAGGAATAATTCGTATATCATGTCCATTTTGTGTTGATTGTTGCCATAATGGAATACGAAATTCTGCAGATAAGGCGTAACCTTCATCACGCACCAATTCATTTTGGCGATAGCCACGAACTGTGTTTATCCCACCTAAAGCAAACCGTTCTAAAGGAAGCAGGCTTTCTGTGGCTAATTGAATATCAGAACGAAAAAATAATTCTGTCCCCCAATCATCAATTTTTCTTAAATAACGTAATTGTCCTAACCAGCTAAAAAAACGTCCATCAGTCTGAGGGGAAGGGTTAATCGTTGCATTAAAAACATCAAAACCTAAATTAAGGCTTGATCGTAAAGACAATACTGATAATCCATCACGTTCTATATGGCTTTGAATAAAGCGGATAACACTCACTTTTGCTTTTCCGTTTTGTTCTACACCCTCGCCTAAAGCTATTGGTGTATCAAGAATTGTTGTTCTAGTTTGTCGAAATGCATATTGTAACTCCAAGCTAAACGTTCGATTTAAACTACGGAAAACTGGTTGACTAATTCCAACATTAAAATCCATAAAATTATTTTCAATATCGAGTTCATCAAGTGCCCCTTCAACCACTTTAGATTGACTCCCCTGATAGCCAATATTAAAACGCGTGTCGTAGGATGTAAAAGGTATGGAAAAAAAGCTGCTAATACTTTGCATCCCTTCACTCCCTGTTAAATCAATTTGTAAAAAATCACCCCGGCCAGTCAGGTTTCTAACGACTCCACCTATATGTCCAGTATAAGCGCCTACACTTGCTGGGGTGTAGTTATCCATTCCAACATAAAGCTCATAGGGTTTTGCTCGTTTAATATCCAGATCAAGAATCGTATCACCCGGATTAGCACCTGGTTTTAATGCGCCATTCACTCGCTCAATCAATGGATCTGAAAGTAATAACTGAAAACGTTCTAGTAATATCGTTTGTTGCAAAGATTCATCGGGATCTAATTGTATTCTGTCACGAACATAATCTTCATTTAAGCGTTCAGTCCCTTTTACGTTGATGGTCGTCAATTGCCCTTCATTAATTTGGTAATGAACTTTTCCTTGACTAATATGTTGATCAGGTAAAATTACACTAGGGTATAAAAACCCTTTACTTCTATAGTGCTGTATCAATTTTTGACGAATATTTTCTAAATCTATTCGATTGATTGCTGTGTCTATTAATGGTTGAACCACTGCTTGCAATTGTTTATGGCTAATGCTTTTGTTTCCCTCAAACTGCAATTTCTTTAAAATAAACTGCACTCCTGGACTTACTTTCTCTATATTTTGTTCTCGCTTTTCAATCTGAATGCTTTTTTCTGATGGCATCGGTTGCCATGTCGGTAACTTAGGCAGTTGATATTCCGGTTTTGCGGGGTATAGTGCACCAGACTCAAATGCTTGGGCAGAATAAAAGAGCTGAATTAAAAGCAAGCCTACTGTATAGACAAGTTGTTGTTTTGTAATCACCATTAGTTCAACTCCTTTTTACAAACATCATTGGCAGAAAGGAATAATTTCTGTTGATGGGTGGAATGGAGCTGAGATTGTGGCTGAGGCTTATTTTTTTCTTTTGGTAAATGACGATGCAAGGGTAAATTAATGTTATCACTTGCTTTTATTGGTAGGCCACCCTGCCCTGTTTGAATAAGCGAACTCATCTTCTCATTTCGTGCAACATTACACGGATCATTGGCAATTGTTTTTTGTGCAGAAAAATTGGAATCAATTTTAGCAAGTTGACCTGCTATATTTAGCTCAACAGTGCTTAAATCAACCTGTCCACTGACGCCATCAGGTGCCGCTGCCTGAATAACATTCAACCTTGATGTTGTACTAAATTGCTGGCGTACATCACCCCCTACCAGAATACCGCCCTGACTCGCTATGGTATTCTTTGCGTTTACTTGTATTTCACCACCCGTTGCGCCAATAGCCGCAGTATTTGCCTGAATAAAGCCACCACTCATAACCAAGGTATCTGTATTAATCGTAATATCCCCACCATTACCTTGCTGTCCTTCTGCGGAAGTAATTAATACACTATTTAATAGTGCTAATGCTTTGCTTTCTACATGAATTGAACCACCATCACTTTCTGATGCAACTGTATTGATACTACTTTTATCCGCTTTTAAAAGATCATTAATCGCTAAACGAATCGTCCCTGTCGTCCCGGACCTAAAACTTGTTCCCCTAATTTCCGAGTTATCCGCTAATGACAAATTATTTGCCTGAAGATCAATATTACCAGCCTGACCGTCTGCAAAACTAGCAGAGGTAATTAGTCCATCTTTTGATAAAGCAATATTATCAGCTTTAATTGATAAATCACCTCCTTTCCCTTGTCCAACAGTGGCAGTATCTAAGGTTCCTCCTTCAGTTAAAGCCAATTGATTGGTGATAATATTCAGGTTTCCGGCATTACTATCTGATTGAGTAGCAACTCGTAACACGGAATCATCATTTAATATAATGCTATCAGAGTTTACTGTTATATCTCCGCCTCTATCTCCTAGTGCAGTACTTGTTATACCTGATTGATCGGTCATATACAGCTGCCCTCTCAAATCAACACGAATATCTCCAGCTTGACCTGTTGTCCCTGTGTTGGTATCAGTGCTTATTTTAGATTTATTGTCCATTTTTAAGTCACCGGCAACAATGTGTACATTTCCAGCATTTTTTGAACCTTGTACTTTATTATCAATAAAACTTGCATCCAGGGTGATACTATCAGCTTTTAATATTGTATCTCCTGCATCTTTATCTTCCCAAGATTGCGTTACCATATAGGCATGTTTTAAGTTAATCTGTCTTGCAGTCAATTGCATAGTACCAGCACTGGTATCTGTTAAGAAATTTGAACTATTTAAACTGGGTGATAATAAATCAGCAGGCGATTCTGCATCATGCTCAATATCAATCGTTCCGCCAGCACCACTTATCTGATTTAATTTTGTGCCATCAAAGTGCCACTTTCCTTGCCCAGCGTTACTGGCTAATAACACGCGACCTCCTGGTGCACTGAGACTGGAGTTTTTCATTAAAATATCGCCACCGACTAAAGATATATCCTTACCTTCCGGTACAATTATATCGGCCTGATCCAAGGTGATTTTTGCCTGCTGCCCTGAATTAAACTGGTAATCAATCGGTGCGGCTGTGCTTAAAACGGATTGACTAATTGGGTCTGCAAAAAACATCTCACCATTACTAAAACCGATGCTATTCGCGGTACTTAGATGAAACGAACCTTGTAAATCAAATTGAGCATTTTGCCCTACCACCCATCCTGCTGGATTCATTAACCAAAGATCAGCTGTACTATTTGATGAAATCAGCCCATCAATCAATGAAGGGTTCCCGCCCGTCACGCGAGCTAAAATATTTCTGGTAAGCCCATTTGCAATAAAATTTGCAGTTTCACCGGTATTAATATTGAATTGAGAAAAACTATGAAATAAATTGGTTCCCTGTCTATGGCCAAATCCTTCTTGAATATTGAAATTCGGCCCGGGTAAATTTTGACTAATTCCACCCAAAGATCCATCAGTGATAATCTCGGCCTGTACGGTTGGTGTCAATACCATTGATAGCAGAACTAACTTTTTTACTTTACTATTCATAGTTAAACCTTTGTTATTATTCTTTTGTTTTTACATTCGATAGATATAGATTATTAAAGCACATAATAATATAGATAATCTATGAATTATTACCATAGGTTATTCAAAAATCCTAGTGTATATTCTTCACATTGAGAATAAAATGGCTCTCTCTTTAAGTCAACATTATTTCTATAATAAATTTATTATGCGTATTAATCCCTCTACCTTTATATTTTCTGGATTTTTATTTGCCTGGAGCTTATTTTCTAGTCCATTTATCTTTGCTGAGGAAGGGGTTGAATATCAGTTTGTTTTCGCTTGGGGGAGTTTAGGCTCTGTCGATGGACAATTTAATCAACCACAAGGCATAGCCATAGCCCCCGATGGCAGTGTTTATATTGCAGACTCAGTTAACCATCGTATTCAACAATTTAGTTCACAAGGTGGTTTTATTCGAACTTTGGGAGGTAAAGGTTCGGATAATGGACTGTTCCACAACCCAAGAGATATTGCTATAGCTTCAGATGGTAGTATTTATATTGCAGACAGAAATAATTCCCGCATCCAACACTTGAGTGCTAATGGTGATTTTATCCGAACATGGGGAACGCAAGGTCATGATGAAGGACGGTTTGGCCTACTCGAAGGTATTGCAATAGCAGCTAATGGGGATATATATGCGGTGGATTCACGCGCTCATCTTATCCTGCAATTCAGTTCACAAGGTGATTTTATCCGTTCATGGGGTGGATTTGGATCTGATGATGGACTGTTTAAATCTCCAGCAGGCATTGCAATAGCTATTAATGGAGATGTTTATGTTACTGACAGGATTAATTATCGCATCCAACAATTTAATGCTGAAGGTGATTTTATTCGTTCATGGGGAATTAGAAGTTCAGACGATAATGTACGACCCATTTCTTCTAATGTCATAGCAATTGAAATAGCCTCAGATGGCAGTATTTATATTGCAGATGCAGGTACTTCTGAAAATATCATCCAGCAATTCAATGCTCAAGGTGATTTTATTCGAGCATGGGGAAGTGAGGGTTCAAGCGATGGGCAGTTTAGTCGTCCTTATGGAATAGCAATAGCCCCAGATGGAGATTTTTATGTAACTAATTCAAATAATAATCGTATTCAAAAGTTTGAACCCAAAAATAAAACTACAACGACACTAACTTATTCATCTATAGGAAGCTTTGCAGAACCGAGCGATACCCCAGAACAAGCCGTTCCCATTTTAGTTAATGATGAACCACAGTATCATTTATTAGATGATGCAGATGACCAAGACTGGTTTGAATTTTATGCTGAACAAGGGATACGCTACACGATTATTTTACCTCAGGTATCCATAGGTTCAGCTATTGATCCAATTATTACATTATTTGATGAGACCGGTATTGAACTGGAGCAAGTCAATAGTTCTCCACTAGGACAAGAAGAACAACTTAACTGGACAGCAACCGCTACGGCTTTATTTCGTATTCGTGTATCTAATGGAACCTCAATAAAGTCGAAAGCAAAACCATTAGCATTGGAGTATGCATATACCATTAATATATTTCTTTCTGATGCACCACAACAAGGTATTATTAAAGGCTTAGTCTCAGATAGCTGCCAACAACTTGGGCTCGGCAAAGTTGTGATAACAGCTGCATTAAGTGGCCAAATCACAGAAAGCACTTTTACTCATAAAACAGGTGAATATGGAATACCTATTAACCCGGGTGATTATGATTTAAATACACAGATAGAAAACTATCAGAATAGCCAGAAAAATGTAACAGTACAACAAGTTACAGCCAGCCAGGCACCATTTTCCCTAGCCCCTGTGACAGATTGCTCTCAAATGTCTGTACGAGTAGCAGACCCTACATTATTAGCTCAACAAGCTGTCGCTAATTATAACGATCAAACAGGTCAGCTTATTATTAAAGATGTTGGAGCAAATGGGCAAAGCTACTATGCCGAATTACAAGACCAAGGCGGGTATCATTTTGCATTAACGAATACCATTGAATTGACAGGTTCAATTCATTCAAATCCTGCCAGTTATAGCTTTGAAACATTGTTAGTGGACATGTCTACTGTTTTTGCTTTTAACACGATTTATAAAGTACAAATGAAAAATGATGGTAATTTTTTATTTTCGCTAACAGAAGCGACTAAACCCTAAAAAGTAGTTGTTTCAGCTTATCGCTGAGACTTAATCCCACGCCTAAACCAAATGCTCTATCTTTCCTTTCGTATACTTGGAAATACCAAGTAGAACGATAGAGCATTCTTCCCTACTCTCTCTTATCTATTAACATTCTATTTTTTTGGTCACTACCCTTAAACCTAGAAAAATCAGTGTGCTCAAGATAATTTTCACTTACTGCTTTACTTTAAATTGGTAATCAAGCGGTATAGTTAAGCCTTTGTCATTATTCATTTGTTTTTTTATTCGATAGATGTAAATTATTAGAGCATGTAAAATTGTAGATAATCTATGAATTATTACCATAGATTATTCAAAAATCCTAGTGTATATTCTTAACCTCAATGAATAGATTAATTCAGCCTTTTCTATTATATATTTAGGATGTTTATTATGCGTATTAATTCCTCTACCTTTATATTATCTGGGTTTTTATTTATCTGGAGCTTATTCTCTATTCCATTTACTTTTGCAGAAGAAGGAGTCGAGTATCAGTTTGTTTTAACTTGGGGAGAGCTAGGTTCAGACAACAGACAGTTTAACTCTCCAGCTGGCATAGCAATAGCTCCTGATGGCAATGTTTATATTGCTGATTCTTTTAATAACCGCATCCAGCAATTTAGTTTTCAAGGTGATTTTATCCGAACATGGGGAAGTGAAGGATCAGATGTAGGTCAGTTCCGTTTTCCATCGGCCATTGCGATAGCCTCAGATGGTAATGTCTATGTTGCAGACAGAAATAATTATCGTATTCAGCAATTCAATTCTCAAGGTGATTTTATCCGAGAATGGGGACAACAAGGACCAGATGACGACCGGTTTGGTATTCTAAGAGACATTGCAGTAGCTCCAGATGGTAGTGTTTATGTTGTAGACTCAAATCATCATCGTATCCAGCAATTTAGTGCTCAAGGTGAATTTATCCGCACATGGGGAAGCCAGGGTTCAGAAATCGGGCAGTTTAACTCTCCAGAAAGCATTGCGATAGCTCCAGATGGTAGTGTTTATGTTGCGGATAAAGATAATCAACGAATCCAGCAATTCAGTGCCGAAGGTGATTTTATCCAAACTTGGGGCGAGCAAGGTTCAGGTGATGGAAAATTCATTTCTCCCAAAAGTATAGCCATAGGTGCAGATGGCAGTGTTTATGTTGCAGATTCTAATGTTACAGCAGTATCGGTAGCATCAGGACCAAATGTAATTCAGCAATTCAATGCCCAGGGGGAATTTCTTCGATCATGGGGTGAAGTCGGATCAGAAGATGGACAGATATTTATTGTACAAGACATTGCTATAGCTTCTGATGGCAGTTTTTATGTTTCAGATACCAGGAACCGTATCCAAAAGTTTGAACCTTTGATTAATGATACACCTACCATAATCTCTCCCTCACAAGGTAGTTTTTCAGAACCCAGTAATACCCCAGAACAGGCAGTTCCCATTTTAGTTAATGATGAACCACAGTATCATTTATTAGATGACGCTGGCGACCAGGATTGGTTTGAATTTTATGCGGAACAAGGTATACGCTACACAATTATTTTACCTCAGGAATCTTTAGGCTCAGCTATTGATCCAATTATTACCTTATTTGATGAGGCGGGAACTGAACTGGAGGCCGTTAATAGCTCTCCACTTGGACAAGAAGAAGTACTTAACTGGACTGCCACTGCTACCGCTTTGTTTCGAATTCGGGTAACTAATGGAACCACTACAAGGGCTAAAGAAAGACCTGCTGCTTCGGAATATGCCTATACTATTAATGTATTTCTTTCTGATGCTCCTCAACAAGGTATTATTAAAGGCTCGGTAGTAGATAGCTGCCAACAACTTGGACTGGGCAAAGTAGTCATAACAGCTGCATTAAGTGGACAAATCACAGAAAGCACTTTTACTCATAAAACAGGTGAATATGGAATACCTATTAACCCAGGTAATTATGATTTAAATACACAGATAGTAAACTATCAAGATAGCCAGAAAAATGTAACTGTACAACAAGTTACAGTCAGTCAGGCACCATTTTCCCTAGCCCCTGTGACAGATTGTTCTCAAATACCAGTACGAGTAGCAGACCCAACATTGTTAGCTCAACAAGCTGTCGCTAATTATAATGATCAGACAGGTGTATTAATTATTAAGGATGTTTTCGCAGATGGACTCACTTATTATGCAGAATTACAAGACCAAGGTGGGTATCACTTTTCCTTAACAGATGCCATTGAATTGCCTGGCTCTGTTCATTCTGGATCAGCTGACTATAGTTTTGAAACTTTATTAGTCAATATACCTGCCGTATTTGCTTTTAATACTTTATATAAGGTGCAAATGAAAAATAATGGGGATTTCTTTTTTTCGTTAGTTGATGCTTCTGCACCATAAAGAACAATTATCTTAATTCAAATTAGTACCACCTAGTGATCTATCTTTCTGTATGACTCTAAAACATCATGTATAGCGAGGTATGAATTTAGGAGTGAAATTTAATAACTTTGACAACTATTTTTGTACTAAACAGAAATGTTTGCAACTCAAAGTTACAACTTAAGTTGAAGTATATTAATTTATACCTTAAGTTCTTAGCTATAAAAAACCTATCGAAGAGGTTCCAATAACAATTCTAATAATATGGCGAACAAAATGAAAAATTTTTTTTTAGCATTAATAATGTTATTTTTTACCCATTTAAGTTTTGGAGAAAATATAATTATTAATGGAACTTTTGATAATAACACTACAGGCTGGAGTGGAGAATACTTTATAGCACCTGGTGTTAATTCTACCAGCAGTTCCACGACAATAAATACTGGTACTTATTACTATGCAGGCAATGAAAATAGTACAGGAGATGAGAGTAGAATATCACAAATTTATAATTTAAAAACCTCAGATTTAAGTAACTTATCAAGTGTTGCTGATTTTCAGTTTGATACCTCTGCTGATTTATTTGGTTATAGGCATCAAAATGACAAATCAATTTTTTCTGTTTATTTTTTTTCTGAACCTGATGCACAAGGTGAAATACTGGATTCAATAGTACTCGATTCGGAAAAGGATCGCCCCGCCAATAATTGGCCAGATGCCTTAGTAGCAGGAAGAAGCCCTAACTTCCAATCTATCAGAGATTCTGTCCCAAAATCAACACAGTCTATTCTTTTTACTATTGAGTCAGTACGTACTGACGGCATTCAGAATGATGGCTATGCAGATAACCTTTGTTTTTCTTTTATTACTCAAGAAAATGATAGCTGTGTTTCAAACACCCTTTCTCAAAGTAGCTTTGCAGAACCTAGTGATACCCCAGAACAAGCCATTCCTATCTTGGTCAACGATGGATCACAATACCATTTATTAGATGATAAAGGCGATCAAGATTGGTTTGAATTTTATGCTGAACAGGGTACACGCTACACAATTATTTTACCTCAGGAATCTTTAGGCTCAGCTATTGATCCAATTATTACCTTATTTGATGAGGCTGGCACTGAACTGGAGACCATTAATAGCTCTCCACTTGGGCAAGAAGAAGTCCTTAACTGGACTGCCACAGCCACTGCTTTGTTTCGAATTCGGGTAACTAATGGAACCACAACAAGGGCTAAAGAAAGACCTGCTGCTTCGGAATATGCCTATACTATTAATGTATTTCTTTCTGATGCTCTCCAACAAGGTATTATTAAAGGCTCAGTAGTAGATAGCTGCCAACAGCTTGGTCTGGGCAAAGTAGTCATAACAGCTGCATTAAGTGGCCAAATCACAGAAAGCACTTTTACTCATAAAACAGGTGAATATGGAATACCTATTAACCCGGGTGATTATGATTTAAATACACAGATAGTAAACTATCAAGACAGCCAGAAAAATGTAACTGTACAACAAGTTACAGCCAGCCAGGCACCATTTTCCCTAGCTCCTGTGGCCGATTGCTCTCAAATTCCTGTACGAGTAACAGACCCTACATTACAAGCTCAACAAGCTGTTGCTAATTATAATGATCAGACAGGTATCTTAATTATTAAGGATGTTTTAGCCGATGGTCGTACTTATTATGCTGAATTACAAGACCAAGGTGGATATCACTTTTCCTTAATAGATGCCATTGAATTGCCTGGCTCTGTTCATTCTGGATCAGCTGACTATAGCTTTGAAACTTTATTAGTCAATATACCTGAAGTGTTCGCTTTTAACACTTTATATAAAGTACAAATGAAAAATGATGGAGGTTTTTTGTTTTCATTAGTTGATGCTTCTACACCATAGAGAACAGTTATCTTAAAGGCACCTCTATTAATTGATGAATAGAAGTGCCCTTAACTCAATTTAGTGAATCGAACTCTTACTCATAACATAATCATCCATTACAAAACCATTACCAATATCTTGCATCAAACAATGCGTTTTTTTAAACCCCACTTTTTGATAAAAGTTGATAGCCTGCTTATTATTTATGTTTACTGTTAACCATATTTCAGCAACGCCAAGCCTTAAACAATAAGTTTCGATAAATTTGATGATGGCAAAACCTATTCCTTTTTTCTGAACAGCCCTCTTCACATAAAGCTTGCTTATTTGAACTTTTTTTGAGTCATCCAATCCTGTAATAGCAAAGTAAGCTACAGGAAGACTATCCTTATTAACAATGAAATAGGTGAAATTTTGATTAATCTGCTTATTGATTGCCTCCTCACTCTGAAAAGTTTCTAGCATATATTTTACTTGGCTCTGTCCAATGATGGGAACATAATGGGCTTTCCACATTTTATCAGCTAAAGTTGCTACAGTTGCAATTTCTCTAGCATTAATTACTTTACTAAAACTAATCACATCAGCAAGGCTGTTCATTTAATTCTTACTCTTCAATTCATCTGATAATGATAGAGAGGATCACAATCATTAAAAAAACTAGAATATTTTTTTTGCAATAACACTTTATCTTTATTAGGTAATACTAATTTGTACGGTGACTCATGTACATAATCTACAGCCACCCCACCATCAACAGTTATCCTAAGTTTATTTGCTTGTATCTCTAGGCAAAGCGCAATAGACCAGGCGGAAAAAGTCTGATAATCAACCAATCGTTCAGCCAATTTCTGGATTTCTTTAGTTTTACATAAACTGATTAAAGGAGAAATTAAGGAAATATTTCTAGGTAAAGCGCCATAAGCACCAATGCCATCCATATTTATATCCCAACCCCGTAAAGGATACCGAAAACAGCCTTGTTGATAAGCTAATCCACAATGATCAACTAGTCCGTTATTATTGACGATTTTTACTGTACAAGCGACAACTCCATTAGGGATTAACTGAGTAGCCATTTTTAATAACTGTTTATTACTTTTAAACTTTATCTCAGGTGTAAGTAATAAAATATAGGGAGACTTACATTTATTAAGGAGTGAATACAGTTCTTTTCCAATAAATTGATCCGTTGCCAATGAAGCTTGGGATGTGATTGTAACACCGGTTTGTTCGGCTACTTCACTGAACTTAGGATGTTCAATAGATAAATGAATCACATCAATTTCAGGCTTAGTTTCAAATTGTCGGTTGATTTTATAGCTACCTAACCAGGAGTATTCAGGGTAAGAGGCTTGACCAACCTCCCCTCGCCTTTCCAAGGCTGAATTTAAAGCACGTAAAGCTGCATCAAAGGCATAGCTTTTGTTTTCTGGATTTAACGAAACAGAGTTTTCAGACTGTCGCCATGAATATAAAACTCTTGAAATATGCCTAATTCTATTGCTAAGTTCAGATAATCGTAAATATAAGTCGTAGTCTTGCGATCCTTCAAACCCTTTTCTAAAACCACCTACTTTTAGCAGTGTCGTACGCCGAATAACCGACAGATGTAAAACATAGTTATAAGTCATTAACAATTCTGGAGACCAGGCAGGTTTTGCATGATGACAACAACGAAGGCCATGGCTATCAATTTGATCATTATCAGAATAAATCCAGTCGGTTTCTGGGTGTTGATTAAGTAATTTAACCACTTCATATAGCGCTTCTGGTGCTAGATAATCATCATGATCTAGCAATGCGATATATTCTCCCTCTGTTAATGCTGTTGCTTCCTGACTAGAAACTGTAATTCCACAGTTATCTTCACGACAAACTAATTTTACTTTATCAGGAAACTGGTTTTTAAAATCAGCCAACGTTTTCTTAATTTCTGAAACACCACTGCCATCTTCAGCAATACAAAGCTGCCAATGGGGATAAAGCTGTCTTGCCACTGAATCTAAACAGGCCTTCAATTGGCCTATATCAACTTTATAGACAGAAAGCTGAATGCTAATTAGTGGTTTATATTGCCAATATTTTACCGACCGCTGGTGTTGTCTTTTCTCTATACAGCTTAAAAAACTGTGTTGTAAAAGATAAGAGGGGTAGGCTTGCTCTGCACTTCTATAACGAAATATTTCTTGCTCACAGTCGCAATACATCAGATGGTTTAACCACTTTGGACTTGATGATGTATGACTATTTTTATTATAAAATCGTAACCAAAAACATTGTTTTAACAAGGGGTCTGTAAAACGTAAAAAAACCTTACGGAGAAAATTCATTATTCAGTCAGCAAAGTCTCATAAAGTGCTAATAACTCAACATTAGTTTTTTTATGATCATGCTGATCTTGAATATAAGCTCTCATTTTTTTGCCCGCTTGTTGCCGTTTTTCTGAGTCTATAAGATAAGGCCAAATAGCATCTGCAAACTTTTCAGCAAGAGGTTGAGTATTCTCTACTAAAAACTCAGCGTCCATTAATTCATTTTGAGCGGCAACATCTGTAAAAAAAATGGGAGTTTCCATTGCCATCGCTTCATAGCTGACTAAAGCCAACCCCTCATTTTCAGAAGGCATCATCAAAACATCACAATCCTGATAAACAGGTCGTGTATCTTGTACTTGAGGATGTAATAAAATAGTGGTGTCAGTAGCCTTTGTGATTGTCTGTTTAATTTCAGACTCTAATAGGCCGCTACCTGTCATTAAAAATACTAAAGGATCTGTTTGGCCTGCCTCTACCCACTTTTGTTGAAGTAATTGAGCTGCTTTAATAAATTCTAATGGTTGTTTTTGCTGACTAAACCGGCCAATAAACCCTACAACACAAGCATTATCAGAAATTTTTAAGGCACGTCTGATTTGACCTTTTTTTACAAGTTCAGGGTTAAAATATTCACTATCAACATTTAAGTAAATAACAGAAATTTTATCGTTTTCAATCTGCCAGCGCTGAACCAGAAAGTTTTTTAAATATTGACTAATAACATGATGGTGATTAATAAAAGCTTCAAATAGTTGAGCAGATGATTCAACATACCCTCCTTCATTAGGTGGTAATTCAACAATATGTAATGAATCCAGAATTTTTAGTGTTGGATGAAATCTGCGAATATGAATTAATGCTTCATAAACTTGTGCCGCATGATGAATATGCATAAGGCGAATCTTGCGACTACGAATTAAATAATCGTAAAATATTTTCATCATTTCCTGTGATAAAAAGCTAGGCAAATGAAAGATTGCTTCCACCTGATCAGTAATCGCTGAACTCCATGAATTAAATGAATCTACATCTGTAGTCACATAAACAGCATATCGTTCTTTTGGTAATACTTTTATTAAATCAATAGCAAATTTTTCTGCACCACCTAACTCTAACCAATGGGTGGCAATTAAAACTGGAATACGACTTTGAGCAGGAACAATATCTGGATTTAATGCAAGCTCAGGTCTTATGAAATAAGGCTCCCAAGATTTTTTATAAGCTAAGTATTCATTTTTTTTATTTAGAAAAGAAAAGGACAGCAATTCACGTAAGGCATGAACTTTACGCATTAAAAAAAGTTTTTGCTCCAGAGTCAGTTTATTTTTTAATCGTCTTACTAAAGAAACAGCTTGCTCAATATTTCTCTCTGTTGCGACCAAAGCATGAGAAAAACATTGAGCAGTATGGATACCTTGTTTTAAACAATCATAATCTTTAAACCGAGTTAAACAAATATAACCTTGCTCTTTAATTACTCCCCAAGTTTTAGTTTTCAGCGTTAGTAATGAAAGAGGCTGTGTATTATCAATGGAAGATAATAAAGGCCAAATTACAACATTACATTTAGGATTAGAAAGAAGTACCCAAGTCATTTCTTCCAGCAAAGTGTTAGCAAAAGTAGGTGTCTTTTCTGAAAGATTGCCATAGCTCAGATAAAAACAATTATTCCCATCGTCTTGGTTTAACAACATTGTTTGCTTGGCAAAAAAACTTTGCCAGTCTGTTGGTAAATGACTCTGTTCTGATTTTTCTAAAAAACATTGAATGGGTAATAAATCTAGATATTTACTAGTTTCTTGAGCTGGCATATTTGTGCTGAAAATGACTAAATAATCTAACAATAAGGAATAGTTTATACTGCTTCGTTTAGCGATGCCCTACGATACAGAAAAAGCATTTTAAGACGGCGTTATTAAAACACCTGAATTCAAGTCTTGAAATAAATATGCCTTTTTGCAATTAACCAATTCGTCGAATAAGTGCCATACCATAATTTAAAGGACTCAGATGCAATTCAACTAACTCATATAAACCCTGACCAATTTCATTAATATGATCGATAATATATCGAGGGCCTTCATGATTACCACATTGTTCTGGATAAGTATCATGTAATAACACATAGCCACCGGTATTAAGAACAGGTTCTACCGCTTTAAAATCAGCCAACACACCTGGAACCGAATGATCGCCATCAATAAAAGCAAAATCTACTCCACCTGCAGCAGCAAGTTCCTCACGACATTTAATAATATTGCTCGAGCTATCACCCGGATGAAAATTCACGTAATCTAAAGTCCCTGCTTTTTCAAGTCTTTCCGTAACAAAATCTAATCGCCCTGTTAACAACTCAACATTACGCCAAGGGGGAGCTTTATGAATAGGTCCAAAGTCATCAAAGCAATGTATAACAGCTTCTTTTTTAGGCTTTTTCCCATTTTCCAATAATGCGGACGCCATCCACTGAGTACTAATAGAACAAAAAACCCCTACTTCAATAACAACACGAGGCATAAGATTACGAACAAAACTATGCAACATTAACCCTGCTTCAGGACTTAAGGATGAGGGAAAGGAAATCGGCATTTCATATTGTTCTTTCAAGCACTGCAACCAATTGCAATTAGGGTTGTTCAAATATTCAGGAAAACTCCATTGAGTAGGATGTTCGCCTTGCAAAGTAGGGTAATGTTTAAGCTCATCACGTTTTAATTGCAAAGGATTTCCAATTGAAGAATGTTTTAAGCAATGCCACAATTTTTTAAGCATACCTATTAATACCTTTCTAAATCAAAAGAATTAAATTATACAGGAACAGACAGGCAAGTTATTTTATTGTTTTTTATACAATATCAATTCTTAAAATCAAAAACATATTCCCTTTAACTATCAAAACTCTAGTTATAAACAATGATCAATTTAGAGCAACTCTAATACAAAATTGATGCAAGTCATTATAAAACCCTTTAGAGCACCTCTTATTAATTGTGGATTAGAAAATTGAGAACCAAAACATTTAAAAACAAAGCTAAATCTGCACGTAATAGCAATAAATCATGAAGGGTTTCAACGCAGAGATTGGATTTTTTAGACTCGATTTTTCCATTCATCAATTAATAGAACTGCTTTTTATATTTTTACCATAATTTTTGGTATGGGTATTAATATATAATAATGTTTTGTTATACGAAATTAGAAAGTAGCTAAAAATAAAACTTCTTTTTACAGAAATGTTGCGTTGTAAATACTTGAGCCAATATTTGTAGCTACTTAATTAGAATTAACTAAGATAATTATTATAAAAAATACTATTTTTATGATTTAATTAAAGTCTATATTATTTTTTTACTTTCTATTATTATTTGTTAGCTCTCTAGGTGTATACTTCTAGTCTAGATCACTGACCTGAAAACTATAATTATTAAAGGTTCATTAGTATGGCTGAAAAAACAATAAGCAAACATTTAGTTAATCTTGACAATCATTTTTCTGCTTCTAACCCCATTTTACAAAAAGTCAGTAAAACTTATCATGAACTTGATCAGTTAGAGTACGACTTAGGCTTAATTGATGACAGCGATACAACGTCAATAAAAAGTTCCTGGTGGCCAATAGTTAGTTTAATTGGTGGTTTTTCAGCAGCTAAATCAGAATTTATTAATAGATATTTAAATACGAACCTTCATTCCTCCAATCATAAATTTACTGTTTATCAATATACTCCCCAGCCAACACCAGCAACCTTACCTGGAACAGCACTGGATTCGGATCACCGCCTGCCTTTCTACCAAATTAGCCATAAAATAGAACAAATAGCAACAGGAGAAGGTAGCAAAACAAATGCTTATCTGGAACTTAAAACTCTAAATAGTGAAAAACTCAAAGGAAAACTATTTATTAATACACCTGTTTTAAATGCATCATCAGAAAACACTGTTCAGCCAGCATTAACTCAGCACATCCTAGAATTATCAGACCTGATATTAGTTTTTACTGACTTATTTGAAGCAACGCTTGAGCTTACAAAAAATACCATTGAAGAAATTATTGCCCAGCAAGATACAAATAAATTTGTCTTCATTATTGATCACTCAGAAATCAGTATTGATTCTAATAAAAGCAAAGATATAATCAGTTCATGGCAAAGAAAATTAGCTGGTTTAGGCATCCACACCGGACAATTCATTCTCTTATCCGATGAATCTCAATCAGGTAAAAACTCTTCTATGTCAGAAATTTATCATCGCTTGTTAAATATTGAAAATGACCGCTCATACCGCGTTCTAAATTCATTGGATAAAAGTATTCGTGATATTGATAACGTCTATTTTCCAGAAGTTGAACACTATCTGGAAATCTGGAAAGATAGAGTTAATATGTCCACACTAATTATTTTAGGCTTTATTGCCACCTTACTTGTCTTTGCAGAAGTAACAATGGGGGTAGTACAGATACTTTTTGACCCAATCATTGGCCCTGCATTTATTTTAATTTTGATTCTTTTCTTACTACCCTTGCACTTATTGATGGCTAAAGTTCATGGAAAATTAATTGTCAAAAAATTACAAGAACGACAGAAAAAACTAAATCTTAGTGAAAATTTATCTGGCTTATTCGAAAAAAGCTTAACATTTTGGCGTATGGTTCTCCCAATCAAGGAGCCTGTAGGTAAAAATAAAAAAACAAGAGCAAGAATTAACACGCTGATTGAACAAACAAAAGATATTGTTCAAGAACAAAATGATCAATTTAATCACTATCAAGAACAAATTAATCAAGACCAACTAAATCATCAAAATCAATATAACCACTATCAAAAGGAAGATAAAGAGGTAGAGGTGGCTAAGCATAAGCCAGTACCTAAGCTAAAAAACCTTTTTAATCATTAATAAACCGACTGTAATTATGGATACTTTTAAACTGTATTTACCGCTTTGCTGGTTAAATGCCAACCCTGTTGACTTACCTAGGTCTACTCGGTTTCTTAACCAAAACTTAGTATTTTATTTTATTGTTGAGCTTTTTATTCAAGCCAACATGATAGACCCATTTGAAGCACTTTTTGAAGTGCTTATTGAAACAACATTAACAATTTCTTTTGTAGGACTTATATTATTCCTCAATAAAACAACACATTTATATGTACAAATTTTAACCGCCGTATTATTTTGCGAAAATGTTATTGCTTTTTTTGGAGTCCCCGTTGTTATATGGCTAACAGTGACTGAAGATTCATTAAGCTATTATTTAATGGGTTTACTTGTACTTTGGGATTTTATACTTATTACTTATATAATTAAAAAAGTTCTATTAATTAATACTGCGGCTAGTTTGACCATTTCTTTCTTCTATTTTGGTATGACGTATGCGGGTGCATATGCCCTTACACTTTTGCTATTCTAATTAGAAATCATCCTTTTAAACCTAATTATCTTCTTTCACAAAAACATTCTTAAATAAAGTCTCCATGAATTGTGTCAAATCTACTGTAGAAATAGAAGACATAATTAAAAAATCTCGTTTTATTGGTATGCTTTTTCCATGTCAATCTGAAAATGAAGCTCTGCAACTAATCAATCAACAACATCAACAACATCCAAATGCCTCACACATTGTTTATGCCTATCGCATTAAATCAACTACAAAAATAATCACACGTTTCAATGATGCTGGAGAGCCAAGTGGTACGGCTGGAAAACCAATTTTTATCCATTTAGAAGGTAAAGATTTAATTAATCTTATTTGTATTGTTGCACGCTATTATGGAGGAATAAAACTTGGGGCTGGTGGACTTACCCGAGCTTATGGGAACATGGCAAAAAAAGCCATAACAGCAAGTTCCATTAGTGAATTTATTGAATATACAGAATTTAAGATAGAACTGGAATACAATCAAATGCAAAAGTTCGAGTATCATCTAGCTAAATTAAAAGGTATTATTCTTGACCAGGAATTTTCTGAAAACATCAACTTAGTTGTAAAAATTCCTGAACAAAATCAAAATATATTGAAAAATATATTTCCAACTTCAATTGTTTCGAAAGTATAAGGAAACGAAAAAACTAAACCTTTTTAACAAACTCTGACTTCAACTTCATAGCACCAATCCCATCGATTTTACAATCAATATCATGGTCACCTCCAACTAAGCGGATATTTTTTACTTTAGTGCCAACCTTAACCACTAAGGAAGAACCTTTTACTTTAAGGTCTTTAATTACGGATATAGTATCACCATCAGTAAGCATATTTCCATTAGCATCTTTTATAATCTTTATCTCAAGACCTTCTTCAGCAATATCCTTTGTCCATTCATGCGCGCATTCAGGGCAAACAAATATATTCCTATCCTCATAGGTATATTCTGAGGCACATTGAGGGCAGCTGGGTAAATCACTCATTAATATTTTATCCTCTAATATAGGAGCAATAATTAAATACCTTCCTATTTAAACCCTTCCTCTATTTTTAATCAATAACACGTCAACTTAATTATGATTCTAAATTACTTTTGTTCCTATAAAATTATTTTAATTCTATCAAGGTTTTTTAAATCATTTTTCATTATTCCTTAAACAAACTAACTAAATCAAGAGCTAATATCACTGCATCTTCCCTTTTACCATTTACAGCGGGATAATAGCCTTTACGAACGCCTATCTCATTAAATCCTCTTTTCTCATAAAGCAAAACTGCAGCTTTATTTGAAGGCCTAACTTCTAAAAAAATGGTGTCTGCTTTTTTATTAGCGAGCTCAATCATATTCTCTAATAATTTATTTCCTACGCCCTGTTTTTGCACTGCTGGATCAACGCAAATATTCATAATATGTGCTTCTCCTACCGCCATAGAAACTATGCTATAGCCAACAATGTTGTCCAGCTCCTCACACACCCAACAGCTATAGCTTAATGACTTTAAACAATCCTTAAAAATCCCGTCACTCCATGGAAAATTGTAGTTTTTTGATTCTATTTCCAGAACCGCTGATAAATCTTCAACCCTCATTTTTCGCAAACGCATTAAATCTTTCCTTTCGATAGAGTCAGGAAATACTTTTGCATAAAACTCTTTGTCTGAATCATAGACAATAAAATCTTTAACTTTATCTATTATTTTCCATAAACTCATTATTATTTTTCCTTATTTTTACTGATGAATTAACAGAAAATAGTTCTCTTAATTTCTACAGCAATGCTCATTAGAATAGGTCTGATTAAAAATTAAGTAAATAAAAATAGGTTGATGCCGTCTTTTTGGCAACCCAACATGGCTATTAACAAAACACAGGTTATCTAAATAATTAACCCATATCATTTTCATGCCCCTGTGTAGGAACAAAAAAACCCAACACTACTTTGCTAACGATGTTGGGTTAACGATAGAGCTGTTAGCCCAACCTACCCATTCTTTACTTCACTTTTAATCACACCCCATTGCAATCATATGTTTGCTAAAACAGAGATTCTTAATCGTTAAGAGTAACGTCGATAATTGAATTAATTTATTGATTATACGTTTCGATAGCTAGTTGAATATCTTTCCAGGCATTTCTTTTTTCTAATAGAGAACGTAACAAATAAGCTGGATGATAAACAACGATGAGTGGAATACCTGCTAATTGATGAGAAACACCTCTCAACTTAGTTAATGGCTCCTTTGTTTCTAATAGTGTTTGAGCTGCAACGCGGCCAATAGCTAAAATAATTTTGGGCTGAACTAACTGAATCTGGCGCTGCAAATAATCACCACAAGCTTTAATTTCTTCCACTTTAGGTTTTTTTTCATCTGGCAATTTACATTTAAGAATATTGGCTATATAAACCGAATCCCTTTCTAAACCCATTGCTCGAATCATTTCTGTTAATAACAAACCAGCTTGACCTACAAAAGGTTTTCCTTGTAAATCTTCATTATATCCAAGTGCTTCACCTATAAGCATCCAGTCAGAATTTTTTTTTCCTACGCCAAAAACAGTTTGTGTTCGATTCTCACATAAAGTGCATTTCACACATTCTAAAACTTCTTTTTGTAAGATATTCCATTTATCTTTATTTAAATTGACTCGATCTATAGACTCATTATCAATCACAGCAGCACTAACAACACTTAAGTCTGCAACTAGGGGTTGATGTCTGGAAACCCAAACATCAATTCCCATTGCCTCTAAATATTGTAACCGAGTCAAATTATCCATCAAGAGCTATAAACAATTGTTTCTATGGAATTAAAATAAAGATGAATGGATTTTACCCACATCTATCCAAAGGACAAAAAACTATCCTTACACATTGCCTTTTTGAGGATGTTTTCTCAATTCAGACGATTGTAATTTACTCAGTGCATTAATATAGGCTTTTGCTGATGCAATAACTATATCAGTATCAGCACCTTGCCCATTAACAATTCTGCCGTTATTATCCAACCGAACAGTTACTTCACCTTGAGCATCGGTTCCATTTGTTAAACTATTAACAGAATATAATTCTAATACAGCATTTGATTTAACCAGGCTCTCTATTGCTTTTAAACTTGCATCTACCGCACCACTTCCTTTTGCACTTCCTGTTCTTTCTTGCTCGTGTATTCTAAGCGTTACAGTTGAACAGGGTCTTTCACCTGTTTCTGAACATACTTTTAAGGCTATTAGTTTTATAGTCTCTTCATCTGCAAAAAAACTGGCCTCAGAAATCAAAGCTTGTAAATCTTCATCAAAAATTTCATGTTTTTTATCCGCTAATTCTTTAAAGCGATAAAAAGTCTTATTTAAGTCTTCTTCACTGCTAAATTCATGACCAAGCTCTGTCATTCGACTCTTAAATGCATTACGACCAGAATGCTTTCCCAGTACCATTCGATTAGCAGACCAACCAACATCTTCAGCTTTCATAATTTCATAAGTTTCAGGGTTTTTTAATACCCCATCCTGATGTATCCCTGATTCATGTGCAAAAGCATTAGCACCGACAATTGCTTTATTAGGTTGTACTGGGAAACCAGTAATCGAAGAAACTAATTTGGAACAGTTTAAAATTTCTCGCGTATCCAATGTTGTTTGACATGAAAAAACATCTTGTCTTGTACGAATAGCCATCACAATTTCTTCTAATGAAGCATTACCGGCTCGTTCACCCAAACCATTGATCGTACATTCAACTTGTCGTGCACCATTTAATACAGCAGAAAGTGAATTAGCTACAGCTAATCCCAAATCATTGTGACAATGCACAGAAAAAATAGCTTTATCTGAATTCGGAATTCTACTTATTAAATTAGAAATTGTCGCCCCAAATTGTCCAGGCACACTATACCCAACCGTATCAGGAATATTAAGTGTTGTTGCTCCAGCATCAATCACAGCTTCTAAAATCCGACACAAAAAATCTTCTTCAGATCGCCCAGCATCTTCAGCAGAAAACTCAACATTATCTGTAAATTGTCGCGCTCTTTTCACTGCTCTTACAGCATATTCAATAACCTGCTCAGGCTCCATCTTCAACTTCATTTGCATATGAATTGGAGAAGTTGCAATAAAGGTATGAATTCGAGAACTGTTAGCACCTTTTAATGCTTCTCCAGCTCTATCTATATCTTTATCTAAAGCCCGAGAAAGCGCACAAACAGTACTATCCTTTACTACATTTGCAACAGCTTTAACAGCTTCAAAATCACCAAGACTTGCCACAGGAAAACCTGCTTCTATTACATCTACTTTCATTCGCTCAAGCGCTTTCGCAATTCTGACTTTTTCATCTCGAGTCATTGATGCACCGGGACTTTGCTCGCCATCACGTAGTGTGGTATCAAAAATTATTAGTTTATCTTTCATGAGAACTCCATTCATGAAATATTCTCAACAGCTAAGCCATTGAAATTTAAAAAAAGGGGTTGTATTTTGTATTGTTGTTGTAAAAGTTAATATGCCACTAGGGCAATAACTTTAAAGATAAACCAAGAATAGAAAACAAAGAGACACGCACAAGTGATTCACCATGGAATGGTATTTGAAAACCTTGTAGTGCAGAGGAATGAATCTTCATCTTTAAAACTATACTTCAATATTACAATTGATTCAAGTAACGTTTAAGTTTTTCTATTTTTTCTTTTTTTTCTTAGTGTAAGTAAGGTAATAACCGGGCCTGAAATTGCGTAGCCTAGAGCTAAAACAAATAACATACTTTGAGCTTGAGCCATAATAAAACCAATGGTTAACATAACACTAATTGCAACAACAAAAGGCACTTTATCTTTAAAATCTATTTCTTTAAAACTGGAATAACGAAAGTTACTTACCATTAACAAACCCGTGCTGATAGTAAGGACTAACACTAGATACTTAATAGATTCGACTTCATAATCATATTCAAGGCTAATCCAAAGCCCCCCTGCTAATATTGCAGCTGCTGCTGGACTTGGTAAACCCTGAAAATATCGCTTATCTGCAACTTCAACCTGAGTATTAAATCGGGCTAATCTTAATGCGCCTCCAGCAGTATGGACAAAAGCAGCAAACAAACCTAGCTTTCCTAAACTTTCAAATGCCCATAAATACATTACCAACGCCGGAGCTACACCAAAAGATACCATATCGGACAAGCTATCATACTGCACGCCAAATTCGGTTTGAGTGTTTGTTAGTCTAGCTACTCGCCCATCTAAGCCATCTAAAACCATAGCAACTAATATTGAAATAGCAGCTGTTTCAAAACGCTCATTAATTGCTGAAGTTATTGCATAAAAACCTGCAAACATTGCCCCTGTTGTAAATAAATTAGGCAATAAATAAATTCCTCGATGGCGATGATCTGTTTTTTTCAAACTCATAGTTAGATTAGGTTAACGAGCATAACTAGACTTTTTAATGGTTATCAGCTTCTTAATGGCTGGCCTCTAATTTCTTACCTTTAGTTTGACCTGTTATTTTTAATGCATCAACAAACCAAGCTGTATCAATATCAAAAGGCTTACCTCCTGCAATACGTGGAAACTCAATTGCGCGTAAAACAAAGTTTTGATCGTCATCATGACCAATCACACCTGGCTCACCACGGAAAGCACATTCTACTGCCAAATCTGCACATGATTTAATCAGCCGAATATCTTCCGCATTGGCTGCAGACGCACGAGCATAATAACCTGATTTTTGAATCAACGTTTTTTCTGCACCAATCATTTCTGCAAATTGCTCACCAAACCATTTGCCTGGATTAACAGCATCTAATTTAACATGACCAAAAGCATCTCGAGGAACGTCTTGTCCCTTAGCTTCCATCTCAGCAACTATAGATTCTAAACCTGCTCCTTCTGAAACAAAAATATTTACACAATCTACTTCATCCATAATATTACGCAGACGTTTTGCTTCAGCAGCAATATCCATACCCATTTCAGGAATAAAAATACCGTGTACTTCATAGCTTTCACGACTTAAGCCTAATTCAGGTAGCCATTCACAATTATCTAATATTTTACGATATTCAATAGCTGTCGCAGCGGTTAACCACCCACAACTACGCCCCATCACTTCATGCACAATCAACATACGTGGGTTTGAATTATTTTCAGCCACTACATTTTTAAAAAAATGTGCGCCTTGTTCTGCAGCAGTCCATGCGCCTAGAGATTGTTTAATAGGAATCACATCATTATCGACTGTTTTCGGAAGCCCAATAACGGTTAGACCATAATCATTTTTTGCTAAAAAGGCAGCTAAATCAGCAGCAGCCGTATTAGTATCATCTCCACCAATGGTATGAAGAACATCTACTCCATCTTTAATCAACTGATCGGCAGCGACTTTTTGCGGGTCTTCACCTTCTTTTACTAAACCACGTTTTACGCAATCAGCAACATTTGTTAATTTAACTCTACTATTACCAATGATAGATCCACCAAATTTTTGCAATAAACCCGCTTTTTCACGAATTTCTGGCGTTACTTTGTAAAAATCGCCCAATAATAGACCTTTATACCCACTACGATAGCAAATAATTTCTACTGTTGGATCAATTTCATTATAGCGTTCGATAAGACTACCGATCGCTGAATTTAAACAAGGTGCTAATCCACCCGCTGTTAATAGTGCTACTTTTTTTGGTTTACTCATAAATTTATAGGATATTTAATTATCGAAAATTATGTTCTGACTTCAAATGATTTAAACAAACTACTATCAGTACAATAAGGATTTTAATTATCGTGCAGGAAGAATATGCCTTGGTAACATAACATCAGTGTCTTTTAATGCTTACATTTAATCGTAAGGTTTTACACAAAACTAACCAAACAATTCCTCTATGTATCCAATAATATCAAACTATTTTGATGGTGCATATGATTTATGGACAACAATATTATTCTCAACTTGAATACTTATTTTGGGAACTACTGGATTTTCAATCCCAACCCATTTATAAAGTGATCGCCCACTAAAAATCAAGTTTAACTTAGCTTTGCAACCAACAATATGGCTTACCTGATCAAGAGTCATCCCATTTGATATTTGATTAAAAACCTTAACTGTTAAGTTTTCTTTTGAACATTCTGTCTTTAGACTATCTGAAGAAGGGCGTTTTGAATATGTTAATCCTTCAAGACTGTTTAGTTTCAATTTAACATCATAAATATAACCATCTGGCACTTTAACTGTAGGTATTGTTAAAATTTTTGAGTCAGCGTTGTATTCAGCATCTTCTGCTAATACATTAAAAGAAATATTTGCTAACAATAAAAAGACTAAAGCTGTTTTTGGCTGTCTCATTGTTATATCCCTTATTACTTATATTTATTCAAAAACTTCATCATACGATGAGCTTTTCTGTGACAATCTCAACTATTATACTTCGCGGTCACGGATGCAGAGCTTATAGTGAGTTCATTTTTATCAATGGCCGATAAAAGTCCGTGACCGTGCGAGTATATTATAAAATAAGTATATTTCGTTCAAAAGCTAATACTATTGATGTAGCATTAGCATCAGAAGTATTATCAAACTTCCACAAATATTTTGTTTTAAGAAGTCCATCGTCAAAATCTGTTTCCAGCAGAACACCCTCACAACCAATAATACTATTCACTTGTTCTAAAGTCATTCCGTTTGTTATTTGACTAAAGTTTGTGGCATTTTGAGCAGGGCATCCACTGATAGACAGTGAAACAGAAAGACGATCAACATCATTTAGTTTTAATTTGACATCATAAACCAAATTACCATCAACTTTAAGACCAGGGATAATTAATTCTTTTGATTTAGTGTCGTATTCTGGCCCCTCTGCCTGTGCATTAATTGAAATACATACAAACAATATGTACATAAAAGAAATTCTAGATTTTTTCATTGTATTCCTCTTTAAATTTAATTTAAATTAAATTAAATTAAATTTTATCAAAACAAATAAGACTACTCTTTACGATAGACAAGCAAATTTAAGGTTAATTCTTATTTTTATCAACAATTTGGTTAGCTTTAATCCAGGGCATCATGCTACGCAATTTCTCACCCACTATTTCAATAGGATGCTCTGCATTTAATCGACGTTTAGCTGTCATTTCTGGATAATTAGTCATCCCTTCCATAATGAATTTTTTAGCATATTCACCATTTTTAATATTCGCTAATGCTTCTTGCATTGCAAAACGGCTTTCTTCATTAATAACCTTTGGCCCCGTTACATACTCACCATATTCTGCATTGTTTGAAATTGAATAATTCATGTTGGCGATACCACCTTCAAACATTAAATCTACAATCAATTTTAATTCATGCAAACATTCAAAGTAGGCCATTTCTGGCTCATATCCGCCTTCAACCAAGGTTTCAAAACCCATTTTAACCAGTTCAACTGCTCCACCACATAAAACAGCTTGCTCACCAAATAAATCAGTTTCTGTTTCATCACGAAAGGTAGTTTCAATTATGCCTGAACGACCACCCCCTATTGCAGAGGCATAAGACAAGCAGATTGCTTTTGCTGTGCCAGAAGGATCTTGATGAATCGCAATTAAATCTGGAACACCACCACCACGGGTAAATTCAGAACGTACTGTATGCCCTGGAGCTTTTGGTGCAATCATAATGACATCTAAATCGGCACGAGGCACTACTTGATTATATAAAATAGCAAAACCATGGGCAAAAGCTAATGCTGCACCTTTCTTAATATTTGGCTCAATCTCATCTTTATATAGCTGAGATTGGAACTCATCAGGCGTAAGCAACATAACAATATCTGCACCAGAAACAGCTTCAGCGACTTCTTTTACCGTCAAACCACAAGCTTCTGCTTTTGCAATTGAAGAAGAACCAGCACGTAAACCAACGACAACGTCAACGCCTGAATCTTTTAAGTTGTTAGCATGGGCATGTCCTTGTGAACCGTAACCAATAATTGCTACTTTTTTACCTTTTATGATCGAAAGATCAGCGTCTTTATCGTAATAAACTTGCATGAATTTTCCCGTTTCTCTTTAAAATTGAACTAAATAAAATATAACTATGAATTATAACTTTTTTCTATAATGCAACGAAGGTATTTTCATATTCTTTATTTTATGAACCACCTTGAAACCTAAACTTTTTTTACAAATGTAATCCTTTTTCACCCCTGGACATTCCCATTGGGCCAGAACGAACCACCTCTATAATAACCTCTTCATCTAATGCAGAAATAAAGGCATCTAACTTATCTGATGGGCCAGTCATTTCTATCATATAACTAGTTGCGGTCACATCAATTATTTTACCGCGAAAAATATCAGATAAGCGTTTAAGCTCTTCTCTATATTGGTTAGTGGCTTTTACTTTAACCAGCATTAACTCACGTTCTGCATGAACTGCATCAGCTAAATCTATTAACTTAACAATATCAATCAATTTATTAAGTTGTTTGGTAATTTGCTCTATGACCCCTTCATTTCCCGTAGTCACTATCGTCATTCTCGATAATGTTTTGTCTTCTGTAGGCGCAACAGTTAAAGATTCTATATTATATCCTCGCGCAGAAAACAATCCAGCAACACGAGATAAAGCACCGGCTTCATTTTCAATAAGAATAGAAATAATGTGCCTCATTATGCCAGCTCCCTATTGATTGGTGTGCCAGGAGCTACTCGTAATTTCATATCATGATGTGACTTACCTGCTTCAATCATTGGAAAAACATTCTCGGTTCTATCAGTTATAAAATCCATAAAAACCAGTTTGTCCTTCATTGCAAATGCTTCTTCTAATGCGGGCCTAACATCTTCAGGCTTTTCAATTTTCATCCCAACATGTCCATATGCCTCTGCTAACTTAACAAAATCAGGAATCGTGTCCATATAAGATTCAGAGTAACGGCTTTGGTAAGAAAATTCTTGCCACTGACGAACCATTCCCATATATCTATTATTTAAATTAATGACCTTAACGGGCGTTCTATATTGTGTTGCCGTTGCTAATTCCTGTATACACATTTGAATACTTGCTTCGCCTGTAATACAAGCTACGTCAGCTTCAGGATGTGCTAATTTAACACCTATAGCAGCTGGCAAACCAAATCCCATCGTGCCTAACCCACCTGAATTTATCCAGCGACGAGGCTTATCAAAATGATAAAACTGAGCAGCAAACATTTGATGTTGTCCGACATCAGAGGTAACAAAAGCATCACCTTTAGTGACCTCATATAATTGTTCAACTACATATTGAGGCTTAATAATATCACTGCTTCTGTCATATTCCAGGCAATTTAATTCACGCCAATTATTTATTTGATTCCACCAAGCCTCTATCGCTTTATCATCAATTTTGATGTTACTTGCTTTAATTAAAGTGATCATTTCCTTTAAAACAGATGTGACTTGGCCGACAATTGGCACATCAGCTTTAACTGTTTTAGAAATCGAAGAGGGATCAATATCAATATGTACAAATTTTGCGTGTGGACAAAATTCAGAAAGCTTACCTGTCACCCGGTCATCAAATCGTACACCAATGGCCATAATGACGTCACTCTCATGCATCGCCATATTAGCTTCATAAGTGCCATGCATCCCCAACATACCTACAAATTGTTCATCTGTTGCAGGATACCCACCTAAGCCCATCAGGGTATTAGTCACTGGATAACCTAATAATTTTGCAAATTCAATTAATTCAGCACTACCCTCACCTAACACCACGCCACCACCAGCGTATATCATCGGTCGCTTAGCTTTTAAAAAAAGATCCAGCCCTTTTTTTATTTGCCCCGAATGCCCTTTAACAACAGGGTTATAAGATCGCATTGAAATTTCTTTAGGATAATCGTAAGGAATTTTAATCGCTGGATCAGTAATATCTTTGGGAATATCTACAACAACAGGCCCAGGTCGCCCTGTTGTTGCTACATAAAAAGCCTTTTTCATGGTTTCGGCTAGATCTTCGATATTTTTGACTAAGAAATTATGTTTAACACAGGGTCGTGTAATCCCAACCATATCAACTTCTTGAAAAGCATCGCTACCTATTACAGGCGTACCTACTTGTCCCGAAATAACAACCATAGGAATAGAATCAAGGTGTGCTGTAGCAATACCCGTTACTGCATTAGTCGCACCTGGGCCAGATGTCACTAACACGACACCAGGCTTGCCTGTAGATCGCGCATAAGCATCAGCAGCATGGACAGCTCCCTGTTCATGTCTGACTAAAATATGTTTGAATGTATCTTGATGGTAGATTGCATCATATAAATGCAAGACCGCCCCACCCGGATATCCAAAAAGAAATTCTACACCTTCGTCTATAAGACTCTGGACTACTATTTCGCCGCCGCTGAGTTCCACTCTTAATTACCTCTAAAAAACAATACTGTAGAACAGTAAAAATACGTTCCAGCCTTTGTATGCAAATTAAAACTTATGTCAAATTAAACAGAAATATTACCTACTCTAGCCAAACTTAACAATTAACCGGCTATAATACAATGTTCTTAGATAAATTTATACCTTATCATTTATCTGGTGCGATTACTGAGGCTAACCGCTCTGTCGTCAACCTGCCATTTTCAGCGTATCTTATTGTTGGGTTGCCAAAGAGATGGCAGCCCAACCTACAAAAACTATACAAGCAACTCTACTTCATACCCCGAAAACTTTCGGATGTTAATAACCCCGGTATCAAACAATAGATATTGCCCCTTTATACCTTGTAATATGCCTTCAACTTCCGCTACTTTATCAAAATTAAAAGATTTAACTTTCTCAGGATAAGTCTCCACAGGAAAATTAATATCAACCTCTTGTTCATCAGCTAAAAATTCAATTGCATCATCACCAAATTGTTGCATAATTTCTTCTATTTCTGGCTCACATACGCTTAATAATTCATCTCGCTTAAACTTTAAATCAACAATCTCCACTTGGTTTTTTAACATCCGCTGCCAGCTGGTCTTATCACTTACATGCTGGGCTATTGCCACTTCTAACAAACCGGATACATGTCTGGACTTTACTTTTGCAATAGGTAAAGCCTGAATAGCGCCTTGATCTATCCATCGAGTGGGTATTTGTGTGTGCCGTGTAATCCCTACTTTAATGCCAGAAGAATTAGCTAAATAAACAAAATGGGGTTGATAACAAAACTCCTCTCCCCAAGAAGGTTCTCTACAAGTGCCCTGATCATAATGACATGTTTCAGGCTTCATAATACACATATCACATTGAGCTAATGAGATAAAACAAGGGTAACAGTAACCTTGGTTAAAACTTTTCTTAATTGATCGATTGCAATGTACGCAGGAAATATTTCCAGTAAAAACTAATTTTAATGATTGTCCAATTAGTGGGTTAAAATCAACAAGCTGGTCAGTCAATGGCAACTGATATTGAACTGGGTTCATCAGCTCTACTTTCATTTTCCTCAAATTACCCTGCACTACTGACTCCATATTTAGAACGATAAGAAAATATCATTCTATCATTTGTCTATGCACAGAGTTTAAGAAACCAAGAAAAATCAATTGAACCAGAATTAGGTATTATTCTAGAAACGAATCATCAACATTTTAAAAATATACTGCTGCTCCTTTTTTTGAAAAAGAAGCAACTACTATGACTTTCGATTGACTAACCAAAAGAAACAATAAGGAGGTACAACCAGCTTATCCTCGGCTATTGATATTACCTCATCTGAATAGAGATCTTGCAAAGATTCATATTCAAATAAACCTCTACTCCTTAAGTCACTAAGAGAAAAATACTGAGGTAAATTATTAAAATTACCTACAACTAATACATTATCTTTATCTTCAAAGGGGTTATTTCGTATAAAAGCAAATAAATGTGAGTTTTCTGTCTCTATTAACTCACGATTATTATAGTCAGCGAATGCAGAGACCGTCTTACGTACGGCTATCATCCTTTTCAACCCATCAAATATTTTTTGCTCTGGACTGTCTTTTTGATGGCGCTTCTCCACCCTCTCCCAGTTGATTTGTGGGCGATGAATCCAGCGATTATCATGAGCCTTACTTGTATCTTGAAGATAAGAATAGTCATTATATGTACCTATTTCATCACCATAATACAGCAATGGAATACCCCCAAATGAAATGACCATACCATGAAGAAGCAATATTAAATCAACACTTTGCTGAATAGCTTTTGGATCATCATTATCTATCGCTGTTTCAAGCCCCGCTAAGGATGCTAGCGCACCAGAAATACGGTCATCACCGGTCTTTTCATTGTGCCCAAAAGGCTGCCCTTTTGCAGGCGATCCTTCAAAGTCACCGGTAAAGTAATCAATCAAAAAATGTCGATGCGCTTTGGGATCGTATCCTACTTGACGAATGTCATTATCATCAAACCCAAGACCAATATCATCATGACACCGCACATAATTTAGCCATGTAGAACGCTCTAATTTTTCGGGTAAGCTACGGATTCCCTGGTTAAGTAATTTTGTATTTTTTGTCGCAACTGCATCCCAGAGCAAAGCCATAAAGGTTGCGTTATAGGCAATTTCACACTCTTTTGCGATAACCGCATCTTCACCAAAATATTTGATGATTTCTACAGGTGCAACAATGGCTTCGGCAATAAACAATATTCCAGGTGCTGTAACCTGACAGCAATCCTTCATTAATTGCAAGATAAGATGAGCTTCTCGTTCATTTTGACACGTTGTGCCAATTTTTTTCCATAAAAAAGCAACGGCATCTAACCGGATAATATCTGCCCCCTGATTAGCCCAGAACAAAATAATCTCCAGCATTTCTATAAAAACGGCAGGGTTATTGTAATTTAGATCCCATTGGTACTCATTGAATACTGTCATCACCCATTTATTCATGGATTTATCAAAGGTGAAATTCCCAGGCGAAGTTTCAGGAAAGACTTCTGGCATACTTGTTTCAAATACATCAGGCATATCACGATTTTTATAGATGTAAAAATAATCTTGATACTTTTCATCGCCCTCTTGGGCTTTTTTAGCCCATTCATGTTCATCCGAGGTGTGGTTTACCACCACATCCAGAGTTAACAAAATATCACGTTGGCGTAATTCCTTCGCTAATGTCCGCAGATCAGTCAAGGAGCCAATACGCTCATCCACATCTCGAAAATTACTAACCGCATACCCGCCATCACTAGCTCCTTGCGGACATTCAAGAATAGGCATCACATGAACCATATTAATACCTAACTCTTCAAAATAGTCTATTCGTTCTCTCAACCCTTGGAGATTATCCGAAAAACCATCGGTATATAAGGCCATTCCTACCCATTTCTGACTAAGAAACCAGTTATGGTCATGTTCACGTTTGTGGTCTTTCTTTTTTAGTGGCTTCTCACGCAGTATGTATTGAGCAGCCATCACCTCAACTAACCGAAGCATTTGCCGTTCAAAATCATCTCGTTTACCATATAGAAGATAAAATAACGAGTGAATAGCATAAAAATTGGCACCCAAGCGAGTATAAAAATGACGTAAATCTCGCTTACGTATTTCTGGCTTTAGTTCGTCAAGGATTTTATTTAATAATGAGTGTGCGATTTGTTCGTACATAGAGCAATAATATTCGTCTTCTTATTTGTAAAAATCAGTTGAGCGCGGATTATAGCGTAAGAGGTTAGTTTCTTGGAGCAATATTTCAGACGACTCAACCTAAATCCCAATGATCAATAAAAGAACGATAAAAATTTGCATTATTTACTGTAGCACCTCGCTGGCCGACCAGTGCCGAGGCAAAGTCTTGTGCCCTATCAACAGTTATATTCAGCGACCAGCCCTTGGACAAACCCAGAATAATGATCGAAGCAAAGGCATCCCCTGCCCCTACCGTATCTACAACAGAAATATTCTGCGCAGGTTTTGCTTTAGCCGTTTTTCCATTCGCTGTTAAAACTTCCGCTCCATCAGCGCCATGAGTAAGGACTAGACCTTGAAGATTATAATCAGCAAGAAATGATGTCCCGTTTGCTGAAGTATGAAGTAGCTTTAACTCATCGCTATTAAGTTTAACCCAATCAGCAGCAGACACCATATCGAGCACCTGCTGTTTTTCCCACCAAGGCGGACGTAAATTGACATCAACAAAAACAATCTCCGGCTTGTTTATCAGAAACTGCTTAACAGCTTGTCGGGGTGTAGGTTCTCTTAATGCCAAACTACCATGGTAAAATAGCTGACATTGATAATTGCTATTTTCTGCTTTAATCGCGTCATAAGCGCAAGGATTCACAATATCATACGATGGTTCATCATCTATTATTTTGACACTGACCTGACCTGTCGGTAATTTAGAATCAGTTTGTAAGAAATCAGTACGCATTCCCCAGTTTGTCATTGCTTCTCTTATAGACCTTCCTTCTGCATCATCTCCCACTCGACTAATAAAACATGGAGCTTGACCAAAAGCCTGTAAATGCCAAGAAACATTAAATGGCGCACCACCTAGCACACTTGTTCCATCAGGGAAATGATCAAACAAAACCTCACCAAAAACACACAGATCACTTTGGCTCATTTCTGATCCCCTTTCTTTTTATTAATCCCCATCCACTCAACGACATCAGAATGATAATGTGCAATTCCTTCCAATATGCCACCAGAATAATTACCATTCAGGCCCATAAAATCACCCTTAGCGAGATAAAGCTGCTCAGATTGATCATTTTTATCAGCTAAATTAGCTGCAAGGGTTTGAATATCTGATTGACTGTTAGCCACCAGCACACCAGGAATAGGACTTACCAAGACTTCAATATCATTGCCACTATCTCCACAAAATACCGTATTATCATGCCCAAAATTACATTGTTTCATTAACGCCTCAACTGCATGAAATTTTGTAGCTCGTTCGGGTAGTACATCCAGCAACCCAACTTCAGATTCTTCATCAATACTCCAAACCAGACTGGCTCGAATACCAGAATTCGAAAGTCGTTCTCTAATAGCCTGAAGCATTTCCTCTTGCTCTATTTGTAGCGAGGTATAATAACTGAGCTTGAAATTATTTTGCTTCGTTGGTTCTTGAAGCCGTAATTGCTGAAAATCATCCAGTAGCGCCATCAGATCTGCATGACTTTTACCTCCCCAATCTTTCGCAATTTCATGTTGCCAAGTAGCTTGTAGCTCCCACTCTTGTTCTGAACCTACATGATAAATAGTTGTTCCCACATCTCCCACCACAAAATCTGGCAAAGGTAGTTGATAATCTAAAATAGCCTGCTCTACCAAACTACGATGCCGTCCACTCACATAAGCAAGCGTTATTTCTGGGCGAGAAACCAGATTTCCAAAGTAAGTTCGTGCATTTGCAGATTCAGGTTGAGAACCATTAGGTAGTAATGTCCGGTCAAGGTCAGTACATAGTAGAAGTCGATCAATCATTGATCCTCCGGAACTTTACAAGTATTTAAAAAATCATAGTATTCAATCGCTTCAAGAATACCACCCGCATGAGCCTGATTTGCAAAATAGATACGCTTGTGATCTTCCAAGTCTGACAAGTTTTCTTGATGTCGATTACCAACGACCACGGCCAGTGTATTCCCTCGCATCATATCTTCATCAGCACCAGACCCCCCTGCTGCAAGAATATGCTCCAAAGGAATATCAAGTCGTTGTGCAACGTAGCGTAATGCCTGTCCTTTAGAAGCACGTGATGGGACAAGATCAATCAATTCACCATTTGTAAAAAATAAATTCGTGTTTAATTCTTTTTGCCGGATAAGCGCAATAATTTCATCTACTGGCGGCGCGATTTTTGAATCATAAAAATAGGAAATTTTGAAACGGCTTAACTCCTTCTTTGGTTGAAGTATTAATCCTGGTATATCCTCCAGCACTCGGTGCACTTGCTGAGGTTTCCAGTCATGATCAATATGCTCTACCCAATAAGCATCCTCATTCAATGCTTTACCATAGTGAATTCTAGTACCTAGACTACTAACCAATACATCAGGAACCGGAATTTTATGTTTTTTCATAATTGCCAGTGCCGATTTCATACTACGTCCTGTCGCAATACCAAAAGTGACTGACTTATAGTTTTTTCGGATTAACTTAGAAAAATTATCCAATGACTCCTGATTTCCCAACAAATTTTCATCTAGAACGGTAAAAATAGCCCTATCTCGATAACGTATTGCTCTAGGTGCAGGTTTGACTCCAAGCGGCGGACTGTATTTATCCTGTATTTCCTTCGCTTTAGCCATATATGTTTCAGCATGAGATTCCCAAGTATAATGCCGGCGCACACCCTCAATACCATTGTTTGAGGCTTGTAACCAATCATCTGTTCCTTTAAGGAGTTTAAGCAAAGCTGCTGTTATCGCTATTTTATCTAATGGATCAACCAATTCACCATTCTGACAGTTAGCAATTATATCCACTGGCCCTCCGTTTTCCGTAGCCACTACAGGCAACCCACTTGCAGCCGCTTCTAGGATAGTAAGACCAAAAGGCTCAGTGAGTGCAGGATTAATAAAAATACCCTTACTTGCTGATACTAACCGATAAATTTGCGACACCTCATCGGGTCTATGGTGCTTAGGCACGGCAACCTTGCCATAAAGATCATAACTATCAATGAGTAATAAAATATTTGTCAAAACACTTTGAGCACCAGTATCCATTTCCCGAATATCATCACGATTACCGGCAATAATTAACAGGTTGGCAAGCTGCTGCAATTCAGTAGATTCACCAAAGACCTCAACTAGGGTATAGAAATTTTTACGCTCATCTGGTCTTGACAAAGCAAGGATTAAAGGCTTTTCCGGTTGATTAAGAAATGGTTTTAGTTGATCAGCAAAGGCTATCGCCTCGCCTTCTTTAGGTGGATAAAACTGCTGTAAATTAGTCCCTGGAGGGATAACTTGCATTCGACTTGGATCGTAATAATTATAAAGCTCATATTGCTCTTCAATTTCATTTTTGGTACTGGTGATAACTAAATCGGCATTTGCCAGCACCTCTTCTTCTGCATCAATTCGTCGTTCAATATTGTAGGTATTCTCAATTTCTTCACGAGACAGCCCTTTTGCAAGTAACTGTTTACGCTTATCACGACCAAGCGAATGCCCTGTATGGATAAGAGGAACACCAAACTGATTTGCCAGACGCACTCCAACATATCCAGCATCCGCATAATGGGTATGAATAACATCTGGCATACGGGGCTGGTCATTCAACCAGTTGACCAAATTATCCTTCAAGCTATCCAGATAATCCCACAACTGTTCTTTTGCAATATATTCTTCTGGCCCTGCATTAATACGGATAATCCTAGCTTTGGGTGATAGTTCTTCAATAGGTACGGCATAATCACTACTCACCGAAGAATCCACTATTCGACGTGTTACTAAATCTACCTTTTCAACATCCTCACACCTAGCAAGGCTACGAGCAAGATCTAATACGTATTTGATCTGTCCTCCAGAATCAGCATCTCGCCCCAGCTCTTGGTCATAGCCACGAATTAATCCATGGACGCTAATCAAAAGTAAATAACGCTTTTGCTTGTTATTTTTCATATTTACCTCTGTAATAATTCTTTTTTGGCTAAATATCAAACTATACTTGCCCACTTATAATCTTTTTATTCTATCATTAATTGACCTTAAATATATTTTTCAAGTAGATAGATCAAAGGGTCGCTCTATTAATTATGGGTGAAGTTATTTCAAAGTTTTATTCATCATCAACAATTAAAATATAAGTTTGTTACCTTTCTAAGGTCTACTATCTAACTGATAAAATGTAATTAATAATTTAGATAAATTATCTGAGTAACTGTCCAAATCAAAGTTATCCTATGTACTTCCAACAAGAGTAATTTATGAATAAAAATATAAAAGAAAAAAGAAAAAGACCAGAGGGATTTGCACAGTTAGGTGATTGTATATTAAGACTACAGGCACAACGGGTCAGTGATGTGAATGCAAGTCACATTAAACAGATTATAAATACTATGAAGACAATGTTATCTACGTCTAAAGGTGTCGGTCTGGCAGCACCCCAACTATTTGAATCACTCCGCATTGTTATTGTAGCCTCTCGACCATCAGAACGTTATCCTCTAGCACCTAAAATGGATCCTGTTGTGATGATTAACCCTAGTTTCAAAGTATTATCGCAAAGTAAAAAGAAAGACTGGGAAGGTTGTTTAAGTATTCCTGGAATCAGGGCATTAGTCCCTCGATTTGAAAACATACAAATAGCTTATGTTGATGAACAGGGCAGCAAACAAGAACTGTTAGCAGAAAATTTTGTAGCCCGTATTTTTCAGCATGAATATGATCATTTAAACGGTTTGGTTTATCTTGATAGGGTGGAAAATAATAAAGATATTATTGCTGAATCTGAGTTTCAAAAATTGATGAAAAACTTTAATAACTTATCTTGATCTGATCTTACAATCGGATGATTTAATTCAATCACCCCTTATCTACTACTTAATTAAACTCTGCCTTTTCTCATTATATTTTCCTTCATTTTAGACACACTATATTTATATAAAACCCTGTTTAGTGAAGCTACATCACAGATTTTAACTCTATCTCCTCAAAAACATTATTTAAGCATATCGCTTTGTTGTATTCCGTCATCCCTAACCTATAATTTAAATCTAGAACAAAATGAAATAATATTTTCTTTCGATATCAGGACAAGATAGACCATGACAATCCGTAAAAAACTCTATTTAGGTTTTTCCAGCTTATCTGGAATACTATTATTATTTGGACTAGTCTCTTGGTATTATTTTGATTTATTAGAAAAGAAAGTCTCTGAAAATATTGAAAGAGAAATACCTACTATAAAACTTGCTCTTGAACTTCATAAAGGTGCATATAACGCAACCATTGAGCAATTAAACTATTTGCTATATAAAACACCTATATCTCAAAGGCATACAAAAATCATACTAGAAAAGATGGACTCCGATCTAATAAAAATAGATCAAATTGGCCTACAAATTAACGACCAAGACCTGCTTAAACAATCCACAGAAATCAAACAGAATATTATAGATTTTAATATCCTTTATGAGCTTGGCCTCAAAGCTATAGTGAATAACAAGCATGCAATTAAGAGCATAAATAATAATGGAAAAAAACTTTTAGCAGAAGCTGATTCGTTTGTATTAAAACTGCAATTTAAATATTCTGATTTACTTAAAAACGGTGAATTACAAGCTGATAACAAAAATAAATTTCAGAAATATATCGTTGCAAATAAAATTAAAACTTTGGTTTACTCGACAATTCAACATGAAAAACAAGAAAGACTTTATAAAGACCGTGCTTTTTACAAAAAAATACAGAAAGAAATACCAGAGTTATTGAGTTTATTAAAAAAGTTACAAAAAATTAGTAAAGGTAGGACAGAACTTAAAAGAGTTAAACAAGCTCAAAAAACGACGGCACAATACAAAAAATCTATAGACCAATGGATTTCTAGCGAGACCAAATTACAAATTTTAGTAACAAAAATGAACACAATAGCTACTGCCACTAGAGTTTCTACTGCACAAGCTGTACAAAATAAATGGATCAAGACAGATGAAGCAAGCAAGAAAACGATGGCTTTATTTTCTCAAGCTCATTTATATCTTTTTTATGCTTTAATGATTTGTTTTTTTACTGGCATTATTTTTGCCATCGCCATACCCAGAAATATTGTTAAATCAATCAACTTGTTGTCTAAATTTGCTAAAAGTTTTAGTCATGGTGATTTAACTACACGAACTCATCTATCTTCAACTGATGAAATAGGTGTTATAGCTAAAAATTTAGACAAAGCTGCGGACAGTTTACAAACTATTATTCGTCAAATTGATACTGATACACCTGAGTTAATCCAGCATTCAGCTTCTTTATCTAAAGTAGTAGAGACAAATTCCACTGACATTAAAACTCAAAAACAACAGTTAGAACAAGTTGCTACGGCAATGAGCCAATTGGCAATAACTGTAGAGGAAGTTGTTAAAAATGCTACTCAGGCGGCTAGTGCAGCAAATACTACTGATACACAGGCTATCGAAGGATACTTAATTATTTCTCAAGCCGTCAAATCTATTAACTCATTAGCAAATGAAATTAATCAAGCCGCTTTTGTTATTAATCAACTAGAAGATGATGTAAGAGATATTGATAGTTTTATAGATAATTTTTATCAGCAACTTAATCTACAAAAACTCAGTGTTACAAACGAGGTAAGTAGTTTACATGAACAAGAGCATAAGTTTGTTAATGCAACAAATGATGTAAGTATTTTAGCTCGTAATACAACGACATCAACAGATAGAATGCAATCCATGATTAAAAAACTACACTTTGATACAAAAAAGGCAGTTGATGCAATAGAATCCTGCCATAAAACCATAGAGGATAGTGCAAGACAAACAAGAAAATCAGAAACAACGTTACAAACTATTACTCAGTCTGTCACTACCATCAATCATATGAACACTCTACTTGCTTCAACAGCCGAGGAACAAAGTACAGTGACAAAAGAAATTAATACGAGTATTTTTACATTAAACAACATCTCAGAAAAAAGCTTAAAAGCTGCTGATGAAACATCAAAATCAAGTCAAAAACTAACCACAATAGCAAATAACCTAAAAGACTCAATAAGCGGGCTTTCAGTATAATAATTGAGACAAATACTTCGCACAGTATTTAACTTTTTGTTATCAATACCTTACCTGAATCTAACGATAAAGCTAATTGCCCTTTAAGCAAACCCTGTAATTCTTTACCCACCATGCTGTAGCGCCAACCTTGTAAAATCATACTATTTTCTTCATCAATCAAAAGCTTTTCAAGGTCTTTCTTACTCGCTAAAATCATTGGGTTTAAAGAATTCTCATCAGCTCTGACTCTAACTAAAGCAGTCAACACATCCAGAACAGCTTCTTGTTGCTGTGTTTTTTTCTTTATCTTTGATTTATCATTGAGTGGTATCGGAGCTTTATCCTTTGCCTCATCAATTAATTGACAGATGACTTTACCGTAACGATTAACTGATCGTTCATTAATAGTTCGGATTTTTGCTAATTCACCAACTGTCACAGGTTGCAACTTAGCTAACTCAAGTAATAAATCATCTCTAATCAGCCAGTTTTTTGGTCTATTTTCTGATTGAGCAGTTCTTTCTCTCCATTCTGTCAAAGCCTGAACAATGGAAAGCTGCTTACCTGTCAGCCTATTCTTTCCTTTTACTTTCAACCAGGCCTTAGCCGGGGGAAGTTGATATAACTCTTTATTATTTAATCGTTCAAAATCTTTGTTCAACCAATCAGAACGCCCAGACTCTTCCAACTGCTGACAAATCATTTCATATATTTTACATAGATAAATCACATCATCTGCAGCATACTGTATTTGTGCTTCACTAAGAGGCCTAATACTCCAGTCAGTCCTTGTGTGAGCTTTAGATAAATTGATATTCAAAAAACTAGAAACCAGCATGGCATAGCCAGGATTTTCCTGAAAACCTAGTAAAGGCGCAGCTATTTGAGTATCAAAAACGGGACTTGTTACCTTTCCAGTAAGATGAAAAAAGATTTCCAGATCTTGCCTGCATGAGTGTAATACTTTAATAATATCAGGCTTATTAATGACTTCAAAAAGCTCAGATAAATCTGGCAATGCAATTGGATCAACACAAACCACCCATTCTGGCGTAGCAATTTGTAACAGGCAAAATACCGGGTAGTACGTTTTCTCCCTTAAAAATTCGGTATCCATAGCAATCCACGAGACTTGTGAGATTCTTTCACATAAGCCTTTTATTTGTTCTGGTTTATCAATATATTCAATTGCCATATTTTTATTTAATTATACTTCTTAGGAACGAGGATTTAATAATATCCGAAAGTTTGACGCAGAGTTTTTGTTCGTGTTCAAGGCGTAGAAACAGGCGCATAGCAGGCTACGCAACTGATTCTACAACGCAGAAGACGGACAAAAAGGCAAGTCAAGTTTCGGATATTATTAAATCCTCGTTCCTTAGCTGCAATAGATAAAATTCTCTATTGCTAATTATTACCTTGATTTCTGTATGTGTAGCGTCATAGATATGAACGGAGCATTATACCTGCATAGATTTCTTTTGTGTTGTGCTATCTCTTTATTATTTCTTTTTAATTTAAGAGTAATTTAGTGAAAAAATTCTATTGCTACTGTACCTAGCAGTAGAGTATTACACCATCAATTTTTTTGATATAAAAAATTTACTCAGGCGTGGAAATATAAGCTAGGGTAAAAGCAGAAAATATTTTTTTAACACGTCAGGCGGATGAATCGTAAGTTGGATGAGCCCAGCGTTATCCGACATTTTGGATATTATGGAAAAGGTGGAATGCGTTATCACTTTTCCACCGAGCTACACAGAATGATCTACAGTTTTAATTAATTCTCCTACCTAATACGACGTTACAAAAGCTTTCCGACATTCATCTTCAATAGAAAAAATGTCGGCATTGCTCTTTTAACCGTCAATATTCGGTAATTTTTCACCTTCACGAGATAAATATATCGAGCCTTCACCCTGTTCTAAATCTTCAAACCAGACAAAGGATTCACCATCTTCCCATGGCGCAATTTCTTGAAGTTTTTGCATCACGTCATCACCATGCCCATCATCAAGAATGATAGCTGCTTGACAAAATGAACGATGACACTTTACATCTGCAACATCAATTCCACTATCAGTCAAACTGCTATAAGACTCATAAATATTTGCTTGTGCATCTGTAGCCCATTTTTGATCAACTCCTTCCTCTGCAGCAAGATTATCGTATAAATCAATTTGCTCCTTAACCTGTTTTTTAAAAACCTCCACCTCTTCTTCTTCGCTTAACATAGTGTCTTCACTTTCGTCATCATTTATATCAAATGGGCTTAAAGCAACCATGTTGCTCAGCGAATCATATTGGTCACGTAATGCCTCAATTTTTCCATTAATCTTATTAAGCTTGTTTTTAATATCATTTTGAGAATGAGATGTAGAAGCTAGTTTCAATTCAGTATCACCAAAAGAAAGTCTATTAATTTCATCTGTCAATTGATCCTTTGATAACGAGGTTTGTTTTATTCCTTCATTAAGGCCACTCCCAAATTTTTTATTATTTAAATGATATACGGCACCAACAATCACACTTAGCAGTGAACCATAAACTATTATTTTTTTTGAAAAAATATTCATCTTTTACTCTCAATATATTGGATAATAAGGGAGAGTACAGTAGGCAAGTATCCACCTACTGTACTCGGCTAACTAGCATTGCTTAATCAAAGCCATTAAACTCACTAACATAGTAAGATACAACACCAGAAGAACGACCTTCATATCTAGCTGGGATTTGGTATACGCTGTGGTAATAATACATATCTGACCAAATCCCAGTCAAACCGCCAGTATTTAACACTACGGGGTTAGGAGAGTTCCATGCAGTTCCAGTACATGTACGTGGGCCACTTCTACTTACAAAACTGGAATCAATCTGGCGAACAGCAACCATACGTGCACAAACCCTGTCTCCAGGATGCCTATCAATAACTCGAACAAAGGAGCCTAATATATTAGCTCCTCTATCATGAATTGATGGACAATCCAAACGAAGACGTCTTGTAGTTGATGGATTAAATCTACGACTCGAATTTATATAAGTAGCAGGGTCAATAGATTCATCCCACCGCACACACTCAGAACCTGCATACCATTTAAAATCGGCGAACGATTGTGAAATACCACCAAACATTAACCCGGCGCATACAATAACAAACGAAATAGCTTTTATTTTCATAGTAAATCTCCAGTTGAAAATAGCTAATGAGAAATTCATTAACCATGGAAAATACTACAGAACTGAATTTTAAAAAAATATGAAGGAATACCCTCTATTTTAGGTAATTTAATATAGATTAATCACATAAATTACGACCTTACGGGTGCTGATTTAAAATAATGTTTACATACACGGCTGCACCCCATATTGTTCAAGAATAACTAGGGTCGGGTACAAATTAAAAGCTTATTGATCTATCTGATGCCGTTAAAAAAGTGAGTCTATTTAATTTGTACCTAACCTCGGTTATTTATTAATCATTTTTTTACCAAAAGAATTTATAATTTGATATAAAAATAGACTATTAATTATTCGCAATGTGGACTATTATCTACAATTAGAGTTTAAAATACTTAAACGAGTTTTTACAAAGAGTTACTACTTTATTTAATGATGATTAAACGAAGAATTTCAATTTCCCTCATTCTTTTAATGCTAATAACGCCTATTGTTTCAGCGTTTGAGCATTGTGCAGGTATGACTATGTCTGATCATTTACCTGAAAATCTAAACTTAGTGACTAATTTCGTTTCATTTGCTCCAATACTTAATTCAAAGCACCAAAAACCGAGCAAAGTAACGCACCAAGAAAACTCTATTCAGCATTGCCAGAGCAGTGGAAATTGTAATTTTAATTTCTGCGGCAATGGATATGGAATCCCTTCCTCATTATCAAATAACAGTCTATCTACTTCTTACATTTTTTCACCGTTTGAGTCCTCATCACTCTATAAAACTCCGTTATCACCAGAAATAAGACCCCCTATATCTATCCTCTAATAAAGGATTCGTGTGTCTATCGTTTATGAAAGTTATTTAAAATAAATTTTTCATAAAACCAGCTTTATCATCAACCCTTTTCTATATAAAAACACATTTTTCCGACTAACAGATTTTTTTGTTAATCCAACGATTGACTATTCTTTTGTTGGGTTGCCAAAAAGACGGCAGCCCAACTTACAATGATGATGTCTGTTGGTTAGCCGATGTTTTATTTCCTTGTGTGAGAAGTTTATGATTTCCCCAAAAAAAGCAATTCAAATTGTAGTGTTTCTAATTTTATCGAGCATAGTGAATGCTGAAGAATTGACTTTACATTCTGCAATCAGTATTGCTATTGAAGATAACCCAAGTCTGGCTCAAATTTTAGCAAGAGCCAAATCTATGGCTACTATCCCATCACAAGTTGGCAGCTTACCAGACCCGACCATTAGCTTTAATACATTAAACCTTCCTGTTGACAGTTTTGATTCTCAACAAGAAAATATGACTCAATTTAAAGTGGGCATCTCTCAAACCATTCCGTTCCCTGGGAAACTGGCTTTACGCCAGAAAGTTGCTTCATTACAAGCGGATGCAGCGATGAAAAATGTAATAGAAGCACAAGGATGGCTACAGAAAAATGTTAAAGATACTTGGTGGCAGATTTTTTATCTGGATCGTGCTTTGAAGATTGTCGATAACAATCAGGTTCTTTTACGGCAATTTATTCAGATTGCCCGTACTAAATACGAAGTTGGACAAGGACTACAGCAGGATGTGTTGCTAGCACAACTTGAGCTGTCTAAATTATTAGACCAGCAGCTCAAGCTAAAAGGTAATCGCAGCAATACAACTGCATCACTTAACAGTTTACTCAACAGGCCAGCAAACCTACCTATTTCTTTACCTGAAAAGGTTAAGACCACCTTACCCCAGCTTAAAACTGAAGTCGATTTATATCAGCAAGCTGCAAGTTTTAGAGCTTTGCTATCAGCCAGTCGAACATCAATTAGTGCTGCACAATCCCGTTTAGATCTAACTAAAAGAGATTACCTGCCTGATCTAAACATTGGAGCTGCCTACAGCGCTAGAGATGATATGCCATCAGGCGCTGAGCGTGCCGATTTTCTCAGTATAAAAATCAGCATGACTGTCCCTATCTTTTATACCAGCAAGCAAGATAAAGCAGTAGATCAAAGAACGAGTGAATTGCTGCAAAAAAAATATGCATTCCAGGATGAACTTAATAATGTCCGTACACAAATCACACAAAGTTATAGTAATTATCAACGCGCCAAAGATCAATTTATCTTGTTCAAGACCGGGATTATTCCCCAAGCAAGACAAACTGTATCGTCTATGTTGGCAGGTTATCAAGTCAGCAAAGTTGATTTTTTAAATTTAGTCCGCAGTCAAATCACTTTATTAAATTTCGAAATGCAATATTGGAATGTTTTTGCAGAGGCTAATCAATCTCTAGCACAACTTACAGCCACAGTAGGCAAGGATGAAATTTATGAATAAACAATTATTAATAACTACCCCTTTTCTACTAGCAATAGGTTTATTCGGTGGCTACTGGTTGGCAAGTCAACAAATAGAAAAACAGCCCGTCATTTCTGTAGATGTTAAGCAACCCTTATTTTATCGACACCCGATGAATCCATCAGTCACATCGCCTATTCCAGCAAAAGGTAATATGGGCATGGATTACATTCCTGTTTATTCTGAAGATAGTAATGATTCAGATGAAATCATCGGCACAGTAAAAATCGACCCTGTGACTGTACAAAATATTGGCGTAAGAACGGAAATTGCCAGCAGAGAATCACTCTCACACATAGTACGTGCAGTTGGCAGAGTAGCCTATGATGAAGAACATTTAGTCCGTTTACATCCGAAAACCGAAGGTTGGATAGAATTTTTAAATATAGATAAAACCGGTCAATGGGTAAAGAAAAATGATGACTTGCTCAGCATTTATTCACCTCAACTAGTGACCAGCCAGCAAGAATATATTCTTGCTTTACGTAATCTCAAGGCACTGGAAAAAAGCCCTATTAAAGATATTCAACAAGGAGCTGAAGAATTAGTCAAAAGTTCTCTTGAGCGTTTAAAACTGCTTGATGTTCCTGCTCATCAAATGCACGACCTGACACGCACACATAAAATTAAAAAGAGTCTGCATATTCATTCTCCAGCAGCAGGCATTATTATGAATATAGGTGCGCGTGAAGGACAGTATGTCACTCCAGCAACTGAGCTTTATATGATAGCCGATTTATCTACCGTTTGGGTTTATGCAAATATTTATGAATATGAATTACCTTGGGTCAGTGTTGATGATCCTGTAGAAATGCATTTGGCGGGTATTCCGGGTCGAACCTTTAAAGGACGATTGGCATATATATACCCTTATGCCGAGCCTAAAACACGCACAATAAAAGTACGGCTCGCATTTGATAATTCTGAGTTATTGTTAAAACCGGATATGTTTGCAGAAGTGACTATTCATGCCGGAAAACAAATCAATGCCGTGACCATTCCTAGTGAGGCCATTATTCGTTCTGGTGTGAGTAATCGCGTCTTTGTTATGCGAGAACCTGGCAAGTTTGAACCGCGCCAAGTAACACTTGGCTTAAGTTCTAATGGGAAAGTTATTGTACTAGACGGTATTAAAGAAGGTGACAAAGTTGTGACCTCTTCCCAATTTTTATTGGATTCAGAATCTAAATTACGTGAAGCTACAGCAAAAATGATGAAACCTAAGAAGTCTATAAAACCAGTGGAAATACATCATATGCACTCAAACCAAATGCAGCATAACAGAGGGCTGGAAAATGATTGAACGCTTAATTGAAAGCGCATTCAAAGAGCGTTTTATCGTCCTCCTTGCCGCTATTTTTCTTGGGGTAGCCGGTTTATGGTCTTTTAAAAACATGCCTTTGGATGCAATTCCTGATTTATCAGATGTGCAAGTTATTGTCTTTACCAAATACCCCGGACAAGCACCTCAAGTTGTAGAAGATCAAGTTACTTATCCATTAACAACAGCTATGCTAGCCGTCCCAAAAACCAAGGTTGTACGAGGCTACTCATTTTTTGGGCTATCTTTTGTCTATATTATCTTCGAAGATGGCACCGATATATATTGGGCACGCTCACGAGTATTAGAATACTTGAATTATGCCAGTAACCGCTTACCAAAAGGAGTTAATCCATCATTAGGACCTGATGCCACAGGTGTTGGCTGGGTTTATGAATATGCTCTGGTCGATAAAACCGGAAAACATGACCTGGCTCAATTACGTTCGATTCAAGACTGGTATCTACGTTATCCATTACAAACCGTCCCGGGTGTTGCCGAAGTGGCTTCTGTCGGTGGCTATGTTAAACAATATCAGGTTGAAGTTGATCCAAATGCCCTACTCGCTTATGGCATTCCTTTAGCTAAAGTTAAAAGAGCGATTCAACGTTCCAATAATAACGTGGGTGGACGATTAGTTGAAATGGCAGAAACTGAATATATGGTGCGCGGCCTTGGATATATTCAAAGTATTGATGACATCAATAGCATTCCATTAGGTGTTGATAGTAATGGAACACCTATTCGATTACAAGATGTAGCTCACGTTCATATTGGCCCTGAACTTAGAAGAGGATTAGTCGAACTTAATGGCGAAGGTGAAGTTGTGGGCGGTGTAGTTATTATGCGTTTCGGTGAAAATGCTAAAGAAACTATCGAAGGTGTCAGAAAAAAACTTGATCAATTAAGGCAGGGCTTACCAAAAGGTGTCGAAATTATTTCAGTTTACGACCGAGGTGATTTAATTGACCGCGCTGTTGATACTCTAAAAAAGGCTTTGACACATGAGTTGATTATCGTTTGCATCATGGTCGCTGCATTTTTATTACATTTACGTTCATCTTTAGTAATTGTTATTACCTTACCTTTAGGTATTTTAATTTCTTTCATTATTATGAAAATGCAAGGACTCAATGCCAATATCATGTCTTTGGGTGGTATTGCGATTGCGATTGGAGACATGGTCGATGGTGCTATTGTCATGGTCGAAAATGCACACAAACATTTAGCCGAAGCTACAAAAAAGAAAAAATCAGAACTCACACAAAAAGAGCGTTTACACGCCATTAGCACCGCATCAAAAGAAGTGGGACCCGCCCTGTTTTTTTCATTATTGATTATTACCGTGTCTTTTATTCCTATTTTTGCAATGCAAGCCCAAGAAGGAAGATTATTTGCTCCCCTTGCCTACACTAAATCATATGCTATGGCCGCTGCGGCTCTATTAACAATTACCGTTGTACCAGTATTAATGGGCTTTTTTATCCGAGGAAAGGTTATTTCCGAAGATAAAAATCCAGTGAATCGTTTTCTGCATTTTATCCATGCACCTTTATTAAAAGCTGCTATGCGTTGGCGTTCTTTAACATTACTTATCGTTGCTTTATTATTAATATCCACAGCTTACCCCTTATCCAAAATTGGTAGTGAATTTATGCCTCCACTAGACGAAGGTGATATTCTTTATATGCCAAGCACTTTTCCCGGCATTTCAATTACTAAAGCCAAAGAACTCCTGCAACAAACAGATAAAATATTAAAAACCTTTCCAGAGGTATTACTTGTTTTTGGCAAAGTAGGGCGAGCTGACACAGCAACCGACCCAGCTCCTTTGTCGATGATTGAAACAACAGTACGCCTTAAGCCTAAAGAACAGTGGCCTGACCCAACTAAAACTACCCAGCAATTAATGTCCGAAATGGATAAAGCACTTCATTTTCCAGGCATAGCCAATGCATGGACTATGCCAATCAAAACCCGAATTGATATGCTCTCCACCGGTATTAAAACACCGGTGGGTATTAAAATATCGGGTCCAAATTTAAATGAATTGCAGCGATTAGCAAAAGAAATAGAACAGACAATAAAAACTCTGCCGGAGACATTATCTGCATTTGCTGATCGCACAGTAGGCGGTCATTACCTGGATTTTGACATTAACCGAGAAGCAGCAGCTCGCTATGGTTTAACTATTGGCGACGTACAAGACATCATTCGAAGTGCTATCGGCGGTATGAATGTGACAGAAACCGTAGAAGGCCTGGAACGCTATCCTGTTAATCTTCGCTACCCCCGTGAATTGCGTGATAACCTGGAAAGTCTAAAAAGAGTTTTAATACCAACCCCAACAGGCGCACAAATCCCTCTGACTTTAGTGGCAAAATTACAGTTAAGACGTGGGCCTCCAGCCATTAAAACTGAAAACTCCCGTCCCAATGCCTGGATTTATGTAGACATAAAAACCACTGATATTGGCGGTTATGTCAGCCAGGCTAAAAAAGTATTGGCAGAACAAATTAAAATCCCCAAAGGATACACAGTTAGCTGGTCAGGTCAGTTTGAATATATGGAAAGAGCATCAAAACGATTACGTATTGTCGTCCCTCTTACCCTTTTATTAATATTCTTATTGTTGTATTTTACCTTTCGTAACTTTATCGAACCGGTAATCGTCATGTTAACCATTCCCTTTGGACTGATAGGTGGCATCTGGGCAATTTTCTGGTATGACTATAATTTATCGGTTGCTGTTTATGTCGGATTTATCGCCTTGGCGGGAACTGCCGCAGAAACAGGCGTAATGGTATTGAATTTTATTGATATAGAAATTGCTAAACTTCGACAACATAAACAACAGTCATTAACTGCACAGGAAATCAAAAAAACCGTAGAAAAAGCCACTGCGTTACGTGTTCGTCCAGTTGCAATCACCGCGTTTACCACTATGCTCGGATTAGTCCCCATCATGTGGGCAACAGGAGCCGGTGCGGATGTAACTCATCGTATAGCAGCCCCCGTTTTAGGTGGGATGTTTACAGTTTTAATTTTAAGTTTATTGGTATTTCCAGTTATATATAGCTTGACTCTGCAATTTCAGGAAAGCAAAAATAACAAATACGATCCAGAAACCAAATATTAGTATTTAGTATCAAAAATGGGGGTTTAGACTATTAAACTTAGTGGTATTTTTCGAAAAATCTGAAATTAATCTATCATTTTTTATTCTCAACGCCATCTCAACAACTACCAGATGAAAATTGGTGGTTGTTGAGTTACATTTAATATATTTAGTGTATTACTTTTGTATTAATTCCAAACACATCAAAGAAGTTCCATTAATAACTTTTATCAATGGACTCCCGCTTGAAATCTAGTCCTCGTACGAACCCGGAATCCTAAAGTTTGCTAGCTGTCCTACTTCCTTTTCACTAAAAACTTGATCTATAAACCCTGTTACTTCCCGTTCTTTCGACAGAGCAGTGGTTGGGATATTTATATATTCCGGCATACCTCGCGCCAATACCTTCACGCTAAGCTCTAATACAGGTAAAGTTTTAGCTGATATTACCCACGGTGGAAATTCTTCTTCATCCTCCCCTTTTACTATCGTAAAAAAAAGAAAGATGAGTGTAACAAGAAGCCAACCTTTCAACAAACCAAAACCTAGCCCAACAATATTATCAGTCGCACCGACTTCCTCATGGGGACGCATATACTTTCCGGCGAGCGCATTTTTAATGGGTGTAAGAACCATGAATGCCAAGACAAAGGTTCCTGCGGTAGCGAAGATTGTCGCGGGAAAAGCACTCTTTAAATAAGGCATTAAAAATTGAGCCACATGGTTCACCGAGAATAATGTAACCAGTGCAGCGATTGCCCACGCACCGCGAGTAGTTAACTCGTTTGTGAGTCCACGTGAAAATGATAGGACTGCACTGATAGTTAGAACCGAGTAGACGATACCGTCGAGCAGATTGATACCGGATAGATTAAGAATAAATTGTGTTTCTTTCATTGTATCTCTCCTTCGTACTTTATAGTGTAATTATTTGAAATATTTATAATTTTTATTAGAACTCTTATTTTTAGAGCTTTTCAATATCAAAACCTACATAATGATTTTAATGTTATTTCTTTAAAAAGCAAATAACATACCGAAAAATAAGTAATAATTAGTAATAATATTGCTATATAGATAAATTTTGTAACATAATTTCAATAACATAGATTGCTGACTCAGATGTTCAGATTTAATACACTTGACTGCAAATATCGCTGATAGTTTTTAGTAGTTGTTTATAGTTATACTTTGCGTGGTTACGGGTGCAGAATTTATATCAAGTTGATTATTGTCGATAGCATCCATGGAGCATGCGAAGTATAAATTAGACGATCAAACCGATAATTGATGTCTCACGAGAACTCAAATTTTAGGTGCTGTTCCAAGGACTGATAAAGCCGATATAGGTGATCTAGGTGATCTAGGTGATCTAGGTGATCTAGGTGATCTAGTATCTTTCACCACTCAGAATCCGCTTTCACCACTATTTTATTGCATCAAGAGGCACCGAAAAATTCATCAACAAGCATTTTGTTACCTGTCACGACTCCACTTGGCATTGCCATCGTCAGAAAAATATGTTCTCTGGTTGCAATAAATCATTCGGCACTGCAACAGTCGCTTATAAATACCTCTGATGATCTGCTGCAGTAATCTCCGTGGTCACTCCACTAGCAGCTACGATTGGACAGTAAAATAAATAAAACGCAACATTTTATTCTCATTGAGCATTAGTGGTAAACATAACTGTTGACAATGCTCTAGGGTCACAGCCCAAATGAGATTCATATAACAACGCTGATTTAAATTAATTCATATTGATGATATTGTAGAACCCAAATTAATTAAGACTACGGATTAAACTGATTATGGCTTTAGTATCATTACGACAACTTTTAGATTATGCCGCCGAGAAAAGCTTTGCCATTCCAGCATTTAACGTCAGTAATATGGAACAAGTACAAGCTATTATGCAGGCGGCTGATGCCTGTGATAGCCCCGTGATTATGCAAGGTTCAGCAGGGGCAAATACATATGCAGGGGAGGTGTTTTTACGCCATTTGATTTTAGCCGCAATTGAACAATATCCTCATATCCCTGTGGTGATGCATCGAGATCACGCGCCTGCCCCTAAGATTTGTGCACAAGCAATTCAATCAGGTTTTAGCTCAGTCATGATGGATGGTTCTTTACAGGAAGATATGAAAACTCCCTCCTCATTTGAGTATAACGTTAAAGTAACAAGAACTGTTGTTGATATGGCGCATGCTTGTGGTGTGTCAGTTGAAGGCGAGATTGGTTGTTTAGGTTCATTAGAAACGGTTTCTAAGGATAGTCATAGCAAGTTGCTAACCGATCCTGATGAGGCGGTCGAGTTTGTAAACCAGACTCAAGTAGATGCCTTGGCCGTTGCTATTGGAACAAGTCATGGCGCTTATAAATTTAGTAAACCGCCTACAGGTGACGTGTTGGTTATTAGCCTGTTAAAAACTTTACAACAACGTTTACCTAATACCCACTTTGTTATGCATGGCTCAAGCTCTGTCCCACAAAACTGGCTAAAAAGCATCAATGATTTTGGCGGAGATATTGTTCAAACCTATGGCGTGCCGGTTAATGAAATTGTTGAGGGTATTAAATATGGTGTTCGCAAGGTAAATATAGATACAGATTTACGGATGGCATCAACAGGCTCTATTCGCCAATATTTAGCCCAACAAGAAAATGCATCAGACTTTGATCCACGTAAAATCTATAAAGTAGCTAGAGATGCAATGCAAGAACTTTGTCAATCACGTTATGAAGCCTTTGGTAGTGCTGGTTATGCAAGCAGAATCAAAGCAATTCCACTGAATCAAATGGTAGAGCGATATATCTAAGACAGTCTATTTTATTAGGTGTAAATAATTAAGCAATAAACCGGAGCCTTCATTATCCAAAATAAGATTGCATAAATTTTGATAACTCATTATCTCGACTGAGACTAGATTTACCCAACTCTTTAATAATATTTTGTTGTTCTTCAGGCGTCCGGTTTTGACTTAATTTAAATTTCCCTTCAATTTTTTGGATGTCTATTTCAAAGCCTACAATCATTTGTAATAGCTTATTTTTATCTCTAGGAAAACTCATTTCCCATGGCTTTTTCTGGCTTGATTCAAAGTGAGTTGTGAGTTTATCTAGTATTTGTTCTACTCCAACAAGGTCTTCAATAACTGTAGCCTTTCCATGTATATGAACAACTGCATAATTCCATGTTGGTACACCAGGGTTTGAATATAACATTGGTGATACATAACCATGAGCACCATTAAAAACAACAAGAGCTAACTCATTTTCAATTAAAAATTTCCATTGTGGATTTTCTTTTGCCATATGACTAATTAATTTCCCTTGCGAATTACTATTTTTTTCAAACAAAAAAGGTAAATGACTGATGCTTGGAGAACCGTCCTGTTGAGTAATTAACATTCCAAACGGGTTGTGATTTATTAAACCTGCTATTTTTTTAAAATCTTTTTCTACGAATTGTTTAGGTGTGTACATAATTTTCTTAATACTAACGAACTGCATCAGATGTTGCCAATACCGAAATGAAACTTTGGCAGTCAGCTGGATGTAATGGTTGTGTTTTGAATATTATAAATAACATAGATTGTATCAATACACTTAGACAAAAGGCCACTCTTTCAGTCATCTAAGGAAGGTAAAAATAGTGCGAGCCATAAATATCCCTATTTTGGCAGAAACACAAAAAGAGCAAGAAATGGGTTGTTGGTTTAGTTCAAGAAGATTACTTTAGTCAACAACGATGAAAATATGCGCAGATAAATATGCCGAACAGACATTACGAAAAAATTGAGAAAGCCATTCGTTATATCAATGAGAATTTAAAAACTCAGCCTGGTCTTGATGAAATTGCGGATGCTGTCAATTTAAGTCCTTTTCATTTTCAACGACTGTTTCGCCAATGGGCCGGAATTACTCCAAAACGGTTCCTACAATTCCTGACTATTACCCATGCAAAACAGTTATTGAAAGATTCTAGTGTGTTTGATGTCTCGCTTGAAATCGGACTTTCCAGTCAAAGCCGTTTACATGATCATTTTGTTACGCTAGAAGCAGTCACCCCAGGCCAGTTCAAAAATAAAGGACAGGATATGACCATCGAATATGGCATCAGTCCTAGTCCGTTTGGATTAGCTTTTATTGCTGCGACTGAACGAGGAATTTGCCAATTATCCTTTACTAATAAGGATAATTATCCTGATTTACTTGAATCCTTGCGGTATGCATGGCCAAAGGCGGATGTTCTTGAAAACCATTCACGAATACAGTCTTTGAGTAATAAAATCTTCCATATTCACAACCCATCAAATGAAAAATTTCATCTATTCGTGCAAGGTAGTAATTTTCAAGTCAAGGTCTGGGAATCCTTGCTACGAATACCATCTGGGATGGCATTTTCATACCAACAAGTTGCTAATTCGATAGATGCGCCTACAGCTTCTCGAGCAGTTGCTAATGCAATCGCAAAGAATCCAATCGGTTATTTGATTCCTTGTCATCGAGTCATCAGAAATACTGGAGTCATTGGCGGATATAGATGGGGATGTGAACGTAAACAAGCCATCATTGCTTGGGAAGCTGCAAAAACACAAAATTTATCATCATAAATTTCTAACAGCAAAAAGCCTGAGGAGGTAACTTATGAAACCAAAAACCATTTTTTTTCTAACCATGATCTTATCTTTTCAATCAGCATTATGTGATACAGATAAGAAGAAATTAGGCTCTAACATACACCCATTATCGTTTGGAGACAATCAAACGATCATTGATTTAAAAAAAGTTATTTGGGAACCACTTAAAGTTCAAGGACTTCCATCGGGTGCTGAAATTGCCATATTACGTGGAAAATTAGAGACAGGAAATAGCGAATCCCTATTGAGATTATCTCCGGGTTACAGAATGCCCCTTCACAATCATACAAGTGATGAACTCTACCTCTGGCTTGAAGGAGCATTTACATTAATAGCACATGATAAAACTGAAATAAAATTCGATGGGCCTGCATTTATTAGTTTTCCGGATAATGCACCGCCTCATGGATTGAAATGTGGTTTAAAAAAAGCCTGTATTTTGTATCTTAGGTTATCCAGACCTTTTGATATTAAATATTTTCCCAATACTCAGCTGAAACAAAAATAGTAAGGAGTCTGCTATGAAATTTCATTTCTCGAATGTAATTATTATTACCGCTTTGATGTTAATAGCGCAACAAGTGCTGGCAGTGGAATCTATAAAACAAACCACACATTTTCAAAAAGTTGTTAAAACTGCAAAAGAAAGACTGGGCAAAAAATATGCTGATAACCAAAGAGTTAACAATTGTAAAGTTCCCATAGAAAAAAGAGGCTCCAAACTACGACCCGACCAATGTTATCGGGTTAAACACTAACTATTTAATTAAGAGGCATAAAAATGAATAAATCCATATTGATAGTCATTCTTTCAGGACTGCTTTCTTTAACATGTATGTCCATTCAAGCTGAACCCGTAACAGAAACTTTGTATAAACGTCTAGGCGGGTACGCTGCTATTTCTGCCGTGGTAGATGATTTGGCAGAACGGCTGGTAAAAAATGAACAGCTTGGACGATTTTATGCACATCGTGGAGCTGATGGCGTTGCGCGTGAAATACAACTAACAAAAGATTTCATTACTACCGCAACTGGAGGACCACTCTATTATACGGGACGAAATATGAAGCAAGCTCACACCGGAATGCGAATAAGTATAAAAGATTGGAAAATTTTTATGGGCTTATTAAATGAAACATTAAATAAACTCAAAGTTCCGACTCAAGAAAAACAAGAAGTCATTGCTCTCATTGATAGTCTAAGTAGTGTTATTGTAGAACAATAGCTTATTGATAATCTATACCAGTCCGTTTGGTTATTACTTTGGTGACTAGGCGGATTGATATTTTCATAGAACCGAAAACATAACGACCATAGTAAGATACCCACAAAAACTAAAAGGCATCAACATTTGAATTATGAACAAATTTCCAAGCGTAACAAGATTTTACAAAACACGGTGTTTTTTGCGAGTCATGTTGAACATGAGGTTAGGCTTATTATTCTTCGACTGATTTAACCATATAACCAACTATGATACCTGCTAGAGCTATTTCAACTAAGCTTGCTATAAACCAACTAAATGCAAGACTCAGTGGGATTGGCATATAACAGTATGACCCAAACCCCATTGATACGCCTGTTGCCACACCAAGAATAAGACCATACTTTATACCTAATGATAATGATTTTGGCTCTATCAAATAACTATAAATTGCTACAAAACAGATGCTAAAAACTAATGTAACGATAGACATCAGAGGCATATTCATTTCATCCTCAGGTCGCCACAAATTTGCAGTTTCTTGATAGGTTGATTCGAGTAATACTCCATGAATAAGGAAATCCAAGATAGACCATGCAATAAACACTGCTATTACTGCCCATATTGTTTGCTTTAACATTATTGTCTCCTTAATTTTCGAAGCTTTCCAATAAGAATAACATGACTACTGGTTAGACGTCACCTTCCTTAAAAAGTCCCTCAGCACGTTTATTAATATCATCTGGTGTTAGGTCTTCTTTGTGGGTGGCAAGAAACCAAATGTGCCCAAAAGGGTCTTCCAATGTACCTGTGCGATCGCCATAAAACTGGTCTTCTACAGGTTTGACTTCTTTCGCACCTGCGTTGATGGCTTGCGCAAATAGCGCATCTACATCTTCCACATAGACATGTAAGCCAACTGACGACCCTCCCAGTGCTTGAGGGCTAGGTATTGGGCTTTCTTCACACTGGTCGGCCAGCATAATATGAGAATCACCAATTATAATGTCGGCGTGTCCAATCTCACCACTGGACATGGGCAAACGGAATATTTCAGTTGCGTTAAACGCCTGTTTATAAAAATTAAGAGCTTCCGCTGCACCTTTAATACTTAAATATGGAGTTACGCTATGAAAACCTTCTGGAATAGTTTTTACTTTCATTTTTTTCTCCTTTCTAAGTGAAATTACTAATTCAGTTATGATAACCGCCTTTCTGTTTGTTGAGCCTTTACTTTAAAAAACGCCCATCATAGTAATTTAAAAAACTTGAGAATATTGTTTTCTTAGGGTGTGATTAAAAGTAAAGTAACGTAGATATTTTGTAGGTTGGGCTGTCGTCTCTTTGACAACCCAACAAAGGGTTACCAAAATATTGGGTTAACGATAAAGCCGTTAGCCCAACCTACGCGAGAGCTGGTTAGCTACTTCTTAAAGGAAAAAGATAAATACTTCAGCTATACTTCACTTTATAATTGCACCCATTTTCTTATTTCCATAATAACTTAACTAATCAACAATGTAGGAAGTTATTAAACAATACTTTAATGCCATCTTTACAGTTTGTAGCCTAATCTGTCTACGCCCACCTAAAAAAATATGCTTTTTACAACTAGCAGGCATCCCCTTTTCTTTCTTAGCAATATAAACAGTTCCTACTGGTTTTTTTTCTGTCCCACCTGTTGGCCCTGCAATACCTGTTACTGAAACTGCTATATCAGCTTCACTATAAATTATTGCACCTTCAACCATTTCTATAGCAACTTGCTTACTTACTGCGCCAAAATTATCTAAGGATTCTTGTTTAACTTGCAGCATTTGTATTTTTGCCTGATTACTATAGGTGATAAAGGCTCTATCAAACCAGGCAGAACTTCCACTGACTTCGGTTATTGCTTGTGCTATTCCACCGCCTGTACAAGATTCTGCTGTAGCTATTTTTAAACCTTTGTCTTTTAATACCCAGCCTAATTGTTTGGCTAGTTGAATGATTTCTTTGTCCATTTCTAATTTATAGATTTGAATAGCTTTAACACTTGAGTAAACATGCATTACCCACCTGATCACTTGCTAATTTGTTAGAATAATAACATGGCTGATAAACAAAAAAACGCTAACCAACACACACCTATGATGCAGCAATATTTACGCATCAAATCACAGCATCCTGATACGCTAGTCTTTTATCGAATGGGGGACTTTTACGAATTATTCTTTGATGATGCTAAAAAAGCTTCTGAGCTTTTGGATATTACTTTAACCAGTCGTGGAAAATCTGATGGACACCCTATCCCAATGGCAGGTATACCTTATCATGCAGCTGAAGGCTATGTCGCACGATTAATTAAACAAGGCGAATCTGTTGTTTTTTGTGAGCAAATTGGCGACCCAGCAACTAGCAAAGGTCCAGTAGAACGAAAGGTCGTCCGTACAGTTACACCAGGAACAGTCACGGATGAAGCTTTACTAGAAGATAGAAAAGATAATTTTTTAGTCTCGATTGCAGTATCAGCACAGACTTATGGAATTGCTTGTCTTGATCTAACTAGCGGCAAATTTGTCTTGCAAGAGATCAAATCAGAAGAGCAGCTATTAAGTGAGATTGAACGATTAGACCCTGCTGAATTATTATTTAGCGAAGATTTCACCCTGCCAGTTCAATTAAAAGAACTTAAAGGCTTATGCAAAAGGCCGCCATGGCATTTTGAGTTGGAAAGTTCGACTCAACTTATTTTAAAACAATTTACTATCCATGATTTAAGCGGTTTTGGCTGTGAGAATTTAACCATAGCAATTTGTGCTGCTGGCTGTTTATTGCAATATGTAAAAGATACTCAACAAAGTGCCCTGCCGCATATTCAAGGCATATCAATTGAACGTAGTGATGATAGTATTGCTTTAGATGCATCCAGCCGTAGAAACCTTGAGTTGGATTCTCATCCATCTGGACAACTAAAGTTTACTTTATTTGGTGTTTTGGATAAAACAGCAACTGCGATGGGTAGTCGTTGTTTGCGTCGGTGGTTAAATCGTCCCTTGCGATCTCAAATTATATTAAAAGGACGTTATGCCTGTATCAATAGTTTTTTACAAAACCATCTCCATGAAGATATTCAAAACCTGTTACGTCAAGTTGGGGATATTGAACGAATCAGTTCTCGTATTGCTTTAAAATCAGCTCGTCCTCGTGATTTAATTGTGTTGCGTAACACCTTAGCTGTATTACCTCAACTACATAATCAACTAGAAAATACAGAAAACCCAAATATTGAAGCGCTTATAAAACAACTCGCGGAACAACCCGATTTATTGGCCTTATTACAGCTAGCTATTATTGAGAACCCTCCGGTTTTAATTAGAGACGGTGGTGTTATAGCACCAGGTTACAATGAAGAACTGGACGATTTACGCAACTTAAGCCAAAATGCCGATCAATTTTTGATTGATATGGAAAACCGAGAAAAAGAATCCACCGGCATCAATAACCTTAAAGTAAATTATAATCGAGTTCACGGTTATTACATTGAAGTTTCACGTCTACATACAGACAAAGTTCCCAGCCATTACACTCGCAAACAAACGTTAAAAAGTGTTGAACGATACATTACCGCCGAGCTTAAATCATTTGAAGATAAAGTTCTTAGTGCAAAGGAAAAATCATTATCTTTTGAAAAAACGTTGTATGAAGATTTGCTAAATCAAATCACTGAGTCATTATCTACATTGCAAACTTGTGCTACAGCATTAGCAGAGTTAGATGTTTTAGTTAACTTTGCTGAACGCTCGGAAACACTTAATTTATGTCAACCGGAATTAAGTGAAAAACCTGGGATTAATATTGAGAGGGGTCGGCATTTAGTGGTAGAGCAAGTTTCAGAAATTCCATTTGTTGCTAATGATACATTGTTTAATCAGCAACGAAAAATGCTTGTAATTACTGGCCCTAATATGGGGGGTAAGTCAACCTATATGCGCCAAACTGCACTGATTGTTTTAATGATTCATATGGGTTGTTTTGTGCCTGCAGAATCAGTTGATTGCGGACCTATTGATAAAATATTTACCCGTATTGGTGCATCCGATGATTTAGCCAGTGGGCGTTCTACCTTTATGGTAGAAATGTCTGAAACTGCCAATATTTTGCATAATGCAACGGAGAATAGCCTGATATTAATGGATGAAATTGGTCGAGGCACCAGTACGTTTGATGGCCTATCTTTAGCCTGGGCTTGTGCGGTACACCTGGCCAAAAAGACAAAAGCCTATACTTTATTTGCCACCCATTATTTTGAATTAACCTCATTAGCAGAAGAACATAAAAACATACATAATGTACATTTAGACGCCAAGGAACATGGTGAAAAAATAGTTTTTTTACATGCGGTTAAAGATGGAGCAGCTAGTCAAAGCTATGGCTTACAAGTTGCTTCGTTAGCTGGTGTTCCTAAATCAGTTATTGAGAACGCTAAAAACAAATTACAGGAATTGGAGGATAATGCTTATACAAAACAGCAACACGAGTCCGGGATCAATCAATTAGATTTGTTTTCTAGTAAAGAATCACACCCAGTCATTTGTTTACTGGATGATCTTGATGTGGATAATTTGAGTCCAAGACAAGCACAGGATATTTTGTATAAACTTAAAGATTTAGTTTAAGGTTCTGGGGTTAGTCTAACACCCAGTGATCCTATTATAGGCTTGGTCTAAACTTTTAATACACATAACCATTAAAATAACTTGCTGTGTTTAACGTCAGGTCTATGCAAGACGCTCCATTATTTTCAGCAAGATAACCTTTGCAATAGAAAAATAAAGGCAAGTTGATTGCCAAGTTATAAAGCTCTTGATGGATATCGAGAATGTAAATTACTTTCTTGCTAACATTTACAGATTAAGAAGCTCAGGTTTTTCGATTCATATTAGCATCCTTGTCAGCACCGCAACCGTTTTCGCCACACCAAAATTCATCAGCACACCCAGTCATTGCCAATGATGCAAATAGAACCACACTAATTAAAAAAATTCTCATAATCTTCATCCCCCTCAGGATTTAAGTATTTTTAAAATTTACATAAACATTTAAGTATATCAAGAAAAAATAACCATGCGTTTTCAGACTATTGTTTTCTTTGCTCTGCTTTTCGTTTTTTAAATCATGTGGAAGTCATCAAGGCTTTCTTTCTGGGCATTCAACTTTGCAATCATCAGAATTCCGCTTTTGCTCTTTCAAAATCCCTTAGCACACGGTCGAGCTTCTTTTCTCCACTCCAAGCTCGGCACAAATCGAACCCCGCTTTGTTTTTTCCTGATTTCCACGGTGTACTTTAAATAAAGTGTCATCTTACTTTTCCACGTCAAGCCCTGATTTTTCAAAGAACTATACTCACCGCATCGAATTTACTTTTTTCTAATCGAATTAGCTACACAGCAATCAACTTTAGCTCTTCCACAATGAGTTTCTTTTTCGCTTCCTACCTTAGCAGAAGGCATATAACAAGTTATAAATCACCTAAATATTCAGTTTCCTCACTATTTTCTTGATTACTCTCATCTTTATACTTCTTTATCGTTTGTTGTAAAGCCAGACGCTGCCTATCTAATTCAAGCAACTCAATTTCTCTTTTTAGATAAATATCAGCTTTTTTTCTAACTGAAAAACTTTCCTTTTGCATAGCTAAACGTCTCAATTCATAGCGTTTTTTAGCATTAACATCGGTATCAAATTCTATTTGTTTTTGCTGCTGTTTTTGCTCTAGTTCTTCAACATGAATTTTACTCTTTGTCTCTCTCCAACTCGCCTGTTCCTTTTCAAATTCAGCAATCTTAGCCTCTAGCTCTTTTTCCTTTAATTTTGTTTCATGGGCAATTAGCTCAATTTTTTCTTGCTCTTCTTTTTCTCTTAACTTTGCCTGATAAACTTCTTTCTCTTCAAGTTCTGCCGACAAGGTCATTTCTTTTAAACTATTGTTATGCCTAATTTTTTCTGAATGAAGTCTTTTCCTTATTTCAAATTGTTCACGTTGATGCTGTTCTTTTTCTATTAACAATGATTTTAGATTCTCTGCATCGACAGCCGTTCGTTCTCGATCTAATTCAGCTATTTTATTTATTTGTTCTAACTGTAATCGTTTATGATCAATATTTTGGTTTTTTTCTTCTTGTTGCTGACGAAATAATTCTTCTCTTTGTTGTTCACTAAATTCAAAGCTTTTCTTAAGTACACTAAGATAAACTTTTTCTTTTGCAAATTGCACATCAGGAAACTCTTCAAAACTTGGTTTAAGCCTGCAAGTCACTTGAGATTGAATATTTTGCAATATCAACATTTCATTAATTTTAGAACAAATTCTTTTCTCAATGGGTTCTAATCCTTCTTGTACCCAATCACCGTCTGACAAATTAAGAAGTTCTCTGTTGACTATGTCTGTCACCGTTCCATAATAGGCATGTTTTATATGTTCGTTCAATTCTGCCAAAAGCTCTATATTACTTAGGGCATAATTATAGGTTGCTTGAAACCTTACATCTAAGGTTATATCAATAGTACAAAAACCATCATAGAGGTCAACACTATCCGTACAATTCCATTCTTCAATAGAAAGTGGATATACGGTATGAAAAAATCGTTTTACAAAATTTTGTGGACGCAAAAAGACTTTTTTATAAGCACCAAACTTACTGTAAACAACTTGACGGTCAACTTCAAAACCAGCTTCCCACACATCGTCAGACAAATCTGTGCTGGCTGTATCCACATCAGCAGAAACCAACCAGTTATCTATTTCTGTCGCTACACTATTCATTAGACTCAACCCACTTTGTACGTGACCCTGCAGCCCGTAATTGCCTAATTTTATCACCCATTTTTTCAGCAATAAGCGGATATAAGTTAGGAGAGAATTCAACTGTTCTATGATCTATTTTTCTTAAAAAACCACGGTTCAGTAGTAAACCAACAGCAAACATTCTAGACCAATCTGAATAACGCCTAGCCTTTTCGATTTCTGTTTTTTCAATCACCATTTGCAATTCATCATTTTCATTTATATTAAACTCGGTAAATTGTCTTAAACATTCAAATACCAAATCCTCCTCCTCACCGGTTAAGGGACCTGGTGCTGTAAATTCAAGTCGATAAGATAATAAAACAGTAAAAAAATCGACCATGGCTGCACAAATAAAAGCAAATAGTGAAAAACCATTCCACATTGATACATCAGGCTTTACTTCTTCAACAAATTGTTTATAGGTCATTAATAGCGGTGCTTCGGGCAACCCAAGCCCAATAGAGTTAGATAACCGTCCTATTTGTATTTGTACTTCGCTATAATCATCTAGTACTTTATAATAAGATTTTTCAAGATCATTTGTTACATCAAGAGCCCCCAAGCCCGCTTGCAACCCTTGAACTTTTTTGTCTAACTCCAAAAATTCTTGTTCTAGGGTTTCCAAAGATTGTTTCTTTTCCAGATGAATTTCGTTGTAATGTTTCCAAAAAGGTCCTTTTCCTACCTGGTTTTTATATTTCTCAACAGCGGAAGGATGGGTTCCAAAATAGGCTTGAGAAACTTCCTCAGCCGCTTGCTTTAACTCAACATGTTGCTGTTTTAAAACATCTCCTTTAATTTTTAATATGTCACCTAAATAGAGTTTTATATCCTCTCTAACTTGATTAAGACGATTAATATGAACCGTATCGTGTTGTGATATATCATAAAACTTAAAATATGAAAATGAAATAGAAGCCATTAAAGCAATTAATAACGACAAAACAACAGAAAAATAACGTAAGCGATTTGCTTTCCAATGGATGCCTGCTATTTCTAAAGAACAAATAACAATAATTGATTGAATAGCAACCGTGATGACTAAAGCAATCCAGGGTGTGATGAAATGCTTTAAACCATAATATGTAGTGAACCCTGATGCTATACTCAACATCAAAACAATGGGTATTGTCCATACTTTGAGCATACCTACAAATAAAGTTTGTACGCTATTTATCAAATAACCTACGCCAGCATTTTTTCTTTTTATTTTTTCTGCTTTATACATAACAAATAGTGTTTTAGTTGGAAAACAAACAATTATCATACCTCGGTTAAAACGATTCGTTATTATACTCTCTCATCATTCTTATACATCGTTTCACTCATTTTCTTTCCGTCTTTATCCCAGATAGTCACTAGTCCTTCTCTTTTTCCATTGATAAATTTACCTTCAACTCTCTTCTGACCATTTTCGTGCCAATCTACCCAAAGCCCGTGTTTAACTCCATTTTTATAGTATTTTTCTACAATTTGTTGACCTTTGTTACTCCACCAGGTCCATAATCCTTCTTGTTTTCCCATTATATAAGTCCCTTCACTTTCTTTACAGCCATTTGAATGCCAAGCACTAAAAAGTCCATCTAATAAACCGTCTTTATAACTTTCTTCTTTCTTAATTTGTCCATTACTATCACGTGATAAAAACTTTCCCGTAAAGGGCTGATCCTGGCTTGGTTCATAAAACATGCCTGTCCGTTCTACTAATCTGTTAACTACTTTACTAACGACTTCAGTACCGCATTTAGAACAAAAATTCACCTTCCCACTTTCAGGCAATTTAGTACCACAATTATGACAAAACATTGTTTAGTTATCCTTTAATAATCACTGCTTTAACGATTTTTTAGATTCTTGATACAGCTTTACTGGCATCTATTTTCTAATGGGCGTAATTAAAAATGTTTTGAAGTAAAAAATAATGTAGGTTGGGCTAACAGCTCTATCGTTAACCCAACACCTTTAGTAAAAGTGACGTTGGGTTGCCAAAAAGACCGCAGCCCAACCTACACTATTTTATTTACTTCACTTTTAATCGCACGTCTAGTATTGCCCCTTCCACTTTACTTGTCCATCTGGCTGCCAAATAGTCCAGCTTCCTACTTGAACTCCTTTTTCCCAATTCCCTTTGGAATACATTTGACCATTTTCAAACCACAATACCTCACAGCCTTGCTTTTTTCCATTAGAATAATCGACTTCTCCTTCTTTTTGTCCATTTTCAAACCAGGAAGTCCATAGACCATCTAACACACCCTTAGACCAGTTCACTTCATTTTTCTTATTTCCATTTTCAAACCACTCACATTCTACGCCATCAAATTTGTCTTCCAGGTAGCCTATTTCCTGTGCTTTTTGTCCATTTTCGTACCAGAACCGCCAAACCCCACTTCCTAAGCCATTAAAAAACGTTTCTTCATTTTTTTTATTTCCCTGGGGATAATAAGCGATCCCTGTTCCACTAAAAGGTTTCCCTTCATAACAAATCAGATTATTAATTTTTTGCAAACTATTGTAATCTACAACTTTTAGAAATACTTTATTGCCACATTCTGAACAAAAGTTTGCATTTGCTAACAATTGATTACCACAGTTGCAACAAAACATAAATATGCACCTTAATTAACATAGTTTAGATAAGACACAAGTATAATTCATCAACTTACACAAGCATACAAAAAGAGGACAAAATTTTGCCAAAAGCCAGTGATTTAAAACAAGGTTCCGCAATAGAAATTAACGGCGAACCTTATGCCGTAAAAAAAATAGAAGTGAGAAACCCTACCTCTCGTGGAGCATCCACTTTATACAAAATTCGTTTTGCTCACATGAAAACCAAGCAAAAACTTGACGAAAGCTATAAAGGAGATGATTTCCTTAAAGAAGCTGATTGTTCAAAAGTGATGGTGCAATATTCCTATCAAGATGGGGAAAATTACACTTTTATGAATCTTGAAAGCTTTGAACAATATACGCTGAACAAAGAAGATTTAGAAGGTCAAACAGAATATCTAACAGAATCTCTGGAAGGCATTATTATATTATTATTAGATGACGCGCCACTTGGTATTGAACTCCCTACCACTGTCAGCCTGGAAATTGTAGAAACACCACCTGCTATGAAAGGAGCCAGTGCAACAAACAGAACGAAACCAGCAACACTAACAACAGGTCTTGAAGTTCAAGTACCAGAATATATTGAAACAGGTGAAATTATTAAAATTAATAGTTCTACCGGTAAATTTATGTCTCGCGCTTAAAAATCTTTTGGTATTTAAAAACAGAAATTATGACAAAAAATATTTTATGTCTTCACCATTCCAGCTTGCTTGTAAAAAACACCCAAACTTCTTTAAAATTTTATTGTGGCGTATTAGGGTTACAAGAGCTTGAGCGCCCTAACCTACCCTATGGCGGTGCGTGGCTGGATTTAGGCGAGCAACAATTGCATTTATTAGAACTTGACAATCCAGACCCAACAACAGGCAGACCTGCTCATGGCGGTAGAGATCGCCATGTTGCTTTTTATGTAACAAACCTTGATCCAATAAAAGATGACCTTGAACAGGGAAAAGTAAAATATACTTTAAGTGCTTCAGGACGTAGAGCAATTTTTTGTCGAGATATAGATGGAAATGCTTTAGAATTTATTGAAAAACCTGATTAATTTTTAGCATTATATTCCTAATCTCCCTCTCCTTATTATAAGTTGATCTAACAGCTTAATCGTTAAACTAAAGTTTTTTAAATAGCAGGGTTAGCACATTTATCTCTTTAAACTTCAGGGCATCTCGAAGTATCAACTTAATACCTCAGTCGATACCACCATCTACCAAAAAGTTCACGTAAAGCGTTAGAACTTAGCCTAAGTGCAGGAGCAGAAGGTATAAAATCAAGAACTGTTATTTGGGTAGGGTAAGAATGAAAGGTAGTTGGCGCTGGGGTAACTATAAACCCAACTTTTTGGAACTGTTCAACAGCACGGGCCATATGCAGCGCATGAGTAACTAAAATAACCCGGCTGATTTTTTCTTTTTTTAAAAGATTGTAGCTATACTGAGCATTTTCAGCTGTATTGCGGCTTTTATCTTCAAGCCATTTTGCTTTGAGATGAAAGTCATTTACTAGAGTATCTTGAATAAGTATTGCTTCTGTTGGACTTGCTTTATTTAAGACTTTGCCGCCACTAACTAAAATGGGTAACTCTGTTTTTTTTGATAACCTGACTGCATAGCGCAGACGATCAAAAACCTTGTTACGAATCACCGCTTTGTTACCATATTCAGGTGCTGAAGGACGTATTCCTCCACCTAAAACAATGATTGCCTGGACATGATTTTGTTCTAACTGCTTTATTTGAAATGCCTTATGACTCTCTTGGCTTGAAGCGAGGAATGTTGCTACTAGCGGCACGCTTAAAATGCATAACACCGCGATAGAAATAGTAATAATAATGTTTCCTAGCTTTTCTCTTTTTTTACTGATTAACAAACCGCCTATGGCTAAGATAATTAGACTCGCAGGCGGTAAAATTAGTGCCTTAAAAATATAAGTAAGAAGAATATCCATATTGGTAGACTTTATAGTAAAACAGTGAAAATATGACTTTTTATATTTAAGACAGTATTTTTCGACATTTCATTTAGATTTATTGATTCCAAATACACCCATCACTAACTTTTTCAATTGCTGTCAGACGTTGTTGATGTGCTTCTTTCTCCTTTTCCGTACAAGAAATAACTTTTAGTTTTGGCCTATCAGAGGACAAACGAACAATTTTCTGTTTTTTCTCTTCCTCATTGTCATCCACGTCAAGTAAAGAAAACTGTCCACCTGTCATAGCCAAATAGACTTCCGCTAAAATCTCGGCATCTAATAATGCACCATGCAATTCTCTATGACTATTATCTATCCCATAGCGTTTACATAATGCATCTAAACTGGCTCTTGCTCCTGGATGTTTTTTTCTGGCAAAAGGAAGGGTATCAAAAACAGTGCTGTAATCTTCAAGCTTTCCTTTTTTATTTTTAAGCATTGAAAGTTCATGATTTAAAAAACCAACATCAAACGGCGCATTATGAATAATTAATTCTGCACCTTTGGTAAATTCTAAATAATCATTAACAATATCTTCAAATTGAGGTTTATCTTCCAAAAACTCATTAGTAATCCCATGTACTTCAATCGCTCCGTCATCAATTAACCTATTTGGATTAATATAGACATGAAAAGAATTGTTCGTTAATCGACGATTAATTAATTCAACACAGCCTATCTCAATAATTCTGTGCCCTTCTTTAGGATTTAAACCCGTTGTTTCTGTATCTAAAACTACTTGTCTTATTTTTTCAATTGTCATTTTTTAACCTTCCAGATAACAAGTTTTTTATTAGAAGCAATAACTTCACATTGTCCAAATATTCTCTTTAAATCGACTTGATAATTAAGATGATGGTTTCCAATAACCCTTAATTCCCTATTTTTACGCAATACCCTTTTCGATTGCTTAAACATGGTTAATGCAACTTGATTACCGACAATATTTTGTTGATGAAAAGGTGGGTACTGGCTAGTCTATAACATATTGACCATCGCTGCCACTTCAATAAACACGCTTATATTCTAAAAACTAATAAGCTTGAAGACAATGGTCTTTACAATGAAATTTTCACCAATTTTGATGAATAAAGTACCTTGTATCAACGAATAAACTTTGAATTAGTACATAAAAACAGCTGTTTTTTCTATATCAGAGAATTAGGCGGTGACGATGCAAATGAGGTGACGATTAAGATACAGGCTCTACTCATTATTATCGGGCGGATTATTACCGAGCAAGGCTATTTATTCGATGTATTAACTGATCACCGTGCTGGCGTTAAAGCCGAAGATTTAGCGATAGCAACATCGGAAGAGCGCTATCTGATATATTGCAGACTTGTAAATTATGTCTAAAACGTGGGATTGAAATGGAAATTAATAATAATTTAGTGGCTAGAGGACTGATGTTCATCAATAGTCGAGGACACTATGTCTTAAGTGCATCTTTTTTTGATGCGTTGACTGCGAATGATTGAAGGTTGTATATTGATTCGAGAGATGGTGTCATAAGTATGTAACCTCACTATCAAACTGTCTTTTGTACATAAAATTATTGTCTTGAAACTCGAAATACGTAAGTTAAAAAATAAAAATATTAAATACATAAAGTAGAAAAATGCATGAGCAATTACAAACTAATTTGGGTACATTTTCTCTTAAACGATATCCTGACAATAGAGATAAAAACTTACGAGCATGGGATTCTGCGGATATATTATTATTGGAATACATTGCTCAATCCGGATTATTAGAAAAACAACCACGCATACTAATTGTCAATGATGCTTTTGGTGCTTTAACAGTTGCACTATCAAATCATGCACCCGTTCATAGAAGTGACTCATATTTGGCCAGACGTGCTTGTGAAGAAAACTTAAAGCTTAATGACTGTTGTCAAACAACTTATCAAACATCCTTAAATGAACAAGCTACTAATTTTGATTTGGTGTTAATGAGACTGCCAAAATCAAATACTTTTTTAGAAGATACTTTAATTCGCTTATCAAAATGTTTATCTGTTGGGTGTCAAATTATCGCAACAGGTATGGTCAAACATATGTCTCGATCTCAAACAATCCTCTTTGAACGAATGATTGGTCCAACACAGGTCAGCCTTGCACAAAAAAAAGCACGCTTACTCATAGCAACCGTATCTCCCCCCTCCTCTTCTCACATTAAAACCTGGTCTTGGGATGTTTCAGAATATGGGTTGAAAACAGTTAATTATGCAAATGTGTTCGCCAATAAGAAGTTAGATATTGGTGCGCGGTTAATGTTATCAAATATGCCTACCGTACAGGCTAAGGTGATTGTTGACCTAGGCTGTGGCAATGGAATTTTGGGATTTAGAGCCAAACAAATAAACCCTCAATCTAAATTGTTTTTTATTGATGAATCCTACATGGCTGTAGAATCTGCTAAAGCAGGCTGGAATGCCAATCAACTAGGACAAGGTGCAACATTTTTAGTCAATGATGCCTTATCAAACTGTGAAATCAAAGCAAATCAAATACTTTGCAACCCCCCATTCCATGCTCAACAAACCCTAAGTGATGATGTCGCTTGGCGCATGATAAAGCAAGCACACCAACATTTAGTTAGTGGGGGTGAGTTTCGACTTATTGGTAATCAACATTTAAAATATCATAAAAAACTGGAACGAGTGTTTCAAGATGTCAGGGTAATCGCAAGAAATCCTAAATTCGTTATTTTGTCAGCAATTCGTTCTTAATCTCAACTCAATCGCGAATATTTGAAATGGTATCAAAATAACTGGTTTTTCTTGCTGATGTTTTTGTTATAAAAACAATAATTGGGTAAATGTTGCAATAAAAATCAAGTTCCTATATCCAAACTGTCTCTTAAAAAAACATTAGCATGATTTACTATTCGATAATCAGTACTCCCTAATTGACAATAAACTGGATAAGGGTTTACAAACTGCTTTCATTCACTCGATAATAATGGTAAAAACTAAACGTGCTTTTTTCTTTGCCAAGGAAGGTATTGTAGGCCCTAGATACGTTCCATCAATTTCCAGACATAGCTTTTACCATACCAGTTGTCTCAGGCGTTAATAGCGCTTGAAGACGAAAGAGCTGATCTTCTAACAGCGCCAATGTTTTAGGCACTTTAATTAAAACCACATCGATCGAATGAGTTGGCCAGTCCAGTGAGTTTTTTTAAGAAACACTTTTTAAAGGCAATTTATTAGCAGAAAAAATAAGCTGAGTTGATCGTTGGGAAAGCCAAGAGTCTGAAATTGCAACAGGTTTAAAATAATTTAAAGCCACGGCTAATGCTCCAAAACTATCATTTAACACTAGAATCTTCTCCTTATCTTTTTTTACTTTATTCTCAGCAAGATAGTTTAATAAATATTCATCAGCAGCATCCCAAGCTCTGAGCATTTCATTTTTTCTTTGCGGTAATCGCTGTAGTATAAATTGTCCTTGCGGCACTTTAAGTAAAGTCTCCATATACTCCAGTGTTAAACACAACTTTCTTTGGTTAGAAGCATTATACAGTTTCAGCTCTGAAAGCTATATAAGGTAAAATAATCATTTTTGATCGACTATTATTTAATCATGCATATTCAGTGGTATCCCGGCCATATGCACAAGGCCAACAAAGAAATTAAAGAAGTTCTTCCAAAAATTGATTTAATCATAGAGGTACTTGATGCACGTATACCTTTTAGCAGTCAAAACCCATTGTTATCAACGCTAAGAGGTGAAAATCCATGCATTAGAGTACTTAGCAAATCTGACTTGGCAGACCCTGATATTACGCTTCAATGGCAAGCTTATCTGGAACAAGAACAAGGGGTTAAAACGCTGGCTGTTACGACTCAGCAACCAGAAAAAATTAAATTAATCACCCAGCTGTGCCAAAGCATGATTCCATTAAAGGGTAGTAATGACAAAATTATCAAAACAATGATTATGGGTATCCCCAATGTAGGGAAGTCGACCATTATTAATATACTTGCAAATCGTATCATTGCTAAAACGGGAAATGAACCAGCTGTTACTAAACGCCAACAACGGATTAAGCTTAAAGATAATATTGTTCTATTTGATACACCCGGCGTTTTATGGCCTAATATTGAAAACCAAAACAGTGGTTACCGCTTGGCAGCAACAGGTGCGATAAAAGATACTGCCATGGTTTACAACGATGTCGCTTTTTTTACTGCTGAATATTTATTAAAAACTTATCCTGAAGAACTTAAAAAACGTTTTCAACTGGAATCTCTCCCAGATAATGAATCTGACTTAATTGAATCTATTGGTAGGAAACGAGGTTGCTTACGTTCTGGTAAGCAAGTAGATATTGAAAAGGCTAGTAAAATAATTATCGGCGAACTCCGTTCAGGAGCAATTGGAAAAATCACTCTTGAAACACCAGAAATGATAGAAAAAGAACTGATTGAGCTAAACTTAAAAAAAGAACAAAAAACTGCAAAAAAAGAAGCTCGAAAACAAAAATGGAAAGCTAAAAAGTGACAAAACTGCCACTTAATTTTTACCCAACTTAAATTGCAATACTCTAGTAATTGTTTTAATTCTCTTTTTTATATTCAGCTTAGCGACAGGTAGTCGAAATTATAATTTTTGTGAACTAACCCTCAAAATTTTTGTGAACTAATCCACAAAACTTCAGAGTAGTGAGATCTTCAGAAATAATTATATAACAATCATTAGGAGCATAAATTGAGAATTAGTGTATTTGGTATGGGCTATGTTGGAGCTGTCTGTTCAGCCTGTTTTGCAAAAGATGGGCATCAGATTATTGGAGTAGACCCTCAACAAGTCAAGGTTGATTTAATTAACCAGGGAAAATCACCAATTATAGAAGAAGGACTTGAAGAACTCATTGCAGCAAGCGTCTCATCAGGCAACTTGAAGGCTGTTCAAAATGTACAGGTAGCAATAGAAAAATCAGACATTTCAATAATTTGTGTAGGAACACCTAGCCGAATTAATGGTAGTTTAAACTTAGATTATATTAAATTAGTTTGTGAAGAGATTGGTGCTGCAATCAAAAACAAGCAAGGAAGGCACACTATTGTCATGCGCAGTACTGTTTTACCAGGTACAGCACAAGAATTAGCTATTCCGGCTCTTGAACAATCTTCTGGAAAAAAAATGGGTGAAGGTTTTGGATATGTTTCAAATCCTGAATTTTTGCGTGAGAGTACTGCGATTTTTGACTTTTATCATCCACCTAAAACTGTTATAGGTGAAACAGATACCGAAAGTGGTGAAATAATTGCTTCTTTGTACAGTAATTTGGAAGCGCCATTAATACGTACTGATGTAGCAATAGCGGAAATGGTTAAATACGCTGATAACGCGTGGCACGCGGTAAAAGTCAGTTTTGGTAATGAGATTGGTAATATTGCAAAAAAACTAGATATCGATGGTCAGAAGGTCATGGATATTTTTTGTCAGGATCAAAAGCTCAATTTATCCTCATATTATCTTAGACCTGGCTTTGCCTTTGGTGGTTCCTGTTTACCAAAAGATGTTCGGGCGATCACTTATAAAGCAAGAGATCTTGATATTCATACCCCATTACTTTCATCTCTGATTCCCAGTAATAATGAACAGATTGATCGAGCTTTCAGCCTATTGAAACAAACTCAAAAGAAAAAAATAGCGATGCTAGGCATCAGCTTTAAAGCAAATACTGATGACTTACGAGAAAGCCCGCTTGTTGAACTTGTCGAGAAAATGATTGGTAAAGGCTATGACATAAAGATTTATGATAAATGTGTGAGTATTGCCAAGTTAGTGGGTGCCAACAAAGAATATATTATGCAACATATCCCTCATGTTTCTGATTTATTGGATGATAATTTAGAACATGTGATTAATCACGCCGATGTGATTATTATTGGTAATAATGCGGAAGAATTCCAGAATATTAGGTCAGTAATAAAGGATGGTACGCATATTATCGACTTGGTAAGAATTAAAAACTTGGAAGATAAACCTCTTTACCAAGGGATTTGTTGGTAGTCACTACTTGAGTAGTTTAAGTTTGACACCGGTTAAAGACAATAATGATAAATATTTTTAGTCTCTTTATCATTTCTTTTCTTTAATCGTGTCTTACTTTTGAATAGAATGAGTCAGAGAGCAGTTCTGATTAAAAATAATTTTAATCTTGCTTCAATATCATTCCTACTCAAAGTTCTTTACCATAACTGCAAAAAGAAAAAAGATATTTGTTTAGGGTTTTTTTTAAATGATGATATTCTTTTAAATGAAAATTGTATTTGTTTGTACTAAATTTGTTTTGAGGTCTCAGCCTCAATAATATATTAAAAAGACAACTACACTTAAAAATCATTTATTAAAATTCACCGTCATTCATACATGAAAAGTATCCAAGCAATCAAAAATTATAATTCTTTTTTTCTAATATTTATCTTATGCATAATAGTCATAAACAGTTTTTCCACACAAGCATATGCAAAAACAAATTTTTTCGTCAGTCCAGATGGGGATGATTTAGATACGGGGAATAATACTCAGGCCCCCCTACAAACAATTAATCATGCCTTAGAATTAGCGCAACCAGGTGATTCTATTAAGTTGCTGAGTGGGGAATACTTTCAGGATATAACAACTGTCCGTGCAGGAACTTCGAGTCAACCAATACTTATTACTGGCTCACCCGGGGCAGTTGTAAAAGGAACAGGGAAAACTTATATTGCTAACATTCAACATAGTTATATTGAGCTAAAAAATTTTACAATTGATGGATTAGTTGGCAGAAGTTCGAGCTTCAAGAATTACAGAAAAAAACTAGTCTATATAAAGGGTTTAAATAGCAATGGTATACAAAATGTCAAATTATTAAACATGACAATACTTAATGCTAGGGATGAGTGCATAAGACTTAAATATTTTGCACAAAATATAGAAATTGCTAATTCACGTATTAGTCATTGTGGTATAGAAGACTTTCGGTTCAATGGTGGAGGCCATAATGGTGAGGCTATTTATATAGGTACAGCTCCAGAACAGCTTAATAAAAACCCAACATCAGAAACTGATCAGTCTAATAACAACTGGATTCATAATAATATTATCGAACCTTTTGGTAGTGAGTGTATTGATGTAAAGGAAGGCAGTAGTTTTAATATTATTGAATATAACCAATGTAGTCAGGGAAAAGACCGAAAGGTTGCAGGCATTGCAATTAGGGGTAATGAAAATATTATTCGTCATAACATAATCCATAAAAACCTTGGTGCTGGTATTAAACTTGGCGGAGATTCGCCCTCTGATGGGATTAATAATGATATTTATGGAAATCAATTAAGTGACAACAAGTTCGGGGCGTTGAAAATTATGGCAGAACCACAAGGAAAAATATGTAACAACACATTTGTACTTAAAGGTAGCCAGCAAGCTGTGCGGGGTAGAAAAGGTCTTGTAAAAGATTTATTTATTCAATCATGCTTAGGTAGATGACAAAAACATATCCTTGTTGTAACCAATCTTAAAGGGAGGAAGCTCCCTTTTTAATGGTAAGAAAAATTTTTATGGATTACAGATTAGCTCTCAATTTAGTATTAACATTATTATTGTTACCCTATTCACCGTTAAGTTTAGCAGACAACTTATTATCGTTATCTCGCCTTACTCAAGAAAGAACTTTATTTGTTCACCCCAAGGGTAATGATAAATCAAAAAATACATTATCAACGCCCTTTGCATCTATTCAACAGGCATTAGATATTGCGCAACCCGGAGATACGATTTTATTGATGCAAGGTGAATACCTGCAAGATGTATCAACAATACGGGCTGGATTACCAAACAAGCCTATTAGGATAGCCGGCATGCCTGGAGCGATTGTAAAAGGTGGTGGAAAAACATCCATTTTTGATATTCGACACAGTTATATTGAGCTAAGCAATTTCAGCATTGACGGCTTGTTTTCCTCCTCTAACGAAGTCACTGCTTTTAGAAAAAAGCTAATCTACGTCAAGGGTCTTAAGAACCAAGGAATTACAGGTATTAAATTACTGTATATGGATATAAAAAATGCCCGCGATGAATGTATTAGAATTAAATACCAAGCACTCAAAAATGAAGTCGCTTATTCACACATCAGTTATTGCGGTGCTCAAGATTATCAATTTGATGATGGAACAAAAAACCATAATGGTGAAGCTATCTATATTGGAACTGCACCTGAGCAAATTGCAGAAGGAAAAAACCCAACAAATGAGATTGATCACTCAAATCAAAATTGGATACACCACAATATTATTGAAAGTCATGGTAGCGAATGTATTGATGTAAAGGAAGGCAGTAGTTTTAATATCATAGAATACAATAGTTGCAAGTATGAAAAAGATCTAAATGTTGGAGGGATTTCAATAAGGGGCAATAACAACACTATCCGTTATAACCATGTCGTTTCTAATTTAGGTGCGGGGATCCGCCTAGGTGGAGATACAGTCTTAGATGGTATTAATAACGAGGTCTATGGTAATTATCTTAATAATAACCAAAACGGTGGATTAAAAATTATGCGAAAGCCTCAGAGCCGTATTTGTGGTAATACAATCATCACTTTAAAAGGACAAAAATCAATTAGAGTTGGGAAAAATATGGATAAAACTCTTTATACCAAAGCCTGTGAGAATAAAAAGTGATTGGATTTATTATTTATATACTGATATTAGTCGCAACGGCTTTTTATCTCCCAGAAGTTTATCTTGACCCAGAAGCTACACAATTTATATTGGCAATCGGATTTTTATCAATTTGGCGCTATAGCTGGTCATTAACCCATTTTTTTAGAGCGCTTATTTATCGTAAAATTGCATTTCCAAAATTAAGAAAACGGGCAAATGATTTAGGTGATGCAGTAAATCCAGAACATATCTTTCTAGTATTAACCACCTTTAGAATCGGAACTAGCGTCACAGTAGAAGTCTATCTTGCTGCTATTAAAGACGCAATTTCAACAGGAGTACCCACTACTATTATTACTTCAATAGTAGAACTTAGCGAAGAACGACTAATTAGAAGTATTTTTGATTTACAAAACCCTCCTGACCATGTTCGCCTTAAAATTGTTCGCATAAAAGGTTCTGGCAAGCGAGATGCCTTATCTGTTGCATTTCGTGCCGTCTCTAATACTCACGTTAATAAAGAAAATTCTGTTGTTTCTGTGATAGATGGTGATTCTATCTTACCCCTTGGATCAACCATTTCTTGTGCTCAATTATTTGCTTTAAGCCCAAAATTGGGCGCATTAACAACGGAAGAAAGCTGTAAATTAGATGGTGATGATTTTGCAACTGAAGTTTATCGTCGCTGGTACAGTATGCGTTTTGCACAACGACACACTTATATGTCATCTATGGGGTTATCAAAACGTGTATTAACACTGACCGGGCGTATGTCCATGTTTCGCGCGAACATAGTCAGTGAAACTGGTTTTATTGATACGGTAGAGTTAGACCACATTAATCACTGGCGTTTAGGTCAGTTCCGTTTTTTAACGGGTGATGATAAATCATCTTGGTTTTATTTACTGAAAAATGGCTGGGAAATGTGGTATGTCCCTGATGTTGATATTGTTACTATTGAAGAAATCCCACACAAAAATTTTTTTATTGGCGCTAATACTCTAATGCGCAGATGGTTTGGTAATATGCTGCGTACAAATAGCAGGGCATTGACAGTCCCGATTAAAGTGATGGGGTTTTTCACTTGGTGGAATTTAGTCGATCAACGTATTTCAATGTGGACCTCTTTATTTGGTCTAAGCGCAGGTATTATTGGCGCATTTGTCTATGGCCCTGAATTATTTATTGTCTACCTTTGGTGGGTAGCGTTTATTCGTCTGACTCAAACGCTGATGTTACTAGCCTCTCGAAAAAGAGTTTCCATTACCTGGCCCTTTTTCATTTATTTTAACCAGATTTATGGTTCCTTAGTTAAAGTGTATGTATTGAACCATTTACACAAACAGAAATGGACCCGCCAGAAAACCTCGTTTAAAAAAAAAGATGGCTATTGGAATAATTTATATATCGAATTTAGCTCTAAACTATCTATGTTGACCTACGCAACTGTTTTTCTAACCTCCGTCGCTTTTATTAGTGGTGCTTTTAATGCACAGGATATACAACACGTAGCTGATTTTTTTATTAAGTTGTAACAGAATTTATTATTTGGAGAAATACACAATGGTTGCTCAGGTCACTCATGAAGCGGAAAATTCGAGACAGCATGCTCGTTTTAAACTTCCCGTTAAATTAATTGTAGGCTCTAAAGCCCACAGTCTTATAGATTGGTCAGTTTCAGGGTTAACGGTGAAATTGTCAAAGAACGAATCGGAGTCTAAAACTATAGTAGGCCGATTAGCTTTTAGGTTTGATCTTATCTCTACAAGTATACCCATAGAATTAGAAGAAATTCATAGAAATGATGTGCAGGGCATTATAGGTTATCGCTATATAAATCTACGCCGTTCACAAATTTCAATATTACATCATGTAATAAATGCTTATCTCAGCGGAGAAATTGTAGATACTGGAACTGTCATTCAAATTGTTAAAAAAGATGCTTTTACTGCTCAAGGAAAAGACAAAAAACTAACACAAAGTTTAGGTGTGCAAAACAAGTTCTTTTTTCGATTTCGACAAATAGCAGGGGCACTCGCTTTACTTATAGCTCTGCTGGGACTGTTAAGTTTTATTGCTTATAGCATATACAATCGTACATTCATGCTAAATAGTGTGGCAGCTAGTGTTAATGCTCCCGTTGTCGTAGTCAGGTCGCCTAGAGGTAGTTATTTTGAAAAAATAACTGACATTAAGAAAGATGCAACATTAAAAACTGGGGATTTACTAGCAACATTACGTCTTGTTAATGGAGGAGCAGCAAATATAGTCAGTCCATGCGATTGTAAAATAATTTCCAGCCATGTGCCATATAAACAATTTGTCACAGAAGGTGAACCTCTTTTCACTCTACTTCCAATAAAAGATGGAGATCTTTTTATTGAAGCAAAATTTGATTATAAAGATGTGAACAAACTAACTATTAACCAAATCGCAACGATTCAATTTGTTAATGGAGAACAAATGAAAGGTTCTGTTAATAATATTCTAAGCAGTGAATCTATTGAATTTAAACACAGTACGTCTTTAAAAAGTATTTCATCAACGCCTGTTAATTATGCCAAGATTGTCATTACTCCAGAAACACAACTTAACATTGAGTTATTAGGAACTGTTGCAACAGTCAGTATAGATAGCTTTAAAAACAACTAAAATGCAATTTATTTATATGTTTTTTCAATTTATTGGCATAGGACTACTATCACTGGTTATGGTTAATTCTAGTACAGCCAATAACTTAAGCAAAAAAAACAAAACAAATAGGCTGGAGCAATACCAACAAATTGATTGGTCAAAATACACTGTCGCTGCTTTGAAAAAAAAGGTACCAAAAAAAACTCATGGGCAAGACGTAAGTTTAATGCCTGTACAAAGCCTATATTTTCTTCCAGCAGGCAATGTCATTGAAATGAATCGCGCATGGAAAGCAATCGGGAAACATTGGTCTAAAGTCATTGTGCTTGCAAATGGTGTTTATAATTTGGAACGAATAAGACAATTAATTTCTAATCCGAATATTTTTAAAAAAATTAATGATAAAACTTATATTAGTTACCGTTCTATTTATATTGCACCTTCAGCAACACTAGTTGTTAATAACAATGAATTACGCTTATCTATAAGCGATGGGATTTTTGTTATAGCTAACGGAAAAATATTTGCCACTGATAGTGTGCTTACGACATGGGATGAAACTGCTGACAATTATGGGGTTCGTAAACATATACCCAAAAATAAGTTATTATTTTATGGAAATCAGTTCCCAAGGCCTTATTTTCTTATGTTAAATGGATCCGAATTTTATGCCGCAAACTCTGTCTTTCGTGGGTTTGGATATAAAGGACAGACGGGCAGTTTTGGTATTTCAATGAATTATGCCCTACCTATTAACAAGTCTACACATACTGTTAGCACTGATTTTTTGAGAAACTTAAAAAAACCAACAGGTTGGTTAATAGGCAATACTTTTGAACACAACTTTTTTGGCTATTACAGTAATGGGGCAAATAATGTAGTCATCTTGGGAAATACATATCTGAATAATATTATCTATAATATTGACCCTCATGATTACTCCAGCAATTTATTAATAGCTCGTAATTTAAGCTATAAAGCAAAACACTCCCATGGCATTATCATTTCACGAGAAGTGAACAATACAACAATCGCTGAGAATTTATCCTTTAAAAACAATGGCTCTGGCATTATGCTGGATAGAAACAGTGAACATAATCTTATTTATAATAACCAGGTAATGGAAAACCTAGGTGATGGTATTGCTATTTTTGAAAGTGATAATAACGAAATAATCGACAATACCATTACTAGAAACAACCACAATGGTATTTTTATACGCAATAGTTGTAGTATAAAAATACAATCCAATGAACTATTTCGTAATATTAAATCAGGATCAGAAATTTCAGTCGTTAATATTGATAAGCTTGAAACCCGAAACTTTGTAATAGACCCTTACCACAAATTGGCAAATGCTACTTTTTTATCGAATACTTATGACAGCAACCTAGGCTCAGCGATAAGCAGTAAAAACAAACCTGGAGTAAGGCTAAAAGAAAATCTATTTTATAATTCAGGTACATCTTATTTTACAGGTGATATTCAAACTTTTAACCGAGAAATATTATTTGCTCCAAAAGATGAAGAATTTAAATACGATGGGATTAACTCATGTCGGTAATTAAAATAGTATGTCTTTTAGCGACAATAATCTTTCAAAATATAAGTTACGCTGCTAACGATAAAAAGATACAAATCATCAGCAAACAGGAAGAGGTTTTAATTGAATTGGCTAACTCAGGAATTGAAGAGTCCTACTTTGTTTTAGCACAATTTTATGATGATCGTATTTCATACAATAATAGTTTTTTCCATAAATCAATTCATTGGTATATAAAAGCGGCTCAAATTGGTCATTCAAGATCTCTCTACCGCTTAGGAGTAGAAGGGCTAAAATTTTCATACAATAAAGATAAATTCTTAGGAACTTATATTGAAAAAGAAGGCGCAGAAATTGAGTGGCGTAAAGAATCTTTAATTTTAATCAGTATTGCTGCTGTTCTAGAAAACCCTTATGCTAAATCAGATCTCGTCATGCTACCTAAACTTCGTTCCTTTTCCTACCAGGAAATTGACCTTGCATTTGAGGAGGCATTATTACGATTAAACCAAGGAACACTAATAAATTGTAATTTCTTTATTTGTAAAGATAACAAAACCTATACGGTTAAAACAGCTCGTTTAGTTAAATTTCGAAATGCAACCAACCGTTTTGATCAGGAACGCATTCGATTAAAATGCAATCCATTAAAACAGTGCTTTGAAGCAATGCTAACCAGTGTGGAATCGATTGACCAAGCTAAAATCAATAATTTTTTGGCCGAAGCTGCAATAGATAACCTACCAAAGATAGAAAAAAATAAACGATTAAAAAATGAAAATGAATCAGGATTATCTGCTAGTTGGGATGAACTAAGTAATAGAGATAGAAACGATCAACGTTTTTTAGCTGCTAAAAAGGTTATCGACCATTATGCTTCTGAAGATAGAAATAAATTAAAAACCAAGCTTAAAGAGCTATTGGAAAAAATCAATTACCACCGGGTCTCGGCCAATAAAATCAAACTTTCTGATGTTATGACAATATTATCGCAACCATGAAAATAAAAAAAATAAAAATAGGCTTTTTATGCTTTTTAACTAGTTTCTCAGCTCACGCTGAAGATACTCTTCCATTTAACATTGACTATTCGAGTCTAGAATCTACTAATCCATTACAATTCTATGCAAATGTTAGAGCCTTATATGGAGAAGGAGTCGAGTCTGATAGAGAAGGACGTACAAGAGAGGATTTTGAACAATTAAAGCTGGGTATGCGTTATCAGCGTGATTTACCCTATAACTGGTTTTTTAAAGGAAACATTCGTGGTGTATTTCTACATCGTCAGGATAGAAATGATTTTACAAAAAATGAAACCTGGGATGCTCATTTTGAAGCCAGGGAATTTTATGTAGAAAATAAACAACTGATTAATGATTTACCTCTTGGTGTATTGGCTGGACGAAAACAATTTAGAGATGACAGAGGCTGGTGGTATGACAACCAACTTGATGTCGCTCAACTACAATTCAATTCTTCATTATTTAATGCCGATGTAAGTTATGGAGGTAGACTTATAGATGAACGAGTAATTAGCGAATCTCAAAACATAGGGTTTGAAGACAGTGAATTTATTATTGCTCATCTTGATTATCAATTTTATTATCAGCACCACTTCCAAGCCTATACTATTTACCAAAAAGATGATTTTTCAAACAATAGAATAGGAAACGTATTTGATAATAATTCTAGTGTTAATTCTGAACTAGATTTGTTATGGATAGGATTTCGTTTTAACGGTTTATTTTCTTTAGCAGATAAAAGTAAACTGAACTATTGGGTAGATTTTGCCACTATTAACGGTTCTGAACGTGAATTTACCACCTTTGACCTATCATCAAATCAACAAGTAATTAATGACATCCGTGATATTAATGTCTCATATGGCTATGGAATAGATTTAGGTGCTGCATGGAAATCAGCTAACGAAAACTGGGGGTTGGCAGCTAATTACGCTATAGGGTCTGGTGATAGTAGTGATTCAAATCGTCAGTCATCCTACAGACAGCCAACTATTGCAAATAATAAAGGTAAAATTCTGGGTAACCAACGAGTACGTCTCTATGGGGAACTATTAAGGCCTGAGTTATCGAATTTACAATTAGTTAATGTAACTGCTGGTCATCGATTTAATGAATATTTTTGGTTACAAGGTAGTTACTTTCATTATTGGCAAATCCAGGCAGATAAACAAATTGACGCCTCAATTTTAACTATTTCACCTAATGGAAAAAATAAAGAAATTGGTAACGAAGTTGATTTAACTTTAATGGCAACATGGACAAAAAATTTTAATGCTCAACTAACTTTAAGTGGTTTTCATGCTGGTGATGCTTATGATCAGAAAGCAGACTCTAAATACGCTTATAAAGGCGTTCTTGAATTTCAATATTATTGGTAAGATGAACCATAAAATAATAATTTCAATTGTCGTAGCATTCAGCACTCTTATTTCGGCTTGTACTGAAGTAAAAAAAACTGAATTGGCAGCACAACAGCAGACTATTATCTATGATCAAGAACATTGGCAAAATCTGGCAGACCATGGTTTTCCAGAGGGTTATTTAGAATTAGGTAAAATTGCTGAATTATCGACTAATGAAAAACATTTAGCATTAAAACACTATCAACAAGCTTATGACCTAGGTTATGAAGCAGCAGCATACTATCTTGGTCGTTACTATTATAATAACCATCAAGACCCTAAGGAATTAGAGCTAGCTAAAAAGTGGGCCATAATAGCCGCAAAACAAGGAAATACAGGCGCTTATCTGCTATATGCAGATATTCAGATTTCTAATAAAAATACTACAAAAAATACCGATTCTGCTCTACAAATTTATAGAGACTTAGCTAGCCATGGTAATGCTTCTGCCAGTAATCGCTTAGCTAAATTCTATGAAAAAGGATTCTATGTAGAAAAAGATAAAGCGAAGGCACTCGAATATTATAAACTAGCACTTAGCCAAGGAAATATTGAGTCTGAACTAGATGTTGGCCGTTTTTATACTTACGGATATGCTGTAGATACTGATTTTAATAAGGCAGAAAATATTTTTCTCCGCTTTGCAAAATCAAACAACCCACGGGCAGCTTTTTTATTATTTAAACTCTATCAACGCCAATTTATAATTAAAAAAAAACCTTTACTTAAAAAATCACATGAATGGCTTACTATTGCTGCATACCAAGGATATATTCCTGCAAAACTACAACTGATTAATCATAAGCTAGCAAAAAAACCAAACAATATTGAATTAATAACTCAAGAATTAAAAAAACTTTCAAATTTAAATGAAGGCAAAGCCAGTTATCAATTAGGACGTTTACTTAACACTCAAAATATTCTTAATCATCAAAAAGAGGAGCTGAAGAATTATCAACTAGCTTATCAACAAGGCTATGAAATTTCTGCCTTTCGAATGGCTGAATATTATTTTAATCATCAAAAAAATCAACAAGATTTACTTGATGCACAGCATTGGCAACAAATAGCAGCACAACAAAATAGTGATGATGCATTATTTCTTCAAGCACAATTTATGTTAACAGGAAGCAGTGGATGGCAAGCTAATAGTGTTAGAGCTATTGAAATTTTACAAAGCTTATCTGAGCAAGGAATGAGGCTTGCAAGTAAAACTTTAGCTAAAACTTTTGAAGCAGGACTTTATACTGGCAAAGACTTCCAGCAAGCTTTGTTTTATTTTGAACGAGCAGCTTCACAAGGTGATATTACTGCAAAACTGAATGCTGCTGATTATTATGCGAATGGTTTGGGGACAGAACAAGATTGGCCTCATGCAGAAGAAATATTCCTGCACTATGGCAATGCAGGATACGATAAAGCAGCCTATTTACTAGCAAAAAATTATGAACAACAAGCAATAGCCGTTGGAGATAAAATACCAGAGAAAGCCATTCATTGGTATCAAATTTCAGCGAAGAAAAACAATGTTTCAGCTCGGTTAAAATTAGCAACATTAAAACTTGAAGGACAAGGTTTACCTCAGGACATTAAAAAAGCTAAAGAGGAGTTATATTTATTGTCTGAACAAGGCATCGCAGATGCAAGTTTTCTTCTAGCTGATCATTATTCTAAAATAGACCAAGACAACATTCAGGCCTTACACTTCTATCAACTGGCTTTTATTCAAGGTTCAAGAAAGCCTGTTCAAATCTTAGTCGAACTTTACCAACAGGGAAATGGAATAACGAACCCATCAATAAAAGAGTCTTATATTAATTTGGCTAATACTGGAAATATTAACTCAGCCTATCTTTTAGGTATTCTAAATGAAGCCCTATTAGAACCAATAAATGCACTGTTTTGGTATAAAAAAGCAGCTAATTCAGGTCATGTTGAAGCTCAACTAGCTGTAATAAATAATTACAAAAAATCAGGGGATACTCAGGCAGCTAATGACTGGTTATTAAAAGCGGTGCAAACAAAAAACGGTATGGCTCTATTACAATATGGTGAAGCTTTATTTTGGGGTCGAAAAATGAAAGCAGATAAAGTACAGGGATTAGCCTACGCTCTTTCTGCATCCAGGCTTCATATAAAAAGTGCTGTGGCAACGTCTTTATTATTTATGGTGAACCTAAATAACGTTGAAAAAATTGAACGTGCTAACCAACTTTCTAAGATGCACTTTAATTAATAATTTTTTTCTTAGAACCTATTCAAGATCTATTGCACCACTGCCAGTTATGCTTAGCCGGTGTTCGAAATCCTCATTTATTTCATAACGATCTTGAGCAGGTTCTTAGACTATTTTCCCATTTTCAATCCTATAGATATTATCGACCAATCTTAATCCAGTTTTCCGGTGAGTCACCATGATTAGTGTTTTGTTTTGGACTATTTTTTCCAATGCATTCAATACATCATTTTCCGTTTCTTTATCAAGCCCTTCGGTTGGCTCATCCAGTAGCAGTACAGGTGAGTTTTTTAAGTACACTCTCGCTAAAGCAATTCTTCGCCCCTCTCCTCCAGAGACTTGCACTCCATGTTCACCTACCCATGTATTTAGCCCTCTAGGTAATCGCCTAATATATGACTCCAACCCCGCTAAGTTTATAGCCTGCGAAATCTCAAAACCTGATGCACCCGGCTTTGCAATCAATAAATTTTCTTTTATCGTTCCAGTAAATAATTGCGTACGTTGTGATAAGACAGAAAACCGAGCCATCAATTTATCTGATAATAACCGTTTATAATCTATTCCAGCATAACTAATACAGCCTATTTGTGGATCATAAAAACGCATGATCATTTGTAATAGTGTTGTTTTCCCTGCCCCACTATTCCCAATAATTGCAATTTTACTTCCATAAGGAATTGTTAAATTAATATCGTTTAAAACCCAATCAGAATCTTCAGCATAACGAAAGCTAAGTTTACTGATTTTTATATCACCCTTTTTTGGAACACTACCCTGTTTATTAGACTCTGTAATAGTGGGTTTTAATTTGCTAACTCTTAAGATTCTGTTCGCAGCTATTTGCATTTTAGGTAATAATTGCATTGCTAATGTTAGAGGTGTTACTAACTCAAAAACGACTAACACACAAAAACTTAGCATCGCAAATTCTGCCCCAGTAAGTTCACCTTGTTGATATAAGTCACTCCCCAAAACTAGACATACAAGTAAAGTGAATTGAGACAATATTAAAATAATTGTTGACGCATGAGCCTCTAGTCGGTTTTGTTCTACTTGTGTTTTCAATATTTGTTCAGAAACCGCTGTTAATTTTTTTTTGTACCGAGTGTAAGCATTAAATGAATTTAACTCTGCAACCCCTTGTAATATTTCAACCTGCCCTATCTTAAAATTTGCAGACTGTTTAACGATTTTTTTTGCACAGCCTTGCCCTAACCGATTAAATATCAATGGAACCAAAATACCTGTAATTAATAACATGATAAAAACAAAAATGCTGATTTGAATTGAATAACAGGCAAGAAAAAAAACAACAGCACCTCCTCCAACTAACCCAACAAAAACAGGAGAGCATAGCCTGAGATACAAAGCATCTAATATATCTATTTCCCGAGTAATACCATTCAATAACTCTGCACTTCGCTGCATTGCCAACCTACCAGGAGATATCGGTATAAGTTTGGCAAAAAACCAACACCGTATTTCTGCCAAAACTCTAAAAGTTGCTTCATGCGTCACAACTCGCTCAGCATATCGACCGATTGTACGAATTATGGCTAAAGCACGTATTTCAGCTGCGGGTTGCATAAAATTGAACGCAACCGCCACACCATCAGGAGCCACAAGTCCTGCAATGGCTGAAGATGTAATAAACCAGCCAGAAAGTGTAAGTAGTGAAATTGAGGCGAATGAAGTTAATAAAGCTAAAAATACACCCAATACTAACCAAGTTTTGTACGGTGTAAATAATTTCAGAAAAAACAATAAGTCTCTCATTATAAATATATTACACGTCCCATTCTTTCTATCACTAACGGGTCATGACTGGCAATAATAAGCGTTTTACCTATAAATAGACGTTCAATCTTATCTAATAGATTGATTTTATTTTCCTCATCTAAATGAGCTGTGGGTTCATCTAATAACACTATCGGTGCATCTTTAATAAATGCTCGCGCCAAAGCAACCCGTTGTATTTGTCCACCTGACAAACCATAGCCATTTTCTCCCACCAAGGTTAATAAACCATTTTCAAATTTTTTACTGTATTCTGTGACACCGGCTATATTTGCGGCAATATTAATTTGTTGTTGTGTAATTTCAGGGTTTAACAAACTAATATTTTCTCTAATCGTTGCATAAAAAATAGTCGCTTGCTGCCCTGCCCAAGCAATATTTTTTTCCGCAACTTGTTGATTAACTTTTTTACCATTAATCAAAATACTTCCACTACTAAGATATTCAAACCCCAACAATAAATTAAACAGAGTGGTTTTCCCAACGCCAGATTCTCCTACAATAGCTATTTTTTCCCCAGTTCTTATTTGTAGACTCAAAGATTTAATCACTTCTTTTTGCTGGTATGATTTACATACCTCTCTTAATTCAATACAAAATTCTGAATTTTCGATTCTCTCATCACACTAGTTTCAATATGAGATTGTTGCAATACCGTTAATATATGATCTGTCGCACCTATTGCTGCAGCCTTATCATGATAAAAAACAGCTAATTGTTTTAATGGGTAAAAAAACTCAGGGGCAAGCAACAGTACAAACAAGGCTTCCTGTAAAGTTATGTCAATCGCAGGGCCAAAACGGACTAAACCCAACAACCCTAGTCCAACATAAACAGCAACTAATGCTACGGCAACCGCGCTAAAAAACTCCAATACCGCTGAAGATAAAAAAGCTATTCGTAAGACTTCCATAGTTTTTTCACGAAAGCCAGCGGATATATCACTGATATTATGAAGTTCTGCTTCTGCTTGGCCAAAGATCTTTAATGTAGCTAATCCTTGAATACGATCAAGAAAATAACCACTCATCCTTGACATTGCTAAAAACTGATTGCGTTGAGCTGATGCAGATCCCATCCCAATCAAAACCATAAATACTGGAATTAAAGGACCAGTAACTAAAAAAATAACAGCTACAACCCAATTGATCGGTATAACAACAGCAATCATGATTATCGGTAATATACTGACAATAATTTGCTGTGGTAGATAACGAGAAAAGTATCCGTCTAATGCTTCCGTATGTTCCAATGTTGTTGCAGATAATTCACCGCTATGGTGTTGTTTAACGAAGGCAGTGCCTAATATTAAAAATTTATTTAACAATTCTTCACGTACAGTACGTTTAATTTTGATCGCAACTTTATAGCCAAGGGTTTGTACAAAATAACTAGAAATACTACGAAAAATAAAAACCAGACTTAGTACAATAAAATAATTTTTTAATTGTATCCAAGGTTGCTTTTCAATGATTAAATGATGAAAAATAAACGCTAATAAAGCTGATTGAATAATAATCAAACAACCATTAAATAGACCCATTATGGCGACTACATTAATAAGCCGAGAAACATCTTTTTTTTTAGAACTTAACCATTCGAGACACTCTTTTTCTCTGCTCTTATTTTCATCATAAGCTTTTTGATTATCTTTCTGCGATAATGCCTTCAATTTACTAGTCCGCCAAAATTCATTTTTCTTATAACTTTAAAAACAACCCTGATTATGAGTTCACTTCCTGATCTTAGCAACTTCAATGTAAAATTTCCTTAGAATAATCAAAACCAAATGAAAGAATCAACTGTAAACGCAACAATATCTCCTGATGGCCATTTGGCTATTTTATCTAAAATAGAGGTCAATAAACTTCTTGATACTAGTCAAGGAGGGCTATATCAATTGCTGCATAGTTGCTCATTAGCTGTTCTTAACTGTGGCAGTAATTCAGATGATGGTAGAGAATTATTAGAACGATATAGTGGTTTTTCCATTAAAGTCATACAAGAAGAACGTGGTATTCAATTAGCTATTCAAGGTGCACCTATTAGTGCCTTTGTTGACGGAGAGATGATTAAAGGCATTAAAGAACACTTATTTTCGGTATTAAGAGACCTAATTTATTTAAGTGATGAAATTAATGACAACCCTAAGTTAAATCTAAAAAATTCTGAAGGTATTAGTAATGCAGTTTTTCATATCCTTCGCAATGCCAATATTTTTAATCAGCAAACTGAGCCAAAACTTGTTGTTTGCTGGGGAGGACATTCTATTTCTCGTAAAGAATATAACTACACTAAAGATGTTGGTTATCAAATTGGTTTAAGAGATATGAATATCTGCACTGGATGTGGCCCAGGTGCAATGAAAGGTCCGATGAAAGGTGCAACGATTGGTCATGCTAAACAAAGAATTTCTGATGGGCATTATATCGGGCTTACCGAACCAGGTATTGTCGCAGCAGAATCACCCAATCCAATTGTAAATGACCTAGTAATTCTACCTGATATTGAAAAGCGCTTAGAAGCTTTTGTTCGAACTGGTCATGGGATAATTGTGTTCCCCGGCGGTGCTGGAACAGCAGAAGAAATTCTATACTTATTAGGGATTCTTTTACATCCTGACAATGCAGAAATACCATTTCCATTAATCTTTACAGGACCTAAATGTGCAGAAGATTATTTTATTAGGTTTAATCAGTTTATCGGTGACACATTAGGATTTAAGGCTCAACAACGCTACAAAATTATTATTGATGATTCCGCACGAGTTGCTAGAGAAATGAAAGCAGGTATTAAGCAAGTTCAGGAATTTAGAAAAAATAAAAATGATGCATACTACTTTAACTGGTCTTTAATGATCAGTGCCGAATTTCAGCAGCCTTTTAACCCAACTCATCAAAATATGGCTGGCTTAAAATTACATAAAAGTCTGGAATGTCATCAGTTAGCCTCAAATTTACGCAAAGTCTTTTCTGGAATTGTTGCAGGAAATGTAAAAGATGAAGGTATTCGATCTATAGAAAAACATGGTCTTTTTGAAATTACTGGAGATATTGACATAATGGAACCTGTTGACCAATTATTAAGCTCTTTTGTAGACCAACAACGAATGAAGTTACCCGGCACAACTTATGTCCCTTGTTACAAAATTATAAAATAAAAGACTTACATTAATAACCTTAATAAAAGTAAATTTTTGTTAACTGACAAATTATTATATTCATATTGCCCTACTCCCTCTTCTTCATAAGTCCCTACCCTAGTCATTGATATAATTTGAAAAATATTATTTGTTTTAATAAAAGCATTACTAACACCCAACTTATTATATTTGTCTCGGTATTTTTAATACTCTTTGGAAATATTGCTTTCTTTTCAAATATTGAAAAAGTATATGCCGTTAACCTGAAAAATATTGGTTTTCTTACTATAAAAAAAGAAGAAAATCCTTAGTATGTGTGGGTGTATTTAATGTCGGCTAGAGCCAAAAACTCCAGTAATGGTTAATTCATTTTTTGCCAACGGCTTAATGATTTTAACCGCATCCCAAAACATTCGAAATGCTTTCGGGATATTGGTTAGACCTTCTTTTAATAAACTTTTAACACCACATAAAACAACGGCAATAAAGTGTTTAATCAATATTTTTGGGTTTCTATTTAAACCAGCCAAAATGGATATTGGTTCAAATGCACAGTTCCCACCCTGCTTAATATATTGAAAAACTGCATTTTTTAATAAATCATTCGACATAACACCATACAGTGCATTTGCCATTATGTTTACATTAGCATTAGCATGTTTTCTATCTCTATAGTACATCTGCACTTTCTTTTGTATCAGATCATGATTATTAAAATCAGGCATACTCATTAAATGCGAACCAAGAATTTGTACATCTGAAAAAACTGCAGTAATTCCTCCCCCAGTGATAGGATGCCGCATATTTAAAGCATCGCCTAATAAAACTGCCCCAGGCTTTAATACTGGTTTTGCAGCCATATAGTGATTGGGCATAACCTTGAAGTTTTGTTCACTAACAGCATGATTAAAATAGCTTTTCATGCTTTCAGGAATATAAGGTTCAACATTATTTTTTAAATACTCTATGATAAAGGGTTTTTTAGGTGCTTTATCACCCGCAAAATCAATGAGTAATCTAACTTCATTGCTGGAAATGGGATAACAGATAAAAGGTGTTGGACCCGATAAAAAGACGTGTCCAAAATTAGAATGAGGTAAAGGGCAGTCTGTCAGGACTAAACCCACAAAAAAAGAAGTGACACTTTTTTTATTATTACTTAATTTTTTACGAAAATGAGAGAAGAAACCATCACTAGTAATCGTTAATTTTGCATTTATTGTTTCTGCTTCCCCTGTAAATTTATCTTTGTATTTAACGCCTGTAACAACACCATTTTGATCTTCAATTAATCCTGTAGCTTTTCCTTCCAATTTCGTAACGGAAGAGTTTCCTAAAGCAGATGCCCTCAGTTTCTGAAGAAACCGACCATTATGTAGCCCTACACCATGATAGTGACCAGTTTTGTTTTTATTGTAGGGTATCGCAATTTGATCGTTTTCATGTATTAATGCATATCCAGATACATCCTGACCATCAAACCCATCAAGCAAATGACCAAGCCCCATTTGAGTTAATGTTTCTACAGCTCCAGGTTGAAGAAGCTCGCCAACTATCCTGCTTTTCTCAGAAAAGCCACGGTCTATTAAAGCTATCTTAATACCTTTAGGTGCAAGATAAGCGGCTATTGTTGCCCCCGCCATACCAGCCCCGATAATACAGATATCAAAGTTTTCGTTCATCTGTTTATTTGCCACGTCTCTATACACAAATGCCCATAGGTTTTAATTTAATCAATTGCTTTTTTATCAACTTTTATTTATTAAAATATAAGATAGGATGTTAATACTAACATAAGAACAGCTTGTAGTACCTATTCAAAGCCCATATAGGAAAGGTGTTTCTATATGCACTGTACGTTATCATACAGTTATAGTTAAAAACACCTGATATTCCTTCCTGCAACCAGTCACCTAAATCAGTTTGTCTTTCAAGCAATAAATGGATTCCTTGATCAATAATATGTTTATCTTGATAATCAGCAGCCATCAATGAAAGTAATGCCCATGCAGTATTAACGACTTGAGATTCTGCTGCCTCTGTATAAACCATGTCTGCACAAGACTTATAAGTTTCGCCCCAACCACCGTCTGGTTTTTTCTTACTAATCAAAAAGTTACTTGCCTTAGCAATACTTTGTTCAATAACCTCTGTATCATAAAGTCCTTTTTTGCGAGCTCTAGCTAATGTCTCCATAGCAAACCAGGTTGCGTAGGTAAAACAAACACCCCAGCCAGCATACCAGGAACCATCCTCTTTCTGTTTATAGATAATAAACTTAAGTCCTTGAATAATAGCTGAATGAATTTGCTCAGTTTTATAGTCTGGATACTCATCAAGTGCTTCTATTAAGGTCTGTACACAGGTTGAACTGCATTCTGTCCAGGAATAATCAATCATAATATCAGCAAAAATTTCTGACGGATTAAGTTTTTCCAACCATTTTGGCGCGCGTGTTAATTCATAAGTAGCCCAACCTCCATCCTTGTTTTGAAAACCAAGAATAACATCAATCGCTTTTTTTAACCGTTCTTCAGTAATAACAGGTTTTACCATCCCCGAATGATGAATGCTTAATGTAGTACTAAATCCTTCTGCCGAACAATCCGCAATCGGCCAGCTGTGATCAACGGTTGAAAATGGCCAGCCACCTGTTGAGGGATGCCTAAAAAACTGTTCATGTGTGTTATGTTGTTCCAATATTTGCATTTTTTCAATAAACTGGTAACTTTTTTCAATCGTCGGCTTAAACAATTGACCTATATCACTCTCTAAAATAGCGCGAGTGGTAAATGCAACATCCCATAACTGGGAACCATTGTATCCACACATTTTCATTCCATCTTCTGCGACCCATAAATAGTCATACCAGCGGTTAACATGGTTTTGAAATTGCTCTGAACCTTTACCATGTGCATGCCAGATACAAATTGAATTAATCGCTTGGCTAACAGGACCAATATTAATATATTTTGTCTGCAAATCTTCAGCATGAATATAGTCAAGAAGATAAGCCAAAGCTTTTTTTCTTAACCATTTTGAATGAAATTTTTCATAGGTATTAGTAAAAAGATTCATCCATTTTAAAACTGGAGATTGAGTGGTATAACTATCCTTTTCACACACTTTATTTCTTTGTTTAGGCCAATTTATCTCAGTATACTCATCAATAAAAATTTCCTGGCGCAAAGATAAAATCAACTCATTCTCAGGTGCTTGAATTCTATGAGCATAACAATAAGCCATCGGTAAATAGACCATACGAGAATGGCACCAATATCGCCAAGGATGTACAGGCAACCATTTTGGAAACAGCCACATTTCTGGGAACAAGCTATTAAACCCATCCCAATGGTATAAATTCATCGTGGCTAAATAAAACTTACCCCATGAAGGAATTCCAGTTGCACCACCTTGATCCATTATCCATCGTCTTGCTTTAACTATTCGTTCATCATCCTTATTTAACCCTAAGACTCTTAATGATAGATATTGCATCACTGTTCCAAACATAGTTGAATTATCCTCTATATGCATTCCCCAACCACCATCCTGATTTTGGTGGTTAAACAAATAGATTTTCATCAACTCCTGATGTGGTTTTGGAAATGATTCACCCGTTATATAAGAAGCAATCAGCAAACCAGGCAATAAAAACAAAGGGCCACCATAATCACCAGACCAAAAACCTTCTTCATTTTGCAGACTAGAAAAATAGTTAATTCCATTAATCAGTGAATCAACTATTTTTTGTTGTTCGGCATCCTGCATAACAGGCCTTGTGCCAGAAAACTCTTTATAATTTTGATTTTGACATTGGTGCCTGAAAACATTATCACCAGAATTAGGGTTATTTCGACTATCAAACTTAAAATCTTTAGAAAATTGCTGGATATCAGCCTCTGTTAAAGATGACGCATTATCTAAATGTTTTTCTGCATCATCGAAATTAGGTTTAAACGCCCAAACTTGCCTACCTTTTTTAATAAGTAACTGCCAACTTTTCCAACTCGGTTTAACTTCTAACATGATTCTTTTATCTTTTGTAATTAATAAGAGGATTTTAAAAGATTAAAAACAGCGAAAGAATCTCACAAAATTTATGTTCATTAATTTCTTGTTAAATCAACTTATTTAACAGACCCATCAGGATAATACTCTACCGTTTTTTTTAATTGTCCAGCTGTATCATAATCTTGAATTATTCGCATCTCATCACTATTTATTCTAATTGTTTGTTGCAATTGACCTGTCTCATAGTAGGCTTTCTTAGCAATAGGAATACCCTTATCGCTTCTTAGAGTATCCTCGTGTAACTGACCATTTTTATAATAGATTTTGCTTTGTCCGACCACCTTTTCATTATGATAGGAATATAGTGAAAATTCTGAATATCCTTGTGTAGGTATATAAGAATAGGTCTGGTATAGCTGACCATTCCCATAATATGTCGTAGCTTCTGCTAAATCGGGGTTAGAATGAAAAATTACATTGTAATTCAGCTTATCATTCATATACCAAGCACTCATTTCCGTTATCATCCTTTGCTTAGATTTTGTTTGTATTTTTGGTTTTCCTGTAGGGTAATAATCAGTAACTATCTGCTCCTGCTCTGCTGCCCCCATAATCTCTTTCTTTAAATTACCAGTTTCATAAAAAAACTTCTTTAAATCATCACTATAAATCCCTATAACTTTCCCCCACGAATTAAATTCAGTTTGTTCAACTGTTTTTCCTTTTAGATTTTTTGTAACTGATGTCATTGTACCGCTCTCATCATACAGAGTATTCTCTATCTCTCCCTCAAACCCACAGACTTTATCTAGTTCAGTAATATTTGATTGTTCATTAGGACAGGTTATATTATTTAACTGCCCTGATGAAGTGTAACTGATCGTTCCCATGGAATCCACACCACTATGTTTAGGGTTAGGTCTGTAAAAAGAAAGTGTCCAACCACCTTTTTTAAAAGGACTCATTCTCTTTTCGCGTAACTTACGACCGGCCTTGTAAAAAGACTCTTCTTTCAACATTCCATCCTCATCATAATAGACGAATTCACCATCTTCTTGGTCGTCAAGAAAATGCTCTTTTGACATAATCTGATTTTCTTTTGCATCCTCATTAAAGAAAGGTGCATAGATAATAGTTTTACCCTGCTTCTTACCTTTATTTAACGTTACTATACGGGTCTTAACTAAAGGGTTGCTTTTCAAAAAACAAGTTATTTGTCCCGAAATATCTTTATAAGTATTACCATTATTAAAATTAACTGACTGCTCACACCGTTCTACAACAGCATATGCTATGGAGTTTATCGTTAGTGCCAAGAAAAACATGCTTGCTTTTAGTTTATTAATTATCATTGAGGCATTACTTACGCTAAATAAGTTTAAAAATAATTTCTCTATTTTACACAAATATTAAGGAACTAGAGGTAGCTTAAATTTATTCAAAAGGTCAGTCACTTTTTGAATAAAAAAGTTATTGCAGAACATCTTGAAATTTAATTAAACAACAATTTAATAATATGGGCATTTCTTTTAATTGTGGATGAGAAAATTCAGAACAAAAATATTCAAGATCAAAGCAAAATCCGCACGTAATAATGTGCAGATTACTTCCCATGCTTTTGAAATTATCCAGTAAAAGTTTATTCTCACTCTATGCAACCAAAATAAGGGTGCTTATCAATTAAATTAACACTATATTTCAACTTAAAGCGGGGTACTCCGATTCTTCATTAGAACTCACGTCTATAATGCTAAATTAAATAATATACATGTCATCAGGTAAGCTATCTGACATTAACTGCTTTTAAATCAATAAACTTCTCAGTATGGCCACAAGAAAACACTGCATCTTTTCGATAATGAGAACACCCCCAGAATTGACCATGACGCCCTTTTCTTAAACCTAGCGTTCCTTCGCATTTAGGACAAATAGGCTCAACAAAATCGCATTGTTTTTTTTCACAAACTCTAAATCGCCCTTTTTCTTTTAAACCACCACCACACCAATGACACGCTTTTTGAGTATAATGACATAAAGGATAGTGATTGCAGCCAAAGAAGCTACCATGTTTACCTTCTCTTGGAATTAAACTACCTGTTTTACAATAACTACAAGAAATACCCCCTACTTTTTCCTGAAACCCTTCGCCTTCAAACTCACCCTTAAGCATTTCATATTTATCTTTAACCAATTCTTTAATAAAATTAGAGGCCTTGTTTGCATTACAAATTAAATACACATGGTGTCTTGCTCTCGTTAAAGCAACATAAAATAATCGCCGTTCCTCCGCCTGCTCAAATGATTCCGCTTTAGGTAATAACAGCTCTAACAAAGGGTGGGTTGTTATTTCTGATGGAAAGCCATGCTTACCTTTTTCCATCCCTAATAAGATGACATAATCAGTTTCTTTACCTTTAGAGGCATGAACCGTCATAAACTGACATTTTAGTTTAGGGTATTGGTGCTTAAAGCCTGTAAAATCGGGTTTTTTAAAATTAAATCGAGCCAAAATTAATACACTCGCTTTTTCTTTTGTTTTGGTGTTAATGGTCGCTAGTGCAGCATTTAAACCGAGTTGTTCTTGATTGGTTTTAACAAGTGACACCGCAAAATGGTCTATTTGCTGATGACTATTAATCTGCTTTTTTATTTGAGTGGCATTACGAATAACAAATTGAGCGGCAAAATCACCAATTTTATTGTTAAATCGAAAGGTTTTATCTAGCACACTGGTCGCGGTGTAACCGAAGTGTTCGGCAAAGTTTTTGGTAATGGTTACATCACTCCCTGTAAAACGATAAACTGATTGCCAATCATCACCAACACAAAACAAACTATTATCAGCATTTTGGTTTAACAGCCCTTTTATCAACCTAGCTCTACTCACGGAAATATCCTGAAATTCATCTACTAATAAATAATGATAGGGTGATTGATAACGGCCATTTTCGACATATTCGATAGCTCAACCAATCATATCTTCAAAATCTATTGTGTTCGTTTCTTTAAGATGCTGTTGATAAGCTTCATAAACCGGTTCAAATAAGAATGCCGCAGCTTGCATTCTTTCATGGTCTTCATCTTGTTGAGCTAAAGCGACTAAGCTTTTTATATTCAGAAAGGCCGCCTTAAACAAACTTAGGACTTTGGCTAATAATTGACTAAATTTTGATACTTCACCCAATTGATTTAAGGTGTTTAATAATTCATTGTTAGGTAATGGATTAAACGCTACACCAGCGTCTATAAGTTTCTCACTCAAACTTATCGTTAAAATCCCTTGAGTTTTTAAATAACTATAGGTTTCAATCAGTTTGGTTTGGTGTTTTATATGTAATTCTCTCTTCCATTCCATTCCTTCAAGATACTTTTGTTGGTCAATAAAAGAAGGTGTTTGATTGTTTTCATTGACTCCAAAATGCTCAATATAAATACCATACTCAGGCAAATAAAAATCAGGTTGATAAATACGATAATCTGGACCTGATGTATCTATTTCATAATTTGCTTCATACTCATAAGTAACACCTTGTCTAAATAGAAAATTAGCAATTTCACATTCTTCAAAACTTTTTACCAATTCTCCCTGAAGGGTTCGTATTTCATTTTCTAAAATGTACTCGTTGTATTTACCTAAGCTTTTAAACCCAAAGATACTTTTGTAGGGATAAGTAAAATGCAAAAAATATGTGACTAGATGCGATTTATACAGTTCATCTTGTAGTAATCGTTGAACTTGCTTGTCAACAAAGCGCGCTCTTAATAGCTCATCTTCCGCCATTCTATTAATCGCTGGTACTACGCCCTCTACTTCGGTAATAATTTGTTTACCTAAACTGTGAAAGGTTTTTACTGTTAATTCATTGGTTTCTAATTTTTGTTGAATTCTATCTTCTATTTCATCCGCAGCTTTACGAGCAAAAGCTAGCATTAAAATGTTTTCTGGCAATGCCTTACCTGATTTGATGAGATACCCTGCTCGCCCAATCATTGTGCTAGTCTTTCCTGTTCCTGCCCCAGCCAGTACCAAATTATGTTGTTCGTCTATTACGCAAGCTTTTCGCTGATTTTCAGTTAATGGGTTGTTTTCTATTTGGTCAAAAAATAGTTGAAATTCAACTAATTGCTTTTGTACATAGGTCGCATTAATTTCTGAAATATATTCATGCCCTTTTGTAATAATAGGTTGAATAGTTTGTAAGCAATGTAAAATATCAGGCTTTATGTATTGATGAATATGTTGACACTTAACACTATCAGCTAAATATTGATGTTTCTTTAGCCAGTGCTGAGTAATTGGATACCGGATATAGCTATTGTTAAATAATAGTAACTGAGCTTGTTGGTAGGCTTGTTTTATTTCGGGTGAAATTGTTTGAAAATATTCTCTGATATAGCGACGACTAAATTGATTTAGGGCGACGTGTAAGTGACTTGTTTTATTTTTAGAGATACCACCAAAACGCTGAATTTTTCCATCATCTAAATGTACAGCTAATATATCCCAAAAATATCCTGCTTCTATTGCTATACCTGGCTCCATTGCTAAATAAGAGATTTTTTTTAATTCTTTTTCTCCTCCAGAATAAAAAACTATTCCTTTATTAGTCGTTGAAAATGATTTATATGCTGAATGAGGGGCAAAAAATGCGGCTGCCCAGCCAACATGATAGTTTAATGATTCTATGGATCTTTCATTCAAAATATATCTCAATGTCAAAAAAAGTATGGATGATTGTATTAGCTATTTAAGATATTAACTTCAACCCAGGAGGTAACGCCTCCCCAAAAATCTGTTTTTCTTCTTGTTCATCTAACTCTTTGTATGCCTCAACCATTCCTATCCATGACACAGGTGATTTACTGGTCTTTAATTTTCCTACAATTTGTAATCGAATTAATTCATCCAAATCTCTAGCTCTATCTCCACTCATTCTTGTAATCAAAGTCGCTGCGAAGCCAGCTTGTGGTATTTTTTTCCAATCAACTTTTAAAATTTGTTGTAACCAAACCGCCACGGTATCCGCAGGTATTACATTATGATGGCTACCATAAAATGGAACTCTGGATGCAATTCGTCCTACCGCCCACCACGTCTGATTCGGCTCACTTGATTTTTGTAGTCGCTTTAATAACCATTCGCCCAATAAAATTTTGTTAGTAACTGGCAATCGTTCTAGCACACCAGCTAAGCGAACCATATCATCATAACCGCGCATTTTAACTTGCTTTGCAAGCCCTGCTTGTCTTGCCGCCGCTGGGTTTATAAATTTAGAAATATCTTTAAAAATATTTTCTTGTGCCTCTGCATTTAAGCCTCCTGCAATACGTCGCCACAATGTCCACCATTCTGTCCAGTTTTGTTTTTCATTCACAAACTGAATTGTTTGCGGATAAACTTTCCATAATTGCTCAACACGCCAGTCATCCAATTGATAACCAAAACCAGGGCGTAAACAAAACCCGACTAAACTTAACCAAACCCTTTCATGGTTTTCTGATCGACGACGAAATTTTGAGCCTTCCAGTAAAACAGAAAAAAGTTCTCTAAGTAGTGGTGTATCCCATTCAGCTCTTGATAAACCTAAAGCCTTTTCTAAATCTGCACGTAAACTTTTAACCGCTTTTGGATCAATTTTTTTAGATTTAGAACCAAATACCAACTGAATTTTATCTGTTGCCTGACTAAAATTTTCGGGTAATTTAGCCGAAGCTTGTAAATCACCTTGACCTTTTTTTCTAATTTGAAACTCAACATCAAAACGTTGAGAATCATCATTAATAGATACACACTGTATTTTAAGTGTACCCACTTCAGTTTGAGTCACCGCTAGTTGAACATTGACTTCGCCTTTATCTTCCCCTTCAAAAGCTACTGCTAATGGAGGTAATAAATTAAACTTATCTTCATCAATATTGACCAACTCACCCGGTTTATATTTTGTATCACCAGTTGTTGAAGCTAAATGAAACTGTACAGGCTGACCAATACGTAATTCAAATTGTTGTTGTTTTAAAACAATCTCAACGCCCTCTTCCGTTCCCCGAGGTAAAATACAAATTCCTTGTTTATTTTCGACCTGCATATTTGTATCAACTAACAAGAAATAACTTCTAGCTGTACCTCCACCTATTTTATTTTTTTTATCTCGCCTTGCAATGGCGTAACTGACAGCCCCAAAAGCAACCGATAATTCAGGATGTTCATTCTCCAATAGTAAAGACTGCTTTTGACTCCATGAATCAATCAAATCCACAGTTCTTTGAGTAATGGGTTTACTTCGAAATACACCACCATTGAGTAAAATAGCATCAGGAACATAACTTTGCTTTCCTAATGCCTCAGCAGAAGCTTGACTATGTAGTTTTAAAAAGGCAGCAATATGTTTACTAATGGCTGGCTCAGCGGCATAAGGCAATCCAAACTCAACTACCCCACTACGTTTTTTATCAGGCAAATCTGTTAATGCTGATAAGGGGAAATAACCATCCAAAGCAATGCTTCGAACCTCGTCTTTACTTAATTGCGCACTTCTTGAGCCACCAATCAATTTAGAACCACCTCCCAACAAAGTTACATTAACCTGTTCTGGGGCATCTATTGAAAGCATTCTCTCTTTTGCAACACGACATTGTTCTAACAGTTGGGATAAATCAGACGCTGAAAGTTTTGATTCATTTTTTATCAACCGGCTTTCCGCAAGGTGAGCCAGCGCCAAATCAATATTATCTCCGCCAAGCATCAAGTGATCACCCACGCCAATACGAGTTAATTTTGGCTCATCTTGCCCATGCACAACCTTAATCAAGGTTAAATCGGTTGTTCCACCGCCTACATCACAAATCAATAATAAATGAACTTTCTCCAGTTTTTGTTTAATATCCGCTGAATTTCTTCGTAACCAGTCATAACAAACAGCTTGAGGCTCTTCCAATAAACGAATATTACTTAATCCAGCTATCTTTGCTGCTTCTAATGTTAATGATCGTGCAACTTCATCGAACGAGGCTGGGACAGTAATTACCACAGTTTGGTATTCTAATAGCGCATCAGGAAACTTATGCCCCCAAACTGTGCGTATATGAGCTAAATAACTGGCACTTGCATCCAGCGGTGAAACTTTTTGCACATCGTCAGAGCTACTCCAAGGAAGAATATCAGCCGTATGATCAACAGAAGGATGAGAAAGCCAGCTTTTAGCACTGCTAACAAATCGTCCCTGAGTTTTAGCACCTAACAAGCGAGCAGCCTCACCAATAACAGCAGTTTCACCTGCAGGAGAAAAACTAATATCAGCTTCTGATAACTCTCCCTCGGCAGGATGATATCGAACAGAAGGCAATAAGGAACGTGAAGCAACCTCTCCTGGAGCAACGAGTTGCTCAATTTGAAAAATTTTTATTTTTGGCTTTGAAATTGATTTATCAGCATTGGTATAAGCAACTACAGTATGTGTTGTACCTAAATCAATGCCGACTAAATATTGTGATTTATTGTCCAAGGTTTAATCTTATAGTCGTAACAAAAGGATAGTGTTACATTCTATACTTTTTCAGATAACTAGCGTTATCAGATTATGTTAATTTTAATAGAATTTAATATGACTTCATCTGTCTCACTCTTTATGCTCTTACTTTGTAAAATTACTGAATAAGATTATAATCAAATCTCTGGAAACCCCAGAGTTATTTCGCCTTTGATTATGAAAATAACAAAACTATTTCTAATAAGTCTAATTTTCAGTTTAAGCATAACAACAATTGTTAGAGCTGAATGGGATGAATGGCTGGCGGATGCTGAAATCTCTTTTTTAACAGAAGATAATGTCAATCACGCCATTAATGAGGCTTTATCAGAAAGTGATCAAAGCTGGAATGGTTTTGCTTCTTTAGGGCGGTTTTATCATTTTTCCGGTTATACTCGTCTGGATATTCGTGCCCAACTGGAAGGTAAGGTTTATCATAAATTTTCAGATTTAAATCAGCTTGAACCCGGTTTAAGTCTAGGGATTCGACATAAATTTGGATTAGGCGCTTATCAGCCTTGGGTTAAAGGAAGTGTTTCTTCTGCCTATCTTTTCTCTCGCAGTAATATTAGAGAAGGTTACAAAGCGAATGCCAGTTTTGAAATAGGAAAGCCTTTGCATGAGCGTGTTGATGTGGTTCTTAGTTATCGTTTTGACTACAGGAATAGTCGAAATGGCGATCGGATTAGCACACAAAAACTGAATGATGCGGGCTTTGACTTTACTCAGCAACAATCCAGTTCGGTCTATGATCTCTCTGGTCATACCGTTGGTTTGCAAATCAACACGGCGCTGACTGAGCAATTATTCTTAACTTTTGGGTATAGTTACCGTGATGGAGATATTGTTTCAACCAGTATTCCATCTAACGCTTCAGTCTATCAAAGCATCATTGGCGCGATTGTTAATGATAATGCGTTACCCGGCTGGGCTTATCGAGCTGATGGTAGAACGCATAATTTTTCTGTTGATGGCAGTTATGCTTTTTGGAAAGGTAACGCTTCAATCAATTTCGGTTATCAATATATAAAGGCACATGCAGACTCATTTACTTACCGAAATAATTTATTTCGGATAAATTTTATCTATTCTTTTTAAGGTTAAATACGGATGAGAGCTTTAAAGAATATCGTCGTTGTAATCAAGGTTAGCTTGTTATGTTTATCTATGGATATTTCTGCTGAAATATTGAAAATAACACTGACCGACCAATCTAGCAATCCAGTTACCAATGCTATTGTAAGCGCATATCTTCAATCCCCAACTAACACTACCACGACCGAATCAGGAAAAACAGTTATTATTGACCAAATTGATAAGGAATTTATTAATCATGTCACCCCTGTTCAGGTAGGATCTACGATTAGTTTTCCAAATCATGATCAGATTCGCCATCACGTTTATTCTTTTTCATCCGCAAAAAACTTTGAAATCCCTCTTTATAAAGGTGTACCTGCTAACCCCATTACTTTTGATCAGCCAGGTGTGGTGGTATTAGGTTGTAATATTCATGATCAAATGTCGGCATATATTGTGGTTGTAGACAGTCCTTTTTTTACAAAGACAGATGAGCAGGGACATGCTTCATTATCGCTTCCAGCAGGTGATTATGAATTGAGATATTGGCATAGGGATGCTGATGAAGACAGTGAAAATAGCAAACAAGTTATTAAAGTGGGAGTAGGTCAAACTGTTAAGATTAATCATCAGATGAGTATTAAATCTTCCTGGGCATCAAAACCAACCCCTTTTTCAATTCGTAATCGTGGGCGATACCGCTGAAGCTTAATTGGCACAGATTTCGTTTCCGAAACTTTCAAAGCCGGATTCTGTTTTTTTCACTGGGTTTATTAGCAGTCATCCTGGTTGGCTCATTTATTGTCGTCAATATGGCGTATAAACAAAACGCAAACCAGCAAATTAAAAGCAGTTTAGCGGTTGCCAAAAAGGTCTTTAATCGACTTATTGATGCACAGGCGCATGATCATTCAGAAAATGCCTATATTTTATCCAGTGATTTTGGCTTTAAACAGGTCATCGCCACACAGGATCATCAAACTATTTTGTCCGCATTAGAAAATCTTCAACAGCGGATTGGGGCGGATGCCGTTATGCTGGTTTCGCCCGATTTACATTTACGGGCAGATACTACACATCCTGAGGAATCGGGTGCTTTTTTTGCTGCCAACGTGGTGGAACGCGCGCAACAAGAAGGAAAAGCGAATGCTATTATCCTGATGGATGGCCATCCCTATCAAATGGTCGTTGTTCCGATCATGGCACCTGATGTGATTGGCTGGCTTTGTGTTAGTTTTAAGGTTAGTCGCATACTGGTAGATGAGTTGAAGGAACTCACTCAAACCGATGTGTCTCTTCTCCAGATTGGTTATCCAGATCAATTGTCATTACTCACTTCTTCATTATCTGATTCTATGGGGCAAGTATTATTGAAGGCGTTATCAAGTACTGGCTGGCAAAATTTGGACTCGATATTGCTCTCGCTAAATCAAAACAGGTATATTTCTTCGACTATAAATCTGGCATCAAATGAGCAAGTATCAATTGTCGTAGTTATACAAAAATCTTTAGATAAAGAGCTTATTCCATTCCACCGCTTACAATGGATTTTACTGGCAATTGCATTGATCAGTTTGTTACTGGCTTTTTTTGGTAGTTTATTCGTTGCACGCTCAGTGAGTAAGCCAATAAAAAAATTGGCGGCAGGTGTTCGTGAGGTGGGCAAAGGGCGGTATGATTACCGTATTGAAGTCAATAGCACGGATGAAATAGGCGAATTGGGTTTGGCATTCAACGAAATGGTGATTACAAAAGGCGAGCAGGAAATATTACAAAAAGCCAAAGAATCAGCGGAAACAGCTAGTCTGGCAAAAAGTGATTTTTTAGCCAATATGAGCCATGAATTACGCACTCCGTTGAACAGTATTTTAGGTTATGCGCAACTACTGCAAAGATACAGTTTACCCCCTAGAAAACAAACTAAAGCACTGAATACCATTGAACAGTCTGGGCATCATTTATTAAGCCTTATTAATGAAATTCTGGATTTAAGTAAAATAGAGGCAGGTCAATTACAGTTGCAGTCAACAATGTTTAATTTGCGACAAATGCTGGATAATATTGTAGAAACCATGCAAACACGGGCTGAAAGTAAGGGGCTGTCATTTAAGCATGAGTTTCCAATGGATACAGACCAATGGCTGATGACGGATAAAAAAAGACTACTTCAAGTAGTCATTAACTTGCTTGATAATGCGATTAAATATACAAAAGCAGGCAGTATCATCTTCAAAGTAGAGACAATCGGTGGGAAATATCGTTTTTTAGTGTCGGATACAGGCATAGGGATTGCGCAGGAGCATCTGGATGATATTTTTACTTCATTTCATCAACTTCATCAGACGCAGGACTATGTGGAAGGAACCGGGCTAGGGCTTGCTATCAGTGGCCGATTGGTGCGGTTATTGGGTGGGCAATTACAGGTAAGCAGTCAATTAGGTGTCGGGAGTCAGTTCTGGTTTGATCTGGATATAACAACTACACAGAAACAGGAACTTGTAGAAACACCATCGGACAGCAATCAAATTATTACGGAGCTGAAAGGTCACCGACAAAAGATTCTGATTGCTGATGATAAAGAAGATAATCGCACCTTATTAGTCGATATGCTTTCTCCTTTTGATTTTGATTGTCACGAAGCCATTGATGGGGGAGACTGTATTGAGCAAGCGTTGAACTGGAAGCCCGACCTTATTCTGATGGATTCAAGAATGCCCGTTATGGATGGGATAGAAACATGCCAACGGATTCGTAAGAATGAGAAAATCAAGCATATTAAAATTATTGCTATTTCAGCCAATGTCTACCAGCACCATCGTCAACTTTGCCTTGATGCCGGTGCCAATGACTTTTTGGGGAAACCTTTGCAGTTACAACAACTGCTACAAATAATTGTACACTACACTGGTTTGGAAGCTATTTACCAAACAAGTAAAACAACACGCTTACCTGAAAGAGATACGTTGGAAAAAAAGGTTAGCTATCCGCCAAAAGAAAATCTCAAATCTCTCTTGATTTCGGCTGAACAAGGCGATATTCAGGATGTTAGAAATCAAATTGATAAACTGAAACAAGCTGACAGTGATAATCTGGTTTTTTTAGATGATCTAAATAGCCTAGCTAATGATTTTCAAATCAATAAAATTTGCCAATTATTATCCCGAGCTATCAATAAAGAAGATGAAATTCCATGAGCAATACCGACACCAAACCCTCTGAGCGTATTTTAATCATAGATGACACGCCTGCTAACATTAGCGTGTTGTTCAACTTGCTCAGTGAAGAAGGGTATAAAGTCTTGATTGCAGAGGATGGTGAAAGTGGCTTAAAACAAGCAGAAAAAATGCCGCCTGACCTGATTTTACTGGATATTTTGATGCCTGGTTTGAATGGCTTTGAAACCTGCGAGAAATTTAAACAACAAATTGAGACGGCTGAAATCCCCATTATTTTCATGACAGCAATGTCTGAGACAGAAAAGATAGTCAAAGGCTTTAATTTAGGTGCGGCTGACTATATTACCAAGCCTTTTCAAATTGAAGAAGTTTTGGTCAGGGTGGAAAACCAACTAAAGCTTCAACGACTTAAAAACAATCTTCAGGAAAGCGAACAACGTCTGTCGCAGACAATTGAAGGGGCTATGGATGCGATAATTGCTGTGGCGGACGATGGAAATATCGTCTTATTCAACCATGCTGCGGAACAAGCATTTCAACATTCATCTGATGCTATTCTCGGCTCTCCTATAAAAGCACTGTTGTCTGAATCATTGAATCAGTTATCTGAAGAATATAAGCAACAGGAAAAAACCTCAGCGTTGTGGATTCCAGAAGGTCACTTGGCACAGCGAAATGACGGTCAGTTTTTCCCCATAGAAGCCACATTATCGACAACATATATAGCAGGTAAAGCGTTATATACCTTTATTTTACGCGATATAGAAACACGTCAGAAATCAGAAGAACAAGCGGAAAAGCTACAAAATATCAGCCGTTATTTACAAGAAGAGGCGCAAACAACAGAGGGTTTTAAAGGACTCATCGGTGCATCTAAAGGTTTACGTAAAGTGATGGCGCATATCCAACAGGTTGCAGAAACAGATGCAACGGTACTGATAGCCGGAGAAACGGGGACGGGCAAAGAGAAAATAGTTCAGTTGATCTATCAACAGAGCTTGCGAAAAGATCAACCACTGATTAATTTAAACTGTGCAGCCATCCCTGAAAATTTAATAGAAAGTGAATTATTTGGTCATGAAAAAGGCGCGTTTACGGGTGCAATTTCTAAAAAAATCGGACGGTTTGAACTGGCAAATGAAGGAACCTTATTTCTTGATGAAATTGGTGAAATGGAAATTAATCTGCAAGCTAAACTATTACGCATTCTGCAAGAAGGTCAGTTTGAACGAGTCGGCGGTACAGAAACCATCCATGTAGATGTGCGGATTATTACAGCAACCCACAGAAATCTGGCTCAATGCGTTAAAGACGGAACTTTTAGGGAGGATTTATATTATCGTCTAAATGTTTTTCCCATTACCGTTCCACCGTTACGCGAACGTAAGCAAGACCTTGAGGCATTAGCACAGCATTTTTTAACAACCTATGCCAAAAAATTCAATAAATCTGTGGACATTATTCCTGCAAAGTTCATGGCAGCCTTACACAATTATCATTGGCCTGGTAATGTTCGAGAATTGCAGCACCTGATTGAACGAGCAGTAATTTTAAGCAAGGGTTCTGAACTGGCATTTGGTGATTGGTTTCAACCGGTCACTGAAAATGACATTTTAAGTTCATTATCAACATTGGAAGATGTTGAACGCCAGCATATTATAAAGAGTTTGGAAATGACGCACTGGCGCATTAGTGGAAAAGATGGGGCGGCTGACTTGTTGGGTATAAATGCTAGTACTTTACGCTCTCGAATCAAAAAGCTTGAGATCACGCGAGAGTCCTGATTATTCTTTCGCGATATTTCGCTAATTTCGTTAAATATAGCGACCTTTAAGGTTGTTTTTTCTAGACCTTTCTTTCTGTTGAAAAACATTATTTATTAAATTCAATATCTTACAGTTTTTTTATGGTTCATAAAAAAAGTGGCACAGCTCCTGCAATATACAAACTGTAGCAATTTAAAAACTACATAATTTTAATAAGCAGGAGAAAAATCATGAAAACTAAACTTATAAAACAAACTGTTGTATCAATAGTGGCAGTATCAGCGTTAGCCGCTTCAAGTGTTTCAATGGCAGGAAAAAATCATTATCGAGAACTAAACACTCAAATCGGTGCCGATAATAATTCCTTTCAAAACCCGATAGTGCAACCGCAAGATCCAGCACTTACAGGTGGAGGTCGCGACCAGAGTCTGCGTTTTGGTGATGTATTACTAGGGGGTTACTACGACGATTTATTAATCGGCGGTCTGGGAGTTGATATTCTGGCCGGCAACAGAGGGAACGACATTCTGATTGGCGGTCTTGAACATTTCACGGAAAACGATTCAGAAGGCCGTCCGATAGGACGACAAGATCGCGCTTTTGGTGGCCGTGGAAATGATATATTTCTGTGGAAACCAGGAGATGCATCAGACTTTTTTGATGGCGGTAAAGGCACGGATGTTATTGCTTTTGGACTAGTTGGTGAAAATAAAGATGGTGATGTTGCATTTGAAGTGGTCAATGATGGCAAAGCTGGTGATGTTTATATTAATCAGCAAACCTACTTGCCAATGATTGATGTCAGCAATTCACCCGGATTCTGTGAAGTCATTGACAAAAGTACCAGCCCAGAAGCAAGACAAGAACTCAATAAACTTGGTCTCGATCATCTGGTTCGCTTTGTAATACGTGGTGTACGTAACAGCTTCGAAGCTGGGGTGCAAACTGAGGACAACGGTGTTCGTGTAACTTTGCATTTAAACGATGTAGAGGTGTTAATCTGCACCAACCGTGATGGTGGTTTAATAGAAGTAACAGATCTAACTTCCAAGCCACCAAGACTGATTGCAAGTGGAGTTTCTAGCGAAGAATTAAGAAAACAAATTAGAAGTAAACGTTTGAGACAGCGTCTTGAACAAATAGTATTTTAAATAATCATATTTTTTGTAAATAACTCTGCTCTTGTTGTCATAGCTCTTCATTAAAAAGTTATGACAACAAGTTTTTTTATCTGGACTTAAATAAAATAATTCTTTTGTTTGACTGTTCTTAGCTTCGCAATATCACTACGCCAGTAGCATCTTATTCTGGCTTCTTCGTATTCCTTTAGGCAGTAATTTACAAAACTAGTTTTCTCCATACCTCATCGCCCAGTTGAAAACTGTAGATGATTCTGTAGGTATATTACATCACCCATAAATCTTTCATAAAGTGAGCAGATGAAATCCTCTCAAGTTTTAATAATACATCCAAAAAAATTATTAAGATCACTCTAAAGCGTATCAATTTATTTAGTTTGAATAAATCAAAATCGCCTACATATCCCTGCTTCATCCGATTAACCTCGCCCTTTCTTAATAAGAATCAAGAACAGAATTTATTAGATCATGTAGTAAATTAAAACCTCAAAAAAATAAACAACAAATAATTATTGATTAAAGACAAGAAAAAAACCATCATGTTATAATTATCCAGTTTCGCTGATTGAAAGTCAGCTCATTAATTAAAGTTTATTTGTAGTCAAAGTTTAGAATAGAATTTTAACTCAAGCATAAGTAACAACTATCAGACCACAAAACTTTCAACAATAGAATTAAGGATGGGATAGCCATGAATATAAGTCCCCTAAAAAACCGCACAGTTCAAATGCTTTATGATAAAGATTTATCACAAGATAGCTGTGGCGTAGGCTTTATTACTCATAAAAAAAGCAAACAGACACATGATTTATTAATTAAATCTCATGAAGCACTTTGTACTATCCCACATCGTGGTGGTATGAGTGCTGAAGGTGTAGGCGATGGTGCAGGCGTCAATATTGATCTATCACTCAACTTTTTTCGCAAAATAACGGGTATAACTGGCCTTGAACCCGGGCAATTTGGTGTTGCCAATTTCTTTTTCCCTGAAAAACATGGAACTTATGACTCCGCAGCAACCGAGCTAGTTGAGCAGCATTTAGAAGAGTTCGACCTACCCATAATTACCTGGCGAAATGTGCCTGTAGATAATAAGGTTTTGAACGACGCATCTGTAAAATCACAGCTCCCAATTAAACAAGTTATTTTCGCTCGTCCTCCCATCTTAAAAGATTCATCATGGGAAGAGTTTGAAAAACATATTAAAGTTGCTTTGTTAACTATAGAAGCCGAGGGTTTTACACGTCAAGAATTGGAAGGTTTTTATCCTTTGTCGATGAGTTCTCGTACACAGGTTTATAAAGGCCGCCTTAATTCATTTGAAGTAATCTCCTATTTCACTGATCTGTACGATGTAGATCATGAAATAAGCACTTTATTTTTCCATACCCGGTTTTCAACGAATACAGCCCCTGCAACGATGATGGCTCAGCCATTCCGCTATTTAGCGCATAATGGTGAACTTAATACTGACAAGAAAAACAGACTAAGTGAAAATGCAATTGCCAGACAAAACAATAAAGAAGTTGTTTTTCCTGTTGGACAATCTGATTCAGGTCGATTAGACCAAACATTATCGCGCCGAATTCATGAAGACGAGCTGGATATTGTTACTGCAATTTTGGCAATGATGCCGCCTGCATGGGAAAATGACAATACTCTCCCAGATGATGTTCGTGCCATGCTGGAATATTTCAGCTTATATGAAGAGAAAAATGACGGCCCTGCGGCTATTATTTTCAACGATGGAATTTGCGTAGGAGCGCGCCTTGACAGATTAGGCTTAAGACCCTTACGTTCAATTGAAACTGAAGACTATCTTGTGGTTACATCAGAAGCAGGACAAATTGATTTTCCTGCAAAAGATGTTTTAAGACGAGGCAGAATTGAAGCTGGCGGCATGTTGTATTTTGACCATAGCACTGGTGAATCCTATGATAGCCATCAGGTAATGGAGCGCCTTGCTAAGGAAAAAGACTATCAATCTTTATTAAAACAAAAAGCTATTCATATTGCTGATTTAGATAAAATAGATATTTCAGAAATTGATAGCAAACAGGCGTTGAATGTTGACCAATGCCATACCGCTTATTCTTTAAACCAAGAAAGTTTCAAATTCTTGCTAGACCCAATGTTAATAAACGGCCTAGAAAAAGTGTCTGCTATGGGCTATGGCATCACCCCTAATGCTCTATCAAAAGCTGAGGGTGGTATGTCTCGTTATTTTAGCCAGCGTTTTGCCCAGGTGACCAACCCGCCTTTAGATTCATTGCGTGAGAGTGATGGAATGACTTTACGGGTTGCTTTAGGTGCGAAACCAACTTTTTCTGAACAAACTAGCAAGCAGCTAATTATTGAATCGCCTATTATACAACGCACTCAGCTAGAACAAATACGCAGGCAAAAGATAGTTAACCATATTACGATAGACATGTTGTTTGAGCCAAATTATTCTGATGTAGCAAAAAATGCACGTGTATTAGAACAGGCTCTACTAGCTATTTGTCAGCAAGTAGAAGCTGCTGCAAAAGATAATATTGGCATTATTATTTTAAGCGATAGCAATATTTCTAAAAATAAAGCTGCAATCCCTGCCTTATTAATGATAGCAGCAGCTAATCAACATCTTGTTTCTCAAGGTTTACGTTTTAATTCTTCTTTGATAATGGAAACAGGTCAAGCTGCAAGCCCACATGATATTGCAACTATTTTAGGTTTTGGCGCTTCTGCAATTAGCTCCCTAAGTATACATAATCGTGTTGTTAGTCAGTATGCAAACACACAAGACCAACAAAAGGCATTGGATCGTTTTCAAAATGGTATTGCTAAATCCTTAATGAAAACCATGGGTAAATTTGGTCTTTGTACCGCTGAAAGCTACATAGGCGGTGAGTTTTTTGAATCAAATTATCTTGATACTAATGAACCTAAACTTAAAGCTTTTTTTCCAAACATCGATTCTTCTGTAGGTGGCGTTCAGTATACTGACCTTGCGGCTAGTGCAGCAGAATGGCACCATAAAGCACTGTCTATTAATGAAGAAAAAGATATTCCTTTTCTTGGCTTATTTAAAGAACGGCAAGAAGGCGCTGGACATACTTTTGGTAACACAGCAGTTAGAGAATATATCAACATGACGGATGAGGATATTTCTTATATCCCTCAAAATACTGAGAATAAATCTGACCAGGCTAGCGATACATCTTATCTTGATTTTGGATATGATAAACGTACTCCTGAGCAAATTGATGCATTTGGTATTACCCCGGCCTATCGAAGTTTTACCAAAGAACTTTATCGTGAACGTAGTAGCCGACCGGCTGCAATACGTGACATTGTCTCTTTTCCGGCTGATATTCGTAAGGCTGAAAGCACGGAAGATTTTGACCGCATTTTAAATCAACAAAATTTACTGGGTAATAATAATTATTTGATTCTTGGTTTAAAGGTTGAAGCTACAAATGCTATCGGATTTTCTCTATCACTTACTGAAAACTCATCACCTAAACGTTTAGAGGCTCTTGCACAACATATAAAAAATCGTTTTTCTAAAAAAGATTTTAATTTAGAAATTGATAATAAAACTATAAAAATCAAGACGAAAAGTGCTGCCAGCTTAATTAGTAATTATCTAAATACTATCAAATCAGCACGAAACCCCATTAAACTATCAAAAGTCCAACCAGCACATGAAATTACAGCAGCTTTAGCGTCAGGCGCGATGAGCCACGGTGCTTTATTAGCAGAGGCTCACGAAGCCGTTGCTCAAGGCACTAACATTGCTGGGGCTATGAGTAATTCCGGTGAGGGTGGTGAACATTCAAGTCGATTTAATACAATAAGATCTAGCAAAATCAAACAATTTGCTTCAGGCCGTTTTGGCGTTTGGGCAGGTTATCTTGCAGATTCAAATATTGAAGAAATTGAAATTAAAATTGCTCAAGGTGCAAAACCTGGTGAAGGTGGTCAACTACCAGCAGCTAAAGTTTCAGTTGAGATTGCATCATTACGCGGTGGTACACCTAAAGTTGAATTAGTTAGCCCTCCCCCACACCACGATACTTATTCAATTGAAGATCTTGGACAATTAATCCATGACGCTAAAGCAGCACGCGTTAGAGTTGTGGTTAAACTGGTTTCATCTGAAGGTATTGGTACTATTGCAGTAGGCGTTGCAAAGGCCGGTGCTGATGTTATTAATGTTGCGGGTAATACCGGTGGCACAGGGGCAGCAGCTGTTACCAGCTTAAAAAATTCAGGTCGATCACCAGAAATAGGTATTGCTGAAGTGCATCAGGCTCTTGCAGCTAATGGCTTACGTGATAAAGTTATTATGCGATGCAGTGCGGCTCATCAAAGTGGTCTGGATGTTGTTAAATCAGCCATTATGGGAGGGGATTCATTTGAGTTCGGCACCACGGCATTGATGATGCTTCGTTGTGTTATGGCTAAGAACTGCAATGTTAGATGTCCTGCGGGCTTAACTACCATACACGAAGAATTTAAAGGCGATCCACGCGTTTTAGCCCAATACTTTTTGAATCTGGCTCATGAAGTAAGAGAAATCTTAGCTAGCTTAGGTTATCGCAGTCTTGCAGAAATTCGCGGCCAAGCTGATTTATTACATTTGATCGACCACCCAACCATGGTTGGTCAACTAGACTTCAGAAAATTACTGGCTCAAGTTGATGAAGTAAAAATTGATAACCCCGTTTATCTGGAAGCAAACTTCGATATTGATGATAAAACGATTGACCAAATCAAAAATTCAATTATCAGAGGCCATCAAATTATTCTAGAAGGTGATGGCTTTAAACTCTCTAACCGTAATAAAACTGTAGGTGGACAAACAGCCATAGATATTGAACGACTTCTTGCTTATGAAATAACTGAACAACAAGCAACTGACTCAAAAATTATCTATACAAATCAACATAATCGTCGTTACTTAGCACCGGGTAGCGTTATTATTCGTACCACCGGTTCGGCAGGTCAAAGTTTTGCTGCCTTTAATAATGATGGGATGCGGATGGAACATTACGGCACGTGTAATGATGGCGTGGGGAAATCTGCCTGTGGAGGTACTATTATTGTTAGTTCACCTGGCGGTGGCTCAAAAACACCTGGTGAAAACGTTATTATCGGTAATTTTGCTTTATTTGGTGCAACGGGAGGCAAAACGTTTATTAATGGTGAAGCTGGAGACCGTTTTGGCGTCCGAAATTCTGGGGCAATGGCAGTAGTTGAAGGCGTTGGTGACTTTGCTTGTGAATATATGATTAATGGTGCGATACTCAACCTTAGCAATTTTGGTAAAGGATTTTGTACCGGCATGTCTGGGGGTAACGCTTACCAATACGACCCCAAAAATCACTTAGAAGATCAATATGACTCAAGCTCAGTTGAGATTCGTAGCCTGACAGAAGAAACAGACGTTTCTAAAGCCCATGAACTATATATCTTGTTTATGTTGGAACAGCATATTGAAGCAACTGATTCAATTATTGGTAAAAAAATTCTTAAAAATTGGAAAAGTGAACGTAAACATTTTAAATTTGTTATTCCTTTATGGTTATATAAAACTCAGACTGCAGAATACCTAAGTAAAGAACTAGATCGTAAAGCCATGATTGAAGAGTTATCGGTAGCTTATGCCCAAAACCAAATTAAACAAGTTAAGCAAGCTTCCCAAAATAATCAAATTTTATTTGATGGTCAGATTCCCGCTTATGGCTCTATAGATTCTGACCTGACTTTTAAGTTGGTTAATAGCTTTGCAGTCATTCAAAAAAACAGAGCTTGCGCAAAAGATCAACTAAAAAAGTCTGGCAAAACTAATATTACTGAAGAGCAAATCAGCCACCAAGCTGAAAAAATGTTAACGCAGCGTCCACGTAAGCTACAAGATTCTCTAGTCAAAACCATTAGGGAAGCATACAGTAATTACACTGATGAACAACTAGCAGCACTATTAGCAGAAAAAAGATTAAACGATTACAAAACTGCATTAATTCAACGTGATGTACAAAGTATCTATTCTATTGGTTCAACCGCTTGGATTATTAGACAGAACCACGTTAATAAAATAGCATTAGCAGAGGTACCAAATATTGAAGAATATATTGCAGGATTAGCCAGTCTTGATATTGTTCAAGCCATGCTGGAAGAAGATAAAGCGGCATAATTGACCGATAAATATCAAAACTATTAATGACAACAGGCTAAATCACAAATTAAGTTACTGAAAATATGAAAACACCTAATATCCCACAAAATGCCCCCTATAGCGATCAGCAAAAAGCTTGGCTGGGTGGTTTTTTTGCCGGTATGCACAGTCATATGCTGCAAAGTGCAAATTCTATTAATCAATCAGATGCTCGCACCATTAATATTATTTATGGGACTCAAACAGGTAACTCCGAGTCTGTCGCTAATGATGTAGCAACCGTTGCTAAAACCCATGGATTATTAGCTAATGTAAAAAGTATGGATGAACTTGAGCTTGATGCTTTGGTGACAATGGAATACCTACTCATTATCACTAGCACTTATGGTGAAGGTGAAATGCCTGATAATGCACAACTACTCTGGGATGCTATTTCAGTTGATTCTGCTCCAAAAATGGAACAAACAAAATATTCTGTTTTGGCACTGGGTGATACAAGTTACGATCTATACTGCAAGGCTGGTATTGATTGGGATAATCGTTTATCTGAACTAGGAGCAAATCGTCTTTATGAGCGAGTAGATTGTGACGTTGATTTTGATGAGCTTGCAGAATCATGGATTAGCAGTGTTATTCCTATGATGGCAGAGGGTGCTACAGTCACGCTGACAGGAAACGAAACGAGTGAAAATAGTAAACCAAAATACAACCGTAAAAACCCGTTTGTTACAAAAATGCACACCAATCGTTTACTTACCGCTGAAAAATCTTCAAAAGAAACACGGCATTTCGAATTTTCCTTAAAAGGCTCTGGTTTAACTTATGAGGCCGGTGATGCGCTTAATGTAATCCCCCAAAACTGTCCAGAGTTAGTGGCTAGTATTATCAAAGCAATTAACTGTAATGGAGATGAAGAACTGCCTGTGAATAGCGAACTTATGACGCTATCAGAAGCTTTACGCACTCATTTTGAAATCAAGTTGCCAAACAAAGGTTTATTGCAAGAAATTGCAAACCGATCAGGAGATCAGGAATTAAATGAATTATTGCAATCTGAAGATAAAAACAAGCTATCTGATTATCTTTGGGGGCGTGACACGCTAGACTTACTATTACAATTCCCAACGATAGAAATTTCAGCAGCTGAATTTATCGCACTGTTAAAACCATTACAACACCGTGCTTACTCAATCTCTTCCAGCGGAAAAATGTATCCAGAAAGCGTACATTTAACGGTTGCCAGTGTTCGATACAAAAGTCATAATCGAGATCATAAAGGTGTCTGCTCAACCTATATGGCAGATTTAGTTGATGATAATAGCGACGTTAAAATTTTCTTTTCTCCAAATACAAGTTTTCGAGTACCTAAGGATGACAGCCTCCCCATTATAATGGTTGGCCCTGGAACAGGTATTGCTCCATTTAGAGCTTTTTTGCAAGAACGAGAGTTCAGAAAAGCAAGTGGGAAAAACTGGTTATTATTTGGTGATCGCAATAAAGCAACTGATTATATCTATCAAGATGAAATTGAGGCGATGCAAACTAGTGGTTTACTTACTCGTTTAGATTTGGCTTTTTCCAGAGATCAGGAAGAAAAAATATATGTTCAGGACAAAATGCGTAAAAATGGTGCTGAAATGTTTTCCTGGCTAGAAAAAGGCGGATCATTTTATGTCTGCGGTGATGCAAATTATATGGCTAAAGATGTTGATAAAGCTTTACATGAATTAATTGAAAAACACGGTAACAAAACAGCTGAAAAAGCGATTGAATATATCAACAAAATGAAAAAAGAAAAAAGATATGTTAGGGATGTTTATTAAGCCCGTTGCTTGTATAACCAGTCTTAAATGCCTATCTAATACAATTGAGTTCAAATGAGTTCATTTATAATAATATCACCTGATGCACTTGTATGCTTGTCAACTTTGGTAGCTTCTGTAGAATAAAACTCTAACAAAAAGTTACAGTTGCCCCCCTTGGCAGCACAGTTCGTTTTTGAAGCATTTTTATATCAAGGTTCATGCGTTGTCAGAATTCATCGAACATCTGCCAGCGTCAACTGAACTTGGCATTATGCTTCCAATACAAAAATCAATGTATTTTTCACATATATTCTGTGAAATTTTCCATAACGATACAAGAGTTCATTAATGTAATGTGTAGCTAACTCAGATATATTCTGCAATTACCAAATATTGTGCAAGGTTTGGTATGAGATGCATTTGAGGGTAAAACATAACATATCCTTTACTTTATTTCTATTTTGATAGATAAATGGAGTCAATAAAATGAACAAATTAACCATATCCTTAATTAGAGTCTACTCAGAAACCACAACGCATTGATAATATTAATATATTAGTCTATTTATGATAAAATAGTGCACGGAAAAACAGATAAACGACTCAAAACCTGTGCACCTATGATCCGAACCTGTAGCTCGAAACAACTCACTCTAGCAGAATTTGACTGGCCTTTTGACACGGCTCTAGATAAACACAATCGCTGGGTAAAAATGAGTCAATGCATTCCCTGGGATGACTTAGCAGAGGGTTATTATCAAGGGCTTTCGGCAGACACAGGGCGTCCAGCCAAGGATGCACGCTGCGTCATCGGTGCAGTGATCATAAAACACAAGCTAAGCCTTTCTGATATTGAAACGGTTCAGCAAATTCAAGAAAACCCTTATATGCAATTTTTTGTAGGATTTGCCAGTTTTCAGGCGGAACCACCCTTTGCGCCTTCATTACTCGTTGATATTAGAAAACGCATGGGAGCATCCGTTTTTGAAGTATTCGAGCAAGCGATTATTAACGCACATGATGGCGAAAAGGAAAAAAGTCAGGCTAAAGCAGACCTAGAATCAGACCCCTCATCGCAGATCAATAGCAAAGAAAACGAAGATGATTCATTGCAAGGAAACGTAGAAGACGAAGCGAAATCTGATTCACAAGAAATAGAAATAGGAAATTCAAAAGAAATTGACACACATCAAGGCAAACTGATTCTTGATGCCACTGTGGTTGAGCAAGCCATCCGTTATCCAACAGACCTTAACCTACTCAATGAAGCGCGTGAGTTCAGTGAGAAAATCATTGATTTCCTTTATTTAGAAACAACGCTGGATAAGAAGCCACGTACCTATCGAGAAAAGGCACGATCTGCTTTTTTATCGATCGTCAAACAAAAACGTCCTGGCAGGAAAAAACTACGCCGAGGAATAAAACAACAACTGCAATATCTTCGCCGTAACCTGAGACATATTGAACAACTCCTGACATACTGGCCTGAAGGCACAGAACTTCCATTACCTCGCTGGTTACTCTATCGCTACTGGGTGATTCAACACCTCTATGAACAGCAATGGGCAATGTATACCACTAAAACTCGTCGTTGTGATAATAGAATCGTCAGTATCAGCCAACCTTATGTACGCCCCATCATTCGAGGCAAACAAAACAAGGTGGTTGAATTTGGCGCTAAACTCAGTGTCAGCCTAACAGATGATGGGTTTTCTCGTGTAGATCATTTGCGCTGGGATGCTTTTCATGAAGGGTTGGATTTAACATCACAAGTTGAACACTATCATCAGCGAACGGGCTATTACCCAGAAAAGATCTTGGCAGACCCACTTTATGGCACGCGAGAAAACCGGAATTATCTTAAAAGCAAAGGCATCCACTTTGCGGGAAAACCACTCGGTCGACCCAAGAAAGAGACAGAAGACAACCGGGAAGAACTCAAACAACTCAAAGCACAACGAAGAGCAGATTATCTACAACGGATACCCATTGAAGGCAAATTTGGCCAAGGCAAGAATGGCTATCGACTGAATTATATTAGAGCCAAGCGTGCAGATACCTCACTGGCATGGATCAATAGCATATTCTTGGTGATGAACCTATTGATCCTGGAAAGGATCTTTTTTGCCTGTCGTAAAAGCAGTCAAATCAGAGATATATTGTCGTTAAAACAAATTGAAAAAATATTATGTTGTCAGATGCAGAGAATTTTTCAATTTTTTGGCCAGTTTTGTAAAAAACTCGTGCTGATTTACTGAGCAGACTCTAATTACCTACTATTCCGCAAGCCTAATTGGCATACGGAATATCCTTTTAAAAACAATCATTCCAGGAGTTCTGGCTTTATTTGCCTACTCAACTACAAGTTTTGCCGATTATACTGTTTGGTATGATAGCGAAACTCGTCAAGAACATCAGATATATAATGGTAGTACATTGCTAACACCTCCGAGTTGGGCTTGCGGCCGAAAATTTACAAACCCTTCATCTTATCGACATTTGAATACTTATCACGGCACATTGGATTCTGATGATTTCTGGAAAGATGTCTATGTTTGGATTCCGAAACCAGGATGTCCCTATACCAGCGAGGCGGTTGTTGAGCACACCGATGGCAATCAAACATTTCCACCGCCGGTCGGCGCTATTGCTATTGAGATCTCAACTAATTACAGCTCGCAATGGGTTAATGAAGATGGAGGCTGGCCATTTTTCCATAACCATTCAAGGTCTTCCGGTTTTACTCTTGAAATCCCTAAATGGGACAGAATTATCGGTGAAATTGCAATTTTAAAATTGGCAATTGTCAACGAAAATATGGTCAAATTTGACAATGCAGTTTTGCATATAGTCCCCTTAATGACATCTTTTGAAAAAGAAATGACTTCCAGTATTCGTGATGCTAGTTCAAAGCGCAGCCAGGAAGACCAAAATCGGCTCAAAAATATCGAAGAGGATGCGTTAAACCAGTTGTCTCAGGCACGTAAACAACTCGATCAGTGTGTAAGTAAAAATGAATCGGATAGTGCTTATCGATCATGCGATATGGTCATTAACAATTTGCACCAATTCAAATCACTCTGGCAGTCACGTGATTAGGTCTTGATATCAAGATTATTAGGCCAGGAGTTTAGCTCCTGGCCTTTTCCTTTATTTAATCGTCTGAGTCATTTGTATAATTAGTCAGCCCTGAAAAATTACATACCTAATTGATATGTAATGAAATAACGTCATTTTAACCAGAACAAGTCGACCAAAAATGTTAAAATAGTCCTATGTTTTCTGGTCGAAAAGTTGAAAATGTTATCACCTAAAAATACCGCTCATCAAACCAGTTTATTTGGTGAAGACTTGCTTCAGCAGTTGGATTTACTGGACCCCTTGCTTCAGCTTGCTGCTGTTATTCCTTGGTCAGAGTTTGAAGAAGAATTCGCGCAATACTACACACCCGGTGTAGGCCGCCCGGCTAAACCCATTCGCTTAATGGTCGGGTTACAACTATTGAAATACATCGAAAACCTGAGTGATGAAAAGGTGGTGGTGCAATTTAAACGTAATCCGTATTACCAGGCATTTTGTGGACAAACGGAGTTTAGTTTGGATTTACCTTGTGACAGTACAGAGCTGGTTCATTTCAGAAAACGGATCGGGAATAAAGGTTTCGAGAAAATTTTTCAGGTGAGCGTAGCACTGCATGGTAAAGCGGCATGAGAAGACACCGTGAATATTGATACCACCGTGCAAGAAAAAGCGATTACCTATCCAACGGATGCCAAGTTAGCCATTAAGATCATTAATCGACTGAATAAACTGGCTAAACATTATGGTATATCACAGCGCAGAACCTTCATCAAAGAAGTCAAAAACCTCCGCTTAGCCATTCGTCATTTTCGGCATGTAAAGCGTCGAACAAAAGCTAAAAAAGCACTTAAGCGACTTCGAACTATTGCCGGTATTCTCATTCGGGAACTGCGTAGAACGTTACCTAAATACAGTCTATTTGAAACCCACCAGAAAGAGTTTCTTTTTTACGAACGGGTATTGTCTCAACAACCTAAGGACAAAAACAAAATTTATTCACTGCATGAACCTGATGTTTATTGCATAGGAAAAGGAAAAGACCACAAACCCTATGAATACGGAAATAAAACCTCCATCGCCAGCACGGCAAAAACCAACATAATTGTGGGTGTAGTCAGTCATGAACGTAACATTCATGATAATCACACCTTACCCGAAGTACTCACTCATATAGAAAGTAGCCGAGGTAAAGGCGTAAAACAGGCCGTATGTGATCGAGGATATCGAGGTAAGAAAAAATTTGGAGACACAGACATTATCCTTCCAGCATCCTCAGTGAAAAAAGATAATCGTTACCAGCGTGATAAAAAGAGAAAACGCTGCAGCAGACGAGCGGCAATAGAGCCTATTATTGGGCATCTGAAAACTGATTTTAGGTTAACCCGAAACTTTCTCAAAGGTGTTGTGGGTGACAGTATTAATTTACTGATGTCGGCCTGTGCCTGGAATATGGAAAAATGGATGAGGGAAGCTATTTTGTTTCTTTTTGCCCTGGTTTTTTTAGTAAAAAAACAGGCTCAGAAGTGCAGACCTGAAAGGTGTTTTGTTCCAGACGCTATCGGGAGTATTTTTAGGTAATTTAGCCGTTTCAGAGAAATATTACCCGCGACTTTTTCAGGGCTGACTAATTACATGCCATCAAATTGCAAGAACACTTCAGTCTATTATAGTGGTGGTATACATTATAATTCACAGGATGTTTTTTCTGTATTCCCATCAGATTAAAATGTTAATCACCCATATCTTGGTTCAATCAGGAAATGAGTTAATAATATGGATTGGTAAATTCGTAAACTAAAAAAACGTGAATGTCAAAGTTCAAAAGCATAACCAGTGCTTCCAGTTGACTGCCAAAAATTTCGCTTCGCTATCGCTCTACTCCGGCTTTTCAACATCTAATGCAGGTGTAGTCTATGCTACAACATAAAGTAACAAACGCCACTCACTAAAAATGCAATTAATATATTAAGTACAAACCCTTCTCTGGCCATTTCCTTAATTGTAAATTTTTCTGTTCCATAAGCAATGGCATTAGGCGCCGTTGCAACAGGGAGCATAAAGGCACAACTAGTACTAATTACAGCAGGAATCATTAATAACTTTGGATCTATTCCTGTAGCAATACCCGTAGCCGCTAATACAGGCATAAGTAGAGTTGCTGTCGCAGTATTACTTGTAATTTCTGTTAAGAAAGTAACAAATAAACATAAAGAAATTATTAAAACCCATAAAGGCAATACGGATAGGCTGCTTAGTGTATTGCCCAATTGTTCACTGAGTCCTGATGCAGTAAATGCCTTGGCAATCGCTATTCCCCCAGCAAATAACAACAACATACCCCATGGGATATCTTTAGCAGTTTTCCAGTCTAATAAAGTGTCATGTTTTTTACCATTGGGGATCATAAACATTAATACAACACCCAATAAAGCAATAGTACTGTCACCAACAGAACTCAAGTTAAACCATTCGCTCCATATTCTTCGTGTTATCCATGCCATAGCGATTAACCCAAAAACAATTAATACTCGTTTTTCAGCCTGTTGCCATGCGCCTATTTCTGGCAAATGAAACCCTTGATTATTTGATAAGTGTCGAGTTAGCCAAAATGCGATAATAGGAATACCAATAATTACAATAAGTAACGCTATTTCCATCCAGGAAATAAAATCAATTTCCTGGCCAGTGATCTCTTGATAAATACTCATAAAAATAATATTAGGAGGTGTACCAATTGGCGTACCTATTCCTCCTAAGCTTGCTGCATAGGCAATGCCTAAAATTAATGCGACATCCATTGCTTCATCATCACTATCTTGCAATACAGCTAAAGCGATAGGAATTAGCATTAACACAGTCGCTGTATTAGAAATCCACATACTTAAAAAAGCAGATGCCAACATAAAACCAAAAACAACTCGCCGACTACTATTTCCTCCTGCTAATTTGACCATATAAACAGCCAGGCGTTTATGAACTCCACTTTTCTCTAATGATTTAGACAACATAAACCCGCCCATCAATAATAAAATTACATGGTTTCCTAGGGCTGAAGCAACTTCTTTATGGCTAAGAACGCCAGAAAAAGGAAATAGAGCAAAAGGGATTAATGAGGCTGCAGGTATTGGAATGGCCTCTGTTACCCATAAGATAGCAGTGAATAAGGTAATAGCGGCTGTCCAGGCAATATCATGCGTCTGCCCAAACCCTGTGGTTAAGAAAAACCAGAGGATTATTGCAGAAACACTGGCGAAGAGTAGAAAAATAGATTGTTTTTGAGTCATGTGGACTTCAGTTTTTATTTAGATTTAAATTCAATTTCTCATGCTCTTGTATCACGGTCATTAAGCTAAGAGAATATTGTTGTAGGTTCGGCTAACGGTTCTATCGTTAACCTAACATTTTTAGCATACGTTATGTTGGGTTGCCAAAGAAACGGCAGCTCAACCTACAAACTTAATGGCATTGATGCTCTTGCATGGGAACATCTATACTTCACGCCGTCACGGATACGAAATTTATAACGTACAAGTTTTTGTCGAGTCATGCATTTTCAGAATCAGCAGCCAAGTTGTAACCATAGACTTTATTGTTATATTCATGTTTTTTTTACTATTAAGAAAGCATTTTATTTTCAACTTTATTAATATATGTCGATGCTTTCATTTTATGTAGGGTTACATTCTTCGGTAGATTACTAACGGGTTCAGGATCAACCACTTCAATTGGTGTATTCTGTTCAAGCGCAATAAGCAAAGCCATATTAGTTATGTTGACACTAAACGACGTACCCATAAAAATAATTCGATCAGCCTGTCGCATTCGAAGACGTGCTCCTTCAATCCGATACAATTCCGTGTACAGTTCATCAAACAATAATACATAAGGTTTGAAAGATTCATTCAGTTCCGGCATTTCTATTATCTGAAACAGACTTAAAAGTGAACGATGCAAATTTTCTTCATCAACCTTATGCCAAGGGGTAGTGATAATATCAACATCAGAATTTTCTTGTTCATGGAACAAAGTCATTTGATCAAGTCGACCATGAATGGCAATATAATCATTATTCCCAGCCTTACCATCAAGTCCATCAATATTTTGAGTAATCAGGCTTTTATCCGCTAACCAATAATGCACATCATTGGGCTGGTAATCACGATAGCTTGCAAAACGACTGTAATACCAGGTTAAAAATTCAACAGGCTTATTTTTATACATCGCCCGAGTAGCCATTTCTTCTGGAGCATAATTTTTGCTACCAATTTTCCAAAAACCATCCTCCCCTCTAAAGGTCGGAATACCGCTTTCTGCACTAATTCCAGCACCTGTTATATAAAGTGTATTCATAGTCATTTCTCAGTCGGTGGCTCTGATTTATAAAATGCAGACATCTGTTGCATAATCGTACTGGGTGCAGAAGGATTAGTATCAACAAAAATAGTACTGCCAGCATTGCTATTTTCAGCAATGTATTTTAATGATTCGGTATACATAAAAAACAGTAGATAATTAGGGTCAAGTCCTGCTGTTGTTAATTCTTTTACAGCAATATGAACACCTTTAGACACTTCTTGACGGAACTCAGATAATCCTTGTCCTCGTAGTTTCCACGCCGTACGTTCCGCTTCTGCTTGAATGCGTACAAATTCACCTTCGGCCTCTGCTTCTTTAACTTTACGGATAAGCAGAGCTTCACCTTCATTTTCAGCGGCATCACGCTCATTAACAGCCGCAACAACGCGCGCCATAGAGGAGGTTACAATTGCATCAAAATGTAAATTGTTATAACGTAAATCTTCAACCTGATATCCCCATTGTTCGATTTTAGCATCTACATTATGCTTAATTTTAACCACAACATCCTGAGAAATACCAATCATTTCAGCTTGTCGTTTGGTTGCAACATAAGCTCTTGTTTCATCTTCCAGTAAACGTTGAACAGATAATTCAAATTCACTTTTACTTGCGAAAGAATACACGGCGCGCTTCACCATTTCTAAATCAGTACCAATCACTGAAAATAAAATTGTACAATTAAAATACACGCTTGCCTGATCCAATGTAATTGCCTGAAACTCCAGTTCGATAGCCCGGTTTTGGATTGACAAAACAAGCACTTTATCCCAAGGATAGATAAGGTTAAATCCTGGGGTAATGATTCGTTTAAATCGCCCAAAACGTGAGATGACCCCAACATGTCCTTCTGGAATATTTTTATAAAATAGGCGTGATAACACTATCGCAATAATACAGATAATAATAAAATCTAAAATTAAAGAAGTCATCATATTAAGTCTCCTTGAAATAAAAATTAAATATAAAAGTTAGAGTGCAATACTATACTTCGCACGGTCACGGATACGGTTTTCTACCGGTTGGTTTTTGTCGATAGACTTCGTTGTTAAAATAGTTTCGTAGCCTGCTATGCGCCCATTTCAACGCCTTGCTATAAAAAAAACCAACTCGCTATAAAACCGCATCCGTGACCGCGCAAAGTATCACTCCCTAACTTCAATTACAGTTTAATTTATTAATTTAATTCTCTGTACACGACAAAAATCAGCATCTAACTGATCCTCCATAAATTCTATTACCTGACAAAGCAGGACGGAGTAAAGACAGTATTTTCTTCACCTGTTTTTTCGATTGTGAAAAAATATTAAACAGCTCGGAACGAATACAATCTAAACCATACCTAAAGATGCTTTGTGCTAAACGTTGATGTGTTTTGGTTTTTATCGGTAAAACACAATCGTCTTTCCATTCGCCTACTTTATGAGACCAGCAAAAAGCAATAACAGGTAATACAAATAACTTTTTCATGCGGAGATAACCCACAACGCGCGTATCTTCAAGGTTAAACCCTCGGCCTTTTAAACACCCAAACAAGGTTTCAATTTCCCAACGCAGGCCATATTCTTCAATCGCATTCGGATTAAGGCTAGCATTAGCAACGATTAATAATTTCCCATCACTCAAGCGGAGGCCACTTAAATAGACTGAGCAAGCACCTAAAAGTCTTGCTTCATTAATATTAAGCCTCTCGCCGGGCTTTAATCCACGAAATAAATGGTCAACACGTAGACGATCACCCCGACTATTTACGGTATAACTATTATTACGAATCCGAATATTGAAAGGTATTTTTTCTTCAATGAGCCACCCCATCCATTTATCACCTATAAATTCACGATCCGCTAACAGCCCCTTAATCCTGTCCTGACCAAACTGGCTAATAAACCGTTTCATTAGCACGATTCTTTCTCGCCAATTAGAATTGCCCCGCTTATTCAAGGGTAGCCAATACACGGGAATGGCTGCGCCTTTATAGACAACGGCCAGCACTAATAAATTAATGTTGGTTTTACCCCATTTCCAGTTGGTTCTATCCAATGACAAATAAAAGTCATTTTCGGTAAAACCAAATAACTTCATGATAAAACGAGCGATTTCATTGTAATCAAGCCAATGTTCACTAAAAAACCGTTGTATGCGCCTGTATCGTGATGAAACCAATGCCTTGCTAGGAAAAAATAGAGCCAATTGTGTCAGGTTTACTGTACCTACAACCATTATGGCTATTAGCATTCCTACAAAACATCCCATTCTTGCCTTGTTCCAATGAAAATGCTCGTTTAATATAGCGGTTAGTTCGTTGATCTGTAATTGTCCGTTATTCATGTTTGCCAAAACAAAAACCCGGTATTTAATTACATTTCAACGGGCTACATCAACCTTTTAAAATTTTTGTCATGTACAGAGAATTTAATTAAATAAATTGACTTAAGCTCTCTGGTTATATAAATGGAATAAGTGGTTCTAAATGTATTGTGACTGGTTTTTATTAGCAGCAATATATACTTCGCGCGGTCACGGATGCGGAATTTATATCACGTTGATTCTTGTCGATAGCAAGGCGCTGAAACAGGCGTATAGCTAGCTACGCAACTATTTTAGCAACGCAGTCTATCGGTAAAAATCAACTGATAGAAATCCGCATCCGTGACCGTGACCGTGCGAAGTATATGCCCCTAAAAGTATGGGAAAGGTGTTTTTTACAGCAATGCATTTAGTTTTTCAAAAATATCATTACGATTGCCTCTACTCACATGAATTCTTCTATCACAGCCTTCAATAATAGCTTTATAAGAGTTACCATTTTCATCAGCAATAATCGCTTGCACTTTATTCAGGTTAATCACAAAGCTTCCATGTGATCTGCAAATATTGATCGGCTTTAACCAGTTAACAAAATAATACAAAGTGATATTTGTTTCTATCATTCGATCATCCGTTAAATAAATAACAGAGGAATTATTATGAGTTCTTATATATAAAATTTCCTTTTTTGGATTGATCACATAGATATCACGCCCTTTGGTGATTATGATTTTATTCAGCGAGCTTTTCTTTTTTAATGCGGCTTTAATGGCAGTAATGGCTTCAGTGAGAGCCTCTGTAGAAATCATTTTTGTTAAAAAACACAGCGGATGAATATCTACAATTTCTGCAATACTGTGATCATCATAAGCAGATATAAAAACAATGATGGGAGGCTTGGGCAGTTTGTACTGTATTTTTCTGGCTAGCTGAATACCACTGTCACTTTCTTCCATGTGAATATCCAGAAAAACAACGTCAGGTTGATGTTTTTCAATAGCCTCAAAACCCGTGCGAACATCATTTGCTTCAGCAACAATGTTTATATTACTGTCTTCAGGTAGTGCTTTTTTAAATTCCAGCCTTGCTGATTCTTTATCGTCAACAATCACTGTAATTATTTCATTGTTTGGGTTTGTCATGTTAAATAGCCTTTTGGGGAATTAATATTTCAATAGATGTACCTTTGCCTATGTCAGACTGAATTACAGGGTGTATATCGGTATCAAAAATTATCGTTAACCGATGGATAATATTATAAACGCCCATGCCTGAACCAAACCGACTGGTGGTGACTTGTTCATGGCCTAATTTCTGCTTTACCTCCTCTGTCATGCCTTCTCCATCATCCTTGACTGATAAACAGATTTGGTTTTCTTTTGCCATGACACTGACAGAAATTGTGTAATTTTTGTTAATATTTTTACAGCCGTAATGAATAGCATTTTCAACTAATGGCTGTAACACAAACAGAGAGCATTTATAAAGCTCTAAATTTTGGTCATAGGATTCAATAAAATTAATATTGGGTCTGTCCTCGCGCATAATAATGATATAGTCTTTGATATGCGCTATTTCATCTTTTATAGTCAGTTCTTGTGCATCATCTTCCTTTTTACCAGACCATTTATTAATCCCTTGCAGGCTTTTTTTACAAAAACCTGATAAGGCGATGGTTAGTTTTTCTGCTTGATTTGGGTCGGTGGAAATTTTAGCTTTAATATCCAGTAAGCTAGAAGTTAAAAAATGGGGCAACATATAGAGCAGAAAAGATTTTACTTCTGCATTTTTTCTTTTATCTTTCTCTTTTTCTATTTTAGCTTCGGCGACTAATCGTTGTATTTTTTCTTTAACGAGATTTTGTTCTGTATTGACCATTTCTATCACCTTCATAAAAATGTAACCCCCTATAGTATTCCCAATAATCATGGGTAAGGCGATGTATCTCATCAACAGCTCACCTTGACCACCGTCACTAAAAGCAACTAAATAGGTACGCCTTAAAATTTCCATTGAAAAACAAACTAACATAACAACATAAGGCGATTGCCGCTGTTTAGGTGTTAAGCAATAAAATAATAAACCTGCAATAAGACCGACTGAAATACTACTGCTTAAGTTAATCAGGTCAGAAAACCCACCTAAGCTCCATCTTTGTAACCCCACAATAATGCCAGAGAATAAACCAACCAGTGGGCCACCCAATAATCCAGCGACAACAAGAATCATTACTCTAAAATTAATGATGGCTTCATTATCGGCAAATAAAATGTCTTGTAGAAAATTAGCTGAATTTAATCGATCGTAAACACGGTGAGTAAAAGGTTCATAGGATATATTTCCAATATCTATGACAATACCGGCCAGTGTTCCAATAATCCCAAAAACGGAAAAAACCAGAATAAGTTTCAGACTTAGTTTTTTATCAAAAAGATCATAATTATTCTGCTGGAATGTTTTAAAAAAAGGTAAACGAGTCCATATAAATGCAATACAGACAACAATTGCCAGGCGCTCTAAAGTCATTAACACTACGGCTATATTGGTTGCAATTTCTGGTTCTATCATTTGTTTACCCCTTTGTTATACTTCACGCGCTCACGGATACGGAATTTATTTTGTAGGTTGGGCTGCCGTCTCTTTGGCAACCCAACAATATAGATGCTAAAAATGTTGGGTTAACGATAGAACCGTTAGCCCAACCTACATCCCAGTCACCACAAAAGCCGCCCAGAAAAATGGATCATTCCATTGCTTATCATTTTTAAACTCTTCCTGCGTTTCCCGCAAGGCTTGTTGTGGTGATTGTTGGTTTAAAAATCGTTGATAAAATTTTTGCATAAACAGCTTAGTCCCTTCATCAGAAATACTCCAGAGTGTTGATAGCACTGCTTTGGCACCAGCTTCCTGAAAGGCTCGGTTTAAGCTGTAAACCCCTTCACCGACACTGATTTCTCCTACCCCAGTTTCACAAGCAGATAAGGTGACTAATTCTGTGCCTTCTAAATTGAGGTCGATGACTTCTAAGGCGGTTAAAATTCCATCACTGCCATCGGCTTGTTTTGTTCCTTTAATACCTTGGTTAGCATAAGTAAATGCCAAACCAGAACGAGCCAGTGGGTTGTCTACAAAAGCCACCGCCATTTTTCCACGTTCGTTAAACTGGATGCCTCGATTTAAATTTTTATCTTCGGGAATATCCATTTTTTCCAGAAAAAAACCATGCGTGGCAATATGTAAAATACGCGGAGACTTTTCTTTTTTGATGGTAGTTTCACTCGCTTGTGTTTCGGTATATACATTGACAGGCTGTTGTAACTGCTGCATGGTTTTTTGAATACTTTCACTTTCTGCTTGAGTCCCTGGTAATGGGATAAAGTTTAAATCATGTAATTTTGGGCTAACGGTTTGATTGGGTGTTTCTGTGTTGTCTACTTGTGCCGAATAAACAGGGTTAGCCATAATCGTAGACGGATTGGTTTTAATCGTCTGTTGTGGGAAAACAATATCCCGTACAGAACCTATCCGAGTTAATTCTACTTGCTGAGCTAAGTATTCCCCTTGCTCATTTTGTAATGCTTTAAAGGGTAATAAATGTAAAACACCATCAGGGATAAGATAGATTTGTTTTTTGTTAGCTAATGCGTTGGTTAAGGGTTGCCATAACTTTTTGTAAAGTACCTGACTCGTTTTAGCCAAGCTTTTTTTACGTTCTTTGCTGGTAAACCAAGCGGGTTTTTTTGGTTTGTATTCAATGGCTCCGAGGTAATTTTGTATTAGCTGTGTGATGGAGGCTAACTCACCCAGGTTAATAAATTTTACTCCCTGTTCTTGACTGGCTACAAAAGCAATGAGTTGCTCACTTTTTTCTTCGCTGGTTTTTACATCTACTTCCTTATAAATCAAAAAATCGACAACCGCTTGTTGTTGAGTGAGTGCAGAGATTATGTCTTCTGGCTGAATGGTTTGGGTTTTATCCCGAAACTGACTTACCTTGCTACTGAGTTGACGTTGTAGTGTATTGAGTTGCTCACTTAGTGTCGCTTGCTTTGCTGGATTGGGTTGTGCTGAGAAGGTTAACGCTGCTATTTCACTTCTGGTTTGCTGGATTTGTTGGCTTAGTTTAGCAAGCTGTGGATCGTTGACTTGATGAAGTTTACTGAGCGCACTGGCTTCTGACGCAATGCGCAATAATAAACCTTTACGACTCACTGACATTTTCCAGGCTTGTTGGGCTAGTTGATTTTGTTTTTCTGTATCACTGGTTATGAGTTGATTGTAAAAACTGAGGTAATTGTCTTGAAATTTTTTTTGCTGTTGTAGATAAGATAAACGCGTCTTTTCACCTGCTCCCCATAGAATATTTTGTAAAAATAGGTTTCTATTGACTAAAGACTCAATATGAAACGGTTCAGCTTTATCATAATAGCCTTGGGCTTGATACAATAAAGCCAGATTGTTCATGCCGGTTAACGTATCTGGATGCTGCTTGCCCAGTACTTTTTTACTTAAGGCTAACGTCTCAATATAAAACGGTTCAGCTTTATCATAATGGCCTTGGGCTTGATACAAAAAAGCTAGATTATGCATGCAGGTCAATGTATTAGGATGTTGCTTGCCCAGTACTTTTTTACTTAAGGCTAAAGCCTCAATATTAAGCTGCTCAGCTTTATCATAATGGCCTTGGGCTTGATACAATAAAGCTAGACTATTTATGCTGGCTAAGGTATTTGGATGCTGCTTACCCAGTACTTTTTTACTTAAGGCTAAAGCCTCAATATTAAGCGGTTCAGCTTTCTCATAATGGCCTTGGGCTTGATACAATGAAGCCAGATTGTTCATGCCAGTTAACGTATCTGGATGCTGCTTGCCCAGTACTTTTTTCATTAAGGCTAAAGTCTCAATATTAAGCGATTCAGCTTTCTCATAACGGCCTTGGGCTTTATACAATAAAGCTAGATTATGCATGCTGGTTAACGTACCTCGATGCTGCTTGCCCAGTACTTTTTTTCTTAAGGCTAACGTCTCAATATAAAACGGTTCAGCTTTCTCATAATGGCCTTGGGCTTTATACAATAAAGCCAGATTATTCATGTAGGTCAATGTATTAGGATGTTGCTTGCCTAGTACATTTTTACTTAAGGCTAAAGACTCAATATAAAGTGGTTCAGCTTTCTCATAATGGCCTTGGGTTTGATACAATTCAGCCAGATTATTCATACCGATTAACGTACTGGGATGTTGCTTGCCCTGTACTTTTTTTCTTAAGGCTAAAGCTTCGATATAAAACGGTTCAGCTTGTTCATAATGGCCTTGGGCTTTATACAAGAAAGCCAGACTATTCATAGTGGTTAATGTATCCGGATGCTGCTTGCCCAGTATTTTTTTTCTTAAGGCTAAAACCTCTATGAAAATCGATTCAGCTTGTTCATAATGACCTTGGGTTTGATACAATACAGCCAGATTATTCATACCGGTTAACGTACTGGGATGCTGCTTGCCCAATACTTTTTTTCTTAAGGCTAAAACCTCAATATAAAGCAGTTCCGCTTTCTCATACTGATCTTGGGCTTGATACAATCTAGCGAGATTATTCATGCTTACAAATGTACCCAGATGTTGCTTGCCCAACACTTTTTTAATAGAGGCTAATGTCTTTAAAAAAAGAGGCTCTGCTTTTTTATATCGACCTTGAGCCTGATATAATTCGCCTAGGTTATTCATGCTGGTAAAGGCATACATATAGTCATGACTAAATTCTCTTTCTGCGAGAATCAGCGCTTGTTTAGCTAAACCCTCTGCAGTGGAATAATCACCTGCCTGATAAGTTATGCTAAATTGTGAATTCAATCTTTTCCACTCTCGAATAGATTGCTCTGAGATTGCTCTATTCTGATTTTGATGAGATAGGTCTAGTTTATCTCCCTTTGTTTGATAAACGTCATAACCTGAAACCCCCAATAAAAAAACACTCATTGGAATTAATAGTAAATTACCAATACGTTTCATATTTCTCATCCTATTCAAATAGTTATTTCAAGTTGTGCTTTGATTTGTATCATAGCTTTAAATTAATTCCCAAGCTATGATCTACCTCATAACCTCGCATTGTCTGTGATCTTAAAGGGTTCGTTAATTTGTTCTGCATTATTTTCTATCGTTTCATCTACTGTATCAACCGATATAATTTTCATAACACATCTCTTTTCTTATTAATTTCTTTAACATTTATAGGTTATGTTTTATAGAATGGGTTACCTATGATGTAGCTCATAAGTACACATTTCTGAGTAGATATTAAAGGAAAGGATTAGACGCTTGTATATTCGTTAAGCAGGAGGTGTTTTTAACAGGCTAACAGGTCGTTTTTTAATGGTATGACAAATTTTGGTTCGTTGTTTTCAACAACATAGTGTTACTCTCCATAAGTTTGTTGATTGTTGACATAAAGGTTGTAGCAGTCAAGTTAAAAAACAATTTTCAATATTGTTTAGGGGTAAATGCTTTGTTCTTTGTGGAACGACCATATTGATTATTTCCATCGTTAGAAAATAATACAATCCAAGCTAATGTCAATAGCGAATAACCTAGTAATAGAGTAAACTATAAAGACTTAGAATTGAGTATAAAATAATGACAGCAACAGAAAACGTACACCAACATGAAATAGAAAAGTTTGGCTCACAAGCTGAGCGATGGTGGGATCCTCAAGGTGAGTTTAAAACTCTGCACGATGTTAACCCATTAAGACTTCGTTTTATTCAAGACTATGCTAATTTGCAAGGCAAACGTGTTATTGATGTTGGCTGTGGTGGAGGCATCCTGACTGAGGGCTTAGCTAAACACGGCGCTGATGCACTAGGAATTGATTTAAGTGAAGATTTACTTGATATTGCCGAACTCCATGGTCTTGAATCTGGTATTACTGCTACTTATAAAAAAATAAGTGCTGAGGCAATAGCAGAGCAAGAACCTGAAAGTTTTGATCATGTCACTTGTATGGAAATGTTAGAGCATGTACCTGACCCAGCATCAATTATTTCTGCTTGTGCAAAATTGGTTAAGCCAGGTGGACTGGTTTTCTTTTCAACACTTAATCGTTTACCCAAAGCTTATTTGTTAGCGATTGTTGCAGCAGAACATGTGTTGAAAATGGTACCTAAAGGTACTCACGAATATAAAACTTTTATTAAGCCATCTGAACTCAGCCAAACGGCTAGAAATGCTGGACTTGAATTACAAGGAATCACTGGCATTGAATATAATCCATTCAATAAACGTTTTAGCCTTGGTAAAGATATTGATGTTAATTATATCGTTGTTTTTAAACGACCTGATTAATTGATATGACAGAAAAATTTAACTTAACTTGCGTCTTGTTTGACTTGGATGGAACCTTGGTTGATACCGCGCCTGACCTTATTGCCTGCTTAAATAAAGCGCTTGAAACACATGGTTTTTCAGCCGTTCCAAGCGAACAGATAAGACCTTTAATTTCTTATGGTGCACCCGCTATGATTGCAAAAAGTATTAATCTGGATGATGAAGTTATTCATGCAGAAATACTGGAAAGTATGCTGACCTTTTATCAAAATAATATTGCCGAGCATAGTACTTTTTTTTCAGGTATTACAACCACTCTTAAAACCATAGAATCATTAGGTTTAAAGTGGGGTATTGTGACTAATAAAAGAGAGCGATTTACCAACCCTTTAGTTTCAGCTTTAAATTTAACTGACAGGGCAGCTTGTGTCATCAGTGGTGATACCACAGCCAACCCAAAGCCTCATCCAGAACCTATGTTTACTGCTTGCGCACAGGCTAAGGTTAAACCAGAAGAATGCGTTTATATTGGCGATGCCTTACATGATATTGATGCAGGTAAAAATGCTAATATGAAGACCTTGGCGGCAACCTATGGTTATCTTAAACCAGATGATAATCCTGATAACTGGGGTGCTGACGCATTAATTGAATCACCAGAACAGCTCACCACATGGATCACAGCAGCATGTCATTAAAAGATCAGGTTATATTAATTACCGGTGCTGGAGGAGGATTAGGAAGCACTGCGGCACTTGCCTTGGCTAAACAAGGCGCACATATAATTCTGTTAGATAAAAACATTCCTAAGTTAGAAAAAATCTATGACTTAATAGTAGAGGCAAATGCGCCTACACCTACTCTTTACCCTTTTGATCTTGCCGGCGCAACAGAAGTACAATACGAAGAATTAGCCGTCACTATTAATGAAAAATATGGCTCGCTTCAAGGGTTACTACATTCAGCTGTTGAACTAAGTGCCTTTACACCCATCGGAATTCACGAAACCAAAGACTGGGGACATACTCTAAATGTAAATTTAAATGCTCCTTTTATATTAACTCGCGTCTTACTGCCTGTTTTACAAAAAAGTGAACGAGCATCAATCGTTTTTACCAGTGACTCGATGGTTAGAGAACCAAAAGCTTATAGTGGCGCTTATGGTGTTTCTAAAATTGCATTAGAAGGTTTAGCTAAAATTCTAGCTGAAGAATTGGAATCTTTAAAAAAAATACGTGTCAATACATTAGTACCAGGGCCTATTAACTCACCTCTGCGTAAAAAGTTATTTCCAGCAGAAGATCAAACAAAATTACCTGCAATGGATAGCCTAAATAAAATTTATAGCTATTTGTTTGGCTCAGAAAGTATAGGAGTATCTGGACAAACCATTGATGCACAAACATTTGACTTAAAAAAACAAAATGTCTGAAAGAGAAACTATTATTTTAACCCGTGATGTTAATATCGTTATGATACCGGACGGTAATCACGGTACTTTAAACAAAGGAAGCGAAGTCACTATTCACCAGTCGTTGGGTGATAATTATACTGTAGTGACAGAGCATGGTCATATGGTGCGCATTGCTGGAACAGACGCTGATGCACTTGGAAAAGAGCCTCATACATTACAGACGCTTGTTTCAGAGACTGATGCAAAAGGTGTTGAAAAAAATTGCTGGGAAGTGATGAAAACTGTTTATGACCCAGAAATACCCGTTAATATTGTCGATTTAGGACTAGTCTATGTCTGTAATGTTGAACCAGCAGAAACAGGTAATGATGTACATATACAAATGACCTTGACCGCACCAGGATGTGGGATGGGGCCAGTAATCCAAGGTGATGTTGAACAAAATGTTCGTGCTTTACCTGGTGTAAATTCAGTTACTGTAGAAGTTGTATTAGATCCGCCGTGGAGCAGAGAAATGATGTCTGAAGTGGCTCAAGTTCAGTTAGGTTTGTTTTAAATTCACTCTTGGCCTAAATCAATTATTCGTAGGTTGGGCTGCCATCTCTTTTACAACCCAACATAAAAGCACCTGATTACCCACAAGCATCAGCCACTTTAAGATACCTCATGTAATATAATGAAAAGTAAAGATGTTAGGTTAACGATAAAGCTGTTAGCCTAACCTACCCCTCTTCACAAAGACTATAATCAGTAATCAATTGATATTCTTCGCCTGGTGATAGCTCTACTATATCAGCCGCTGCATTTGCGATTTCAACACAGACAAAATGCTTGTAATCCTCTTTTTCCAAATCGACTATTTCTTTCGAACCTTTTTCCCAGGGGTTCCATACCACGACATTTTTATTACCTAATGAAACAATTTTTATTTTTCGATTAAAGACCGGATCTTTTATTGTTAAATCATGCTCAACATCCACATGAATACGATCTGTTTCTTTTGATAATTTAATTGCTCCTATCTGACAAACTTTAATAAAATCCTGAGATTTGTCTAAATACTCTGTCTTTTCTAATCCTAACACTTCAACCTGAGCCGCATCACCTACATTAAAATAAGTATGTAGTGCTTCTGTCATAATAAAAGCTTCGTTTCCAGTATTTTTAGTTAGCAACTCTAAAGTAAGCGACTCGCCAATATAAATTTCCAAAGATAAATGGAATTGATAAGGCCACATTCCTCTTGTTTCATCAGTATCAACAAATTCAAGCTTTATTTTTGTATCACCATTTTTTATTTTCTCAGCTGATACAACCGACCAAAAGTGGTCTCTTACAAAACCATGGTTTGGTAACTTTACTTTTACAGTTGTCTCCGGAGCTGGAGCAGCACCGAACCAGGGCCAACAAATTGGAATTCCACCTTTGATTGATTTTCCATTTTGAAAAAAAGCATTGTCACTGGTAAACATAAAATCTTCTGCTTCATTAACAGGTTTATAGGATAAAACCTGTCCAGCATAAATAGAAATGAGTGCAGAGGCTTTTTTATTATTAACCTGAATAAATGGCAAGCCCCCCTTTCCCTCTACGAAAACAAGCTCATTTTCAATGCCAAAATCAGCATTTAATTTATTAATATTTACAATATCTTTCAATGTCTTTGTATTTAGTTAATTTAGATAAATTAAAAATTAAACTTAGCGACCTTCATAGTCACTTTCCATCACTGTTAAAGTAGGTTTATAAATTTGTTTTTTTGGTGTTCTTAATTGGTATATTTCGTTCATTTGCCTCATCTCGCTAAAACGAACATTTAAATCTTTAAGAATCCCTGTCTCCAATGTATAAATACAACCATGAACAGATAATTCACTATCATTACGCCAGGCTCTTTGAACAACTGTTGTATGGCAAATATTTTTTACTTGCTCAATGACATTAAGCTCACACAACCGATTAAGTCGATCAGTCATATCACTAATCGCCAATAACTCTTCTTCATTATTTTGATGTACCCTTTTAATATGGCACAACCAATTATCAATAAGCCCATGCTCAGTTGATTGCATTGAAGCTTGAACCCCCCCACAACCATAATGTCCGCAGACAATAATATGCTTTACTTTTAATACTTCTACCGCATATTGGATAACTGATAAGCAATTTAAATCGGTGGGCACCACCACATTGGCAATATTTCGGTGAACGAATAATTCCCCTGGCTGTAAACCCACTAATTGCTCTGCAACCACACGGCTATCCGAACAACCTATCCACAAATATTCAGGTGTTTGTTGTTTAGATAAATCTGAAAAAAAAGAAGGTCTATGCTTCTTTATTCTTTTAGCCCAGGCAACATTATTATCATATATTCTTTTTAACTGACTCATTGCTGACTCTTCTTAATTATAATTTAGTGATTTGGCGTATTTTAAAGTTATAAATACAATATATTTATTCTAGTACAAATATGAGTATATGATTGTGATTATCATTTACAATTTCAATCCTTACTTAATAATAAAGTGTTAATCAAACAATCGTTGGGTTAAAAATCATCATAATCCTGTTTTAACAGCAAGTGTTAAAATAAAATCAGTTTCAATCTCAAGTTTATTTAAGCGTTGGATGTTATTCGCAACCTCCCCTTTCACGCGCCAGGCAAAAGGTGTCATTTGGAGTAAAGCCATTCGTTGCTCTTGATTAGGCCGTATTTTATAGCTGATCTGTTGATTATCAACCTGCTTAAATGATTTTGGTAATTTAACATTAATATCATGCTCATTTACTTTTTTGTAAATAAATTCTTTTAACTGCCATAAATGTCGCGGCCCAGGCGTGACTAATAATAAAAATCCATTGGTTTTTAATATACGTTCAACTTCCGCATCATTTGAAGGAGCATAAATTCTCATCACTAAGTCAAAATAATCATTGGTATAAGGTAAACGCTTATTACTAGCAACAATAAAATGAGCATTTGCTTGTTTTTTTGCCGCTGCCAAAATTGCATTTTTGGCAATATCTATACCATGCAAATCAAAATCATTGATTCCACCTTCACTTAAAGCCTCGATTTGCCTGCAATAATAGCCTTCACCACAACCCATATCCAAAATTCGCATAGTTGAACCTTCGTTTTTATGCTTTTCAATCATAGATACGACTGCTTTAGCCATTGGCTGATAAAAGCCATCTTCAAGAAAATGCCGTCTAGCCCTCATCATCGCACGACTATCGCCAGGTTCTTTTGTTTTTTTATGCTGAGCAGGCAACAAATTTAAATAACCTTCCTTAGCTAAATCAAAGTGATGCTTGTTTTTACAATAATAACCTTGAGAGGGCAAGTGCTTCACAAGAGGTGCTTGGCAAACTGGACAAATATAGGACAATTTTTATATCACGCAAAATAATAGAGAAAAGGATATTAGAGAGGATATATTATCATTTTAATACACTCTATAACGCGTTATTCAATAATAATTTCTGGTGCAAAACCTGACACCAAGCACCATAAATGTGCGCTCATTAATAATAGTTAATACTAAGTTATTAAAATAGTAAGCAGAATAAAACAACTCATTAATAAAAGGCCTATATCGTCTCATACCTCCTCTTTAGTTCATAGAATTGGCACGACGTATGCTTAGGCAATGTATAATCTAATATTATCTACAGTGACATAGGACGGAAATGAGTACAAAACAAACTCTAGTTGTTATCGGAAACGGAATGGTTGGACATAATTTTCTGATCAACTTGATGGCGAGTGAAATTAAAGATCAATTTGAAGTCATCACCTTTTGTGAAGAACCTAGGGCTGCTTATGACAGATTACATTTAACTGATTTTTTTGCAGGTAAATCAGCAGATGACTTAACCATGGTTGAGGATGGTTTTTTTGAAAATAACGGAATCACTATTCATATTGGAGACAAAGCTACCACAGTCAACCTGCAGCATAAAACGGTTACTTCAAAAAAAGGCTTAACTATTAGCTATGATAAATTAGTCATGGCAACCGGTTCTTATGCCTTTGTTCCGCCCATTCCTGGACATGATAGAGAGCAATGTCTGGTTTATCGTACCATTGACGATTTAGAAGAAATAACAGCTGCTGCAAAAAATGCAAAAGTTGGCGCTGTCATAGGTGGTGGGCTATTAGGGCTTGAAGCGGCAAAAGTCCTAAATGACTTAAAAATTGACACCAAAGTTATTCAATTTTCTTCCAGATTAATGTCTGCTCAGTTAGATGATGGCGGCGGAAAACTCTTAGCTGACAAAATAGAAGCACTTGGCATGTCCGTCTTAACAAATAAGAACACCATAGAAATCGTTGAAGGCAAGCAATGCAAAAATAAAATGATTTTTGCTGATGGTGAAACACTGGAAACTGATATTGTTATTTTTTCTACAGGCATTCGACCGCGTGATGAAATCGCACGGGCATGTGGACTTAAAATTGGAGCTCGCGGTGGTATTGTTATCAATAACCAATGTAAAACATCAGACCCTGATGTGTATGCTATTGGTGAATGTGCCGTTTGGGAAGAACAAATATTTGGTCTTGTAGCTCCAGGTTATGCAATGGCAAGAACAGTTGTTGCAGATTTAGCAGGCAAAGAAGATAACTTTGCTGGTGCTGATATGAGCACAAAACTAAAATTAAATGGGGTTGATGTTGCCAGTATTGGTGATGCTCATGCAAATACTCCAGGATCCATGGTTTACACCTATCAGAATGGTAAAGAAGGTATCTATAAACGCATCGTAGTTAGTGAAGATGGAAAATATTTATTAGGTTCTGTCTTAGTAGGCGATGCATCAGGATACGGCACACTATTACAATACTGTTTAAACAAAATAGAATTACCAGAACATCCCGATGCATTAATTTTACCACATCGCTCAGATGAATCTGTAGGACTAGGCCCTGATGCCCTCCCCGACTCTGCTCAAATATGCTCTTGCTACGATGTTAACAAAGGCCAGATTTGCTCTGCGATTGAAAATGGTTGCACCGATTTAGCAACTTTAAAAAGTACCACACAGGCTGCAACCGGTTGTGGCGGTTGTACTGCCTTATTAAAATCAGTCTTAGACAGTGAATTAGAAAAATCAGGTATCGCAGTCAACACCGATATTTGTGAACATTTTCCGCACACTCGCCGAGACTTATACAACATCGTCATGGTTGAAGAAATCAAAACCTTCGACAAGTTAATAGAAAACCATGGCAGTGGACTTGGTTGTGATATATGTAGACAAGCCGTTGGATCAATTCTGGCATCTTATTGGAATGATTATATTTTAGAAAAAAATCATCTTAGCCTTCAAGATACCAACGATACTTTCTTGGCCAATATGCAAAAAGATGGGACTTATTCTATAGTGCCTAGAATGACTGGCGGTGAAGTTTCACCCGATATGTTAATCGCTCTAGGTCAGGTAGCTAAAAAATACAGCTTATATACCAAAGTAACAGGTGGACAACGAGTTGATTTATTTGGCGCAAGAGTAGATCAATTACCCTTAATCTGGAAAGAGTTAATTGATGCAGGGTTTGAATCTGGCCATGCTTACGGAAAATCTTTAAGAACAGTAAAATCCTGCGTAGGTAGCACTTGGTGTCGATATGGTGTAGATGATAGTGTTGGATTAGCGGTTGAATTAGAAAATCGTTATAAAGGCTTAAGAGCACCCCATAAAATTAAATTTGCAGTCTCTGGTTGTACCAGAGAATGTGCAGAAGCTCAGGGTAAAGATATAGGTATTATTGCTACAGAAGGTGGCTGGAATTTATATGTCTGTGGTAACGGTGGGATGAAACCCCGTCACGCTGATTTATTTGCAACAAATTTAGATAAAGAAACCTTAATTAAATACATAGATAGAGTACTTATCTTTTATGTACGCTCAGCTGACCGGATGCAAAGAACCTCTGTCTGGATGGAAAACATGGAAGGTGGCCTGGATTATCTTAAATCTGTAGTTATAGACAACAAATTAGGCATCTGCGATAAATTAGAAGAACAAATGCAACATGTGGTTGATACTTATCAATGTGAATGGAAAACAACAATCGAAGATGAATCCAAACTAAAACGCTTCCGTCATTTTGTTAATAGCGATAAAACGGATGACAATGTTCTTTTTGTGGAAGAAAGAGGACAAATTCGACCGGCTAATGAAGAAGAGCATAAGCACATCAAAATAGTAGAAGAAGTTTAATACTCATTCAACCTAAAAAAATAAGTTAAGTGCAAGTTATAGTGTAAGTCATTGGTTTTATTTAAATTTTAATAAATATTAGCCTCACCCATTCGGTTAGGTGCGCATTTTAATCTACATGGATGTAGTGAATTCATTTTTTTCAGGAGAAAAAAACTGTAAAATAACATTGAATCAATAGCTTGCGATATAAAAATTGACTCAACTGGTTTGTTGCACACTGCAATCCCCGACTACTATGTCTTAACCTATTTAAGAGCTATACCTTTTATCCTATTAATTGTTTTCATAAACCAATAAAATGCGTTAATATCCTCACTTATCGGTATGAATATACTTCACTGAGGATTTATGTCATGAAAACACACACAAACCAATTCAAACTGATTTCTATTTTCACACTTTTAAGCCTATGCTCCTTATTACAGGCTCAGGTAAACAAACCAGAACAAGAAAGACGCTCTCAAACTATACAATCGGAAGAAATACCACAAGGCTTATCAGATAGTGAATGGAACAGCATCCAACAGCAAGTTAAACAAGCCAAATACCAACCCTATTCAGATAAAAAAGGCGGGTATCGCTCCGCTAACCCTGCACATGACTGGCAAATCCACTATGCTGCCAACGGCACTACTACACTCACACCACGAAACAAACCTACAAAACCCTATAAATTAGGCATGAAGCTAAACGCTATCGGCTATCAGACCTTACAATCTTTAGAAAGCCCAGAAACAATCAGCCAAAAAAATTTTACAATCACTTATCAATGGAACGACAATTTGCGAGAATGGTGGATAAACTCAGAGCAACAGCTTGAACAGTGGTTTGTACTACAACATAAACCAGAAGGTAATAATAAACAAAACCCTCTGACTTTACAGATGACATTACAAAGCGAACTAAAAACTGAGTTAAGAAATAATACACTGACTTTTACCAATGCAGCTGGAACGAACATTAGTTACAACAAATTAAAAGTCTGGGATGCTCAAGGTAAAACAATTCCAGCTCAAATGAAATTGACGGGAAACACTCTTAGTCTGTTAGTGGATGACCAACAAGCCCAGTATCCCTTGACAATTGACCCTAGCTTTACGCAACAAACATATTTAAAGGCCTCTAATACAGATGAGGGTGATCAATTTGGTTTTTCTGTCGCTATTTCCAATAATACTCTCGTGGTTGGAGCTCGTAATGAGAGCAGCAACAGCATAGGAGTCAATGATGATGAAAACAATAATTTAGCCTCTAGGTCAGGTGCAGCCTATGTATTCACTCATTCTGGATCTTCATGGAGCCAGCAAGCCTATCTTAAAGCTTCAAATACCGATGTGGGTAATCAATTTGGTTTTTCTGTCGCTATTTCTGGAGATACTCTAGTAGTGGGATCACCTACTGAGAATAGTGACTTGTCTGGCGCTGCCTATGTATTCACCCGCACAGGTTCATCGTGGAGCCAACAAGCCTACCTGAAAGCTTCAAACGCAGAAAACCTTGATCAATTTGGTAACTCTGTGGCCATTTCAGACGACACTCTTGTGGTCGGTGCTTCATTTGAGAGCAGTAACAGCACAGGCGTCAATGGAGATGAAGACAATAATTCTGCTGAGAATTCTGGTGCAGCTTACGTGTTTACCCGCTCTGGGTCCTCATGGAGCCAACAAGCCTACCTGAAAGCTTCTAATACGGATGCGTCCGATAAATTTGGCCACTCTGTCGCTATTTTCGGTGATACCTTGGTAGTGGGAGCTCTGAATGAGGCTAGCAACAGCATTGGACTCAATGGTGAGGAAAATAATAATTCAGCTAGTCGGTCAGGAGCCGCTTATCTTTTCACACGCTCTGGATCATCCTGGAATCAGCAAGCCTATCTGAAAGCCTCAAACACAGGAGAAAACGATTATTTTGGCTGGTCTATTGCTATTTCTAATGATACAGTTGTAGTGGGAGCTTTTGCTGAAGACAGTAACAGCACAGGGGTCAACGGAGATGAAAACAATAATTTAGGCTCTGGTTCAGGTGCAGCCTATGTTTTTACTGGTTCTGGATCATCATGGAGCCAACAAGCCTATCTGAAAGCATCTAATGTTGGGGATCTTGGACTCCCTCATAGATTTGGTAGATCAGTCGCCATTTCTGGTGATAACCTAGTCGTGGGGGCTGAAACTGAATTCAGCAACAGCACAGGGGTTAATGGTGATGAAAGTAATAATTCAGCCCCCCGTTCTGGAGCAGCCTATGTCTTCACCCGGTCAGGACCATCATGGGAACAGCAGGCCTATTTGAAAGCATCAAATACGGAAAACAATGACCGATTTGGCAAATCTGTTGCCATTTTTAGTGATACTGTGGCGGTGGGGGCTTTTGCTGAAGATAATGACAGCACTGGGATCAATGGTGATGACAGTAATAATTTAGCTGACTTTTCTGGCGCAAGCTATGTATTCACAGTGATACCCCCCCATCGACTCCCCAACAACCAATGGCATCTAGTCAGTCTACCTATGAATCCTAAAACCAGCAATACTGTTGCTAATATTTTTGGTGATGATGGTCTCGGAACCTATGATGATACCTGGATTGTTTACTATTACGATATAACTAGCAACAGCTATGTAAAACCAGCATTGACTGATACACTTAGTCAGGGTGTCGGGTACTGGATTATCCAGAATACTGGCAACGATAAAACTCTGGAGATGCCAATAGGAAGTGCAACAACACCATCTACGCCTTCAGCAGGTTGCTCAAGCACAAATTGTTTCTCAATTTTGTTAGGGACAGAAGCAGGAACTGAGCAGCTAAATTTGCTAGGTTATCCATACGGTAAGAGCCAGTTATTTTCTGGTAGTCGCATTTCTACTGATAGCCTTGATTGTAATCCAAGTTGTACTCTCGCTGTTGCAAAAGAGAACAATATTTTCCATAACCAACTCCGGACTTATGATAGTTCTTCAGGCTATAGTCTCATCAACATTACTGACAGTCTAGACCCTTGGATGGGATATTGGGGAACCACTTTAAACGCAGCAGATGGTACAAACCCAGTGTTGATGATACCTAAACCATAGATCATTATTGTGGAAATAATCACTATTCAATGCTCCCAAACTCTGGGGTCAATGCCATTAAGATAAAGGAATTATAGGTGTTTTTGTTGGTTAAACTAACGTCCCTATCATTAACTTAACATTTCAGACTTTCCTATGTTGGATTACAAAACGAACCGTAGCCCAACATAGGAAATACGTAAATTAGAAACACATGCATATCCATAAAATATTTAGATCATCATAGCGTAATAACGTTACTCTCAGCTACCGTTAAAACAGTTTTGTTGAGTTTCATTTTATCCATTTATTATTAAAATAATAAGTTATTAAGTCAATTACTCACTTCTTTCAGTTTATTCGACAATTTAAACTTGGCCTGTCGTGTGAATTTTCTCAAACATACTGAACAATCATCTTATCCAAACATAAAAAGTAATAATTTTATTACTGAAAAGTCTATAAATCTGGTACATTCATTAACAGAATAGAAGTTTCAGGGGAAATTAATGCAAAAATTTATAGAAACATTTGCTTATTATTGGGTAGATTGGCAACAAACTGCTATTTCTAATATACCCTACAGCATTGTTTTAGCACTATTTTCGATGTTTATTGGTGGCTATATTATTACCGTGTTAAAAAGAAAAAGAATCATTGGACTGAAAAAAAAAATTAAACAACATAAGCATCTCGTAAACAAAGCTGAAAAAAAATATAAAGACTTGTTACAAGGACAAATTAAAGATGCCGAACGAGTCGCTTCTCTACAACTGCGTATTGATATGGCTTCTTCAAATTTATTAGAAGAAAAAGTTAAACTTGAATCTATTGTTTTTGAAAATGAGGAGTTATCTTTAAAGGAAACAAATAAAAAACAATTAGAAATTGATGCATTAAATACTAAGGTTCTTGAAAAAAACCAGCTTATTGAGCAATTAAAAGATGATCTGTATGAGAAAAGCAATAAAAACTCCCTTGATTCGAATGCTGAGGACAAAATTTTTGCATTAGAAAAAAAAGACTCTCAATCTACTGATGAATTAAATGATCTTAAACTGCAATTAGAAAAAATGAGGGAAATTCATAAAATTGAAGAAATAAAACCCGTCGAAAATCAAGAGAAAGAGAGTGAAACAAAATTAGAATTAGATAAAACAATTCTACAACAAAACCTACAGTTAGAAATTTTTAATAAAAAACTGCTATTACTTATAGATTCCACTCAAAAAAGTCTTCCTTATTCTGTTAACCAAAGTACTAATAAACTAGACTTGGTTGTTCAACAATCAGAAAATATTTGGAAAAAACATCAACAGATTATTGATCAATTAACTGATCAATTAATGGATAAACAAAAACCATTCGATAATTTAGAAAATGAAATTCGCCCCACTGAAATTGATAATTCAGTCTATGTAGATAGCTTGCCTGAAACAATGGTTGAAGCAGCCGATAAAGCAGGATTTTTTTCTAATAAAATTAAAAAGTTTTTATCTTAATCTAATGCTCTGCCATTTGGTACTATTCGGATAAATATTATTATATCGACCAAAATACTCCCAGATTAATTTACTATTTCCCTATCTTCTGCCCTACTTCTTAATTTACTACTATGAATTTTTCACATATTTGATGTGAATTATTTCATATATAGACCAACTAGCTAGAGCCTATCATGTACTCGTGATGAATGCTGATTCATCCGTTTCTTTAAACCAATCTGGAGAGTAACATGATTAAAAAAAAGCTTATCTTTACAAATTTAATTTTTACAATACTGATATTATTTGGCATTCAAGCTAATGCGAGTGATCCTTTTTGGGAAGCCACTGTATATTATAGTGACGCTACAAGAACCAGTATTATGGCCCCAAGCTATACAAAATGTATAATAAACCGAACTGCTGCAAAAGAGAATCCCCCACAAGGATCTAGAACTTATGGTTCAACAAAATGTGTACCCTTATTAGACCTTGACAAACTTAAAGACATTAGAGAACTTAGAGAACCAAGAATAATTTCTGACCTAACATTTCCGTTCCCATGGCCCCCAGTTTGCTTAAGTTGTCCTCCTGATCTTAAGGGAAAAATACTGGAGCACATTTATCCCGATAAACATAAAGAAGTGCAACAATTAATAAACAAATATGGTGTCGAGACATATACCAATGAACTTCTTGAACTCCAACAAAATTATGATGTTGAAGGGTTTGAAAAAGAACTCTCTGAAATTGAAATGAATAGGTAATTAAAACTCTTGTTAAAGGCTCTAATTCTGGAGTCTTTAATTTATTTTTCAAATAATAATATAGAAACAATTAGTTATTGATTAGCAATCTTTTATCAATAAACTATCAACAAACAAATTCAATTGATGTAACTGCCGATGATATAAAAACAGATGTCGCATTTTAAACAGGCTTTGCTTCGCTAAGTACAACTGTTTTTGTAATAATAAATCCAGAACCTTCTGGCATTGTTGCTGAATAATATAATCTTGAAAAACGACAGCGACTCTAGTCTTTTTTAAATGTAAAGAAAGCGCTAAAGCATCAACACTTTTTTCCAAATGATTATCTAGCCAATAGTTTATTGCTTTTTTAAGCCATATCTTTGCCATTTGGTCTACATTGTTCAAAACAGTTAAATCAGCTAGACACCTAGGGCAACTTGTTACTTCTCTCAACCGAGCATTACAACAAGGGCAGCGTTCCATCAAGTTTCCAGATAATAGATAATGTCTTTTAATTGTGCAACCGTATTTTCTAGGTTATCAGTTTTATCTGAGTCTATACACTTTGTTATTTGTCTAATTAAATCACTCATATCTTCTTTATCTTCCTTAGAGACCTGGGTAAATAATCCTTCAGCCTTGGAAATTAACTGATAAGCTTTTTCAACTTCTGGTGCAACACCACTCTGCCCTTCCTGCTCATCTTCATCTTGCTCATACAAACTGGAATCCAGCTTTCCAAAAAGAGAAGTAATTCGTTGTTTAGCCGTGTCTAATTTGCCACTCTCAGTATAAGAAAATGCATTTTGAATAGTGATAGATTTATCTAAACCCGTCAGTTTTTCTATTGCCGATACCTGTAGAATTCCATTAAGATCTAACTCTAAAGTTAAAATAATCACATTACCTGCTTTAACATCCTGTAAGCCTTCTACTCTAAACTCACCAATTTTGATATTATTCAGCGCATCATGATCTTCTCCTTGATAGATGCTAATATCGACAAATTCCTGTCCATGGTAATTAGTCGAAAACGATTCTGTTTTACGGCTTGGTAATACACTATTTTTATGAATAATGGGCGCGAATACAAAGGGATAATCAGCACCATCCAAAGTCCCTATCGCACTAGTACCATAAGTATAGGGCGTCACATCAACCAGCACAGTGTCTATTTGTTGCCCATTGATCATCGCAGCCTGAATCGCAGCCCCCATAGCCACACACAAATCAGCATCTATTTCGCCATGTGGTTCAAACCCAAATTCATTAAACAGGCGTTCACGAATACAAGGTGTACGAGTTGATCCGCCGACTAGAATAATTTCTTCAATATCAGAACTCGTTAATTTAGCATCTTTTAAGGCGATATGAACCGCGTTCATGGTTGTATCAATGTAATCAACAATCATTTCTTCGTATTCTATTCTGCTTAGTTCTAACGACAGATGTATCGACTCTCCTTTATGTTCTAGTAAATATTCTTCATTAATCTGTACAAAAGGCTGGTCTGAAAGTACCCGTTTTGCATCTTCGGCTGCACGAGTCAGACGTGCCATGGCTTTGCTATTATTACGAGCATCAACTTGCTCGTTTACCTTTAACTGTTTAAGCAAATAATTAATAATTTGTTGATCAAAATCATCACCACCGAGTTGATTATCACCATGATTTGATAGAACCTCAACAACACCTGATTCAATATTGACTACAGAAACATCAAAGGTTCCACCACCCAAATCATAAACAAGAACCTGCTTTGATTCCACTTGGCCTGAATCATAAACTAAAGCAGCCGCTGTAGGCTCATTAATCATTCGAACAACTTCTAAACCGGAAATTTCTCCTGCTTCTCGTGTAGCTTGGCGTTGTGCATCAGAAAAATAAGCAGGAACGGTAATCACTGCTTTACTAACAGGCTGATGCAAATAGTCTTCTGCAATACTTTTAAGCCGTTTTAGAATAATCGCTGAAATTTCTTGAGGTGTAAATATTTGATCAGCTAATTTAACTTGTGTATTTTGTCCCATCAGTCGTTTAATGGATTTTACAGTACGCTCTGGATAAACTAGATACTGGTTTCTCGCTGTCTCACCCACCATAATCTGACCGCTTTCATCAACTCCTACAAAAGAAGCCAATATTTTATTGCCCTTATCCGCAATAACTGTCACTTTTCCTTGTTCTACAATAGCAACTTCAGAGTTAGTTGTGCCTAAATCAATACCAATAATTATTTCATTCATCTGTTTTATGAGGGATGTAATTTATTTACTTTAACTTCCGCAAGGCGCAATACTTGGTTGTCAAATAAAAAGCCTGTTCTTAATTCTTCCAGTACCATACCATTTTCAAACTGTGGATCATAACCCGTTTCTAACGCACTCATAGTCTTTGGATCAAACTTTTTTCCTATACATTCAATCATCTGAACTTGGTATGATTGCAAACATTGTTCAAAACGTTTGATCGATATCAACTGCCCTTGTTTAAACCGTTCAATAAAACGTACATCTTTTTCCCTGGATTTTTTAAACAAACCAGAAATTGGGCGATAGTGTTCTAATGTCTTCACCCCGCTATTCAATCGGTCATAAATATCAACCATTTCTAACAACATTTTTTTAGTCATATCATTTTTTTGTTGTTCCAAACGATGTTGATACAATGCCAATTCAGCAGACAATGTTTTGTTATCTTCCTGCAAGGTATCAAGACTAGAGCTTAATAGGCCTAAGGTGTTTTTATATTGTCTGGCTTCTACTTTTACTTCTGTTTTTAGTACGGTTAATTCACTTAATAAAGAATGTAAATCGGGTGGGTTTTGTAGCTCAAATTGTCCGGATGCATCCTGTTCCAAAAAATCACGAAACTGTTCCAGCAATTCATTTTTTTTTATCTCATCAGTCATTGTTTTTCAGCTTGATTGGTGATTTTTAATAAATATGATTCATCCACACTTGCCTTTAAAATTTGCTGAAAAACCTCAGCCGATAGTTCCACTGCGTTTTCAGTTTGTAACGCTTGATCCACTAATAAATCAAAATCAACCGGCGGAAGTGTAAACAACTGATAAGACAATCGGCTTTTATAATCTTTAATTGAGATATAAGCGTCATGTATTTCCTTAAACTGTTGCTGAGCTAGTTCAGGAGGGTTTTCTTTTACTTTAGCTAAATAGGCCTGTTTAATTTCAGCATCATCTGCATCCTCAGTTACGCCCAATTTTTCATAAGGGTTCATCATTTTCATAAAGAATCTTCCACCTTATTAAAAATAAAACCAAAACATTCAAAAACTTTATCAATGTTTGCATCAATATTAACACCCGATTGCTCTGCTGCTTTAACAACAATCAATGCATTATATAAATCCGGGGTTTGCATCATCGCCAACACTAAAGCATTATCATCAGGCCTTATGACTTGTGATAACTGTTCTAATGTTGTCTGTTTTGACATTGTATCTACTGGTTCACTGAGTTGTAGCAGTATTTTATCCGATAAATTTCCAAAAAGTGTTTCCAATGGGTCTTCGCTAGTTTGCTGTTTTCCCTCTAAAAATAGTTTTTGGAAAAATTGAGTCATTTTTCCTGGATGTGCTGCTTTGTACTGATTTAGAAATTCATCAATCAAAATAATACAACGCTGATTTTTTTCCTCTCTAGCTTGCTCCAAACTTTTTTGTAATCGCCGTAAATTAATATAGGAGCACTCTTCCGCTTGATTCTGTGTTGCAGAAAGAACTTGATAATACACCCACACAGGATTTTTCCATTTATCTAACGCTTGTGAAGCCATAATATTCAATAATTCATACTGCTGTATAGAATCCAGTTGCTGAGCTAGGTTTAAGCACAGAGTTTCATCATAAGTCTGCTGTTGCAAAGATTCTATCAAAATTGGTTTTATCTGATTTAGAACAATAGGCAAATATTCCTGTTCGTTTTTATATTGTTCTATCTGCAAACTTAATTGAACCAATTCATCAGGCGCTAACAAATACCCATCATCAATTTGAATAGAAATATCCAACTCAGATAATCCAAAAATTAAAGCTTCCATAGACGCTTTAAACCGGAGATTTACAGAGTCTTCATATACAAATTGCAATGCGTCTATAATCTCTTGATGTCCTTGAGCTTTATCACTTTGAATAAAGTTAAAAAAACCTTGTAATAATTTTGATTTAGCAATATTAGCTTTCCCTAGCTTAAGTTGATCAATTTCTTCAAGCTCTTGCTCAACCTCAGAATACTTTTTGTCGACTAAAAACTGTTTTGCTTGATCTAAATGAGCTGAAAACAAAGTTTGTTTAGCCAAGCTGTTTAAAGGATCAATTTGAAGCAACATCTTAGCGTATTGAATAACGTCTTTATACTCGCTGACTGTCTTAATCGCCGAGTTAAGAATATCACTATCTTGAGGAAATTTTTCCAGTCCTTGAGCTAACCACGGATGATACTTCTCATGCTGTTGTTGAGCATAAAAATTTAAAACTGATAAATAATTATCTTTGCTATCAGGATCATACTGTAAACTTTCTATTAAGCAGTCATTTTTTGCAGCTTCATCTTGTTGATGTTGAGCAATGTGATGAAGAATTAACGCAACTTTAACTTCATTACCCTCCTCTGCCTTTAATTGATTAATGCTTTGACGCCAGTAATAATCAGCATCATAAAAATTATCCTCTTTTTCACAAGTTAACGCTTTAATCCGTAACGCTTCAAACTCATTAACCGAGCCAAAGGATTTAATATAATCTTCATACCCGGCAGGATAACTTATCAGTAATGTCTGGCAAAACTGCTCAACCAATGCAGAACCAAACAAGGCTTGATATTGAATTGCCATAGAAAACATAATTTTTTCAGACAAATCATCATATTGACGTAATAAATGTGCAATAAATTCCTGCTGCTGATCATTAAATCCTTTTATCGTCCCAATTAGGTTTTGTTGCTCATAGTCAAACGAAACCAAATCTTTAAATAAATCTGCTCCTTCCTTGGTATAGGCAAGCAGTAAATTAGCTACAGGATAATAAGGTGATTGGTCAGTAATTGTTCCAAGCAATAATTCCATTTTTTCAATTGAGCTTGGTGCTGCTAAAACAGCATTTAGAATAATACGAAAATCTTTAAAGGCAGAACGAAATGAGATAAATTTTAAGGTCTGTTTTAGCATTTTAAGGTCATTGGCTTGAAAGGCTTGCAATGCTTTTTGTGCAACTTTAAAATCTGTAATAAAAGTAGAGTCTTTCGGTAAATTTTTCTCAAACTCAGGATGTTGAATCAGCATCAAAAGTCCTATCACAGCGACCTGTGCAGGATATTGTTTATCTACTTGCTCAATTGAAAGTTTGTTTAGTAAAACTTGGATTTGATCTAAATCACCCGATTGAATCAACTGCTTAAATTGATCTTCAAAAATATCTGATTGGGCTTGCTCTATAGGCTGAACCTCTTGTTCCTGAAATTTCTCTGAAAAATTTAACAGATCGGTATATTTATCACCTAAATTAAACACCTTAGCTTTATCTATATACCCAGAAAATTTCAAACGCAGCTGATCATTATCAACTTCCGACAAGGCTTGCTTATAAAACCCCACCACTTCTTTATAGCTGGTTAACTTTAACTTTTTTAAAGCCCGTGTAGCATCTTCTGCTATAGACTCAAGTGTATGATCCTTATGCATTGAATAATTAAGGTTAATATGAAACATGAATGAAAAAGTGATCCCATCTCAAAAAGAGGAAAAACTATTTTAACACTAGGTTTTGTGAGTTATTTGATATAACTTTTTTTAAAACTAGCTTCTTCATAAATTCTAATACACCCTATAGCTAAAATACAAATCATTATTTGAAGAGCCTGTAATTTATGGAATGATTCCTTATTTACTTATAAATAAAATTAATAAAAGGCTTGTAAGGATAAATTATTTTTTTGTGGAATAGATTGAAAATATCCGTATTTTAATGCTGACTACTTATGGGCACCTCTATTAATTAATGAATGGAAAAATTGAGCCCAAAATATCCAATCTCTGCGTTGAAACCCTTCGCAATAGCCTGCTATTACGTGCGGATTTCGCCTTGATCTTGAATGTTTTGGTTCTCAATTTTCTCATCCACAATTAATAGAGGTGCCCTTATATCTAAAATAATGTTATACAAAAATTTTCATCCAGAACGAGCCATAAGAAAACGGTATAATTATGTTTTTTTAGACACAAATTAAATACCTTTCAGTAGAGTTATGACGTCCTTGTCATAAGGTAGCTTATTGATTAACTTTTCCTGGTAGGCTTAAATCCCCAGAAGCAATATCCATGACATCAGCAACACATAATAAAGGGGCATGTGCGCTCTGGTTCACAAGTAATCCCGCAGTTACTCCATCGAAAGAGACTTTTTCAACAATATCAATACTATCAAAAGGAACGTGCACTTCAACTGTATTGTTGTTAAAGGTTGGATCCCATCCAGGACTATCTAATAAGATTGCTAATCCAGGCCATGTTTTTGGTAGCCTCGGCGTTGTTCCTTTAGGAATATCTACAACACCTAATGCGTCTTTTCCGCATTGATCATTTGGGCTTAATACAACCCAGTGACTATGCCACACATTTCCATCATTGTTAGTGTCACCATCAACGTTTTCGTCATAGAGCGGCGTATCGTCAAAATCAGGATGTGCTGTTACTGCTAGTGCAAGAATGCCAGTGTTTTTTTCAAAGCCAACTTCATAGCTATCGATAGAAGTGGGCCACACATAAGAAAAAACTTTGCTACCTGCAAGCTGTCCCGTTGGTGTAGGTTTACTAACACCAGCTTTGCCGGATACTTTCATGTGGAATGTAACAATATTACCTTTGGTCGAAATTTTCGCATGTACAATGTCAAACTGTGGCACGATTTCCTGATCTGACTTTGCATGAATACCTCCTATGTGCTTTTCGTGGGCGCAACCAGCATTAATAATAGTGCTAAACGACAATACGAATATTATTGGTAAAGGGTGAAATTTCATATTAATTCTCCTATAGCAGAACTCCAGAGTTCTGCTATCCGTTTATTTTAGATCGCTGATTGAAGCGCCGAAGTTGATATGGAAAACAGTATCATCCAATATCAGAGCAGGTACAGATTTGACTCCAGCATTTTCTGCTTCGTTAATTCGGGATTCATCTTCACCCAAATGAACAATTTCCAAGTTGAATCTGTTGTTGTCTAGAGCAAGAGCTAGACTTTGTTCCGCATCTATACAAACTGGACAACCAGCATGGTAGAATATCGCTTTTGATTTCATCGTGAATTACCTCTTTTTTTAAATAAGAGTGGATTATTATTCATATATCCTTAGCCTTTAAAAGTAGGCACTTTGTGGTTAGATACTTACTTAATGGTGTAAATATATGGAATTACAGGATAAAAAAAATTCTCTAAATCAAAAAGAAAATAATGTAGGACGTATGGTGGAATCAATCATAGGTTGTAAGTGGTCATTATCTGTTCTCAGATTAATACGCATTGGAGTAAACCGCCCAGGTGAAATGCAAAGGAACGTGGAAGGTTTAACCACCAAAGTGCTAAATGAGCGGTTAACAAAACTCTATAAATTTGGAATTATAGATAAAAAAATCTATCCAGAGACACCTCCCAAGGTAGAGTATAATTTCACAGAGTTTGGAAAAAAATTTTTGCAAATTGTTGATGTTGTGGACAATTTACAGAATGAATTAAACAACGTGCGAAATGATGTATAACAAATGCTTGCAGCTGACCGTAAAAAGCGCCACAAGGCGCGCCCGATAACACAACGTTTAGTAGAGCTATCCAAAACTACCGATTATCGAAAATCCGATAATCAGTAACTCCAAGACAGATATTTTTGTTGTAAATGACTATTGGGTAAAATCTATAACGAACGAGACAATAGCCATTTTTCTAGATCAGAAATTAGCTTTAACAAAATACTTCAAGCTATCAAACTCCAGCCTCGGAAGTGGTGACATCAAATCTGTTTTTCCGGACAAGCCTACACTAGGCGTGAAGTGTTTATTCAAATTCTGACTAGAGTAATGTCTGCCAATTACAGCAGTGAATTTCTTTCATCCAATAGTGTAGCAGCTCTGTGCCAAATAAATTAGTTTGGTGGGTTGTATTTCAGGCAGTCATATTTTCCATTTTTCGACCAGAAACTGAGGCTTATTAAATTATTTCTGGTCATTTTGATCAGTTGATTATTAACTCAACCACTATGGACTGAAAGTCCATAGGTTGTTTTTAAAACGACTGAAAGTCGTTCCCGTATATTCTTCATTGCAAATAGAGGGATACAATAAATATCGATTTTTGTCTAAAACTGACAAAGATTAACCCCATAAAAAAATGATAATGTTTTCTCTCAATTTTCTCGTAGATCCAAACAACAATTGAGTAGCAGCTAAAGCCTTGCACTGAAAGTGCATAGTTTTGAACTAGCGATCTGAGACAATAAAATATTATATTTCAATTGGATATATTGATTTAAAAATTGACTAATTACCTGATCATTTAGATTTGATTACTCCAACCCTTGCTGCATCCAGAAAGTTCTATGTTTTGGAAGTCCTACTTCTGGGTCTACTACATACCCACCTCCCCCACTACCTACGATTACAGATACACCAGTAGGTTGAAAAATAACACCAGTTTCCGATGGAATACCAGCGCCCAGCTGATAACGGCGATCTTCTTTTTCTAAATCAGTATTTTCGCTTTCGTCCCAATCAAAAACAGCACCTCCAGTTAGCATGTCCACAGCATATAAACGTCCGCCTCCTTCAACTGCTGCTGCACAAGGATCTGTAGAAGTTAAGCCGGGAACATAGGTAGTGTAAAATAGTTTTCCATCCAAAATTAAAGGACTGGCCAAGCCTTTTTCACCTACCCAGGAACCATCATATTCTTTAAAATCTATGAACCATCCTTTTTTCCCTTTAATATCCGTTATTGCAACTTCGATTGCTTCATCAGTTCCTTGTTGTATCACATTGCTGGTTGCGTCAAATAAATCATCATATGCATCAATTGCCCTTACAGAATTATCAACAATAGTTGCGATTGCAGAATCTGAACTTTTCACTCTGGTATCTCGAAAGGTATAAATCCTATCATGTACATCTGTATCTAAAGGGTGCGCTCTGTTACCACTTGTAATACTAATCAGATCATACAATGCAGTATTAGAATAGATAGCATCCTCAATTTGTGCTACATCAGGAGGATAAAAAAACTTACGTTGATTACTAACACTGGCTTCAACTGAAAGGTCTGAAACAGTAGCCAATTTACTAAGTACAGAGTTATTAAGGACAGAATTAAGATCTAGACGCCATAGTTGTCCACCCGTATCCCCAACATAAACTCGATCAATCACACCAGAACTATCACTATCCATCAATGCTACATCTGAAGGAATAGCATATTTCATATCGGCATTATTTACATTTGCACCCGATTCACTAGCCCACCATAAACGAGCACCAGTCAGTGCATCGACTATATATATTGCATTTCCATAACCAGCCGGACCAAAACTTGTATCTTGGTCTGTATGATAGCCTCCCGCAAAAATAAGCACCTGTTTTTTGCTTGTTGTCCCTCCTGATTTGACTAAAATTTTTGCCGGCTTAGGCTTGGACCAAGTTTGACCTAATTTTGAAAAATTGCCCGATCCTCCATTTATTCTCCAAAGCAGTTTGGGAGAAATTGAATTAATTGTTGATGCACTGGTTAATTTTGACGAGGGTGTTACATCAAAAGCATAAATATTTCTACCACCTCGCCTCATACTCACATAAATATGTACATAATCTTTTTCATCCGTTTCGACAGTTCCACTTCCATCAATATCTGTACCTGCAGGCTCAATTAAACCATTTTTATTTGCATCATATAATTGATAGGTAACCGTGTTATCCAAACCATAAATATGATTCCCATCAAGATTAGTCATTAAACTTTGTTGGTTTAACAGCATTACTTGAGGAATAAATGCCCATTCCTCTACACCAGTAGAAGAATTTATCATTCGCAAGGAACCATCATTTCCAGGAACAATCAATTTAGTAATATGAATTAGTTCTCCATTTGCATCCAATATAGGTACGATCTTTCCATCCCCATCAATAGAATGCCTATAACCATAAGGAATAGTTATTGAACTACCATGCAAAGGGTCACTAAATATCCAACGATTTTCATCTACAGTCGCATCCTCATCCTCATCCCGAACATCCTTTCCTCTAATCCAGTTTATCAAGTCAGTACGGTCGTCATTTGTCATACCTGCATCGCCCAAAAGGGTCTTAGTAAGCGCGCTATTATCAACAGTTAATAATTGATCGCTAGAACTCAATAAAACATCATCCGGAGCTGAGCTTCCAGTATAGGTAAAAACTCGTCTTAAACTATAATCAGGAATATTTTCCCCTGCACCTCCCTGACTAACATCTACTCCATCAGTAATTGAACTCCAAAGACTTTGAGCACTGTTTTTAATAACATGGTTAGCTCCAATCGCCGAACTATCATTCGCATCAATGATTTCCCCTCGTTCACAACTATCACCATCATTTCCTTCACAAACTTTATATTTTTTTAAATTACCTGCCCACTTTTGCTTATTGGTAGGTAAAAATAAAGAAAAGTACACTTCATTATTATTGTACAACCTATTAAAAGCATTAACCGATAGAGAAGGGGCTGCAAATGAAGTGGGATGAGATAGAATATCTCCGATAATAGTTTGAAAAGCATCAACCAGATCAGTTGAGCTTGAAGCTTCATGAAATCCACCACCACCCGCTGTTGCTAGATCCTCAAGATAAGTTTTACCATCAGCTAAAATGTTAAAACCAATAGTGTGTGTTCTTACATTTTGATCGCCATCAAACCCATCACCTGTTTTTTGGTCATTTGTATATAAAAAATCAGACAGTTCAACGCCACATTTTCCTGAGCCTGATCCAGAACATGAAACTGGACTGATAAGTGATTCTATATAATCTACTGATGAGTTACGGCTAGGATAACCATCCGATAATAAAATTATATGATTACTTTGACAACTTTGTGCAATAGGTGACTTATAGGTGGCTGTTCCACTTATATGCTCTGTTTTACACTCAGTAGAATTTAATGTTGAATCTGTACAACCAGCCTCTCGAACAACTGCGCCTCCCGTATAAGATGCTGGATGGCTGACTCTGGTATATTCAGAACGATTCAAGCTAGAATCAGAATTGATACTATTCCCTCGAGTTGTGCCATAAAGTACATTGCCTCCTCGATAATAAAGAGCTGCTTCAAAAAGTGCATCTACAAGAGGAGTACCACTTTTATACTCAATTTCGTCAACGATATCTATCAATCGATCTCTTACAGTATTTGAACCAGTTCCTAATTGACCTTGTACTTTTACCTTGAGAACAGCAGCATTCGTCGCACCACCATCACTTTTATTATATGACACAGCTACACGCTTTCCTGTCCCTGAGATGATAAGAGCAAGCGCATTGCCTGAATTCCAACTTCCCTTATTTACAACTTCTTGAATAATAGATTTAATATCTACAGACTGTTTTTTCTCCCCAACAGTATCCCAGCTGCCAGGCGACCAAGAAACGGAAGCAGTGGTTTGAGGACGATTAGTAATATCATTAGCGGTAGATGAAAAAGAAGCTGCATCTACACTATCCTCACCTTTAATTGTTAAGGATGTAGTTCCGCTATCGGTTTCATCAACCGTAAATTCTAAAAATGCTTCTAAGATAGTTGTATTAGCAGGAATATTGATGTTACGAAACCTTAAACCTATTGTTTGAACAGTTCCCTCTTGTGTCATTTCCAAATCTGAACTAGTGAGATTCATTACCCCATCACTTGATTCTTCAGCATCATCAGTACCACTAAATATTTTTCTCTGAAATTCTTCATTAATACAAGCACCACTTGATACACTGTCTTCATCATACTCAATACTCAGTTTAGGAGCCGCTGTGGTTGATTCATCAAAAGATTTGGCATTTCTAAGTCCAGTTCCTTCTAAAAGAAGGGTCAGTGCGTTATTTCCACACCATCCAGATCGATTAACAATTTCTTGTATAACGCTTGTAATATCTGGTGTTTGATAACGACCGTCCTCTGTCCATGCTGGAATACTATTCCAATCTACAGATGCTGTGGTTTGTGTTCTGGAAGAAATATTATTGTCAGTTGAAACAAATGCGGATGAATCATCGTCACCTTCACCTTTAATCGTTAAGGCAGTTACCTCACTATCATTATTAGCGGCTTCAAACTCAATTGTTGCACTTGTTATTGTCGCACCTTGTGGAACGCCTACATTCTGAAATCGTAGCCCTACAAGTTGCTCTGTTTCACTCGTAGATCCTGTCGTATAATTTATTGTTAGCAAAGGAGCTGAGTCAGGTTCATCATCATAGGCCTCAACAGTTCTATTACCCGATCCAGTAATAATAAATACCATTGAATTACCACTATCACTCCAATCAGACCGGTCTACAATCTCCTGAACTACAGTTGATAAATCAGGTGTCGTTATTTTCTCATCAACAGCTTTGTCAGTAGGTAAGTTTGACCATAAGACTGAACTTGTAGTTTTCGACCGGGATGAAATATCAGCATTCGAGCTACTAAAAACAGATGGGGCTGATGCATCCTGACCATAAATAGTCACCGTTGTTGGTTCACTTTCAACTTCATCTATTACAAATTCAATTTCTGCACTTTGAATGGTTGAACCTACAGGAATTGTGATATTTCTAAAACGAATGCCTACTATTTGCTCATCCCCATCCTCCTCCACCAACTCTAAATCTGAGCTGTATAGATCTACAGAACCGTTAGACTCTCTTTCTTCAGCAACATCATCATCATCTGAGACACGTCTTTCAAGACTTGTTATACCCGTGATTACTTTAACAAGCTCAAGCTGATTACTATTAATTGAAACAGCACTAGATACCTCCTCTGCATCATTATTCACGCTACTAATTCTGGAATTTACTGAGCCTTCACCACTATTGGTACCTTCTATAATACTAGCATCAGCATCAATATCAGCAACGGGGTAAAGAACGGGCCCTCCTTCTCCATGAAAACGCATCATTCCTACGTTAATATTGGTAGCTTGATTCAAAATTGAATTCAAAGCAGTTTTCATCCGTTGAAGACGTGTAATTCCCGTTCCATCAGTTGAAGTCATACTGCTTGACGTATCGAGTACAAAGAGTACATTCGGCTTTACTTCAACTGAAGCCGTTCCGCCCCCTAAATAGATCTCAGTGTCATCACTGTTTACTGGAGAGCTAAAAAAGATAAGCATTGCAAACGCAAGACCATGAGCTGTTTGAATTTTTTTATTCATAATATGACTCGAATAACTTTATTAATTTATCTTGGGTGTAATTTGATAAACACCTTGTCTTAAAACAACTTGGGCGCCCGAAGAAGCAGAACCAGTGCATTTATATTCATTATGAGAAGATTGAAATTTAATCGCGCTATAACCTGAGTTTCTGGGGGGTGAGGTGTCCATTATAAATTTTCGTTCTGCTGAATAGGCGGCTGCATTTTTTGCATCAGCATGGCCTATATTTATCGAATTATCCCAGGCGTCTTCCCAGTCTTTAACAAATGTGAAATTATTTTCTCCAGCTAGTCTGCTATTACAGCTATCTGCTGCCTGAAAAGCTATTTTTTCCTGTCGAATATTACTGACCATTTTCTCTTCAAGCACATTTGTGCTCATAGCTGAAACACCAAGAATGGTCATAATGACTAAAAACAATAGACTGACTATCAAAACAGCCCCTTGTTGAGAAGAAGATGAAACTCTTGGATCGATAGCTTTTTGGATAATCATCAGGCCCGATTCCGTAAAAAAATAGTCGTCGAAAAGACTTTTCGCACACGACGGTCTGTGGGGATGACTGTTCCACCGTTATACTCAATAGTAATAGGTTCACTAGTCAAGTTATCTTCAATTGATTGCAACAATAAATTAATACGAACACTTTTCACATTCTGCCACAGTGTTATTGAATCAGCCGGCAAATAGGTCAAGTTATTACCTATTTTTAGACCATAGGTAATTTGCATATCTTCAATACCCTCTATCAACTCATCCTCATCATCATTTAAGTGTTTTTGGAATAAGGAGGGTATCCCAAAATCATTATTTTTAATGTAAAAATCGCGGTTATCAAATTTATAAATTTCAGCATTTTCATCATATTCTTTGCTTAATTTATTTGCTCTGTTGCCACTATTAGCATAAGTTAGATTTTGCCACTCAACACCATCAGTGGTGCCTTTATTATTTCCCGGTGTATTTGTAACTGAAAAAATATCAGTCGTTTTGCAATCAGTAACAATCAAAACATCTTCTTCTTCAAAGTTACATAAAGCTGAATATTCAACTTTAATATTAGCAGTAGCAGGACCACCTACTTTTGTCACTTTAGCGCCACACCCCCCTGCTCGTTGAATATTAATAATATCCGTATTACTGATTGCACCACTAGGCTGGCTAGTGTCAGTGCCGTCAAAACCATAACCCATCACAGCTGTCTGAAAAGTAACTGAATTTAGGGCGACTGAGTCAGCAAGAATATTTGGCTTAACAGCTGAAAGATTTGGGCATCCTTGAAAACCAGCAGGACGAATTTCTTGCTCCAGATAAGTAATGGCAAAACGACCATTTTCTTGTATTCTGGATAAGGCTTCTTGTAATCGATAAGATTGATTGCTACCGATAAATATCTTTCCGATACCTGCAACTATTATTAGCCCAAGAAGCATTGAAATCATTATCTCGACCAGCGTAAAGCCTTTTTGAGTGGACTGTTTATAAATAGAAATATGATATTTATTCATGGCTGAACACTGACTATAAAAGGAGCATCAATATTTCCATCACGATCATCATCCCACCATATTTTTATGGAGTAGTTGTTACCCAGTCCATCACATGCGGGCGAAGCAGGAGTATCTGTACTATTGGGTGTACTATCAATACACACTAAACCATTACCAGAAGGTAATTTTGCAACTAATTCAAGCCATTCATAAGTATCATTTTTAGCCATTTCACTAGAACTACAACCTGAGACACTCCGACAAGTACTATATTCTGTACTATTAGCCTGAATATAATCACCAGCAGTGACTGCATCACTATTAGCTCTCATTCTATCCGACATATCAGAAGCCAGAATAATTGCTTGAGTTCGGTTATAGGCAAAGACATTATTTCTCAACCCAATCAGCTGTATATTTGCTAACCCCAGAAGCCCAATTGAGGTAATAACTAAAGTGATTAATAATTCAACCATTGTAAATCCCCTACTATTTACTAATCCTTTTTGATTTAGCATAAATAAACTTTATTACTATTAAAATTACATCTATTTTTATCAATATAAGACCTTATGGACATGTCGTTACATCTCCAGTTGAAACTCTAGCTCTCCCAACTCTATTTACTGATATTTTACGAGAATTTTCTGTATCACCTGCTGCTGCACATAAACCAAATGAATCATTATTAGAGCTGCCTGAGCCATCATTAAATCCTGATGGCAAAAATGCAATCCAGTCATCATAATTTGCACCTGATCTCAAGGTATATCCATCGGTAATAGAAGAAAATGTTTTTAAAAGCGTATCGGTGCCATCATTAAATTCTTCATTTGCATTCAAATCGATAAACACATCCCAACCATCATCCCAATTTTGGCTAACACTTCCTTTTCTTCTAACGAATACCTTTACTTTACGTTTAACCGCTTCGCTACGTGCTAAATTAAGAGAAGCAATTAATGAATTCGTATTACTTGCTAATCGACTATTTTTTAACACTTGAGAAAAACTTGGAACACCAATAGTTAAAACGATTCCAGCAATCGCAACTGTCACCATTAATTCAATCAGCGTAAACCCTTTTGTTTCATAGGCAGTTTTATGATGGACTGTAAACATAATCAGTATGGTTAACGGAGTTACAGTAAATTATAATCACCCTATTAAATTTATCTGTGATTCCAAACTCAAAATATAAACTAGTCTGTGACCTCAAACTCAAATTTAAAAATTTTATGCAAATATCGTCAAGCTATGCTATTTCAGGAAATTCTAAAATTCTATTCAAAAACATTACTAAAGAACGCGCACAAAATAAGTTGAGCAACTGGCGCAGTATTTTTGTTCGTATTCAACTAACTCATGGATGAGTAGGTAGGGTAATGCAGGAGTTATTACAGAAGCGTACAACCATAAAATAACTTGTTGTGTTCAGCGTCAAGGCTAGACCTGATGATGGACCTTTTTCAGCAAGATAAACTTCGTGTTAGAAGAATAGTGGCAAGTTAATTGCCAAGGTATAAAAATTCAGCAATTAACATATTTCACTGTTTTTTCTCTATTTTCTTGCTTCGTGCAAAATGCGAGACTTGACCTCTTCGTTGTATTAATGGAAGTAACTTTCATCTAGTTATTCATATTTAGGCTATTTAAGTCCAAAATGAATATGAACAGGTTAATGCCTTTTAATTAATCCGTCCGTTAAACTGGGGGAACCTCAACTTGCCCCCTTTCTCCTTTAATGTTTATGGATGTGAATATATCACAACTTTGAAGTGAATTAATGCATTGTTGATATCGACCCTTCAATGAAATACTAAAGCCAAGATCATACCTGATCTTATTTAATTTTTACGATTGATAAATTTATTAATTCACGAGGTCAATAAAATGAAAATATATCCAAATGTATTATTTTTACAAAAGAATTTTTCTACTTCTAAACTAAAGATACTTACTTTACTGGCATTCCCAAGTAGAGCAGCACTTATCGCTGCATTAATATTATCTTTCAGCGGAGCATCGTATGCTCAAGATACTTATGATTTTTCCAAAGCTAAGCTAAAGCAATGTCCTGAAGGCTGGGTCGAATCCAGTGCTCCTGGTGGGTGCTCACCAGAGTATTTTACGATGAAATTCTCTGGAATTGAATCAACACAAGGCTGTCCTTCTGGCTGGGTTGAGTCCAGTGCTCCGGGTGGTTGTTCACCTGGTTTTTTTACCTTGCTTTTAAATAAAGTGCGTGACTCAAGACGCTCCTGCCCCGATGGCTGGGTACGCTCCAGTGCTCCTGGTGGTTGTTCTCCGGGATTCATCACGCTTAAACAAGCTGGACTTAGAGCTATAGACAGCTGCCCTAAAGGCTGGGTACGTTCGAGTGCACCGGGTGGTTGCTCTCCTGAAAACTTTACTCTGGAAACTGGCTTTGATGGTATCGACCGCGCTTCATATCACTGTGCTTTTGGAGATGCATGCGATATTATGATCGAAAGTATCATCGCCCTTGGCGGCAGTTGCAATACCAACGGCTCAGATACCACATGTGATTTACCACCGCTTATTGACGAAGAATAGTACAATAAATAATCTCAACTGAGGTGGAGGTGGATGCAAAGGAAAGCCATTCCTCTCTACCGATTCCACCAGTAGGGGGTCAACTGAACCCCTTACTTTTTATTTCTAGCAACTAAACTGTCGCACTTGATAATCGCCTTGATAACGTTTGACTGCATCATCAAAACGGTGCTTTGGGGGTGAATTCAAGTTACAAGTGCAAGACTTGCCCCTTTTTTTACATCGTAATATTAAGAAGTAAATTTACAAGACCGATTACAATTCATTCTTTGTTAAAATAATTTGTAGTAGCTCAGATTTGATCTGACAGTTAGCAATTTCTTCTGTGTTCTTAGCTCTTCTTCTCTTTATTAAATTCCTGGCAGTCGTCCGCGTTTCCTTTTTCATCATTCAACTTAGCAAACATTAGAACTCTGCTTTTGCTTTTTCAGTCAGATTTTATTCACCGTGTCGAGCTTACTTTCTCCACATCCACCTTGGCAAACATCAAGACTCGCTTTTGCTTTTTCACAGCTTATATTTTCCATATCCGCGTTAGCTTTTTCACATCGAACCTGCAGAAGGCTATAACTAGGGTATAGCTTGTTCCGTAATTGTTTGTACAACTCCAAAGACAGACAAAAAAGAAAGTCAGTTGCTCAAGTATTCTGTACATGCTCCTAACTATTGGAAGTAATGTAAGAGTAGAATGCAGAAACTGTAGGGAAAATGTAGAGATGAGAAAAAACAGACTTTAAAGCTTTTGGAATGGTTATTAACTCGGCTATTTTATAACAGAATCCAGAATACCAAACTGATACAAAACACTAAAAATTATAAGTTGAATAAACACAAAAACCCAAAAATAGAGTACAAACAACATCACCTTAACTGGCTTTTCAACTTGTTTAGAGCGGCTAATTAACCAACCGGCAATAGTTGATATTAAAATAACAATAAATAAACCAATAACCGTAGAATTCATCTTAATCTTTGGGTGGTGGTGGAGCTATCACTTGCCTTGACCCATTCCCTTCAGGTGGAGTTACAACACCAGCAGTTTCCATATCTTCTATCATTCTAGCCGCTCTGTTATAACCCACTTTAAAGCGGCGCTGTACACTAGAAATAGAGGCTTTTCTTGACTGGGTGACAAACATCACCGCTTCATCATATAGAGCATCCATTTCTTCTCCCCCTGCTTCTGCTACAAAACCACCCGTATCTGATCGTTCTTGGGTTATTTCTTCCAAATAATTTGCTGGAGCGTTTGTTTTAAGAAACTCAACTACCTTATGCACTTCATGGTCATCAACAAAAGCACCATGCGCCCTAATCGGAATGCTGGTTCCTGACGGTAAAAACAACATATCTCCATTTCCTAACAGGGCTTCTGCACCACCTTGATCTAAAATTGTTCTAGAATCAATTCTAGAAGATACTTGAAAAGAAATTCGTGTTGGTACATTAGCTTTAATCAATCCCGTTAACACATCAACTGAGGGGCGTTGAGTTGCCAGGACTAAATGAATACCCGCAGCTCTTGCTTTTTGAGCCAGACGAGCGATTAATTCCTCTACCTTTTTGCCAACAATCATCATCATGTCAGCTAATTCATCAATAATAATGACAATACTAGGTAAATGATTAAGTACAGGAAATTCTTCCCCTTCTGCCAAAGGTTCTATCAATTGAAACAAAGGGTCGCGTATAGTTTCACCTTTACTTTCTGCATCTTTAATTAACTTGTTAAAGCCAGCCAAATTACGCACACCCAGTTTAGACATTAGTTTATAACGCCGTTCCATTTCAGCAACAGCCCAGCGCAAAGCATTTTGCGCATCTTTCATATCAGTCACAACGGGTGTTAATAAGTGCGGTATTCCTTCATAAACGGATAGCTCCAACATTTTTGGGTCTATCATAATCATCCGAACTTCTTCTGCTGTAGCCTTATAAAGCAAACTAAGAATCATCGTATTAATGGCGACTGATTTACCCGAACCCGTTGTACCAGCTACTAAAGCATGTGGCATTTTTCCAAGATCTGCAACAATGGGAATGCCAGCAATATCTTTACCCATCGCAAAAGTAAGCTTGGATTTTGATTTTTCAAAGCTTCTTGCTGCAATCAAATCACGTAAAGAAACCATTTCACGTTGTTGATTAGGGATTTCTAAACCGATGACTGATTTACCTTGAATAACCTCAACAATCCGCACACTAGTGACCGATAATCCTCTTGCGATATCTTTTGATAACCCACTAATTCTACTAACCTTTATACCCGCAGCCAATTTTAACTCGAAACGAGTAATAACAGGGCCTGGGTTGACTGCAACAACTTCAACTACAACGTTAAAATCCTGCAAAACATCCTCTACTCGGCGTGACATCTCTTCTAGATCACTGTCAGAATAGCCTTTTACAGAAACTTTACGTTTATCAAGCAACTCGATAGGGGGTAACTTACCTTCATATGCTGATGAATCAAAAGGTTCTTCAAATAAATCAATCTGGCTTTCTTTACTTTCTTTTACACTTTGTTTAAATGGGTTAATCGTTGGCGAAATTTTAATTTTTTTAGGCTTTTCTGCTCTAATTGTCAGTTCTTCTCTTTTAACTGGGGTTGGTCTTGCTGCGCGTTGATCTCTGTATAAATCGTATCGAGATACCCCTTGCTGAAATACTTTATTAAATAAAGAAAGAGTATGTTTCCCAACAAAATCTAATAAAGCCAACCAGGAAAGCCCCGTAAAAAGAGTGATTCCACCTAAAAAAACAGCTAACAATAATAAAGTAGCTCCAGAATCCCCTAATGTAACTAATAGAGCCCTTCCTACTTCTTGCCCTAAAACACCGCCCGTGCTCCCTGGTAACTCAAGCTTAATTCGCAAAAGATGCAGATAAAATATTGCACTACCAGAAATAACTGTAGCAATAAAACCAATCCATCGTATAGCCATAGTAAACTTAGCGGTTTTCTGCTCGGTCTGAGCATAAATAAGATAACAGCTCCAAAATAACATGATGGGAAACAAATAAACCATTAAGCCAAAAATACTTAAACCAAAATCAGCAACCCAGGCACCAACAACACCACAGGCATTATTAATTACCTTTACAGACCCACTATGAGTCCAACCTGCATCTTCATTGTTATAGCTAACCAGTGCAATTAACAAAAATAATGCTGTGGCAAAACAACCTATTAATGCAATTTCTCGTAAACCACGTACTGTTTTTTCTTCCATTACTGCTGACATAATGTTGTTAAAAAAATCTAATAAAACATAATTATAGATCAATAATCATATATTTTACATTAATTGACTGAAGTTTATTCTTATGTAATTACAATTCATTCTATTTACTAGGTTTTTTTAAATATGTTTAAAAACTGAAGTATAATTAATGCTATTAAATTTTTTGTTGGAGAACATTAATGAGTGACGCCAAACACTGCAAACTTCTGATTCTTGGCTCTGGCCCTGCGGGATATACTGCTGCTGTCTACGCTGCTAGAGCGAACCTAAATCCAGTAATGATTACTGGCATGCAGCAAGGTGGCCAGCTCACGACTACAACAGAAGTTGATAACTGGCCAGGCGATGTTGAAGGTCTTCAAGGCCCTGAGTTAATGGAACGTATGCGGTTACATGCAGAGCGTTTTAATACCGAGATAATTTTTGATCATATTCATACCGCTGATCTTTCTTCTCGTCCCTTCACCTTAACGGGTGATTCAGGGGTTTATACCTGTGATTCATTAATTATTGCGACGGGTGCAACTGCAAAATATCTGGGTCTGGAATCAGAAGAAGCGTATAAAGGAAAAGGTGTTTCAGCTTGTGCAACCTGTGATGGGTTTTTCTATAAAAACAAACCTGTTGCCGTTATTGGTGGGGGTAATACAGCGGTGGAAGAAGCATTATACCTCTCTAACATTGCATCGGAAGTAACTGTCATCCATCGCCGTGACAAATTTCGTTCTGAAAAGATTTTATCGGATAAATTGATTGAAAAATCAAAAAATGGAAATGTAATTATCAAATGGAATCATACTCTTGAGGAAGTATTAGGGGATGACATGGGTGTAACTGGCATTAAAATTAAAAGTACACAGGATGATTCTAGCAAAGACTTAGATGTTCATGGTGTGTTTATTGCTATTGGACACACGCCCAACACCGGTATTTTTGATGGTCAACTTGAAATGGACCATGGATATATTAAAGTTCATAGTGGAATTAATGGTAATGCCACAGCAACAAGCGTTGAAGGTGTTTTTGCTGCGGGTGATGTAATGGACTCGGTTTACAAGCAAGCAATTACTTCTGCTGGAGCTGGGTGTATGGCAGCCTTAGATGTAGAAAAATTTATTGATGAATTAGAAGCTTAAGTAATATTATTTTTGTAAGATGAATAAAGTAAAACTTCTCTCGTTTCTATGTTTCTTTCATAATAAGTTATGACTTTATGTTGGGTTGCCAAAGAGACGGCAGCCCAACCTACAAATAACTCAAAATAAAAAGTATATTGGTAATACAAGATAAATCATGCAATTACCCATACTCGATCCGTTACAACCTAATCAAAGTTTTCCTGCTATTGAAACTGCTTTAACAGACCCTGATGGTTTATTAGCTATTGGAGGCTGTCTTTCTTCTCAACGAATTATTAATGCCTATCAACAAGGGATTTTCCCTTGGTATAGTTCTGGAGAACCTATTTTATGGTGGTCTCCTAATCCACGCTTAGTTTTATTCCCAAAAAACCTGAAAATATCTCGAAGCCTAAAAAAAACCATCCGTAAAGAAATTTTTCAAGTAACCTACGACCAAGCTTTTTCCCAAGTAATACAACATTGCGCAGCCCCCAGAAAAAAAGAATATGGGACATGGATTACAGAAGAGATTTATCAAGCTTATACACAACTTCACCAACAAGGTATTGCCCATTCTTGTGAAGTTTGGTTTGATAATGAATTAGTAGGTGGTTTATATGGAATCAGCATCGGACAAGTCTTTTTTGGTGAATCAATGTTCCACAAAAAAACAGATGCCTCAAAAATAGCTTTCCACTCTTTAGTCAATCAACTTTCTGAATGGGGTTATCAGCTCATTGACTGTCAAGTTCATACTAACCACTTGAGTAGTTTAGGTGCAGAAGAAATTGGTCGCGAAAAATTTTTATCTTTATTGCAGCGCTATTGTTCCGTCTATCCAAGCAAAATGGCATGGATGCCAAAATGATTTCCATTCCAGTATTTGTAACAGACCAATCACCTTGCAGCTATCTTGATAAACGAAATGCTCAATCTGCATTTGTCCATCCTTCTTTTTCACAGAGCACTGCAATATACAGCCAACTTATAGAACAAGGTTTCAGACGAAGTGGTAATGAAGTCTACGCGCCAAGATGCCCAACTTGTTCAGAATGTATCCCTACCCGAGTAGCTATTGAACAATTTAAAGCTAGTAAAAACCAAAAAAGATGTATTAAAAAAAACCAGCAAACAAGCGTTATTATCAAACCCGCGCAATTTGAGCAAGAACATTACGATATGTATATGCGATATCAGAAAGACAGACACCAAGATGGAGGTATGGCAAATTCCACTGAAGAAGACTACATTAATTTTTTGAGCAGTCAGTGGTGTAAAACATTATTCGTTGAATTTTCAATAGGTGATAAATGTGCTGCAGTTGCCATTGTAGACTTGTTAGATAATGCCTTATCTGCTGTTTATACTTTTTTTGATCCTAAGTTTTCCAACTACAGCCTTGGCACCTATGCCGTTTTGTGGCAAATTGAGCATGCTTTACAAATGGAGCTTGAGTTCGTGTATTTAGGTTATTGGATAAAAAACTGTGGAAAGATGTCTTATAAAACCCAGTATCAACCGATACAGGGTTTTATTGAGAAAGAATGGAGAGATATTAACTTTGAAGATTAGTAATAGCCATAGGTCTCAAGCAAATAAATGATGCTTTATTTTTCTGGATTTAATTTTTTAAACCACAATAAGCCGAGTTGTAATATAACAATGGCTCTCCAGAATGACATTCAACGGCTTGAACTTCACCAATCACTACCCAATGCGTTCCAGCTAATACTTGTTGAACCACGGTACATTCTAATGTGACTAATGCATCATCAAAAATAGGTGAGCCAGTTTCGCCCTCATGCCAATTTATATTTGCAAAACGCTCTTCTTGGGTCGCTCCACCAGCAAATTGATTAGAAATCTCTTCCTGCTCAGCTTTTAAAATATTAACAGCAAAAGATTTACCTTCTAAAACAGCTTCTCCTGTATCCGTTACTTTATTAATACAGACTAGAATTTGTGGAGGTTCCATCGACACACTGCTAAATGAAGTTGCCGTCATACCTTTTAAACCATGGTTTTCGGTTTTTACAGTGACAACAGTAACGCCACTGGCCCATAGTTTAAGTGCATTTTTAAAATCTTGATCATTAACTGACATAGTCTTCTCTTATTTTTTCTTTACATAAAGATCGGTAATCGTACCTGTGATCATTTCTGCTGCAAAGGCAAAAGTTTCAGATAACGTTGGATGAGGATGAATTGATAACCCTATATCTTCTACATCAGCACCCATTTCCAGTGCCAATACTGCCTCAGCAATTAATTCACCAGCATTAGGTCCAACCATACCTGCCCCTAAAATTCTTCCTGTATCCTTTTCAGATAAGATTTTGGTTAGACCTTCATTTCTACCAATACTTAATGAACGTCCACTTGCAGCCCAAGGAAAAGCACCTTTTTCATATTCAATTCCCTCTTCTTTTGCCTGATTTTCTGTCAAGCCCATCCATGCTACTTCTGGATCAGTATACGCCACTGATGGAATTGTTAGCGCATCAAATCCAACTTTCATACCAAAAATAACTTCTGCAGCAATTTTTCCTTCATGCACAGCTTTATGAGCCAACATTGGATTTCCTACGACATCACCTATTGCATAGATATGATCAATATTTGTTTTTTGTTGTTCGTTTACCTTGATAAAGCCCATTTCGTCGACATTAACACCTGCTTTATCTGCTCCAATTTTTAACCCATTCGGTCTGCGACCCACTGCAACTAAAACTGCATCAAACGTTTCTGGCTCAGGTGCATTATCGCCAGAAAACGTAACTTTCAAACCCTTTTTTAACGGTTTAATTTCATCGACTTTAGTTTTTAGCCATATGTTCTTATATTGTTTTTTAATTCGCTTTGTTAAAGGTCTGACTAAATCAGCGTCACAACCAGGGATAATCTGATCCATTAATTCAACAATACTAATTTCTGAACCTAATGCATGATAGACCGTTGCCATTTCCAAGCCAATAATACCACCCCCGACCACGAGTAATTTCTTGGGTACTTCTTGCACATTTAAGGCATCAGTAGAATCCCATAACCTTGGATCATCATTTGGAAAAACCGGAATTTTAGTGGGCTGAGAACCTGCGGCAATAATAGCATTGTCAAAAGTAATGGTCTGACTGCCCTCTTCCGACTCTATAATAACTGAATTAGCAGAGGCAAAAGTTCCCGTCCCTTGAACCAAAGTAACTTTGCGTTGTTTAACTAAACCAGCCAAACCGGTAGTTAAGTTTTTTGTCACACTTTCTTTCCAACTTCTAATTTTATCCAAATCAAAACTGGGCTTTCCATAGCTAATTCCATGATGGTCAATTTCATCGACTTCATGAATAATTTGTGCCATGTGTAATAATGCTTTAGAAGGAATACACCCTACATTTAAGCAAACCCCACCTATAACTGGGTAACGCTCAATCAATACAACTTTCTTCCCTAGATCAGCTGCTCGAAACGCCGCAGTATAACCCCCTGGCCCACCGCCTAAAACTAAAACTTCTGCATGTAAATCTGCCATATCGAAATTCCCTCTACAATAATAAACGACGAATATCACCCAAAGATTGGGTAATAGCAACTAAGAAACGAGCAGCTTCTGCTCCGTCAATCACACGATGGTCATAGGTTAAATCTAATGGAAGCATCAGTCGCGGAACAAATTCATTACCTTGCCAGACGGGTTGCATTTTAGAGCGACTAACACCCAAAATAGCGACCTCTGGTGCATTAACTATGGGTGTAAAAGCTGTACCACCAATCCCACCTAAACTTGAAATAGACATACTCCCACCTTGCATGGCTGCTGGAGGTAGTTTGCCGTCTCTGGCTTTTCCACTTAACTCAACTAATTGTGCTGATAATTCATTTAAATTCATGGCATCAGCGCCACGAATCACAGGAACCACTAATCCATTAGGGGTTTCAACAGCAATACCAATATTGACATATTTTTTAAATATTAAAGATTGTCCATCTGCTGAAAGTGAACTATTAAACTGCGGAAATTGTTTTAAAGCGGAAACTAGTGCTTTAATAATAAACACCAAACCTGTCAGTTTTATTTCTGGCTTGCCTGCATTGTTGGATTTTCTAAAATCTTCCATATCGGTAATATCAGCTTCATCATGCTGAGTAACCATCGGAAGATTTAAGCAGACACGCACCATATGGTCGCCAGTTAAACGCTTAATTTTACTTAATGGCTGGATATCTGTTTCACCAAATTGGGAAAAATCAACTTCTGGTATCGGAGAAATACCCGTTCCACCACCTTGTGTTGCACCACCCGCCATTGCTTTTTTCACAAAAGCTTGTACATCTTCTCGTAAAATACGTCCTTTTCGACCACTTCCTTGTTGTATTTTACTTAAATCTACACCTAATTCTCTCGCAAACAGTCTTACACTGGGTGTGGCATGTGCTTTACTATTGCTGGAAACGGCAACAGGTTCTGGCTTTTTCTCTGCAACCGGTGGCGGTTGTTTTTTCTCTACCTTTTTCTCAACAACTTGTTCAGTTTTGGTTTCTGTTTTTGTTGGTTCAGCAACTTTCTCTTCTGTAACAGATTCGGCAGCCCCTGGCCTTAACATAGCAACTAGTGAGTCTTGAGAAACTTTATCACCCACTTTGATGATAACCTCTTGAATTGTTCCTGCCATACTGGCAGGTAAATCCATCGTAGCCTTATCACTTTCCATCACTGCCAAGGTTTGTTCTGGTTCAATAGCATCACCCGGTTGAATTAGTATTTCTACAATTTCAACTTCGTCAGCACCACCTAGATCAGGTATTTTTATTTCGATTAATTCGCTCATTATTTAAACTCTTATACTAGCCAAGGTGCGCTGATTTCAGGGTTAATATCGTATTTTACAATAGCTACATCAATTTTAGCGGCATCAAATTCATTATTATCTGCCAATCCTTTTAACGCTGCTAACACAATATGATAACGATTGACTTCAAAGAAGCTACGCAAATTTTCACGTGTATCAGACCGCCCAAAACCATCTGTTCCTAAAACTGTGTAGGGCGCAGAAATGTAAGCTCTGATTTGCTCTGCAAAAGCACGAATATAATCAGTACTTGCTATAACAGGGCCTTTTGTACCATCCAGACACCGAGCAACATGTGATTGTTTAGCCCTTTCAGTTGGATGTAAACGATTCCATCGGTCACATGTTTGACCATCTCTAGCCAGCTCGTTAAAACTTGGACAACTCCATAAATCCGCTTCTACTTTCCAATCATCATGTAATAATTTTGCAGCTGCAACTGCTTCCCGAAAAATTGTCCCTGAACCCAATAATTGAACTCTAGGCGACTTGTTTTTAGCACCTTTCTGGAACAAGTACATGCCTTTTAAAATTTCTTCTTCTGTCCCATTAGGTAATGCCGGTTGCTCATAGTTTTCATTCATGACTGTAATGTAGTAAAAAACATTTTCCTTATCCACATACATTCGCCTCATTCCATCCTGAATGATAACAGCAACCTCGTAACCGTATGTTGGATCATAAGAAACACAGTTTGGTACAGAGTTAGCGAAGACTTGGCTATGTCCATCTTCATGCTGCAACCCTTCTCCATTTAATGTCGTTCTACCTGCTGTAGCACCTAATAAAAATCCACGCGTACATTGATCCGCCGCTGCCCAGATAAGATCAGCAACCCGTTGAAAGCCAAACATGGAATAAAAAATATAAAAAGGAATCATCGGCACCCCATGTGTTGAATATGCTGTTCCTGCTGCAATCCAGTCACTCATACCCCCCGCTTCATTAATCCCTTCTTGTATCACCTGTCCATGTTTATCTTCCTTGTAGTACATTAATTGTTCAGCATCTTGAGGTGTGTATAACTGTCCTACTTGAGACCAGATACCTAACTGCCTAAACATACCCTCCATACCAAATGTTCGTGATTCATCAGGAACAATCGGAACAATACGTTTACCTATATTTTTATCCTTAACCAAAATACCCAACATACGGACAAAGGCCATTGTTGTTGAACTTTCATGCCCTTCACCTGTGCCGGCTAATAATGGTTTAAAGTCTGCTAATGCTGGAATATCTAAAGGAATTGTTTGTGTGCGTCTTGATGGAATAAATCCACCTAGTTGCTCACGTCTTTCTAACATATAGTTTAACTCTGCCGATCCTTCTTCAAACTTCAGATAAGGTAAACTTTCTAATTCATCATCTTTTACTGGCAGATCGTATTTAACTTTAAAACGACGAAGCGATTCCTCACTCATTTTTTTCTGTTGATGTGATGTGTTCTGAGCTTCACCAGATGACCCCATGCCATAGCCTTTAATCGTTTTGGCCAAAATAACCGTGGGTTGCTCTTTATGATTTATAGCTGCTTGATAGGCTGCAAATACTTTGGATGGATCGTGCCCACCTCTATCCAAGCCCCAGATATCCTGATCTGAATAATCGCTTACCATTGCTTTAAGTTCAGGTGTATTGAAGAAAAACTCACGAACATAAGCACCATCTTTAGATTTAAAAGTCTGGTAATCTCCATCCACACATTCCATCATCCTTCTAGCAAGATGTCCTTCTTTATCTCTGGCTAATAAAGCATCCCATAAATGCCCCCAAACCAGTTTAATGACATTCCAGCCTGCACCACGAAATTCACCTTCTAATTCTTGAATAATCTTGCCATTACCACGTACAGGGCCATCTAATCGTTGTAAATTACAGTTAACAACAAAAACCAGATTATCCAGTTTTTCTCGACCAGCCATCCCAATAGCTCCCAAAGATTCAGGCTCATCGGTTTCTCCATCACCTAAAAATGCCCATACTTTCCGTTCAGAGGTATCAGCAAAGCCACGCCCTTGCAAATAGCGCATAAACCGAGCCTGATAAATGGCCATAATAGGCCCAAGCCCCATAGAAACGGTAGGAAATTGCCAAAAATCAGGCATTAACCAAGGGTGAGGGTAAGATGACAACCCATTTCCATTGACTTCTTGACGAAATTTATCTAATTGTTCTTCTGATAATCGCCCTTGTAGATAAGCAAGTGAATACATACCAGGCGCTGAATGCCCTTGAAAAAAAATCAAATCACCTTCACGTTCTTCCGAAGTTCCATGCCAAAAATGATTTTGCCCTACATCATATAAAGTAGCGGCAGATGCAAAACTGGCAATATGCCCACCCACATTAGTATGTCTATTAGCTCTCAATACCATCATCATGGCATTCCAGCGTATATAGGAACGTACTTTTTGTTCTATGACAGTATCACCAGGAAATTGAGGTTGCTGTTCTACATGAATGGTATTGAAGTATTCAGTATTTGCACTAAATGGAATATCTGATCCGGATTTTCTTGCAGCAGCTAGTAAGTTTTCAACCAGAAAATGGGCACGGTCTTTTCCTTCTCTTTCTATAACCGACTGTAAAGCATCAATCCATTCTTGTGTTTCTACGGGATCTATATCACCTTGTTCCGAGCCATCCGTAATTACCATTTTATTCATTAAAAACTCCAGTTTTACCTAATACTTTCTTACTAACACCCTTAACTTTAACGTTAGGATAAATTTAATTTCATAATTATACCGAAATAGAGCACTCTATGTACTAAAGCTTGTTGTTTTAACAAATAGAAAAATTCAGTGAAATTTTTGATGAATATTATTTTAAAGGTATTGTGAATTTCTTGTTTTCATAATGCAAAACAATAAAATTTCTACTTATTTCTTCTATTGTCGGCCCTGATTCTACGACATCATTCACATGGTATTTTATCATATTAACAAAGACATACCTGTTACTTTCTTTTTTTGAAAATATAATACCATTCAGTTCCATTTCTGGCATGCTATCCTTAAAGCTAGAAGATAAATCTTTCCATAATATAATTTTAGTTGGTTTTATTGTTTTTTTCTTTCCTCTGGCAACAGTAGAAACTTTCTTGACACGAATAGTTTTTTTAATAGCTGCATTTGAATTATTGCTAGTAGATTTATTAGTGCCTTTTGGTTTTGATGAATTAGTTTTTTCTGTTTCTACAACATTTGTTTCTAAATCTTTTTCTTTTATTGGAGAAATATATGCAGCTACATCTATTTCCTCTTCTATAATATGTTTAGTTTTTGGTTTTTTTAGCTTAGGATCACTAAGCACTTCTTTCGTCAAATCGACAGACTGATCAGATAATGATAATTGTTGTTGAGAAAAAAAATCTTTTCCTGAGTTTAAAAAAACTAAAAGAGCAGAAATAATAACTACAAAATAAACTAATAAAGAGCCATGAGATGGTGTTTTTTTCCCTTTAACTGGCCTCTTTCTAAGACCATGATCAATTTCTGATTGTTTTAGTTTGTTTAATGTATGAGACATATTTAAAAGTTATTATCAACACCATAAGGGTTATTTCCCAATTCATACATACTTAAGCCTTACCATTATCATTCCACTTCATTGTTATCGTCGTCGTAAGAGTATTATTAGCACCCATCTGAATAGTTTCTCCAAGCCCACTATTCACTTGTTGAGATTGAGTAGCGGTTGATATTGAACTGCCCGTTTGTATCTGCTCGTCTGATTCATTTTTATATTCCGCAAAAGTCGCAGTAAAAAAATCTATTCCTTTTATATTCGCCTTGGAAAAAGAAAATTGCATTGGAAACATGCGCCCCTTACGAAACCCCGCTGCTTGATTAGTAATCCCAAACATAAGACTATTCGGCCTATCTAGTGGCAAATTATTATGGCCATCAGCAAATAGAATATTAATCGGTTGATTAATAGCTTGTTCTGGCTTCATTTTGAATAAATTTTCTGCACCTGCATCAAACCCCACAATTTTCCCTTTGCTATCAAAATTAATGATGGCTATTTTTTTACTAATTATGCTAGCTTTGTTTCGTTCTGCAGTTTGTTCAAGAGATGCCATAACCTCGTTATACTTACTGGTTATTTGACCAAGATCAGTAAATGGCTCCTCAGGCAAACGAACTGATGTATCACCTAGTGTTTTGTGTAACTCCATCATATCTAGAACCTGAATCAATTCAGATGATGAAGCATGTTCAGATATATTGAGCCCTATATGCTCTTGTTCAGGGGTCACACGGATAGGTAAGACGGAATCTAAAGCCTTAAAAAGTATATAACTTACCGGTAATGCCCAAAGCCCACAGACTAATACACCTTCAATTTGAACAATAATCTGAGTAAAACGAGTTAAACCGGTATCTAAGGTAGTTAAATCCCCAAAAATTCCTACCGCTATAGTTCCCCAAATACCCGCTGCCAAATGGACGGGTATCGCACTAATTGCATCATCAATTTGAAAACGTATCAATAGCTTCTCACAATAAATCATGCAAAGACCGCCCACCAAACCAATAAGCACTGCTTCAGGGGCACTAACTGCAAAACAACCCGCTGTTATTGAGACTAGTCCTGCGAGTAATCCATTCATAGATTGAGCTACATCAGTATATCCGGTTCTTAAATAACTCAAAACACCCACAATAGCAGCAGCAGAAACACCAGAGAGCATAGTATTAGCAATAATTCCAGGAACTTGGTAATTCATCGCTAATGCGCTCCCCCCATTAAAGCCAAACCAACCAATAAACAATATCAATGCGCCAAACATAGCCATTGAGGCATTGTATTGCGCCATTTCTCTTGGCTCTTCCCCTGGCCCTCTAAAACGGCCTATTCTAGGACCAAGGATCATTAGCAATGCAAGTGATGCCCATCCCGCTATACTATGTACAACCGTTGACCCAGCAAAATCGACAAAACCAATATTTTCTAACCATCCGGCTTCATCATTTAACGCCCCTCCCCAAACCCATTGCCCGAAAATAGGATAAATAATAATAACTACAATCGCAGTTATAATAGGATAAGTAATAAAACGGACGCGTTCAGCAACAGCACCTGAAATAATGGTTGCTGTCGTTGCACAAAAAAATGCTTGAAAAAGAAAAAAAGTAGTCGTCCAAGGAGAAGAGCCTTGCCCAATGGGTGCAAAAAAGTGGTCAAACATACTACTTTCTTGACCTCCTCCAAACATAAATGCAAAGCCACAAAACCAGAACCCAAGGACAGTGACCACTGTATCGGTTACATTTTTCATAGCAATATTAGCCGCATTTTTACTACGTGTCATGCCAGCTTCTAAGAATAAAAAGCCACCTTGCATTCCCAGTACCATAATTGCCGCGAGTAGAACCCAAAGTATATCAAGTTGTGTTTTTTCCATGAATCTTTGCCGTTGTTGTTATGTTAAATTGAATTGGGAATTAAGGTCTTTTTAGAAAAAAACTTTCCTAACCAACCTGATTTAAATGATTTTTTCTTACTTTTTGTACTTTTGCTTGACGGTGGTTGGTCAGATGACACTTCAATTAGATCTAATGCATACATAACACTAAAATATAAAAATAAACTGGTTTGAGACACATCTAAAACATGTTCGGTTTTCTGCAGACTGCAACTTGTCATTGACCAAAGTGTTTTTATTGATTCAGAACCTTTTATTTTTGTTAAGATGTGTTCTTTTTCAGAAGTAAACATTCGAACAGTATCTGTAGAATTTATACCATATGGCAGTCGGCCTCTTGAGGACCAAACAACAATTTTTGAGATAAAATAATCCGCCTCTTTACTTTGTAGTCCATGAGGCGGTGTTTTCGATAAATTAATAGAAATCGAATGTTCTTGAATAGTTAATGAACAAAGATGCTTCAATTGATCCTTAGTTAACGAAGTACTGATTTTATCGTTGATTATATAGAATACTGGCTTATTCAAAAAAACTAATTCAATAGGTTGCTTAACTTTAAGGTGTAATTTCCTGGCTCTAGTAAGGTATTCTTGAAAACTATTCTTAATCGAATAATGTAAGCTCGATTCAGGGTTTGAATAAATGGCCCGAATTTCACTTGATTTTTCTTGCAAAACTGTCTCTTTACAGCCAAGCTCTTCAAGTATTACACTTAACTCTGCTTGCTTGATTGGTTTTTTAAGAATTGTAACGTTATCTAATTCAATGGGCATGGAGCTAAGACCAACGATATGTCTCCGAGGTATTTTTTTTCTAGTTAATCCTAATTCTTCATCTAAATTGTCATTGTCTAAATCAATTATGACTGCAATAGAACTCAATCCGACGATATGTCTATGGGGTAATTTTTTGCTACATAAGTCCAATATTTCATCTAAATTTTCATTATCAAAATCAACAATGACTAACTTTGTAGTTTCAAGAGAAGAAGGTGTTATATCTGTCGTCAGGCACACATCAAAAGTAGATTTTTTTATTTGTGCTTCCAGCATTTTAAAACCACGTTTACTAAAACCCAGAAGTAATAAATGTACCTGAACTATCATTTGATTATTTAATTAAAATTTTGATTAAAGCATTTAAGTCACTTTATAGAAACGCACCTAAAAACTACAACTCGTTTATCTCTATATTTATTTACTTCTTTCGAACAAAAAACCGTGAACCTAAGTACCTAACCCCAACATTTATTTCAATATTTTGAATATGGAAAAGTTTCATTACTCATAGGTTAAGGTATTTTACACACCTTCTTTAGAAGGTTTTAAACGCTGAGTTTAGATTTAATAGTAAAGGAATACTATACGTTATACAAAGTTTATTATATCTATTTTAAGCGCTTTACTTATTGTAAATAACTCCTTTCACTTTATAATTAATTTTTAAAATTATGCCTATAGAAAAAGTGTCTATATATCTATTTGATTAAGCAAGGATTTTATACATCTCAAGTCCTTGGGCATGTATTTCATGGCGCCTTTTTCACATATTTAGTTAATTTAAATGGAAGCTTTTTCAAACAACCCTGTTTATATTGCTGAATAAAACGCGCCTCTCTTTCTAAAAACTGGGCTATCAATTTCTCAAAATGAGCATTTTGAATCCAATGCGCAGAATACGTCGTGATTGGTTCAAATCCCCGAGAAATTTTATGCTCCCCTTGAGCACCTGAGTCAAACCGTTGTATCTGATGTTCAAAACAATATTCAAGGCCTTGGTAATAACAAGTTTCAAAATGGAGGTTATTATATTTTTCATAACAACCCCAATACCGTCCGTATAACGTGTTTTTCCCAATAAAACTGAGTGCAGAGCCTATATATGATTGGTTTTTTATCGCAAACACTAATAAAATTTGTTCTGACATAGATTCAGCTAGTTGTTTGAAAAAATCAACGGTTAAATAAGCAGGTTGCCCTCGTTTCAAATATGTCATTTCATAAAAATCAAAAAACACCTGCCATTGATGCTCTGTTATTTCTTCGCCAGTTAATCGTTGAAAACTAATATTTTGTTCAGAAACTTTTCGCCTTTCCTTATTTATATTTTTTCGTTGCCTAGATGTAAAGTTTTGGAGATAATCATCAAAATTAAGGTAGCTTTTATTAAACCATTGAAACTGCACACCTTGCCGAATAAGCATCTGTTCTTGTAATACTTTTACTTGTTCTTCGACCGGAAATAAACAGTGGAAACCTGAGATGTTAAGTTGCTCAGACAGCTCTTTTATAGTATTCAAACATAACTGAATAACTGCTAGATAATCACCATCTGACTTAATCAATAGCCGCTGTCCTTGGCAGGGCGTAAAAGGAACTGAATTAACCCATTTTGGATAATATTCGATACCAGCCTGATAGTAAGCATCAGCCCATTGTTGATCAAAAACATACTCACCACGCGAATTGTTTTTTAAATAAAGCGGCATTGCAGCTATCATTTCTTGTTGTTCAAATACAAGCAAGTGATATGGCTGCCATCCTGTACCAGGGCTAACCGCACCACTTTGCTCCAAAGCCAACAAAAATTCATGTCGAAGAAAAGGATCTTTATCTTGCACAAGGTTGTTCCAGCAAACAGCTTGTACATCTGTCATACTATTAATTTGTTTTATAACCATCATCCTAAATAAATCAGCTCTACGCTAAGTGTGACTGTATGTTTTTAAATAATATGTTTATTTCTGTTTTTCATTACTCATCGTGTACTCAACTGATTTTATTGGGATCATCAAATGAATAAAGCTTTTTCTCAGGCTTGTGAAAATAACAAGCAACCAATTTTACAGATTATTAAAACAATTTTTCTTGAGTCTACAACAGTTTGGGAAATAGGTAGCGGAACAGGTCAACATGCATGCTACTTTGCCCATCAACTTCCTCATCTAACCTGGCAGCCGACTGATAAAAAAGAAAATATAGAAGGAATTAATTGTTGGATTAAAGAAGCTGGATTAACTAATTTAAATAACTGTAGAGCTTTGAATGTAACAGATGAGCAGTGGCCTTGTCAGTCTATTGATGCTTTATTTACTGCCAACACTTTACATATTATGCATTGGCAAGAAGTGGAATGTTTTTTTTCTGGTTTAGTAAACTATCTTCCTGACCAAGCAATTATTTGCATCTACGGACCATTCAATTATAACGGACAATATACTAGTGACAGTAATAAACAATTTGATCTCTGGCTAAAAGCTCGTGACCCAAAAAGTGGTATTCGTGATTTTGAAGCTATTGAAACCTTAGCTAAATCAGCTAAGTTAATCATAAAAAAAGATTTTTCCATGCCAGCTAATAATCACTTATTAGTTTTTCAAAAATAATAAACTTCTTTTTAACCAAAAAAGAAATTCTATTACTAATTTAACCTGGGGGCCATCTCATCTGTCTTCCTCCCAACAAATGTAAATGTAAATGTAAAACTTCCTGCCCACCCTGTTCGTTACAATTAAAAACTGTTCTATAGCCTTTTTCTGCCAAGCCTTCCTGCTTAGCCAATTGAATTGCTGTTCGTAGCAATTGACCTCCCAAAATTGAATCATCCAAATCGTTTAAAGTTGCCACATGTTTTTTTGGAATAATTAAAATATGTACAGGGGCTTGTGGATTAATATCTCTAAATGCCAAGATATTCTCATCCTCATAAACTGTATCGGGCTTAATCTCACCACTCACCATATTACAAAACAAACAAACTGTCATTTTTAACTCCTTCCATAATCTGTTAATGGAATATTGAAACTTAATCTTCTATGTTGATTAAATAACGCCTCTAACAAGGTATAGAAATCTAAATCATATCATTCCGACTATTAAAAGCATGAGATAAAGTTCCACTATCAATAAACTCAAGCTCTCCACCCATTGGTACACCGTGTGCAATTCTGCTGGCCTGAACATGATGTTTTTTGGCAAGTTCTGCAATAAAATATGCGGTTGCCTCTCCTTCTACAGTAGCGTTAGTTGCTAAAATAATTTCTTTAATTTTTCCTTGAGAAAAACGTTGCTCTAGTAAGTCCAAACCAAGCTCATCTGGCCCAATACCATCAAGCGGAGATAAACGTCCATGTAATACATGATAAACTCCTTTAAACAAAGTTGCTTGGTCGACAACCCAGACATCAGCAGGACTTTCTACAATACATAAAACTGATTGATCTCTAGAAGCCTGGGAGCAGATATAACATAACAACTCCTCTGTCAAAGTTCTACATTGTTGGCAATAACCGATTTTTTCTATAGCTTTGAGGAGAGTATTGGCAAGTTTCTCTGCACCCAACCTTTCTCCTTGTAACAATTGAAATGCCATTCGCTGAGCAGATTTTGGACCAATGCCTGGCAAACAACACAAGTTTTTAATTAGCTCTCCCAACAAGCCTTGGCCTTGCATTAAAATGGCATTTGAAACCCAGGAGGCAGAGGCATTCCAGCAGTCACTTCAGCCATTTTTTCCTTCTTCATTTTAGATACTTTATGTACGGCATCATTAACTGCAGCTGCGACTAAATCTTCTAGCATATCTTTATCATCGCCTAGTAATGAGTCATCAATAGTGACTTTCCTAACTTCTCGCTTTCCAGTCATAATAATTGATACTAGTCCGCCACCTGATTCGCCCACAGTTTGCATTGCGGCAAGTTCATCTTGTGCTTTTTTTACATCTTCTTGCATTTTTTGGGCTTGCTGCATAATATTACCCAGTGCATTTTTCATCTTATCTCCACATCTTTTATTTTTTAATGAGGTTCAATCGTACCTGACATCACTCTAGCATCAAAATGTTCTTTAAAAGCCCGAATGTTTTCATCTTTATTGATAGAATCAACCGCGGCTTGTTGAGTATCTGCTTGTTTTTGAGTTATTTGTTGAGCAGGTGTGATTTTTTTTACTGTTTCAGTTTTTATATTTAGTTTAACTTCTTTATTATAATAACTACATAATCCCTTCTGTAAATTTTCTTTTGCACGAGAACTGATCAGGTGTGTATGATTCTGCTCTAAAACCAAAGTGCAAGTACTATCATCTATTGTCTCAAGAATACAATTATTGGCTAGTTCTCGCGTCATTCCTTTCAAGTTCATTGCCACAACCATCTCTGCCCAATTATTATCTGAGAGTACTTGTACTTTCAATGCCGTTGGTTCTTTTATAGTTTTGCTTACTAATCTACTTTTTATCGGTGAAGGTTCTAGTCGCTTAATATCTTGTATTTCAGGATTTTTAGCAATAGGATTATTTTTTGTCTTTGTCGAATAATCAGATACAGGCCTAAAAGTTAACATTCTTAGCATGACCATTTCGAAACCACACCTAGGGTCAGGTGCTAATTCTAAATCTCGTTGCCCAATCAAACCAATTTGATAAAATAATTGCACATCTTCTGCTAACAACGTACTTGCTAACTGAGCAATAATATCAGAATCGAATTCATTATCTACAAAACCTGAAATTGTCTGGGTTAAGGAAACACGATGAAACACTCTCAAAATTTGCTGTAAAATCTCAGAAAAATCTGGCGTTAGCTCGCTAATCACTGATATTTTTTGTAATAGCTGAACAGCGTTATTGTTTGCTAAAGCAAGCAATATATCATCGACTGGTTGCTGAGCAACTGAACCTAACATTTGAGTGACCGTTTCCTGCTTTACCTCTCCGTTTCCAAATACAATAGCCTGATCTAATAAACTTAATCCATCCCGCATACTACCATCTGCTGCACGAGATAATAGTTTTAACGCTGAAGGCTCAAAATCTATTCGTTCCTGACCTAATATGTAAGTCATTTGTGCATCAATCTGCTCTGGGAGTAATCGCTTAAGATTAAACTGCAAACATCGAGATAAAACTGTAACTGGTATTTTTTGAGGATCCGTAGTTGCTAATAGAAACTTTACATGTGGAGGAGGTTCTTCCAAAGTTTTTAGTAATGCATTAAAGCTATGCCCTGAAAGCATATGAACTTCATCAATCAAGTAGACCTTGTATCGTCCCTGATTGGGTGCATACTGTGCGTTATCCAGTAAATCTCTAGTATCTTCAACTTTTGTTCTGGATGCGGCATCTACTTCTATTAAGTCCAGAAACCTTCCTTCTTGAAAAGCAATACAGACCTGACATTCTCCACAAGGATTTGAATCTTGAAGGTTTTCACAATTAATTGCTTTTGCTAAAATTCTAGCTATTGTAGTTTTACCTACACCTCTAGTTCCTGTAAACAAATAGGCATGATGCAGTCTATCGTGCAGCAACGCATTAGATAATGATTGGCTGACATGTTCCTGACCAACAAGTTGGATAAAACTCTGAGGACGCCATTTTCTTGCTAAAACCTGATAAGCCATTTGGTGACTCTAGGGTGGAAATAGATTGGGCGGAAACTGTGCCAGCCACACCTCGGCACACGAATCCGCCACTACCGTTGCTCCCTTCCGGGCCTGGCGGGGTTTGCAGCGTATCGTTGCGAGAGGACCAACACAGTAACCATAATGTTTTCAGCTAGAGGCTGAAAGAATGGATTATTATGCTTTATTTAAATAATTTAGGCAACTATTGTTTTTAAAAAAACAAACGTTCATTTTGGAAATTGCAACTGATAAAAAATATTCAGAAAAATTATGGTAAATAAACCTGCCATTTCATTCCTCCTAATGTTTCACTTTTTCCTGCAACTAGTTTGCCATCTAACAATTCTGTTAACTCATTAACGACAGCCATTCCTATACCATGCCCCTGAATATGTTCATCTGCCCTAACGCCTCGTTGTAAAATAATATCTAGTTTATCTTTAGGAATTCCTGGCCCATCATCTTCAATCTGTATAACCACAGAAAACTGCGAATTTTCATCATTATCTAAGTTATTTAAACTAACTTTTACATTATTTTTACACCATTTAGCAGCGTTATCCAACAAATTTCCAGCAATTTCATAAATATCACCTTCTTCGCAATACATCATGCAGTTATCATTCTGATTATAAGAAAAAATAATTTTCTTATCACAATATACTTTTTTCAATGACAAAATGATTTTTTCTAAAATAATAGACAGGTCAATCTCTCCTGTTAATTGTTTTTGTCCTTTTGCAGCAGCTTTCTGTAACTGATATTCAACAATTGTATTCATTCTTGAAATTTGCTCTGTCGCTGTTTTTCTATTAACGACATCCGGCTCAATACATCCCGTTATAATGGCCAAGGGTGTTTTTAAACTATGAGCCAAATCAGCTAACGTATTACGATAACGTTCTAAGTGCGCGCGCTCACTAGCAATTAGCACATTAAGATTACCAGCAAGCCCTCTTAACTCGGATGGATATTCACCATCTAATCGACTTTTATTTCCAGCTTCAATTTCTTCTAAATCTTCGACTATCGATCTTAACGGTTTTAAACTCCATCGTAATACCAAAAACTGAATCAATACTAAAAAGAGCCCTATAAATAACAGCCAAGCCCTTAACGTATCTCTAAAATGTTCTACTTGGCTACTCACAAATAAATCATCTTCAGCAACTGTAAAAATATAATACTGCTCTAACCCCGCTTCATTTTCCCAAATAACAGCATAGCTAAGGAAAAAACGACCATCCTTTCCTTTTTCAAATATTGCTTCACCGGGCTTTAGCCGATCAGAAGAGGGTAGCTCTATACCAACAGTTGATAGTGATCGCCATTTTAAAACGTTATCTGCTTGCTTAATGGTTGCATATAATCCAGAGCCAGGATTAGAAAATCTAGGCTCCCGAAGAATAGTTGGCATTTTTAATTCACCGTTATCGACTAATTCTGCAACGGATAAAAGTGAATAAATATGGATTTGAAGTTTTTCTTTTAAGGCTTTCTCTGTACTTTCTCTATAGCTTTGTTCCAAAACGAAGGTAACCAAATAGAAAAAAGCAGTCAACACAAAGGCAGAAGAGATTGATAAGCGAAAGCTTAAAGAATTTGTTTTCACTTGAGGGTATCTCTATTAATTACGGATGAGAAACTGAGAATCAAGACATTCAAAATTAAGGCAAAATCCGCGTGTAATAGTAAGCTATTGCGAGGAATTTCAACGCAGAGATTGGATTTTTTGGACTCAATTTTCCATTCATCAATTAATAGAGACGCCCTTGGGCGTATTACTCAGTTTCTAAAGGAATTCTATAACCCCTTCCTCTTAATGTTTCGATTGGTTTTGTTAACCCTTGTGGGTCAAGTTTCTTACGTAAGCGACCGACAAAAACCTCGAGTACATTGCTGTCACGATCAAAATCTTCATCGTAAATATGTTCTGTCAATACTGACTTGGAAACCACTTCGCCTTTACGGAACATCAAGTATTCTAATACTTTATATTCATAAGCAGTTAACTCAACTTTTTTTCCATCAACTGACACTTCTTGCGTCATCGTGTTGAGTTGTATATTTGCAAATGTTAAAACGGGATGCGCTTTACCTCTAGATCTTCTAAGCAAAGCATTTACTCTAGCTAAAAGCTCTTCATAATGAAAAGGTTTAGGTAAAAAATCATCTGCTCCTGCTTCCAATCCTTCGACTTTATCTTGCCATCGGTTTCTTGCTGTTAACAATAAAATAGGAGTAGCAACTTCATTATTTCGTAATCGTGTAATTAAATCTATACCAGAAAAATCAGGTAAACCAATATCAACAATCGCAATATCTATTGGATATTCGGTTGCCAAATAATATCCATCTTCTCCTGTCAGAGCAACATCTACAACAAATCCTTTTTTACTAAAAAAATCTTGAATTTGTTGACTCAGAACCTTCTCATCTTCGACAACTAAAATACGCACAAACTACCTCACTTGCTTATATTACCACTCTCAGCATCTACTTTAAGATGTTGAACTCGCCCATCTTCTGTAAGTACTTTAATAACATGTACAATTTTCCCATCTATTGATTCTGTTTTTGCACCAAGAACTTTAGTTTTTAGCTCTTCAATTATTTTTTGCGTCGCCTGATCTATGCTCAAAATAGAAAATGCAACGTCTGACCCTGCAAAAACAGAAGTAGACAGAAAGAAAGTCAATAAAAAAGTTTTAATATAAGTTTGCATTGCTACCTGTGAAGAATTATTGTTATCGCCATCTATAAATGAAATGGACTATTACCAATTTTTCTCTAGATAGTAACCAATTTAGCCTGAATCCAGACTGAATCAGACATACAAGCTCTTTCTTATTTTATCGCATTGCAAAACCATTCATTGTACTTCCTAATGCATGACCAAATGAAGCTCCTAATTTACCTGCAATTTTATCAATTAATCTTTCTTGCGGTGTAAAATTCAGTTTCTTTTTGGTTCCTACAATTTCTCTTGCAACAGAGTCAACACTCCCAAAGTCATCGGCCAAACCAAGCTTAATGCCTTGAGATCCAGTCCAGACCAAACCTGAAAACATATCTTTCGTTTCAACTAATCGATCACCTCGCCCCGTTTTAACAGCATCAATAAACTGTTGATGGACTTCATTTAATAGAGCCTGCATATGGACAGTTTCTTCTTGTTTCACAGGTGAAAATGGATCCATTAATGCTTTATGCTCACCCGCTATTAATAATCTGCGATCAACGCCTAGCTTCTCCATTACGTTCACAAACCCAAAACCATTCATGATCACACCTATCGAACCAATCATGCTTGACTGGTTGACATAGATTTTATCTGCTGCGGCTGCAATATAGTATCCACCAGAAGCACAAATATCACTTACTACAGCATATATGGGTGTATCAGGATGTTTTTCTTTAAGTCGCCTTATTTCTGCATAAACATAAGCCGATTGCACAGGACTGCCCCCTGGTGAATTAATATTTAGAATAACACCCTTAGTTTTTTCATCTTTCAGCGCATCTCTTAAACCATCAATAATACTTTCGGCATTAGCAGCTTCACTTTCAGCAATAACACCTAATATATCAATTATTGCAGTATGTTCTTCATCACTGCTACTTATTCCTTTACTGAATGTAGGATAAAAAGCCATTGCTCCTACTGTAATCAAATAAGCAAACATTAACATTTTAAAAAAATTACTCCACCGCCTGGCAGTCCGCTGCTCAGTTACAGCGGCCAGAGCTACTTTTTCAAGAATGTCCCGTTCCCATCCGGGGTTATGGTTTGAATCATCCATTTCCGTATTATTGTCTTGTTGATTTTCCATTACTATTAACCTTTATAAAATATCTAGTATTTGAGTCGTTTTTGTTAAATTCATCAGTGGATTAAATTGCTCTAGCTGATCATAAGTATTCGCGCCACATGAAACTGCAATCATCGCTATATCTGCGTTAATTGCCATTTCCATATCATGGATAGAATCACCAACCATCACGGCTCTTTTCCTACTGACACCTGTTTCTTCAATAATTTCATCCAGCATATCTGGCTGTGGTTTTGATGCCGTTTGGTCTGCGGTTCGTGTAAAGTCAAAAAAATTATACAACCCAGTTCCTTGCATCGCCTTATCCAATTCTAGCCGACTTTTTCCTGTCGCTACTGCCAGTTGATATCCTTTTTGTTTAAGCGCTATCAACATCTCATTAATCCCTACAAATAAATCATCTTTTGTTATCTGTTTAGACAGATACTCTTGGCGATAATAAAATATTAACTGCGCTTTAATTTCAGGGGTTATTTTCGGAAATAGCCTACCCATTGTCATTTCTATGCTTAAGCCAATAGTGTCTTTTAATATTTGATTATCAGGGACTTCACACCCACATATTTCTGCTGCTTTTGATAGACACTTTACAATCCAATCAATTGAATCTACTAGTGTTCCATCCCAATCAAAAATAATTAAATCAAACTCTTCTCTCATTTAATTAATGTTTCATTTTTCAATAACTTTTCTAATTCTGGTGCCAAAGGCGCGTTAAAATTCATTATTTCACCAGAAACCGGATGATTAAATTGTAGTTGCTCTGCGTGAAGAAACAAGCGCCTGAATCCTTTTTTTACTAAAAAGCTATTAATTTTAGCATCACCATAGCGAGTATCTGCCACGACGGGGTGTCCTAACCAAGCCGAATGAACCCTTATTTGATGGGTTCTCCCCGTTTTTGGAGAGGCTTCAACCAAAGTAAAACCGTTATATTTTTTTAATCGTTTAAAACTAGTCTTTGCATATTTCCCTGCCTGATTAACCTTAACCATCCTTTCTCCACCTTTCCCTGTACTCTTCAGCAATGGGGCAACCACTAGTTGTTTTTTTCTATCCCACTCACCTACTAATAAGGCCAGATAAGTTTTTTTCACCCCATCTCCACGAAAAAGATCATGTAATTTTTTTAAAGCGGATCTCTTTTTTGCAACCAATAAACATCCAGATGTATCTTTATCAAGTCGATGTGCCAATTCAAGAAACCTAGCGTCTGGTCTCAGAGCCCTAAAAGCCTCAATAACTCCCGAACTAATTCCACTTCCACCATGCACAGCAAACCCGGAAGGTTTATTTAAAACAACCAGGACTTCATCTTCAAAAATAATTTCATGCTCTAAGCTATATTTTAAGGTTGGCTGAAGATCCACTTCATTTTTACGAACAGCAACTCGGACAGGTGGAATACGGACAACATCGCCTATCTCTAGTTTATACCTATTGCTTATTCTTCCTTTATTTACCCTTACTTCTCCTTTACGAATAATCCTATAAATTTTACTCTTCGGAACACCTTTCAATCGAGTAATTAAAAAATTATCTATCCGTTGCTCACTATTTTCTTCTGTAATATCAACCCACTGAACCTTGGGTTTATTGCTATCCTCAACTTTATCCATAAAGATAATAATAACAGTAAATTCAATTTATTAGCGGATTAAATTGATAATTTCTATAATTATTGTTATATTGACAAAGTTTATCTATTGAAACTGTTAAAGACGACAGTAAAACAATAGATTTGTTTTTACAATAAACCACACAGAATTTTGGGTTTTATCGTTCAACCCGTGATGAACGATGTTGTTCCTACAGAACAAAAATACTTATAGCGCAGGTATACTCCATAATGAGTAGCTAAAACCTTTTTGCTATAGCAACAGAACTTATTCGCCAGTTATTTCCAAGATTTGATTATTCAAAAGTTACAAAATTTTTTATTTTGTAACTTTTTTTGTAACGAGGAAAGACTAGTAAGCCGACAAGAAATTGAAACTTATTTCCCTGTGAGTATTAAACTATACTCATCAATTTGGAATCAGCTCATAACTGACACGAGTCGCTAATTATAAAGCGCAATAATCGTTCGTTATTCAGAGTTTAATAAACGGATTCTAAATCATAAGTCTGTTCAGGAATAAAACATTCCTTAGCTATTCTGAAATGGAGCAAGAAACAACAAGGATAATATAATGAAAAGAATGCTTATCAATGCCTTGCAAGCTGAAGAGCTGCGAGTTGCTTTGGTAGATGGTCAAAAACTTTACGATTTTGACATAGAACTCCCTTCAAACGAACAAAAAAAATCAAATATTTATAAAGGTATTATTACTCGTGTCGAACCAAGCCTGGAAGCTGCATTTATAAATTACGGCGCAGAAAAACATGGATTCCTGCCTTTTAAAGAAATTTCTTCTGAATACCGGAACAAAAGACCTTCAGGTCAAAAATCAGAAGGTCGGCCAGGTATCAAAGACCTGGTTAAAGAAGGCCAGGAAGTTATCGTTCAAATTGAAAAAGAAGAACGTGGAAATAAAGGGGCCGCATTAACTACATACATTAGCCTTGCAGGGACTTATCTGGTACTAATGCCAAACAACCCAAAAGCAGGCGGTATTTCTAGACGTATTGAAGGAGAGACTAGAAATGAGCTACGCGAAGCCATGGCAGGATTGGAAATACCAGAGGAAATGGGTCTTATTATCCGTACAGCGGGCTGTGGAAAGAGTACAGAAGAGCTCCAATGGGATTTAAACTATCTTATCCAATTATGGGAGGCAGTTGACCGCTCTAGTACAGAGCAACAAGCACCTTTCCTGATTTTTCAAGAAAGTAACGTTATCATCAGAGCTTTACGCGACCATTTAAGAAATGATATTGATGAAATTCTGATCGACAACGAAGCCTCATTCAAATTAGTACAAGAGTTTCTAAAACTGGTCATGCCTCACTTCTTAAAAAAGGCAAAACTATATCAAGATAGCGTACCATTATTTAACCGTTATCAAATTGAATCTCAAATAGAATCAGCGTACCAACGAGAAGTTTCCTTACCTTCTGGAGGTTCTGTTGTAATTGATTACACTGAAGCATTAACCTCGATAGACATAAACTCTGCACGTGCCACAAAAGGAAGCGACATTGAGGAAACTGCTTTAAATACTAATCTTGAAGCCGCTGATGAAATTGCTCGTCAATTGCGTTTACGTGACTTAGGTGGATTATTTGTCATTGATTTTATTGATATGCTCGCCTCAAGAAACCAAAAGTCGGTTGAAAACCAGCTCCGTGATGCACTTAAAATTGACCGCGCACGAATTCAGACCAGCCGTATTTCTCGTTTTGGATTGCTTGAGATGTCCAGACAACGATTACGCCCTTCTTTAGGTGATGCAACTCAACTCACTTGCCCTCGCTGTAAAGGCCAAGGCTCTATTCGTAACATTGAATCTATCGCTCTATCCGTTCTTCGCATATTGGAAGAAGAAACAATGAAAAAGGGGACAGAGAAAGTTGTGGCTCATTTACCTATTGAATGTGCAACTTTTCTGTTAAACGAAAAAAGATCTGATTTACAAGCTTTGGAGGCTCGCCATAAAGTTGATGTTATTGTTTTACCTAGCAAACATCTTGAGACACCCGCTTATGATATTGAACGCGTTAAATCTATTGAAGGAGAAGAAGAAAAACCCAGTCATTTACAAATTAAAGCGGAGAACATTAGCGTCCCAGAATTTGCACAAAAATCAACTCATGTCGCAGAAAAACCAGCTATTAAAGAATTTCTTCATGATGCACCTGCTCCTATTATTCAGAATAAAAAAACATCAAGCAATTTGATTCAAAGATTTTGGCAAAAACTAGTTGGAAAACAAGATAAACCTAACAATAAAAAAGAAAAACCAAAAAATAATCGTAATCCTAAGAATAAGAACAAAAATAGTAAAGATAACGAAAGTGTAGGACGTACCAGGCCAGTCCGCAGGCCTCGAAAAAACGCGCCTAATCGCCAACCACAAAAAAAACCACTGACTGAGACTGAAAATAATAATTCTGAAAATTCAACTTCTAACAATACACAACCTAATCAAAAGGTTTCTTCTGGAACACAAACAAAAAATACGAGAAACAATACAAATCGCAGGCGCACAAGAAATCCAAATTACAAAAAAACGCCACAAAAAAATGAAGCAGACCAAAGTGGTTTTTCTGAAACCAACAATGAGTCAACAAAGAGAAATCCTAGAACCCAGGAAACCAAAAAAACACCAGAAAGACCACGTTCTTATGACAATAAATTTGCAGAGCAAACACAACAAAAGAGCACAAGTTCTGAAAAAACAATAGCTTCTGCTCCCAAAAAAGAGCAAAAAGCTGAATCACCTTCTGACCCAAAGATATAAATAAAGAACAATTATATTCTTCAGCTACTAATCAAGTAGCTGAAGAATATCTAAAATTTCTAGCAATCTCTGCTCTACCCCTTTAGCACATTATTCTAGACGAAGATTATTCTACTAGAATCAAACACAACCCCATTCATCTTGCCTTTATGTTACTAACATGTAACTCTCACACCCTGATAATATTGAAGATAAAGATGATTCTTAACTTATCACACATAAATATCAGCCAATAGAATTCATATTATAAAAGCACCCAACCCTAGAATTATTTGAGATAGCAATGCTAACTTCAAGTTATTATTGACAATATATATATACAGTGGTGTAAAATAAAATTTAGGTGATTAAACTTATTCACCTAAAGTAGAATTTTATATTCACAAAGAGAGAGGTAAAAAATGTCATTAATAAAAAAAATCAGTGCAGAATTTATTGGTACCCTTTGGCTGGTACTTGGAGGATGTGGTAGTGCGGTTCTTGCAGCAACATTTCCAGATGTCGGTATCGGCCTATTAGGCGTATCCTTGGCCTTCGGACTTACAGTATTGACAATGGCGTTTGCTATTGGCCATATTTCTGGTTGCCATCTTAATCCTGCCGTTTCATTAGGTCTTTGGTCTGGAGGCAGATTTTCAACAGCTGAACTCGGCCCATATATTGCTGCACAAGTAGCTGGCGGTATTGCGGGAGCAGCAATCTTATACCTTATTGCTTCTGGACAAGCTGGTTTTGATGCGTCAGCAGGAGGCTTTGCATCTAATGGTTATGGAGAACACTCTCCTGGTGGATACAGCCTAACAGCAGCACTAGTAACAGAAATTGCGATGACATTTATGTTTCTAATCATCATTTTAGGTGCAACAGATAAACGCGCTCCTCAGGGCTTTGCTCCTATTGCCATTGGTCTTGGTCTTACTTTGATTCACCTTATCAGTATTCCAGTAACAAATACATCAGTAAACCCAGCAAGAAGTACGGCTGTTGCTATTTTTCAGGGTGACTGGGCTATATCTCAATTGTGGCTTTTTTGGGTAGCTCCGATTGTTGGCGCTATTTTGGCTGGAATCGTCTATCGATGGTTTGAAACAGAAGAATCTGTCTAAAATATATTGTTCTTTTTCTAACAAAAAAGCGCATCGTATTATGCTATGCGCTTTTTTTACTTTATTATTCTTCAAACATTTAAACTTTCCAAAGCATCAACACGCTGAAACCCTCTTGGTAGTGCAGCCCCTCTTTTAGCCCTACTACCCATATACGCTTCTATATCATTCGATTTAAGTGAAAGATGTCTTTTTCCTGAAATAATTTTTAACGTACCACCCTCAGAAACAACTGCGGCTGAAACTACTTCATCCTTATCTGAGGCAAAATCAGCTGGGGGTATTTGTATTAATTTATTGCCTTTTCCTTTAGCTAATGCAGGTAATTCCATGATTGGAAATATTAGCAATCGCCCTTGTAAAGTTGCGACAGCAACCAGATCAGAATCATTTTGTATCTCTATAGGTGCTAATGCTTTTGTATCGGCTTTAAGGGTAATTGCAGATTTTCCAGCTTTATTTTTACTTTGTAAATCTTTTAACTGAACTCTAAAACCATAACCAGTATTACTAACTAACAAATACCAATCTTCGGGCTGCCCTGCAAACAGGTGAGAAAATAAGGAACCAGCAACAGGCTTTAATCGCCCAGTAAGTGGCTCACCCTGGCTTCTGGCTGATGGCAAATCATGAGTCGAAGTATTATAAACACGACCCGTCGAATCCAGAATATAAATAGGCTGCGTTGATCGACCCTTCGCAGAACCCAGATATTTATCGCCTGAACGATAATTTAAGCTTTGCACATCAATATCATGGCCTTTTGCTGCTCTAATCCAACCTTTTTGTGACAATATAATCGTCAAAGGCTCATTACTTATCAATGCTGTAGTATCTAACGCTTTTGATACGCTTCTTTCTACAATAGGTGATCGTCTATCATCACCATATTTTTCAGAATCTCGTTCAAGCTCTGTTTTAATCAGACGGTTCAATAATCGCTTGGAACCCAAAGTTTTTTCCAGTGCCTGCCGTTCTTTTTCAAGCTCATCCTGCTCACCCTTGATTTTCATTTCTTCAAGCTTAGCTAAATGACGTAGCTTTAATTCCAGAATTGCTTCCGCCTGAATATCACTAATACTAAACCGCTCCATCAATACTGGTTTAGGTTTATCGTGTTCCCTGATAATCGCAATCACTTCATCAATATTTAAAAAAGCAATTAAAAGCGCATCTAGAATATGTAATCTAGCTAACACTTTTTCCAAGCGGTGTTGTAATCGTCTACGCACTGTCTCGGTTCTAAACTGTAACCATTCTGTTAAAATTGTCAGTAAATTTTTAACGACAGGTTTACCACTCAGGCCAATCATATTTATATTGACACGGTAATTTTTTTCAAGATCGGTTGTGGCAAATAAATGAGACATCACAGAATCAATATCTGCTCTTTTTGATTTTGGAATTATCACCAAGCGTGTCGGGTTTTCATGATCAGACTCATCTCTTAAATCTTCAACCATGGGTAATTTTTTAGCCAGCATTTGAGCGGCAATCTGCTCCAGTAATTTAGATCCAGAAACCTGATGCGGTAATGCAGTAATCACCACATTATTTTCTTCAACTTCATATATTGCCCGCATTTTTATAGAGCCATTACCGGTGCCGTACATTTGCTTAATATCCTCACTTGAAGTGATAATTTCAGCAGAAGTCGGATAATCTGGGCCTTTAATATGAGTCATCAAAGCATCTAATGTTGAATCTGGCTCATCTAAAAGCAGAAGACAGGCATTAACCACTTCACGAAGATTATGTGGTGGAATATCCGTTGCCATTCCCACCGCGATACCCATTGTTCCGTTTAATATAATATTAGGTAATCGAGCGGGTAATAAAACAGGCTCTTGTAAAGTCCCATCAAAATTATCAACCCAATCAACTGTACCCTGCCCTAATTCACTCAGTAAAGTATTAGCATAAGCAGTCAAACGGGATTCGGTATACCGCATTGCAGCAAATGACTTAGGATCATCTGATGAACCCCAATTCCCCTGTCCATCAATTAATGGATAACGATAAGAAAAACTTTGCGCCATAATAACCATGGCTTCATAACAAGCGGAATCACCATGCGGATGATACTTACCCAACACATCCCCAACGGTTCTAGCCGATTTTTTAAATTTAGCCAATGCATTCAAACCCAGTTCAGACATCGCATAAACAATTCGTCTCTGTACTGGTTTTAAGCCATCACCAATATGTGGTAGCGCCCTATCTAAAATCACGTACATGGAATAATCCAGATACGCCTTCTCAGCAAAATCTTTTAAAGGTAATTGTTCAAAGTTATCTTGTATTCCCATAATTACAAATCTTCCTTTGATATTTCCACATGCAACTCTGCATTTTTTTTCATATTTTCTTTCCGCAATCTTCGGCGCATTGCACCTGCTTCAAATAATTGTTTATCTAACTCAGAAGTTAACTCTAAAGGAGCTACTTTGACTGACTTTCCCTGATCATCTACCGCAACCATCGTAAAATAACATGATGTCGTATGTCTTTTTTCATCTGACCTTAGGTCTTCAGCAACGACTCTAATACCTATCTCCATCGACGATGAGCCAACATAATTGACATTGGCATAAAAAGTGACTAACTCACCCACTTCAACTTTTTGTTTAAAAAACACTTGATCCAAAGACATAGTGACAACATATTGTCTACAATATTTTGCAGCACAGGCATAAGCCACTTGATCCAGTAGTTTTAAAAGCGAACCGCCATGAACATGTCCCGAAAAATTAGCCATATCTGGCGTCATTAATACCGTCATTGTTAACGATTTTTCTTGTTTACTCACTTTTATCTACCAAACTGATACTACCTTTATCAATAGAAATAATACGTTTTTTATAGAGTGTGCCGATAGATTGTTTAAACACTTTTTTACTAACGCCAAAAAATTTATAGATCTCTTCGGGTGGACTTTTGTCAGTAATTAACATCACCCCTCCTTGAGTTTTAAGTTTAGAAAGAATTTTTTCTGTTACTGAATCGACTTTATCAGTATATTTGGCGACTTGCAGAACTAAGTCAATTTTATTATCTTCTCTAATCTTTTTAATATAACCAACTGTTTTTTGGCCTTTTCTTAACTTTTGAAAAATCTCATTCCTATAAAGAACCCCCCAAAACTCATTATTAATAACCGCTTTGTAACCTAAATCTGTTTCATCGGCAATAATCAAATCAACTTTTTGCCCTTGTTTAAAATAAAAAGCCTCTTCCTGAAGAAAATCATCCAATAACATAGATGCAGCAACACGGTTACTTTCATCCAAAAAAACTTTCACTAGACAAGATCGGCCTTCTACCACTTTTGATGTTTGCTCACTATAGGGAAGCAATAAATCCTTAGCTAAACCCCAATCTAAAAATGCACCTACCGCACTAACAGAAACGCACTTTAGCCAAGCAATATCATCAACCTGAGCATAGGGTAATTTAGTCGTTGCAACTAATGAATCCTTCGCATCTGCATACACAAAAACGTTGAGCTGCTCACCCACCTTACTTTCTTTAGGCGCATCAGTTATTGGTAATAACACCTCACCTAAATCTCCACCATCTAAATGTATTTCTTTAGCGTACAACTTAATAATTTTAAGCTGATTAAATTTACCTATTTCTATCATCTGTTTTGAATGCTAAATCATAATGATGGCATTGTATCGCACTAACTCATAAACCTTCATATTCCTTTTGTAAATTTACTGTTTTATCTTTCAATCATTTAAAATTACACTTAATTCTTATTCCTAAGCAATCCTCATGTAAAATAAAATCTACATCTAAGAGGGACTCCATTATGGCTCATTCTTTATCTGAAAAACGCGCATTATTAGCGCAAAACATCCTGTTTTCTAAACTAACTGAAAATGAGCTAAACCAACTCTTAAAATTATCCACCGAATTTTCTTATACAAAAGGACAAATTATTTTTCAAAAAGGGGATACTGGAGACAGTTTACTCGCAGTACTTGAAGGGGAAGTTAGCATCAGCGCTAATTCTGAAGATGGTAAAGAAATTATTTTAAATACGATTCCCCAAGGCGAGATGTTTGGTGAAGTTGCTTGCATTGATAGCATCGAACGATCGGCAACAGCCACATCAGTAAGCCACTGCACTTTACTAGCGATAAACCGAAATGACTTTATTCCTTTTTTAAAAACAAACCCAGAAATTGCAATAGAGTTACTTAAAGCTTTATGCCTAAAATTAAGAACCACTTCTGATAGAGTTGAGACAGTTGGATTACTCCCTGTTCATATAAAGCTCGCCCGTTTTTTATTAAATGCCAGTGAGAAATCAGGACAAGAAACAACAAATGGCTTATTACTCGATTGGAAAAAACCACAGCAAGTGATTGGTAATGAAATTGGCACATCACGCGAAAGTGTTAACAGACTATTAAACCAATGGAAAAAACAAAAAATATTATCCTTGGGTGGACAAAGCCTTAGCATTACTATCATAGACATTGATGCATTAGAAGCTATTGCAAATTAACGCCTATCTTTTTTCTTACCCTAACTATGAAGAATAACACTGCACAACTTTTAATTCTTACTCTCGTTTTTCTGTCCGTTTTATCACTCTACAAAAGCAGCAAACTAGAGTTTTTGGAATTATATGTCTACGACCACCTTCTTCAAAACTATCCAGCAAAAGTACAAAGCTCTCCTGTCACTGTTATCACTTTAACCGAGGATGATTTTCGCAAACAAAATCGTTGGGAAATTTCTGATGCCCTACTGGCAAGCATACTCTCAAAACTTTTAGAATATAAAGCTAAAGTCATTGGTATTGATGCCTATCGAGATTTCCCTGTACCTCCTGGCTACAAAGAACTGGAAAAACTCTTCCTTAATCATCAAAACATTGTTGTCACAACTAAATTTGGCAACAAAGAACAAAAAGGGTTTTCCCCTCCCCCCGCGCTTAAAAACACAGATCAAACAGGGTTATCCGATCTGCCTGTTGATAGAGACAATGTTGTTCGCCGAGGCATACTCTATTTTGATGACAACAAAACTATCTTCTATTCTTTAGCATTTCAACTCGCGATAAAATATTTGCAAGATGAAAAAAAAACAATGCTATTTCACTGGGACAAAGAACATCAACTTCATCTTGGCGAAAGCACAATAAAACCATTTCAAACAACGGATGGTGGCTATGAAGACGATGAGATTCATGGCTTTCAATTTCTTTTGGATTTTTGCACACCGCCTGAGGCAATCCACCGTTACGACCTTGCAACTTTTCAATCTGGCAATATTAAGATTGAAGATTTTCAAAATAAAATAGTATTAATAGGAACGGTGGCAGCAAGCCATAAAGATTATGCGCTTACACCGTGTAGTAAAACATCAGAAGATAAGCAACCCGTTAGTGGCGTACTACTTCATGCTGCAATAGCAGACCAACTCATTAGGTTTGCTCAGCAAAAGCAATCCACCTTGAACACAGCAACAGATTTGCAAGAAATATTGTGGCTATTTCTATGGACTTTTTTAGGTGGATATTTCAGTCAACTCCAACTCTCTTTATCGCAACAAATTATGGTCTGGATAGCAGGACTGGGAATAATATTCTTAGTAACAGACCAACTTTTTGCTAACAATATCTGGTTAATTAGTTCAACGCCAGCTATTGCATGGCTTCTTTCTAGCATATTGACAACTGCCTACAAAGCCTCTCAAGAAAAGAAAGATCGAGCGTTATTAATGAACTTGTTTTCTAAACATGTTGCACCAGAAATTGCTGAAGAAATCTGGCAAAACCACGATCAGTTTTTTGCAAAAGGTCGCCCTCTTCCTCAAAAAACCATAGCTACAGTAATGTTTACCGATATACAACACTTTACCACCATAGCCGAAGAACTAGACCCTGAAACTTTATTCAATTGGCTAAATGACTATTTAGAAGGCATGACTCCTCTAGTCGCCGTCCACAAAGGGGTTGTTATCCGTTTTATTGGCGACGCCATCTTTGGTGCCTTTGGTATACCCGTCCCTCGGCAATCCAAAACAGAAATTCAACAGGATGCTATTAATGCAGTAAATTGTGCATTAGCAATGGAAAAAAAATTGATTGAGTTAAATAAAAAATGGGCAGAACAAGGCTTACCCCCAGTTGGTATGCGTATTGGATTATATACAGGCTCCTTAGCAACAGGGAACATTGGCGATAAAGATCGAATGGAATATACCATTCATGGTGATACCGTCAATATAGCGGCTCGCCTAGAAGGGTTTGATAAAACCCAATTTAAACCCGATTATTTTAAGCAACCTTGCCGCCTATTAATTGGTGGAGAAACCCTGCAACACATTGGAAACCAGTTTCAAGTTGAAGCGGTAGGAAATATAACACTGCGAGGAAAAAAAGAGGCGATTAGAGTTTTTAGGGTAACAAATTAAAAACTCACTTATATCTTTACAATACAATACGTTATAAAATACAAAATGTTTTGATATTTTTTAACGACTGAATAAAATCTAACGTAATGTGCTTTTTTAACAATAATAACAAAAAAACAATAATAATTCCCCTCACTCTTTTATTAAGTTTTCAAACTTTTAAAACTCAAGCAGATCAGCCAACAGTCCAATTCCCATCATTTATTCCACCAGATGCATTGAGAAATGAAAAGCCAAAACTACCAGACACTCAGCTTCGCCCCCCACAAAAAAAACCTAAATTCAGCTTACCACCAGTTAATACTGCACCCGACAAAAACCAACGCTTATCTTCTACTTTTAAGATATTTGTCAAGAAAATCCAGCTAACAGGCAACACCGCCTTTACTGAGAAAGAATTACAAGAAATCATCGGTTCTTATGAAAACCGTACTATTACAAACGAAGAATTACAAACCCTACGTCACCAACTGACACGTTATTATATTGACCATGGATATATTAATTCAGGCGTCACGCTTCCAGATCAAGACATTAACAATGGAATAATTGAGCTGCAAGTTATTGAAGGTGAATTAAGCAATCTTAATATTACGGGTAATGACTGGCTTAAGTCATCCTATATTAATAACAGAATGACGCAAAGCTTTACCCCTCCACTTAATATTAAAAACATACAGAACCGCTTATTATTATTGCAACAAGACCCACTAATAGACCAAGTTAACGCAGAACTTCGCCCAGGATTAAAACCAGGCGAAAGCCGTATGAATCTGCATATTACAGAAGCTAAACCCTATCAAGCAGGGATAGTCGCTGCCAATAACATTTCCCCTAGTATTGGTGGGATCAGTGGAAATATCTGGCTAACACACCGCAATTTAACCGGCTATGGCGATGCTTTATTTTTCAGCTACTCTGGAGCAGAAGGGCTAAGTGATTTTAGCGGATCTTACTCTATTCCTTTAACGGCTGATGAGGCTCGGTTAAAACTTTATTACCAGAATAGTGAATCAGATGTGATAGAAAACCCGATTGAAGATGCTAACATCCATAGTCGCTCAGAAACTTATGGAGTGTCACTTTCTCAACCTTTTTTTAGATCACCTGAACAATCCCTAACCTTATCACTCGCATTTGAACATAGACGCAGTAAAACATTTTTCAATAGCGCTCCCTTTTCATTTGCAGAGGGCGTGCCAGAACAAGGTGATGATAAAGGAGAAAGCAAAATATCCGTACTCCGTTTTAGCCAAGACTGGTTACACCGCAGCCAAACCCAAGTTGTTGCAGCTCGATCAACTTTTAATCTGGGCTTTGATGTATTAGGTGCGACTAACAACAGTGGAGACAACCCAGACGGACAGTTTTTTTCTTGGTTAGGACAATTTCAGTGGGTCAGGCTATTGCCCCTATTTGACAGCCAACTACTATTCCGAGCAGATGCTCAATTAGCGAATGAATCACTGCTTCCTTTAGAAAAATTTTCCGTTGGAGGAATGCACAGTGTCCGCGGTTATCGAGAAAACCAGTTAGTAAGAGATAACGGCGCGGTCACATCATTAGAATGGAGAGTACCCATTTTTCGCCTACCCATTCCAGGCCTAAGCAAAACAATAAATGACGGCTCATTGCAAATAGCCACCTTTGCCGATTTTGGCTGGTCAGAAAATGAGGATTTACCCACCTTAGGCCCAAGGACTATTGGTAGCTGGGGATTAGGGTTGCGCTGGGACCCATCACCCCTGATACATTCTGAATTTTATTGGGGCGTTCCTTTTCGTAGCATAAAAGAAGGCACAAAGCATGACATACAAGACTATGGCATCCACTTTCAAGTCAACATTCAATCATTTTAATAGCACCAAACGTAGGTTGGGCTGCTGTCTTTTTGGCAACCCAACATTAAATCATTAAATTGTTGGGTTAACGATAGAGCCGTTAGCCCAACCTACCTAAATAAGCTAATGAAATTTATAAAAACAACAGGAAAAACCAGTTTATTTCTAATAACCACTTCTTTTCTTAGCCCCTATGCTTTAAGCGAAGTCACGCTCGATGGATCAATGGGGGCAGCAGGTACACTTCCTGGCCCTGATTATCAAATTACACAAGGTGTGGGCAAACTAGAAAACGGAAACCTTTTCCATAGTTTTGGACAATTTAATATCAATAAGACAGAAAGCGCGACCTTTAGTGGCTCTGCTGGAATCAAAAATGTGATTAGTCGTGTAACAGGTGGACAAGCATCAACGATTGATGGTGTTTTTCGCTCGACTATTCCTAATGCTAATGTCTATTTTCTCAATCCATCAGGTATCATTTTTGGCGAAAATTCAAGCCTTGATGTGCAAGGTTCGTTTCATGCAAGTACAGCCAATTATTTAAAATTTAAAGACGGGGTTAAGTTTGAAACTGGCTTGGCTACAGAAAATCCAATTCTCACAACAGCAAACCCTGAAGCCTTTGGTTTTTTAGATGATGCCCCTGCAAGTATTTCTATTTCTGGCGGGCATAATAAAGTGCTTGAAGTACCAGAAAATGAAACACTCTTTTTAGTGGGAGGGGATATAACGATTGATAACAGGTCGCTTTATGCTCCTAGTGGACAAGTGGTTCTTGCCAGTGCAGGATCTGCCGGAGAACTTGTTTTTAATAACTCAGGCATTGATACATCTTCGTTTACAAAAGGTGGGGATATTCATCTTAGCCGAGCAGCAAATACCCCTATCGTAATCATAAATGAAACTATGCAAATAGCGGATATTGATGTGAGTGCTGATGCAGCAGGTAAAGTGGTTATTCGTGGTGGGCAGATGGTGATGGATAATGCATATATTTGGGCTGATACAACAAATAAAGATGGCGGTGATATTGATATTGATTTAGCCGGTGATTTAACCATTAATGGTGTGGCTGAAATAGCTGGTGTAGAAAAAACACCACAAAGTGGGATAACTGCCAATACGCAAGGTAAAGGTAACGCAGGAAATATTGTGTTAAATGTTGATGACCTTAAATTAACGCATGACACAAGAATTGATTCTACTACAACTTCTAAATCTTCAGGTGATGGAGGTGATTTAAACATTACTGCCAATTCTATTCTTCTTGAAGGAAATGATTCAAAAGCAGTTCCTCGTTTAATTACAACAACAAGTGGCTCTGGTGATGGAGGAAATATAATAACGGCCATAGCCGATTCACTAGAAATTAATGAAGGAGCTTCTATTTGGTCTTTTGCCTCTGCTTCAGGTAGGGGAGGAAATTTATTTGTAGAAACTAATTCGCTTAAAATAAACAATGCAGACATTACATCACTTATTACAGACAGTGGAAATGGGGGGGATTTAAATATTACTGCAAATAATGTGACTGCTCTCAATTCTGCAAGAATTAGCTCGATGGTTGGCAAAACAGGGACAGGAATCAGTGGTGATATAAACCTAGTTGCCAACGATACTATTTCACTTTCTGGAAAACAAACGTTTATTAGTAGTGATACCCATGGAAAGGGTAACAGTGGAAATATATCGGTTAAATCTAACAGTCTTGATATTCAAAATGAAGCTTCAATTTTTTCCACAACCACTAATGCAGGTCATTCTGGTAATTTATTGATTGACTCAAAAAATATTTCATTAACAAATGATAGTGCAGCGATGTTAGATGGCTCTAAGAGCACTTCAGCCACTGGAATTAACACTAACATTGTTGATTTTGATCGTAATGGAACAGCAACAGGACATTCAGGAAACCTAACTGTTTTATCACAGCAGTTAACCCTCAACAATGGCGCTAACATATCTGCCAAGAACTTTGGCCAAGGGAATAGCGGGAACCTTTCTGTAAAATCAGACAATATCACGTTAACAACAGATATTGATGTTGGGATTCACACAAGTCACATTTCAAATAGTGGTAAAGGCTCTGGTAGAGCAGGTAACTTAACTATCACATCACATAACAATTTAATTTTAGAAAATGCAACAAGGATAGAAATAGGAAATAATGGGGCAGGTAGTAGCGGTAATCTACTTGTTAATGCTAAAAACATTTTTCTTACAGGAGATGGTTCTGAGCAAAAAACTGGAATACTAAACAATGCCTATCCAGATGGAACAGGATCTGTCGGTGATTTAACTGTCAATTCAGAATACTTAAGTATTAGAAATGGCTCTCAAATCTCAAGTATTGCTTTTGGGTCAGTAGATGCAGGGAATATTGCCATTAACAGTCAATATATAGAGGTTATAAGTAATGGGAAGATGACTGGTCTTAATACTCAAACACAGAACACAGGAAATGCAGGAGATATTCTTATTAAAACCGACAAAATAACCTTATCAGGTGAAAGCGCTGTAATTTTGAGCGACTCAATTTCTACAGATAATGTAAATTCAGGAAATGCAGGCAACATCACTATTGAAGGCATCACTCGTTATAATGCCTTAGGGGAAATAATTCCCACAAAAGCTGAACTTATTACAGTTAAAGATGGAGCTGGTATCAGCACCGGCACTCTTGGTAAAGGTAATAGTGGAAAAATAACGATTAAAGCTAATAAATTTAATGCAAATAACAATGCCTCTATTACAGCGCTAACTAATGCAAATGGACAAGGAGGTGATATTGAAATTATCTCAAATACATTTGAAATGCACGACAACTCAGAAATTCAGACAACTACTTCTGGGTCAGGTTCTGGAGGAAATTTAACAATAATAACTGAAGACTTTTTACTCAATGACTCAAATTTACTTGCTGGCAGTACCTTTGAAGATTTTGATAGCTCTTTAAATGCCACTATTGCTAAATCAGGTAATATTTCGATTACCACAACAGGAACAAGTCTTTTAGAAAATAATAGCCTTATTGTTGCTTTAACCAAAAAAGCAAATGCCGGTGATATTTCAATCAATGGTAACAATATTCTTAAGCTGAGTGATGACAGTAGAATTTTAACAAGTGTTGCTGATGGAGCTGGCAATGGGGGAAACATTTCTATTTCAACTCCCATTGTAGCTGTAGATGATAGTTTTATTAGCTCAAGAGCCGTTGATGGAAATGGTGGAAATATTACTATTCCAGGCTATCTATTCCTTTCTCCTCTTAGCGCTATTGATGCTTCCTCAGAAAAAAACACACCTGGTGAGTTAAACCTAAACCCAGTCACTAACATCAGTGGTAGCATTGCTGTTTTACCCGACTCAGCACTCAATGCGTCAGAACACTTAAGTGATCGCTGTGGCTCTCGTTCTGGAAACAATACCAACAGCTTTATGATAAAAAGTCGAGGTGGTGTTCCACTAAGCCCAGAAAACCCTATTCCCTCTACTTTTATTGATATAAAAAGACCATCCGCCCCCAGCGTTAACACAATAAATAACACCCTCAGGTTAATTAGAGTCTGCTCAGTAAATCAGCACGAGTTTTTTACAAAACTGGCCAAAAAATTGAAAAATTCTCTGCATCTGACAACATAATATTTTTTCAATTTGTTTTAACGACAATATATCTCTGATTTGACTGCTTTTACGACAGGCAAAAAAGATCCTTTCCAGGATCAATAGGTTCATCACCAAGAATATGCTATTGATCCATGCCAGTGAGGTATCTGCACGCTTGGCTCTAATATAATTCAGTCGATAGCCATTCTTGCCTTGGCCAAATTTGCCTTCAATGGGTATCCGTTGTAGATAATCTGCTCTTCGTTATGCTTTGAGTTGTTTGAGTTCTTCCCGGTTGTCTTCTGTCTCTTTCTTGGGTCGACCGAGTGGTTTTCCCGCAAAGTGGATGCCTTTGCTTTTAAGATAATTCCGGTTTTCTCGCGTGCCATAAAGTGGGTCTGCCAAGATCTTTTCTGGGTAATAGCCCGTTCGCTGATGATAGTGTTCAACTTGTGATGTTAAATCCAACCCTTCATGAAAAGCATCCCAGCGCAAATGATCTACACGAGAAAACCCATCATCTGTTAGGCTGACACTGAGTTTAGCGCCAAATTCAACCACCTTGTTTTGTTTGCCTCGAATGATGGGGCGTACATAAGGTTGGCTGATACTGACGATTCTATTATCACAACGACGAGTTTTAGTGGTATACATTGCCCATTGCTGTTCATAGAGGTGTTGAATCACCCAGTAGCGATAGAGTAACCAGCGAGGTAATGGAAGTTCTGTGCCTTCAGGCCAGTATGTCAGGAGTTGTTCAATATGTCTCAGGTTACGGCGAAGATATTGCAGTTGTTGTTTTATTCCTCGGCGTAGTTTTTTCCTGCCAGGACGTTTTTGTTTGACGATCGATAAAAAAGCAGATCGTGCCTTTTCTCGATAGGTACGTGGCTTCTTATCCAGCGTTGTTTCTAAATAAAGGAAATCAATGATTTTCTCACTGAACTCACGCGCTTCATTGAGTAGGTTAAGGTCTGTTGGATAACGGATGGCTTGCTCAACCACAGTGGCATCAAGAATCAGTTTGCCTTGATGTGTGTCAATTTCTTTTGAATTTCCTATTTCTATTTCTTGTGAATCAGATTTCGCTTCGTCTTCTACGTTTCCTTGCAATGAATCATCTTCGTTTTCTTTGCTATTGATCTGCGATGAGGGGTCTGATTCTAGGTCTGCTTTAGCCTGACTTTTTTCCTTTTCGCCATCATGTGCGTTAATAATCGCTTGCTCGAATACTTCAAAAACGGATGCTCCCATGCGTTTTCTAATATCAACGAGTAATGAAGGCGCAAAGGGTGGTTCCGCCTGAAAACTGGCAAATCCTACAAAAAATTGCATATAAGGGTTTTCTTGAATTTGCTGAACCGTTTCAATATCAGAAAGGCTTAGCTTGTGTTTTATGATCACTGCACCGATGACGCAGCGTGCATCCTTGGCTGGACGCCCTGTGTCTGCCGAAAGCCCTTGATAATAACCCTCTGCTAAGTCATCCCAGGGAATGCATTGACTCATTTTTACCCAGCGATTGTGTTTATCTAGAGCCGTGTCAAAAGGCCAGTCAAATTCTGCTAGAGTGAGTTGTTTCGAGCTACAGGTTCGGATCATAGGTGCACAGGTTTTGAGTCGTTTATCTGTTTTTCCGTGCACTATTTTATCATAAATAGACTAATATATTAATATTATCAATGCGTTGTGGTTTCTGAGTAGACTCTAAGTACCACCCCAAGCGAATGTTTTAGTTATCTCATATTGAGCTAATTTATTTTTACTCAAATAATCAGACAGAATAATATCTGCATCAATATGGATTTGCCCCAATCCTGGAAGCATAAACCGAGCAAATTTACTTCCTTCATCGTACTCTTTTATACTCACAACAGCTCGTAGCTTTTTTCGGTTTGAAGGTTTTCTATTTATCGTTTTAAAACGATGTGGCTTTTCAGTCGTTATATTGTCCTTAATCCTCTGAGTTAATCTTTTTTTATCCAGCTTGCTTAATTGAATATCTTTCGTGGAATTTACAGTAATGTGTAAATCTGTATAGTCTAATAGCTGATTAGCGCTTATGGGGGAATCAACTATGTTAATAGACCCCTTTGAACTAGCACCACAACCGGACAGAATGATTGAAAAAAGGATAATTGCAAAGCTAATATATTTATTGTTCATTATAATTCCTATTGATATAGTTTTTCGGTCAAGACCGATGAAGGTAGCCAGGCTTATTCTTCCTGAAAAAAGTAGTTAGAGTGCAATTAAAAGTGAAGTAAAACGGAAGTATTTATCATTTTTTCTTGTACCGCAATATTAAAAATCAACTTACCAACTCTTGTGTAGGTTAGGCTAACAGCTCTATCGTTAACCTACCATTTGTAGCATATCGTTTGTTGGGTTGCCAAAGAGACGGCAGCCCAACCTACAAATACCTACGTTTACTTCACTTAAAACATTCGTTCTACACTTGTTTCTTTTATTCTCTGAATACTATTCACAATAACCAATATCAGAAAATGATATTTTGTACCATTGACGAGTTCCCATATCAAAAAACTCTAACACTTCGTCTTTGTTGTTTTTTAACACTGATATTTGTCTTATATCCCTTAGCTCTCCACCTGTAGTATTTTGACAAACTTCTGAGTTACCACAAGCAAATGCATCTCCATCTCTTTTCCCTAAATATTGAGGGAATTTTTTAACACACTTGGCTAAAAACTCTTCAGGACTTTCTTCATCTGAAACATTTTCTGTTGAGCTTATGGTTGAGTCAATAAATTGCATGTATTTATCTACTTGGGTAAATGCATCAACACCAATGGGTGAAATACAATCTTTAAGACCAAATGAAGTAATACCGATCTGTTCCCAACGTTGATTAGTTGAATTAAAAATCATCAAAGGGCCTCCGCTATCTCCACCACATGTGGCTTTTTTATCAAAAACTCCCAGACAAATTACATTGTCAGGTATCAACCTAGGTTCATCACAGGTATCATTCCTTTTTAAAGTTAATTCAACTTCTTGTAGATTTGAAGTGCGAGTATCACCAAAAAAATCACTTTGAGATGTAATACCCCAGCCAATGGCTAAGGCTGTATTTCCAATTTCATTTTGAAAATCAAAATTACTTGATAAAGCTACCGGCTCCAGAGAAGAAGGTCTTTCAAGATGGAGCAGCGCTATATCTGCATATAGTCTTTCAGAATCAAAATCTGGATGAATAATAATTTCATCTACAGAAATATTCTCTCCTCCCGTACCTTGTAAGTTATTCTGTCCTAACAGAATATCCATAGCAACAAAATCTTCAGCACAATGAGCGGCCGTTAGCACCCATTCTGGATCAACTAGAGTTCCCCCACAAGCGAATCTGCTCCCTGTTTTATCAGTCATTATAATATGAGCCATCCACGGCCAGTCATCTTCTCCTGACCGGTCTCCATTAATAATTTTCTCTTCAATCTCTGAAGTATCAGCTCTATTATTAGCATTAACGATTTTTACTTGAACTAAAGAAAAAACAAGCATAATGCTTAATAAATATAAAAAGTTTATAGTTTTACTATTTGTTTTTTTAAATAAGTTTTTCATAACCATTCTCCATTATTTTATTTATCATTAAGGCAAATAATATTTATTCAGATATGAATAAATCTTCGTTGCCATGGGTTTAGTCTATTACTCCACAATCAAGTCACCTATGACTCACATCACAGCTAAGTTTTATTCCTTCGCTGCCAGCCATGGAGAGCGAACGCGAGGGCTGGTAGTCCCCAGAAGGCGTAGGTCCGTTGTTTTGTCGGAATCGGAGCGCTAGCGTAGGTGGAGACAAAATAAAAGGTTTCCCGAAACGCCGTCGAGTCATTTGAGGGAGTGCTACGAAGCCAGCGCCGAGTTTACGAAGGTGTGGCGAAGTGGCACGTACGCAGGACGTCTGGGGCGCCGAAGGCATTAGTGGTCGCGTTAAGTTTTTGCCGCTTGCTTGGGCTGGGATGCCCAAAACAAGCTTTCGCAAAAATAGCGACTCCCCGCATTCGATTTCAGTGCTTGGAGGATAACGGTACAATAAATAAACAATTTAAAAATCATTGACTTGTATAAGTGGTCGTTTACTATGTATAAGCAGTCGCATTTTTCAGTTAAAAGGAAATTGACTACAAACAATAAACGTAGGCTGGGCTACCGTCCCTTTGGCAACCCAACATGAAATATGCAAAAAATGTTGGGTTAACGATAGAACTGTTAGCCCGACCTACTTTATTAAAGAGCATAAGCTAATGAAACATAGACACATTAAAAACATAACAGCCAAAAAAAGTTTATTTCTGATCATCACTTTTATTCTTAGTCCACCTGCCTATAGTGAAGTGACTCTTGATGGTTCAATGGGCACCACTGGCAGTATTTCTGGCCCAGATTATCAAATCACTGAAGATGTAGGTCATCGAGCCGGTAACAACCTCTTTCATAGCTTTGGACGATTTAATATCAGCAATACAGAAAGCGCGACCTTTAGTGGCTCTGCTGGAATCAAAAATGTGATTAGTCGTGTAACAGGTGGACAAGCATCAACGATTGATGGTGTTTTTCGCTCGACTATTCCTAATGCTAATGTCTATTTTCTTAATCCGTCAGGCGTGATTTTTGGCGAAAATGCAAGCCTTGATGTACAAGGCTCTTTTCATGCCAGTACAGCCAATTATTTAAAATTTAAAGACGGGGTTAAATTTGAAACCGGAGTAAAGACAGCCAACCCAATACTCACAACCGCATCTCCTGAAGCGTTTGGTTTTTTAAATAACTCACCTGCCAGTATTTCTGTTTCTGGCGGTAATAATAAATTACTCCAAGTGCCAGATAATAAAACACTCTCTTTAATCGGTGGTGATATTTCTATTGAAGACAGGTCACTTTATGCACCGGGTGGGCAAATTATTCTTGCCAGTACAGGCTCTGCGGGAGAAGTGGTTTTCAATAACTCAGGAATTGACACGTCTTCATTTACTCAAGGAGGAAATATCCATATCAGCCATGCGGCAAATAACCCGATTGCAATCATAGGTAATAACCAGCAAATAGCAGATATTGATGTCAGTGCAGATTCAGCAGGAAAAGTAGTTATTCGTGGTGGACAGATGGTGATGGATAATAGTTTTATCCAATCAAATACAACTAACGGAAATGGAAAGGGTATTGATATTGGTTTAAAAGGTGACCTAACTATGAATGGTATTCCTGAATCACCTGATAAAGAGAAATCACCCCGAAGCTGGGTAACAGCTAACTCCTTAGGCGAGGGAGATTCAGGAAATATTGTCTTAAATGTTGATAATCTTAAATTAACCCAAGGGTCACGCATCAGTTCTTTAGCGTTATCTTCAGGTAATGGTGGCGATGTAACAATCAATTCAAATACACTTATTCTTGAGGGTAATGACTCAAATACAGTCCCTATATTAACGACGGGGACTGTAGCCGCGGGTCATTCAGGAAACCTCACCATAAACAATACTGATAAATTAACAGTCAACAAAGGTGCTTCTATTGACACGTTTACCAAGGCAAAGGGGAATACGGGTGAAGTGTTAATCAACACAGCTTCGTTAGATATACATGATGGTTCAAAAGTAAGTAACACCGTGACTGAGACAGCTGAGGGAAACAGTGCTGATTTAACTATTAATGCATCCGGTTCTATTAATTTATCTAACAATTCAAATATAAGCAATAATACCGATGGAAAAGGAAGTGTTAAACATTTAATTATTAACGCTGATTCTATTTCACTTTCAGATAAATCAAATATTCAAAGTATTACTAATGGGCAGGGAAATACAGGTAACTTAACCATCAATACAAATGCATTAAAAGTTAAGAATGGAAACATTTTAAATCATACAAATAATAGCGGTAATGCCGGTGATTTAACAATCAATGCCGGTTCATTAGAGGTTTTTAATGGCAAAGTAGGTTCTGATTCAGGTTCTAAGGCTACGGGGGGAAATGGAAATATAGATATCAAGGCAAATAATATTTTACTAGAAGGTAATAGCTTTTCAACAAAAGCAGAAATTTCTGGATCTATCGAGGGAAACCAAAAAACCGGCAACTTAACGATTATTGCAGATAAGCTAGAAATAAATGACTGGGCAGGTATAAGGATGGATAACGACGGAACAGGTAATACAGGTGATTTATTTATTGAAGCAAATGAAATATTGATGTCCAATACTGCAGGAGGAATTCACGGAATTTCAGCTGATCTCAATGATACTGGTGATTCTGGGAATTTGACAATAAAATCAAAAAATTTAGTTATGCTTAATGGAGCTGAAATAAGCATTTCTAACAAAGGGAGTGGTGACTCAGGATTCCTATCTGTGGAAGTAGTCGAGGATATTGTATTAAATGGGACTTCCATTTTTTTGAATGACGATTCTCTTGTAATTAATTCTAGCATATCAAATAAAGCTTTATCCTCAGGCAAAGTTAACAATACTTTTCTTTCTGCAAAAAATATTCTGCTTAATGACTCGGCACAAATCAGCACTAATTCGACTGCTTCCAGTGATGCGGGAGATTTGTTTATTAAAGCAGATCAGCTTGTAATGCAAGATCTCAGTCGAATTAATACGGGCTCACTCTCGGCAGAAGGAGCTCCCTTAGTGAGCGGAAAAGGCGGTAACTTAGAGATAAACACTGACTATTTGGACATGGATAACGCTTTTATTACTACTTTGAATAAGAGCGAAAAAAATGGTGGTGATATCAAAATCCATGCAATTGATATAAAGCTAAATAATGTTTCAATAATCAGTACTTCAACAATAGGAGCAGGCAAAGCAGGAAATTTAACGATTGATGTTGATAACAATCTACTCCTAAATCGTTCTATCCTGGCTACGGCAAGCCCATTAATTGACCTTAGTTCAACTCAACCAGAAACTGCCAAATCAGGTGATATTAAGATTACAGCAAATGGCCAAATTCGATTAGAAAATCAATCAGGTATCACATCATTTACTGAAAAAGCTAATGCTGGAACCATTATAATAAATGGAGAAGCTCCTTTACAGCTCCATGATAACAGTATAATTCTGACATCAGTATCTGATGGTCAAGGACAAGGTGGCGATATTTTTATTGACAACCCTATTGTTGCTTTAGACTACAGCACATTTAATGCCAATGCGGTAAAAGGTTTCGGGGGCAATATTACAATTTCTGGTTTTTTGTTTAATTCTCCACGGAGTGTTATAACGGCTAGTTCAACATTAAATGCTGATGGAGAGCTAAATTTAAAACCTGAAACTAACATTAGCGGAAACCTTGCTATTTTGCCAGAATCCTTACTTAATGCTGCTGAACATTTTAGTGATCGCTGTGTTTCTCGCTCTGAGAAAAACAAAAATAGCTTTGTAATAAAAAACCGGGGAGGTGTTCCTTTAAGCCCTGGGGAACTATCACCTGCAAATTTTCTGGATTATTTATCGCCTGAAAGTAATGACGTTCTTCCAGAGACAAAATCCCATTCAAAAACCAACGTTCTACTGTCATACAATAATATGCCTTGTACTCAATAGCCTTTTTATACTATTCTGCCTCTACTTTACCAAAAGGGTTAACCGAACCTGATTAAGGAATTAATAATGATCATTAAAAAATGTCTTGCGCTGAGTTTTTTATCTCTTTCTGGCTGTGCCAGTATTGTAAGCCAGTCCGATTATCCAGTAACAATCAATAGCTCCCCTGATGGTGCTTCTTTTGTAATTAAAAACCAGGCGGGCGTAGAGGTTGAAACGGGAGTCACGCCAAAACAGGTCACACTCACAACAAAAGCAGGTTTTTTTGATGGTGAAACCTATGCAATCAGATTTGATAAATCAGGTTATAAATCAGAGTTTATGGTTTTAGATACTCAACTAGATAATTGGTATTTTGGAAATATTTTATTTGGAGCAACGATGGGATCATTTATTATTGATCCACTGACAGGTGCTATGTGGGAATTGCCAGAAGAATCATCTGTTTCATTAGTCCCCAATTAGCTCCTATTCCAGAAGTTCCCTCCCTCATCCTAAGCATTCCTAAAGAAAAACCAGAGATAAAAGGAATAATAAAGTGTAAGAAATATTATTTCACGGGTTGAGCATCTTTTATTGAAAAGAGAAAATCACCATTGTTCTGTAATATGACGCGATATTTTGATCCTCTATAGTTAACAACAGGAATGACTAATTCATTAGAGTTCTCATTAAAATTTGCTTCATTATTTCCACTCGTTTCAGGTGGAGGCTCACTACCACGGCTCCCGGTAATACTATGATTTTTACTATTACTTGACATAACCACTTCCGCAGTTGTAGCTCCTTCTCCGTAAAAACCATTTGTCACTGTATCCCCGGATATTTTAAAGACATAATCATGATAAAACGTATCATCAGAACCAGACAAACATTCATAATCAGATCCGAGAAAAGACGCTGAATCGGAGGATAGTTCTCTACAAAGCATGAGTTGACCATCCCCTTCCTTATTTAAAAACAATGTTCCCGTGGCAGAAATTGTTCCACTTTCAGATTCAAAAAAATCATCAATGACAAGTTTATCGGTATGTTTGACACCATCAAAGGTATAAGAAAAAAACCAGGTTCCAAAAATTTTCTCTAGCTCTGGTTTTCCCTTAGCCATAAGCTGAGGCTCTTGTTTTAAGTCATGACTCTTTAATTCTTCAATTATTCTTTGATTATGAGCCAATTCATTTATTCTCAATTGGTTAATGTCCTCTAAAACCTCATTAGCCATGCCTGAATAGGGTAATAACACTAATAATAGCGTTAATAATCGTTTATTATTCTTTTGAATTTTATTCATTTTTTCCTCTCTATTTTATAATTTAACCAGATTGACGTTTTATATTTTTTTTAAATCTGGTAGAGCTATACAATTAATTTTATTTCACGGGTTGAGCATCTTTTATTGAAAAGAGAAAATCACCATTGTTCTGTAAAATAACGCGATATTTTGATCCTCTATAGTTAACAACAGGAATGATTAGCTCGTTAGAGTTCTCATTAAAATTTGCTTCGTTTTCACCATTTTCTGTTGATGGAGGTTCACTTCCACGAGACCCAGTAATACTATGATTTTTACTATTGATAGACATACTCATGTCCTCAATTGTATCTCCTTCTCCATAAAAACCATTTGTCACTGTATCCCCAGATATTCTAAAATTATAAGTATGATAAGATGTGTCATCAGAACCAGACAAACAATCATAATCAGATCCGTAAAAAGACACTAGTTCAGGAGGTAATTCACTACAAATCATCACACCTCCATCTCCTTCATTATTTAAAAATAATTTTCCAGACGCTACTACATCACCATCATCCGGCTGAAAAAAATCATCAATGACAAGTTTATCGGTATGTTTGACACCATCAAAGGTATAAGAAAAAAACCAGGTTCCAAAAATTTTCTCTAGCTCTGGTTTTCCCTTAGCCATAAGCTGAGGCTCTTGTTTTAGGTCATTTCTGTTTAACTCCTCAATTATTCTTTGTTTATGAGCCAATTCATTTATTGTCGATTGTGTAATATCTTCTAAAACCTCATTAGCCATACCTGAACAAGGCAATAACACTAATAATAGTGTTAATAATCGTTTATTATTCTTTTGAATTTTATTCATTTTTTCCTCTTTTATTATGATTTAATCGGGTTAGCTAAGCCGTAAGTTGAATAAGTGATTATTCTGTAGGTTGGGCTACCGTCTCTTTGGCAACCCAACTAATGTATGCTGAAAATGTTAGGTTAACGATAGAGCCGTTAGCCTAACCTACAACAATATTCTTTTAGCTTAAATGGCAGTAATTCTACAACTGGGTTTGCTAATTTATCTTAAAAAACAAAGTTGTCTATTACTTTAAAATTTTATAAAGTCTTTGCCATTTTATATTGATACATCTATTTTTTTTGCAATCTGATAAAGCCCTACCTGGTTTATAAGTGCAGACAAATTGTTTCTAAACGATTGGTCTTCAGGATGTTGTTTTGTCTGTCTAATGATGCTGGCTACTGCATCATACCAATAACCTTCTGTCGCATAAAGATTTGCTTGTAATTTTAGGGAGGTTGTTTTTATTGTATTTAACAAAACATCATTTCCTTTTACATATTTAATTTTTCCACTGGTCACAAAATCATGTGAGCGTGATGCAGGATCAGGAACCAAAGAAATCGACCAGGTATATTCCGTATCAGGCTCAAGCTCAATATTGTAATCAGATAAGCTAATTTTTTGAACCCCTGCTTTTTTTGGTGAAACCAGATGTGTTCTAAGAATAGGTTTTATTGCCTTGTCTGAATTTAATACAAATTCAACGAAATGAAATGGTTTTGATATTGGCTGGGATGTATACCAAAAAATATCAGGCTGAGCTTTAAGGCTTAACCCTGTATGGGCCGGTGTAAGCACTGACAACAGAAAATCATTAGCTCCACCACCACGTAAAGCCATTCCTACTAACCGACTTTGTGATGGAGCTCCTAGAAACGGTGGTGCTGAATAGCTTAGTTTTTGAAGCAAATTATTCTGGCTATCTGGTTTTTTCTTACGTTTCCTTTCTTTTTCTTCTTTGTTATATTGCTCATTTTTTTGAGATATTGATCCCTTCCCTTGCTCTGCAAATCCATTTGAAGACAAGGTAATAAGTCCAATAACAACTAACCATGTGATGTGAGATTTCATCATAACCCCCTTTTATTTAATTAATTTGAAGTATCAATATTTAATCGTACTTTTCCGTCACAACCTATGACCAGTATCACAGGCTCTTAATTTTTTCTTTTCCAAGGTATGATTAACAATGAAAATTGATGTAGGTTGGGCTGCCGGCTCTTTGGCAACCCAACATAAAGTGACTAAAATTGTTAGGTTAACGATAAAGCTGTAGGCCTAATCTACATAAATTATTTCAATTTTATCGTTCCTTTTTCTATGCACAAAAAACTATAACCAATTACCAATTAGCAAAAAAGGTGCCCAAAAATAAGGGTGTTGATAGGGTGTATTTTTTATAAGATGAACCTGTGCACTTTTAATTGCCTGAGCTTTTGTGGCTTTATTTTCCTTAAGCTGATTATAAAACTCTGTGACCAAAGTTGAGGCAGCTTGATCGTTGATAAACCATAACGTTGCAATCGCACTTCGCGCACCCGCTTTAATCGCAATACCTGCAAGCCCCAACGCCGCCCGGTCATCACCTGCCGCTGTTTGACAAGCACTTAAGGTGAGTAATTCAATCGGTTCATTTCTATATCTGCTTAATCCTATCAGCTGTTCCAAGCCATCCATATTTAACTTACTATCAAAGGTTAAAACAAAATTCTCCTGAGCGTCACTTTTAAATTGCCCATGCGAGGCAATATGCACTATATTGTATGGCGTTTGTTTAAGTTCTTTCTGTACATTATTTATCTGAAAACTTTTGTCCTGCAATACCTGTCCACCAAAAATTTCATTAATATTTTTCAGCTCTGTTGCTACATGCGGTAACGCTGAAAACCCTTGTACTGATTCAGATAAGCCAACTGCAAGTAGCTGCGCATTGTCTGCACTAATGGGTTTAGAATCTGTAATATTTAATCCTGGTGTATTGGCAATGGCATATTTTTCAATTAAGAACGAATCACCATCATGTAATGCTGCCAAAGGAATCGTCCGTAAAAATTCATCCGGCACCATAATTAAGGTATTAATCTTATATTTTTTTAATTCAGCTTGTAACGGAGAAATCAGCCATTGATATAGCTTTTGAGCATGGGGAAGATATTCTCGCGTGGTACGGTTTTCTAACTTTTGACGAAAAAGTCGTACTTCATTAATCATCTCTTCCCGATTAGTTTGAACGGTAAAACGCTTTAAACCATCTGGGAGGCTTAACAAAATTTCTACGCGATCAATCAATAATATCGGATAGACAACAGCCGTTTGATGATCTATTGATTCCAAAGATTTAACTTTTTGTTGTAAGGCACTGACACAATCATCTTTAAAATAGTCTTGTAATTCTGCAGCTTTAAGTTGTTCTATTACATTACGTGCTTCCAGTAAGTTTTGTTGGTACTTTTCACCTTCTTGAAGCGTATCGTTAGCTTGCAACAACAAATCTGCTAATTCTAAATAAATAGGGCCAATTTCTTCACGAAAAGATGAAGTAGAGGGTTGCTGACCAGATAAATCCTGGCGTATCGAATGCAAGGTAGCTACAGCTTGCTGGTAAGTTGAAATTGCTGATGCATTATCACCTTTTGCTTTTAAAATTCGTCCTGTTTGCCACTGCCATTGGTATAGAATTTCAGGTGCTTGACTATTTTCGATAGAAAAAATCGCCTGTCTTGAAAGCTGTAAAGCTTCTTCATATCGGCCTTCTCTACTATAAAGTTTACTGAGATGCCCTTTTGCGTATGAAATAGCCCTTGCATCAGAAATTTGTTCTCCAATTATTTCCGCTTGTTTATATGCATGATATGCAAAAGATTGCCAATCTGATTTTTCAGCACTTTTATTGGCTAGACTTTGCGCTATCTGCCCAAGTGAAATCCAGCCAAAAGCTTTATCATGGTCATTTTTGGTTTTTTCTAAAAAAGCTTTAGCGGCATCCAGCTTGTCACCTATTTTATCTCTAGTCTCTGTTTTGGATGCTGCAATAGCAGCATTAACAGCAGATTTTGCAGCAAGTGGCTTATTTCCAGAAGTTTGAGCCAATGTTGTACTTTCTGAATAAGCATTTAGTGCTTGATTAAATGCCTTTTCCCTTACTTTTAAATTACCATAATTATTAAGTGATGCTATGAGCAAATCAGTTTCATTGTTTTTTCGAGCTACATCAATACTTTGCTGAAGAAAATCATTTGCTTTTTTAACCTCGCCCATCGCCAAGTATGTGACTCCCTGGCTATTCATTACTGCGATTTGTTGCGATAGATTATTTGCTTGTTTAGCAAGTTTTTTTGCCTGATCAAGCATTTCTATTGATGCAGGATATTGACCAAGCGCATGGTAAGCATTAGCAAGTTTGATAAGTGTTGCAACTTGTCTGTTTGTGTCTCCTTGACCTGCATATTCTTGTGCTAGTTCTTTCCATTGAATAATGGCATTTTCAAAATCGCCTTGTTGAAAGGATAATTCAGCATTCCCTTTAGATGGGGTAATATTTTCTTGGCTAAAATCTGCAATTACAATATTTGAAAAAACTACTAAACAAAAAATTTCTAACCAGCCACTTAACTTTTTTAATAAAACAAAAGATTTAATCATAAGGTATTATTCCATTCAAAATACGGGTAATAGTTTAACTCACTATAAATATTTATGCCGATAGATATGTACAAGGCATTGAATTTTAAACTCCCTTCCGCATAAACAGCTCTATTGAAATAACCACTCACTGGTCACTTTCACCCTCCTATTAGATAATTCTGACCACTTAAGCCTATTTGCTTGGCAATGAACATGACACACTTTTATTATTACACTCGTGGTGTAAAAAGTGATGTGAAGAAACAGATATTACAAACTAACTTCAAAAAAACCACTTGCCTGTGATATAGCTCATAGGCTGCTACGTTAAACAAGAGGATTATAGTACCCAACAGCGCAGAAAATGAATTGGTATCTACAACTCAAAGCCTGTTGAGATTTTAATAAAATAATAATTAAGGTGGTCATCATGAAAAAAAATATGTTTATTCTTGCAGCAACTCTACTATCAAGCCAGGCATTTGCCATTCAAGAAGTACCGGACTCAAACATTAATGAAATTGCTAGAACTACAATGGAAAATGGAGAGGCCGTCATTAGATATAACCCTGAATATTGCGAAGAACTGGGTGATCAAGTGTGTCATTTTTTTCTTTCTCATGAATATGGACATATTGCATTAGGTCATACACTTGGTGGGTCCTTTACCGTAGAAGAAGAAAATGCAGCCGATTGCTGGGTTACACAAAATGCACCTAAAGATTTATCAAAAGCTGCTTATGCTTACTTTAACAATGAAGACAATATAGATGGAGATCATGATTCTTCAGCACAACGCGCTGAAAATCTATCTCAATGCCCTAAAGCTAAGCCTATTTCTGAAGAACTTTCTGAAAATAATAATTCAGACACACAACAACAAGCTGAAAGCTTGTCAGTACAACCTAGAGCATTTTTTACTCATTTTAGAGCAGATAGAATTTTCGCTCGAATTGAAAGTGGCCGATATGGGTATTTGTTCCCACGCTATAGATCATATTTTGCAACAGAAACAGTAACTTCTCGTGGATATGTTCAATATACCAAAAGTTATTATAATGGATCAGGCCTAGCAGAATATAGAGGTGGACTATATTATAAAATTTTCGGTGGTAATTGGGTCTATGTAAATAGAATTTCTGAATGGTGATTTTAACAGTATAAAGTCAACTGAACAATAACCACAGTCAGCGAACAAAATGTCACTTGTCCGCTAACTGTGGTAGATCTACATAGCGTTATCAGAGTTAAGAGAGATTTGAAATATCTTGTTCCCATGCTCCTACCTCATTGCCATGAAGTTAAGAAAATATTCTTTGTAGGTTAGGCTAACGGCTCTATCGTTAACCTAACATTTTTAGCATACGTTATGTTGGGTTGCCATATATGGTTCTTCCTGGAAAAAGAGATTTTGTATTTACTCAATCAGTTATTACTGGCTACATGCCACCTGTTGAAACATGTACAAATCAATATTCATACTGCGCATCTGATGATAAATATTGTGATTTACTTCCAACTACGTCGTGCACTACATATAGAGAACCAATAATTCAAAAAATACAAAGTAATAAAATATCATTACAACTAAAAGCGAGTCACAAATATGATTTTTCAATTACAAATAGCATCAAGCATATAGCATGGGATAAAGCTTCTTCTGAGTACACGGGACAAGTAACAATCTTCATAAGTGTAAACCCTAGACAAGTATCTGATGTGAAAGAAACATTCAAGCTTATATAAATAAACCTGTAACCCTTAATTCTTTAAGGAAACCAAAGTATGAAACAAATAACAAGAATTACCTTTTTATTCATCATCTCCCTTATTTTAAACGGCTGTGCCATTGGAAATAAACATTCTTATCATGATATTACCATAGACTTCAAAGGAAAAAATTTGCAAAAACTAGCGGTTGCTACTTTAGATTCTCGCAGTTATATTCTCAATGAAACAAAAAAACCTGATTTTGTCGGGTTACAGCGTTCAAGCTATGGAATACCCTTTAAAATAAAGACCGTTTCTGGAAATCCTCTGGCAGAAGACATGACCCATGCTCTGGTTCAGTCATTAAAACAATATAAAGTGGGTGCAATACCTGTTGTTGTTCAACATAATACTTCAATAAAGACTGCGCGCTCTAATCTATCAAAAAAAGGTACCAACCGATCTTTACTTTTAGTGTTACGAGAATGGAAAAGTGATTCGCTAAAGCGACCTGTTCTGAGCTATGACATAACATTATCAGTTTTAAATAAAACTGGCAAAGTAATTACTGAAAAATCTATGAAAGGGAATCAAATTTTTAGTCGGAGTCTCTTTACCTTTCCTAATAGGTCGGCAAAAAAAACTATCCCTTTAGCATTTAAGAAAAAAATAGAATTATTGCTAAATGATAAAAATATTCTAATTGCCTTACAGTAGGTTTTTATCTCCATATTTTCCAACAAAGAACCTAACATTAATGTTATAAAAATACATGGCTATATACAAACCACAGGTTGATTACTAACATGCTTTCAATTCAAACTTTGAATTTCAATCATGCCGCTTGTTTTCTAGTTTTCTAATGCTTAAAACTTTGGAAACCAGGCATGAAATAATCAAAACTCAAGGTAACCTGTGGTAAGTTCATAGTCATGTAAAAATATTTGTATGCACAATAGCTTAGCTAAAAACTATTCATAATCATGGTTTATTCTAGCTAAATTTATTTAATTAACTTCCCCAGCCGCTCCCATTTTACGCCATCTTTTGAAGTCACTGAAAACCATATTTGATGTGCTTTTCCAACAATATCTTGAAGAGGTACAGTACCAAAATCACGCGTATCTTTGCTGGTGCTTCGATTATCTCCTAATACAAATGCTCTGCCTGGAGGCACTATCATCTCTACATTAGCACCTTGCTTATCAAAGTTTGCCCACTGAACTTTCCATTGCCTTGCATCAATCTCTTCTGTGACTAATCTACCGAATGAATTTTGTACTTCTTTAACAGTTAAGGACTTATTGTTTATCCAAACTTCATGTCCTTTGATACGAATTACATCCCCAGGTAATGCAATAATACGTTTGATATAATAACGTGTACGATTATTAGGATAGACAAAAATAGCAACATCTCCCCGTTGAATTGATGACTTGCAACCTGGACAGTTATAACGCATATCCGAGAATAAAAGATCACCCGGTAAAACACCTGGTTTCATACTACCTGAAGGGATTCGAAATGATTGAACTTGATGATCCCTAATATAGTTTATGACTGATAGCTCTGCTAAAATACCCAGAAAAAAAAGCAGGACATAGACACTACTTAAATGCCAACCAAAATGAGAAACATTTTGGGCACGATAAGCAGTGCGCCAAGCATCTATCATACCGAATAACCAAATTGATATTGTAAGCAATAGACTAAAAAATAAAATCGGCACCATCCAAAACTCAGGTAGGTAGAGAGCAATTACGGCTATAGCTGGCCCACTGAGTAAAACAAAGCACAAAAAAAACCAAGTTGCTTTATTAGGTTCGCCATTATATAGCTGGCCAAAACCTGGTAAAACGAAAGACATCGCAAGTGCAAGCATAGGTTTTCTGGGTTGAATAAGATTTTGCATTTTTTACTCCTAATTATTATCAATAAGCCGCTGTGGCTGTCCATATTCCGAAGATAAATAAAAACAATTCAACAAGTCCCAATGATCCAGTACACATCACAACAAGCCATTGCAGCCATTTTCTCTCTGTTTTTTTAGCAGGCATGGGAGACTGGTTTATTTCATTCATAACACGTTCGGTAAAATCATTGGGAACAGAGAGCAATTCATCTTTTAGCAAGTTTTCCAGTTCTTTATTCATATTGATCCTCCAATAATTGACGTAGCCTCTTTTTAGCTCTATGCAACCGTACTTTAATGGCACTAATAGTTGCCTCTTCTATACTTGCAATGGATGATTGGTCTAATTCATGAAAATAAGCTAAGGCCAACACGCTACGATCAGCCAATGGTAACTTACGCAATGCTTCCATTAAGCATTTTCTTTGTTGTAATTGATTTAGTTGATCAGCGGGTTGACTTCTTCTACACTCACTCTCTGATAATATGTCATTATCTGTTATTTCTAATTTATTAACGGGTCGTTCAAGCTCATGTAAAGCAAGGTTACGAGCAATAATAAAAAGCCAAGTGGAAAATTGGGCGCGAGCAGGATTATATTTATCAAGCTGATTCCATGCCCGAAAAAATGTGTCTTGCGCTATTTCTTCAGCCAAACTCTGAGTTAGTCCCATTCTCCCTAAATACCCAAAAAGTGGTTTTTGGTAGCGCTCAACCACTTGTGAAAAAGCTGACCTGTCTCCATTTTCAATGCGTTTTAAAATTAGATTAATATCCATACGATAATTTCATCTTAGTTACAGGGTTATACCGATGAATCATCCAAAGGTTACAAAGTATTTTAAAAAAATGAATTTTATCCTGCTCTTAGTGATTAAAATTCTATACAACTAATTGAAATTTAGGCTAAACTTAAATATATGATTAAATTTTTTATCTATTTTGTTTTTGTGCAATTATTTCTGTTTTCTATGGAGCAGTTAAATGTGGTACGTCAACTTTTCATTATTCCATTCACCCAACTTATTGCGCAAATAAGTGTCTGGTTCGTGCATCTTTTTGATCAAAATGTTATCTCGTCAGGTACTATCCTGCAACATATGGGGTCAGGGTTTTCTGTTTCTATTGAATCAGGTTGTAATGGTATTGAAGCCTTGATTGTTCTTATTTCTGCCATGATGGTTTTCCCTACAACATGGAAATTTAAAATCAAAGGTATTTTGATTGGTTTTTTTGCGGTTGAAATACTTAATATAGCGCGGATTATCACCCTGTTTTATCTAGGCCAATGGAATCAAGAAGTTTTTGATTGGGCACACCTGTATATTTGGGAAGCATTAATCATGTTAGATATATTGATTATTTTTATCTGGTGGATGCGGACTTTACCTGTTGTTTCTTCGCAAACAACTGATACTCATGCAACCTAAAGCTCTTACCCCTTTTATTTTCAAGGTGTTCGTTTGGCTACCTTTCTGTTATTACTTTTGGTATGTATCAGCACCCTATTCGACTATCGTAACTAGTTACTTAACTGAGTTGCTACTAAAAAACTCTCTAGGTGATTTAGTTTTAGGCCTTGAACAAACGGGTCACAATATAGAAGTCATTGTAAAAGCAACCTTAACTGAAAGTGAAGTCCCTAAAGGGATGATTGCAGAATTACCCTACCCCATTAACCCATTACAATACTATTATGGATTACCTTTATGTTTAGCCCTAATTTTATCTTCGTCTGATAGTTTATTAAGAAAGGCAAGGAACATTGTTCTGAGTATTTTACTCCTACTTCTTGTCCAGCTTTGGGGAGTCTATTTTGATTTTTTAAAGTCTTTATTTTTACAAACACCCAGTCATCTAATTGGTAATATTATATTACAGAACTGGCAATTCGACCTTATAGCCATCTGCTACCAAATTGGAGCTCTTGTCCTTCCACCTGTTGCACCTTTAATCATCTGGTTATTTTTATATAAAGATTTTGTTAGCCAGTTTATTCCTGCCTTCCATCAGCCTGCTTAATCACTATCTATCACCAACTTGTATCATCACTGCCATTTAAGTTAAAAAAACAGATGATTTAGGCGCTGGTTTTAGCCTACAATAAAACAGGCTAAAGCCAGCGCGCCACTTAACGAATCTATTAACTTAAGGCAGTGTGGGGTTTTTCAATATTTAACCAATATCGTCATTCCATTGTTACATCAAAAAGTGCTATCCGATGGTAAGCAGTAAAAATAGGGTTCAGCAGATTATTTAACCTGTTCTAATCAACCTTCGGATTCGGGGTTAAGGATTTAATAAGTTATCAAAATTTAGCACAGAGTTATGACGCTACAGAGGGTGTGATTAAAAGTGAAGTAAATAAAAATATTGTAGGTTAGGCTAACAGCTCTATCGTTAACCTAACATTTTTAGCATATCGTTTGTTGGGTTGCCAAAGAGACGGCAGCCCAACCTACTACTCTTCACTTTTATCCCCCTTTACAGAAGAAGTTAAATCTAAAAATGCAGTGACTCACGGTTTCTAGTACAAGCTACTGAATCCACGTTCAACTACATTTTTTAGGATAAATAGTTCTTGTTTCAATAGGGCCTGAATCAGGATGTCGGCCTTACAGAAAAACGTTGCGTATAGGCAAACCAAGAAATCAACAACATCAATACAATTAAACCCCACTCACTCACAGTAGGGATTCCTGTTGCAGAATGAATGGTTACAGCATAATCCTCCACTTCCCCATCAGGTGCTGGCCCAACGGGACCTAGTCCACTTGCTGTACTACAACGAAAACGAGAATAGGTTTGACCTACTCTGGCTGAACTAGGTACGTTCACTTTATAAGTTTTAATTGTTCCAGCACTTTGTGATTTGTTGGATATCACTTTTTCTTCTGATCCAGAAAATTGCCCGTCCTGATTAAAATCAATCCAGCCATTCAAAATACATGCGCCATCAGCTGCTGTTATAATTTTAATATTTGTTTGGCCTCCCAGTGTTAACCCTCCAACCAAAGACACTCCATCTTCATCCTGCCCATCCACATCACAAGTGCCAACTGTTGTTGACCCTACAACATTATCTCCGTCTGCGGTCATATTTTGTGCAGTTCCATCATCAGAATCAACACATAAACCAAGGTAGGGAGAATTTGGTAAGCCTATTACATGACTTGGACCATTATCGGATTCAGTTGTACTGTAATCATTCTTAACTTCGCCTGCATTTACATCCGGCGCATCACCAAAATCTACTTTTGTACTAGCAAGTGTGAGATTGGGTGTAATTGAAACTTGATAATCTTCCACTTCACCATCTACTGCAGCACCGGTTGAGTTTAAGCCTCCTGAGGAAGCACAACGGAAACGAGCATAAGTAATACCAGCAAGTGAATTGGCTGGAATTGTCGGCGTTAAAGTGGCTGTCGCACCAGAATCAATTGTTTGATTATTAGCAATTTTTTCATTACTGTTATTAAAAACACCATCTTGATTATAATCAATCCAGGCATTTAATATACAGGCATTTGTTCCTGCACTGGCTGTTACTGAAATAGATGCTGGAGTTGCTTGTTTTAGTTCACTATTTAAAATCACGCCGTCCTCATCATCCGCACCGCTACAGATTCCGGTTGTAACAGTAGGTGTTACTCCTGCTGCTGGGCCAAAATCATCAGCTGTTGCTGCAAAATTTTGCGCTGTATTGGCATCTGAATCAACACAAGAACCTAAGTAAGGTGCATTTGCAATACCTAATATATGGCTTGCTCCGTTATCATTTGGTAAGGTTTGGTAATTTCCTGTTAACGTCCCTATTCCTGTATCAGGTGCATCACCATAATCCACCGCTGTTGCTGTGATAGAACTATCGGGTTGTAAAGAAATAAGATAATCTTCTACTTCACCTCCTGTTATATGTCCGGTTGGCGCTAGTCCACCCACATCACTACAACGAAAACGTGCATAACTATTACCCACTGCAAGATTGGCTGGTACTACTATATTTTCACTGTGAGAGCCTGGGTTTAAAGTTTTATTAGAAAAAATTTGCTCATCTGTATCTGTAAAATCACCATCCGCATTGTAATCAATCCAGCCATCTAGTTGACAGGTATTACCACCTATTTCAATTTGCAATGTAGCAGTTTGATTTGCGATTAAAGTTGGAACAACGACTCCATTTTCATCATCTCCACTGGTACAGCTTCCGATTGTTTCTCCTGCATTGGCCGTTATATCATCTTGATCAGCGTTAGTATTTTGCAAAGTTCCATTATCTGCATCTACGCACCCTCCAAGATATATTTGTCCAGGATTAACTAAGTCTAATAAATGCCTAGGGCCTGAATCAGTCAATTGAGTCTGATAATTAACTGTTGCTGTGCCTATTCCGGTATCAGGAGCATCACCAAAATCCGATGGAAAAAATGAATTGGTTACAGCAACTGTGCCACAAATATTAGTATTATTATTTGGGTTTGGATCCACACCTGAATTATTAGTTGTTGCACTGGCACAATTTTGTTCAGTTGGGTTAATAAAATGTGTAACCATAACGGGTACGGTCACTACCACACTGGCAGCATTACTTATTGCTCCATTTGTACCAAAATCACAAGCCAAATCTTTCCCACTAACACTACAATTTCCATTAGTTGTATCAGTTGCATTAACCCATGTTGGTGTCGCCCCATAAAAATCCATATTAGCGGGTAAACTATCGGATAAGTCAGCTTGAAAACTTGAAGCAGGACCATTATTTGTCACTGTTATTATCCAGTCAAAAGGTTCTGTTACTTTAACATTGGCTTTGGATGAAACTTTAGTCAGCTGCAAGTCAACTTTAGCACGGACTGTAACATCATCTGGCTCTGCATTATTCAACAGTATTGTTTCATTTTCATTTGCAGAAATTAATGCATTGGTAGCATGTGTATCACCCAAACCATCTGGTATTGAAATTACCCTAAAGGTTAAATATCTATGAAAATGCAAACTGCTATTAGCAACCATATCTGGCATTGAGCAACTTAAGGTCAAAGTAGCTGTACCTGCCGCATTACCAGTAATAGGATTACTGCCATTTGAAACAGTACATTTATCTACACTTGTATTACACGCATCAGTACTAGCCGCCTCATCACACATAAATTTAACGGTCTTTCCATCTTTTGGCGTAACGAAATATTTTATATTAACTCCGGTAGCATAAGAAGGGCCTCGATTGACATAATCCAAATCAAATATCACATCATTATTAGCGTTATCTCCACCATTTGCTGGATCATGCCCCAGTGGGTCAGGCCCAAGTCCGGCACTTTGGTCATTATTGTTAATCACCAAATCAATTAAATCTTTGTTAACCGTTAATAGAATAGGACCTTTACTATTGTTAGTTAAATCGCTTTCATGAGTTGTCGTTATTCCACTTACCGTATTTTTAAATATTCTTCCATCAGGTGATCCTGTTTGAAAATTAGGACGAATTATCATGGAAATTGTGCGAGTACTGCCACTTGGGATACTTGCCCAGTTACAGGTTAGAGTCGGCGTGTCTGTTTTAACATAGGATTGACCACCTGTTAACCCATTACATGAACTACTATTAGGCGCATTAACTGAAATAAAAGTAAATCCAGCATCACCAACAGGAATATCAAATATATCAGTAACCGCCACATTTTGCGCTGTTGATGGACCATTATTTTTTATGGTAATGAGATAGGTTGCCTCAGTACCTGATTTAACGTCAGTTGGTGTTACTACCTTGCTTTGAATGAATAAATCTGCCACCGGAGCAATATTAACATCTATAAAATTTGTATTGTTAGTTCGGCTTAGATCACCTTGAGCACTTGAAAAAGCTGAGACTATATTTCTAACATTTGTTCCATCTAGCAGTGGACGTGTAACTATAATTTCAATCGTATCTGTAGCTGTATTCGATAAAGTTCCTAATTGCGTACAAGTCACATTCTTACCAGAAGAGTTACAACTATAACCTGGAGCATTAAAAACAATTCCAGTTTCTCCGCTACTATTATTTACATAATTAGGAATAGCATCCGTCATGGTGATACCTGTTACATCACTCGGCCCGTTATTTTTGATATTAATAGTATAAGTCATACTATTTTCATCAATAGCTAAAGTAGTTGTATCCCCATCAGAATTATCGGCATTAACAGCCTTAGTGACGACTAAATCAGCTGAATTAGTTCCACTATTAGTAGACGTCACACCAACAGCACCTGTTGAATTATTACTACTATCATAATCACCAGGAGCACCACTATAGCTAACCATAGCAGTATTAGAAATAGACCCTATTCCTGTCGCTGTAGTTGTAATCGTCAAAGCTGGCGTCGTATTTCCATTATTTAGTACCGCATTGTATGTACACACAACATTAGGTGTTGTTATTGCAAAATCATCACATGTCCAGTTTGTCCCCGTACCAGAAACATAAGTGACATTTGCAATATCTAATAGATCATTAATGGTAATAGTGCCAGAACTAGCATTTAGCGGCCCATCATTCGTCACTTTAATGGTGCTCACCATATTAGTCCCTTGAGCCACAGGCGTTGGTGTTTTTATTTTACTAATTCTTAAATCAACCCCATCCTGCTCTAATGTCATATTTAAGGATGCAGCGTTATTTGTTAATCTTTCTACTGCTTCAGCAGTTGTTGTGCTAATTGTTGCTGTATTTAATTTGTTACCAGCAGAATAAGCCGGTGCATTTAAGGTGAAGGTTATATTTTTAGTTGCACCGACAATATAAGTTCCTCGAGAACAATGATAGGTTTGAGCATCTCCACCATCTATAACACAAGCCCATCCATCATCAGCGGGTGGCGTTTGATAAGTAAACCCTGGAGGTGCGGTATAATTTACAACTACATTTGTTGCATCAAAAAGACCAAGGTTCCGAGGTTTAAGTGTAACAATTGTTGTCTGATTTTCTATTACAGCCACTGGGTTTGCAGAAATGGTCACGGAAACATCTGTTCCTTCGGTAACATTAACATTATTAATGACAACATCATTATTTGGCTCTGGATCACTTGTAGAAGTAGAAACAGTTGCTGTTGTTGCTAAATTTCCAGTTTGAGCACCTGTTACTTTTCCTTTAAAAGTAATTGGGTTGGCGCTAACACCATTATTCAATCCTGATCCAGTACATGTAAGCTGTCTATTCCCACTATTATAACTACATGACCAACCTGTTCCATTGGCAGAGTTTGTCACATAAGTCATATTAAGTGATAGCTGAAATACAACACTAATATTTTGTGCTGTATTTGGGCCATTATTAGTTAATACGGCGGTATAATTTACATCTCCAGCGGCAATAACAGAAGGATCAGGAAGAGCTAATAAAGTTGTAGTAAGGTCTGCTCCATCATCAATCGTAGTATTTTGAGGAGTATTACTATTATTGCCGTTGTTAGTATCACCCGTAGTAGATGAAGTCGCTACAATATTACTGATAACGGCAGGGGTTGCTGATGTTGTTTTAATGATCACCTTCACGGTTTTAACATCACCAGCTCCAGTTGCAGTCCCCTGTAAATTACCGAAAGCACAATTGACTATTCCTGGTGTACCACCATCATGATTACACTGCGCACTGTCATCAGACACATAAGTTGTTGTTGCAGGAAGGGGGAAACTCAGACTAACATTTGGAGCAATATCATTGGTTTGATCTTGGGTAACAATGGTATAGGTAATTTTACCACCGCGCGTAGCAGGGTCTGGTGAATCAGTCATATTCACCAACACATCTACCGCATAAACTCCTTGAGCCATCATAAATAGTATGGTCAATAAAAGAGTTCGAAAAGATATTAATATAGTTTGTTGATTAATCAACATCATACAGCTCCCTAAGATAAAATGAATTAGATAATGGATCTATCTTAGGAAGAATAGTCTGTATTTTTTAGTTTACAAGTCTATATTTTTTATATGTTTTTTTGTTAGATACTTCTTTTAATACTCAGACAATGTAAGAACTCACTACATCTGATTTGGAGAGAATTTAATTTTTTATCCATTCTATTCTTAACAAAACTCGCTAAAGCATTAGCTACCAACAGATTCTTTATTCCTTAAAGGAACAGAACCTGCTTCAGGTTTAGCATAATATGTTAACGCATTAGGTTTGTTATAAAGTTTTAAAACCTTACGCACATAATTTTGAGTTTCGGGGTATGGGGGAATTGAATTATTATATCTTTTGACAGCTCCTTCGCCGGCATTATAACTAGCAAGAACCAAACTGAGGTTAGATTTAAACATCTTCATTAAATCTTTTAAATAGCGAGTTCCACCATCAATATTTTGCTTGGCATTGGTACGATCATTAACACCATAACGCGCTGCTGTCGCTGGCATTAATTGCATGAGTCCTACTGCTCCAGCAGAGGAAATAGCCTTTACATTATAAGCTGACTCAGTTCGAATAACCGCATGAATTAATTTGTCATCAATTTTATATTTTGCTGCCGCTTTAGCAATGAGAGGAGAGTATTTTTTTTTGTTCTTGTTAAGATTCCTATAAGGATTCTTTTTTATTACAAGTTTTGAGTTAAACTTTGACTTGGGGTTTGATCGTGTAATTCGTTTATAACTCAGTCCTTTTTTTGGTTTGTCAGTGTAATAAACACTACCATCAGGGCTAATATGTCTATAAATATCTGCACAGGCATAGCCTGAATACATTGCTACAATCAATATTAACCCAATTTTTTTCATCTATATTATCCTTTTACATATATTAGGCTAGCCGCTTTAACTGCTTTGGCTCTTGCCTCTTTTACATTCTTTTTTGAGGTTGCAACCGCTACGCCCATTCGTCTAGTTATATAGGCTTCTGGTTTTGCAAACAATCTAACATCAACATCTGTGTCTTCCAACGCTTTATCTAGCCCTGTATATTCAATATTCTTTGCATTGATTCCGCCAAGAATAACCGCACTTGCACCTATTTTATCTAGCGTAGTACAAACAGGTAAGCCTAAAATAGCTCTTGCATGCAAATCAAATTCTGTTTGTCTTTGCGTAACCATGGTGACCATGCCTGTATCATGTGGTCTAGGGCTAACTTCACTGAACCAGACCTCATCTCCTTTTATAAATAACTCTACTCCAAACAGTCCCAAGCCACCAATTTCGTTGGTCACTGCCAACGCAATTTCTTGGGCATTTTGTAATGCCATTGGAGTCATTTCTTGTGGTTGCCAACTTTCTCTATAATCTCCATCTTGCTGTAAATGTCCTATTGGCTCACAAAAATAGGTATCGGCCTTTCCTTCTTTATCTAAAGCACGAACTGTTAAAAGTGTGATCTCATAATCAAAATTAATGGCCCCTTCAATAATTACTTTACCTGTATCCGTTCTCCCACCTGCTTTTGCATACTCCCATGCCTTTTCTAATTGATCTGCCGATGTAACCATAGACTGCCCTTTACCAGATGATGACATCGTTGGCTTAATAAAACAGGGATAACCGGTAATGTTATCGGCAGCTTCTTTTAATTGTTTAAACGTTTCTGCAAACGCATAACTCGACGTTGGTACACCTACCTTTTCAGCCGCCATTGTACGGATACCTTCACGATTCATCGTTAGTTGTACTGCTCTAGCATTAGGAACAACTTTTGACAAACCTTCAGCCTCAATTTCTGCCAATGCTTCGGTAGCAATGGCTTCAATTTCTGGAATAATATAATCAGGTTTTTCAACAGCAATTAATTTTTTTACTGCATCTACGTTTGTCATATCAATCACATGGCTACGCTGTGCGATGTGTTGTGCAGGTGCATTTGGGTATCTATCTACAGCTATTACTTCAACACCATACCGTTGCAGAGAAATAGCGATTTCTTTTCCTAATTCTCCACTACCAAGAAGTAAAGCTTTTGTAGCATTTGGAGTAAGTGCTGTGCCTATTTTCATTTTGTACCCTTGATATTAAATTATTCAGAAGCTTACGATTTTTTTGAATTGGTCAGATAATCCTCTATATCTTCTTTAGAAAAACCAATTTTTTTAGCAACTCTATCTGCATGACTCACCCTTGAAATTCCTTTCACCAATTTGTATGTTGGCTGCTCATTTGCAAATTCAACCTGTTTTGCAATACCTTCCCCTTTATCCATAAATACATCCACTAATTGATGATTATGAGTAATTAATATAGTATTATTTCCTTTTCGATAAAAACCATCTAAAACATTTGTGGATGACTCCATCTTTTCTTCAAAAGTTGTACCTTCGGAAAGTTCATCAAGTACAATTAAGCTTTTTGCAGAGCTGTTCAAAAAAATATCTTTAGTGCGTTTTAACTCTGTACCAAACCGCCCTTCTCCATCGTCAAGCTGACTAATTTCAGGCGCTTGATAAAAAATACTATCGGCCACGCTCAATTTTGCAGACTTTGCAGTAACGTAACACCCCACTTGTGCTAATAATTGAATCTGGGTAATTGTTTTACAAAAAGCTGTTTTGCCACCACTATTAGGTCCAGTTATAAAAACTAGCTTTTCTTTTTCTAAAGAAAAATCGTTTGCCACATAACTTTCATTTTTCTTACCTAAAATAGGGTTTTTTGCACCTGTTAAATTAATACGGTGAAATTCACTTTTGATCATTGTAGGTAAAACAGTAGCACTGCCATATTCCTCAGCAAACTTAATGTAGGCTAATAATTCATCCAATTGCCCCAAAGCATCTAGTGCATCACCCAATTCTTTTGATTTTTTAAATTCATCACGTAATGGAATAATACAATTATCTCTATCGTAGGAACCTACAACAGGAAAATATATCAATAGTAAAGGAGCTAAAAACATCCCCCAAATAGCAATACTTCCTCTAGAACTCCCTGCCATTCCATCAGGAAGAAACTGGACAGCCCCCCATACCAATACCACTACCAAAGTTATTAATAAAGGTTTGAAAATATGAGGTTTAAAAATAGTTGCTGGTACAAAAGAGCCTTTTCGTTCTTCTTTACTTTTAAGCCCTTTTTCCGTGTTATAAACTGGCCCGACCATTAATGAATAAACTCGGCTTTCAGAAAAAGTATTTATTTTAGTAAATATATCTTTAAGATACGAACTTGATGGCGATTCTGATGAATAAATAGATTCAACAAGATTCTGCATAAAACGTGTGCCACTACGGTATGGCCGATAGCCATAGCCTTCTATCTGATGTTCGCTTCTAGCTGTTCCCATAGAGCCTAGAAACTCACCAAAAAGTAATAAATATAAAGACTCTTCTTCCTCAACCGAGCTTGCTACAATCTTTTCTAGGTTTTCTTTAATTGCACTACTTTCTTGTATTTCTTTAACTGCAGCCTGTTTAGCATTAATTTCATGTAGAGAATCAGATGGTTGAGCCAAGGAGCGATAGAGAACTGATTGCCCGACCAGTGTACTTGCATGATTAACAGCATCAAATAATTCATCTACTTCAATGCTATCAAATGCAGCTTGATCTAATACACCTTTGTCTATCGGTAAAGGTTTTGTTGATCTTACAATTGGCCAACTATCTTTCCAGCTTTGTAAAATATTCTGTTTCATCCTTACCTCTCTAATCGTTATTTTTGTTTTTTTCTATCTAACATCCCAAAGACAATGATTGCAGAAACGACAATACCAGACATCATAATATCTTGTTTATTTGCACCTAATAAATAAGCAGACCCACTACCAAGCCCCATACCAACACCCGTAAAAGCTAGGCTACGCATCAATCGACAAAATGCGCAATCTTTTTCATATCCTCTCATATTGCTTATCTCTTCTGATTAATTCAACCATTAACTCAACATGTTTTTTAGAGTCATTGAGTGCTGGAATATAATAATAAGATTGGCCGCCAGCTTGTAAAAAAAACTTTTTATTTTCAAGTTCAATTTCTTCCAGCGTTTCCAGACAATCAACCGCAAAACCAGGACAAACTATATCTACATTTTTAACACCTTGTTTAGGTAATGCTTGCAACATCTCAATACAATAGGGTTGTAACCATTTAGTCTTACCAAATCGTGACTGAAAAACAATTTTCCATTGCTCGTCAGACAATAATAATTTCTTTGCTATTAATTCTGCCGTCTGATGACACTGATGAGAATAAGGATCACCCCATTCTGTCAACTTTTCTGGCAAACCATGAAAAGAAATCAATAACAGCTCATTTCTACCGTTATTTGACCAAAATTGTTTTATAGAATCTGCAATTGCTTCAATATATAGAGGATGTTGATGGTATTCACTAATCAATCGTATCGAAGGAATTGCCCACCACTCCATCACGTACTTGATGACTTCATCATAAACTGAGGCTGTCGTTGTAGTAGAATACTGAGGATAAAGAGGGATAACAACCAATTCCTCAATTTTATTTTTTCTATACGTGGATAATTGTTGACGAATAGATGGTTTACCATAGCGCATGACACAATCAATTGAATAGTCTGTATTTTTAAATTGACTATTCACTTTATCTACTAATTGTTCCGTTAAAAAAATGAGAGGAGAGCCTTTTTCCTGCCAGATTTTTTGATACGCTTTTTTTGCTTTTAATGGCCGGAAAGGTAAAACCAGAAAATGTAGAATAACCCACCAAAGGAACCGAGGAATATTAACTACACGAGGATCCCATAGAAATTCCTTGAGAAATCGTCTAACTGCAAAAGTGGTCGGTGCACTTGGCGAACCCAAGTTAACCAGCAAAACACCTATTTTTTTTGATTTTGCGTTTTCACGCGTCATGATTATTTAGAATTTCTATTAATAAGGTTTAAAAACTCCATCCGGGTACTTCTGTCTTCTCTAAAAATACCCGTCATAACAGACGTTGTCATCACTGAATTTTGTTTTTCAACCCCACGCATCATCATACATAAATGTTTAGCTTCTACCACAACTGCAACACCTTTAGCACCTATAGATATTTCAACCGCATCGGCTATCTGCTTGGTTAATTTTTCTTGAATTTGTAAGCGTCTTGCATACATATCAACTATACGAGCCAATTTTGATAGTCCTACTACTTTACCATCTGGAATGTAAGCAATATGACATTTACCGAGAAAAGGTAATAAATGATGTTCGCACAAAGAATATAATTCAATATCTTTTACGATAACCATGTCTTCCGTATCAGCTTCAAAAATTGCACCATTCAAAACTTCATCCAGTGTTTTCTCATAACCGTTATTTAAAAACTTAAAAGCTTTAGCTGCCCGCATAGGTGTATCGACTAATCCTTCGCGTGTTACATCTTCACCAATTTCTGTAATAATTTTGGAAAAAAGTTCATCCATTGTTACATCTCTTTTTATAAAAATAGCGGCTCAGTATATCACAGGCCTATACTGTTTAATGCTTCTAACAACACTGCCTCATCAGCATCTTGCTTTGAAGCTTTTTCACTTAAAATTCTACGCCATTTTCTAGCACCAGAAACGCCATGAAAAAGCCCTAAAATATGTCTTGTTATACTATGTAAACGTCCACCTTCTAGCAAATATTGTTGAATATAAGGGATTAATTCTAAAACAACTTGTTGCCGTGTTTTGATTGGTTTTGACTCAGCAAATAATTGAGTATCAACCTCTGCCAGCAAATAAGGGTTATGGTAAGCTTCTCTTCCCATCATTACTCCATCAACATACTTCAGAATAGTTTTAGAACTATTCAATGAAGTTACTCCGCCATTTAAAATAATATTTAATTCAGGAAAATCATTTTTTATTTGATAAACCACATCATATCGTAATGGTGGTATCTCTCTATTTTGTTTAGGCGATAAACCTTTCAGCCAGGCTTTTCTTGCATGAATAATGAAAGTGTTGCATCCAGCAGTAGCGACTGTTGAAATAAAATTAGTCAATTCTTGATATGAATCATTATCGTCGATACCAATCCTAGATTTTACTGTCACGGGAATTGAAACAAGCCGTTGCATTGCCTGTACACAGTCAGCAACTAAATCAGGTTCTGCCATTAAACAAGCTCCAAAACGCCCACTTTGAACTCTATCACTAGGACATCCAATATTCAGATTAACTTCATTATAACCAGCATCCTCAATCATTTGAGCACAACGAGCTAAATCAATAGGGTTACTTCCCCCTAATTGATAAGAAATTGGATTTTCTGCTTTATTCTCTGTTAAAAAACGTTGTTTATCACCGTGTAGAATTGCGCCTGTTGTGACCATTTCTGTATATAGCCATGCTTTACTGGTTAAAAGACTATGAAAATAACGGCAATGTTGGTCTGTCCAATCCAGCATCGGGGCAACTGAAAATTGTCTATCAATCCTTTTTCCTCTAGTATTCTGATTAACATATTCCATAAAACTAAGGGTCTTTACGTTTCACACTATTTTGCCATTGAAGGCGCAGATAAAGTGCTTCAACCTTTTCTCTTGCCCATAAAGTCTTACGCAAAAACTTTAGACTAGAGTTAATGCTAGGGTTGCTTATAAAACAATTGATTTTTATGCGCTGACCAAGCTGCTCCCATCCATATTCATCAACTAATGCTGTAACGATCATTTTCAAAGTCACTCCATGCAACTGATCCGGATTTTGTTGTTTATTTAACTGATCCATCTATTTACTTTATGTCATGCGTTAATAAAAAAATAATTAACTGACTTAAGCATTTAATTTCTTTTTCACCAAATCAATATGTAACAATAAATTATAAACTTGGTCTGCATAAGACAATGGTGTTTTAACCTTATTCACTTCATTTTCAATCTGGATTAAATCCTTGTTTAGACTTTCAACTTGTTGAGAAGACAGTTGTTGCTGATGTATCGCATCATCCACTTCCTGAAGTTCTTTGTACCAGCGGTAAATTTTTGAGCGAATACGCCAGCGATAAAGAGGTGGCATTATTTTACCCAGAGGTAAAAGTAAGGCTAAAAGTGGCACTAACATTACAATCATTCGATCAATAAAAACTGCAGGCCAAAAAGGAAGATAGCGCATTAAAAATGGAGGCCCAACGGTATGGAACCGTTCTGCGACTTCATTAATAGGATAAGCTGTAGAGTTCACTGAGGGAAAGTCACCCTCTGCCGAAAAGAGACTTTTATCATTGTGAATTAAATCAGCAGCTCTTAATAGCAAAACAATTAAAGCAGAATTAAAATCTTTATTAACCACTAAATTAGCACTAGGTGCTAGAAGATTAATAGACCGTGATGGAAAGTTCTTTTCCAAGTCAACAATTCCTTCAGACAAAGTTATTTTAGACAAATAGGGGAATAGGCGTGTATAGGCATCAGCACGTGTTAATTCTAATAGTTTAACTTTTTCATTATGAAGAAGTTGCTGAACTATTTCCGAATCACTAGATGCAACCATCATCGCTGCGTCACATTTAGCCATAGCTAGTGCCGTTGCAGCATCGCTAGAAGAGAGCGGTAGTAACTGAGCAGATCGTTCATTAATATGGTTTAAATTCAGTAACTTTGTTGATAAAACACGCGTTCCACTTCCTTCTTGTCCGATGGCTATACGCAAACCAGATAAGTCTGTTATTTTTTCGACATCAATGTCTTTTCTAAGAAAGATCCAGAGCGGCTCATAATATAAACTGCCTAATGATTGTAATGAACCTTCATCATTACCTGTTCCTCCCTGAATAAAAGCAACGTCAGCTTGTTTATCTAATAAACGTTTGATATTTTCTTTTGAACCAGAAGAGTTGAGAATTTCCAGCTCAATACCTTCTTTAGCTAGAGCGGTACGATATTGTTGTGCCAATTTATAGTAAGTACCTGTATCTGAGCCAGTAGTAATCACTATTTTTTTTGGAGGAGGAGGTGAAACAAATTGATAAGCCACCCAAAAACCAGCAATTGTTAATAAAATTGCTGGTCCTAAAGTGATTAACAACTCTTTATAGGATTTTTTTGATTTACCTTTAAGCATTATTAAAACCTTATTTTCATATAAGCAGAGAATTGCTTAATACTATACTTGACATAGTGCTTGATACAAAACTTGGGACATATATAAAGAAAAGCCCCATTATTCTTATACTCCGACATCACTATCATTAAATCACAATACGGAACTGAAGTTTAAATATAGTAAACCTATATATCAGCCAATTAATCGCTAAGTTGAAACTCTAACTACAACCAAATAACCAGCTAGTCTGGTTAATTTTTTGGTTATAAAAAAGGATACTTCCCTCAAGCAAAAAAAAACCCAAAGTCAAAGACCTTGGGTTTTTTAAATAAAAGCCTGGCAATTCCCTACTTTCACATGGCAACCTGCCACACTATCATCGGCGCTAAGCGGTTTCACTTCCGAGTTCGGGATGGGATCGGGTGGTTCACGCTCGCTATGTTCACCAAGCAAACTGGTGCCGTTGGTTGAGATTTTGATTTCTTCCAACGATTGATTTAGGTTCCTAGTCCTAGCCTGACTAGCTATATATATCCTATCTAGCCTTCTATTTACTTTTCCCTAAATCCGGAAATCTGTAACCTTGTTTGTTATATATATTCTCTCTCAGTTTTCAAGCGTAATGTCTTTGCTGTGTTAAGTTTTTTTCTTAACTTACTCTAACATCCAATCTTCTTTCAAACCGATTGGGTGTTATATGGTCAAGCCTCACGGGCAATTAGTACAAGTTAGCTTCACACATTACTGCGCTTCCACACCTTGCCTATCAACCTTGTAGTCTCCAAGGGCCCTTCAGGGAACTTAAAGTTCCAGTGAGATCTCATCTTGGGAGGGGCTTCCCGCTTAGATGCTTTCAGCGGTTATCCTGTCCGAACGTAGCTACCCGGCAATGCCATTGGCATGACAACCGGAACACCAGGGGTTCGTCCACTTCGGTCCTCTCGTACTAGAAGCAGCTTCCCTCAAATCTCAAACGCCCACGGCAGATAGGGACCGAACTGTCTCACGACGTTCTGAACCCAGCTCGCGTACCACTTTAAATGGCGAACAGCCATACCCTTGGGACCTGCTTCAGCCCCAGGATGTGATGAGCCGACATCGAGGTGCCAAACACCGCCGTCGATATGAACTCTTGGGCGGTATCAGCCTGTTATCCCCGGCGTACCTTTTATCCGTTGAGCGATGGCCCTTCCATTCAGAACCACCGGATCACTATGACCTACTTTCGTACCTGCTCGACATGTCCGTCTCGCAGTCAAGCACCCTTATGCCATTGCACTAAACTCCTGATTTCCGACCAGGATTAGGGTACCTTCGTGCTCCTCCGTTACTCTTTGGGAGGAGACCGCCCCAGTCAAACTACCCACCATACACTGTCCCCAACCCGGATAACGGGCCTAGGTTAGAACTTCAAACATACCAGGGTGGTATTTCAAGGGTGACTCCACAATATCTGGCGATACCGCTTCAATGTCTCCCACCTATCCTACACAAATAGGTTCAAAGTCCAGTGTAAAGCTATAGTAAAGGTGCACGGGGTCTTTCCGTCTAGCCGCGGGTATACGGCATCTTCACCGCAATTTCAATTTCACTGAGTCTCGGCTGGAGACAGTGTGGCCATCGTTACGCCATTCGTGCAGGTCGGAACTTACCCGACAAGGAATTTCGCTACCTTAGGACCGTTATAGTTACGGCCGCCGTTTACTGGGGCTTCGATCAAGAGCTTCTCCGAAGATAACCCCATCAATTAACCTTCCAGCACCGGGCAGGCGTCACACCCTATACGTCCACTTTCGTGTTTGCAGAGTGCTATGTTTTTGCTAAACAGTCGCAGCCACCAATTTAATGCTACCCTCTTCTGCTCCGCGAGCAAGTCGCTTCACATACCAAGGGTGTACCTTCTCCCGAAGTTACGGTACCATTTTGCCTAGTTCCTTCAGCCGAGTTCTCTCAAGCGCCTTAGAATTCTCATCCCACCCACCTGTGTTGGTTTGGGGTACGGGTCGTTATAACCTAGAGCTTAGAGGTTTTTCTTGGAAGCAGGGCATCAATCACTTCGTTTCACCACAAGGGTTACTCCTCGTCATCACACCTCAGGATTAGCAAGTATCCGGATTTACCTAAATACTCTCCCTACATGCTTAAACATACACATCCAACCGTATGCCGATCTAGCCTTCTCCGTCACCCCATCGCAGTTATAACAAGTACAGGAATATTAACCTGTTTTCCATCGACTACGCCTTTCGGCCTCGCCTTAGGTCCCGACTAACCCTGCGTCGATTAGCGTTGCGCAGGAAACCTTGGGTT
>CBDCZQ010000006.1:1885000-2195000 GCA_965224575.1 Methylococcales bacterium | reverse complement strand
AATTAAATACCACTTGAGTTTTATCAGGATCTAGGATTTTAAAAACTTGCTCCTGATAAGTCTTTGCATTTTCTAACACATCTTCTTTTGACAAAGGCTTTCGTGTTATATTTTTACCCGTCGGATCTCCTATCATCCCAGTAAAATCACCAATTAAAAATTGAATTTCATGCCCAAAATCTTGAAATTGTCTCAATTTATTTATAAGCACAGTATGACCTAAGTGCAAATCCGGTGCCGTAGGGTCAAAGCCTGCCTTTATTCTTAACGGCCTATTTTCCTCAAGCCTCGCAACAAACTCAGACTCTACTAAAATCTCATCAACTCCGCGCCTAAGCTGACCTAGCATGTCTTCTAGCAATTTCTATCTCCAAAATTAAAATAAATTGTTTTTATTATAAGTTTATTACCCCCAAAAGCATAAAGTTTCTACACATCTAGTTATCAACAACTCAACATTAACATAGAGAAACCCATCTAAACTTCAATAAAAAATAATAAAACAATAATTCTATAAATAAATATTGCACTCAAACCCAGACTTTAACCCCCCTAAAACCATTACTAAAAGGCAAACAAAGCTAATTTCTGTATATATTTACTTTTTTATTTTCCATTGCTAGATCAAATCTACAGAAAAATATTTTTATATAGCTTATAATGGTTAGAATTTTTGTCTCTTTTAATTACTCATTATTGAGTAAAATAACTACATACCTAGGGTATAAGTCTCGTGAAGAATAAAATATACAAATCGTTATTTTTAGGCATCAGTACAGCTATTGCTGCTACAGCAAGTTATGCTCTTATCATACCTGAAAACTTAGACTCAAAACCCAACACCACCCCTCTAACTATACCGGCTATTCAATCAACTTATACTTCAGTTTCTATTAACAACCCTACAATTACATCTATAAATCCTGCACCTACCATAGCACCACCAATCTCTCTAACACCCAGCAAACCGAAATTTAAAACATTAACTCATACGATTAAAAAAGGAGAAAGCCTCTCTATAATTTTTTCCAAACTTAAACTAAAAAAGATTGATTTACTTAATCTTATCAAAGCACAGGGAAACAAAAAACAATTTGAATCAATCTTTCCAAACAAGGAAATAATTGTCCACATTGATTCTGATAATAAACTTCAAGAACTTATTTACAAAAAAAGCTCTATAAATCTAATTACGGCCACCCGCTCTAATAATACATTTTCTATCGAAGTTGTTAGCGAACCAATTGAAAAAAGAATAACCAGCATTCAAACAACAATTAAATCATCTTTATTTGTTGATGGAAAAGAAGCAGGATTCACTGATAAACTTATCATGCAGTTATCTGATATTTTTGGCTGGGATATTGATTTCGCACTTAACTTACGAAAAAATGACAAAATTACTGTTGTATATGAAAAGCTATTTGTAGGAGGAAAAGAGATTGGTACTGGCAATATTCTTTCCGCAGAATTTATTAATCAAGGACAACCATTCACTGCTGTAAGATTTGAAAATGATGAAGGAAAGGTAGGATATTTTACACCTGAAGGGAAAAGCATGCGAAAAGCTTTTTTACGAACACCCGTCAATTTTGCCCGCATTAGCTCTCATTTTAATTTAAAAAGAAAACACCCTATTTTAAACAAAATACGAGCACACAAAGGTGTTGATTATGCAGCCAAAACAGGAACAGTCATTAATACGACAGGTGATGGAAAAATTATTTTTAGAGGTAAAAAACGGGGTTATGGCAGAGTTATAATAGTCCAGCACGGTAAAAAGTATAGCACTCTTTATGCCCATTTATCCAAATACAGAAAAGGACAAAAAGTTGGATCCTATGTTAATCAAGGACAAACAATAGGCTATGTTGGTAAATCAGGTTTAGCAACGGGTTCCCATTTACATTATGAATTTCTTGTCAATGGTTCACACAAAAACCCATTAACAGTTGATCTCCCTCATGCAAGGCCTGTTAAAAAGGCACTTTTAGCTAAATTTAAACAACAAACTCAACCATATATCGCCCAGCTAAACAAAACGATTGCCATTACCTTGCTTGCACAGAGCAACTAATTAAAAATGTCTGAACTATACATCGGCTTGATGTCAGGAACAAGCCTTGATGGTATTGATGCAAGTTTAGTTAAGTTTTGCGAAAATCAAATTGAATCTTTAGCTTTTGAATATCTTCCTTTCTCAGATTCATTAAAAAAAAAGATTCAGCAATTATCTAGCCCTGATAACCCTGTACAACTAAAAGAATATGGCTCTACCGACACAAAGCTTGGCCATCTGTTTGCCCAAACCACTAATGAGCTACTCAAAAAAACAGGTATTTCCAATACAGAAATTACCGCAATAGGTAGTCACGGACAAACAATTTATCATGCACCCGACCTCCCTTCAGCATTTTCTCTACAAATAGGCGACCCTAACATAATTGCTGAAAAAACTGGCATTACAACAATTGCAGATTTTCGCAGAAGAGATATTGCTGCTGACGGACAAGGCGCACCACTTGTTCCAGCCTTTCATCAAGCATTTTTTTCTCGACTATTTAATCTAAATAAACAAAAAATTTGTGTTATTAATATTGGAGGAATTGCCAATATGACTTATTTATCCGACAAAAAAACAATAGGCTTTGATATTGGTCCAGGCAATACACTAATGGACTACTGGATTCAAAAGAATTTAAACACCCCTTATGATAAGAAAGGTGACTGGGCGAAATCAGGAAAGGCGAATCTTAAGTTAGTCGAACATTTAAAACAAGACCCTTATTTCAAACTAACACCACCTAAAAGCACTGGAAAAGAATATTTTTCCTCTACTTGGCTAATAGATAAAACCAACCATTTTCCAGATTGTAGCGAAAAAGATATTCAAGCTAGTCTTTGTCAGTTAACTGCGGATACAATTGTCGAGGCAATTCAAGAACATGCTCCTTCTACCAATCAAACCTTAATTTGCGGAGGTGGTGTTCATAACGTATATTTAATACAGTGTATTAAACAGAAGTTACTCCATCCCGTATCTTCAACTGCCGAATTCGGCATTAACCCAGATCATGTAGAAGCTATGGCTTTCGCATGGCTTGCCAGGCAAACTATCAAAAACCTCACAGGCAATCTGATAGAAGTTACGGGAGCAAAATCTCCTGTTATCCTTGGTGGAATTTACCCTGCTTGAATTTAGTTTTATTATGTGGAAAAAGAAGATCCACAACCACAAGTTGTGCTTGCATTTGGGTTTCTAATCACAAACTGTGCCCCTGTAACATCTTCTTTATAATCAATTTCAGCACCAGTCAAATATTGAATACTCATTGAATCAATTAAAACGGTTACACCATCATTTTCAACTTGAGTATCATCCTCATTGACTTCCTCATCAAAAGTAAAACCATATTGAAATCCTGAACATCCTCCACCAGAAATATAGACTCTAAGCTTTAAGTTATCATTTCCTTCCTCAGATATTAGTGTTCCTACCTTTTTAGCGGCACTGTCAGTAAAAATAATTGGTTCAGCCATTATTACACCAGAAAATAAATAAAGATTGATTATGTCAATACCTAGCTTTATAGTCAAGAATTATGGCGCTATTCAATATTCAATAATAACCAAATTTGAAGATTTTTATATTTGCCATTGTGTACAATATCAAAAAAACACAGGCTCTGCGTTTACTTCAAATTTCCTTAAAAACTAGTTAAAATACAATGAGTTTCTGACTCTGATAGTATAAAAAAATTTGACATAAAAGCTTCTTAACTATTAACTTGTCTTTCAAATAGTTGCCCAGCTGCTATAGCCAATAAACAGTAGACAGAAAAAAAATAAAAACCACTTTGAAGTTCCGCATTTAATTGAACCGCACCTAAGGTTTGTTCATTTGCATTGACTGTCAAAAACGCAACTAGAATTGCCATCACAAACACATCAGACATAGACCATTTACTGAGTAAACCACTCATCTTTAACAAGCGTTGTTTATCTTCCTGAGAATTAATTGCTAACGAGAATAAAGTAAGCATTATTTTAACCGTCGGAATAATTATGCCAAATAAACCGATTAGTAACCCAACAATAACATGCTCATGAAAAATTAGTTCACTCATCGTTTCTAATAAGCTACGAGTAGATTCAAAAACTTGAACAGAACCGTCAACACTTAGCTGCTGAATAACAGATTGCAACATATTTTGTATAAAACTACTGCCTTGGTCATTTGCAGGAACTAGAACTTTTGATGCTAACTCTAGCATCTCTTGTTTATTGACAGTAGCTTTAATCGTCATTAACGGTAAAGTAATTCCAGGAATTAAAACGGCTATTGATAAAATAAATAAAATAGTTGGGATATATTTTTTCATCAGTTTATGATTTTTGGTTGATTCACAAATTAAAGAACTTAATTTTGTGCATGCCTCTAAAGTGATAGACTAGATTAAAAACAGGGCTCAATAGCCTAATATTTTTAATAAAGTTGTTTCTCTCTTGCTTTAGTCAGAATGGAATGATATATACTATATTCAGCTTGGTTTTTTGTATCCATAAAACCAATCATTTTTATACAACTAAGGAATTAATATGTCTATCGCAAGAGTTACAGAAATTACTGCCGCTTCTTCAAAAAGCTTTGATGATGCAATTGAAAAAGGAATTAAAAGAGCTTCAAAAACAATCAGAAATATTGAAGGTGCCTGGGTACAAGATCAAAAAGTCATCGTTAAAAAAAATAAAATTTCTGAGTATCGTGTTAGCTTAAAATTAAGTTTTTTACTTGATGATTAGTATTTCATAAAACTAGATTAAAATTTCCAGGCAAGCCAATAAACATTTGGAATGCCTGGATTCTAAATATACTTACTTTTTCAACAAATCCCTAATCTCAGTTAGTAAAACCTCTTCATTTGAAGGTTTTTCCTCTTCCGCCGGCTTTTCTTCCTCTGCTTTTTTCATACTATTCATTGCTTTAACAGCCATAAAAATGGCTATCGCAATAATTATAAAATCAACAATCGTTTGAACAAAGGCTCCATATTTAATAACAACGGCAGGAATTTCACCTGCGGCTTCTTGTATCGTCACCGCTAGATCGGAAAAATCCACTCCACCCATCATAACGCCAATAGGAGGCATAATAATATCTTTAACAAAAGATGAAATTATTTTTCCAAAAGCGGCACCAACAATAATCCCTACGGCCATATCAACAACATTACCTTTAATTGCGAATTCCTTGAATTCTGACATCATTCCCATTTTTTTACCCTCATCAAAATATTTAAAAAAACCACCATACTTAGTGTTGAGAGTAAAGAATACATTATATATCTATAATAACAAAGAAAATAATTCAAAGGTTATATCGCAAAAAACAACACACACCTCATATCGCTTAGTTTTCTTTATTAAAACAATCCGATAATTTGACCTTCATCAGTTATATCAATTCGTTCAGCAGCTGGTTTTTTAGGCAATCCAGGCATTGTCATCATATTTCCTGCAAGAGCAACAATGAAGCCAGCTCCATTAGCCAGCCTTACTTCACTAATTTCAATTGTATGGCCTGATGGCGCACCTTTAGCTGCTGGATCAGTTGAAAAAGACATTTGGGTTTTTGCTATACAAACAGGAAATCTTCCATATTTTTCTTGCAGCACCTTGATCTCTTCCCTAACTTTAGGGTTGGCTGTTATACCAGCCGCACCATAGAGTTTGGTTGAAATAGTTTCAATTTTTTCCCATAAAGGTAAGTTTTCATCATAAACATAAGTAAAACCAGGCTCACGATTATCAACTAAATTAAGCACTTCTTTTGCCAATTCTTCTGCACCAGCTCCACCTTCAGCCCAATGCTTAGATACCACACAAGTTGCACCTAATGCTTCACATTTTTCTTTTAATAATGTAATTTCTGCATCACTATCAAAAGTAAAGTGATTGATACAAACAACACAAGGAAGACCATAGTTATTATTGATGTTGTGTAAATGACGTTCCAGGTTAACAAAGCCTTGCTCTAATGCTGCTAAATTTTCCTTATTTAACTCATCTTTAGCAACACCCCCATGAAATTTTAAAGCTCTAACAGTTGCAACTAAAACGACAGCTGATGGCTTTAATCCAGCCATACGGCATTTTATATCTATAAATTTTTCAGCTCCTAAGTCAGCACCAAACCCAGCCTCAGTCACTGCATAGTCAGCTAATTTTAATGCTGTTTTAGTTGCTGTCACAGTATTACAACCATGAGCAATATTAGCAAATGGCCCACCATGAATAATGGCAATATTGTTTTCTAAGGTTTGAACAAAATTAGGCTTAATCGCATCTTTTAGTAACACAGCCATAGAGCCATGTGCTTTTAAATCACTAGCATAAACCGGCGTTACTTTATCCGTTTTATAAGCAACCACTATTTTACCCAAGCGTTTTTTTAAATCAGCCCGATTCGTTGCTAAACATAAAATAGCCATAATTTCGGATGCAACGACTATATCGTATCCATCTTCACGTAAATAGCCATTTGCTGGCCCACCTTGTCCAATAGTAATTTTTCGTAAAGCTCTATCGTTCATATCTACCACACGCTTCCATTGTATGCGTCTGGAATCTATATTTAATTCATTTCCATGGTTGATATGATTATCAATCATTGCGGCAAGTAAATTATGCGCCACCCCAATAGCATGAAAATCACCAGTAAAATGTAGATTAATATCTTCCATTGGAACAACTTGAGAATACCCCCCTCCTGCTGCACCACCTTTCATACCAAAACAAGGGCCTAATGATGGTTCGCGCAAACACATCATGGTTTTTTTACCCAGTCGATTCATTGCATCCCCTAAACCAACAGTTGTTGTCGTTTTTCCTTCTCCTGCTGGTGTTGGACTAATGGCCGTTACTAAAATCAACTTACCATCTTTTTGCTCAGTTAAACTATTAATATATTCTAATGATACTTTAGCCTTATAATGCCCATAGGGATCCAAATGTTCAGCAGGAACACCAAATTTTTCTTCAACCAGTTCAATAATGGGTTTCATTTCCGCTTTTTGAGCGATTTCAATATCAGACATTAATGTCTCCTATGAGAATATATTCATTAAACGTAAAAAGCCTACTTCACTATACTTAAATGAAGCAGGCTTTAGACAGTTGGAAAAGCAAAGTAATTTTTTGTCTGTTCTACTATTCCCTATAAACTGGAAAGCGCGAACAAAGCAAAACAACCTTTTCACGGACTGTATCAATAACTCGGTGATCATCCATATTTTCCATCACATCACACATCAGGTTAGCAATTTCTGAAACCTGTGCTTCTTTAAAACCACGAGTCGTAGGAGCTGGTGTTCCAATTCTAATACCACTCGTTACAAAAGGTGACTCAGGGTCATTTGGCACAGCATTTTTATTAACAGTTATATTTGCTTTACTCAACGCAGCATCTGCGGCTTTCCCAGTAATCCCTTTAGGAATTAATGAAACTAGCATTAGGTGATTGTCTGTACCGCCAGAAACAACATCAAAGCCTCGACTAATAAAAACAGCTGCCATCGCTTTAGCATTATTGACTACTTGCTGTTGATAAACAGCAAATTCCGGTTGCATCGCTTCTTTAAAAGCTACTGCTTTTGCAGCAATAACATGCATTAAAGGGCCACCCTGTATACCTGGAAATATATTAGAGTTAAATTTTTTCTCTAGTTCAGGGTTGCTTTTACAAATAATAAATCCACCCCTAGGGCCACGCAATGACTTATGTGTAGTACTAGTCACTACATCTGCAAAAGGAACAGGATTAGGATATAAACCAGCAGCAACTAATCCTGCAACATGCGCCATATCAACAAAAAGATAAGCACCGACCTTATCTGCAATATCTCTAAACCGTTGCCAATCCCATATTCTGGAATAGGCAGAAAAACCGGCAACAATCATTTTAGGTTTATGTTCAAGGGCTAATGCTTCAACCTGATCATAATCAATCTCACCTGTTTCAGGATGTAATCCATACTGAATAGCGTTATAGATTTTTCCAGAAAAATTTGGTTTAGCACCATGTGTTAAATGTCCACCATCGGCAAGGCTCAATCCTAAAATAGTATCTCCAGGTTGAACCAAAGCCATGTAGACAGCCATGTTAGCTTGGGAGCCAGAATGGGGCTGTACATTTGCATAGTCAGCACCATACAGCTCTTTTACCCGATCAATAGCCAATTGCTCTGCTTTATCAACAAATTCACAGCCACCATAATATCGTTTAGATGGATAGCCTTCAGCATACTTATTTGTTAACAAAGATCCTTGAGCCTCCATAACACGCGGGCTGGTATAGTTTTCTGAGGCAATCAACTCTATATGATCTTCCTGACGCTGGCGCTCTTGCTCCATTGCTTTAAAGAGTTCATCATCAAAACCTGCTATGGTCATGGATTTTTTAAACATGGTACCTCTTCTCCTGTTAATTATTTTTCTTATCGGACGAGCAACACTTGCAAGTCAGCTACATTTGTACCTGTAGCACCAGTCATTACTAAATCCTTTGTTCTTTTTAATATTGAGTATGAGTCATTATCATCCAAACTAGCTTCTGGGTTTAACTCTGCCTCAATTATCCGAGAATATGTTTTCGGATCTACTATTCCACCCGCGGCATCTGTTGGCCCATCAATACCATCAGTTCCACCGCTTAAAAAAGTCCATCTTCCCTTTAAATCGTGTCTTTTGGCTGAAATAGAAAAAGCCAGTGCCATTTCCTGGTTTCGTCCACCTAGTCCACTCCCTCTAACAGTGACTGTCGTTTCTCCGCCAGCAACAATAGCAATAGGATTAGTTAAACCATTCTCAATTAACTTTTTTGCATGCAACACAAATTGTTCTGCAACCTCTCTTGCTTCTCCTGATAACTGCTGACTAAAGATATTAATTTTATATCCCAGTTTTTTCGCATTATCAATCAATGCATTAAGACTAATTGTATTGCTTCCTATCAAACTATGTGATGTATTATTAAAAATAACATTATTAGCTTTTAGAGTTTCTTCAACATTTCCTTGTCTCCCCTTTTCCAGAAAAATTTTAACATTTATAGGGATGGAATCCCAAATCAATTTTTCCTTGAGGATACTTATCGCATCAAAAAAAGTAGTATTATCCGGTACTGTGGGCCCACTGGCAATAGTGCTTAAATCATCACCTAAAACATCAGATAAAATCAATGCATGACAATGCGCTGGAGAAGCTAATTCTGCTAACCATCCGCCCTTTATTTGAGATAGATGTTTCCTTACACAATTTATTTGATGAATATTTGCACCACTTGCCAATAACAAATCATTAGTAGTAATTTTGTCATCAAGTGAAACACCATTGACTGGATAAGGAATTAAGGCAGATCCCCCTCCAGAAATCAAAACTAAAACCAACTCATCAGCTTGAGTTATCTTTAACTTTTCAACAATAGATTGCGCTGCTTTTTGACCTGAAAAATCTGGATAAGGATGACCGGCCCCTATCACTTCACAATATTTTACAGGAACTATATTTTCGTAATTTGTTACTACTATTGGTTTACCAGCCAAATAATGCTCTGGAATAATTTCTACTGCTGCTCTAGCCATAGAACATGCTGCTTTTCCAAAGGCAATCAAACTAATTTTTGACCAACTAGCTTTTTGTTGCTCCCCTTCATTATCCAAACCTACGGTAATATTAAGACCATCTTCTGCCAGCACCAAGTTTTTTTGTACAGCAAGATAAGGATCAGCTGCATCAATGCTCGTTTGAAAAAGCTGGAGTGCATGATGCCTCAGCAATTGAATTGAGTCACTCATTTAACGCAGGTTTATTAAGCCATTTCCTTAGCCAGATTAAAAATAAGCTCTGCATCAAAAACTTGTTTATTATCTTCAAATAATTTAGCAATACAAGCTCGGTGCAATGCCAATTTAAGCGTACCAAACCCAATTGCCCCCCAAACTTTTATACCTTGCCTATCTATCCCTTTATCAAAAACTTCTGTCCCTCCAATTCCCAGAGGTGGTGTTGCATTCGCATCAGCAATAACCTCAAGGTTTGAGTTATTTTGCCAATGTTCTGGCTTGAGTAATTCAATACCCGCTGCACCTGTTGCAAAAACGATATTGGCATCTTTAACTGCATCTCCACGCGCATCACTATCCGTTGCTTCTATCGGAGTTAACTCTACTCCAAAACGATCTTTCATCGCAAAACAAACTTTTTCAGCACCAAAAATATGTCTGGAAGTTATAGAAACATCGGCACCTTCTAACGCCATCATAGCTGCAGCCCGCTGCCCAACAGGACCTGTTCCCGCTAAAACAACAACCTTTTTACCTGCTATTGAACAACTGGTTGCTATTTTTGCAACCGCAGCAGCCGATGTTGTGTTGCTGCCGTTACTATCAAGCATAACTGAAACTTGAAAACCAGAAAAAAAATACTTTTGAACTGCAAGAAAGAGTTCCTCGCCTGCAACCATATTGCTCCCTCCAATAAAAATTGCCGTATTTTTCTTATCTTTAGGTGCTCTAGTAAAAATGGTTCCCTCTACTAAAGATACGATATTAGCGGGTGTTAATCCGCCATGGGGAATAACATGATCCGCACCACCATCATAGCCCACGACCGTGTCAAATGATGATGGGTGAGTATCTGTATCAAACTGGAATAACAATTTTTTCATTCAAATGCCTTAATTTTATGAAAGAAACTATCGGTTTTTTTAAACACGATGTTCATATCTCTATCTACAACCGTAATCGTTACAAGGTTTAATTAATTGCATTATACCTTATCCTCCATTCCTAAAAAAATCTAACGCCAGCACTTCCCTCTTTTTTAATATTTCATCATTAATAAAAAAATTGCAAATTTTAAACAGTCTGTACGTATAACAAATTGTGATTTTAAAAAAACTTCTACTCACAAAAATAATCTTTTAACTATCGAATGTTTTTAAATGAAAAACTTTAAAAGGAGTAACTTCAATGAAGATTAAAAAGAAAACCATAATAAGAAATTTATTTTTTTTAATAGTTTCTACTGGTGCATCCCAAACTGCTCACGCAGAATGTGACTTGTGGTCTGAGCCTATAGACCATCAATCAATTAAAGTTCATTATGATATAACAAGCTGCAAAAAAGCCATCAAAGATAAAGGCGTTAAACTTTGTCTAAAAAAAGCAAATTCTTATTTGGGAGCATGCATTAAAGGCACAAATAATTATACGGGAGATAAAAAAGGCACTTATATTTTCTCTGGATTAACTGAAGGGACAAAATATAAAATAAAGGGCTTATACAAAGAAAATATAGCCTGGAAGAAAGTTACTTATTGGAAAAAATTTGACAGAACGATCCAGGCTACAAATAAACAGAATGTTCAATGCAATGAAAAAACCGTTGTATTATCTGGAAAAACAACAAAAATAGATACTTCTGGAATATTTCATGCCAATTTTTCAAGCTGGAAAGCTTTTGACAATAAATCTTCTTCTATGTGGCAATCTAAAATTTGGGAAGAGCCAGCCTGGATAAGTTATCAGTGGAACAAAGCACAAGCTATCAATCAATATTCAATTACTTATCCTAGCAAGCATAGTAAAAAGCGAGCACCAAAAGATTGGGAGCTCCAAGGCTGGGACGGAGTAGAATGGGTAACTGTAGACTCGCGATCTAATCAAACCAAGTGGGGAGAAAATGAAACCAGAACCTATTCAGTAGCCAAGCCAGGAATTTACGAAAAATATCGCCTTTATTTTACTGATGACAATGATTATCGTGATGGAATTTTAGCTATCTCTATCGCTAGTCTTTCTTTTAAAAATTGCGCATAATAAACTTCGCACTATCAAAATAATCCTAACAACCCCAAGGCAAGTCTAGTAAATGGAAATATAGATTTTATTAAATTCTCATTCCTAAACTTATGCTTTGGGAAATTCATTTAATGACTTTTTCAAAAACCATCGTATTCTTAATTGCGAAAGGTCTGACTCAAGCTTGATTTGTACAACTATAGATTTACTGCTAACCTTCGTCCTCTCAAAAAACGAATAGACTCAGAGTATGAATACCACCCCCGTTTTAGTCATTGCCAAACAAAGCTCTCTTGCTGCTCGCCAGTTATCATCATTACCAGAATCAATACGGAATTCAGCTCTTTCAAAAATGGCAGACTCGCTTGAATCTGTTAAACAACAGGTTCTGAATATTAATGCAAAGGATGTATTAAAAGCTAAGCAAAATGAGCAGTCGGCTGCGATGATCAAACGTTTAACCATTGACGACAAAGTATTTCAATACATGCTTTCTCGTTTGAGAAAACTAGCCCAACAACCGGATCCTTTAAACAAGATCCTAGAAGGACATACTAATCCATCCGGCTTGCAGGTCTACAAAAAATCAGTCCCACTAGGTGTAATCGGTATTATTTATGAATCGCGCCCTAATGTAACGACTGATGCAGTCGGGGTTTGTATCAAAAGTGGCAATGCAATTATCTTACGAGGTGGTTCGGAAGCAATCCAAACTAATACACTATTGGCTGACATAATGATCAAGGCTGCTGCTGATGCAGGTCTCCCTCAACATGCAATACAAATAATTCGTACACCAGGCCATGAAGCAGTTGCTGAGCTTCTCAAAATGGATGAATACGTGGATGTATTGATTCCTCGCGGAGGTAAAGGATTGATTAAGCGAATTGCAGAGGGCACGCGAATTCCTGTCATTAAACATTACGATGGTATCTGTCACCTATACATAGCTAAAGATGCGCCCCCAAAACAAGCCGTTGATCTATCAATTAACTCAAAATGTCAAAGTATTCAAGTTTGTAACGCACTGGAAACATTATTAGTCGATAAAAACTGTGCAGAACAAGTACTACCCTTATTGCAGACAGCATTTGATTCAAATAATATTGAGCTGCTTGGATGCAAACAAACCCAAAAGATATTACAAAATATCTCGTTAGCAACTAATGAGGACTGGCATACCGAATACCTAGCTCCCATCCTTTCAATCAAAATTGTCGATGGAATTGATCAGGCTATTGATCATATCAATTATTTTGGCTCGGGACATACTGACGGAATTGTCACGCAAAGCCTGATCATGGCCCAAAAATTTGAGCAACAAATTGATTCAGCATCTGTATTAATCAACGCTTCTACAAGGTTATCAGGTGGTGGCGATTATGGCTTAGGATCTGTAATTGGTATCAGCACAGATAAACTTCACGCCCGTGGCCCAGTTGGGCCTGATGAGCTGACAACCTACAAGTGGGTGGTCTATGGAAATGGTCATTTAAGAGATTAGACGTTCAAAAAAATAACTGGTTTTTTAGTGTTAAATGCTACAGTGTGATAAAAATCAATTTGAAAATTTTTGATCATGATGAAAAAAGTTATTATTTACCTTCACGGATTCAATTCTGCATCACTGGACTTAAGGGGTGATTTACTCACCAGTAAGGAAAAACTTCTTGTTATGCAAGCATTTTGTTTACAAAAAGATATTGTGTTTTATACCCCCAACGTTGATTACAGAGACTTTCAGGGAATTGTGGAAGACATGTTATTTCAGTGGAACCAATATCTTGATCAATCCTATGATGTAATTTTTATGGGCTCATCAATGGGTGGATTTACCAGCGAATATCTGGCTATGAAAACAGGTTGTAAGGCAATAATGATTAACCCTGCTATTACACCGAGCAAGTTATTACCTGAATTTATTGGAATAACTGAAAACTATGAAACAGGCCAACCTTATCATTGGACATCAAGTGATTGTGAACAATACACTAAGTTTGAAAAAGAACTTGAAAGTAGTAATCAGCGCATAGACCGAACTATTTTGTTAGATAAGGGCGATGAGTTGATTGATTCTGAAAACACACGTTTAAAATATCAAGACCGAGCCAATGTAATTTGTTACGAAGGGGGTTCACATAGTTTTGAGCATATCAATCAAGCATTACCCATCATTGAAAAAGTGATATTTCATAGCTGACTAGTTAGACAAATCTTTTGCTCGCTGTATTAAAGAACGCCCTTGTAAAGCTGTCCACTGAGAGTTAAGTTGCAAATAAGCTAACGTTGCTGTTGGCATCAATTTTCCATCATCTGGAATTAGAATATTGGAAGCCAGGTCACTCAATAACGATTCAAAACCAGGGTTATGCCCAACCAATAGTACCCGTTGTGTAGATTCAGGAATAGCCTGTAAAACCAGATGTAAATCTGACAAGCTAGCCTCATAAATGCTTTTTTCAGTTTGAATAGTTTGTGCTGACACTCCCATTGCTTCACAGACTATTTGTGTTGTTGTTAATGCCCGTACTGCTGGCGAACAAATAATTAAATCTGGCACCAGTTTTTGCTTGGTTAACCACTCCCCAATTTGTTGTGCATTACGATTTCCACGCTGATTTAATGGCCGATCAAAGTCAGTGGTGTTCGTATTCCAATCCGATTTACCATGTCTTAACAATAGTAGTTCTTTATTCATTACCATCACCTTAGTTTATCTTAGAATACTCCCCAATAATTTATTGCTTCCTATCATCAGCGGTCATTAATCTAACGGCTAAATCATGGTTAGAATAGGTCTCTAATGCATGCCCTACTTTTCGACAAGAACCACCGTTTCTTATGTAATGATTACTAAACTCCTCAATAAAAATCAGGATTGAGTGATCTATTAAATAGCCTTGTGATAAATCAAAAGTAATATTCTTTCCCTGTTCTATGTCTTCTATTGCTTTTTTAAGTGGTAAGAAATTAGAGAATAAGGCAGAACCAACAATTTGTACAGTGACACGATTCCCAGATTCTATAATTTTAAAATGAATCTTAAACATATTATTTAGCCAAACTCCTCGGGACAAATGAAGTAATAGCTTTATAAATACACCAAAAAACACACCAACCAATAGGTTAGTAGCTAATACTGCTAAAATAGTAATTACAAATAAAAATAACTGGTCTTTTCCTATTGCCAACACATCTAAAAAGACCTGTGGCTTTGCACGTCGATAACCAACATAAACTAATAAAGCGGCTAAAGCGGAATGAGGGATAGTGCGAATAAATTCTGGGAATAAAACGACAAAAATAAGTAAAATTAAACCATGAAAGAAATTAGCCCAGCCTGTTTTTGCTCCACCCTCTACATTTGCAGAACTGCGTATAAATTCAGCAATCATCGGCAAACCACCTATTAGCCCTGAAATAACATTTCCTAAACCAACCGCTGACAAACCACGGTCTAAATCAGTAGGCCTTTTATAAGGATCTATTTTTTCTGCTGCCGTGGCACTCAATAAACTTTCAAGACTCGCAACCAAACAAATACTCATCGTTGCCATCCAAAACTCAACGGTATGAAATTTTGAAAAGTCGGGTAAATAAAAATACTCTGTAATCTCTGATGGAATTTCTACTAAAAATGGCGAAGAATGAATACCAAAATATTGCGCCAAGCTTATTCCTATTATTAATACAACTAATGGTGCCGGAATTTTATGTAATAAGCTATTTTTTAAAAGAGGCCAAATAAATAAAACGGAAAGAGAAAGTAGACCGATAATTGCAATTTCAGTTGTTGAATTAATCAGACTATTAGGAATTTGTCCGATATATGAAAAAAGATTTCCTGGTTCGGGGGTTGCACCTAGCATAATGTGTATTTGTTTCGCCATAATGCTAATTCCCATTGCGGCCAACATTCCATGCACAACAGGAGTGGGGAAAAAAGCACTCAACCCTCCCATCTTATAACGCCCCATCAGCACTTGAAAAAAACCTGCAACCATGATTGCTGCAAGTGTATAACGATAGCCAGAGAGCATATCACCACCATCACTAAGTGATTCCACAGCAGCCAGCATAACGACAATCAAACCACCCGCAGGGCCATTAATGACAATATAAGAACCACTAATTCTGGAAACCAGTAAGCCACCAACAATAGCCGTGATAATCCCTGCTGTAGGAGGAAACCCTGAGCCTATTGCAATCCCTAGACATAAAGGTAAAGCAATAAGAAACACAAAAAAACCAGCTTTTAAATCACTTAGCCAATTTTCTTTTAGACCGTCAATTCCAGTTTTAGGTAGAGCAAAGTATTTATTCATAGTGTCCTTATTATTTTTTTGCTGCCTATGTTATCAAAATATTGCCTTCTAATGTTGTTCACCGTTATTTATGGGTGTGATAAAAGTAAAGTTAAGACTAGTGTGGTTTAAAAAATCGTTCTGTATTTAAATTGTGAAGTTGAAGTCACCAAAAAGCGACACGTTGATGAAAAATAATCAGCATGTTATCGTTAAGTTTTAACTAAAATAATTTTAAATTTATAAGTTTAACTTCAGAAGAGAAAGAGGCTTGCGCAGACCTATACTTAACATTTATCGATGGTGACATTAGTATGCCAGCTCATAAGTGGAATGATGCAGCAGCCGTAGAGCTATATAAAATGATTAAGAGAATTAAGGATGCACTAAAGGGATGGAATGGATTGAGTCATTACCAAGCCTTGTCCCTACAAATAGTCTATCAACTTCAATAAAGGCCGCTAAATACATACTTAGTATTTGGAGAACAAAGATGAGTATTCAGGGTAAAATCAAAATGGGTAAGATTGATGGATCGTGTCGGGCATCTCTTGCTGGCGATTATAGGCGAAAGATAATAAGTGTTGCTTACAGGATAGGGGTATAGGGCCATGAAATTTTTACTAACACTAGTGTTAGCCTTCTCCAATACGAAATGAGTCTGAAACTACCCTCGCATTCCAGTATAAAATGAGTCTAAGCTGACAAAATCAGACAATCTGTTCATGATGGAGCAATGAAAGCTATCATGAATCTTAAAGCCTTAAAAAACACCGAAGAGTTACAAACTTTTTTAGACGGATCACAAACCATTGTATTTAGTGTGCCTGGTAATAAAACAGCACGCTATGGTTTTATCCAGTCGGTACTAAAACAGTTCCACTACAGAGGTTAACTAAACGACAAAAAGGCATTGTGATACGCTTTTTGCTGCAAGTAACCGCCTATTCTCGCCAACAACTAACCCGTCTCATCCATCAATACCTGAGCAGGTGTTATACAACAACGTACTCCTCATAAGCCAGCAGGGTTTAAACAAAAATACACAGCAACAGATATTGCTTTATTGGCAAAAATGGACGAACGGTATGATACGCCAAGTGGTGCAGTCATTAAAAAACTTTGTGAACGTGCCTTTTCAGTCTTTGATGAAACAGAATATGAAAATATTGCTCACATTTCAGTGTCTCATCTCTACAATATTCGCGGCTCTACAGGCTATCAAAAACAGCGAAGAACGTTTGAGAAAACCAAGTCTAGACAGGTGGCTATTGGTGAAAGACGTCAACCCAATGCGGAGGGAAACCTGGCTATATTCGGGTAGACACTGTTCATCAAGGTGATCAAGATGGAGTGAAGGGGGTTTATCATATCAATGCGGTGGATGAAGTCACTCAATATGAAGTGGTGCTGTCTTGTAGCCGAATCAGTGAACAGTTTTTGATCCCTGTCTTAACAGAAATGCTTGAAACTTTTCCTTTCGACATCAGCGGATTTCATGCGGATAATGGCTCGGAATATATTAATCATCAAGTGGCTAAACTGCTAAATAAACTACATATTGAACTGACTAAATCTCGCTCAAGGCAGAGCAATGATAATGCATTGGCAGAAAGTAAAAATGCTTCAGTCGTCCGTAAAACCTTTGGCTATAGCCATATAGAACAGCATTGGGCAGATGAACTTAATGTATTTAATAGAGAATATCTCAACCCTTTTCTCAATTACCACCGTCCTTGCTATTTCCCAACCATTGTTACGGATGAAAAAGGAAAACAAAGGAAGAAATATCGCTATGATAAGATGATGACGCCTTATGAAAAGCTAAAATCGCTGGAACAGGCTGAAAACTATCTAAAAGAATCTCTATCCTTTGAGCAATTAGATAAAGATGCTTATGAGATGAGCGATAATAAATTTACTGACCAAATGAACCTTGCTAAAAAGCAACTTTTTAAACAAATAAATGAACAGAAAAAAGCCTGATTTTTAGATCTGGATTAAATGGACTGTTCAGACTCATTTGTTAATTGGAAAATACTGTGTTAGCCTGTAATATTGCCTTAGCAAAGGATTTTGATATTACACCGCAACCTATTGAATCCATTAATACCCCTATTGGTTACAAGCTTGAATCATTTAATAAGAGATACACCTTTGCAATCCCCAAGGCATACACTGTAAAAAGAGCGGATATTGAATATGAGTTTTTAATGATAATATCAAAAGGTAAGATTATATCATCAATTATGGATGTGCCAGCCTCAAACAACTCCCTTTTTAACGCTGATGATTTTGGATTAAAAGGAAATCGTGGGCAGGTATTAATCGCTCTTTATGATAAGAAAATTACAACCAATAAAGAGATTAATAAATTTCGGGAAGAAATATTTAAATTTTCAACAAATATACAAGTATTTAAAAGAGATAACTTTATATTTTATAAACAGACTAGCATTGAGGAAGGTGATATTAATCTAACAATTTCCAATCTTATTAATGATGACTTAATTTCTGCTGGGTTTGATAAAGGTAATGAAGATCTTTTTATGACTTTTATCAAAACCTTTAAAAGTAATTAAAATATGACTGCCTTATTTTTTATGGCTACTTAGCAAAATGTGTCAGCCATCTTATTCTTTAAGTTATAAGCAAAAGGTAATAATGGCTACTTACGGTATAGGGTCATGAAATTTTTATTAGCACTAGTATTATTCTGTAATATTGCCATAGCAAAGAATTTTGATACTACACCGCAACCTATTGAATCCATTAATACCCCTAAGAGATACAAACTTGAATCATTTGATAAGAGATACACCTTTGCAATCCCAAGGGCATACACTGTAAAAAGAGGGGATATTGAAGATGAGTTTTTAATGATAATATCAAAAGGTAAGATTATATCATCAATTATTGAGCTGGAAGCCTCAAACAAATCTTTTTTTAATGCAGAGGATTTTGGATTAAAAGGAAATCGTGGGCAGGTATTAGCCACTCTTTACGGTAAGAACATTACAACCAATAAAGCGATTAATAAATTTCGGGAAGAAATGTCAGAAATATCAACAAATGTACAAGTATTCAAGAGAGATAACTTTATATTTTATAAACAAACTAGAGTTGAGGAAGGTGAAATTGATCTAATAATTTCTAATCATTAATAATGATGACATAATTACTGCTGGGTTTGATAAAGGTAATGAAGAGTTCTTTATGACTTTTATCAAGACCTTTAAGAGTAATTAAAATATGACTGCCTTATTTTTGATGGCTTGGGTCAGTAACAAATTAAATGCCAACCCTTGTTTTATTTGCTCCTGACCTTAGTTATTAGATGATATGAACCTAATGGTAAGAACAATAAAATATTTACGGTTATTTTTATGTTTCAGATCTCTTCAACTAATTTTTATCATATAGAACAGTGGAGAATTACCGGTCTATAGTGCTGGAGGCAGGAGGTCGTTGCCTGTAGGCATTATATTCTCTCATAAACATCACTTTTGAATCGTGGAGTGCAGATTGCTAAAAACACCAAATCAATTTGCTCATTATTCGTGATTCTTTGTCGACATAAGGGAGGAATAATCACAACATCACCTACAGTCACATAACAGGGAGCTAGATCACCTATTTCCACCCAGCCTTTTCCTTCCAGAATAACGTAACGTTCAGTAGTCTCTTTTAGTCTGTGCCATTGGGTGGTTACACCAGGTTTAACGCGTGCTTGCGCTATAGAAACATTTGGATCATCAGCGGTATTAGATAATTCATTGATATAGCACCCTTCCAAAATGTAATATTCTGAATCGTGTGAAAATTTTTTTATAATTTCTTTCATTTATTTTTACCAAAAAAAACAATAAATTATCGTTTTCCAAAGTTAATCACCTTTCTAGCTATTTTTTTATTTGTAGCAAATAAAACACCCTTATGGTTCAAAAAAGTTGATTCAGGGCGATTTAACTCTATCGCTTTGCCATACATATCAATAGCTATAGCGCCCATTTCATGAAAAATACAAACAGTTGCAGCATAGTCCCACAAACACCCTCCCCCTTTTTCTGGTTTTGGAAGTTTAAAATAACAAGCCGGTGTGTTCTCAAGAACCAGACACGCATTCATCACCGAACCTCCGTAAAAAATAGATTTGAAACCTTGGCACCCAATATCTACAGAGAGTTTTTTTAGCTTTGTTAATATCGTTGAATAGTGTTCATGTAATTTAAAGCTTGGATCAAAAATAACAGTTAAAGGTTGATTTGGTATAGATTGTGGCAACCACTGGATATTATTTTTAAAAACCCCTTCCCCTTTAATCGCATGATAAATCGTATGTTCTATAGGATCATAAACCACTCCAATATAAGAAGTGCCGTCTCTTGCAACTAAAGCTATTGAAACCGCATACCCTGGCGTTGATTCAATAAAAGAAAGTGTGCCATCCAAGGGGTCTATACACCAAAAATAGTCTTTTTCTAACCGCTGCAAATCATCAGGCGTTTCTTCTGTCAATAAAGCTAAATCGAAGCGAGAGCATGTGGGAAGAAGTATTTCTAAAATAGCTTCTTGCGCTAAACGGTCAACTTGAGTAACCACTTGTGATGCTAAACTTGCCCCTGCCTTTTTAGCTTCAACCTCAACAGGCTGACCTGACATACTTGAAATAACACGTCCTGCCTGTCGTGCCGCTGTTATTGCCTGTTGACAAAGAAAAACAAAATCATCGTTATCAAGTTTCATAACACCCAATCTTCCTGTCTTATCTGAATTAATACTTCTCTGGCGAGTCGTTCACTGTAACTATTTATTTTCCAATGCTCAGGACTCCAGCCTTTCAAAAATCGATGAAAATCTGTCCAGGCAACAGGATATAAATTACGCCATTCACGTTCAACCGCAGCCGTATCAATCCCTTTATGCTTCTGCTTTAATTTCTTAGTCAGTTCCTGAAAATAAATATCCAATAAAGAAGATTCCATTTGTTCACATTGCTCTTCATCAAGACAACTACCGATAAAATAAGCTACATCCTTAATTCCACAACCACCGCCAACATATTGAAAGTCAACCGCAGCCACTTGTTTTCCATTCTCTGAAAAACAAAAATTAGCTAATTTTGCATCACCGTGAACAAAAGTTTGATAGGAACAGTTTCTCAGTTTATTATCAATTGAAACTGCTGCATTTTTTAATGCACTATCAGTCAACACCTCTAATTCATCTGGTCGTGTATCTAAATGCCAATATGTGCCTATAGCCCATAAATCATCAGTTTTTCTACCCATAAAAGTTGCATGGAAATTTGCTAACCAAGATAAACATGTGGTAATTTCTGTTTCAGATACTGTCGTTTTTCTTTGTGCAAACCCACTCGCATCTAAATCTTCAAGTACCATAAAGACTTCATCACCTATAGATTCAAGAGCAAGACAATCAGGGACTCGGCAAGCCTCATCACAATGATGACTCCACTTGTCATACCAGGCTTTTTCTACTTGATAGGATTTTATTTTTCTAGCATGTGATAAGCCCGTATTCCAGCCACGCGGGTGTTGCTTTTGCATTGGCGGTCGTACATGTTTAACGACAACACTGTTTGTAGTGCTCCCTTTCAAACCATAGCGCATAATTTTTCCATAACCACTCCATAAACTTTGTATTTCTTCAATCTCATACAGTGCAGTTGCTCCTGTTGCATTTAGAATAGTTTGTTGGAAGTGTTTATTCATTGGTCAACTAAATAGTTATACTGGAAGAAAAAATACAGGCTACATAAAAAGCTATGTTAAATCAATTTAGGTCGAAGTATAGCGATGATCAAATAAAGGAAAAACTAATACCGCCAGCCCTTTTATTACAGAAAAAACAGACACAGTAATTATGATAGCTATAGAAATAAATAATACCACTTTACAAACAACTGAACGCCCCATCCCAATAGTTTCTAAATCCGAAGTATTGATTAAAGTTCATGCCGCTGGTGTAAATCGCCTTGATATTATGCAACGTAAAGGTTTGTACCCTCCTCCACCTGAAGCTTCAGATATTCCAGGACTGGAAGTATCAGGAGAAATTGTCGATGTAGGAAACCAGGTTAATCACCTTAAAAAAGGTGATAGGGTTTGTGCGCTGGTAACGGGAGGTGGATATGCTTCTTTATGTTTGCCTATTCCGAAGGATCTTAATTATATTCAGGCAGCGGCTTTACCCGAAACATTTTTTACCGTATGGAGTAATATTTTTGACCGTGCTCAACTTAAAAAAAAATGAATCCATACTTATTCATGGAGGTGCAAGTGGAATAGGCACGACAACTATTCAATTGGCAAAAGCTTTTTCTGCCATTGTCTATGTCACCGCTGGCTCGGGTGAAAAATGTAACTTTTGCACACAATTAGGGGCTGATGCTGCGATCAACTACAAACAACAAGGTTTTGTAATTGAAATTAAACAGTTGACCCAGGACAAAGGAGTAAATGTAATCCTAGATATGATTGATGGGAATTATTTTCCTCGAAACATAAAGTGCATGGCTTTTGATGCTCGGCTTATACAAATAGCTATCCAAAATGGCACAAAAGCTGAAATTAATCTTCTGCCTATTCTGCTTAAACGGTTAACAATTACAGGTTCCACATTAAGAGCTACAAGTAATATTTTTAAAAAGCAGATTGCTGAACAATTATTAGAAAAAGTATGGTCATTGCTTGAGTCAAGTAAAATTAAACCTATCATTCATACAACTTTTCACTGACTCAATCAAACCAGATTCACCAATTAATGGAAAGTAGTCAACATAGTGGGAAAATTATTTTAACGTCTGATTAAATTTTGGACAATGGAAAAATATAATCATCCAAAACTAGGCGTCTCTCATTCAAGCTCAAAAGTAGTTTAGTTATTTTGGAATGGGTCTTCAGCACTGCACAAGGAAGGTAGGGGCTGAAGATCCGCGTCCAGTTTTGACAAGTACCAAGCATTTGGGTGGTTATTTACTTCCATCTCCCTATAACTAACATAATTTTCTCCCACTTTAATTTTTATTCATGTGCAATTGTTTTATCTGTAAAAAGATAGTCTTTTAACTCTTTATTAAAAGCTGAATCTTTACGCCGAATCCATTCAAGAACCATTGCCGCATGCTCTTTTTCTTCATCCCTATTATGAGCAAGAATAGCCTTTAGCTCCTTATCTTTGCACGCATCTACTCTTTGGTTATACCAATCAACAGCCTCTAATTCTTCCATAAGCGATGTAATCGCTCTGTGCATATCCCTAGTTTCATCTGTGAGCTCATTAATTGGTTCGTGATAGCCTTCGTTTGCCATTTTATTCTCCTTTCTTTTTTAGTTAAGATTGTGTCTTTAAAAGCACAATTCATCATAATCCTATCGACTCTCCATTGCTATTTGATTGTTTCTATTTTTTCAATAGAGAAAACCTATTGTTTTATTTCTCTTCTGTTTTTTAGGTATCATTATTATATTTAATAATAACAAAATTTCACTCTATCTAAAGCCTTAATATACTTCAGATAATAAAAAATAAGATATGCGTTTACATCGCTTTAATTTATATTTAAAAATCATATAAATTGCTTAAATAAACTTTTATTAATATAATATAGCGTTTCTTTATTTTTCACCTTACTTGAAAGATGAAAAGTTTATTATTTTTTAAATTTAAATAGGTTTTATAATGGCTAGAGTTACTGTTGAAGATTGTTTAGAACATGTTGATAATCGTTTTAAGCTAGTCTTATTAGCTGGACAAAGAGCACGTCAACTGTCAAAGGGTGCTGAAGAATTTGTGCCTCGAGATAATGATAAGGACACTGTGCTTGCTTTACGCGAAATAGCTGAAGGTCATGTTAATGAAGAAAACATTAACCTCCTGCATAATACAGGTAGCCCATCCGAAAGTAATACTTTCGATATAAGCTAACGAAAATGTTAGATATAGTCGTCCCTGAATATAATCATAAAGTAGACTCTCCTGACGGAAAATTACTTAGACGATTATGCTCTATCGTTGGCGACTATTTAGACACTAAACAAGTAGATAATATTGTCCGTGCCTACCATTTCGGTGCGAGTGCTCACGCTGGACAAACTCGAAAAAGCGGCGAACCCTATATTTGCCACCCCCTTTCCGTTGCCATAACACTTGCTGAAATGCGCATGGATGGTAATTGCATTATTGCAGCAATATTGCATGATGTTATTGAAGACACAAGTATTGACAAACAAGGTTTAGCTGAAACCTTTAACATAGAAGTTGCTGAACTTGTCGATGGCGTCACAAAACTTACCAAATTAGATAATAAATCACACGCTGAAGCCCAAGCAGAAAACGTTAGAAAAATGCTTTTGGCTATGGCTAAGGATTTACGCGTTATTATTGTTAAATTAGCCGATAGACTCCACAATATGCAAACAATCGGTTCAATGCCGATTGAAAAAAAGCGCCGAATAGCTAAGGAAACTCAAGAGATATATGTGCCATTGGCTAATCGCCTGAGCATGAACAATATTCGTCACCAACTTGAGGCTTACTGTTTAAACGCACTCTATCCAAAACGTTATAAAGTAATAGATAATGCTGTAAAAAAAGCCCGCGGCCATAGACGTGAACTTGTTGATATCATTGAAAAATCAATAAAAAATAGGCTAACTCAAGCTGGACTTATTTTTGATGTTGAAGGTCGTGAAAAAAATATAGCCAGCATTTATAAAAAAATGAAACGCCAAAAAATTTCATTTTCTAATGTTTTTGATGTCTATGGCTTTCGTATTTATTGTGACCAAGTCGATGACTGCTACCGTATTTTAGGCCACGTTCATAATCTGTTTAAACCGATTCCAGGGAAATTCAAAGATTATATTGCATTACCTAAAGCCAATGGTTATCAATCTCTACATACTATTCTAATCAGTTCTTACGGCGTCCCTATTGAAATCCAGATCCGCACCCATGAAATGCATCGTTTAGCCGAGTCAGGTATTGCCGCACATTGGTTATACAAGTCTAATGATGAAACAGGGTCTAAAGTCCATGCCCACGCTAATGAATGGCTAAGAGACTTGCTTGAAATCCAAAAAATGGCAGGTAATTCACTCGAATTTATTGACAATCTTAAGGTTGACCTGTTCCCTCAGGAGGTTTTTGTTTTCACCCCTCAAGGAACGATCATAAAACTACCTAGAGGCGCAACAATTGTAGATTTTGCCTATGCGGTTCATACAGATATTGGTAATCATTGTATTTCCGCCAGAATTGACAATAAACTAATTCCACTTCAATCCAAGCTTGAAAATGGGATGACGGTAGAAGTGATTACCGCTTCTTGGGCACGACCAAACCCACTTTGGCTTAACTTCATTATTACTGCCAAAGCACGAAGTAGCGTAAGAAATTATTTAAAACATTTTAAAAAGAAAGAAGCGATAAGCCTTGGCCTACGTTTATTAGAAAAAGAACTATTGGAGCTCAGCATCAAATTTAATGATATTGAGGACTCTAAATTTAATGAGCTTTTATCTGTGATGAAATTAAAGTCTATGGATGAGCTACTGGAAGAAATAGGTTTGGGTAACAAAATGCCTTTATTAATTGCAAAAAGGCTTTCTCAAAAAGATATTAATGCCGCTGTAAAATTAGAAAATGTTAACACCAACCAAACGCCTTTAATTATTAAAGGTACAGAAGGTATGGTTATCACTCTGGCTAAATGTTGTAAACCTATACCCGGAGATTCGATTATAGGCTATTATAATCCTGGCAAAGGTATTGTCATTCACCACCACAAATGTCATAACAGCAATAAAAAACAAACCAGCTGGATTGATGTCGAGTGGTGCCAAGATATTTCTGGTGACTTTGTTACTGAACTTAAAATAGAATTGGTAAATCAAAGAGGCACTTTGGCAACAATTGCTTCAACAATTTCTGCTTTAGACTCAAATATTGAAGCTGTCTCTATGACCGACCAAGATGAAAAAGTTTCTATCGACTTAATTACCTTGTCTGTTAAAAACCGGGTTCATTTAGCAAACATCATACGTAAATTAAAAAAACTGTTTATCATTTTAAAAATTACACGAATCAGGGCTTAGAGTACAAAAAACATTCTTTAATAGCTCCTTTTAAAACCTATATTTTGATATTCAAATGACAAAATCTATAATCTCAACAAATAAAGCCCCTCAAGCTATAGGCACCTATTCTCAAGCCGTTAAAGTCAATGACACTGTCTACCTTTCTGGACAAATTCCTTTAGTTCCAGAAACCATGGAAATTGTTGAAGGTGACATATCTGTTCAAATCACACAAGTTTTTGATAACCTCAAAGCTGTAGCGGAAGCTTCTGGAGGTAATTTTTTTGATATAGTAAAGTTGAATGTTTTTTTAACCGATCTTTCACATTTCCCCATTGTTAATGAAATTATGGGTAAATACTTTGAGAAACCCTACCCTGCTCGCGCAGCTATCGGTGTTGCTACATTACCAAAAGATGCAATGGTAGAAATGGATGCTGTTATGATTATTCGAGAAGAATACCCAATCTAAAAAATAGGCTTTCAAATGGAAACACTGGCACAACCAGTAGCTTCATTAGCAGGTATTGGCCCCCAGTCTGTTATACGCTTAGAAAAATTAGGGATATATACAGTTCAAGATTTACTTTTCCACTTACCACATCGCTACGAAGACCGTACAAGAATATACCCCATCAATACATTATCTCCTGGCATGGCTGTATTAACATGTGGAACGGTTGAATTTACAGATGTATTAATGAAAGGTCGGCGCAGTTTACTCTGCAGAATTAGTGATTCATCTGGCCATTTAACATTAAGATTCTTTCACTTTAATGCCAGACAACAGTCCAATCTTAGTCCTGGCACGTTAATCAGTTGCTTTGGAGAAATTCGGCATGGCTATCAAGGATTAGAAATTGTCCACCCGGAATATAAAATAATTTCATCTACAGAAAATATAACAGAACCTCGTTTAACCCCTATCTATCCATTGACTGAAGGATTACGTCAATCTACTCTTAGAAAAGCAGTCTCCCAAGCGTTAACGTTATGCCTAAAAGATAAGCAAGAGCTGACTGATTGGCTACCTAAAATTTTATTAGATAAGCTTAATTACCCTTCCCTAAATAATGCTCTATTATCAATTCACGAGCCAGAAGAACAAATTACTGCCGAACAGCTTCAGCTAGGACATTTACCCGCGTTAAAAAGACTCGCATTTGAAGAGTTATTAGCCCACCATCTTATTTTATTAAAAAGCAAAAACGCTGTTAAAAAATGGCAAGCACCGGTTTTTAATGTAGATAAATTACAAATCGAAGCGTTTGTTCAAAACCTTTCTTTCCAGTTCACTAATGCTCAAAAACGAGTCATAGAAGAAATTATTTCTGACTGTACTTCTGGCCACCCCATGTTAAGACTAGTTCAAGGCGATGTCGGCTCAGGAAAAACTGTTGTTGCTGCTCATGCAGCCTTGCTCGCCGTCTCTACCCAATATCAGGTTGCAATAATGGCTCCTACTGAATTACTGTCTGAGCAGCTATTAGCTAATTTCAAACAATGGTTTATAAACACAAAAATAGAAATAGTTTATTTAACCGGTCAACTCAAAGGAAAAGAGAGAAAAGAAGCGTTAGAAGCAATTGAGCAAGGAACAGCCAGTATTATTATAGGCACTCATGCGCTGTTTCAAGAAAGTGTTAATTTTAATAAACTGGGACTTATCATCATTGATGAACAACACCGCTTTGGTGTACATCAACGCCTTGCCTTAAGAGAAAAAGGCCAAACTAAATACTCTCGACCACATCAGCTTGTAATGACAGCCACCCCAATTCCCCGAACCCTTGCAATGTTGCAATATTCAGATCTGGATATTTCTATCATTGATGAATTACCACCTGGCAGAAAACCAGTGACTACAAGCGTTATTCCATCCAATCGACGCGAAGAAGTCATTGCAAAAATCGAACAATGGGCGATAAAAAAACACCAAACTTACTGGGTCTGCACCTTAATTGAAGAATCTGATATATTGCAGTGCGAGGCAGCAGAAAAAACATATGAATATTTAACCCAAGCGTTACCCAATGTAAAAATAGCCTTAGTTCACGGTAGAATGAAATCTATAGAAAAAGAAGCAGTCATGCAGGGGTTTAAAAACTATGAATATGATTTACTAGTTGCAACCACAGTAATAGAAGTTGGAGTTGATGTCCCAAATGCCAGCTTAATGATTATTGAAAATGCAGAACGATTAGGTCTATCACAACTTCATCAATTAAGAGGTAGAGTCGGCCGAGGCGATCAAGAAAGTTATTGCTTATTAATGTATCAATCCCCACTATCTAACAACGGGAAACATCGCTTAGGTATTCTAAGAGAAAGTAATGATGGTTTTATCATTGCAGAAAAAGATTTAGAATTACGCGGCCCAGGTGATGTCATGGGAACGAGGCAAACAGGACTGATGCAATTAAAAATTGCCAATCTTAATCGTGACACAGATTTATTAGAGTCTGTACAAGAAGCAGCTGAAATAATTTGTTCTCAATATCCCGATAGTATTCAGCCCATCATTGATCGATGGCTAGGTCATTCAAATCAATATTCAGAGGTATAGTCTTAAGTGCATAAAAATAGTTTCCTATTTACCCAAGATCCACAATGGAAAAAAAATCGCCCTGGTATAAAAACGATACTTCCTTTAAATATACACTCGTGGGTTTATGAGAAAAACTCTTTAACCAAGCGTTTACGAAATTTTTATGGTCAAGCAGTCACTGTTGAAATTCTATTTCACCGTTGGAAACCAGCCTATTTAAGCGAATGTAATATTCTTAATCTTCCTCACCAACAATTCAATTTAATTCGGGAAGTGTTATTACACGCAGATGGAAAACCTTTAATTCTAGCCAGAACGATTCTTCCAGAACAGACTATTCAAGTAGCTAAACGAAATCTTTCTCACTTAGGCACTCGACCTTTAGGCGAAGTCATCTTTTCTTACCCTAAACTAGAACGGTTAGAATTAAATACTTGCTGTATTCCACAGCATCTTTGGACAAACTCCCTCACAAATAAAATAAACATTGACCAACAAATATGGGGTAGAAGAACAGTCTATAGTATCCAAAAACAAAAAATGTTAGTGAGTGAATTTTTCTTAGCAGGTGCTCTGGAGCTTTCAATTCTTAATAGAAAGTTGTAATACTCCCTCTAAACGTGTTATTTTTAACGCTATTGTCCTAGTTCGAGCGATTACAGAGCAGTTATTTACCCGTTGGTTTTGGTCAATACAGAATATGATCCGTTGAGATATAACAAAATTCTTACATAATAATAAAGGGCCGTTTAGAATGTTTATAAAAAAAAGTACCGTTATTTCAATCAGTACCTTAAGTTTTACTCTAATCTCTAATCAAGCGCTGGCAGCTGAAAGTACTGGCTCGACTATATTTTTTTCAGCTTGGCCTCTCTTCCTTTTAGTTGCTCTTACCATTATTTTTAGAAAAAAAATATTTGTTGAAACAACCATTGATAGTCAAGAAGAAAATAATCAAAAAATAACAGAACAAAAAGAACCAGAGCCTGTTGCTAAAACAACGTCCGCCCCCAAAAAATCACCAACGCCTGCTAAGAAAACCACTAAGCCAAAAGAGACCGCAAGTACGAAACAAGAAAAAGCAAAGAGCAGTACTTCTAACAATGATTTAAGTGATGATGGTCAGTGCCAAGGAAGTACAGCAAAAGGTGCTCGCTGTAAAAGAACAACAACACTAGAAAAAATAAGTTTCACAATTGACGATAAAACTTACCAATTGACTGCCTGTAGTCAACATAAGAATGATAAATTTAAGCCTTATCCAGGACTGATAAAATAAATCTAATCATATTTATATATTTTCATACCATGTTTGTTGGATTGCCAAAGAAGCAAAAACTTTTACTTTGAAAAATCATAAGTACAAGTATTACAACTTCAATTAAAATGCATTTTTAATTTCTCTACCTTGGTTTTTGATAACCCATTTCTTCGTGCCCTGAAGTATCGCCAATAGGCTGAGTATAAGCATCAGAGACCAACTGCTGAACATTGCTACCTGTCAAAGACTTTAAAAATGCTAACAAACCTTTTATTTCCTGCTCAGATAAATTCAGTGGTTTGATCAATGGATCTAAAGTTTCATTTGCAATGCCACCTTGATTATAAAAACGAATAATTTGTTCTAAAGTCAATATTGAACCATCATGCATATAAGGGGCTGTTAGACTGATATTTCTTAATGATGGAGTTTTATATTTCCATCTGTCTTCTGGATTTTGAGTGACTTCATAACGGCCTAAATCATTACGTTTACTTTCACTGACAGACTTAATCACTTGATTATCTACATCAGCAAATATACCTGGAGCTAACTGAACTTTTATTGTTTTTTTTGATGATTTCATTGCTCGTTGAAAACCAACCCCAGTATTATGAAACTGATTATCAGTAAATAAAGCTTCTGATGACGAGATAGAATGACATTGGCTGCACTGCCCTTTTCCTATAAATAACTGGTAACCCTGTTGTGCTGATTGAGTTAAGGCTTTACCTTGCTTAGAAAAAAACCAACGATCAAAACCGGAATTGGCAGAATTAAGTGTTCGTTGATAACTAGCAATTGCCTGACCTATTGTTTCCATTCCAGCGGGGCGATTAAACGCTTGCTCAAATAAGTCTTGATACTCAGGCAATTGGTTTATTTTATTAATAACATAACCAATCGAGGGGTTTGCCATTTCATTTCTAGCAAGTAACGGCCCCCAGACTTGTTGTTCTAATGTATTTTCCCTGCCATCATGGAAAAATGTTTGGTAATAAGCCACGTTATAAAGTGTTGGGGCATTACGTCTAACCGTACGTCCTTCCACACCCACTGATGTTGCCATTTCATTACTGCTGAAGCCTTGTTCTGGAATATGACACATGGCACAGGAAAATGTATTATTGATGGATAATCGACGATCAAAGAATAATTTTTTGCCTAAACTTATTTTTGCTTTAGTGATTGGGTTATTATCTGGTATTGCTAGTTTAGGTAATCCCAATGGTGGGGTATTGATTGTCTGAATTAAATTTGTCCGTTTCCCTATTCGATCTGTTAGTGCAACTGATTGGGTTTGATAATCTTTTTTCTCATATGCTAATTTATTATCGCCTGCTTGATAATACGATATTTTAGTCGCTTGCTCTTCGCTTACTTTAGCTGATTGTATATAAGTATCTGCAAGCAAAGTTTTGACATCATTGATTAAAGTATCTGCATGTAAAAATGAAACACTATAAATGTTACGAATTTTTTTATTTTTATCAATCAAATAAACTCGTAATATATGAGAAAAAGTCCCCGTAGACTGCCCTTCTTCATCAACAATATTTTGAATATTTTGCCGATAATGTTGCAATATTGGTAGTAATTCCTGCTCCGACCGAGTAGTTAAAAACTGCCAATCCAATGATGAACTTTGTAAGCCTTTGCCATAATTTCTCATTACATCAGGGGTATCATGCTCTGGATTAAAACTTAAAGTAAGTAGACGTAATTGATTGGCTAATTGTGACTCCTTTTCTAGCCTGCGTTTAATTTTATGAAATACAGCAGTAGCCAATGGGCATCCATTAACGTCACTACAGGTTGAATATATAAAACTAAGTAAAACAATTTTATCACCCATCAAGTCATAGAGTTCAATACCGGTATTTTTTGTATTAAGAACCTGACCGTTAGCCGCCTGACCAAGCGGGGGCAATAGATAACTACCCGCTTCTGGTGCAATAAATTTTAAAGGGCTATAACCAGGTGCTAATATTGCTTGTGGTTGCTCAGCATAAACTAGTTGAGGCATGCTAATTAATAATACAAACAACCATTGAGAAATTTTGAGTAATGACATGATGAGGTCTCATAACAATAAGGTATTATTGTAGCTTGGGCTGCCGTCTCTTTGGCAACCCAACATTAAATATAAAAACGTTGGATTAACGAAAGAGCTGTTAGCCCAACCTACATGATAAATTTTATTAACTTAATGACCGTAACTTATTTCTATTTATTTAGAGCTAAGTTTTTAACTGGTACAGCTTTGTTAGCATAAAGAGAATAGGCACCAAAACGCATTTGATGTGCCCTGCCTAGTTTCGCCTTGATAAAATCAATTGAAAATTGTTCGCTAAGTTTTTCCCCATCCCAATGATAAAGTTTTAAAAACTGCTCGTTATCTTTTCCTTTTTTATCCCAATTAGCCAACAAAGAAGACGTGTAATAAAGACGCTTCCCATCCCAGCTTGATGAAACCATATTCACCTGCGCACCAATCTTTTGCTCAAAAATCTGCTTAGGTTTAAAGGGATCAGAAATATCAAAAGCTCGTGTCATACCATCCATAAAAGTATTCACCCAAAGTAGGTTGTCATCACTTTGGATAGAAATATCAACAGGTAAAGGGATCTTACTTGGGTCAGCTATATCCGCCACTTCTTTACTTTGCCATTGACTTTTTTTATCTTGATAAATTAACCAGATTTTGGAAGTTAACGCCGTAGTAGTAAAACAATAATCGTGTTTTGGATCCCATGCACAACGAATCTCAAGTGGTGCACCTGGCACATCTAATATTTTTTTAGGTTGGCGTGTATGTAAATTCCATTGCACTACGGTATTACCAAAATGCTTCATAGCTTCTGGGTCAGCCAACATTTTTCCAAAATCCATCATGTAATTTGACCAGCCCGTAAATGATGAAGTAAACATCGCATTTCTTCTTGGTAAAACACGAACATCATAGCCATAACCATCGGCATACTTACCTGTTTTGATTGCACCATTCAGATCACTGTCAGTAGGTGTCCAATGCGTTGTAATATATTCACCTTCATTTGTATATTCAACCAACGCTGTACGACCACCATGATCTTTATTATTAGACAAAGCGGTTATCATCATTCGGCCTGGCAAGGCATAGGTTGTATGCGGCCCAACAGCGCCACCACTTTTAGCAACAAAGTCCGTTATCGTTTTTATTAATGTTGGTTTATTAGGGTTAGTATGAACATCAAAGATAAAAATTTTATTGGTATCTAACCCCCCAGCCCATAAAAACTTTCTATCATCGGTAAAACCTGAGTGATGTGCCTCATTCCTACCTCCAACGGAAAGACTATTAATCACTTTCCCATAAGTCTTTGATTTAGGATTTACATCAACGGTGACTAATTTATCTTGCTCATCACCTAGCCCTTCCATACCCAATGTCCAAACATAGACAAAATCTTCCTGCCCTGTTATTTTGGCCATATAAGGTGATTGACAAGTTTCATCTGCACTTATGGGAGCAGAAACCAACAAAGTTGCTACTGTAAAAACACAAGCTTTTAACAAGTGTTGCCATGGATAAATTGATTTTTTTAATTGTTTACTCATTTTCCTTCCTCTTTTTATATTTTTTTAATAATTCTAATAATTTATTTTTTTACTCTCCTGTGGTTGGATCAATAATGGTTTTAATAACAGCAATTGAATTTGCTGGAAACTCACCTTTTTGGGCGTGTTCTATAATACTTTCCTTATCTGGAGCAATATAAATACAATAGATTTTATCGTCAGTGACGAAACTCTCCAACCATTGTATTTGAGGTCCCATCTCTTTCAATACGCAACAAGATTTCTGAGAAATACTGTGTAACTCTTGTTCTGTTAAATTGCCTGCACCTGGAATTTCTCTTTCTATAATATACTTTGGCATATTCATCTCCTGACCGATGTGACCGGTCGTATTAATTTTTGAAAAATAAAATCTCCCTTTCTAAATACAGGAGATTCTAATGAATTTTGGTTAAAAAATAATCATCCAACAATGTTTCACAACATTCGCGTAAAGGCTGTACTGATTGCTCAATTTTCATTCGTAAAAGAGCACCTTGCCAATTATTAATTAATAAATCAGCCATCATATTTGCTGAGCGATCATTTCTTACAACCCCCTCCTCTTGAGCTCTAACTAAAGCTTCGAATTGTATTTCTTTGTAACGATTGACCGCTTTAATTAACGAGTTTCTACAAATTTCACTGGTATCTCCAATCTCACCCATTAAATTACCCAGTAAGCAACCTCCTTTAAAATCTGATTGCTCAAGTTCTTCAATCAACTCCTCATAATACCGTTTTAAACCCAATAAACCATTAACCTCTGGCGATTGCAAATGATGAGTTAATAGTTGCAAAAATGGTTCTATATAATGATTAATCACCTCTGCACAATATTCTTCTTTACTAGCAAAATAATTATAAAAAGAGCCTTTGGGTATTTTAACTATATCCAAAATTTCTTTAAGACCAGTACCGTGATATCCTTGCTCAGTAAGCATTAGCACACCCTGGTCCAATAATTTATTGCGTTTTAGTTCTTTGTTTGATAATTGTTCCATAAATCAATAGTACGACCGGTCGTCTCAAAAGTCAAGTCTATTTATCATCCCTTCGTTTTTAATAAAAACGTAACAGGCCCATCATTTATTAATGAAACCTGCATATCAGCACCAAATTGACCAAACTCTGTTAAAGCGAATTTTTTTGTTGCTTGCTGGCAAAAATAAGAAAATAATTGACTTGCTTTTTCAGGCGCTGCAGCTGCTGAAAAGCTAGGACGATTACCACTTTTGGTGTTTGCGGCTAAAGTAAATTGAGGAACAAGCAACAACCCGCCTTTTATATCACGCAAACTTAGATTCATTTTATCGTTTTGATCTGAAAAAATACGATAGTTAAGTATTTTTTCTAGCAAACGATTAGCCTCATTTTCATCATCTTCTTTTTCCATGGCAATAAGTGCCATTATTCCTTGGTCTATTTTCCCTATCGTCTCGTTATTAACAACAACTTGTGCTTCTGTAACACGCTGAATAATGGTAAGCATAGTAATTCTCTAAAAACAGATTATTCTTTAAAGTAGCTCTATTAATTAATAGATCATTCTTCAGTTAAAAAAATTAAAATTTGACATCTCCTATGTATTTATTGTTAGTCCTTTTACTGCTTAGTCCATTACCAGTCCAAGCTGAAATATTCCAATGGAAAGATAATTATGGAAAAACACACTTTTCTGATTTACCTCATCAAGGAGCTAAAATATTACATGTAGATGCAGGGCATTCTTATTACTCAGTAAAAAAAGTTTACGATGGAGATACCGTTTTGTTATCTAATGGTAACAAAATTAGATTTCTAGGTATTAATACACCCGAGGTTGAAGGTAGACACAAATCGGCTCAAGCAGGAGGTGAAGATGCAAAACGTTGGTTACTAAAGATTTTAAAAAACAAAAGGATAAGGCTAGAAAGAGATGTAGAAAAAAAGGATAAATATAAGCGTTTACTTGCCCATATTTTTACCGAAGATAATCTACACATCAACCTTGAGTTAATAAAAAGAGGCTTCGGAACAGTTAGTATTTATCCACCTAATTTAAAATATACTGATGTCTTAATAAAAGCTCAACAACAAGCAGAACAAAACAAACTAGGTATTTGGCAACGGACTGAATATGCAAGTAAACCAGCTAATCAATTAAATCGATCAAACTATAAAGGTTGGCAAAGAATTGTCGGTGAGGTAAAAAACATTCATCACACCAAAAAAAATAGTTATCTAAAATTTTCCGAGTCATTTTCATTGAAAGTCAGCAAAAAGCACATAGCATTATTTCCTGATCTTAAATACTATAAAAATAAAAAAATAGAAGTTCGCGGCTGGATTACTAAACAAAAAAACAAATACACACTATTTGTTCGACATCCCAGTCAGGTAGTAGAAATGTAATTAACATCTGAAATCATAGGATACATGATATGACCATTTTAAAGCGCTTGTACCGGTTTTCAAGTAAAGAGGTTACTTAATATCTAGATCATAACCACAAGTTTTATCTCCTAGCCCCCCAATACAACTTACTTCTTTGGCCTTTACGGATTTTCCAGTAATTACCTCTACCGCTCCAGCAATAAGCCCTCCTTCAAAATGACAAATTGGACGACCCACTGGATCCATTCCCGAACAAGTAACACATTCGTAAATATCAACATGTATATGAGTATTTGTCATTTTTGGTATTTTTATAATACCAATTTTAAGTTGTTCACATAACGCCAGAAACTCATCCAAAGATTTGATATTTAATTCTTTCCCCATTTTTTTTCCAGCATAATAGCTAATTGCCGAAGCTCCCGGCCCCATAATATCTTCCCATGCAACAAGCCTAAGCAGCCGATATAAACCGACACCAGAAAGGTCTCCTAGTTCTGGGCGACTAATTTTTAACGCGTTTGAGAGTTCTATTGGTTTCATTATCTTAAAGCCTCATCATTGATTCTTCACAACTAAGAATGGTGATAAAAATAATAAAAACTGACTGGTTTGGATACCTTTCTTGGTTAGGGTGCTCTAAATCATCTAAGACATACCCCCCTCTCAATCGCGAGTAGAACATCCTCAAACCCAATACCTCGCTCAGTTTTTAATAAAGCATTTTTTCTGCCGAAAACCGAATCTGTTTATTTTTGTATGCCAGACCATGTATGGTAGTTTCGCAAATAACACCTGTCAACTTTATTGCTTTTTATACTATTTTTCCACTTTATGGACATAAAAAAACCCGAATACCAAGTAAGGTATTCGGGTTCTAAATTTGGGGCGGCGGGAACTTAATTAAAATCATACCTACTTGTTTTATAAAGCAATTAATAACCATAAAACAACTTGATGTTACTATCAGTGTTACTAAAATAAAATATCACCCTCTTAGCAACACCTAACCCACATAGTAAAAGCCTATCTACACCGTCACTTCCATAATCTCCTAAAATCAGTTTCAACCTTTTCCAATAACTTCTTGGATTAAAGATTTATCTTTACGCAACAGCTCATTTACCAAAGACTGTAAATCAACACCTTTTGCTTTTGCCTTTTCAGTAAACCAATTTTCTATATCTTGATCTAAATAAACGGGGATATTGAGTTGTGTATCAGGGCGATAAAATTTACCGCGTTCGGCATTGGAAAAATCATATTCTTCTTTCATTGTAAACCCTCGTATTGCTTTGTTTCGTGTGCTGTTGCAGGTCTTGCAGAAATGATGCGTACCGTAACCTGATCTTGATGATACGTTAAATAAGCATGTACAACCAAATGTAATTTATCAGACTTTGTATTACCTAATGTAACCCAACGTTCTTCTTGTTCACTATGCTCTTCATCAAAAAGAGATAATTGTAAGGGATCAAGAAAAACTTCACTTGCCTCTTCAAAACTGACACCATGCTTTTTAAAGTTTGTTTTTGCTTTAACTGGATCCCATTCAAAATTATATTGCATATTAGTTTAATTCCACATCAACTATTTGAATAATATCGCTAAAAATAAAACCATTACTCATCAAGTTGATAGTATTTTTTTACTTGAGCAATAATTTTATTCCGTAAACCATTTGTATCATTAGCTAAAAGCACTTGGTAGGTTTTAATATTAAAGCCATGATCTTTATTAAAATCAGCTCCTGCAACTTCTTTATTATGAAATAGGATGAAATTATCCTGAGGATTGCTTCTACCCTCATTTAAGCCCATCAAATAGCCTATTTCATGATAAACATTCTTATTGCCTAGCGTAATATCGGCTAATAATAAACCACAATCATTAATTAACATTAACAATTCATCATCAATTTTAAAGGAATAGCCTTTTTGAAATTGATCTATTCTGATTTCACGGATATTTAAATCTAACGAACAAGTTTTATTAACTTCATCAACGGCATCTTTAATGGCTTGATAGTTATCTTCTGTTTCTAGGCTAAATTGCATTGAGACAAAGATGGTTCTTTTTCTTGCTTCTAAAACACAATCAAATATTTTAATTATTTCTTTTGCTTCGGTATCTTGTGTTTGATAGATATGATTTTCTAATACCCAGTTTTTGAATACATTCAATTTTGCAGCATCTTGATAAGCATAATAAAAGAAAGCACTTAAAAGCCCTTCATTACGCTGTTTACCAAGGTTAGGATGGTCATACAAAGTATTTATAATGCTTAGCTTACTCTTAAATTGGCTTACTTCATCGTCAATCTTATCTTCTATTAAAGAGACTAGCTTTTTTTCGGCTAGGTTTTCAAATGTTTTTAGTAAGAAAGTACGTTTAGTGACCAAATCACCATTAGTAGAATCAATGACTTTTGCAATGTTGGGAATCATAGCCATACCCCAGCTTTCTAACACCTTACTGGCTAATAAGTATTCCGCCCCAAATTTTTCAAACAAGGTTGAATCATTAAATAACTCTGTATCTTCAAGAATCTGCTTTAAACTTTGTTCCATTGTTAACGCAATTTGGCGATAATTGACGTTATGAAACAACACACGGCTAAAGCGTTTTAGGTTTTCATCATCATTAAATAAAACCAAACAAAAAGGCACGTTTAAATTTTGGTAACGTTGGATTTTTTCGGGCGTTAGCTTTACGTCTAAATCATCACTTAATATGCTTAAACGATGATTACCATCAATACGATGGAATTTATTAAAGCCATCCTTAGCAATTACATTATCTTTAATGTCTATTGTGGTTCGGCGATACAATTCAGACCCTCGTGCATCGCCTTTAGATTGTCGAGATGTAGCGGCATAATTTAATTTGAATTGTAAAAAGGTGTACTTTGCACTTTTATCAACACTAAACTGATTGAAAAATTCATTTACTGAATCAAAATTATTACCATCATTTAAACTTGTACCCAGTATCACCTCTGGAAAAAATAGGTATTCTCCATCATCCAGAAACTTTTCCATGCGTTCTTGTTGATGACTAATTAAATCTCTTTGATAGCTGGGGTCGGGGGCTGATATTTGGTATAAATCACCTAAGCGAGCATAACCACGCAAACAAACAAAGTTGCCCAGAGAACGGTCTAATACGCCTTGTAATATCATGCTTCACCTAAAATCATGGCTTCTACTTGCTTTTTTGCCAGCTCTAATTCGGCTTTGGCTTGCTGTTGTAAATTTTTAGCTTGGGTTCGTATTTGATTAACGTGATTAACTATTTCAAGTTGTCTTTTAATTGGTGGTAAAGGAATTTTTATTGATTTCAACGCGTGATAATCTAAAGCTGGTCGTGTAGCCCCTGTTGTTTCTCTCAATGCAAGGTTTTGCCCTAGATATGAATTAAAATATATTGCTAAATATTCATTTATAACATCTTGTTCCTTTGTTCTTATAATCACAGAATGCTGATTTATATTGCCCTCAAATAACCTAGGTGCAACTGCAGAACTAGCAATTCTTCCTGTAATAGTAATGAGCAAATCTCCTTGGAATACTTGGCTTCTTTTTAGATCAATTTCGTGAGTTTTTCGATTAATAAAAATAACATCATTAAGTTTTAAGCCTTCATCTGTTATATTTTGAACTCGTAGTAATGGAACACCATTTTTAGCATCACTGGTATAGTATTTTTCACTTTTTGTTTTTAATGGAGTTGCACCACTTGAAATATAGGTTATAAAACTGTAAAAACTTTTTATTTCATATTTACAAAGTAATAAACTTTCAATTAATTTTTCAAATTCATTCTTAAAATAAAATGTATCAAATCGTGTCCCTGATACTTCACTTAACTGCCGTGTAAATATTCGACTTTGTACGGTGTTTTCTTCTTGTTCTGGTAATTCAATCCCTAATTCAGCTAACAGGTAATCATCAATACTATCAAGTAACTGCTGTGCTTCAGCTTCTTTTTGTTTTTTCTTTCCGTAAGAAGCATTCATTACTTTGATAATTTGAACTTGAATTTCTTTTGGAGGTACTGGAATTTTCAAACCATCAAACTGTTCTGTATTTATGCTTTGGACTGTCGTACTGTGTTTTACAATCAGAGGTAATAATTTAGTTTGATAAACATCAATAAAATACGCCGCATACGCTGGTAAAATAGTTTCATTGAAAATTAGTGCTTTAATATCTTGGTTAATAGCCATTTCTCTAGTTGTAATAGCTATTGGAATTGTGTGCTGTAAAATCCCACTCCTTACAACAAGAAGTACAGTATCTTTAGGGACAATATTTGTAGACGACTCTATAACAGCTTCTTCTGTAATATGATCAATTGAATCACTTAGGTAAAAACTTTTCATATCCTTAGGTGACACCCAAGGAATAGTCCCAGTCCAAAAATCAAGATTTGCTTTAGAAGGTGTTCCTCCTGATAAGGACTTAGATAGTTGCCCAATTTTATATTTAGGATAGACTGAATGTATTTTATTCTTTATCAATGCTAAATTGTACGATGGATCAAGCCTCCCCTCTAACTTACTGGTATTTACTAAAAATATTTTATTATTATCTATCTCAGGGGAAAGAGAAAACGTCATACATCACCCTTTTCAATAGCTACAATAAACCGCTCTAATTCACTACCAATAAAATCTAGTTCATTAGTAGTAGTTGGCTTACCCGTAGCGTCATAACCAATATCTTCAGCAATTGCCATAAATATAGGGTAATCATCTAATAACTGTTGTTTTTGCTCAGTGTATTGTTCGCCTAAGGTTTCTTTTATAGAGTCTATTTTGTCTTTGTATTCTGCATTAAGCTGTTTTTTCCATTCCTTAAAGCTATCTGAGTCAGTTAGGGCTTTGCCTTGTAAGTGTTCAGCATTATCAAAGCCTGTAAGGTCTTTAATCTGCTGTTTTTTCTGCTTATCCAGTGTTTGCAGTTGCTTTAAATAATCAGCTTTCTCTTTTATGCTGTCTTGTAAGCCTGTCTTTTGGTTTTGGATAGTTTCGGTCATTTTTACCGTGTGTTTCTTCAAAAACATCACAGAACTTTTTACCCCTGCACCTGTCGCTTGGAATGCAGTTTGAGGCATGGAAATAACAGCAACGATACGGAACTTTTCTTCTAATCCATCACGGACATATTGCAAACTGGAGTTAGTCAAAATCCCATCAGGTACAACAATAGCTAAATAACCACCTTCGGTTAAAAATTTATGACACTGCTCTATAAATAGAATTTCTGTACTTTGATTGTCTCTATCAGATTTTTTAGATTTTGGATTTAACCAATCAATATCTTTTTGTGCATAGCCGTATTGGTGCATATAGGCTTGTTCTGTTTGTTTTATGCTGGAACCAAACGGAGGATTAGTGATAATAAAATCAAAACGGTTATAGGCAAAGCCTTTGTTTTGGGTACGTGAATAAATGCCTTGTTGTTTGATATTACCGTCTTGGTCTTTAATATCCTCAATGGGTAATAGTCCATCAATAGCAATCACATTGGTATGCCCATCATCATGAATAATCATATTCATTTTGGCGGTTCTGGCTATTTGTTCGTTTATTTCTATGCCGTAAAGGTTTTTTTCGGCGAAATCATGCCAATGTTTATGATGCTCTACGGTTCCTTTGTCATAATATTCATTAGCTTGCTCTCTTACTTTGTCTAAGGCATGTAATAAAAATCCCCCACTTCCGCATGAGGTGTCTAATACTAATGATGTATGAGTCATAGGCAAGGTATTCACTATAAAATTAACGATTGGACGAGGGGTAAAGTATTGCCCAAAGTCACCACGAAAAAATGACCCCATAAAGGTCTCAAAGGCACGTCCCTTACTGTCTAAGTCTGTATTTCCTAAATGTATACTTTCCAGATAACCTACAACCGTACGCAATTTTTCTGGGTTTAAGCGTATATTGTCTTTAAAGACTTCTGGGTCTCTTTTTCGTCCTTCTTCATACAGGGCTTGAATGCGTTCTTGTAGTTTTTTATTGGTTTCTGCTTCGTCTTTTTCTGCATGAATTTGAAAATCATACGCTTCCCCTTTTTTTCTAGGTTTGCGTTCATCCCAAATTTTACAAAATATCAGTTTATCCAGTTCATCAAAGGCTTCTGAGGGGTTTAGTTCACCACCGCCCCAAAGAGAGTTATGTGCTTGTTTAAAGCGTCGGGTTAGTTCGTTTTCTTCTACGGGTTGTAATTCAAATAGTTTTTGCCCGTTATAATCACCACCGCCTTTTGCATATTTAAAGGGAGCTAGTTTTTTAACCCCATATTGCGGAATATCGGTGGCTGATAGATAGTTTCTAGGTTCCTTTTCGGGTATTTCAAAGTAGACATCTTTTATATTTGATGTTACCCAAAAATATTTGGCTCTTACTGTCCCTGTGGCTGCATAGCTAAAGGCTTGTGCAATGGCTTGTTTAAACTCTAACTCTGAAACCTCTTCTTTTTTACATTCAACAACAATATGGGCGTGGGTATGTTCTACATTGTTATAAACGATAATATCGGCTTCACGGGTATCTGATCCCATTTTTACTGATACAAATTGCTCAATAAGTTCAGGCGCATATCCATATTTTATAATTAATTTTAAGTAGCTTTCTGCTTGAACCTGTTCTTCTGGATTGTTGTAATTACGTCGTTTATTATTTTGGTGTATATAGAAGATGTTCTTTTTATCCTCATCAAACTTGATTAAGCCTTGTTCTATTCCTTGTTGAATCAGTGACATTTGTTTTTATTCCTACGGTTAATCATTGTCGTTACTACAGTCTAAAACGAAATAACCCACCAGTTTGAGGGTGATATAACCATCATAGCCTTGGTGGGTTTTATTATGGGTCATTATGCCCGTTTTTAATGATTTATAGTTAATAATATGGCTTTTAGCTTAAAACCTTAGTTTAGCTATTGTATTTGTTTAAAATAGCCCAATATATCAATAATATAGTCCTAACAATCATCACAGCATCCTAAATCATTTCTATCTTCTTTAAATTGGAGCAAATCATTTAGCTGGTCAGTATTCACATAAGCATTTTTTTAGACACATTCCCAATCATCAATTAGCTGAGTATTTTAGTGCTAAGGATGTTGAATTAGACGTTGATTTTAGTGCCTTAAAAGAAAGAGAGATTGATGCTATTTTTATAGCGTTTACAACCTTACCCGAAGAACAGCAAGCTACGATTGAGGCAGAATTTCAGGATATACATGCTATGGCGTGTGAAGGTGGTATTACCGCTTTAATTGATGAAGCTCATTTTTATGGTGATGAGTCTTTTGTTGAGGATATTTCTGATATTGAGGGCTTTCATTCTAAAGTTATGTGGGCTTATCTCAATAAACATGATTATTGGCTTGTGGCTACTATGTTTCTTCATGCTGATAATGTGAGTAGTTCTTATTGGAAACGACGGAATGATTTACCGCATGTAGCCCCTAATGTTGATGAATCGGCTATTAAGGCGTTGGCTAGTGCTATTAGTCAATTCTTTCATAGCAATGAGGGGCGTGGCCGTAATTGTCAGGTAGAGGTTTACTGCCGTCATAATAAAGAGTATTTCTTTGCTTACCCTGAAGATTTTGGTTTATCTTCGGTTGAGTGGGTGAGTGATGCTTTAAAAACACGCGCCCGACACCCTGCTTTTGAGATTATTTTTGTGTATTGCGAATCAGAAGGTTCGTTAGACATTTACGCGCCAAAAAATACTAAAGCCGTGGCTAAATTACAAAAATTATTTGCTAAAACTATTCTTAATTTAGAAACGCTGGTTAACGGTAAAATTGATAAACGGGTTTATGATCTAAACCCTATTGGTAGTACTGAGTTTAAATTTACTATTGAGCCTGAATCAGGTATTGATGAAATTTTAGTGACTCAGTTACGGCTTACTTTAAAACATGGTTCAAAACGTCGTATTACCCTAGAAGCCGATACTAAAAACAACCCTCAAGCGGTTTATGATTTATTAGCTAAACTTAACCTACCTGCTTATTATGTTACCCAAACGCGTATAAAGGTTATTTTTGAACCTAAAATAGGTGAACGTACCAAAACTAAAACTTTTAATATTACTTATCCTAATTCTTGTGCGCTGGGGCATGAGGGCAATGATTTGAAAATTCGTCAAATGCTTGCTAAGTCTGGGATTGAGCCTCAATCTTAATTACCATGACTTTTAATGATGTTTTATTAGATATTTTGGTAAGGCTACGGGCGGAAAATAAACCCATTTTAATTAATTGGGATGCTGTTCAATGTTGGTCTGATAATGTTTTAGATTGTTTTTTACAGTTTGGTTTACTTTCTCCTACTTCAACTGCTCAATCTATAGAATGTACAGCCTGTGATAAGTGTTGTTTTATGGATGTTATCCAGTTACCTCATAAAAACCCTGCTTTAAGTCGTGCTTTTGTTGTTTGTGATGATTCAGAAATGCAAAGCCAAATAGGACGGGTACAAGTTCCATTGATTCAGTTACAGCGATGGCAAAGTAGCATTAAACAGTTAGCTATTGTTATTGCTGATTTATTAGATTTTAAAGATAAAATTGAGTTTACGGCTAATCAATCGACTATTAAGTTGGGCATGTTAAAAAGCTCTAAAGGTCGGCGGTGGGTTTCTTTAAACTGTGCGGATTTATCCATTTTGATTAATCAATCTTCTGTTCCCGTTGATGATGTTTTGTATTTTGAGAATGAACAATTGTTTATCGACCATGATTGTATTGATGATTTGCTCAATCGCCCCCCATTACAGCAAGGTAAAGTTTATATACCCTCTACAAATAAGCGTGAAGCAAAAAAACTTGAAACCCAAGCTATGTATCAGGATTGGAAGGATGAGTATTTGAAGCTTAAAAAGTTACACCCGAAGAAATCTAAAACATGGTGTTCCATCCAACTAGCTAAAATGGATATTGCCAAGGGCAAAGACTCTGAAACCATCCGTAAAAACATGATTTAATAAGAAAGTTGGGCGGAATTTTTGCGCCCAAAATAATGTTTTATAAATCATAGCCTTATTTACTCTCTACCCTTTCCTTTTTGTATTAAACAATTATTTCAATAGTTTAATCCCTTGATTTTACTGCATATCTCATCTATCAATTGGGCGAAAACTTAAGTTTTATCACCCAAATCCCCCAGATAACATCTCTTTCGAGTTTTCCATTAATCGTTTAAGAGATTTAATCATGTCATACAAAATACTAAGACTTCCCTCTGTTAAAGACTTAACAGGTTTATCGCGTAGCACTATTTATTTACGCATTTCTAAAAAAGAATTTCCTTCGCCTATTTCTTTAGGTGGTAGAGCGGTTGGCTGGGTCGAATCAGATATTAATAATTGGTTGGCTGAAAAGATTGAAGCGGGTCGAGCTAAGTAATGGCTAAGCTGCATAATCCTAATCTGGCAAAAATTCATCGTAATTATACGGTAGAGGAAGTGGCTAATTTATTTTCTGTGCATAAAAACACAGTACGTTGTTGGATTAAAAGTGGATTAGCTACTAATGATGATAAACGCCCTGTTTTAATTTTAGGTTCAGAATTAAAAATCTATTTACAGGCAAAAAGGCAAAGCAATAAACGAAAATGCAAGCCCTTTGAAATTTATTGTATGCGTTGTCGAACCCCTAAAATACCTGCTGAAAATATGGTTGATTTTGAGACTAATAACCTTACCTCTGGTTGCTTAATAGGGTTGTGTCCTGAATGCGGCTGTATCATCAATAAGTTCTTCTCTATCGCCAAATTAGATCAAATTAAGGATAAATTAGACATCACTTTACCGAAAGCACTGAAACACATAAACGAGAGTATTAATCCCCCCCTAAACAGTGACTTTAAAAAGTGAGTTAAAACCATGATAAAACACAATGCAATTAATGAACGTATCAAGCGTGAATATTTTACATTTCTTAAAGAGGCTAAACGACAAAATGAGGCTTCAGTTGATGGGGTGGCTAAGTCAATTAGTCGCTTTGAATCTTATACAAAACATCGTGATTTTAAAGCGTTTCATTTTGAGCTGGCGGTTGGGTTTAAGAATCATCTTGCTCAACAAAAAAACCAGCAAACAGGTAAGAATTTAAGTAAGGCTACTCTTAATTCTACTTTGAGACAGTTGAAAACATTTTTTCAATGGCTGGCTATGCAGTCGGGGTATAAATCTAAAATCAGTTATACCGATATGGAGTATTTTAATTTATCTGAGAAAGAGGTTCGCATTGCAACGGCGCGTAGAAAAAAGCCTGTGCCTACTTTGGAGCAAATTAAGCATGTGATTAAAACATTGCCTAATGATTCTGATATTGAACTGCGTAATCGGGCGTTAATTGCTTTTACTCTTTTAACAGGGGCTAGAGATAGTGCCATTGCTTCTTTAAAGTTAAAGTATATAGATTTGACTGGAAATCGCGTTTTTCAGGATGCTAGAGAGGTTGATACCAAATTTAGTAAGACATTTACAACTTTCTTTTTTCCTGTGGGTGATGAGATTGAGCAAATTATTGTTGATTGGGTGCATTATCTAAAAAATGAACTCTTGTTTGGTAATGATGATCCTTTATTCCCTAAAACTAGAGTTGTTTCGGGGGATGATAGAGTTTTTAAAGCGAGTGGCTTTATAAATGAGCATTGGAGTACAGCCTCCCCTATTCGCTCTATTTTTAAAGAAGCATTTCAATTAGCTGATTTACCCTATTTTAATCCGCATAGTTTCCGTAATACGCTGGTGACTCTTGGGCAAACACTTTGCCAATCTCCTGAAGAGTTTAAATCTTGGAGTCAAAATTTAGGTCATGCGGATGTTTTAACCACTTTGTGTAGTTATGGTGAAGTACAGCAACCTAGACAGAGTGAGATTTTTCAGCAATTAAAATTGCCGCGTTCATCTGCCTCTTCTAATCAAAGTGCTGATGATATTGCTAGAGCCGTTGTTAAAGCAATGGCAAATCAATCAGTAAATAATGGAGTTCAGCCGTGAGCAACAATTTTAAGTCCTTTTTTACCCGTCATACTCATGTTGCCAGTTGCCGCCTTATCAATATAATCACTCCACCACTGCATAATGGGTTTTCTGCGTTCAAGGTAGTTGGTTCTATTATAAGCATTGCGTACTTCGTTTTTTCCTATGTGCGCTAATGCGGCTTCTATTACATCCGCATCAAAGCCTTGCTCATTAAGTGCCGTGCTAGCTACTGACCGTAAGCCATGTGCAACTAATTGTTTATCAAACCCCATTCGCTTTAATGCCATGTTAGCCGTTTGGGGGTTGCTATGTATTTTTGGGTTTCTATCGGATGGAAAAACAAATTCACTACGCGAGCTTATGGGTTGCATGACCTCTAACAGCTCTATACATTGAACGGTTAAAGGCACTATATGTGCTTTTTTCTGCTTCATACGTTCTTTTGGTATATCCCATAACCCTTTTTCTATATCTATTTCATCCCAGCGCGTACCTGCTGCCTCGCTAGGTCTTACCATTGTGTGTAACTGCCATTCAATCAAGCATCGAGTGGTTAATTTAATACTGGCTTGGGATAGAGCCTTCATTAATATTGGTAACTCTTCTGGTTTTAGTGTGGGTAAATGTTGTTTTGTGGGTAATTGAAAGGCTTTGCTTATACCTGTTAGTGGATTAGTTGGAATAATGCCCGTATTGACTGCATAAATCATAATCTCATTTAACCGCTGACATAATCGTTTTACAGTTTCTAAACTACCTTTAGCCGCAATGGGTTGAATCACATCAATCGTTTTTATCGCTGTGATTTTATGAATAGGCACTTTGCCTAAATTGGGGAATATATGTAATTCTAATGAACGCCATGTATCAGTAGCATGGTTTTCTGAAACGGTTGATTTTTTAACCTCTAACCATTTTTTCGCGATATATTCTAATGTGTTGTTATGGGCAACATCATTTAAACGACTAGTTTCATCACGGTGTTCTTTTGGATCAATACCTTTAGCTAGTAATTCTCTGGCATCATTTCGCTTTATACGCGCCTCTGCTAAAGATATTGTCGGGTATGATCCAAAACTTAGAGATGTTCTCTTTTTTGTATAAGGTCTTAGATAGTTAAAAATCCATAACTTTGAACCGTTAGGTTTAATTCTAAGAGCTAATCCGTTGCCATCAACTAAATTAAACTCTTTGTCTTTAGGTTTTGCCTGTTTTACTTCTGTATTAGTAAGTGGTTTGGTAACTCTAGCCATTTTAGTAACACCGCTTTTGATGATCTTAGGGTGATGTTACTATGAGTGTTACTAAAAACCTAGTATTTCATGAAACCTTATAGGAACCTATAGGCATAAAAAAACCCGAAAACCTATTGTTTATCAGGTGTTCCGGGTCTTTATTGTTTCTGGTGAAACTTAAGTTTGGTGGAGGCGGCGGGAATTGAACCCGCGTCCGCAAGCACTCCGCCTAAAGGTCTACATGCTTATCTCGCGCTTTGATTTAACTAATACCTACCCGTCGAGCCAAGAAAAGTACCAGCGATTTCGATTGGGTTTAACGCTTTAGACTCCGAACTAAGTCCTGACGCGATCTTATGTGAGATGACTTCTGAATGTCCCGAAGGACTCTACACGCATAAGCACATATAGTCAGAAGAGTGGTGCAGGGTTTAAGCTGCTAGAGCCACTGAGTAGTTTTCGTCATTTGCGAATACTTTAAGTTCAGTAGGTTTTATGTGGTGTACTGTCCACAGCATGCACTCAAGGTTTTGCTACCCACGTCGAAGCCAAGTCGCCCCCTTGTTGATATTTAATTATACAAGAGTATTTGCTAAAAGTCATTTTAAGCAAAAAACCGAGTATGATTATATTATATTATAGTTAAAAAATAATTTATTATCTTCCGTAGGCTAACAGCTTTATCGTTAACCTAACATTTTCCCTATTGTTGTTGGGTTGCCAAAAAGACAGCTTCCCAACCTACATCAGATATAATTATTCGACTAACATTCTGCTTAATTGTTCATTTTTTATTTCATTACTTTGTCCACTACAGGAATCTATTATTTCTTTTAGAGACCCTGTCAGTTCTTTATGTTGCTTTTCTTGAATATTAATCGCTTCTTTTACATCCACATCAACCCTTGCCATTGCTGTATCTAATCCTTTATTTAGCCCTTTTAATGCTGCTTTTTCTAATGATGGCTGCATTTTCTTTAAGATAAAGTAGGGGATTAACCAACTTAAACCAATCATCAATACACTGTGTACAGCAAAATCGACACCTAGAAACTCTTCTTCTGTCATTGCGCTATCGTAAAAGCCATAAAACACTTGAAAACCCACAAAGCCCATTGCTATCAATGGCAATAAAACTTCACAGATTGCCATAAATTTTAAAAAAATTCTTTGTATTAAGTTGCCAGGATGGATTAATGCTTGCCTACAACCCAGTTCTGTCTGTGTGTGAATAATTTTTTCTGCGCTATTTCGTATTTCAACTAAATTTTTTCTTAAGGGCGTACTGGGCAACCCTTTTTGGTCTGCGGTTAAAACCAAATCATCTAAATAGTCATTCAACCGACTCTGAGCCCATTCATCCCATAACTTCATTTTTTCTTTTTTTAAGGAGATAGCTTTAGTTTTGGAATAGGCCATTGATGCTTGTTTTAGTGGCCACTCGAAACCTTTTTTTAACACTTGTTTGGTTTGATTCCAGCTTTGCTCTTGATAATCCAGTAACTCAGAGAAAACTTTTTTATCCCCCATGGATTGTAGACAGTTTTGTAAATTTGATTTCACATTGTCCTTTCTTTGCTGAACCCCTCTCAATTCAAGATGTTCAACTGTTTTTTCAGTCGCTATTTCCTGAATGGTTGATTTTAATTGAGGGAGTTCATCAACGGCCTGATCTATGCTAATCGTTTTAAATATTAAAGGGTTGTCAAACCCCGCCTTTGCCAACTGTATTTTAAAATCATCATACTGTGCAGGTACACCTCTATCCCACTGGTTCATTACAAATATCCAGGCATGGTTAGCACCTTCTGAAAGCAGTAATTGCCATGCTTTATTATCTCTGTACCTTTCTGGGCTTACAACATAGACCAATACATCCACAAAAGGTAGCCATTGCATGACTATATTTTTGTTTTTTTCTTCTGTACTATCAAAATCTGGCATATCAATCCATAGGACGTTTTTGTTCGACTCCTCAGAATGTTGTGCTATCTGGATTTGTTGTAAAGGAAATTTTTCTTCTAATTGCTGAATAGAAACAGATTGATGATGAAATAAAGTCACTTCGCGTGATGTGGGCCTTTCTACCCCTGTTTTAGCAATAGATTGGCCTGCTAATTTATTCAGTAATGAGCTTTTTCCAACGCCCGTTCCGCCCATAAATGCAACAACTAAGGGTCTTGTATTTTGTTTAACAAATAATGAGCTGGCTGAGCCTTTTTCCTCATCGAATAAAGTTGATGCTGTCTGGTGATCTATCCACCCTTTTTCAACGGCTTTTTGCGCCCAACCTTCTATATTAGAGATTAAATCAGAGTATTCGTATGCCATTTCTTTTCTCACTTCGTTGTTGTTCAGCTTTTTCTAATTGCTCTGATGAAATATTAAACCTACTTTTGTCTGAAAGCTGTTCAGGTAATGCGTATAAAGTTTTTTGTAAAAACTCAATAAATAAATCTTCTTTGACTGTTTTTAACTGGTGTTGTTTTAACTCGACTTCAACCTTATTAATAAAACTACCAATCGCACTTTCTGCAAGTAAAGATGTGATTGCCAGCATTGCAGGGGTGATAATCAAATCATGCACGCCTATCCCTCCCGTTTCCAGAATCAGAGCAATAGCGGCAACATCAGTAGTGACTCTCGTTGCTCTTAAGCTATTTAATAAAATAGGTTGTTCTGATAATTTATTATAAAGACGGTTAGCAGCCTCTCGAACATCTTCTTGAAAAGAGATAGCATAATCATCAACCGCTACTTCATAATTTCTTAACAACTCTTCCCGCTGTTCTCTTACTAGAATGTAACTGTCTTTCCACCATTTACTCTGATTGGTATTAGAATCTATTTTTTCGAGTAATTTATCAGAGAACGAGATTAATAAATGTTCTCCTACTTGATTTAATATCTCCTCTTCCTGGCTTTCTGGAGAGACTATTTTTTTACCCAAAGACATTAACTTTCTAAGTGGCCAAGTTAAAGCTCGTCTCGTTTTAGTTAATACACTGGCAAAACCAGGGACTTCCAATAAACTAAGTAATTCTACAATTGTATTTTGAAATGTTTCATAATGCTGAGGATGGTCCAGATAATCTCTTTTATATTCAGATAAAGCTTGTTCAATACTGCTATCAACCAATGTCCTCCATATTTTTGCTGCTTCATGTTCTGCAACAACGGGTTCTAACCAGCTATGCCAATATTTATTTAATAAATCATTCTGATATTCAAAATGATTTTTTTGGGAAACCAGTCTTTCTAATCGTACAAACTGGTTGTTTTCAGTCACTGGCCACTCTGGCCTTCCTGTTTGTTTTTGATATAACATGGGTACAACACGGGGAAATTCATCTTTCCTGGCATGTTGCCATTTTTCTTTTAATGATCGTGCGATCAAGTCTTCCGTTCCTTCAACCAGTTTGTTGACGCAAATTAATGTTGGTTGATGAAATACTTCAATTGCAGACATCATTTCCCATACAGACTGGTCTGCATATTTTTCCTTACTAACCACTAAGACCACAATATCTGCAAGAGCAATGGTTCTAATAACACCTTCTCTATAATCAACCGAATCAATGGAATCAAAATCTGGCGTATCCCAAAATACAGAGTCTGGTAATAATGAAGAATCAATATTACTGTCTGTCAATGAATAACAATCATGTCTTTCAACATTTAGCTCATCAATCCGTAATTGCTGAAAACGACCAAAATAGCTCTGTAAACCAATACAGTCATCAAGCGTCACATGATTACAAAAACCTTGAGGATGCACTGTATATCCAGCCAACGGACTTGCTTTGGCAAGGTTTGTATTAAGTATTAAATTTGCAATTGAACTTTTTCCGGCTTGAGTCGGCCCTATAACCGCTATTTGTAACGGAGTATTAGGGTGAGTCTCTAGCAACATCCCCTTTCTGATAAAAGCTTCAGCATAAAAAAGTTGCTCAACTCTTTGTTGGTATAAAGCAGCTTGCGAATCGCCTGCTTTTAGTGTAGCGATAATAGCTTGATATCGCTGATTTAGTAACTGGATAAATTTCAGCATAAAATGTGAGCTTGGGTTTATAATAACCTTCTATTTTACTTTGTTTAAAAACCTGATGTCGTTACAATAAAAAATTCAGGTTTGTTAATTATCGGTCGTACCCTAGTACGATACTTTGCTATTGAGGTTTCTTTTATGAGGATTATATCAACTGTTTGTATTTTTATCATGTGCTTATCGTTATTAGGTTGCAGCAAAGGCAGTCAGATTAATGGTCGAAGCATTAAAACTGCAAATAGATCGGTCAGCAAAATTAAAAACCGCTTACCCACTGAACAACGAATTGAATTTGAGGTTTCTTTTTGGACAATGCGTGATGCACTTAAAAATAGAGATGAGTTTTTAGATGCTGTTGATGGAAAAACTCCCGACGAACTTATTACTTTAGGAAAAGAAGTATTTCAAGAACGTAAAAATGCTGGTTTTGAAAAATATAATGAATATACCAATTGGGATCAAATGATTGCTAAGTTCACACAAGAAAGAATTGATCAGGGTAAAAAACATAAAAAATCAACGTCTGAAAGAGATGATAGCAACCCTACTATTATATATAAATTCTAAATAGATCATTATTATTGCATTCATCTCAAAACTAATTGTTATTAGGGATGAATGCAATTAATACTTCCAGAGTTAGGGTTTTTACTTCTATTATTTATCCTTCTCCAGTCCAGCCTTGTAAAGCCTCTATAATCTCTTTAGCTTGTTTCTCACTCGAAATATTAAATTTCGACTTCTGAGAATATTCCCCATTCCTTTTTTGATAACGTCGAATAGTAAATTTATCAGCACCGTACTCTTCTTTAGTTCGATTCCAATCTTGATACTTATAAATAACTGTTGCCCAAGCACCTTTACTTAATACTTTTTTATCCAGTTCTTTAACAGTTTCTATACCACCATCTTCGTAAGTTACTGTTAATTCTTCTACTGTTTCTGCCATCATTTTCTCACTTTAAATTAATTTTCAATATTCTTTTTTTACTCAGAAATAAACAACCCAAACGCCCTGCTTCCTTCTCCGGTTTTTATCGTATCAACTACTTTTAAAGTTTTAGCATCAATAACCGAAACAGTACTATCAAACCAGTTGGCCACATAAACATGCTGATCGTCTACATCTGTACTAATACCCTCAGGCTTTTCTCCTACCTCTATAACAGAGACAATTTTTAAGGTTTTAGTATCCACTACAGAGATTGTACTATCATCCTGGTTTGTAACAAACAATAAGCTATCATTTAGGGCTAGAGCGGTTGCGTAAGGTCTATCACCTACTTTAACCGTTGCCAATCTTTTTAAGCCATTACTTTGTAGGACGGTTACATCATTACTTTCTACATTAGCGGTATAAATATGTGTTCCATTACTATTAACTGACAAACCAAATGGATGCGCCCCTACTTTTGTAGTATTTTTAATTTTTAAAGTTGCAAGATCTATTTGAGAAACACTGTTATCCATGCGATTGGCGACATATAACCATTGATTGTCTTTACTCACCGTCATACCAGAAGGTGACTGACCAACTTCAATCATTTTAATTAACTGAAATTTATGACTATCAAAAACAGAAACAGTATTTTCATACCAATCTGCTACAAATATACGTTCTCCTTTTGCATCAACAGCTATACCTAAAGAAGCACCTCCCACTTTTACAACGTTAGTTTGCTGAAGGTTTTTTGTATCTAAAACGACAAAACCACCACCCTCTGGCGTACTAATATAAACTTGAGATTTATTATTGTTGACTGCTACACCGGCTGGTTTTCCAACGACAGGAATCGTCTTAATTACTTTATTATTCTGAGTTTCTATCACAGAAACTGAGTTATCTAATTGATTAGTAATAAAAGCGTATGGCTCTGCAACTAGGTCAAAACTAAGTAGAAACGTTGCAAAGAGGGATACAGCAGAATATTTTTTTTTCCAGCGGAGAAGACTCAAAAAACCACCATACTATTAAGTAAACAGGAGAAATAATTTATTGAAAAAAGGTAAGCATGGTGGACTAATACCCACCATACTTAAACTAAATCAAAATAATGATATTATCTTTTCATTGTAACCGTAACATCCGACGAATCACCCAGCTTTTTTGCCAGATTAGTCAACCCATCTGTAAAAATACCTGTCACAGCTTCATCCGCTGCTGCTTCATTTAATTCTTCCGGTGGATTATTGTTTACATAACCACGATAGTATGTTGCTACCCATGTAACATCTGATTTACCACCATTAGCCTTTACAGTTATTGTTGCTTGATAATTTTCAACTGGGACAACAGGAATATTTTCATCTTTGCCAGCATGTTGAATAGTTTTAACCGTACTCATGTCAGTAATTTTATATTTATACGACATTTTATCAGTATCATACTTTTTTAATTCTTCAGTAATTGTTCCGCCGTCTTTTAAAGTTATAACTCGACTTGAACCTTTATCATTTCCTTTATCAGCTTTTGTACTCTCAACAGCAGGAAGCCAAGACATATCTTCATAATCTTTAATAATATCCCACACTTTTTCTGCAGGTGCATCAATAGAAATTGATACTGTTAACTTACCTCTTACTGGCCCATGAGCAGCTGTAACACCCGTAAATAACAATAAAGCCAACGAAACAAATATCGACATTTTTTTCATATTACTTCCTAAATATATTTTAGTTAAAAATTATAGAGTCCTTTATATTGAAGAATACTTCATTAAAGATAATTATCCTTTGCAAATAATTAGCTTTTATCAAATATTCTCGAACATAAAGCTAAGGCTAATTATAAGGTAATTTTACAAGACTAGAATACATATTTACTTTTTAGATTGATTTTCAATTAACTTTACTAAAAGAATGAAAACACATGTAAATGCGCATAAGTCATAGTAACTTTGGAGTTATAACGCTTTTAAATCATTTTCACAACTAACCACTATTTGTGTATCTGATAAAGAAACCCTATCTTTAAAATTTTCATTTATCGTTGAAACGTCAGCATATAAGACTGTCTTGGTTTTGTAGATTGGTATTATTTTTGATTCAACTTTTCCCTTTGCATATTTTTCTACCAATCGTTGTGCAGGCTCTTTCTTATCATACAACCCCAAAGAAATACCTCCTTTATATTTCCCAGAATTAAACAGCCATGCATCAGCTATCTTTAGCTCTTTAATTATTTTCATATTTTCTTTAGCTTTTTCAATACTTTCAGCCTTAGAAAAATAAACCATATAATGCCTGAAAATTTCTATATCTTTATTAAAAGGCTTTGTAAAACCCAGATCAATTGTATTCAATTTTGCCCACTTTTTAAAAGATTTTTTACTTTTGAATGGACCAACTTGAAAACAATAAACTTCCTTGAGTGGCTCCTTATTGGTTTTTATCGCAGTATATTCTGCCTTTTTATTTAACTCTTCACCTTCAGTCTTTATATTTAATTTTTTATCTTTTGTCTCAGCATTTTTTGTCTTTGTTTTTAATTTTTTATCATTTTGATCAGTAGTTGTTTTATTTGTAGACGTCTTTGAAGTCAATACAGGTGACAACTTTTTATCCTCTTTCTTTTTAGCATTGGCTACACTTCCCCCCCCTTTTTCTTTAGGAACTTCACTTTGCAATAAAATTTGTTTAGGGGCATTGGGGTCGGTTTGATAATTAGAAGAAGGCGAGTGTTCTGAATTACATTCCCATAAAAAGAAAATAATATTTACCAACAGAGCCAGTAAAACAAGAATCTTCATACTACGTTTTCTCCTCTACAATACAAAGATAAGCCTTTAAGGACGAAATCAGGTTCAATAATTGATTCAAAATCAAGATACTTGGCAAGTAATTCAGCATCACCCCCCGTTAAAATAAGTGTGTCACACATACAAAGATTTCTAATTGATTTTTCAATTAATCCTGCTGCTGCAGATAATATACCAGAAAATATAGCAGGCTCAGTTGCATTAGAAAGCCCAACAGGGTAATTCCTTTCAATAAATGACAAGTTTTCTGTCCCTTGAAATAAAGATTGCTTCATCAATTGTATCCCCGGGCTAATTAACCCGCCTAAATGATGCCCGTCTTTATCCAGATTATCAATTGTTATTGCCGTTCCACAGCCAACTATACAGCTATTTCCAGGATAATAATGCCGTAAAGCAATTAACCCCATCCACCGATCAACACCAAGATTTTCGGGCTGTGAATAAGCATTTGTTACTGACAAAGCGTAAGAGGATGATTTGGCCATCAGAACTTTAATTTCAGGCCATTTTTTTTTTGCTAAGGCAATAATTTTTAATGAAACTTGTTGTGCACTAACGGATGAAATAGCAATGGTTTGTGGTTCTGTTAGTTGTTGCCAACTACTTTGAAGACAGCTTATAAAATCATCCTTTTTATAGTTAATGGCTTGACTCCTTCCAATATTACCTTTGCTATCAACACACCATTTTATACGAGTATTTCCAATATCAATCAATATATTCATGGTTGCCGAAAGCTGACTTCGCCAGAAGCAAATGTTTTAAGCTCACCTTGGCCATTGGCTAACAATAATAAACCATTATTATCAATTCCCTTTACCACACCGGTATAAACCTGTTTTCCCATAAATAGATTAACTTCCTTACCCTTCATACAATCTAAATATCGCCATTCATTTAGATAGCTATCCAAAGTATCCTTTTCAAAATTTGCAATCGTAGGCATCAGATGATTTAACAAAGTTGCAGTCAATTTATTCCTTGTAGCTGCAGGATTTTCTGCACTAATTTGACTTAAATCCACCCAATCCTGAGTAATTGATTGAGCTTTTTCTTTGGGTAAATAGACATTCAACCCTAAGCCTATGACAGCATTACATGAACCCCCTATCTCTCCAGAAACTTCAATTAATATGCCAGCTAATTTTTTTCCTTGCCAATAAATATCATTAGGCCACTTTAACCCAACATTATCAATACCAAGGTCATTTAATGCTCGAATAACAGCAACGCCAATTGCCAAACTCAAACCATTGATTGATGCTGCACCATTTTGAAAGTTCCAAAGAATAGATAAATAAATATTACTCCCAAACGGTGAGACCCAATCCCTTCCTCTTCGTCCTCGTCCAGCTGTCTGATATTCTGCTAAACAAACAATGCCAGCATTATTTGTTATTTCTGTTGTATTTAACTGAGTTTTATCACTTAAATAACTGTTTGTTGAATTGATGTTATGGTGAATTTCTAATTGCTTTATTAAACAACGAACTTTAGGGTTTAAATATGAATTTATTTCAGTTTCGGACAATAATTGCAAGGCATGCTTTAAGCAATAGCCTTTACCGGAAATAGCGTTAAATTCTAACCCCAGCTGTTCTGTTAAATTATTGAGTTGTTTGCAGATTGCAGAGCGGCTTACGCCTATTTTTTCAGCTAATTCAGTTCCTGAATGAAATTGACCGTCCGCTAAAATGACTAGAATTTTTTTCTGACTTGATGAAACAAGTTGATTATTGTTCTCAGTTTTGTTTTTGTTCACGAATTTGTTGCATTTGCCTTTTCACAACATGTTTGATTAACACTTCACGGTCATGATCCTTCAAGTTTATATAATCAAGCCCTATTTGAAAAGGCATTAACTCGTCATTATTCACACTTTTATTGCAATAGATAACTTTTCCATAAATAACAATCACAGCAAAACAGGAGGTTAATAATAACCTTATTTCCAGAAACTCACCTTCTTTAACCTCTGTAACACTCTCAAATGCAACGCCTGATGCGCTTATATTTGCATTGCGAATATTACTATCAGAGACTTCATGTCCTTGTCTCATCGTTTCCTGTGCAATTAGATTTATTTTGGTATCTATAATTTTTAAATATTCTGCAACATCCGGGTTGCTCTTCTCAATCAATTGCATCACTAACCGAGCTTCCTGGTCTAGCACATCCAAACCGGTTACAAGAGAACAATTATCTAATAAATCATTAGTCACCTGACTTGCAGAGAACACAGTCTGTTTATCCACGACTTTAAAATAAAGATTAACTTCATCGTCAATCCGAAAAAAACGCCGCCTGTCTTCAGTTACTACAATATTCGATTTGTCCACGGTTTGTATACCTACACAATTTATCCGAATTAGAAGAGTTAATTTGCTAACAAAATTGGTCAGACGCTATTTTGTCACATTTTTAATTTGTCTTCTTGAATAATTTTGCTAACTTCTTCAAGTTTAAGCAATAAAGTTGGGTCATCTTGTGCAATTATAATCTCGACCCGTCTGTTTTTTGCACGTTTTTTAGCCGTAGTATTCGTTGTTAACGGCTTTGTATTTGCATAGCCTTCAACCACAATTCTTGTTGGATCAATCCTTCTTTTAGCCATCATATAATGAGCTACAGTCACTGATCGAGAAGCCGCCAACTCCCAGTTTGATCTATACCAGTCCGTCTTGATCGGTATATTATCCGTATGACCAGCTACATGTATTGTTCCTTTAGTCCCTTTGACTGCCATTGTAATTTTTTTCATGACGGGCTCAAACCCCGCTTTAAGAATCGCGGTTCCTGATGGAAAAGATCCTTTTTCATTAATACGGATAATAATTTTCAACTTATCCGTTTCTACAGTAACCAGTCCTTTATTAATCTCTTTCTTTAATGATTCTTTAATAATGTCAGCCTGACTTTCTATTTCAGCGATTTTGGTTTCGAGTATTGTCTTTTTTACTTCTTCTAACTCTTCAACACTAAAATCAAGTTTTGTAGAAGCCTGAGTAGTTGTTTGTTTAACTTCTTCTATTGGTGTAGGTGTTGTTTGAGCTGGAGAAAAATGCTGCGCTATAATACTCGTTCCCATTGGTATTTCCGTCGCAGGAATATCTCTTTGTACACCAAATGCATTTTCCAAAGAAATTGACAGTTTTTTAAATTTAGCAGCATCCATTGTCGCAAATGACAATAATAATACAAAAAAACACATTAATAACGACATTAAATCAGCAAACGTTGCTAACCATAGCGGCGCGCCAGCTGGGGGGCATTTAGGACATTCTTCAGCCATGGTAATTAATCCTCATCTGCTGTTTTACGTTTTTTCTCGGAAATATAAGAATTTAATAATGACTCTAATACCTTTGGGTTAATTCCTTCTTGAATCCCAGAAATAGTATCCACAACCAGTTGTTTATTAGCTTTTTCATAATTTAATACATAAGCTAATTTATCAACCATAGGTAATGCAAAACAGTTAGCCACCATCGCACCATAAAGTGTCGTTAACAAAGCAACTGCCATTGCGGGCCCAATACTGGCTGGATCTGACATATTGGCCAGCATTTGTACTAACCCAACCAATGTTCCGATCATACCCATAGCTGGCGCTAAATCACCTACCCCTTTCCACATATCTTGACCAATTTCGTTTCTACTCACCATTAAGCTAATTTCTTGTTCCATCATTTTCTTTACAAAGGCCGGTTCATGTCCATCTACACATAAACTAATTCCTTTTTTCATAAATGGATTAGAAATCTCCTCGCCTTCAAGTGCGAGCAAACCATTTTTTCTAGCTACATCAGCTAATCTGACAGCATCTTCAATCAATCCATTAGGGTCTTCTTTTTTATTTAAAAAAGTTTTTCCTAAAATTCCAAAAGAACGGAGAAAATCGGATAATGGAATCCTCATTAAGCTAACGCCAAACGTTCCACCAATAACAATCAATAGTGAAGGGACATTAACAAATAGCATAACATCACCACCTGTGGCAATTGCCGCTACAATAATACCTATACCTAATAAAAAACCAACCAGGGAAGCTATATCCACTTTAAACCTCTTAAAATTTGCATAATGGGACAAAGATTCAACAACATCCTTGACCTAATTAGTTTTAATTTTAGTTGTAAATTTCTACTATTCAATACGAATTGTTGTGTTATTTTAATATCCTGTATAAATAGCCTAATCACCTCCCTAATTTATAGACCTTTTTTATGAGCCACCCTGAATTCCCTATTAGCAACAATCTAATTTATCTGAACCATGCAGCAGTAGCACCGTGGCCTAAGAGGACAAGCGATGCAGTCAAAAGTTTTGCTGAACAGAACACCGTCTATGGATCTCATTATTATTTAGACTGGTTAAAAAAAGAAAAAACAATTCGCCATCAATTAAAAAAATTACTTAATGCACCTTCTTCTGATGATATAGCACTGGTGAAAAACACATCCGAGGCACTTTCATTTGTTGCTTATGGTCTAGCCTGGAAAAAAGGGGATAATATAGTCAGTAGCAATGAAGAGTTCCCTTCTAATCGAATACCGTGGGAATCTTTGTCAAATCAAGGTGTAGAACTCAGACAGGCTGATCTGCTATCAAAACCTTCTCCTGAAGAAGCTTTATTTTCTCTGGTTGACTCCAATACTCGTCTACTTAGTATTAGTTCAATCCAATTTGCATCAGGTCTACGAGTTGATTTAGAAAAAATAGGACAATTCTGTAAAGATAATGGTATTTTGTTTTGTATTGATGCCATTCAAAGTCTAGGCGCAGTTGAATTTGATGTACAAGTTTACCAGGCTGATTTTGTCATGGCTGACGGTCATAAATGGATGTTTGGCCCTGAGGGATTGGGTGTTTTTTATACTAACCCGGAGTCACGTTCTAAACTTAATTTGACTCAATATGGCTGGCATATGATGGCCAACATCCATAATTACGAAAATAAACCCTGGGAAATTCATCCATCCGCTCAACGATTTGAATGTGGCAGCCCCAATATGCTTGGAATTCATGCTTGGTCGGCCAGTTTATCTTTATTACTAGAAATAGGAATGGACAAAATTGAAGCGGATATTCTTGAAAACGCAAATTATTTAGCAGATAAAATCAAAAATCATCCACAACTAAATTTATTAAACAACCCTCAAGCTAAATTCAAATCAGGTATTGTGTTATTTGAACATACAACTATTGAGAATAACCAGCTATACAAACATTTACAAAATAATGGGGTTGTATGTGCTTTAAGAGGCGGGGGCGTCCGGTTTTCCCCGCACTTTTATCATGATAAAGAAGAGTTAGATCGCGCTATTGATTTAATTGAATAAGGAAAAAATATCAATTATTATTATTTTCTAAGAATCTGTTCAAGATCATTACAAACCACTGTCCGTGGCGCAGTAGATCTTGAACAGGTTCTAAGGTAAATTATTGTTCAATTTTCAATAGCCAGCCATCATTTTCAGGACAATTATTTGTACCTTTAGCTTTTATATTAACTCTTACATAAGCCCCTTCTAGAGAAGCCGGTAAGTTCCCGGTAACGGAATATCCTCCACTTATTTTTTCAATGTTTGTCTCAACAATCTGTTTTTTCATACTCACTTCAATCGTCTTTGGATTAGTTGCTGCTGAAGCTACAAATGAAAACTCGGATTCAGGAGCTACAACAGATAAATGCGGTGGTGTAAATTTGCTAAGATCAGGTTTTGCACACGATTTTTTACTACTACTTCCACTTCCATAAGCAAAAATATTAGTACTAAAAGTTACAAAGGTAAGGAGTGTCATTATTTTAATTATGTTCATAAATTTCCTCGGCTAAATCCTGGTTAAAAAAGTCACTTGATTCATTAAATACAACCATTTTTATCACTTCCACTAGTTAAAAGAGGCACTCTTAAACCAATGAAACTGATAAGGGAAAGTATATTCCCAATTTTTGATGAAAGTAAGTATAAATTTGATACCTAAATTTCTTACTATACTTCGCGCGGTCACAAATGCGGGTTTTATAGCGAGTTGATTTTTGTTGATAGCAAAGCACTGAAACTGGCACATAGTAAGCCACTCAACGGTTTTCGTAACACAGAATCACGGCCTAGTAAGATTATCAGCTCGCCATACCCCTGGCGAGGAACCAACATTGCGTTTGAAAGCACGGCTAAAAGCAGCAACATTTTCGTACCCAACCTGGGCGGAAATTTGTTCAAGACCTAGTATGGTATCCTTCAGTAACTTACTTGCCAAATACATTCTCCACCGTGTGACATAAATCATTGGTGTTATTCCCATGGTTTCCGTAAATCGTACAGCAAATCTTGAAGGGGATAAAGAGATAAGGTTAGCCAACTCTTTGACTGACCAACGAAATGCAGGTTGCGAATGTATTGCTGTAATCACACATGCCATTTTAGGGTCTTTTATTGCATGGAGCCAACCCGTTTCTCCAGAAGGTGCTGATTCAATATATGAATGAATGGACTTAACACATAATAATTCTAGATAGCGTTCTACCACATAATCATGCGCAAACGATGGTTGATCCATTTCTGTTAATAATAAGTTGATAATATTTCCGGTAGTAGAGGATGAATAATGCATACCTCGTCCTGAGGTTATTTTTAGCAAAGGGGGTAAAGCTTCAAAAAGTGGATTAAGCCTTGTATCGTGCAACATAAAAATACCACATAATAATGAGGTGGACTGTGCATAGTTTTCTTCTGTAGGCTCAAAAGCATTCTGACCACCTTGCATAATGTCTTTAAAGGAACATGCGGGTCTGCTTGTTCCTTGGAATAGTGTATGAACAGTGCCCCCAAAACAAACCGCCATTTCACCCTCACGGACAAGCTCTTTGTTTCCATTTTCTAATTCAATTTCAATGTAACCTCTCCGTACCAGATGAAAAGCGGCGATATGAACATTTTTTTTACTTTGCAAGCTTTCGATAAGTTCTTTTTTATCAGGTATTGAAACAGCCCATGGCGGTGAATAATCCTCATTAAGCAGCAAACTACCTGTTATCTTCATACACCTCAATGTTTCACTAAAAACATTATTTACTACGTTAAATTCAGTTGTTTCTGCAATATATTCAGTTGAATTAGCCATAGATACCTCTTTATATAAAGTGGATACTATACGTTACTTTTACAAACAGAGGAATTACTGAAATGTCATTAATAATGTCAAACTGGTTTATGGTTGGGCTAAACCTACTCATGATCATCTACACGCTATGGGTGCATTCACTCAGTAACAATAATAAGTTTCACTTTGGAATGGGATTCGGGTTATTAGCATGGCTTGTACTGCTTCATTTAGGACTTTCAACAAAAAGTCTTTTTCCTGAAGATATTTCTGGAATATTGTTTTTAACCATTATCTTTGCTGCGGTAGGCATAGTGGGGTTGCTGTTACTAGGTGTACCAATAGTAAAAAAAATAGTTCTCAGTTTAAATCAGCAGCAATTACTCTTAATGCAAGGAATTAGAGTTTTTTTTGGTGCATCATTTTTAACGCAGGCCAGTCTGGGAAATATGCCATTAGTATTCGGTATTGTTGATGGGTGGACACATATTGCTGCCGGTTTTTTTGGGCTTATTGCCGCTTTTTCAATGGAAAGCGATATTGATGCAATCAGGCGTACATGGTTTGCCAACTTATTTGGTCTGTTAGATATATTAATTGTTGCTACTACACTTTCATTAGTGATATTAGAGGATATAACACCTCATGGAAGCATGATGTACGCAGTCTTTTTGCCTGCGCCTCTATGGTTGTGGTTCCACCTCATTTCAATCTGGAAGCTACTACAAAAGAAAGAAATTTATCCAACCCAACAGTCACAAACATAATTTATTTAGGGAACTATGATGAAAAAAAGAATATTCACAACACTTCTGATTGTAGCGTCCGTTATCACTACAAGTGGCTGTACAGATTTTGTACTTAAAACCGTAATGAAAACAGTTGATCCCTATTTTCATGGGACTGGAATTGATGGTACTAAATTTGAACAAATAACAGAAAAAATATACACCTTTAGATGGAACTGGTATCGCAATGTGGTTATTAAAACAAGCGAGGGATTGGTTGTTATTGATCCTATGAACCCTGATATGTCTACTGCATTAAAGAAGGTGCTAGAGCATCACTTCCCTGGTCAAAAGGTACATACACTTATCTATTCACATTATCATCTCGACCATACCAGTGGTGGTGCAAAGCTAGCTCCTGAACATATTATCGCGCATGAAAAAAATCCCAGATATTGGGATGATGTAGAACATAAAAGGGTTCTTGAACCTACACGGTATATTTCTGGGGATACTGTTTTGAATATAGGGGGTGTTGAGATACATGCACTCTATCTTGGACTTTCACACACAGACACACTTTACGCGTTTCACTTTCCTTCGGAAAGGCTGGTTTTTACAGCAGATCTTGGTTTTGTAAAAACAGTACAGCCCGTAGGCGTTCCTGATAAATATGCGCCAGGTTATCTAAAAGCCATGAACAGGGTTATTGCTATTGATTTTGATACGTTTATTCCTTCACATTTTGGTTATGGTGTTAAACAAGATTTGATTGACTGGCGTGACATGATGGAAGAGGGACGTCGCCTTGCAAGAAAAGCGATTCAACAATCAGGGACTCCAGGGGTACGTACAGATCAAATGAGCCAATATTTTGATGCCGTTTACTACCCGATGCGTGATAAATATGGTGATTGGCATGGTTTTAACGATATGTTCATCCTTAATCTGGTGAGAGATATTGTAGGTGAATCATTAGGCTACTAAACAAAAATCAAGTTTAAAAACAGGAGTTCATTATGTTTAATAAAAAAGCATTTTTACTAAAAATATTTTTTTGACTGCTTACCTGGCTGTTGTTTCTATGCCTGCCAATAGTCAGGTAAAATCAGTAGAAGAATCTAAGTTCACTCAAATAACTATAAACAAGCTGGCGACCAAAGAAGAAGCCAAAGCTTTATTTGATTGGGCAATGATATATCTTGAGGCTAATGGTCGTGATATTGCCTATGAAGCTTTTAATAAAGTTGATGGGAAATTTGTTGATCGCGATTTATATATTTTTTGTCTTGACTATAACAAGGCATGGAAAGTGATGGGAGAAAACCCTTCTCTAATCGGTCATAGTGCTAGTGAGAAAAAAGACCTCAATGGTAAGGACTTTGTTGAAGAGTTTTTAAATATCGCCAAAATTCAGGCTATGGTACTTCTAGTTATAGCTATAAAAACCCCGTTACAGGTAAGGAACAGCGCAAGACAAGTTTTATCCAGAAGATTACTGAAAATGAGTTTTGTGGAATGGGATATTATGTCGATTAAAATCAAAAGCAGACAGAGGGAAATAAATGCCTTATATCAATATTAAAGTGACTGAAGAAAGTGTAACCCAAGAGCAGAAAACAGAATTGATTAATGGTGTCACTCTTTTGTTACAAAAGGTACTCAATAAAACGCCTAAAACAACAATTGTGATCATCGATGAGATCAATACAGACAACTGGGGAATAGAAGGAAAGACTGTAACTAACAGAAGGAAAACAGGATGAATAAATCAAAGCCTATTACTAGAGGTGCACATCACGTAGGTTTAACCGTTTCCAGGCTTGAGGAATCTGCCTCATTTTTTGTTGAGATTCTGGGTTGGTCTGAACTGCGAAGAGACCTAGATTATCCGGCAATATTTGTAACTGATGGCATTTTGATGATTACGCTATGGGAAACTAAATCTAATTTACCCAAAACATTTGATAGAAAGGAAAATGTGGGATTACATCACTTAGCATTATTAGTAGAAAGCTTCGCTGATTTGGATCTTGTTCACAAAACATTAATTGAACATGGCACCAAGATAGAGTTCTCACCTGAGTTACTACGGGATGGTCCAGCTAGACATATGATGTGTTATGAGCCAAGTGGAATCCGGGTTGAATTCATTAGTTTACAAGAATAAGTTCTGACAATATAAATTCAATTTCTATTTTTAACCTTAGGTTTCCTTTGAATCGCCGCTGGGAGAGTTTAATTTAAATCAATTAAAGCGGTGCACATATAGGAGAATAATGATGAGTAAAATAGTAGAAGAAGTCACATCGGCAAATGCTGATTATGTTACTAGCTTTGGTGATAAAGAGGGATTGCTAATGCCCCTTGGAAGACAGTTTGCGATCTTGACATGTATAGATGCTCGTCTAGATCCAGCAAAATATGCAGGTCTTGCAGAAGGTGATGCGCATGTTATCCGTAATGCCGGTGGCAGGGCAAGTGACGATGCCATTCGTTCATTGGTGATTTCATATAAATTGCTTGGTACCAAAGAATGGTTTGTAATACATCACACTGCTTGCGGGATGGAGACTTTCAATAATGAAATTATGGGAGATTTATTGTCGCATAGCTTAAAAACTGCAAGCGTTGATGAATCTGAGTGGCATGATTGCAAATTAGGAGGAGGGACAAGATGGTAAATATATTGAGTGGCTCACCATTAGCGATCAAGGCAAGAGCCTTTTAGCTGATGTTCAACGAATTAGAAATAACTCTATGGTTCCAAGCGACATTCCAATTTATGGTTATATTTATGACTGCAAGTCTGGGCGTCTTATAGAAGTTTCTGAAGCTATAGATGCTGGTAAGGTAAACTAAGAATCAAACATATAAGAACCCGACAATAAATTACATTCTCAAAAAAAGTATAGCTTAGTATTATCTGTTTTAATATAATTAATCACTAATTTACTTATCCTTTATTTCTATGGAGACTTTATGGAGTTGATTGATTCATTATTCCCTCTTGGCTTGTCGCATTATATTACCGGTGGTTTACTAATTGGTTTAGGCGTTAGCCTTTTATTTGTTGTAACTGGACTTGTCGGGGGAGCAAGCAGTGTTTATTCATCAGTCTGGTCTTATTGCTCAAAAATATCTTTTTTCCAACAAGAGCAATATACTAAAACGAGACAATGGCGATTAGTCTATGCAGCTGGACTTGTTTTAGGCGCTTTTATCTGGCTAAGTCTTCCAGGTTCAGAGGTAACGATTACAAATGTTTCTTGGGGACAATTAGCCATTGGAGGTTTTCTCGCAGGTTTCGGTGCACGTCTTGGAAATGGATGTACTTCAGGGCATGGAATATGTGGCATGGCTTCACTAAGTTTAACTTCTACACTTGCTGTTCTAGTGTTTCTGTCAGCCGGCATGGTAACAGCTCAACTCGTCGCATCACTAGGATAATTTATTATGAAAACAACTCTTTATTGGCTTGCAATTTTAGCTTCTGGAACATTATTTGGTTTAGGACTTTCGATCTCTTCTATGATTCAGCCCGAAGTTATCTTAAGTTTTTTACGTTTTGAAGATTTTGGTCTTTTCTTGGTACTTGGGGGAGCGACAGGGTTAACAATGATATTTTATCAATTCGCCCCTGGCTTTCTAAAAAAACCCTTATTAGCCGACCAATTTAAACAAAAACCAATAACGCCAATGAAACGCACCCTTCTTGGTGCTCTTATTTTTGGCATCGGCTGGGGGATTTGTGGGGTCTGCCCTGGCCCTGCTATCGCAGGTCTTGGCGCGGGGAATTGGCCATTACTCATTGTACTGTTAGCTATGCTTACTGGTGCTTATGTTCAGGGACGCTGGTTTTCTGGAAATTAACTCAAAATAGTAAGCATGTTTAGCTGGAGATGTTAGGTTAACGATGGAGCTGTTAGCCTAACCTACATTAATTGCTGTGCTTATCTTAATTCTTGTTTGTAGCATGAGAAAAAAGTGTTCTCCTTAGCTCCCTTTAAATCACACTTACATGTATAAAAAATGTACAACTTTTAGTTAGAATTATACTGCTTAATTCTATTTCCAATTTTTTTAGCTATTGCTCTAATTCCGCGTTCCGTTACTTTTTTATGATTTCCTTTTAATTCAATATCATAATGAGCCACAAGTTTCTTAGTTTTTACATTAACTATATTAACCATAATATATGAATACAAAAAACTCGGTTTACTATGCTGTCCAATAACCACCCAGTCTGCACCAAATTTTTCAGCAAGAGAGCCCGATATCTCATGAAATTTATAAAGATAGCCCAAACCAGCATTTTCAGCCCTATAATCCTGCCCGTCTATTTGAATAATTTCATACTTTCCAGTTTTTTGGAATTCACTTTCTAGTAAAGGCTTAAACGATGCTGTACGAATAATTTCCTCTGGGACATTTGGTAATGATGTAATATCATTTAATTCAAAATCAAAAATAGCAATTTTAATCACTTCAGTTGCGGAAGCATTGAAAGTTATTCCTATTAACAACAACATGTTTAAACATTTTTTTTTCGTCATCTTTTTTAAACGTTACTATTGTTTATAAAGATCAATAAAATCTTGAAATGTCAGTGTTGCAATAATATTTAAATTATCATCCAAAACTTCATATAAAATGCCATTACTCCCACGAATACTAAATAAAACCACTGCTCCGTCATCTCCACCACATTCAGTATGTGGCTCATCACTTGCTGGGCTTGAGGTATAACTTCCAACAGCTCTAATCTCTTTTAAATCACCATTTGGCTCAAAAATATGGTGTTCCCCTTGTACAACAAAAGTATTATTGTGCGCCTTATGTCGATGAAGAACAATTTGTTGATGCCGGTCAAATTTAAAAATCACATCAATAATAGTGTTTGGCTCATCAATATTAAGAACGGAATACAGTATGTGCTCAAAATCACCTAATTTATTCCACTTTATATTATTCTCATCAAACTTTACCTTTCTCATAATAGTTTCCTTATTTTTACATCTGTTGCCTATACTAACGAAACAGTATTATTTTGAAACCTGATATTTGACCGTAAAATACGGGTAATTTTCCCGTTGTTCGTATCATCTCTTTAACTGCGTCACTCACTCCCTTAAAATGGACTGTAAGGAATGTAATAACAGGATTTTATATGCATAATTGGAAATCTATTGGGTTACGGCTTTATTTAATGGGGCTTATCTTTGTGATAGCTTTATTCTGTTTAATATCAACTACTGCTTATTTTCTTAATCAATCTAATCTTGAATCACGAGATAATCTTGCCAACAAAGCGGAAACCATTGATAAACATTTAGAACTCCAATTATTTCAGATAGCCAATGGATATAAGACTTATCAAGGTTTTCCTGACCTAAAACTAGATTCAACAAACAAAGATAATTCAGGCTTGTGTATCAAATATACAGAGACAGAAGGAAATATTGTTCGGAGCTTATGTTACGGAGGGCTTAGCTCATTAAAAAAATGGCCTGATTGGTTTGAAAAGATATACAAATGGGCTTTTCACCCAGAGGATGAATTAGTCAGAGAAATTATTTACAACAAACAAAATCGTGCAACCTTAACTTTGACTCCGGATGCAGAAATAGAAATCAACCGTGCCTGGCATGATGTAAAAAAATTGATAAGCCTTTTTACAGTGACACTTTCTTCTCTATGCATCATGCTATATTTTTTTCTGGGACGTGCACTAAAACCAGTTGACGACATTATTTCCGGTTTGAATAATATAGCAAAAGGTGAACTTTCTACTCGATTGCCTGACTTTAAAATAATGGAATGGCAACAGACAGCCAAGGCTATTAATCAGCTATCAACAAATCTTGAAAAAACGCTGGGCGAGAAAAATAAATTAATGCTTAAACTGATGAATGTGCAGGAAGAAGAACGCCATTTTTTGACTAGAGAACTTCATGATGAATTTGGCCAATGCCTGACTGGGCAACAAGCAATAGCTTTTTCTTTATTACAAACAGCAAAAGCAAAAAACCAGGAACAAATTGAAGATTGTCAAAATATATTAGATATTAATAGCTTGATGATGAACCACTTGCGAAATATACTCCAACAATTACATCCTTCAAATATTGAAGAACTTGGCTTAAAAGCAAGTTTAATCAGTCTAGTTTCAAGCTGGAATGCTCGAAGCGGTGGAAAAACTGACTTTACAATTGAGCTTGATAACAATGTTGACCTTATCCCTAACTCAATTTCCAGTCATCTTTTCCGCATTATTCAAGAGTGCCTCACCAATATTGCAAAACATTCTAAAGCAAAAAATGCAAAGGTAATACTTGAAATAATACTTCAATCAACCAGTAGTTCTATTAACTACTCTAATGATATTATTTCTCTCACAATCGCAGATGATGGACTTGCTAACAAGATGACATTCCAAAATTCAGATGGAATAGGTTTACTGGGAATACGAGAACGTGTCGAAGCTCTAGGAGGACAGATAACACTTAGCAATAATAAACCAAGCGGCTTAAATACCCAGCTATGGATTCCATTCACAATTAACTTACAAAAGTGATTTCCTCTAAAATCATCAATATTATGCTAGTAGATGATCATGCTATTGTTCGTGAAGGCTATCGCTCATTATTGCAAAAACAAAAAAACATGAGCGTTATTGCAGAAGCAAGCAATGGAGAGGAAGCTTATATTCTATTTAAAGATCATCTGCCTGATGTCATCATTATGGATCTTTCGTTACCAGGCCAAAGTGGTCTTGAAACAATTTCCAGAATAAGCAAACACCACAGTAAAACTAAAATACTTGTCTTTACCATGCATCAAAATCCAGCGTTTGCATTACAAGCAAGTAAAGCCGGTGCTTTAGCTTATGTCACAAAAAATAGTCAAGCTGATGTTTTAATTCGTGCAATCAATGAAGTTTCTTTGGGACATATTTTTATTAGTGCTGATATTGCACAAACCCTTGCATTAGAAAAACTGGCTGGAGATAACAGAATATTAGGCGAATTAACCGTTCGTGAATTTGAAATTTTACAAATGCTGGTCAACGGTAGATCAAGTCATGAAATTGCCCATACTCTTAATATAAGTCCTAAAACAGTTTCTAATTGTCATTATCTAATCAAACGCAAACTGAATGTAACTAGTGATATTGAGTTAGTCCATTTAGCTATAAAAATGAAAATACTTGATCTGAATTTTATTCTTCATTCAAACATGGTTGAAAATTTATAATCACTTCACTATTTTTTTGGACAAAAAAACCTGGCTCTATCTATGCCTTTATTTTGAATAAAGTATTAAAATTATCTGTCGAAAGTTTTGCAATTTCTTCTATTGTAGTGTCACGTAATTCTGCAACATGTTCAGCGACATAGCGAACATAAGTTGGATAATTTGGTTTACCTCTGTGAGGAACTGGTGCTAAATAAGGAGAGTCTGTTTCAATCAAAAACCGATCAGCAGGAACTTTTTTTGCAACTTCCTTAATTGCTTGTGCATTCTTAAACGTTACAATTCCAGAAAAAGAAATATAAAACCCTATATCCAAGGCTCTTTTTGCATAGGCCCAATCTTCAGTAAAGCAATGTATGATTCCACCTACCTCATTAGCTCCTTCTTTTTCTAATACATCTAAAGAATCTTGTCCTGCTTCTCGCGTATGTATGATTAATGGTTTTTTTAGGACTTTTGCTGCATGGATATGATTTCTAAATCGCTGATGTTGCCATTCCAAATCACCTTCACTACGAAAATAATCTAACCCAGTCTCACCAATAGCAATAACTTTTTCATTTTCACCCAGCTCAATTAATTCATCTATACTTGGATCTTTACCGTCATTAACATTCGGATGGACACCTACGGAGAGTGAAATAGAATCATAATTTTCAACTAAATTAACCATTGCTGGGTAGGACTCTAAATCAATTGCTATACAAAGCATATGATCAATCTGACTTTTTTCTGCCTCTTTCATGAAGCAGTTAAAATCATTTTGATAGGGATTAAGATCAATGCGATCTAAGTGACAGTGGGAATCAATAAACATGAAATAAAAAAAGATTGAAATAATCAGTAATTATACTTGACGCAACATCAGATGCGGAATTTATATCAAATTGGCTTTGATCATTAGTAACGACTGTATTGGCACAGAAGATAATGAAAATTAGGGAGATCAACTAAGACAGTAAAAAAGACACATAACAAAATAGTACTTTTAGTAATTCAATCTAAAAGGAAAAAACAGACCGATAGACTTTTGTGGGCTCAATGATATGAAGTATTTTACATAGTATGTGTTGAACGACCAGATTCTAGTGCTCCGGCTAGAAAAGTTTCAATCTTATTTCTTGCCACCCCATTATCCTTATCACTAAATTGCAGGCCAACCCCAGATGCTCGATAACCTTCTGCTCCCTCAGGTGTCATCCATACAATTTTACCAGAAATAGGTAATCGTTCGGATTCCCCCATTAAATTTAGCAGAATAAAAACTTCTTCACCCATTTCATATTGACGATCTGTAGGAATAAACAGGCCACCGTTGCTCACAAAAGGCATATAAGCAGCATAAAGCGCATTTTTATCTTTGATTGAAAGGGATAATATTCCTTTTTTTGGACTTTCTGACTCTTGTTCTGCCATCTGTTTTATCTGCTATTAAGTTTTAACCATTTTATTAAGATTTCTTCAAAAACTAATTGTTTATTTATTTGAGACTCGAGTCTTTGTTGACTAAGCAATAAAAAATCATAATATTTATACATTTCCTTTAAGTCTAGCTTAACTGCTATTTCTTGCAAGTCTGTAGCTAAATCTAGGTTATACAAGTTAATTTCTTGATTCATATATGCCAGTTTTATAACATCAACTACCCAGCTTATGATCCAACCAATTAATAAGTTAATTTCTGCATTGTCTAATTTAGACCACTGCTCTGCCACAGTAACAAAATTTCCTTCTGAGCCTGAAATTTTCAGCCACTGATTAAAATAATCCCTTCTGTCTTTTAATAGGTTGGTTTCAGAAAATTGTTTTGCTAATAAAGGTGCGCCTTGGGATAAATTGAAAAGTAAATCTTGATTTTCCAAAACGCCATTCTGTTCCCACCATGTATCTAAACTTGCTTGATCAGAGACTCTGGGTATAAATAATTTTTGACAGCGACTTCTAATTGTTGCGGGTAACTTGTTCGGGTTATTTGAAATAAGGATGAGGCATGTTCGCTCAGTTGGCTCCTCTAAATACTTCAAAAAAGCATTTGCAGAGGCATTATTCAGACTATCAGCAGGATTAATAATAATTACTCTGTGAGTTTCGTATTGTGGTTTTAATGTCAATGTAGATACAAGTTTCCTAATCACTGCAATACCAATCGACTTACCCTGCTCTTCTGGCTCTATCAAAAGATAATCAGGATGTGTCTGTGCATTAAATAACAGACAGCTTTGACATTCCCCACAATAAACTCCATTTTCTTGAGACATTTTGCACAACAACGTCTGAGCATAACATTCTGCTAATTGTTGCTTCGCTAATCCATTAGTACCGATAATAAGTAACGCTTGAGGAATTCGTTTTTGATCAATATAATTGCTTAATTGTAACCAACTAGCTTGTAACCAAGGAAAAGATTGCTGAATAGCATTCATTCTATTGCTAGCAATGTTTGAAGTTGTAAATTGATTTCACTTTGTACTTTGTCTAAATCTTGATCAGCATTAATTACTTTAATTATTTGAGGGTATTTTTTTGCTCGCTGTAAATAAACTTCTCTGACTTTTTCAAAAAAACTAATTTTTTCAGACTCAAAACGATCAAGCTTCCCTCTTTGACTAGCTCTATCTATTCCCACATCAATAGGTGCATCTAACAACAGAGTTAAATCAGGTCTTAAAGTACCTTGTATTTTATCTTCCAGCCAGGCAATCATTTGCATATCCATTGATCGACCACCACCTTGGTATGCATAGGTTGCATCAGTAAACCGGTCACATAACACCCATTGTCCCTTGGTTAATGCTGGTTGAATAACATGATCAATATGCTGTGCTCTAGCAGCAAACATTAGCAAAAGTTCAGCATTCTCAGCTACTTTTTCTTCTCTATTTTCTAATAACAAGGCTCTTATTTTTTCGGCAAAATCTGTTCCTCCGGGTTCTCGAGTTGTTATAACCTTTATTCCTTTTTTTTCTACCTGCTCCTTAATAAAGAGCAAATTAGTTGATTTACCCACCCCCTCTCCACCTTCCAGAGTGATGAATTTTCCTTCATTCATTTTTTTCTTTGATATTTATTGACAGCATTATTATGCTCCCTAAGCGTTTCAGAAAAAATATGGGTTCCATTTCCTTTTGCAACAAAATAGACACTTTTGCCTTTGGCTGGGTGTAAAGCTGCATAAATCGCTTCCTTACCAGGCATAGCTATTGGTGTAGGAGGCAGTCCTTTAATAACATAAGTATTATAAGGGGTAGGTTTTCTTAAATCTTTATATCTAATATTCCCTTTGTACTCATCCCCCATGCCATAAATAACCGTAGGATCGGTTTGTAATAACATACCTGTTTCAAGTCTGCGGGTAAAAACACCTGCAATTTTCTCTCTTTCTTCAGCTGCTCCCGTTTCTTTTTCAACAATTGAAGCAAGAATTAATGCTTGATATGCGTTTTCTAGGGGCCCCCCTTTCTCTCTTTTTTCCCATTCTGTGTTTAAAACAGAAAGCATTTTCGTATGAGATTTTTGTAATAAAGAGAGGTCTGTAGCATTTTTCTCAAAAAAGTAAGTATCTGGAAAAAACAATCCCTCCGGATGCTCATAATCAGAGCTCAGTTTCATCATAATACTTTTATAATCATTCTTTTCTAAGGTATGATTAATATAAGGATTATTTTTTATTTCCTGAAAAATTTGTTTAAAACTCCAACCTTCGGGAAATGTGATTGAATATTGTAAAGACTTACCCTCAACCAACTTTGATAAAATATCGGGCATGGTTAACCCGGATTGTAACTCATATTCCCCCGTTTTAAGTTTATTACTAACCTTTTTTTGATAAGCTATTAACTTAAACCACAAAGGTTTAATCGCTATATTCTGTTGAATTAATTTATCAGTGATCTTATTAAAACTATCCCCTTTTTTAATCTCTATCAATTTCGGTTTTCCAGAAATTACTGGTTCATATAATGCCTTCTCATATTCAAGCCACAGTATGATCGAAACTATACTGAAAACTACGAAGATAGCTCCCCCAATTTTAGCAAACACTTTCAATTTCCCTTTGTCTACACTGTAGAAACAAACGCTGTAGTTTTGTAGTTACCACACCGATAGTAAACTGTTGTTTTTCTAATTGCTTAATCGGCCAAATTCCAATGATTGAATTAGTCATAAAAAGTTCATCAGCATTTACAATCTCTTTTTTTGTTATTATCTTTTCTATTACTTTTATTTTATTTTTTTTCGCTGTAACAATCAAAATATTTCTTAAAATACCCTCCACACCACATTGATCTATCAATGGTGTATATAAAATATTATCTTTGACTAAAAATAAATTACTCATCGTTCCTTCAATTACATGGCCATGAATATCCATCATAAGCCCTTCCTGAAACTCTGACGTATTCCATTCTGCCCGAGCAATAATTTGTTCCAGACGATTCATATGCTTAATGCCAGCTAATATAGGGTTTATCCCTAAAGTATTAGAACAAAACCTAACATTGACGCCTTGATTTTTATAGTTTTCAGGGTGATTTGGAAAAGAATGGAGAGAAAAAAGGCGCGTAGGTGAAATATGATCAGGCTGACGATATCCTCGTCCACCTGTTCCTCGTGTAACGATTAATTTCAATACAGCATGATTGGAGTTATGTGAAAACTGAAATGCTTCTTTTGTGATTATTTCTGTATCTGGTGGAGGGATTAATAATTTTTGACAACCTTTAAACAATCGTTGTATATGCTGCTTAAAAAATAGAGGTCTGCCATTGAATATTTCAATCGTTTCAAACAAACCATCCCCATATTGAAACCCTCTGTCAGAAAACTCAATGCAGTGTTTGCTTTCACCATTGAGTAGAAACATTAGCAAACAATATTTTATCTATTCGAAACGTTTAAAAACTAATGTTCCGTTAGTACCACCAAAACCAAATGAATTTGAAATTGCTAACTCTATTTTCATTTGTCTAGCCGTGTTAGGCACATAATCCAAATCACAGTCAGGATCAGGGCTATCCAAATTAATAGTAGGGGGGGCAATTTGGTTTTTTAAAGCCAAGGCTGATAAAACAGCTTCAATTCCTCCAGCAGCACCTAACAAATGTCCTATCATGGACTTAGTTGAGCTGATGGCTACTTTATATGCATGATCGCCCAACGCTGCTTTCAGCGCCTGAGTTTCACCAATGTCACCTGCCGGTGTCGAAGTTCCATGTGCATTAATATAGTCAACCTGATCTGGATTTACTTTTGCATCACGCAATGCATTTTTCATACACCGAGCAGCACCTTCCCCTCCTTCTGAAGGCATAGTCATATGATAAGCATCTCCACTCATTCCATAACCTACGACTTCTGCATAAATTTTGGCTCCACGAGCTTTAGCATGCTCTAGCTCTTCCAGAACCACGACACCTGAACCATCACTCAATACAAAACCATCTCTGTCTTTATCCCATGGACGACTTGCTTGCTGAGGATTATCGTTTCTTCGTGATAATGCCCTTGCCGATGCGAAGCCCCCCAGTGCCGTAGGTGATGTAGTACAACATTCTGCTCCACCAGCAAGCATAACATCTGCATCACCATATTTAATTAATCGTGAAGCATCACCAATATTATGAGTACCTGTACTACATGCAGTAACAATTGAAAAGTTTGGTCCTTTTAACCCATATTTAATGGAAAGATTACCGGCAATCATATTTATGATATTACCTGGAACAAAAAAAGGAGAAATCCTTCGTGGTCCACTTTCTTTATAAGTAGCATAGCACTTTTCAATGCCAGTTATGCCACCTATACCTGCACCGATTGCTACACCAATACGCTCAGCATTTTCTTCTGTAACCTCTATTCCAGAATCGTCAATCGCTTGACAACCTGCTGCAATCCCATAATGAATAAATCCATCCATCCGTTTTGCATCTTTTGCAGGAATGTATTCACTAATATCGAAATTTCTGATGACACCTCCAAATCTTGTTGCAAAAGGAGAAACATCAAAAGAATCAATCGAACTAATACCACTTCTACCGTTAACAATACCGTTCCAGGTATCAACGGCATTATTAGCTAAAGGTGTGACAGCACCTAAGCCAGTGATTACAACTCGACGTTTGCTCAAAGTAATATACCGTAAAAAAAAGTAAAATAGAGGGTTTAAAAATTAAGACTTTTATAAAAATATTCTAAAACTCTGTCAATATAAACTAATCATAATATCTAAGGAAAAAAAGTCTTACCCATTGATATGTGATTAGAAATAGATTGACGGAGTACCAGAAATTTCAAAAACTTATAAATTTTTATTGATATAGTCAATAGCAAGCTGAACTGTTGTAATCTTCTCAGCTTCTTCATCTGGAATTTCACATTCGAATTCTTCTTCAAGTGCCATGACAAGTTCAACTGTATCCAAAGAGTCAGCGCCAAGATCATCAACAAAAGATGCATCATTTGCAATGTCATCTTTAACACCTAACTGCTCTGCAACAATCTTTTTTACTTGTTCTTCAATGTTACTCATTTTATTTTCCTCTTACTATGCATGTGTTTTATTTAATAACACTCAACTGCATTTTATTATTAATATTATAAATTCCGTCAACTGGCTATAACCCAGACGAACGGGGGTGGATTATACTTGATATTACAAAAAAGTCACTACACCTATGACATAAACATACCGCCATTGACATGAATTGTTTCGCCAGTAATATACGAGGCACCTTCAGAGGCCAAGAAAGAAACTGCATGGGCAATTTCTTTAGGGTCTCCTAACCGCCCTAATGCAATTGAACTCAGTAGAGCATTTTTATGCTCCTCTGCTAATTTTTTTGTCATATCTGTATCGATAAAACCAGGTGAAACAGTATTAATTGTGATGCCTCTTGAACCAACTTCTTTTGCCATAGATTTTGCAAAACCTACCATCCCTGCCTTAGAAGCAGCATAATTTACTTGTCCAGCATTTCCTGTTGAGCCAACAACTGAAGAAATATTTATAATTCTTCCAGTTCTTGCTTTCATCATGCCTCTTAAAACCGCTTTACTCATTTTGAAAATTGAAGTTAGATTGGTACTAATAATGTCATCCCATTCTTCATCTTTCATCCGCATTAATAAATTATCACGCGTTATTCCAGCATTATTGACTAATACAGCTGGTGGGGCATAGCTATCTGCAATTATTTTTATAATCTCTACAATTGACTCAGAATCAGCAACATTCAACTTTAAACCTTTCCCTGATTCACCCAAATATGAAGATATTGAATCCGCACCTCCATCACTAGTAGCCGTTCCTATCACAAAAAAACCATCTTCAACAAGCTGTTCAGCTATTGCTCTCCCTATACCACGACTAGCACCTGTGACTAACGCTATTTTCTTATCCATTCAATTGCTCCAATACATTATCTAATGTTAATGGATTATACATTGTCATATGGTTTGCTTCTTTTACAATTCGTTTATTAAGTCCCATCAATACCTTACCTGGCCCACATTCTACAAAATCAGCCACTCCTTGCTGATGTATATATTGAATACTCTCAACCCATCTAACTGGTTTAAATAATTGCTCTTTTAATGCATTAGTAATCAGTTCAGCGGAATCATGGATAGCTACATCGACATTATGGATCAATGCCATATCAGGAATGTTTATGTTGATTTGCTGAAGTTTTTCCGCTAGTTTTTCCGCCGCAGAAGCCATTAACTGACAATGAGAAGGAACACTAACTGATAATTTTAACGCCCTTTTCGCCCCAGCTTCTTTTACGGCATTCATTGCTCTTTCGACTGCTGCATTATGTCCGGCAATAACAACTTGCCCAGGCGCATTAAAATTGACCGCTGCAACAACTTCATTTGCTGCACTTTCTGCACATGCTTTTATCACTAAATTATCTTCCAATCCAATTATTGCTGCCATAGCACCGACACCCTCTGGAACCGCTGCTTGCATCAAACGACCTCTTTCCGCAACCAGAGTAATTCCCTCGTCAAAACCAATCGCATTAGAACACACTAAAGCTGAATATTCACCAAGACTATGCCCTGCAATCCATGCTGGTCTTTTCGCCACTTGCTCACACCATACGCGCCATATTGCTACATCAGCTGCTAACATTGCAGGCTGAGTATTATAAGTTTGATTCAATTCCTCAACAGTTCCTTGTTGAATTAATTTCCATAAATCAAAAGTTAATACCTCTGACGCTTGTTCAAAAGTTTCTTTAACTATTGGATAAACTTCTGCTAATTCTGACAACATTCCAATAGACTGTGAACCTTGTCCTGGAAAAACAAAAGCTAGATCATTTTTTTTCTCACTCATATTATTTCTTCTAATTATTAATGAATGCCTGACTCAAGGGTACCTCTATTAATTTTCTCATCCACAATTAATAGAGGTGCCCTCAATATTTAATCAGTGCCGAACCCCAAGTAAAACCGGCACCAAATGCCTCTAATAGAATGACCTGTCCTCGTTTAATTCGTTGATCACGCACGGCCTCATTTAAAGCTAGCAGTACTGAGGCAGATGAAGTATTCCCTTGATTTTCCAAGGTCAAAACAACTTGATCCATAGACATTTTTAATTTTCTTGCTGTAGCAGCAATAATCCTGGTATTTGCTTGATGTGGAACCAACCAATCAACATCAGATTTATCCAGTCCGTTTGCCGCTAAAGTCTCATCAACAATGCGCCCTAAAGTATTCACCGCAACTTTAAAAACTTCGTTACCTTTCATTTTAATAACGCCTTGTTCATCGTTATTTTCAGCTGCTGCTTGAGGATTAGGACAGTAAAGCAAATCTTCAAAGGCACCATCAGAATGGATATGTGTTGATAAAATACCAGGCTCATTAGTTGAATCCAGAAGTACAGCACCAGCGCCATCACCAAACAAAATACAAGTTCCTCTGTCTGTCCAGTCAACTAGCCGTGAACAAATTTCAGACCCTACAATTAAAACTTTATCTGCTGCACCTGATTTTATATATTGATCAGCAATACTCAGTGCAAATATTGAACCTGAGCAAGCCGCCTGAATATCAAATGACACACAGTTTTGAATTTCTAGCCGTTGTTGCAATAAACACGCTGTACTTGGGTAAACCCTATCTGGTGTCCCTGTTGCAATAATAATTAAATCAATTTCACCTGCTTCAATTCCAGCCATTTCAATGGCTTGCTTTGCAGCAATTTCCGCCATACTTGAGGCAGTTTCTTCTGCCCCAGCTATCCGCCGTGTCTTAATACCTGTGCGATCAACAATCCAGCTATCGGAAGTATCAACTAGTTGTGAAATTTCTTCATTTGTGCGAACGGTTTCAGGTAGATACCCTCCCGTTCCTATAATTTTTGCGCAACGTTTAGTCATACTTATTCTCTTTTTTCCATCGTTGCAGCAACTTTTGTGCTAATTTTTTGAGTCACATTTTGTGTAATTTCAATCTCTGCTAAATGAATAGCTGTTTTAAATGCCAAAATATCGGCTCCACCATGGCTTTTAATGACCAGTCCACGCAATCCAACAAAGCTCGCCCCATTGTACATTCGCGGGTCTACACTTTGCTTAAATATTTTTAAAACAGGAGACGCAATTACCGCAGCAAACTTTGTAAAAATATTTTGAGAAAAAGCACCTTTTAATTTTGTCCCAATCATTTTTGCGGCACCTTCAATTGCTTTTAAGGCAACATTACCAACGAAACCATCTGTTACGATCAGGTCTACTTTTTCATCCCCTGCATTGATGGAATCACCTTCCACATAACCAATATAATTTAGTGAAGATGCTTCAAATAATTTTGCTGCCGCTTTAACTTGTCCATTACCTTTCATATCTTCTTCGCCAATATTCAACAACCCAATCCTTGGCTCATCAATATTTTCTACCGCTTTCACAACCTCTTCACCCATAATGGCAAATTGATATAAATGTTCAGCTGTACAGTCAACATTTGCACCTAAATCCAAAATATGAGTATGTCCAAAAACAGAGGGGAGCGTTGAAATAATCGCGGGGCGATCAATACCCGGAATCATTTTCAACACAAACCGGGCAATTGCCATTAACGCACCGGTATTTCCAGCGCTCACACAGGCATCGGCATGTCCATCACGCACTTGATTAATCGCCACACGCATGGAAGAATCTTTTTTGCCTCTCAATGCTTTCTGGGGAGACTCATCCATTTCCACTTGCTGTGAAGCATGATGAATAATCAACCGTTCTGAGTATTGGATATGATCCTGAGCTAGACATTCATTTAAAACAACTTCATCTCCAACGAGAATAAGTTTTAAGTCTGGATTTGCCTTTAAGCATTCCAAAGATGCGGGCACGGTCACTTCAGGACCATAATCCCCACCCATAGCATCAATTGCAATTATTGAACTCACGCTTAGAATTAACTCCGGAATATTTTAAGAATCAACCATAGAATTAGGTCGATTATATTTATTTTCTAAATTAAAGCACTTTAATTTAAGTTATTAATATTTAATCTTCTTCATTAACAATAACTTGCCGACCTTTAAAAATACCATCTGGCGTCATATGATGACGTAAATGAGTCTCTCCAGTCATTGGATCTTGAGACAAGGTTTTGCTTGTTAGTGAGTCGTGTGAACGACGTTGACCACGTCTAGATCGTGTTACTTTGCTTTTTTGTACAGCCATTATTAATCTCCAGTATTTTTTAGTTTAGCTAAAACAGAAAACGGGTTGTCAGACCTCAATTGTTGCTCATCATCCACTATCGCAATATCTTCATCATTTCTCTTAACACATCCGTAGTCATGCTTAGGGATATCAGGTAATGCTAACAATACCTCATCTTCAATAAGCTCAACGAGCGAAATATTCTCATCTTCCATAATAAAAGGTTCACAATCGTTTGTTAGCCTATCGGCTTGCTCCAATGATGTTACAAAACCTAATTTAAAGTTCCTATCAATCGATAACTCCAACTGACATAGACAAACTTGACACTCAAGCTTTAAATTTGTTTTGATATTTCCTTGAATAGTAGGTACTCTTCCTTCTTTCTCAAAAGATACATCAATTTCTACTATGCCAGATGTATCTTGCAACATATCAGATAAACGATTTAACACACTTATTTCAAATACTCCTGATAACGTCTTCCCTCTTTCAGAGAAACTTACAGGTCTTATTGAAATGGGTAATCGATCTAACATAACTGGACAATTCTAAATGTAGTTTATATTTTCGTCAATATTTAATGAAATTAAAGTTATAAATAAAACTGATAATACTTAGTATCCAGCTCAATTTACAGCAAAGAAGATGATCATACCATTCACGATCGAGAGACATCCCGTTTTTTTCAGTAGGAACATTATTAGGATAAAGTAGAAGTACGACTTACCGAGAGTATCATCGAATTCATAATGAAGAAGGTGAATACCTTCTATTTAAAAAGCTCAAACTCAACCCTATATAGAGCGAGTATAAAAATAATTCTGTGTAACTGCCATTTTCAAATATAATCTATTAAGTTTGGTTTATTTCCTATCATTTAAAAAATGTTTTTTTTCTAAGTTAAGCATCCAAGATTATTTTATTTTCCACAATTTTATCTAACATGCTTGATAAGGAATGTAATCCAGGGCCATTTAGATATTCATAAGGCTTTTGTTGTTTTTTACAGGTTCTTTTAATTTTCCAATAGGCATCATGGCTGATACAGTTGCTGGGGAAAACCACCAAATCTGCCCGATTTAAAGAATCTGACAAGTCCTGAGTACTTTTTTCATGACCACCATCATGATGTAAAAAGTCTCCTGCCCTAGCTTCTACCAGTTCTCGATAACGAGGAATCATATTTGACTTACCTCCCACATATAAAATGCATTGCCCACAAAGTCCCTGCTCCTTAAAATTACATTCATCTTCTATTTGGTTTTGAGATAATTGATATTGTAAATGTTCTATCTCATTTTTATAGGTAGCCATTTCCTTTTGATAATTGCTTTCTTGGAGGTTTAATTTAGCAACTACTTTATCCAATTGGTTAATTTTCTTTTGATGAACATCCATTTCACTATCTTGAAAACAAATTTTATTGTTTAATTTTTCTACCTGAAAATTTAACTGCTTGCACTGTTTAACATCATCTAAGACCATTAATTGCTCATTGACATTAGTTAAAGCGGCAACTTGATTCACAAGACCATAATTGCTTTCTATTTGCTGCTGTATTCTCGTCTGTAAACCAACATTCTCTGCCTGTATTTTTTGATACTTGATTAGCTGTGTCTGTGTTTCGGAATTAAATTCTTTTTGTGATTTCTCAAGTAATTTTAGTCGTTTTAAATCTGCTCTGTTTGATGCCCCTGACATATGAGACAGCATATGAATATCACCATAAAAATATTTTTTCATTTTCTTATTCGTGCAAGGATGAGACATAACGGCCCAAAAGGTAGCAATTAGTTCACCATTATCAATCACCCTTTTCCATTCTTCTTTTAATTCATCTGCATTCATTTTTCTGGTTTTTTGAAGTGCAATCTTAAATTTTTTATCCAGATAGCTTTGTACTTTTTTACTAGGGTAATCTTTAAAAGAAATCAAGGTAACGATGGTCGTATGAATTTCATAGGAACAGTCATTATCAATATTCATACGACAAGATCGGAGTAACCTCTTCACTTCGTCCATTGTCAAGCAGGTTCCTATAATAGCGCAGTGATAATTATGGTCTAATTCCCATAATTTTGTCCTATTTTGCTTAATCCGTTGTTTCGCATTTCCAAGTGACTTTGTAATATTAAAAGGAAATCCAGCATTATTTTTTTCTTTTTCAATTATTTTATTTAACATATCTTCTTCCTTATATTTGATGACAAGTTAAAACGATATTTTTTAACAAAAACATGAATTCAAAGTATTTCTTGTGGTCACTATCTATCCCTGATCGAACAATTTAATTCAACAATCTTGGCTCTCTTTGGTTTAGGTTCTAATTTAACTTTAAGTATTTGTGCTGCTTTGTTAAAAGCATCTGCTATTTCAAAAAACTGTTGTATTTCAAACTGAAATGAAATTCGAGCTGGAATGTTAAGATTAACTATTCTGCATTCCATACAGACAGAAAGCTGACAATAATTTGATGTAATTAAATGTTCAACTGGACAAGGTCTTTTCATCATAAGGTATTTTCGTTATTTAAAATGAATCAGAATTCTTTCTGATTCGTTAAAATCTTACTGCCATCTGAAGGGCACCTCTATCAATTGATGAGTAGAAAATTGAGCCCAAAATATCCAATCTCTGTGTTGAAATCCTTCGCAATAGCCTGCTATTACGTGCGGATTTCGCCTTGATCTTGAATATTTTGGTTCTCAAATTTATCATCCACAATTAATAGAGGTACCCTGAACTTTAAAATTGAAACCCATGAGCACCCAAAACAGCGCTAAAAACTGCCAACAGACTAAGTGATAACAATATCTTATGCATTCTATGAAGCCATGCGAAAGCAATATCACTATCTTTTATCGCTTGCTCTTTGAACCAATGATGCAGAACCAAGGGTTCAAGCACAAACAACACAAGAGTAAAAATTCCCCATACCAGTGTCATCAGATGCATCCACCAAAACTGTACTTGTTGATAACGATCCCAAGCATGCATATAATCAATCATGAAATATCCAGAAACACCTGTCACTAAGGTTACGAACCGCGCCTGAAATGCAAATGTCCCTTCTAATTGTTCAAATAACTCTAATCTATTATTTTTATCTGTAATTTTCTTAAGAGATGGAACTAGAACAGTTGTTACAAAAGCAACGCCACCAATCCAAATGACTACACCAATAACGTGTATAGCCCGGGCTAAAATGTAATAATCTATATTTTCCATAAACTTCTCGTCTAAATTATTAGCTTATGAGTTTTAATATTAAACTCTAAGATCCTGTTCAATGTGAAACAACTTGATGCGTTTCATTTCTTTGTTCTTCTATTGTGTGCTTCGCATGTTGTTTAGCTAGATATTTCCACTGTACACGTAGCTGGCTAAAGGTATCTTTCCATTCCCCTAAAGAATCAGCGGCAGGAGATTTCAACAAAACTGCTATATGGCGGTTAATATTGGTAGCTAATGGCTCACAAGGCTTTATCGCATAAAGTGTCATTAAGTGGCAGAGAATCGTCACTATCGTTGGAAAATCTACTATTTCTTTTTCTGTAATGATTGTGTCATTTGTTTGTTTCATACTTATTTACCTTTGTTATTTATATTTCTCCTATCAAAACAATTATCTTGATAGGAAGGAATGCTTGATTAGATGAGTTAGTATTAAGGACACCTCTAATAATTCACACTCTGCAAACTCACTAATTCATTACCATTTCTAACCTTAGACATGGTAATTTAGGTTGCATGAACTGATATTTTCTTTGGGAAACTTCTGCATTCCCAACCCAGGCTAAGCAGCGCCAATGCATCTCTAATTTTCGAAACAAACAGCGCTGCTCAGCATCACTAATATACTTAGGATCAGCGAGCATCGCTGCAATATGCGTTGCCACGGATTTTGCAATAAACTGATTTGGATCTTTAAGATATAGCCGTATTAATAGCTTTATTTTTACCCTTATTTGCTCAGGTTTATCATTGAGTGAAACTGAAAATATCGGGTAAGGATTTGGACTCATACTGCTTCTCCTGGTTAGCTCATTTATTGTTATACCAACACTTTAATTTCTAATTACATCAAACTAGAATTTATTAGCAAATACCATTAAAAGTGCAAGGACAATGTCATTTAGACAACTTAAGAGGAAGCCATTCTTTACACAAAGAAAACAAAGTCCTCACACTTTTAATCGTACTTAAAAACCTAACGCCTTATATGATGAGTAAACCTACTTACTAAGCAGTTGGGTTTGTATAAATATCATCAAGTAAAAAAGCTTCGTATTCATATACTAATATTTCAAATTCAAGTGCTTTATTAATCTGTTTTTAAATAGTTTCAATCATAATTTTTCTATTTGTTTCGGTAAATCTGCTAAATCAAACTCATCAAGTGGCTGAGAAACTTGCTTACAATATTTTGCATTATATAGGCAGGTCTTTAGACATAGATTTTTTAAACATTGTTTTGAATTAGTATCTAAACAGCGAATATCTGCGGCGCAAATTTGGCGTTGAACTAACAACTCATTCATTTTTTCGGCGCTTATTTCAAAACGAATAACATTGTCATCACTAATAAAGTCTGATTTTTTTTCTTTTTTAAACAAACTGAAATCAGTCTGTTTTGTTAAATTAAAGGGCAACCTTTTGATCAACCGATATAGCCTTAATAATTGAAAATTAAACCTATCTATTTTTTTATAAGAAAAGTCCTCCCTCAATAAAAAAAAACTAAATATTGACGTCTTTTCTCCTTTTAACATTTGATTTGCAAACATAATAAAACTCCAAATAAACTTATTAATACCAATGATTCAAACTATCTTTATGTTAAAAAATACAACCCAAATGATTAAGGAGTGATGTTAAATCTCAATATTACCTATGCAGCAGAGTCTTCATACTTCTTCTCAGCCAACCCCCAATCTTTATCTTCATGCCCTAGAATAAATCCTCTGGCCTCAGCCATAAAAAAAGCAGATTCCTGAATCCATATTTCACGCACAGAATCATCCAATATAACTTGTTCACTATTCGTTTCAATTTGTTGCGTCTTTGAAACCTTACTTTGTTTTCTAATAGCCATTTTAATTCTCCACAATTTATTGATGAAAGCAGAAAGAAAGCACATCCTTGTACAATCTAACTCCAAATAAACAGCTCATAACTGTTTATATTGAATATGTATAAAAACAGGATTCCAAAGCTTAATATCTTAAATAGCATTTGGATAAAATAGGCTTATTTATTTTTCTGTTTTAATTCACATTCTATTGTGCACTACTCGACTTTTTATTCATCCTCTAGCTTTTTTAAAGGAAAGGATAAAAAACAGAGGAATAGCAAATACGGATAATGCGCAATTTCGTACTCCTACATGGGTGTGATTAAAAGTGAAATAAAAAAATACGTAGGTTGGGCTGCCGTCTTTTGGCAACCCAACACTACTTTTGCTAAAAATGTTGGGTTAACGGTAGAGCTGTTAGCCCAACCTACCCAATTCTTCACTTCACTTTTAATCACACTCAGTTTTTTAGGTTTATCCATAAAATGTACAATTTTTTAACTAACATTTTGATAGCTTTATCACTCCCTTCTTTAAAATTAAAAGAGAATATTTCATTCAGCTAGTTATTCCGAAGACCTTGATATATATCTTAATACGAATCATTATCATTTGCAATAACTATTTATTAAATTTTCCCTCTGTACATGACAAAAATTTTAAAAGGTTGATGTAGCCCGTTGAAATGTAATTAAATACCGGGTTTTTGTTTTGGCAAACATGAATAACGGACAATTACAGATCAACGAACTAACCGCTATATTAAACGAGCATTTTCATTGGAACAAGGCAAGAATGGGATGTTTTGTAGGAATGCTAATAGCCATAATGGTTGTAGGTACAGTAAACCTGACACAATTGGCTCTATTTTTTCCTAGCAAGGCATTGGTTTCATCACGATACAGGCGCATACAACGGTTTTTTAGTGAACATTGGCTTGATTACAATGAAATCGCTCGTTTTATCATGAAGTTATTTGGTTTTACCGAAAATGACTTTTATTTGTCATTGGATAGAACCAACTGGAAATGGGGTAAAACCAACATTAATTTATTAGTGCTGGCCGTTGTCTATAAAGGCGCAGCCATTCCCGTGTATTGGCTACCCTTGAATAAGCGGGGCAATTCTAATTGGCGAGAAAGAATCGTGCTAATGAAACGGTTTATTAGCCAGTTTGGTCAGGACAGGATTAAGGGGCTGTTAGCGGATCGTGAATTTATAGGTGATAAATGGATGGGGTGGCTCATTGAAGAAAAAATACCTTTCAATATTCGGATTCGTAATAATAGTTATACCGTAAATAGTCGGGGTGATCGTCTACGTGTTGACCATTTATTTCGTGGATTAAAGCCCGGCGAGAGGCTTAATATTAATGAAGCAAGACTTTTAGGTGCTTGCTCAGTCTATTTAAGTGGCCTCCGCTTGAGTGATGGGAAATTATTAATCGTTGCTAATGCTAGCCTTAATCCGAATGCGATTGAAGAATATGGCCTGCGTTGGGAAATTGAAACCTTGTTTGGGTGTTTAAAAGGCCGAGGGTTTAACCTTGAAGATACGCGCGTTGTGGGTTATCTCCGCATGAAAAAGTTATTTGTATTACCTGTTATTGCTTTTTGCTGGTCTCATAAAGTAGGCGAATGGAAAGACGATTGTGTTTTACCGATAAAAACCAAAACACATCAACGTTTAGCACAAAGCATCTTTAGGTATGGTTTAGATTGTATTCGTTCTGAGCTGTTTAATATTTTTTCACAATCGAAAAAACAGGTGAAGAAAATACTGTCTTTACTCCGTCCTGCTTTGTCAGGTAATAGAATTTATGGAGGATCAGTTAGATGCTGATTTTTTGTCGTGTACAGAGAAATTTTCCTTAAAATGCCTCCTTTCGATTATTGTAAAAAAATAAAGTTAAGCCTAGATTTCCAAGAAACGACAATGTATAGTACTGCGTCTGCTTTCTGGTGTTTTTGAAAATAACAACAAAAACTTAAATGGGAAGTTGGTGAATAAGTTGTAAACTTATAATTCCAACGCTGCCCCCGCAACGGTAAATTAAGTAAAAATAAGTCAAACTGCCACTGTATTTTTTAATATGGGAAGGCGACTTATCAGGCTCACGCCACTTATAAGCCCGGAGACCTGCCTTAAAGCTTATTCGCGCAGCGGCGGGCTGTTTACGAAGAAAGTCATTTTAAAATGCTTTTCGTCTTACCCCCTCCTCTGTTTTTTTTCATTTTGTGCGGGCGGTGCAAAGAACATTATGAACTTTCTTTTCTTCTTTTTTTTACTCATTTTATCGGTTAACTCTGCTTATGCTCACCTTCACGGTGAGAAAGAACAAAACAAAGTCTATAACTACAAATCACCAGACAATATTAAACCTTATCAGGCCATTGAGCATGAAGAGGAATATTTTGGTTGTAGTGGCTATCTTCGTACCGGTTTTTTACAAACTAGAATTCGCTCAAAAGACACCTCCTCTGCGACTGCTATTGCTGGTGAGTTAGGTTGTGGCTATCAACCAAATGATTATATTAAAGCCCATTTAGGCGTATTCGGCGTATTAGATACTGGAGTAAATAGCCAAAATGATGGCAATATCCATGCTGAATTTTTCAATCGTAAAAAAGATAGCTATTTAATGCTGGGAGAGGCTGTTTTAACTCTATCTTATGACAATTTTGAAGCACATTTAGGGCGACAAAATTTTGATTCCCCTCATTTAGATGGCGATGATTTACGCATGGTAGCTAATTTATTTGAAGCCTATCTTGTTGATTATCATTTTAGCGACGAACTTTATATGGGGGCTGGATTTGTTCGTGAAGCCTCAGGCTGGGAAAACGGAGGTAATCTCTCTCACTTTATTCCCATTGGTGAAGCCTCAGGAGGAAGAGGAGGAAATGCCTGGCTTAGCTGGTTAACGTATGAAGAAGACCATATTAGTGGCAATACGTGGTTCTATTTAATCCCTGAGCATTTAGCCATTTTTTATGGGGAATTAATAATCAGTCAACCTTTAACTCAAGATATCTCTTATTCCTTAGGTATGCAGTATGATTGGGGACAAGATATTGGTGAAGCCAGATTGGGTGATATTGATGCTCATACTTTAGGCCTTATGGCTTCGGTTTCTGGGTTTGATTTAACACTAACGGCAGCTTATAATAAAAATTTTGGTCATACAGGTGCCGTTGCAAGTGTTGGTGGAGGCCCTTTTTTCACATCGCTTGAAGACCAAACTTTAGATGCAGCAACGGGTAATGACACTCAAAGCATTCTTTTCGGCTTGGAGTACGCACTCAGTAGTGAATTTAGTCTAGGTGTTAATTGGGGTGAGTTCAAAGCTACCGATAAAAATGATTACCATACTAATGAAATTAATTATTTTCTCAATTACAACTGGAATGATAAGTTCTCTGCTGAATTTATGTATGCAGTGATTGATGATAAAAATTCATCAGAAGATACCGATCAAATCCGTGCCATTATTACTTATCGTTATTAGAATCACCCCCTTACTCAATTGTTCTATTATCCGCAATTGATCCAATTTCTTTATCAATAAAATATAAACCTTTTCCCTCAATTCCGATCATTTTTATTTTATCGGTAATAGAATTAAATAAGTGTTCTTCTTCATGCTGCTCTGCAACATACCATTGCAAAAAGTTGAAAGTAGAAAAGTCAGCTTCTTCACTAGCTGCTTTAACCAATTTATTAATTTCTTTAGTAATTAAGCATTCATGTTTATAAGTTAACTTAAAAATTTCTTGAATGTTTTTAAAATCTGACTTTGGTTCATCAATCGCACCAATAAGCGCCATTGAACCGGCTTCATTTACATAGTTGAATAGGCGGTTCATATGTTGCATTTCTTCTTCAGCATGTTGCTGTAAAAACTTGGCACAACCTTCTAAACTATTAGCATCACACCATGAACGCATTTGTAAATACAGATTAGAAGAATAATGCTCTAGGTTAATTTGTTTATTTAATAACTGAGTCATATTTTTACTTAACATATTGTTTTCTCCAATGATTTTTTAAATTATATTTTTCTTTTATACCAATAACTAAACAATAAAAAAGTATAGCTATATTGTAAAATAAGTTGTATCCACTCAGGTTTTGAATACCAGCCTAAAATAACATTGAGTGGCAACCCAACTACCCCATCTTTATGGTTAAATATTGTTTTTGAAAGATTAAACGCTTTAGTAAAGATGGAGTTTTCTGCTTGCAACCAACCTAAACTTTTTGCTGCCGATAACCCTTCGTGAATACTATAGCCAAACAAATAACCAGCCTGAATCACTAAGTAGGCGAGAGTAATCATGAAAATAGTTTTTAGATTAACCCTGACTAGAGAATAATTAATTAGTAAGACTAGAATAATAGAGATTGTTAACCCAAGAATAATGGGCATTGCTGAATATTTTCCTGCAAAGGAAAAAATAGCTATTTCTGTACCTTCTCTGGCAATCATAAATAAAGTTAGCAACATAACACCACTTTTTGTTAAATGTCCTGCAGCTTCATTTTCAATATGATCTTTAATTTTGCTTCCATGTTGTATCATCCATATTACAAAGGTAGTTACAAGCATAACGGCAATAAGCCCTCCGATACTTTCCCATAGTTTTGCGGTTGTTTTTAGCCCACCAATATAGGAAGAAACCCCCATAAGGATCAGTCCTAAGATAATAGAGGTCAGGATGCCTGCGTAAACGCCATGCCAAACTTGTTTTTTTAAGTGTCTGTTGCCTGTTTTATCAAGAAACTTTAGAAGGATGGTGACGATTAAAAAGCCTTCAAGACCTTCTCGAAAAGACATGATTGTTGCTTGTAGAAAAGTATCCATTGTTTTATTTGATGGTAGATTGTTTTGTAGGTTGAGCTGCTGACTCTTTGGCAACCCAACATAGGAACAAACGCTGGGTTAACGGTGGAGAAATTAGCCCAACGTACATAGCCAATATCCGTTACAGTGAATTTAAAAACTCAATCAAAAACTCACGTTCTGCCTTGCTAAGTTGATTCACATATTCTTTTGATTTTTCAGCTTCTCCATCATGCCACATAATGGCTTCCATTAGATTACGAGCGCGTCCATCGTGTAAAAAGAAGGTATGATTATGAACAGTTTGGGTCAAACCTATTCCCCACAAAGGTGGAGTACGCCATTCTTTTCCATCGGCTTTAAAATCGGGTCGATTATCAGCCAAGCCATCCCCCATATCATGAAGTAACATATCAGTGTATGCATGAATAACTTGATTAGACACTGCTTCTACACCTTCTAATTCCCCTGTTTTTAAAGTAGGAATATGACAACTTCCGCAACCTGCCAGCCCAAATAAAAGCTGCCCTTTTTTGACAGAGTCTTTTCCAATATTACGTCTTGCCGGCACAGCTAATGTTTGTGTATAGAAAGTCACATCATCCAGTCTTTCCGGCGGTATTTCAGGATCATCGGCTTTCCCATCGGATTGAGGGAAATCTGCGGAAGAATCTGTTGGAAAAATATGATTGGAAATGCCAATATCATTACGAAAAGCACCGGCATTTTGAATCATGCTATCGGGAGAATTTGCTTTAAGCCCCATGCGCCCAAGAACCAGTTTATTTGTTCTGGGGTCACAAACATAATTTGGTTTACCAGAAATACCATCACCATCAACATCATGCTCATCTGCCAGAGCAAGAATAGTTGCTTCAGGTATTGCATCCATTAACCCCCTTCCAAATACAGGAGGTGCTAACCGAGGTGAAAACATAATATCTTCTGGAAAAGGCGTGTACGGTGTTACGTCATAACTAGGGGTGCGCAGAGAATAAGCTTCACCATCTGCGAAATGACGTGTCTCTTCTTTATAGTGAACAATTACGTCGGCTTGTGGTTTTATACCAAATGTTGCTCGTTGAAATAATTGTAATCCAAACCCCGGAACAGGTTTCGGCCCATCACAGTTTTCAGGGTCAGTCCCTAAGACACTAATGCGCAGGAACATTGTATCAAAAGTACCTCCTTCTTCTGGTGGTGCGCCCCGTCCATCTTTTGGGTGACAAGCTTCACAAGAGGTGTTGTTAAATAGAGGCCCCACACCAGAATTTATGGTAGCAGGTGCTGTTACAAATGTTTGTTCAAATTCTGCATCCCCTGTTAAATGTACATCCAGACCTTCTTCATCAAGATTGGGTGCAGGGGTTGAAAAAGCATGGGATGATTCATCAAATACGGTTGTATCTCCACCAAGGAGGTTACCATTTAACGTGGCAAATTCAATGTTGGAATAATCACTTTCTCCCTCACTGTTATAGGATTTAACAGCAGAAGCAAAGTAATGTACCTCATCCAATGTTGCTTTAAATTGAGTCGAACTGCCTAAATCAATAGATTGAATAAGACTAAGTGAAGGAAATTCTGCATAGTAAAGTCTGTACCCATCAGCACCTGAGATGGGATTAAAGTTAACAATAATCTGACTTCCTACGCTTGAAACACTAATATCTGGCGCTTTCGGAGGTAAGGCATAAACTGGGTTGATGGATAAGCATATTATTGCTGAGTAAAGCAAAAGGGCTTTTATTATCTTTTTCATTATGGATATAAATGGGGTGGGCAACGCTCTTATTGCCCACCTATTGTTGTGTTATCGCTGCATTGTGGATGATAAGATGCCCACGTTAAATAACAGCGTGGGCAAAAGAACATTGCCCACTCTACATGGTATATTACTGAAAAGCGGAGATTTTTGTCGCTAACTCACCTTCAAGTAGTGTTTGTAATTCAACTACTTTTTCTTGTGCTGCTTCAATTAATACACGTCCTTGCTCATCTGTAATTGAATCTCTAAAAGGAAACGGTATTGCCTGAATTGCATCAATGGCAGCATCAATTTTTCCACGGATTTGTGAATCTAAGTCCGCATCATTTCGTCGCACCAAATCATTTAACCCTGGGCCATCATTTTGTAAATAACGTCCTAAATAAATATTTTCAACACCACGAATGTTATTTTCAAAGTCTAGTAATGAGTTAAAACTAAACTGTGATTCAACCAGCTCGTGATCAAATTTTGAAAACGGATCGGCAATTTTACCGTTACCCACTTCATCAACTATAGCAATCATGCCGTTGACTAACTCTTGTAATGCTGAGGTTTCACTAGGGTAAGTTTTATTTCCTTGTTGTCCAGCTGTAGCAAATTTATTAACAAAATTACCACTTGTGGGTCTCCATGCATTCGCCAATTTATTTACTTGATCATGCAGCAGTGAAGCTGAAGAGGTAAGATATTCCATTTCTCTCTCTGTAATATCAGCAGCCTTTTTGTCATTGTCTGCGCCAAAAATCACATACTCCACAGTATGAAAGCCATGTAAGGTATCATCTAAAGCTGCCACAAAATCAAGGGTTAGTGCATTGGAGCTATTCAAAACAGCCTCAAGGTCGGTTCTATTGACTGGCCAGCTATCCACCGCTGGATCAATCCCCTGTGTATCTACTGGACCAAATAAAAAAGATTCTGTTTGTTCCCATGGACGGCGCGTGTCACGCCAGGCAAATTGAACCTTTTGTAAATTGTCATCAGTAGGTGCTGCTTTAAACGTATCCAAGGTATCTGCCAGTCCTTGTGCTTCAGTAGCAAAATCTTCATAAGAAGCTAGAACAACATGGGTAGCAGTTGATGAGATAATACTGGAAATTGATGCATCTGCATCCTCTGGGTTAGGTGTTTCTACTGTAAAAAGTTCAACATTAGACCGTCCACTTTCTCCACTTGCATCCTTTGATTTAACAGCAATGTAATAAGAAGCTCCAACAGGTAAATCAACGGTAACATCCGTCTTCGCCTCCATAGGAATATTACCTATGGTAGATTTTCCCTGATACGGGAATGGTGCATAATATAAAGTGTACTCACTAGCACCTATTACTGGGTTCCAATAAGCAGTTACTTTAGTGCCTTCGACAGTTACTACAACACCTGGCTCCTGAGGTGCCGCATAAGTTGTGGCTGAAGCCGTTACAAGCCCAATGGCTGCGACTAGGGTTTTTAGTCTATGTTTCATAAGGTTTCTCCTTATAGTTAAAAAAATTAAAAATCTAAAATTCTGTTGCTATCCCTAATGAATAAGTATTTTCATCATTATTCGTGGGAATATTTATGTTTCGATGTGCATATTGTCCCTTTAGCATAATGCCTTTAATGGGTGAGTAATTAAATCCTGTCGTCCATGTTTCACGCTCCCAACGTGGATTATCAAAAATCAGACCTGCAGTTTTTTCCATCGTGTCATAATTATCGTAACGGACGAACCAGTCAAAGCTATGTCCCAATATTGCTGATTTATTAGGGATAAATTGAAACAGATCAACACCAGCTTCCACATACCAAGCCAAGGCTTCCTCAGCAACGGGTGAACGTTTAACATTAAGATTATTCGATAAACGACGATTAGCCGCTGAAACTAAATCTGCATTAGATAAATGACCATAAAGTGTTGCACCTCGAAGCGTCCAAGGGCCTGATTCATACAGGCCATGCAATCCTAAAATCATGACTTCGGCATCCTCAGATAAATCTTGTTTTGGTCGATTACCCGAGGTATTTCCCCAATAAAATGAACCACCTATTTCAACACCTTTTAAAAAATCGACACCCAGACCGGAAAAGTCATAATCAAGGCTTGCAACATAAGCGAGGTTATCGGCATTTTTCCTTTCAAATCGTTTTTGAAAGCCACGTTTAACCCAATTAGCAGAGCTAAAGCCTGTGGAATCCAATCCAGTGATGACTTGCCCTCGGTAGAAAAACCCTTGATATTTACCTCTAAGCTCTATACCCAATTCATGCCATGCAACCGGAACCATGGATGACTCAGCTTCAGAACGTTCAGCGGTATAATAGTGGCTGGGCCGGTGTCGTTTATTAATTAAACCTACTGGAACAGGAAGCTCGCCCACCCTAAGACCTATCCAGGGCTGGTATTCATATTGCACAAATAACTCTTCAAGAACAATTTCACCCCCCTTCTCTATCTCCTGCTCAAACTCACCAAATTCTTCAAACACATCAAACTCTAGAGTAGAGCCTGTACCACCATGTTCGTACTCAACTTCTGCATGAACTGACCATTGCTCATTAAATTGGTATTTACCTTCTAGCACTAGACGCTCAAGGTCTGCTTCATCTCGTTTTTCTGGGTGGGTTTCCCAATCATAATTAAAGTAATTGGCAACAGCATAGCCTTTAAAAGAATAGGGGCTTGTTTCTTTTTCAGGTTTTTTTTGATGAGCAGATTGGATAGATGTATCTTGGCTTAAAGCTGCTTTTTGAGTGCGAGAATCTATCTGCTCATTCTGATTAAAAAAGCGTTCTTTCAAATTTTCAATTGCCTGATTTTGAGCTTCTATTTGTTTGTTTTGTTGCTTAATCTGGTTTTGTTGTTTTTGTATTATTGTCCATAACTCTGAGGTAGAAGGTATCTCATTAGCGTGACAGCTAAAGGTAAATACGAAACCTAAAATAGACAGTGAAAGGTAAAAACCAGGTTTGTTTATTATATTTCTCATAAATTTCAAAGTAATACTGAAAATATTGTTCGATCACATCCACAGATATAAAAAGACTAATACAGATAATAATACAAATGAGACCTATTATCAATTAAAAACAATAATACCCCTTCATTTTTCCCAGTTATTTTTACATTAGAAGGGACTTAATACTGCGCGTAGTCACGGATACGGAATTTATAGAAAGTTGATTTTTCTATTGCTTTAGAGAGAGTGTTCTGAAAATATAATTTTACAGATCACTGAAAGAGTGCCTATGTAGACATTATTTATCTATGGTGTAATAAAAATGATGTAAAAAATATCTCTGTACATGACAAAAATTTTAAAAGGTTGATGTAGCCCGTTGAAATGTAATTAAATACCGGGTTTTTGTTTTGGCAAACATGAATAACGGACAATTACAGATCAACGAACTAACCGCTATATTAAACGAGCATTTTCATTGGAACAAGGCAAGAATGGGATGTTTTGTAGGAATGCTAATAGCCATAATGGTTGTAGGTACAGTAAACCTGACACAATTGGCTCTATTTTTTCCTAGCAAGGCATTGGTTTCATCACGATACAGGCGCATACAACGGTTTTTTAGTGAACATTGGCTTGATTACAATGAAATCGCTCGTTTTATCATGAAGTTATTTGGTTTTACCGAAAATGACTTTTATTTGTCATTGGATAGAACCAACTGGAAATGGGGTAAAACCAACATTAATTTATTAGTGCTGGCCGTTGTCTATAAAGGCGCAGCCATTCCCGTGTATTGGCTACCCTTGAATAAGCGGGGCAATTCTAATTGGCGAGAAAGAATCGTGCTAATGAAACGGTTTATTAGCCAGTTTGGTCAGGACAGGATTAAGGGGCTGTTAGCGGATCGTGAATTTATAGGTGATAAATGGATGGGGTGGCTCATTGAAGAAAAAATACCTTTCAATATTCGGATTCGTAATAATAGTTATACCGTAAATAGTCGGGGTGATCGTCTACGTGTTGACCATTTATTTCGTGGATTAAAGCCCGGCGAGAGGCTTAATATTAATGAAGCAAGACTTTTAGGTGCTTGCTCAGTCTATTTAAGTGGCCTCCGCTTGAGTGATGGGAAATTATTAATCGTTGCTAATGCTAGCCTTAATCCGAATGCGATTGAAGAATATGGCCTGCGTTGGGAAATTGAAACCTTGTTTGGGTGTTTAAAAGGCCGAGGGTTTAACCTTGAAGATACGCGCGTTGTGGGTTATCTCCGCATGAAAAAGTTATTTGTATTACCTGTTATTGCTTTTTGCTGGTCTCATAAAGTAGGCGAATGGAAAGACGATTGTGTTTTACCGATAAAAACCAAAACACATCAACGTTTAGCACAAAGCATCTTTAGGTATGGTTTAGATTGTATTCGTTCTGAGCTGTTTAATATTTTTTCACAATCGAAAAAACAGGTGAAGAAAATACTGTCTTTACTCCGTCCTGCTTTGTCAGGTAATAGAATTTATGGAGGATCAGTTAGATGCTGATTTTTTGTCGTGTACAGAGAAAAAATATACAAGGTTGGATTCCCGTCTCTTTGGCAACCCAATACCTCTTTTGCTAAAAATGTTGGGGGTAACGATAGAGCTGTTAGCCCACCTACCCATTCTTTACTTTATGATTGTTTTAGAAGTTGGGATCTTCAAAAATGGATCATCTTTACATTCTATACGCTCATTTCCGAAATTAAATTTTCTCTACTGAAAAAACTAAACTGAAAAACTTTTCCCACAACCACATTCGCCTGTTGCATTTGGGTTTCTAAACTTAAATGCTTCATTAAGTCCTTCTTTAGCGTAATCCAGCTCAATACCTTCAAGCTTATCCAGGTCTTCTTTTTTAACCAGTACTTTTACTCCAAACTGCTCGAAAATAATTTCATTTTCAGCTTGTTCATCGGCATAATCAAGAACGTAAGAGAAACCAGAACAACCAGAGGTTTTAACACCCAGCGACAGACCTATCCCTGCCCCTCTTACTTGTAATTGTTTTTCTATTTGTTTTGCTGCGTTTTCAGTAACTGTAATTGACATTTCTTTCTCACTTAAACTTTTGTGACTAATGTTTTTAATATGGTTATAAATTTATCAATTTCAACAATTGTATTCATTTTTCCTAAACTAATACGAATTGCACTTTTTGCCAATGAAGTATCTACCCCCATTGCTAACAAAATGGGACTAGCTTTTCCTCCACCTGATGAGCATGCTGAACCACTTGATACAGCAATATTTTTTTGATCTAACTGCATCAACAACATCTCACCATCCATACCTTTAATTCCAAATTGAACTGTATTGGGGAGTCTTTCTGTCTGTTCAGAAAAAATTATCAGGTCTGGAATAGTCTTTAACTGTTGTTCAAAATAACTTCTCAGTTTTAGTAAATATTCTGCACGTTGTTTTAACTCTAGAGAGGCCAGCTCAGCCGCTTTACCAAACCCTACAATAGCCGCTACATTTTCTGTTCCTGAACGCCACCCTTTTTCCTGACCTCCACCGACTAATAAAGGATCAATATCTACAGATTTTTCTATGACTAAGGCACCACAACCCTTAGGCCCGTATATTTTATGACTAGACAAAGACATTAAATCAACACCTAGGTCGCTAAAAGAAACAGGGATTTTACCTATCGCTTGAATTGCATCAGTATGAACGAGAATTTGTTTATCACTCAAAAAATCGACAATTTCTTTTACATTCTGAATCACTCCATTTTCATTATTAGCGAGCATAACTGAAACTAGAGCTGGTATTTCTGATTGCTTTAATAAAGCTTCTATTGAGGCAGGTAGAACCTTTCCATCACTATCTACAGGAATAATAGAAAAATTATTCTGCAACTTATTTTTTGTCGCAGGTTCAATAATTGAAGGGTGTTCAACTACAGAGACAGCAATATTTTCACTTGCAGGTACAGTTTTTAAGGCCAGATTATTTGCCTCTGTCCCTCCACTGGTAAAGATAATTTGTTTTGCTTGTGTATCAACTAAAGTAGCAACTTGTTCTCTAGCAGTCTCTATTGAGCTTTTAACTACCCTTCCCATTCGATATAAACTTGAAGGATTCCCATAAAAATCTCGCAAATATGGGAGCATAACTTCTACTACACGTTCATCAATCGGTGTTGTAGCATTATGATCAAAATAGATCATTTACGCCGTCATTTTTTCCTGAAGAGGTATAATCGTGGTAACAAAGCCATTTTTTAAATCCTGTCTATTAGCAACCTTAGAAACTGATTCCTTACCCAACAGATCTCCCAAGCTAATATCTTTAAGATAGCTACGAATATGTTCGCTTAATCCCAACCACAATTCATGCGTCAAGCAGGCCTCACCTTCTTGGCAATCCCCTTTACCACCACATTTGGTTGAATCAATCGTTTCATCAACAGCAGCAATAACATCTGCAATACTAATTTCAGAAACCTCACGGCTGAGTTTGTATCCTCCACCAGGACCTCTAACTCCAACGACAATACCCGATTTTCGTAATTTAGCAAATAATTGCTCTAGATAGGATAATGATATTGTCTGACGTGAAGCAATATCAGTTAAAGTAACCGGTTTTGTTTGACAATGAAAAGCCAAATCAAGCATGGCAGTAACCGCATAACGCCCTTTTGTAGTAAGCCGCATGAACAGCTCCTTATAAACTTAAATAAAGTGAGTTTATACTATAAATAAACCTAGTGTTTTAGTCAAGTATCTACCAATAACAGCAATACTCTACTCACCCCCTTTATCCTTTTAGAGCCTGCTCAAGATCTACTGCAGCATTGTTAGTTATGCTTGAGCAGTGCTCGAACCCCTCATTTTCTCAATGTAAACTCCGCACAACTGACGGCGGTTCTTAACGATATTGAACAGGTTCTTAGAAAGATAGCGATAGAAATACATTAATCTTTAATCTCATAATCATCCATTGGAGGAATGTCCTCTTCTTTATAGCTAACGCCAGATTGCTTAAGCACTTTTTTCATACTATCTAATTGCTTATCCATTCGATGAATATGATCTAGCATATGGTTAATGGTATGTGCCACCGGGTCTGGCATATCAGAGGTTGCACCATAGGCATTAAATCCCATTTTTTTAGCAATTTCTTGCCGTTTATTGCTATTTTGATTTTTTTTGCCATCAATAATATGCCCAGGGATTCCAACCACCGTTGCGCCCGCTGGTACAGGTTTAACTACAACAGAGTTTGAACCAATTCTTGCATCCTCTCCTATTTCAATTGGCCCTAATACTTTCGCCCCAGCACCCACTACAACACCATTATGTAAAGTAGGATGACGCTTTCCTTTATCCCATGATGTACCTCCAAGCGTTACTCCATGGTATAGAGTACAGTCATCGCCAATAATAGCAGTTTCACCAATCACTACGCCCATTCCATGGTCTATAAAAAAACGTCTACCAATTTCAGCCCCTGGGTGAATTTCAATACCCGTTAGCCAGCGACCCATATGCGATATAAATCTTCCCAGCCATCGAAAACTTTTACCCCAACACCAATGTGCTAATCGATGGATCATTAAGGCATGGAAACCAGGATAGGTTGTTATCACTTCAAATACTGTTTGTGCAGCAGGATCCCTCTCAAAAACACAATTTATTTCTTCTTTAATTCGACTCAGCATATAACTACTTCTTATTATGATTCTGTGAATACCTAAAAATACCTCTGAGTATATCCAATTCTTTTGTATCCAGCTCTATCCGATTAAATATGCGGCGTAATCGACGCATCACTGATTGTGTTTTATCTGCATGTAAAAAGCCAATATCCGCAATTGTCTGTTGTAAGTGTTGATAAAATAATTCCATTTGCTTCTGAGAAGCTAGAGGATCAGCATTTTTGTCACCTATCGTACTTTCTTCTTTATGCCCTGTCGCAATAAATAATTCATAACTGACAACCTGTACTGCTGCAGCTAAATTTAAGGAACTATAGTCTGAATTACAGGGAATTCTTAACAAGTAGTGACATAAATCCAGTTCGTGATTTTTTAGACCTGAATTTTCGCGCCCAAAAACAATAGCAACTTTTGTTTTTAACGTTCCCTCTCCTCCTGCATATTTTTCTGCACACTCTCTTGCCGTTAATTCTGGCCAGCTTATTGTTCTATCTCTTGCACTTGCACCTAGGACAATCTGACAATCTGCAATGGCATCTGATAGGGAACCATAAATCTCTGCTCCACTTAATATATCATTTGCACCGGAGGCTCGTGATGTTGCATCTGCACTAGGAAATATTTTTGGAGAAACAAGCCGTAAATTAGACATTGCCATATTTTTCATGGCACGTGCAACAGCTCCAATATTGCCAGGATGAGATGTTTCCACCAAAACTATTTTAATATGCGAAAGCACTAAATTAACACTCACTGAAGAAAAATTAAAACACTATAACAAAAAATTTGTTAGGCTTAACTGTTTTCTAATTGCTTATTATTAATTTCGACTATGCATCCAATGCTAAATATTGCCATCCGCGCAGCAAGAGTTTCTGGGGATATAATTCAACGTTCTTCAGAAAAGGTGTCGAAGCTGGCGGTTAACAAAAAAAGCAAAAATGACTTTGTAACAGAAGTTGACCTCATTGCAGAACAAGAAATCATAAAAATCATTAAAACCGCTTACCCTGACCATTCTATTCTTGCTGAAGAAAGTGGAGAAACACTTGGTAACCACTATACCTGGATCATTGATCCCTTGGATGGCACAACAAATTATTTGCATGGTTATCCTCAATATGCGGTATCAATTGCGCTAAAAAACAAGGGAAAAACAGAAATTGGTGTAATTTACGACCCATTAAGAGATGAATTATTTACTGCTGAAAAGGGTGGCGGTGCTATGTTAAACAATCGTCGTCTAAGAGTCAGCAAACAAATCGATTTAAGCACAGCACTTATTGGAACAGGCTTCCCATTTAAGTACCCTGAACATCTTGATACCTATCTAAAAATGTTTAAAGATCTAACAAATAAAACAGCAGGAATTAGACGAGCCGGTTCTGCAGCTCTGGATTTAGCTTATGTGGCACTCGGCAGGCTTGATGGTTTTTGGGAAATTGGCCTTAAAGAATGGGATTTGGCCGCAGGTGTTTTGTTAATCCAGGAAGCCGGTGGAGTAGCAACTGATTTTTCTTTTAATGAAAACTATGCTCAATCTGGTAATATCATTACTGGAAATACAAAAATGCATCAAGCTATGTATCAAATTATTCATCAATATGTAACTGACCCATTGAAGTAACGCCCAATCACTTCATTCTCCATAAGACAATATCCTAAGCAAGCAATAGATTTGAAAAAAATACCTTTAAATAAGCCATGCATCACTGGAAATGAGCTTAAATACCTCCAAGAGGCAATCCAGCTAAAAAAATTTTCTGGCGATGGAATATTTACAGCTCGTTGTCAAAAAACCATTGAACAAAGTTTACAGGCAAAAAAAGTCTTTCTAACACCGTCAGGAACTGATTCACTTGAAATGGCTGCACTTCTTGCAGGAATAAATCCTGGCGATGAGGTGATTATGCCAAGCTATACTTTTGTTTCAACTGCCAATGCGTTCCTTTTACGTGGTGCAAGTATTGTTTTTGTTGATATTCATCCCTTTACAATGAATATCGACGAAAGACTAATTGAAAAAGCTATTACAGAAAAGACTAAAGCGATTGTCCCCGTCCATTATGCAGGGATCGCCTGTGAAATGGATAGCATTATGACTATTGCAAATAAACATGGTTTATTCGTTATAGAAGATGCCGCTCAGGCACTTTTTTCTTTTTATAAAGGTAAAGCATTAGGAACTATTGGTGACTTTGGTTGTTTTAGTTTTCACGAAACAAAAAATTATAATTGTGGTGAAGGCGGTGCAATCTCTATCAACAAAGAGGAATACATCGGCCGCGCCGAAATAATTCGTGAAAAAGGCACCAATAAAAGCCGCTTTATTCGAGGGGATGTTGATAAATATACCTGGGAAGATATTGGTTCCAGCTTTTTGCCTAGTGAACTGCAAGCCGCTTTTTTATATGCAAACCTTGAAGCATCAAAAGGTATTGATAGCAAACGTTTGCAAGCCTGGAACGCCTATTACGATGGGTTAAAACCATTAGCTGACAATCGAATTATTGACTTACCTATCCACCCTGAGGGTTGTCAACATAATGCCCATATTTTTTATCTAAAAACAAAAAATTCAGACCAACGATTTCAACTGAGTCAATATTTAAATAAACAAGGTATTGAAACAGCCTTCCATTACATTCCTTTACATTCATCTAAAATGGGCCGGCGTTACTCTAAATTTGTTGGAGAAGATAAATATACCACCCAAGAAAGTGAAAAATTACTACGCCTACCTTTATATTACGATATTAAAGACGAGGAAATAAAGAGGGTAGTACAGACAATAAAGAGTTTTTACGCCTAAGACAGTTTGGTGGTTTTATTTCGTCAGACGGCCTAAGCTAAAACTATTTTTCTTAAAGCCCTGATAACAGGTGCTATAATCAGGTCTTATTAATAATTTATTTAAGGGGTTTCTCATGCAAATTAAGTTCTCTCAAGATGTTATTCCTCTTTCAGAACTCAAAGTTAACCCTGGAAAAGTCGTAAACCGTGCTAAAAATGCTCATCGCCCCATTCTCCTCACCAGTCGAGGAAAAGGCATAGCAGTAGTACAAGGGCTTGCTGAGTATGAGGAAAACGAAGAGAATCGCGAGTTTATGAAAGCCATTACTCAAGGACTACTCGAAATTAAGGAAGGAAACGAATTAGAATTAGAAGAGGTTAAAAAGAAGCTGGGTATAAGCTGAGTGAAAATCTTTATTTCCAACTCAGCTTTTAATGATTTAGAAAATATCAGAGAATATTATGAGGAAGAAGGCGTTCCTCATATTGGTGAGCAATATGTAATTTCAATTATTAACCATATTCAAACCTTAAGCGACAACCCGGATATTGGAAGAAAAGTTCCAGAATTTGACGAAGAAAAAATAAGAGAGCTAATTCATCCACCCTTTCGTGTTGTTTATTTAAGGGAGAAAAGCTCAATTCATATCATTAGAGTGTGGCGCAGTGAGAGATTACTTGCACTACCAGAAAAATAAATATAACAAGTGCTTGACCTGAAAAGTATTGACCGACCTTTTTTAGCATGGTTTTTCAAAATCAAACCATTCCTGTTTGTCTCTATCTTATTTATTGGCATGTCATTTTTGGGTTATTTATCATCATTGGCTGTTTTAAAATTTGATATAACATCAGCAACAAATAGTAAACTTGAAGTTTTTTGGAATGATGAGAGTAAGCCTTTCTCATCAAATAAATCAACAATCACATCGACAAAAAAAGGTCGTCACATATATTGGATCATTGTTGAAAACTTTAAAAAATCCACCCATTTTAGAATTGACCCTACAAGAGAAAAAACCAACATAAAAATACACGGAGTCAATCTCTATTCAATTCAGCATTCCCCCATCAATATTGATCTTTTAAATGACGCTGAAAGTATAAAGGATATTCAACCATTAAATACTTCAAACGCTTCTAATTCTTATTCAGAATTCATAACTTTAAGCGAGGACTCCCAATTTGAAATAAGTCCAATTCAATCAAAGTCTCCTTTATTTTCAATTGTATTTTTAATTTTAATCCTAGGTTTTATATTCCCAAAAAAATACTATCCTCAAGCATTTTTTCTATTGACTGGGTCAATACTCCTCTATTATTGTTTAAGTTTTAATGAAACGGTTGTTTCCTTTCGCGCAAAGGCAGAACAAGCAGAGCAAGTCACAGTTTTCTGGCGAGATACAGTCAAAACATTTTCTAATACCAGAGCCAAAAAAGTAGTAATACAGCCAGGTACAAAATACTATCAAGTAAAAACGAGTAATATTGGCAATATTGAAGTTCTTTATCTAAAAAATGATAACAAGCAAAATTCTTTAATTATTGACCAAATACAAATTAAAGAGCCTGGTTTTAAAACTTTTAGTTATGAAGAAACCCAAACAAATATTAATAAGCAAAGGGATTCAAAACGACTCATTATTTCAGTCATATTATTTTTATTAGTTTGCCTACTGGTGCTATGGCTTATTTTTTATTACCCTAAAAACAACAAAAACTTTTATATCCACTTATTTCCAAAACTCATTCGTGTCTTGTTTCTTTTTTCCTTTTTTCTAGTGATTAATTTAGCATGGCAAGCAGACTATAATATACACCCTGATGAAAATGCACATATTGCTTCAGTTGAGTATTTTAGTGAATATTGGGATCCACCAAAAATTGGAGATGCTCGCACGCTTAATACTTATCAATACCCTTGGGCAATTTCACGTTTAGATGATTTAGGTATTAGTTATTTTTTAGCAGGGAAATTCAGACATGTTATTCAATTGGTTTTTGAAAATAAAGAATTTATAGCAAGAGCATTTAATGCCTTTATTTTTTTATTATTTTTTGTATTAAGTAAAAACAAACGCTTATTATTATTTCTTACCCCTTTATTATGTACGCCTCAAATCTGGTATTTATATGCTTATTCAAATCGAGGAGGATTTGTACTTTTTTTAAGTATAATGCTGGCATGGCAACTAGTTAATAAACAAAGCTCACTAAATAATTTTTTACAAGATAATAAACATTTTTCTGATTGGAAAACCATTTTATTCCCTGGTTTATTATTGGGTATATTAAGTATTGAGCAAACAAACTATGTATTATTTATTCTATTTTTATTTTCCGTCTTACTTTGGCGATTAATATTTTTTATAAAACATAAAAAGATTTTTATTTATAAGTGTTTTATTTTTATTTTAACTGCAGCCTCAATCTATGGCTTACGCCATGGAGTTGATTTATTAATCAACGGACATAACAAATACAACCAACGTATGGCTTATGCGGAAGAACATGCCGAACCAAACTTCAGGCCATCTATTGCATCAACTAAAGACTCATACCATGGTTTACGACTAAGAGACAAAGGTGTTGGTTTTACTGAAATTTTTAGTCCTCCTTGGGATTGGCATTCTATGTCATTTAAAAGCTTTGTTGGCTTTTATGGCTATTACGCTGAATTTTCCCCTAAGTGGTATTACACTTATGTTTTGCTTATTTGGGCGATTGTTCTTTTCGTTATTTTTCGACATATGGTATTTAAAGCCAACTGGCAATATAAATTATTTTCATTATTATCCTATACCGCCATTTGTGGAGGTCTTTTAATGAGCATACTTTTTTGCTGGTTATATGATTTTCAACCACAAGGCCGGTATATGTTTCCAATTATCCCGATTATTTTGGTTTATTTTTGGACAATGTTTCCACTCTGGAATCGACATGAAAAATATATTATCCTAAGTTCAGTATTAATATTATCCTTATTATCTTTTTATTCATTTAATGAAGTCGCATTAAATTATTTGGTGAGCACTTAAATCATCAACTTATGCGGATCAAGTTTCATGCGCTGCGAGCCATGGAGAGCGAACGCGAGGGCTGGTAGTCCCCAGAAGGCGTAGGTCCGTTGTTTTGTCGGAATCGGAGCGCTAGTGTAGGTGGAGACAAAATAAAAGGTTTCCCGAAATGCCGTCCAGTCATTGAGGGAGTGCTACGTAGCCTGCGCCGAGTTTACGATGGTGTGGCGAAGTGGCACATACGCAGGACGTCTGGGGCGCCGAAGGCATTAGTGGTCGCGTAAAGTTTTTGCCGCTTGCTTGGGCTGGGATGCCCAAAACAAGCTTTCGCAAAAATAGCGACTCCCCGCTCATATTTCAGCAATTAATTGAGGTATAAAATGGATTTAATCAAAATTCCTTTTGTAAAAAAGGTAGGAATTGAAAAGCTCGAGAAAGGAAACTTAGGATTACCCTTTAGTAAAAGCGTGCATAATCATTTACAAACTATCCATGCAAGCGCACAATTTTCACTTGCTGAGACAGCAAGTGGCGAAATCTTGCAACAATCATTCCCTGAGCTTGTGGGAAAAGTTATTCCAGTACTTAGAGAATCCAGAATTAAATTCAAAAAGCCAGCTATCCAATCAATTATTGCCTACCCAGAAGTGTCTGATGACGCAATTACAACTTTTAGAGAACAATTTTCAAGGAAAGGTCGTGCATTAATCTCAATTAAGGTAACAGTTAAAGATATTGAAAGTATTACTACTTGTATTAGTGAGTTTAGTTGGTTTGTACAAAGCGTTAGCATTAAAAATGATTAAAGAAGTAACAAGCCAAAATATTGAAGAGGTATTACCCTTAATAAAGGAATATCAAATATTTTATGGTATAAATAAAATTGATGAAAATAAAAATAAGGCGTTTTTTTCTCAATTCACACAAAACCACGAAAACGGTATTATTCATCTATATAAAGTTGCTCATAAAACCATTGGTTTTTCTACTATTTATAAAGGTTTTTCAAGCACAAGGTCTGAGCCAGTTGCAATCTTAAATGATTTGTATATCCAGCCTTCTCATCGAGGTAATGGCTATGCTAAAGAATTAATCAACAATGCTTTAAACACTGCAAAACTAATGGGGTTTTCACGGTTACAATGGTTAACCGCAGAAAATAATAAGTCTGCTCAAAATCTTTATAATAATATCGGTGCTAATAAAAGCTCGTGGATATTTTATGCAAAAGAAACATAATACAATCTATTATCTTAATCACCTTAAGCAACATGCATAAAAAAATTGCAATTCTTCAATCTAACTATATTCCTTGGAAGGGCTATTTTGATCTAATTAATCAAGTGGATGAGTTTATTTTATATGATGATATGCAATATACAAAAAATGATTGGCGAAATAGAAATTTAATTAAATCATCTACGGGTATTCAATGGCTTACCATCCCAGTCAAACATAAAGGCAAAAGTTTACAAAAAATATCAGAAACTGAAATTGCCAAATCTAATTGGGGTAAAAAACATTGGCAAACTTTAGTCATCAATTATAGTAAAGCCCCCTATTTTAATCACTATAAAGAAGTATTTGAGCCATTATATCTGAATAATAAGGAACAAAATCTAAGCCAAATTAATTACCTTTTTTTGACAGCTATTAATAAAATACTTAATATTAATACACCCATTTCCTGGTCATCAGATTTTAATTTAATAGGAAACAAAACCGAACGATTAATTGCTTTATGCCAGGACACTAAGGCAAATGAATATATTTCTGGCCCAGCGGCTAAAAGTTATATGGATGAAACGCTTTTTAATGATGCGAATATTACTCTTAACTGGATGAATTATTCTGACTACCCATCATACCCACAGCTTAATCCTCCCTTTGAACATGGCGTTTCTATTCTTGATTTAATTTTTAATCAAGGCGCTAACGCAGCTAAATATATGAAATCTTTTAGCCACTTAGAGCAATAATTTAGATGAAACTATCTATCATCACTACACTTTATTATTCAGAACCCTATTTAGATGAATTCTATCGTAGAATTACGACCGTTGCTAAAAAAATTACTTCAGATTATGAATTAATATATGTCAATGATGGCTCCCCAGATCAAGCTCTTAAACTAGCAATAAAGCAACAGGAAAATGATTCCAAACTTACTATTGTCGATTTATCAAGAAATTTTGGTCACCATCAAGCTGGAATGATTGGGTTAAATCAATCCACAGGGGAACATGTTTTTTTAATAGATTGTGATTTAGAAGAAGCACCGGAGCTACTTGAGAAATTTTGGACAGAATACTCAAAAAATAATGTGGATGTACTTTATGGTGTGCAAGCAAATAGAAAAGGGAAATGGTTTGAGCGACATTCAGGTTCTTTGTTCTATTCTCTTTTTAACAGCTTAAGTTCGGTAAAAATACCTAATAATATGTTAACTGTCCGTTTAATGAGTAAACGTTTTGTTATGGCACTGCTTGAACACCCAGAAAAAAACTTGTTTCTTGGCGGATTAATGAGTCATGTCGGTTTTGAGCAGCAACCTCTCACAGTTGAAAAATCATCAAAACAGAACCGGAGCTATACCCTAACAAAACAACTCAGTTTGTTTACCTCAAGCATTACCTCTTTTTCTTCCAAACCTCTAGTAGCCATTTTTTTTCTTGGTCTTTTATTGATGAGTCTATCTACGCTATTACTCTTGATTTTTCCATTTATTGATCAAGTTTCAGACCTTCTAATCATTTTGCTTTCGGTTAGTTTTCTTTCCGGTTTAATCATTTTTTGTACGGGCATATTGGGAATATACCTAGCAAAAATCTATGAAGAAGTTAAACAACGCCCGCGAGCTATTATAAAAAAGGTTTATCGCTCAGAATGAAACAGCAAATAATCATTTACGGTGCAGGCGATTTTGGCAAACTTATGCTTTACCATTTTACCCATGATAGTCAATTTGAAGTGGTTGCCTTTTGCCTGGATAATCAATACCTGACCACAGATACTTTTTGCAGTTTACCAGTGATTGCCTTTGAATCAATCGAAAATCACTTCCCAGCCTCTGAATATCCAATGTTTATTGCGATTGGCTATAGCAACATGCGTAACCGTTCTATCATGTTTAATAAAGCAAAAGACAAACATTATCAACTGATCAACTTCATAAGTGGCAAAGCCATTGTTAGAGATGATTTGATTATTGGTGAAAATAATGCAATATTTTCCAGCTCAGATATTGAACCCAATGTCACTATTGGAAACAATAATATTTTTTGGACACGTTCAATATTAGGTCATGGTGTTAAGATTGGTGATCATAACTATTTTTCTGGTGGCGCAGGATTAGGAGGCAATTGTATCATTGGTGATTACTGCTTTTTAGGCAATGCCGCTTTGATGATCAATGGTATTACAATCGCAGATGAAACCTTTTTAGTTGCTGGGGCTGTTATTCTACGAGACAGTGAGCTCGCTACTAAATATCATGGAAACCCTGCCAGGCGGGTATCTCAACACCTTGAAACAGGAATAATAATACAATGATTGGTTATTTATATATTTTTGGTACCATTGCCTTTACCGTTTATGGTCAGCTCGTACTAAAATGGCGAATTGCACAATATGGCGAACTTCCACCCCAATTATCTGAAAAGTTTATTTTTCTAGCTAAACTATTTCTTGATCCTTTTTTGGTTTCAGGACTGGCCTCCGCCTTTATTGCATCTATTTTCTGGCTAATGGCAATGACAAAATTCGAGATTAGTTATGCCTATCCATTTATGAGCTTAGCTTTTGTTTTTGTGCTGATATTTTCTGTTTTTGTGTTTAAAGAAACTCTAAACCTTAATAAAGTGTTTGGACTTGCCTTTATCGTATTAGGTATTGTAATCACCAGTCGAGCATAACAATTTTAAAATATTATTCTTCAATTAAATAACTTTCAACCCAGGTAGTTTTGCTGCCTTCTATTGTTGAAGTAAAATATATTCTATTTCCTAACGTAACAGGTCTGGATAATGGAATACCAGAACCAACCATTGAGGTTTTTGCAATTAATTTTCCATCTCTAATACGAACCCCATAAAGTGTTCCTTTTTTACCAATTTCAACTACCCAAACTACTTCACCATGCTTAGCCAATGATGTGATCAAAGGTAATGTTGGAGCAGAACGAAACTTTTTTGTAGCTTCTGGGTCGGAGACTTCAGGATACTGCCAAAAAGATTCAAAATGTGGTTTTCCATTTGTAGAAATAATTTTTAAAGCAATAATACCCGCAAGATGACTCTCATCTGAAACAAAGGTAGGAATAATTACTACCGGTATTCCATCAACCATTGAAACCACAGGATGAGTCACCATCATTCCTCGCCAAGATAACTTACAAGGGTCTTTTTTCGTACCACAAGTTTCTATCAGTTGCTTACGATCAAACATAGTGCCTAAATGATCTGCATCCAATAAGTAAACAGCACCTTCTTTGCTAGCCTGGACAATGACCGATTCTTTGCTATTAAGCCGAATTTTTACAGGAGCATTGGCGCCTAAATCATAATCCATCCAGGCAACACATTCCGCAAAAGAAAGTTGATCACATTCACCCGTTACGGGTTTTAACGGCTTATCACCTTGTTTTAACCGAGGAATAAATAAGTTTTTGCAAGATTTAATACAAGCCAAAGCAGGGTTGACTGGGTTAAATTTTTTACATAGCGCTGTATCACATTCAGGATTAAATACCAGACCTGATTTCACACGCATCAACGTATTTGCATAATCATGTCTCGCTAAATCTAATTGCCCATTTCCTGTAGGCACTAATAATTCATAATCATTATTACTATATTCAACTTGTGGACCAGCGGGTGTCCATATGCCGCCAGCACAGATCATTTCACGTGTACCCGCCTCAACATTTACTTTGCACTGGCTTTCTGGGGTAGTTAATAAGACATTTTTAATTGCATACTTAAGGCCTTTATTTTTCCAGGCATCCATATCAATCTCAAATAACCAGCCATGAAAAGGTTGAATATCCCCTGCATTACCAAAAGCTACATAGCTATATCCCAATATAGACCCAGCTTTTTTTGCATGCTTTACTTCAGAATGTGAATAAGCGTATGAAGCATCAAACTTTACAGTTGCTTTACCATCAGCTTGAGGTTTTTCTGCATTTAATTCTAATATAGGGAATTTTGGATTCACTTGATATGTTGAAATATCTACCACAGCGACCCGATGACTTTGACGCCCTCCTTTTCCTTGCATTTGATAAAGAACAATCAAGTTTTTTCCTACCTTTACAGGTGTTGATACAATATACACTTGTAGATCAGGAGAATTAGGAATATGAACTCTTCCATTTTCCTGTCCCGTTTCTGCATCAATAAAAATAATCGTACCATCTGTAGTAGGTACAATAATTTGTGGCTTGGCTTTAGTTGATACATCAAGCAACGGTGAGGCAAGGTTTGTTGCTCCATACTTAATTGATGGATTTAATTCAGTGGGAAACTGACGTGTCAATTTTACAGGGAACGTCTCACTCATTACCTTTAATGGCAACGATAGCAAGGCTAGCAACATGATAAAATTTTGAAAAATTCTTGGAAAAAGATATATAAAATACATATATATTAAGACCTAGAAAAAAATACAGAGTTCACAAAATAAAAAAATATCATAATTGAGTGATGCGTACAATAGTTACAAAAAGAAAGAAACCACCGATTTTAACGTAAAATACTATGTTGAAAATATCAGAATACCTCACTATCCCCGATAATGACATTGAAATTTCAGCCATTCGATCACAGGGTGCTGGAGGGCAAAATGTTAATAAAGTATCTTCAGCAATTCATCTGCGTTTTAATATTCATACTTCTTCCTTGTCTGAATATTATAAACAACGAATTTTAAATTTTCGCGATAATCGTATCAACAAAGAAGGTATCATTGTAATCAAAGCCCAACAACACCGAACCCAAGAGAAAAATAAAGTTGCTGCTCTTGAGCGTTTAAAAGAGATTATTAATCGAGCACTTGCTATCCAAAAAATTAGACGACCCACTAAACCAAGCAAGGGGTCTAAAAAAAGGCGAATGGATAACAAAGCCCATAGAGGTAAAACAAAAGTACTTAGAGGTCGAGTTTTGGAATAATAGTTTATATTATTCTGACACCTGACTCGCTAAATAATCATCATAAGTCCCTCGAAAATCAACAATACCTGTAGATGTAAATTCAAGTATCCGTGTTGCTAAGGATGATACAAATTCCCTGTCATGACTTACAAAAATTAAAGTCCCCGGATAGTTTTCTAAAGCTAGATTCAGTGCTTCAATAGATTCCATATCCAAGTGGTTTGTTGGTTCGTCCAAAAGCATAATATTGGCTCGTTGCAACATTAGCTTACCAAAAATCATTCGTCCCTTTTCTCCTCCAGAAAGAACACTGACCTTTTTTTCAATATCATCTTGTGAAAATAACAGACGCCCTAAAGTTCCTCGTATAACTTGATCATCATCACTAGGTTTACGCCATTGTTCCATCCATGCAAACAACCCCATATTTTCTTTAAAGTCAGCCGCATGATCTTGTGCGCAATAAGAAATATCAGAGTTTTCAGACCATTTCACCTTGCCAGCCGTAGGTTCTTCATCACCAATCAGGCATTTCAACAAGGTTGTTTTACCAATCCCGTTTGGACCAATAATCGCAACTCGCTCTCCAACCTCTACCATAAAATTAAAATCTGTAAACAGCTCTTCATCGAATTGTTTACTTAAGCCGTCTAACTCAAGAGCTAGACGGTGAAGCTTTTTATCTTGATCAAAACGAATAAAAGGATTTTGTCGACTTGAAGGTTTTATTTCTGCTAAATTAATCTTTTCTAATTGTTTAGAACGAGAGGTTGCTTGTTTTGATTTAGATGCATTTGCTGAAAATCGACTGACAAAAGCTTTAAGCTCAGAAATCTGTGTCTTCTTTTTGGCATTTTCAGATTGTAACCGCTCTATCACTTGGGTTGCAGCCGTCATATATTCATCATAAGAGCCAGGATAAATCCGTATTTCACCGTAATCTAAATCTGCCATATGGCTGCAAACACTGTTCAAAAAGTGTCTATCATGAGAGATAATGACCATTGTACAGTTACGTTCGTTTAATACCCCTTCTAACCAGCGAATAGCATTAATATCCAGGTTGTTTGTTGGCTCATCCAATAGCATAATATCTGGTTCGGAAAAAAGGGCTTGTGCAAGCAGCACTCTTAATTTCCAACCAGGAGCCACTTCACTCATTGGGCCATAATGTTGTTCTACAGGAATACCGACGCCTGCTAATAATTCACCTGCTCTTGCCTCTGCTGTATATCCATCCATTTCAGCAAACTCTGATTCAAGATCAGCAGCACGCATTCCATCAGCTTCCGTCATTTCTGGATTCGCATAAATAGCATCACGCTCTGATTTTACAGCCCATAACTCTTCATGTCCCATGATTACAGTGTCTAGCACCGCAAATTCTTCATAAGCAAATTGATCTTGCTTTAATTTACCAATTCTTTCATGAGGATCTTTTGAAACATTACCAGAGGAAGGTTCAAGATCTCCCCCCAGAATTTTCATAAAAGTTGATTTTCCACAACCATTGGCTCCAATAAGTCCATAGCGATTCCCATTCCCAAACTTAACGGAAACGTCTTCAAATAACGGTTTAGCACCGAATTGCATTGTGATATTTGCTGTTATAAGCATAAATTGTTTTTAAAAAAAATAAAATTAAAAGAACCTAAATTAAAATGTAATGCCAAAAATTAACTTATTTGAATAAAAAGTTATTTCTTAAGATGCGATCACATCACTAGTTCAAGTCGCAGAATAATACCAGCATTAAAAAAATTAAAAAACTATTTTATAAATTTTAATATGTATCAAATTTGATTAAGACATTTGTCATTTTTTATATACTAATAGTTTATAGACTATGTCCTTGAGCAACTAGGGTGTGAGAGACTGAATAAAGTAGAATAAGTTAAGGGCATCTCTATTAATTAATAGAGATGCCCTTATAGGTAAAAATACTTTTTACTAGATAGAATGTACAAATTTTAGTCCCTAAAAAATGGTGATGATATGAGTAATATATTAAATGAAGTTTTAGATGCAAACGGACAATATGTAGCTAACTTTGGTGATAAGAGCGAGTTATCGATGCCTCCTGGTCGACAATTTGCCATCCTCACCTGTATGGATGCACGTTTAGACCCTGCTAAATACGCTGGCCTAGCCGAAGGTGATGCGCATGTGATTCGAAATGCAGGCGGTAGAGCGAGTGATGATGCGATTCGTTCTTTAGTCATTTCCTATAAATTATTGGGTACAAAAGAATGGTTCGTGATACACCATACTGATTGTGGCATGGAAACATTCAATAATGAAATTATGGGTGAGTTGCTATCTGGCAGTCTTAAAACATCTAGTGTGGATGCGTCAGGATGGCATGATTGCTGTGAAGGTGGTGGCACAACAGATGGTAAATTTATTGAATGGCTGACCATTAGTGACCAGGCAAAAAGTGTTTTATCTGATGTCGAAAGAATTAGAAATAATTCTATGGTACCTAGTGATATTCCAATCTATGGCTATATTTATGATTGTAAGTCAGGGAAACTTATAGAAGTCCCTGAAGCAACAGAAGCGGGAAAAGCCTGATAAAAAAACATTCACTTTTTAAAAGTCTATACCATACTTTGAGAGGGTTATTTTTTAAAAACCTAGCTGTTAAGCTAGGTTTTATCCAACAAGCTCATCATTTCTTATTGCCTTTATTATGCGAATTGTAAGTGATTGTAGAGTAACTCTTTGCTATTTTATCAAAGTAGGCCTATAGAATGAATGTGATATTAAACATCAAATCAATCGCGTAATTTAATATTTGTCTGCTACTCAATCAATGCAAACAATATATCCTTTTCTACCCACATATCGACTTTCATTCCTTTTACATAAATGGTTAACGGCTTACTGCCTTTTGCTGACGTAGGAAAATCATTAAATATTTGTCGATCGTATTGAGTTTCATAAAGTGATTGTACTTTATTAGTTTTATTGTTCATCAATCTTAATTGCAACGCTGTCACTCCTTGTATCGAACAGTACCGTCCTCCAAGTAATGTCTGCTCTGACCTAGTAAATAATATTGGACTAACGGGTGAAAAATCTAATTGCTTAAAATAGCTTGAAATTCCCTGCATCGAATCAAAACTAATTTCCAGTGGTTTTAATTTCAGATGATTTTCAGCCACCTCCTCTGCAATTCTTAGCTCTATTGATTTAGGTGAAAAATTAGTTGAATTGACTAAATAAAAGCTCAACCCAACAACCATAACTAACGCCGACGCTACCGTAGCCATTTTGTGCCACGATAAAAAAGGCTTTATTGTTTGCTTATCATGTTTTTCTTGTAACGCTTGTAACTTTCTGAATTGTTTGGAGGATAATGTTTTATCATTCAGGTGCTGCTGTACGCTATTTTTAAGTGGCTGTTTCATTTTTTAGACACCTCTTTTTGTAACGAGGGTTGTAAGTCTAGCTCTTCATTAAACTGTTGTTTAATGCGTAGCCTCATCCGGTGGATTTTTGATAATACTGTCCCTTTTGGCATTTCTAATATGTCTGCAATTTCTTGAGTTGTATAGCCTTCAATTGCCCAATAAAAAAGTATTTCTCTCTCCATGGGTTCAAGATACTCTAAAACTTGTTCGATTAAATCATCATCAATACTGATACTTTCTAATGTTTTAATATCAAAATCTATATAATCCCGTTCTTCAAAAGACACGGATTGATGCTTAGCTTGTTTTCTATAATCATCAATAAATTGATGATGAATAATCCTATACATAAATGCCAGGCTATTTTCTTTTTTTGTTTTACTTTTTAAAAATTTTTCCAATGAATTTTGCAATAAATCATAAGCACTACTTTCATCAGCTGTTAAGCTGTAGCAAAAGCGATACAAACGATTCAAAAAGTCCTGATTAAACATGCTTTACCTTAAAACCACCAATCCAACCTTGCTTAATTAACTTAGGCAAATCATCGTCAATATCCATTTGTACTAATTCAGCAAGCGTTTTTCCTCCTTTTATATTCGATAGCAAGGTATACATTGTAGTGTCGATAGGAATCAATTCGATTTGATTATTATTTCTAAAAATACAATATTTTTCTGGTTTAGAATTCACCGTTTGTTGGGTATTTAATTCATCCTGATTTAACTGCCAAATTGATATTACTGGATAGTCAGAATTCATAAATCTAAAACAAGGAACTAATTGAAAAACGCTTTGGGCTTGCTGCTGCTCTGATAATTGAGAATAGGCCAAAAAGTCAAATACAGAAATTTGCGTAGTATAATAAATTTGATGATAAAACCACTCAAGTTTCACTAAATCACTTAAATAAGGAAAGTCTTTTAATTCCTCTCGCAGTTGATTTTGCATTCCGATAAAGTCAGAAAAATGATCGCCATAAACATTCAAATCAGAGTTTGTTGAAGGGTAATTTTTAATATAAAAACTCGCTAATTGTTTAAAATATTTTTCACCTAAAATTTTCTTACAAACAGGATAGATTTGTGCCAAACTTTTTTGTAATGCACTATGAACATTATTTTGATAAATAGCGAGCTGTTGATCAGGAAGTAAGTCTCCACACGGTTCTAAATATTTTAAAAAATCATCTGCAAAGGAAGAGCTACTTACTTGTTGAATAAAGCTTTCTTGAAATAATTTAAGTCTCATTTATCGCACTTTATAGAACATGAGTTAGCTATAAACTCAGCTTTTTCTGCTTCGTTCAATAGTGTTTGCAGCGGTGGAATATCATTATCCCATTCAATCAGAGTAGGAATATCAGATTTACGTTGCATAAGACGTTGATATAGTTTCCAGACAGGTTCTGAAACAGGGTTATTATGCGCATCCAACAAATAATTTTCGTATTGCTGAAAGCCTGCTAAATGAATTTCTTTAATGCGATCTATAGGTAACTGGTCGATATATGATTCGCCATCTAAACCTTGATTCACTTGATTAACATAAATATTATTAACATCGACTAATAAGTAACAATCTGTTTTTTTAGCCAATTCAATTATAAAATCAAGTTCGGTCATCTCGCTGTTTTTAAAAGCCATATAACTGGAAACATTCTCAATTAACAAGGGTTCGCCCAACAAATCCTGAATTTGCAAAATACGGTTAGCACAATGACTCAACGATTCCTGATTATAAGGGATGGGAAGCAAATCATGACTATGAATACTCATTGCTGAAGTAAAACATAAATGTTCGGAAATCCATGCAGCATCAACACGCTTTGCTAATACTTTAATTCGTTGACAATACTCATTATCCAATGGCTCAACAGAGGCTAAAGACATACCAACACAATGTAACGTTAGTGGATAATGTTCGGCAATAGCATCCAACTGAGCCAACACTATACCTCCCTCTACAAGGTGATTATCCGCAAGCAATTCTAACCAGGGAATACTTGGCAAGGTAGCTATAATCTCATTAATATGTCGAAAACGAAGACCAATACCAACGCCGGATATTGGTCTTGTATCTTTAACCAAAGCAGGCATTATTCCTTCGCTGGTTTAACCATTGCTACTTTACCTCCTGTAATTTTTGTACAAGTGCCTTCTGGCAGATAGACCCATTCGTTAGTGTCATTATCTGTTTTTGACTGTCCTGAGCAACTATGTTTTTCATCTAAGGCTCCGCAATCATTCATGCCTGCTTTTGCAATCCCAGTACATTTTTCCCAATTTTTTGGTTGATCCGGCACTGCAAAAGCCGAAGTTGATGTTGCCGCAGCACCTAAGGCAAGGATACCTGCTACTGCTGAGTGTATCGCTTTATTATTTTTCATTGTTTTCTCTCAATCGTTGAAGTGATAAATATGGATCATTTTTGTCCACATATAGATAGACGATATTAAGGGCAGTTTGATTGCAAAACAGTGTAAAAAAGAAGTCTTAGATATAGAAATACAGGGAGAATATTCTATCTTTTTCAGCAGCAAAATTTAATCTTACCAAGCATAAAAATAATGCTAAAACAGACTTTTAGCTTATTATATTTTTCATCTCGTATTCAAAAATACAGATAAAGTGTAAGCAAGTTCTAATTTTTTTTAATATATAGACTCTATTGGGCTTGAATCTTTAATTTTCGGACTAACAGTAACATGTAGGAGGCAGAGTATTGTATGTTTTCTGTATAATTAACTGTTATATGAATAATAGAAAAGAGAGATGAAATGAACGAAAAAGACTATACATTTCAATTAGGTAAAAAACCAAAATCTCGATACAATGCTGGTTCTTATGATCAAAAATCACATACTCCTAAGTATGAAATTAATGTCTCAATTCCAGAGCATGTAAAAAATCAAATTGATATAAAACAATTTCTAATGGGTGAAGAAGGTTCTCGAATATGGGTATGGGATATAGAAAACAATTCAACATGGCCTGCGTTTATATCCATTATAAAAGACGGTCTTTTAGTTAAAAAAATATAAAAAACACATAACAAGTCATTTAAGCGTTATGTTGGTAAAGAACATGATGAAGAAAAAATTATTTACGGTATTAATCTTAAGTTGTTTTTATTAGTTATTCAAATCAACCAGTGGCAACTATTAAACGTACATATAAGCCTTGTGTTGAAGTAAGGCAGTGTGCTCTGATTTTACATAGTCTTATTACCCGAAACTGGAAAAAACCAGAATCATTTAAGCCAGGTATAAAAGCCCTTGTTACTATAAAAATGAAAAAAAATGGTGAATTAATTGCCACAAAAATAAAAGAAAGCAGTGGCAATAAGCTTTTTGATGAAAGTGCTCTAGAAGCAGTGAAAATAGTATTTCCTTTTAAAGAAATTCAGGGTTTATCTAGTGAAATGTATAATGAAAAATTTAAAACAGTTTTACTTCATTTTATGCCTTAATACGATTAAACCCACAACATAAAATCGCTTGCACAGGGACTGCCATAAGCGTCATGTGATTTGAAAAAGCTGATCAATAACACCATAGTAATACCCTGTTAATATCAAAAACTCGGCCGCAAAGCCGCCAAGTTTTGCTTCGCGATCAATAAGGTGACTCATGATAGCTGTAACCGTTTCCCCAAAATTTCAGGTCGTTATTCCGAAAAATTCTAGAGAGTCTATGGGGATAATTGCGGGACAAAAAGTACAAATGCTAACCTATCGCAATCGTATAGAGCTAATTCCCATTAAACCAATGAGTGAAATGAAAGGTATCTTAAAGGGTATTGATACAGAAGTACCAAAGGATAAAAATCGTATATAAATATAGTGGATTCATCAGCATGGTTATCCTATTTTTCAGGTGATGCCAATGCAAAGATATTTTCAACTCCTATAAAGAATAGTGAAAAATTAATTATCCTAGCATTACCATTAGCTGACAGTATCATTTACGCAACGGGGCAAAAATTTAAAGCTGAACTATGGACACAAGTTATAGATTTTAAATCGTTAGAAAGTGTCAAATTTTACCCAAAAAAAAACACATAATCGGCTATTCTCTCCAGCCCTACCACAGCAGCCCGCATGGGACATTTCCTTCGCATAATAAAATCAATTGAGCCTCGCATGGCTATTTCATCTTCCCGACCTTATAACTAGCATGAAGAAACCAAGCAACTAGTTGGAAACTCACTAATTCGAACACATAAGAATTCCTTTTATTTCTCAACCCTTTTTTTCTTATCTGTTATACTTCAAACAAGCAGTAATACTTCTATATAATAAATTACTTAAGATTAAATCTACTCTAAATAATACATTCCATGAACTAACAAAATAAAAAAATTTAGTAGACTCTCAAACAATCTCTTCTCCACAAGGTTATATATTTTTCAGGATGTTTCTATGGCTTCATTAAGCTCATTTTTTAAAGGAAAAAAACACTCAAGTAATCTTATAACTGAAGAAATATCGGTTGAAACATTAAAAAATTTAATCCCCATTAGAAATTTAAGTGAAGAAAAACTACAATCTTTTGCATTAGAAAAAAAATCTGAGGTGCTAGCTGCGGGAGAAACTCTGTTTAAGATTAATAGTCTTTCTGATTCAGCTATCTATCTTTTAAATGGAACCGTTTCCTTAACTGATGGTAATAATAAATCTTTTGAAATTGAAGCTACAGAAACTAAAGCAAAATTCCCTATCACAAGTGGTATAAAGCATACAACGACTGCAATTGCGAAATCAAAGGTCAGTATCTTGCGTGTATCACAAAAAATTATGTCTCTCAATTCAAAAAAACACCAATCATTTGAATTGACGATTCCAGAAGAATTAAAAGACTCGCGTATTTTACAATCTTTCTCTCAATATTTCCTTAATGACGATATGGAAATCCCTTCGTTACCTATTATTGCCATTAAGTTAAGTGAGGCAATGAAAAAAGATATTGGTATAGGAGACGCTGTTAAAATAGTCCAACTAGACCCTGTTATTGCTGCAAAATTAATTGAAGTAGCTAATTGCCCTTTATATGTATCGTCTGTACCCGTCAAAAGCTGTTTTGAAGCAATTAAAAAAATAGGGCTCAATGCTACACGTAGCTTAGTCATTAGTTTAAGTATAAAAAATATTTTCAAAGGTAACTCTGCAAAGATTGCGAAACATTTGGATCATGCATGGAAAAATAGCCTTTATCTATCAAGCTTAAGTTATGTCCTTTCTTCTGAAAGCAAACAAAAAAATCCCGAAGAAGCATTACTTGCCGGCTTAATTTGTGATATTGGTGTAATACCCTTTCTAAATTTTGCTTCAAATTTACCTGAAGATTACTACAACGATGAAGATATTCTCAAAGCAATTCCTGTCGTAAAAGGTATCGTCGGTGCTTCTATTCTAAAAAAATGGGGGTTTTCAGAAGAATTTATCCAAGTCTCTTTACAATCAGATGACTGGTATCAAAACACTGAAGAAACCCTTTCTCTTACAGATATTGTAGTTTTATCTAGATTACACAATAAAATTGGAAAGAAAGATACTTCTGACTTACCCCCCATAACATCAATACCTGCGGCAAGTAAGTTAAAAAACATTTCTCTGTCACCAGAAAACTCTCTAGGTTTTTTGCACGATGCAAAAGATAAAATTAATGACGCTTTAAAAACTTTCTCTTCCTAAGATATTAAGGCATAAGGAATATAAAATGAACTGGTTTAAAAAATTATTTTCAAAAATATTTGGGTCAAAGCCAACTCAAGAACAAAATAATAATGAGTTCGTGAAAGAAAAAATAACATCCCAAAAAAAACCAACTTCATGTTCAAAACCGATTAAAACATCAACCAAGCGTTTAACAACTGATGTTCTAAAAAAATTCATTCCATTAAAAAATATGGATGAGAAAGACCTAGATTCTTTGGCTATAAAAACTCAAGTTTTTTCTAAAAAATCTATACTTTTTATACAAGGTGATGAATCTAAAGAAGTGTACTATTTATTGAGTGGTACTGTTCAAATTCAACCCGACAGTAACAATAATTATGAAATATCCTTCGATTCTCCGGTTGCACACCTCCCTCTTAATAGCGGAAAAACCATGGGTGGTACAGCGACAGCATTAACAGAGGTTACACTCCTTGTTGTACCTGGAGAGCTGAATCAACTCTGGGCCATTAAAAGCGACAATGAAGAAGATTCTTATGTTGAATTAAATGACTTTGAATTACCGGCAGAACTATCTAACCATGCTTTTTTCGAGAGTTTTTCTCAAGCTTATAGAGAAAACAAACTACGGCTTCCATCTTTACCTAACGTAGCGTTAAAACTTAATAAAGCAATGGCTAATAAAGATATTGGTGTCAATGAAGCCGTTGATATTATTCATATGGATTCCGCCATCGTCACTAAACTTATCCAGGTTTCTAACAGTCCAGCTTATGCTCCAGTTAACCCGATTACAAATTGTCATGATGCGGTGCTAAGACTAGGCCTTGAAGCCACACGTAATTTAGTAATGAGTATCAGTCTAAAACAATTATTTAAATGTGAAGACAAGCAATTAATGCAAAGCATGGAAAGCTTATGGAAAAAAAGCCTCTATCTATCCAGCTTAAGTTTTGTTCTGGCTTCTGAAACAAATGTTGTTAATCCAGATGATGCATTATTAGCTGGACTAGTCGCTGATATTGGCACTATCCCTTTATTACATTTTGCAGAAGAAAACCCCTCAGACCACCCTGATTTTAAAGATATTGAAAGTGCTATGCCTTATCTTAGAGCACCTGTAGGTTCTTTAGTTTTACATACTCTAGGATTTTCTAAAGAGCTAAGCGCTATTCCTCACCATTCAGAAGATTGGTTTTATGATAAAGGAGATAAGCTAACACTAACTGATATTGTTATTTTAGCTAAACTACATAGCTACATCAGCACTAAAAAAACTGAAGGTTTACCTTATATCAATTCGATCCCTGCTTATTCAAAACTCAAAAAAGGGTCGTTAGATGCTAACTTCTCACTCATGATTTTACAAAAAGCCCAAAGTAGGGTGAATAGTACAATGCGGATATTATCCTAATCCTTTTCGATTTAAACATTTAGGTCAAAACATAGACTTCACACTAAGTACCCAAGTAAAATTAATTTAACAATTTTACTTGGGTACTTATTAATAAAGGAGTGTGATAAAAAGTGAAGTAAACCTAGGTATTTGTAGGTTGGGCTGTCGTCTCTTTGGCAACCCAACAAACGGTATGCTAAAAATGTTAGGTTAACGATAAAACTGTTAGTCTAACGCCAGAATTGGTAAGTTGTTTTATAATCAGGTATATTCAAATATAACACCTTAGGTAGTAATAAAAACCTCTTTTTCCTAAATATTCATGGGGTGTTAGCTAACAGCTCTATCGTGCCAGCCCAACCTACAAACCCTGAAAATCTATAAAAAATAGCGGTTTTTTTACCTAATGCTATATTCCAAAATAAAAACTTCAACTTAATTAATTACTATGAGCAACCCCTTACTAGAAAAAACGACGCTTCCTCAATTTTCCAAAATAAAACCAGCGCATGTTGAACCTGCTATTGACACTTTGTTAGCAGAAGCCAGGGAAGTTGTTGAGCAAAAATTAATGGCTACAGACAGCTATACTTGGAAAAACCTGATTGAGCCAATTGAAGAAAGCGATGATAAATTAAATAAAGCCTGGTCTCCAGCCAGCCATATGAATTCAGTTGTTGATTCTGATGAATTGCGCGATGCTTATAATGCCTGCTTACCTAAACTGAGTGAATATTCAACTGAAATAGGGCAAAATAAAACACTTTATTTGGCCTTTAAACAAATTTCAGAAAGTAACGATTATTCTACTTTAGACCTCGCGCAACAAAAAATTATTACTAATGCATTAAGAGATTTTCACTTATCCGGCATTGGCTTAGATGAAAAAAAGCAACAGCGATACAAAGAGATTAAGCAAGAGTTGTCTAAATTATCCAGCAAATATAGCGAAAACGTGCTTGATGCGACCAATGCCTGGACTAAGGTTATTACAGATAAAAAAGAATTAGCTGGACTACCTGAAACTGCCTTATTACAGGCTAAACAAACTGCCGAGAGTCAAGGCAAAGAAGGTTGGGTTATTACGCTACAATTTCCATCGTACATAGCTGTGATGACTTATGCAGATAATCGTGAGTTACGCAAAGAGCATTACACTGCTTTTGCTACTCGCGCCTCAGATCAAGGCCCAGATGCTAACAAATGGGATAACGGCCAAATTATGGAAGATACCTTGGCATTAAAACATGAAATTGCACAATTATTAGATTTTAACAATTACGCAGAATATTCTCTGGCAACAAAAATGGCTGAAACGCCAGAGAAGGTAATCGAATTTCTTGAAGATTTAGCTGAAAAGTCCTTAGGCAATGCGCGTAAAGATCTTGCTGAGCTGCAAAAATTTACGAAAGAACATTATGACATTGATGAATTACAAGCATGGGACATGACGTATTTTTCAGAAAAAATGCGTCAACATTTTTACCAGTTATCTCAAGAAGAAGTTAAGGCTTATTTTCCTGAGACACGGGTGATACCTGGTTTGTTTTCAGTGGTTGAAAAACTTTATGGTTTAAAAATATCAGAAACTCTTGATTTTGACAGTTGGCATGACGATGTACGTTTCTTTCAAATTACTGATGAAGCAGGAAATGTACGAGGTCAGTTTTATTTAGATCTTTATGCTCGTGAGAAAAAACGAGGTGGTGCATGGATGGATGATTGTGTTGGTCGTAAAAAAATAGCCAATAAAATTCAAATTCCCGTTGCTTATTTAACCTGTAATTTTACGCCTCCTACAGCAGATGCCCCAGCTTTGTTAACACATGATGAGGTGATGACATTATTCCATGAATTTGGTCATGGTTTGCAACATATGCTAACTAAAATAGATCACCTTGGGGTATCAGGAATTAATGGCGTGGAATGGGATGCCGTCGAGTTACCCAGTCAATTTATGGAAAACTGGTGTTGGGAAAAAGAAGCTCTAGCTCTGATTTCTGGGCACTATCAAACCAATGAACCATTGCCTGATGATTTATTTCAAAAAATGTTATCAGCAAAAAACTTTCAAGCCGGAATGCAAATGGTAAGGCAATTAGAATTTAGCCTGTTTGACTTTAAAATTCACCAAAATTACGATCCAGCCAAAGGTGGACAAATTTACCAGACACTTAAGAAAATTAGAGAACAAGTCGCCGTTGTTTCAGCACCTGAGTTTAATCGTTTTGCACACAGCTTTTCACATATTTTTGCCGGTGGTTATGCCGCAGGATATTACAGCTATAAATGGGCAGAAGTTCTTTCCAGTGATGCCTATTCCTTATTTGAAGAAAAAGGAATTTTTGATCAAACTACTGGAAAATCATTTCTTCATAATATTTTAGAAAAAGGCGGCAGCCAAGATGCAATGGAGTTATTTGTCGATTTTAGAGGACGAGAGCCTACTATTGATGCGTTGCTTCGACATACAGGAATCGCAGCATGAAATATAAAGACTTAAGAGACTTTATTAATCAGCTAGAAAAACAAGGTGAACTAAAACGAATAACTGTTGAAGTTGATCCCTATTTGGAAATGACTGAAATTTGCGACCGTACCTTAAAACAAGAAGGCCCTGCTTTATTGTTTGAAAACCCAAAAGGCTCAAATATTCCCGTGTTAGCCAATTTATTTGGCACACCTCATCGAGTTGCCATGGGAATGGGGGCTGATTCAGTAACTGAATTAAGAGAAATAGGCAAGTTACTTGCCTATTTAAAAGAACCGGAACCACCAAAAGGTATGAAAGATGCCATGGAAAAAATTCCGGTTTTTAAACAAGTGCTCAATATGGCGCCAAAAGTCATTAAATCCCCAGCTTGCCAAGAAGTTGTCAGGGAAGGAGACGAGATTGATTTAAGCGTTTTTCCTATTCAAACCTGCTGGCCTGATGATGCAGCTCCTTTGATCACTTGGCCATTAGTGATTACTAAAGGCCCTAATAAAGACAGACAAAACCTAGGTATTTATCGCCAACAAGTAATTGGTAAAAACAAAGTCATTATGCGCTGGTTAGCTCACCGGGGTGGCGCATTAGATTTTAAAGAATGGCAAGAGGAAAACCCAGGAAAACCCTTTCCAATTTCAGTTGCACTAGGGGCAGACCCAGCCACCATATTAGCCGCAGTGACTCCCGTGCCTGATTCATTATCAGAGTACGCTTTTGCTGGATTATTACGGGGTAGTAAAACAGAGGTTGCAGATTGCTTAATTAATAATTTACAAGTACCTGCCAATGCAGAAATAGTTTTGGAAGGTTTTATTTATCCCGACGAAATGGCAGCAGAGGGCCCTTATGGCGATCATACAGGTTACTATAATGAAGTGGATGAATTTCCCGTCTTTACAATCGAACGAATTACTCAAAGGCAAGCGCCTATTTATCACAGCACTTATACCGGCAGACCACCTGATGAACCAGCGATTCTAGGTGTCGCGCTAAACGAAGTTTTTATCCCTATTTTGCAAAAACAATTTCCAGAAATTATCGATTTTTATTTACCTCCTGAAGGCTGTTCATATCGAATGGCAGTTATCAGTATGAAAAAACAATATGCAGGTCATGCAAAAAGAGTAATGCTGGGTACATGGTCTTACTTACGCCAATTTATGTATACCAAATTCGTTATTGTGGTTGATGACGATGTTGATGTGCGAAACTGGCAAGATGTAATCTGGGCAATTACTACACGAATGGATCCAGCGCGTGATTTAACCATTTTAGAAAACACACCAATTGATTATTTAGACTTTGCTTCTCCTGTTTCTGGCTTAGGTTCTAAAGTCGGCTTTGATGCGACTAATAAGTGGCCTGGCGAAACCAATAGAGAATGGGGGAAACCAATTGTTATGTCTGAGGATGTTATCAAGCGAGTTGATAAGATGTGGGATTCATTGTGAATTGTTTGTAGGTTAGGCTAACGGCTTTATCGTTAACCTAACATTTTCAGTATATCTAAATGTTGGGTTGCCAAAGAGACGGCAGCCCAACCTACCTTTATTACTTGTATTGGTAAATCCTCTTTTTTAGCCCTATACTCATTATCCTAATCGGTTCAAAAAATTCTTAATCTCATTTTCATTCTGTAATTGGCTCTCCTGAGCGATGATCACGTGGGGTAACAAGCTCATCACAGTTGCTGCAAATAACCCACTGCTTAACCCAATTTCCTGACCTGTTTCTGAATATAACTTTGTATTATTCACTCCACAGCTAGGCGACTTATCCTGAAGTACTAGACCTGAAAATGAATTTTTTGTAACAAATTGTTTAGCAAAACTGATTAATGCAGTACTAACATCCTCTTTGGCTTCATTTAATGTCAATACTTTTATTGTTGAACCAATCTGTGTTAATTGTATTTTTTCTCTAGGAACACCTAAGCCAATTTCAACTTCTGGGCAAACAGGAATTAGTTTACAATATTTATTTAACTCTTCCGCAATTAAACTGGTGTATTTATCCTTTCCATCATATCTTACTTTTTGACCTAATAAACAGGCACTAACGGCCACCACAGGTCGTTGCTTCACGTTTATAAAGCCATCAAAACTTCTGGGCAATCTGTTAGCCCTTGGTATATGGCATCCAGTTGTTGTTTGCTACTTGCTTCTATTGTTACTGTAATAGAAGTATATTTGTTTCCCTTACTCAGTTTGGTTTTTACCGTTCCTACTTTTACGATTTCTACATGTTGATGAACAATAGCAATAACAATGGAATCGAAATCAGAGGAGTTTTTCCCCATCGCTTTAATAGGAAACTGACAAGGAAATTCAAAAAGTGTTTCTTCTTCACTCATTTGGCTCTTTTATATTTTTGAAATAATTGATTCATTTTATGCCAGACATCACCTGGCTTTCCATCGCCTATTGTCTCAGAGTCCAGCATAATAACAGGGACTATTTCTCTGGTTGAGCTAGTAACCCAGATTTCACTCGCTGTTTTTAGAGCTTGAATAGAAATTGTTTCTTCTTGAGTTTTAATATTATTTTTCTCTGCTAACTCCAATATCACTTTCCGGGTAATTCCTGGTAATATCTCTGATGTGTTTTTTGGTGTGATTAAAACATCATTAATAACCGCAAACAGATTACTTGCCGCTCCTTCTGTAATATATCCATTTTTATGTAATATTGCCTCAGCAGCACCCTGCTCTATTGCCGCTTGCCTTAATAAGATATTCGCTAACAAAGTCGTTGCTTTTACGTTACATAATTCCCACCGACTGTCTTCCATTATCAATGCCTTTACTCCCGTTTCTACACCCGCAAAGGGCTGAAGATCGGAACACATGGCAAAAACTGTCGGTTTTGGGTCTTTTGGAAAGGCATGATCTCTTTTTGGTGCAACGCCTCGTGTTATCTGTAGATAGATATATTGATCCTTATTTTTATCTAATAAAGGGTTGAGTATTTCTATCCACTTTTCCAAATCATAAGCTAAATTTAATCTAATTCGCCCTAAGCTTTCCTTTAATCTTTCCAAGTGATCATGAAGTCTAAACAATTTCCCCGAATAAGAAGGAATGACTTCATAAACACCATCACCAAATAAAAAACCACGATCAAGTACAGAAATTTTTGCCTCAGATAAAGGTAAATACTCTCCATTTAGATAAACTTTATTAGTCATTTATCATTCCAATAGCAGCATAGCTTCATCATAAAGTCTTTGCATAATACCACCTTTTTCAACGCTATCTAAAGCAACCAAGGGTTGATTAATAATAACTTCACCTGCTAGCGATACATTGACAAGGCCTAACTTATCACCCTTTGTAACTGGCGCAACAATCTTTTTATCAATATTTAATTCTGCTTTTAAATCACTATAGTGTTTTCTAGGAATTGTGACATATAAGTCATCAGCTAAACCTACCGGTAGTTTTTTACCATCCCCTTTCCAGACTTTCACATCATTAACGGCCTCATTCCCTTTATATAATCTGTGCGTCTCAAAAAAACGAAAACCATAATTTAATAAAGTCTGACTTTCATTGGCTCTTGCATTCGCACTACTAGTTCCCATTACCACAGAAATCAATCGCATTTGCTCCCGTTTTGCAGAAGCAACCATACAATAACCAGCTTCTTCGGTATAGCCTGTTTTTACGCCATCTACAGATTTATCACGCCATAACAATTTATTTCTATTCGGCTGAGTTATTTTATTAAAGGTAAATTCCTTTAGTGAATCCCACTTGTAATAATCAGGAAACTCTTTAATCACGGCTACCGTTAATTTAGCTAGATCTCTAGCAGTGGTAAAATGACTTTTACTTGGTAGCCCCATACTATTTTCAAAACTGGTGTCCAACATATCTAATCGTTCAGCATGCTGATTCATCAATGCAGCAAAAGTTGCTTCATCTCCAGCAACATGCTCAGCTAATGCAACACTTGCATCATTACCTGATTGGATAATAACGCCTTTTAATAAATCTTCTACAGCAACTTTTTTATTAACTTCAACAAACATTCTTGACCCAGGTGTTCGCCAAGCTTTTTTACTGATGGTTACTTTTTCATCTAAGGTTAAATGACCACTTTTTAATTCTCTAAAAATCACATAAACGGTCATGATTTTAGTCAGGCTTGCCGGTGCTAGTTTTACATCTGCATTTTTTTCTGCTAAAACTTTGCCACTATTAAAGTCCAGTAAAATAAAGCTTTTTGCAGCAACACTAGGCGATGCGGGGATTAAAATCCTGTTGACTGCATTTGCTGTGCTTATAAACATAAACAAAGTCAAAAGAAAAATAAATTTATTTCGTATCACTGTGAACATTATTATTAACCAAATGTAATGCTAAAGAAATTTCCAGAGTTCTAACGCTTAAACAAAAGACACAATTTCATTTGTGTGTTTTATTACTAGGCCTAGAAATCTGGCAATAAATAATTGTAACATTGATGTGTAGATTGCTAGAGTACAGAAAACAAACTTATATCTCTTTTTCAACAATTAACTTCGTTTTCTTATAGCCAATAAGTGCTAATTTCTCGTTTATATTGTCTATTTGTTGAGTTGTATAAAATGGACCAACCTGCACCTTGTAAACTTGACTACCTTGTTGTTGAGCCACCTGAATTCTTGAATGCAATATCTGTCTCGATATCATCTCATTTTGCAATTGTTTCGCATAACTCTGGTTATTAAAAGCCCCTACCTGTAAATAGGCCATCTCCCCTTGTTTCGGTAGAAACAATTGCATATCCTCTTCTATTGAAGCTTCTGGGATAACGGGTTCTAATGCAGTAACTTCTACAAAACCTGTCCCCTTTTCCAGAATATCTAACTTAACAGCAGCTGTATAAGATAAATCTATCACTCTGTTTTCGTGAAAAGGCCCTCTATCATTAACCCTTACAACAATTGTTTTTTTATTTTTTAAATTGGTAACTCTTACATAGCTAGGAATAGGTAAAGTTTTGTGTGCTGCTGTCATTCCATACATATCATAAACTTCACCATTCGAAGTTTTCCTTCCATGAAATTTAGTTCCATACCAAGAAGCAATCCCTCTTTTCTGATACCCCTTACTTTTTGCTAAAACCTTATATTGTTTTCCAAATATTTCATATTCCGGTGGATTTCCGGCTCTAGTCCTTTTTTCGTATTTAGGCACTGCATCAGCAACGGAAGAAATATTAATAGGGACATGATCCGGTGCACTATCCTTATTCTGAGTATTCAAAGATGAACCGGCTGAACATCCGCTAGTAAAAAAAAATAGTAAAACTATCAGTCGTTTATTCATAATGATTTATTTTTATTAAAATTTATTATCAACAATTTAATCTTACTCTCAAAAGATTCTTTTCATTTTCAAAAAAATAAAAGCATCTTATTTTTTTTCACTCTCTTTCTTTCCAGACTGATTAAGTTGTTTCTCTTTATAAATAGCATCACTTAACTGATAAGCGGCCATTGCATACAAAGGGCTATGATTATACCGTGTAATGACATAAAAATTATTTAACCCTACCCATAAGTCCTGACTTTTTTCTTGCTGAAAAGATAACAATTTCACCTTTTCATCTTTATTAATTGTATGTTTGCTAGTTACTTGCTTTGCTTGTACTTCTTCCCAGATAAAATCAGGTTTAAGCCCTTTTGTTAACACTTTCTTATACGCGTCTCCTTTTGCGCTAACAGGAAAAACGATTTCTCCTCCTTTTTTCCAGTGATGTTTAACAAAATAATTTGCTATGCTAGCCATTGCATCAGCCGGGTTATTCCAAATATCTCTTTTTTGATCATTTTCATAATCAGCAGCATAAGCTCTATAGCTACTTGGCATAAATTGTGGAAGCCCCATTGCCCCTGCGTAAGAACCCTTAGGCTCAAGGGGGTTCATTTTTTCTTCTCGGCAGAGAATTAAAAAATTTTCTAGTTCACCAAGAAAAAACTTACTTCGCTTTGGATAGTTAAACGCTAAAGTAGAAAGCGCATCTATCACCTTATTATATCCTGTATTTTGTCCATACTTGGTTTCAACCCCAAGAATTGCAATGATTATTTCAGCAGGAACACCGTATTTTTCCTCAACTGCGGTTAATATTTCCTCATGTTTTTGCCAATACTGCACACCCTCTTTAATACGTGATTCAGTCATAAATATTTTTCGATATTTATGCCAGGATAGCCCTTCTGCCGGTTTTTCCATCGTATCAATAATTTTTTGCTGAATATTCACTGACTGAAACAGTTTTTTTAATTCAGCGGAATTAAATTGATGCTGGTTAACCATTTTATCGACAAAACGGTTAAACATCTCAGTTTCTTCTATAGCTGCCTTTACATTAATGCTAAGCAACAAGCTAGTACAGATCAATATTCGGATAAATATTTTTTTCATAATTCAAGTAGGTAAGAGTTTCCTATGCGTATGTATCGACATAAGAATACCGAAACTTGCCAGTAAAGTCACCATCGAAGTTCCTCCATAGCTAATAAGTGGCAATGGAACGCCCACGACAGGCAATATTCCGATAACCATACCAATATTCACAAACACATAAACAAAAAAAGAAAAGGTCAGACTCCCTGCTAATAGACGGCTATAACTATCTTGTGCTTGCACAGCTATGTATAAACATCGAATAATGACTAAAAAATAGAGTAGCAATAACCCAAGGCATCCCAATAACCCGAATTCTTCAGCAAACACAGCAAAAATAAAATCCGTTGAACTTTCAGGGAGAAAATCTAACTTTGCTTGTGTACTACCAAGCCAGCCTTTACCATGCACACCCCCAGAACCGATAGAAATTTTAGATTGGATAATATGGTAGCCTTTTCCCAACGGATCTGACTCAGGATTTAAAAAGGTTATCACCCGCCCTTTCTGATAATCATGCATAAAATGCCATAATACGGGTGTTAATGAACCCAATACACATGCAATGATAAGCATAAACATCCAGGGCAAGCCGGCAAAAAATAAAACAGCGGCACCCGAACTAGCCACTAATATTGATGTCCCTAAATCAGGTTGTTTCGCAATCAAAAAAGTTGGAATAATAATTAATCCAGCCGCAATAAAAAATTGTTTTGGTTTTGGTGGTAAAGCATATTCCGAAAGAAACTTTGCTATCATCATGGGTGTTGTAATTTTTATCATCTCGGAAGGTTGAAAACGGAAAAAACCCAAATCTAGCCAACGTTGCGCCCCTTTGCCAATATGCCCAAATAATAATACCGCGATCAATAACATTACCCCTACAATATAAAAAGTAGAAGAATATCGTTGAAATTGTCTTGGATTGACATGTGCTAATATAATCATCAAAACAAAAGCAAAAGCCACTCTTGTCGCTTGTCGCATCAAAATACCTAAATCTTCTCCTCCAGCACTATATAGAATTACAAAACTACTGATACTAATTAAAAAAAGACCAATAAATAATGGAATATCAATATGAAGCGTTCTAAGTATTGTGCCTATAACTGAAGCTTGATAGAACTGCTCATCTCTGGTTTCAGTTTTCACTTAATTGTTGCCTCTACATCTACATTTGTTTCAGCCAAAAACTGTTTCATGATTTTACTTGCAATGGGTGCAGCGACGGATCCTCCATGCCCTCCATTCTCAACTATTACTGCAACTGCAAGTTTGGGTGCATGTGCAGGCGCAAAAGCCATAAACAAAGCATGATCCTTTAATTTTGAATCCAGTTCATCTTCCTTATATTTCTCTTCTTGCTTTACAGTAAAAACCTGTGCAGTTCCTGTTTTACCCGCTATTTGATAACTGATACCCTTACTCAGTCTACGTGCAGTACCTCGCCAACCATGAATAACATTAATCATTGCAGAAAAAATATCCTCAACATTTTGTTGATTTAGAAGGATTTGTTTTTTCTCCTGACCGCTACTAATTTCAGTTTGTTCAGAATTATAAAATTTATTAACTAAACGTGGTGTAACAACTTTTCCCTGATTTGCTAAGGTTGCTGTTGCTCTAGCTAACTGAAGGGGGGTTACTTGTAAAAATCCTTGACCAATACCGGTGATTAATGTCTCACCTGGATACCATGGCAGCCTTCTAGCCTTTTTTTTCCATGCTCTGGAAGGTAGTAAACCGGCTTTTTCTCCGACTAAATCTATTTTGGTTTTTTCTCCGAAACCAAATTTTTGTAAAAACTCATGTATTTTATCTATCCCTAAATTTCGTGCTAAATCATAAAAATAAACATCACAAGATTGAGTGATCGCATTCTTCATATTAACAAGCCCATGTCCCGATGCCTTCCAATCTCTGTACTTATGTTTCAGCCTTGGTAGTTGGTAGTAGCCAGGACAAAATATCTTTTGCCTAGCCTTTATTACATTATATTCTAGACCTGCTAATGCTATAAAAGGTTTGATAGTAGAACCTGGTGGATATTGTCCTCGTAATGCTCTATTAAACATTGGCTGGTCATCAGATTGTTGCAATGCCTTATATGCCTTATTACTAATCCCGGAGACAAAAGGATTAGGGTCAAACCCTGGTCTGCTGGCAAAAACCAAAACATTTCCAGTTTTAACTTCTATTGCTACTGCTGCGCCATTACGTCCGTCTAAAGCATCATAAGCTATTTGTTGCAATTCAATATCAAGTGTCAAGGTTAAATTTTTTCCTGGAATTGGATCTGCCGTAGCAACTGATTTAATCTTTCGTCCTTGAGCATTTGTTTCTATTTCTGAGTATCCCGTTTGTCCATGTAATTGTGACTCATACCTTTTTTCAATTCCAATTTTCCCTACATGATGAGTTCCTCTATATTCAGCGACCGGTAATGTCTTTAATTCCTTTTCATTTATTCTGCCAACATAGCCGACAACATGTGAAGTTAATTCTCCATAAGGATAATGCCGAACAAGTCGTGCATAGAGGTCAACACCAGGAAAATAGGGTCGAACCACAGCAAATTTAGCAACCTCTAAATCATTTAATTGTACTAACAAAGGAATACTAGAAAACCGTTTTGACCTTTTTTTCTGTTTAAGGAATTGTTCTATTTTTTCATCCGGAATAGCAAATAACTGCTGTAGCTTTTGCAAGGTTTGTTCAAGATTTTCAATCTGTTCAGGAATCAGCTCTAAGCTATAGGAAGGAATGTTCTCCGCCAGCACATGTCCATTTCGATCATAAATGATACCGCGCGTAGGAGGTAAAGGCGCTAGTTTTATCCGGTTTGATTTTGCCATCATCGAATAATGATCGTGCCCAACAACTTGCAAATAAACTAATCGACCAATCAATCCAAGCATTAGTATGCTGAAAAAAACAAAAACAGCGACAACTCGGCTAAAAAACATACGGTTTTCTGCAAAAGAGTCTTTAACTGTATAATGTCGACTCATACTACCCTATTCGTCTAATAGAACGAAAAAATCGTAGAGTAGTGTAAATTACTGGCCAAAAAAAAGTGCCAACAACAACTGGCAACAAAAATACCAAGGTTAATTTAGCATCTCCTTTAATATCTTCAATCATAAATTCGATCATCTTAGATAATAATAAACTAGAAAAAATAAAAAGAGATTGTTGCCGTAATAAATACTGTCCTAATCGTTTATGTAATTTCAAACAAGAGTAGGCCGTTAACGAATAAGCCAATGCATGTTGACCTAATAAACGACCGGTTAAAACATCAACAATTAACCCTACACCCCAAGCATTAAAAACACCTATCCTCCCAGGTACTGCTAACACCCAATAAATCAATGTCAATAAAACCCAGTCAGGATTGTAATCCCTAAAAAAAACAGGAAAAGAAAAAATATTTAACCCCATTGCTAAAAAAATTGACACAAAGTAGCTTTTTAAAGCCTTGGATTTATTCATTTTCTTTTTTATCGTTTTTTGTATCTTTGATTTCTATTTCATCAGGAAATGATAGAGGTACGGGGGTAGAATCGCTCCAAACAACTAATAGTTCCCGAATTCTATCTAGTTTAGCCTTAGGTGTTGCATAAATATTAGCAAAAGGTTTATCCGGTTGCATAATAAAATTATCAACCACCGCGACTGGATAACCTTGAGGAAAAACCCCTCCTAACCCAGAAGTAACAAGTAAATCCCCAGGTATAATATCCGCATTATTAGGTAAAAAGGGTAACTTTAACTGATCCAGTTTCCCACCCCCAACAGCAATAGTTCTTAAGCCATTTCGATTTACTTGAACAGGAAGAGCATGATTTGGATCTGTAATTAACATAACTTCTGAATTTAAAGGCATTGATCTAAGGACTTGTCCAACAATACCATTAGCATCTATTGCTGGTTGTTTGGCATGTACGCCAAATTTAGACCCCTTGTTAATCACAACCACATGCTCATAAGGCACAAGATTAACAGAGAGTAATTCGGCTGATAATACTTGTTCACCTAATTCAAATGAATTTTCCAACAACCCTTTGAGACGAATATTTTCGTTTTCCAAGGCAGAGAATTTCAACAATCTTACTCTATCAATTACTTGCTTTTCTTTTAATACTGCGTTTTCTTTTTTTAATGCTGAATAAGACTTCATGCTAGCTAAAGTATCTTTTACTACTTCTGTAGGGAAGCTGACAAGCTTTTGTACTGGATAAGAAAAAAATGAGAGCCCCGAACGCACTGTATCTAGCCGAGAACTATAATGATCAACAATAAGAAAAAAAATAGACACTAGCACAACTATAAGCAACCTAGTATTCACAGAAGGGCCAGAAGTAAATAAAAGTTTTATAGTAAGGCCTCAAATAAAATATTACAAATAATGGCCTTAATTATAGCGCAAGAGATTGGTTTTATTATTTATTTAATATAAATTAAAACCTTTTCTCTTTTCATAAACAAAAATGGCCAGACATATGTTTATGCCCAGCCATTTATCGTCAAAATAAATTCAATTATTCCAACGAAAAAGCCGATATTCCTTTTTCATCTAACATATCTAGAATAATTCCCCCACCTCTAGCAACACAAGTCAGCGGATCATCTGCAATATAGACCGGCAACCCTGTTTCTTCTGAAACTAGTCTATCAATGTCTGTCAACAATGCACCGCCTCCGGTGATAACAATTCCCCTCTCGGCAACATCAGCGCCTAATTCTGGTGGCGTTTGTTCCAATGCAACCTTAACTGCACCTACAATACCAGCCAAAGGTTCTTGCAAAGCCTCTAGTGCTTCATTACTATTTAAGATAAAGCTACGCGGAATACCTTCTGCTAAATTTCTCCCTGTTATCTGAATTTCTTTAACTTCACTACCTGGATATGCAGTTCCAATTTCTTTTTTAATTTTCTCTGCGGTTGCTTCTCCAATTAAGGTACCGTAATTTCTCCGCACATAATTAATTATCGCCTCGTCAAAACGGTCACCCCCAATTCTGACTGACTCGGAGTAAACTATTCCATTTAATGACATGATCGCAACTTCTGAAGTACCGCCGCCAATATCCAGCACCATAGACCCTTGGGCTTCATCAATAGGAAGCCCGGCACCCATCGCTGCTGACATTGGCTCTTCTATTAAATAAACTTCTCTTGCGCCCGCCATTGCTGCAGATTCACGTATTGCTCGCCGCTCAACTTGCGTTGAACCACAAGGCACACAAATCAAAATACGTGGACTTGGTCTTAAAAACTTAGACTCATGAACTTTTTCAATAAAAAAACGTAACATCCTTTCTGTGACTGCAAAATCAGCAATCACTCCATCTTTTAATGGGCGTATAGCGGTAATATTTCCTGGCGTCCGTCCCAACATTTTTTTTGCATCCTTTCCTACTGCAGCAATAGTTTTTGCTCCCCGTATTTTATCTTCCTTAATGGCTACTACAGAAGGCTCATTTAGCACTATCCCTTGGCCGGGCATATAAATCAAAGTATTTGCAGTGCCTAAATCAATAGACAAATCATTGGAAAATAATCCTCGAATTTTTTCGAACATATTTTGCAAGCATCCTTAAAGAGAAAATTTCACTACTTTAACAATCTAATAGGTATTTAAGCAAGATATAAAGTATCATAATTAGAACCACCTAACACTTGGAGTTTTAATAAATGAGCTTATCGGCTGATGAAGTAAAAAAAATCGCCTATTTGGCAAGATTAGGCATCAATGATAATGATATTGATGCCTATACCTCTGACTTATCTAACATGTTAGACTTAATGACTCAAATGAGTGATACAAATACTGACACAGTTCAACCTATGGCTCATCCTATGGATCAGACTCAACGCCTACGTGCTGATATCGCATCAGAAAAAAATCAGCGACAAAATTTTCAGTCTATTGCGCCTCAAATAGAAAATGGTTTGTACTTAGTTCCTAAAGTTCTCGACTAAAATTATTATGCACAACAAAACAATTACTGATTTAGCAAAAGGCCTAAGATCGAAAGAGTTCTCTAGCGTAGAATTAACCCAAGCTTACTTAGATCGCATCAAAAAAAACACCGATCTCAATTGCTATATCACCCTTACCGAAGAACAAGCCCTCAAAAATGCCCAACATGCTGATAAGCAATTATCTGCTGGCAATACAGATCTTTTAACAGGTATCCCAATTGCACAAAAAGATATTTTTTGTACTCAAGACGTTAAAACAACGTGTGGCTCCAAAATGTTGGATAACTTTATAGCACCTTATAATGCAACCGTGATTGAAAATTTTAATCAGGCTGGTGCTGTTATGCTAGGTAAGTTAAATATGGATGAATTTGCCATGGGTTCATCCAATGAAACCAGCTTTTATGGCGTAGTAAAAAACCCTTGGCAAACTGATTCTGTGCCAGGAGGATCTTCCGGTGGATCAGCTGCTGTGGTTGCTGCTCGACTTGCAGTCGCTGCAACAGGTACAGATACTGGCGGATCAATCCGCCAACCCGCATCTTTATGTGGAATTACTGGTTTAAAACCAACATACGGCCGCGTTTCCCGTTATGGAATGATCGCCTTTGCATCAAGTCTTGATCAGGGTGGTCCTATGGCTCGTTCTGCCAAAGATGCAGCTATTTTATTACAAGCTATGGCTGGCTTTGATGAAAAAGATTCCACCAGTGTGGATAAAGACGTTCCAGATTATTCAACTGGGCTTAATAATAGCCTTGAAGGGTTAAAAATAGGCTTACCAAAGGAGTTTTTTAACGAAGGCTTAAATAACGATATGGCTATCGCCATTGAAGCCGCCGTTAATGAATATAAAAAATTGGGAGCAGAAGTCAAAGAGGTTTCTTTGCCCAATATGAAACTAGCAATACCAACCTATTATGTAATTGCTTCTGCTGAATGCTCTGCAAACCTCTCTCGTTTTGATGGGGTTCGTTTTGGTTACCGTTGTGATAACCCAGCTGATCTTAACGATTTATATATTCGCTCCAGAGGCGAAGCGTTTGGCTCTGAAGTTAAACGTCGAATTTTAATGGGGACTTATGCTTTATCTGCTGGATATTATGATGCCTACTATATTAAAGCTCAAAAAGTCCGTCGTCTAATTGCCGATGATTTTAAACAGGCCTTATCTGAAGTAGATGTGTTAATGGGACCCGTTTCACCCTCCACTGCATTTAGAATTGGAGAAAAAACAAGTGACCCTATTGAAATGTATCTTGCTGATATTTACACCATCGCAGTTAACCTGGCTGGATTACCTGCCATGTCTATTCCGGCTGGTTTTGTAGAAAATAAACCCGTAGGTCTTCAAGTCATTGGTAATTATTTTACAGAAGATAGATTGTTGAATATTGCCCACCAATACCAACAAGTCACGAACTGGCATCAACAAACACCTAAAGGTTTCGAATAAGGAGAATATGATGGAATGGGAAACAGTAATTGGCCTAGAGATTCATGCCCAACTGGCAACTAAATCTAAAATATTTTCTGCTGCCTCGACTGCTTATGGTGCAGAACCAAACACCCAAGCCTGTGCTGTAGATTTAGGTTTACCAGGTGTACTACCTGTACTAAATAAAGAAGTTGTTCGTATGGCCGTTAAATTTGGTATGGCAATTGAGGCAGAAGTTGCACCCTACTCAGTCTTTGCCAGAAAAAATTATTTTTATCCTGATTTACCTAAAGGTTATCAAATAAGCCAAATGGAACTCCCTATTGTTGGAATCGGACATTTGAATATTGAGGTGGACGGCAATGTAAAACGCATAGGCGTTACTCGCGCCCACTTAGAAGAAGATGCGGGCAAATCATTGCATGAAGACTTTCATGGGCTTACTGGAATTGATTTAAACCGTGCAGGAACACCGTTACTAGAAATAGTCTCCGAACCTGATATGCGCTCAGCAAAAGAAGCAGTTGCTTACATGCGTAAAATCCACGAATTAGTCCGTTATTTAGAAATTTGCGATGGTAATATGCAAGAGGGTTCATTTCGCTGTGATGCTAATGTTTCGGTACGCCCAAAAGGGCAAGAAGAATACGGTACTAGAGCAGAATTAAAAAACATCAACTCTTTTAAATTTGTTGAAAAAGCCATCAATATTGAGGTAGAAAGACAGATCGACCTGATTGAAGGTGGTGGTACTGTTGTACAGGAAACACGTTTATACGACTCTGATAAAAACGAAACTCGCTCTATGCGCAGCAAAGAAGAAGCTAACGATTACCGCTACTTTCCTGATCCTGATTTATTACCTGTAGAAATATCAGATGCGTTACAAGTTGAGGTAGCAGCCAGTTTACCGGAATTACCAACTGCAAAAAAACAACGGTTTATAGAACAATATAAACAGGATGTTGAAACAGCAACAACATTGACTTCATCGCGTCAATTAGCTGATTTTTATGAAGCGGTTGTTGAGTCATCTGGTTGTGAAGCTAAACTTTGCAGCAATTGGATAACTGTTAATTTATTAGGCGCGCTAAATAAAGCAGATATAGACATTAACCAATCTCCTATTAATTCTGAGCGACTAGCAGGACTTTTAAAACGCATTGATGATAATACAATTTCTGGAAAAATAGCCAAACAAGTTTTTGATACTTTATGGGATAGTGTAGCGTCCGCTGATGAGATTATTGAAAAAAAAGGACTTAAGCAAATCACTGATAGTGGTGCAATTGAAGCAATTATTGATAAAATTATTGCAGATAATCCGGCACAAGTAGAACAATATTTGAGTGGCAAAGATAAAGTTTTTGGCTTTTTTGTGGGCCAAGCAATGAAAGCCACTCAAGGTAAAGCCAACCCTGCTGAAGTCAATAAAATGTTGAAGGATAAACTCAAATAAACCCTAATTTTATGGTAAAAATAACATCCCTTATTTTAACATTTGTTATTTTGAGTTTACTCATAATTCGGGAAGTATTGTTTGAGGGAGCCGCCCTTCCACCAACTCAATTACCTAAAGCGCCTATTATAGATATGCATGTTCATATTGCAGGTTTAGGTTATGGAGAAAGTGGCTGTTTCATTTCGGAGGAAATGAAAAAAAGCTATAAGTTTGATTATTATTTAGCTGCTTTTGGCGTTAAGCGAAAAGAATTAAAGTCAGAAGGGGATCAATTACTGGTTCAGCGATTGGCCAAAACAATTGAAGCTTCTGATAAAGTTCAAGGGGCTATTGTGTTAGCAATGGATGGAGTCATCAATAGTCACGGTAAGCTGGACAAATCTAAAACTCAAGTTTATATCCCAAACGATTATGTTGCTAAGCAAACTTTAAAACACCCTTCCCTCTATTTTGGTGCCAGCATCAATCCATACCGACATAATTCATTAGCACTATTAGAAAAAGTTAAACACCAAGGTGCTAAGTTAATAAAGTGGATCCCGAATATTCAGCATATTGATCCAGCCGACAAAAAGCTTATTCCTTTTTATAAAAAGATGAAAGAATTAGGTCTTCCACTGCTTAGCCACACTGGACAGGAACGTTCTTTTCATTCAGCGATTGATGAATACGCCGATCCAAAAAGATTGGAATTACCCCTATCGCTTGGAGTCACAGTTATCGCTGCTCATATTGCCACAACCGGCAAAACTGAAAATAAAAGCAATTTTCAGCGTATCCTTCCTATGTTTTCTCGCTACCCTAATTTATATGCTGATATTTCCAGCCTTACTCAAATTAATAAACCCGGATATCTTGTTAATGCTCTAAAAGACTCGCGACTTAAAGGTAGGTTGTTATACGGCAGTGATTTTCCTTTGGTTAATATGGCATTAGTCTCACCTTATTATTTTCCATTAAATCTTACCCTTAAACAAATGTTTGAAATATCAAATATTGAAAACCCTTGGGACAGAGATATTATTCTAAAACAAACTTTAGGTGTCCCAACTGAGGTATTTTCTTCTTCAGCTACAATTTTAAAGATTGGACTATAGCTCTTAACTGCCTGATGAAAACTCTTGTATAAAAGTTATTCTTTTAACTCTTTGCTTCCACAAAAACCTAACTGTTTCCATGCTTCAAATAAAACAACGGATACAGTATTGGAAAGGTTTAAACTTCTACTCTCTGGTTTCATAGGTAAATAAAGCTTTAGCTGTTGATCGTGTTGATTAAGAAACTCATCAGGAAGGCCACGTGTTTCTGGCCCAAATAATAATGCATCCCTTTCCTGATAAGAAACATCAACATAATTTCGAGTTCCTTTTGTGGTTAATGCAAAGACTCTATTTGGCTGTATTTTATGTACATAGTCGTTTATCGAAGCATATTGGTGTACATTTACCCATTCATGATAATCCAACCCTGCACGACGTAATTTTTTATCATCAAAATCAAATCCTAAAGGATGAATTAAATGCAACTGTGCGCCTGTATTGGCGCACAATCTTATAATATTACCTGTATTAGCCGGAATCTCCGGTTCAAATAATACAATGTCGAGCATTTATTTTTTTACATTAATAGTAGATAAGCCCCAAATATTATCAGCATATTCAGTAATGGTTCTATCTGTTGAGAATTTACTGCTAGATGCAGTATTATAAATACTCATTTTAGTCCAATGTTCTTTGTCACTATACGCTTCACTTACTCGTTGCTGTGCATCAACAAAACTGCGGAAATCTGCAATTGTCATCCACGGGTCATGTGGATTTTTGAGTGCACCAAGAATGTCATCAAAAATTCCTTGTTCAAACTGATTAAAATGACCACACTCTAGCAAGTTTATAACCTCCCTAAGGTCACTATCTTTTTCAATCATTTCACAAGGGTTATAGTGAGATTTTAATGCCTGAACTTCTGTTTCATCTAGACCAAACAAGAAGAAGTTCTCTTCTCCTACTTCTTCTCTAATCTCAATGTTTGCACCATCTAATGTTCCAATAGTAATAGCACCGTTCATCATAAATTTCATATTCCCAGTGCCAGATGCTTCTTTTCCTGCAGTTGAAATTTGTTCAGACAAATCAGCTCCTGTGCAAATTTTTTCCATAGCCGAAACACGATAATTAGGTAAAAAAACTAACTTTAGTTTATCTCCTACATCAGGGTCATGATTAATAACATTCGCCACATTATTAATCAGCTTAATTGTTTTCTTTGCCATCACATACCCTGGCGCAGCTTTACCTCCAATTAATACACAGCGAGAGACCCAGTTTTTAGTATCCCCTCGTTTAATTCTGTTATATAAATGGATCACATGTAAAACATTTAATATTTGACGCTTGTATTCATGAATTCTTTTGACTTGCACATCAAACAACGCATCTACACTAAGACCTAAATCGACACCCAACTCTTGTGTTTTATAGTCAATTAACTGTTGTTTACTAGACTGTTGCAATGCAAACCATTTTTTTCTAAATGCTGGTTTATCGGCATAAGGCTTTAGTTTTTCTAACTGAGATAAATCCGTAACCCAACCATCACCAATGGTTTTTGTAATTAATTCTGCCAAATCAGGGTTACACGCAGCAAGCCAACGCCTTGGAGTTACTCCATTGGTTTTATTGTTAAATTTTTCTGGCCACAATTGATAAAAATCGTTGAACAATCCATCACGTAACAACTGAGAATGCAGTTCTGCAACACCATTAACAGAAAAACTACCAACAATCGCCAAATAAGCCATTCTGACTTGTTTATCCTGTCCCTCTTCAATAATCGACATTCTTGCCAAATATTCTGTTTTTCCTGGCCAGTGTTCAGAAACTTCAGTTAAAAAACGAGCATTGATTTCGAAAATAATCTCCATCACTCGTGGTAATAGATATTGCATTAATCCTACTGACCACTTTTCTAATGCCTCAGGCAACAAGGTGTGGTTTGTATATGCCATGGTCTTACCTGTAATTTCCCAGGCATCATCCCAGTTTAACCCATGTTCATCCATCAGTAGTCGCATCAGTTCGGCAATTGAAATACTTGGATGAGTATCATTTAACTGAAAACAGTTTTTTTCGGCAAAATGAGTGAAATCAGCACCATGACGGCCGACCCAATTTGCAACAACATCCTGCAAACTCGCTGATGCCAATAGATATTGTTGCTGTAACCTTAGAACTTTACCATTTTCATTGGCATCATTTGGATATAACACCATGGTAATATTTTCAGCCGTATTTTTTTCTGCAACGGCCTCTGCATATTCACCTGCATTAAATTCCTGTAAATTAAATTCTTCAGTTGCCTCTGATTTCCATAAACGTAAAGTATTAACTGTTCCGTTTTGATAGCCAGGAATGGGAGTATCATATGGTACCGCCAATACATCATTGGTATTCACCCAACTAACAATCTCATGTCCATTTATATCAGTGTGTCTTTCTGTATGCCCACCAAACTTAATTCGTACTGTATATTCTGGACGTTCAATTTCCCATACATTTCCATTACGTAACCAATGATCTGGTTTTTCTATCTGCTCGCCATTATCTATAGCTTGAGTAAACATTCCATATTCATAACGCAACCCATATCCTGTAACGGGTAATTGTAGCGTTGCACAACTATCAATAAAACAAGCCGCTAATCGTCCTAGCCCCCCATTTCCTAAACCTGCATCTGGTTCACTATCAATCAGCTCTTCCATATCTAAGCCAAGATCAAACAGTGACTTTTCCACCGTATTTGTAATACCCAGATTTAACATAGCATTACTCAAAGCTCTACCCATCAAAAATTCCATTGAAATATAGAACGCTTTTTTACAATCTTGCTCTTTATAAGTATTGTAAGTTTGTTTCCATCGCTCAATTAACCTATCACTAACCGCTAAAGACAATGCTTCATAAGCATAATGTGGCGAACGACATGCAGCATCTCTGCCTAATCGATGGCTGTAATATCTTTTAAAATCAGCAACAAAATCCTTTTTATCCATTCCTAAGTCAGGAAGAGTGGTGATATTTGCTTTGGGTTTACTTTTTTCAAAGATTCTATTTGGCATATTTTTACCGTTATTAATTGTTTAATGATTTGTGGATAGCTAAAATCTAACTAAAATAAAGCAAACTTGATTTATATGCAAAGTACAACTGTTAAAATGAGAACACAATCGCATGAAATATAAACTATTTCGTTTCAGTTACTTTCATTCTTAATTATGATTTATTTTTTCGCGCAATTACTTTAAAGCTAGGAAGGTGAAGACTTTGAACTTAATGAACATAAAAACTCGTCAATCAAGTCCAAAGAGCTATAAAACTAACACAAAAGCTAAGTCAACTTACCATGACATTGTTTATATTTCTTTCCAGAACCACAAGGACAAGGACTATTTCGGCCTACTTTTTCCCCATCTCTGACAAAGGGTTGTTCTGCTGCTTCTACCGACTCATTAGGTTCTTGTATAGCCTGAACTTCTGAAACTTCCGTAGCAGAACTTGCCTCAGCATGCTCAAAACTCATCTCTTGTGGCGTTTGTCTTTGCTCATCAATTGCATCTGCATCTTCTTCTTGAGCCACTTGGACTTTAGCTAGAATACCTACCACTTCATATTTAATATGATCAAGCAAGCTAGTAAACATATCAAATGATTCACGTTTATATTCCTGCTTTGGATCCTTTTGAGCATATCCTCTAAAGTGAATGCCCTGACGTAATGAGTCCATTGATGCTAAATGTTCTTTCCAGCTATTGTCTAACACTTGCAACATAACTGATTTCTCAAAATGTTGCATAACTTCTAGCGTTGATTTTTCTTTCTTATCATTACTACTTTGTTCTAAGGCATCAACCACAAAATTTCGTAAATCTTGCTCTTGAAAAGAACTATTATTATCTAGCTTTTCCTGCAACGCCAGATCTAAAAGATATTCGTCAGAAAGATGCTCTTCAAGCCCGTGAATATCCCACTGCTCTTCCATAGTTTTAGCAGGAATATATTTAGTGATAACATCATTTAGAACATCTGAGCGAATATCTGTAATCATTTCGCTAATACTATCAGCAGCCATTAAATCATTTCGATGCTCATAGACCACTTTTCTTTGATCATTCGCGACATCATCATAAGCTAATATTTCTTTACGCACATCAAAATTTCTACCTTCTACTTTGGTTTGTGCATTTTCAATCGCTCTTGTTACCCAAGGATGCTCAATTGCCTCTCCTTCTTCCATCCCTAGAGATTTCATTAATTTTGAAACACGCTCAGAAGCAAAAATACGCATCAAGTCATCTTCTAATGACAAATAAAACCGTGTTGACCCAGGATCACCTTGTCGACCCGAACGTCCTCTTAATTGATTGTCTATCCTGCGAGACTCATGCCTTTCAGAGCCTATCACATGTAAACCACCACTATTCAACACTTTTTGATGCCTATCTAGCCATGCTCCACGAATTTTTTCTTTCTCAGCTGTTATAGCTTCCTCACCTAAAGCTTTTAGTTCAGCTTCAAGGTTTCCACCCAATACAATATCAGTACCACGCCCTGCCATATTAGTTGCAATAGTTACCTGACCAGGCATCCCTGCATTTTCTACAATATGAGCTTCTCGTTCATGCTGCTTTGCATTCAAAACTTCATGCTTAATATTTTGCTTATTTAAAAGTTGAGAGATAATCTCTGAATTTTCAATGGATGTAGTACCCACTAAAACAGGTTGCCCACGCTGAGCACAGCCCTTAATATCCTCTACAACTGCAAGATATTTTTCTCCCTTGGTCAGATAAATCAAATCCCCATTATCTTTCCGTATCATCTCTCTATGAGTTGGAATAACCACAACTTCCAATCCATAGATTTTATTTAATTCAAATGCCTCAGTATCAGCAGTCCCTGTCATACCTGACAGCTTTTCATATAAGCGAAAGTAATTTTGAAAAGTAATGGATGCCAGGGTCTGGTTTTCATTTTGAACCTTTACATTTTCTTTTGCTTCTATCGCTTGATGCAATCCATCAGACCATCGTCTACCGGTCATCATTCTGCCAGTGAATTCATCAACTATAATGACTTCATCATTTCTGACTACATAATCAACATCTTTTTGGAATAATGCATGGGCTCGCAATGACGCATTTAAGTAATGCATTAGTCGAATATTTGCAGCGTCATACAGAGTAGCACCCTCGTCCATCAGATCGTGCTCAACCATGAGTTGCTCTATACGCTCATGCCCTTCTTCAGTTAAATGAATTTGTTTGCTTTTTTCATCGACCAAATAATCGCCAGGCATTCTTTCTTGTTCATCTTTATCCTCGACAATTTCTTGTGCAGTTAAAAACGGCACAACTTTATTGACTTTAAGATAAACCTCAGTTCCTTCTTCAGTGGGCCCTGAAATAATGAGTGGCGTTCTAGCTTCATCAATCAAAATTGAATCTACTTCATCAATAATGGCAAAATTCAATTCACGCTGAACTTTTTGCTCCAGACTGAATGCCATGTTATCTCGCAAATAATCAAAGCCAAATTCATTATTAGTTCCATAGGTAATATCTGCTGCGTACGCTTCTTTACGCTGTGGATGATCTAAATCACTAACAATCACACCCACGGTCAAACCTAAAAATGAATAAAGTTTCCCCATCCATTCGGCATCCCTAGCAGCCAAATAATCATTCACTGTAACAATATGTACACCTTTACTCGGCAAAGCGTTCAAATAAGCCGCCAATGTTGCCATCAGGGTTTTTCCTTCCCCTGTTTTCATCTCGGCAATTTTGCCATCATTTAGGATCATGCCGCCAATCATCTGTACATCATAATGTTCCATTCCAAAAACACGAGATGATCCTTCTTTAACTAAAGCAAAAGCTTCAGGAATTAACACGTCAAGTTTTGCACCTTGTTCAAGTCGATGACGAAATTCCTGTGTTTTTGCTTTTATTTCATCGTCTGATAGATTTTTAAATTTAGCAGCGAAAGCATTAATTTTATCAACCAATGCACGCTTTTTCTTAACGTTCCTATCATTACGAGTTCCAACTATTACTTTGACCAGCTTACCCAGCATGCTTTTTTCCGGTGAAATTTAGTAAAAAAATTGATTCAAAACTCATTATTATATACTGTATACAGAGATTGATACCAGAGATACTTCTCTTGTTCACTGATACGAATTTAAGAATGTGTGTTTTTGTCAAAAGCATAACGCTGGAACGGGCGTATAGGATAGCTACGCATCAATTTAGAAGTAAATTACAGAAAATAATTAACCAACAGAAACCTCATCTAAATCATCCTAGAAAAATCAGTTGAACACGGATTTTGTGAAAAATCTGGGTGAAAAAGATTAGAAAAGCTTTAGCAATTCTTACTGCTTTATACAAAGAATAGCTCGCAGATAATGGCCATAGTTCTTATCAAGAGCTATTCTGCAGGGTTTTTCACAAAACCGTGAAGTCATTTTATCTCACCAAATGGGCGACCAATAAATAACTTAAATTTCGCATAATATACAGCAACTTACTATGTACAAACCTAGCGTTCAACTGATTTTTTTAGGATTATGCAAAGTATAGACAAAAAATAGTTTAAGCAAAAACTCCAAGCTATACTTCGTATCCATGAACACACGAAATATATAGAAAATATTTTTTTATAACTTGGAAATTTGAAATTTTTATTTTAACAAATATAGACTACAAATTGTGATAGCCAGTTTCTTCGTGCAAAACGATATCCAGACCTACAACCTCTTCTTCTTCTGTTACACGCAAACCAATCAATAGATCAATGATTTTCAAAATAATATAGCTAAAAATTGCACTCCAACATATAGTTACTACAACTGCCAAGGCCTGAACACCAACTTGATCAACTATTGACACTCCTTCTGCCAACCCTAATCCTCCAAAGCTACTAGCAGCAAAAACTCCAGTCAATAATGAACCGGTTATACCACCAACTCCATGAACTGGAAAAACATCCAGTGAATCATCAATCTTTAACGACCGCTTAAGATATTGCGTTGCATAAAAACATACAACCCCCGCAGTAGCTCCTATTGCCAAAGCTCCTATAGGCCCAACAAATCCTGATGCAGGCGTAATCGTACCTAGGCCTGCCACCATACCAGTAACTATCCCCAAAACACTAGGTTTGCCAAACTTTATCCACTCTATAATCATCCAGGCTAGTGAACCTGCCGAGGCACCGATATGTGTAACTAGCATTGCCATTCCAGCAGATCCATCTGCTGTTAATGCACTGCCCGCATTAAAGCCAAACCAACCAACCCATAGCATACCGGCTCCTGTCACCACCATTGTCATATTATGCGGAGGCATAGCTGTAGTAGGAAAACCTTTTCTTTTACCCAAAACCAATGCTGTCACCAATGCTGCAACACCAGCATTAACATGAATAACAATTCCACCAGCAAAATCCATAACACCAAGGTCTGCCAACCAACCACCACCCCAAACCCAGTGACAAATCGGCATATACACAATAATTAACCATAAAGCACTAAACCAGAGCATGGCAGAAAACTTCATCCTTTCTGCAAAACCACCGACTATTAATGCAGGTGTAATAATGGCAAATGTCATTTGGAACATAAAAAATACAGTTTCCGGTATATCTCCTGTCAAACTATCTGGCCTTAAATCTAGCATGAAAACCTTAGATGCACCGCCAATAAATTTTTGCACCTCACCGCCATCAGTAAAAATAAAACTGTAAACACCAACTAACCATAAAATCGAAACAATACAGGTTATAGCAAAACACTGCATTAATACTGATAATACGTTTTTACTCCTGACCAACCCAGAATAAAACAGGGACAGACCGGGCAAAGTCATAAATAATACCAATGCTGTTGATGTTAATATCCAGGCGGTATTTGCCTGATTTAATTCTTCTGCATTTGCAATATTTGGCAACAATAACAAGCATAGAATTAATTTATAATTATTATTCATTTTTACTATCCCTAAAAATTAAATCGCATCCGGCCCTGTTTCACCCGTTCTAATCCTTATTACTTGCTCCAGATTAGAAACAAATATTTTTCCATCACCAATTTTTCCTGTGTTTGCGGCACTGATTATTGCCTCAACTGCCTTCTCAAGAATTTCTTCAGCCACTGCTATTTCCAATTTAACTTTCGGTAAAAAGTCAACTACATATTCTGCTCCTCGATAAAGCTCTGTATGCCCCTTTTGACGACCAAAGCCCTTAACTTCTGTCGCTGTTACTCCTGCAACACCTATTTCAGACAAGGCATCTCTAACATCATCCATTTTGAACGGTTTTATTATTGCTGTTATTAATTTCATATTATTCTCTGTTCCTGTTGATATATTACGAGTCTGTCGAAGATATTACACCACTCGCAATCACAAATGCACCAAAATATTATTTGCCAGCCTATTTTGGCACTGGATTAGTGCACCACTAATATAACAAATCTTTTTTTTAAAGCAAAAAAAAACGGATGCATTTGCATCCGTTTCAATTTCCATCTAAATAATCCAGAATTCTAGACCATCTTTTTTACCCCTTACTACTATCAGTAAACTCAGGGTACGCTTCCATTCCACATTCAGAAAAATCAACCCCATGATACTCGTCTTCTTCACTAACCCGAATACCCATAACCAACTTAATAATAAACCAGGTGATTAAACTTGCACAAAAAACAAACCCTCCTATAGTCACAATACCTATCAATTGAGCCTTTAGCGATGCCTCGGGATTTGTAATACAAACAGCCAGCAACCCCCATATCCCAACTACCCCATGAACAGAAGTAGCCCCAACTGGATCATCAAGCTTTAACTTATCAATTAAAACAATTGAAAATACTACGATTAAACCACCAATAGCTCCAATCGCTGTCGCCCATAGAGGTGTTGGTGTTAATGGCTCAGCCGTAATTGCAACCAAACCTGCTAAAGCACCATTTAAAGTCATTGACAAATCTGCTTTACCAAACATCATCTGTGCTGTTACTAAAGCCGCTAGAACACCACCTGCTGCTGCTGCATTTGTGTTAACAAAGACCATTGCCACAGCATTTGCCTCACCCACATCAGAGAGCTTCAGCTCCGAACCACCATTAAAACCAAACCAACCCAACCACAATATAAACGTTCCTAATGTAGCTAAAGGCATATTACATCCAGGAATTGGATGAATCTCACCATTTTCACCATATTTACCTTTACGAGCACCTAGTAAGATAACACCTGCAACTGCTGCAGTTGCACCACACAAATGCACTACACCAGAACCTGCAAAATCAAGAAAACCTAATTCGTCCAGAAAACCACCACCCCATTTCCAATAACCTTGCAAAGGATAAATAAAACCAGTCATCACGACTGCAAAAGCTAAAAATGCCCACAATTTCATCCGCTCAGCAACTGCACCAGAAACAATTGACATTGCTGTTGCAACAAAAACTACCTGAAAAAAGAAATCAGACAAACTTGAATAATAAGTTTCTCCTTTACTAGCCAGCACTTTTTCAACCGTATGGTCTTCACCTAATAAAAAACTAATGCCTGGCCAGATACTATTTACCGCCTCAGCTGGATACATGATGTTATAACCGCAGAGCATATACATCACGCAAGCAATTGCAAATAAAGCAATATTTTTAGTTAATATTTCTGTTGTATTTTTTGCCCGAACCAACCCGGCTTCAAGCATGGCAAAACCTGCTGCCATCCACATTACCAAAGCTCCACTCATTAAAAAGTAGAACGTATCGAGCGCATAACTCAACTCTGCTAATTTATTTAAAGCTTCCACTTAGTCACCTCTCTCATCATCTGATTATTATTATTTATAAAGCTTCTTCACCTGTTTCACCGGTCCTTATACGTACAACCTGCTCCAGGTTAGAAACAAAGATTTTTCCATCACCTATTTTCCCAGTATTTGCTGCTTTTGCTATTACTTCCACTGCTTGCTCGACCAACCCATCTCCTACAGCAACTTCAATTTTTGCTTTCGGTAGAAAATCGACAACATATTCAGCACCGCGATACAGCTCGGTATGGCCTTTTTGTCGACCAAAACCTTTCACCTCAGTCACTGTAATCCCAGAAACACCAATGTCTGTAAGCACTTCTCGCACGTCATCTAATTTGAAGGGCTTAACAATTGCGGTTATTAATTTCATAAACATCCTCTTTGCAATGATAAATTGAACTACAAAGCCAATATCAAAGCATATAGTGTGCCAGCGGTTGTTATGCAAAGAAAAATAGCTAAATTTAGATAACCACTCAAGACCAGGTTTTAATTTAACTTATTAAAAAATATAATTAAATTCTTTTTTAACCCGTCATTAATTTTAGCAAGACATTCATTCCCCACCCCATTAAATAAGGATTAAATTATTCAACCAACTCACTTTCAAGCACGATTAGAGCTGACTTACTTTAGATTACTTTGTTTTTCTGTCTTTCCACAAAAACATATTTTATTTTGATAGTTGAAATTAACCCTCATTAGAATTTCCCTTTTAAGTCTAATTCAAGCCATATAAATACTTGATTTTGTTTGTTTCCTAGAAAAGATGGCTATTGGATACATAAAATCCTTAGCTTTATTTGAGAGTGATCAATTTTTTTAATGAAACGGTCGATACTCACTAGGCGAGCCAAAATAGTGCGCCCTCTTTAAAATCGCACTATTTTTGTGCGTTACATCAATAAGTTGCTGTTATTTATACAAATAAATACTTTAAGGCCAATATTTCACAAACCTTTTTTCGAGCAATAAAAAAACAACAGTATTCTGGAAATGTTATTTATTTATATTATTGAAGTAGTTACATTAATAATAGTCAAAATCGTTGTGATTTAGCAACGTTTTTGCTATAGCACCACAAAGATGCTTTTATTTACTAAAAAACAACACAACGCAATAAAGCATTGATTTATTTATTTATTTTTTTGGCTTATTTCTTGCTTTATTTTGTCTTATTCATATTACTAAAGTGGAGACATTATGAAAAAAACCAATATTTCTATTGCGATTGCATTATTAACAACAAGCTCAATCTCATTAGCAGAAGAAGATAATTCATTCTGGGGAATAACACCATCAGCTAGCGTTGCCCTTACAACCGATTATATATGGCGTGGTGTTTCACAAACAAATAATGATCCTGCTATTCAAGGCTCATTTGATTTAGCCCACGACTCAGGACTTTATTTTGGAGTATGGGGATCAAATGTTGAATTTGGCGACCAAGATACAAGTATGGAGCTAGATGTTTACGCAGGGATTTCTCGCGAAACTGACTTTGGAGGAAAATTACCATTCGCCATAGGTTATGATCTTGGTGTACTACATTATGAGTACACAGCTTCGTCTGCTAGCGACTTTACCGAGATATATTTTGGAGGCTCTATCTCTCCTTTTGAAAACTTTAATTTTAGTACTTACTATTATTATGGTTTAAAAATAAACCATAATAGACCTGGGGAATATACTGACATATCAGCTGACTATACATTCTTCCCTGACTCGCCAGGATCTTTCACTATTCTTGCACACGGCGGCTATTATAACCAAAAAGATACCGCAAATTTAGGCGATGATTACTGGGACTGGAAAGTCGGTATAGCAAAAAATATTGCAGGGTTTAATTTTGAAGTTGCTTACTTTGATACAGATAATGAAGGTGGCAGCGGCGTTTATGGAGGAAGCCAAAGTTTAAATGACGGCAGAGTTGTTGCTACCATATCAAAAACTCTTGGCGACCAAGCCCCAGGCATGATATCTGATTCTATTGACGCTAGCGCAAGTGCTGCATTAACTACAGATTATGTTTGGCGTGGTGTGTCGCAAACAAACAATGAGCCTGCTATCCAAGGATCGTTTGATGTTGCGCATGACTCTGGTATCTATGTTGGTGCATGGGCATCAAGCTTTGAGTTTGAAAACCATGCCAGCATGGAGTTAGATGTATACGGTGGCTTTTCAAGAGAAACTGACTTTGGTGGCGCCCTTCCTTTTGGACTAACTTATGATTTAGGTGTTCTACGTTATGAATACACCTCGTCTGCCAAATCAAACTTTACTGAAATATATTTTGGAGGATCAATTGCTCCTGTTGAAAATCTCAATATTAGCACTTACTACTATTATGGGTTAAAAATTGAACATACTCACCCGGGTGAGTACACAGATATGGCAATTGATTATACTTTACCTGAATCGCTAGGTAGCCTTACTTTACTTGGACATGCTGGTTACTACAATCAAAAACAAGGATTAGATAACTACTGGGACTGGAAAGCTGGTGTAGCCAGAGATTTTGGCCCATTTAACATTGAAGTAGCTTATACAGATACTGATGACTCAGAAGCATTCAATTCTGATGGCAGACGTCTGGACGAATCAAAAGTTGTCGCTACATTATCAGCCACTTTTTAATCACCATAATAATCTATAAAAACGGGGCTTAATGCCCCGTTTTTTTTGCCCTATCAATTAAAAAAATGGTAAGGTTATAAAGTTTTTCCAAAAAACAAAAAAATAATAACGAACACAACAGGAGACAAATTAAATGTCAGTAGAAAATGTGCTAAAAATGATTCAAGAAAACGATGTCAAATTTGTTGATTTCCGTTTTTGTGATACTCGCGGTAAAGAACAACACGTTACCTTCCCCGCTCATACAATTGATGAAGATACTTTTGAAGAAGGCAATATGTTTGATGGTTCTTCAGTTGCTGGCTGGAAGGGAATCAACGAATCAGATATGATTCTAATGCCAGACCCTTCAACTGCGGTTTTAGATCCATTTTTTGATGATACCACTTTGATTTTACGTTGCGATATTATAGAACCTAATAATATGCAAGGTTATGAACGCGACCCTCGCTCAATCGCAAAAAGAGCTGAAGCTTATATGCAATCAACTGGCATTGCTGATACAGCTTTTTTCGGCCCTGAAAACGAATTTTTTATCTTCGATGATGTTCGCTGGAATGCTGACATGGGTAGCTGCGGATACAAAGTTGATTCCGAAGAGGCTGGCTGGAACTCTGAAAAAGCTTATGAAGACGGTAATATTGGGCATCGTCCTGGTGTAAAAGGGGGTTACTTTCCCGTTCCTCCTGTTGATTCTTTGCAGGACATGCGTTCAGCAATGTGCCTAGTTTTAGAAGAAATGGGACAAACAACAGAAGTACACCATCATGAAGTAGCAACAGCCGGACAATGTGAGCTTGGCACTAAATTCAACACCTTAATCAAAAAGGCTGATGAAGTCCTAGAGCTAAAATATGTTGTAGCAAATATCGCTCACGCTTATGGTAAAACAGCGACATTTATGCCCAAACCACTTGTGGGCGACAATGGTAACGGAATGCACGTTCACCAATCTTTGTTTAAAGGCGGAGAAAACCTGTTCTCTGGTGACTTATATGGTGGCTTATCTGAAACTGCATTGTTCTATATTGGCGGCATTGTCAAACATGCTAAAGCGCTTAATGCCTTTGCTAATGCTTCAACCAATAGTTATAAGCGCTTAGTTCCTGGTTTTGAAGCACCTGTTATGCTCGCTTATTCTGCACGAAACCGCTCTGCATCAATCCGTATTCCTTTTGTCAACAACCCAAAAGGCCGTCGTATTGAAGTTCGTTTTGGTGATTCTACAGCAAACCCATACCTGTGTTTTGCTGCAATGTTAATGGCTGGCTTAGATGGGATTGAAAATAAAATCCATCCTGGCGATGCAATGGATAAAGATTTATACGATTTACCACCAGAAGAAGAAAAAGCAATTCCTCAAGTTGCAGTCTCTTTTGATGAAGCATTACAAGCATTAGACGAAGATCGTGAATTTTTAACTCGAGGCGGTGTATTTACCGATGATTCTATTGATGGTTATATTGATCTAAAAATGGAAGAAGTTACTCGTCTGCGGATGAGCACTCACCCTGTTGAGTTTGATATGTACTACAGCTTATAAGAAAGCAGTATTGCTAAATCACAATAAAATTGTTTAAATAAACGCCCCGATATGGGGCGTTTTTCATAAAGCCTCCTCTCACCCCGGAATAAATATAAGTACCCAAGTAAAATTAATTTAACAATTTTACACAGAATTTTTTTCATTTTAAGCACTGAATAAATAGGTGCATCAAGCTACGTAACTATTTTTTTCAGTGCTTAAAATGGTAAAAAACAAGTAAAAGGTTGAATTGATTTTACTTGGATACTTAATAACCCCTCCTTTTATATAAATCCCGATTCAATAACACAACTGGCATATAAACTGCTGATACAATATTAACCCGACTTAACTCCAAAAATAATAGTGCATAAAAAGATACTCGCTCATTTAAACGAAGCTGTCTTATTATTTAACCGTGAATTGATACTGACTTATATAAACGCAACAGGTGAAATTTTATTGGCAGATAGTGAAAAACATTTATTGGGCTTAAGAGCTAGCGTATTATTTAAGCGATCAGACCCTGCTTTACTAATTGACTTACAGCAATGTTTAACTACATCTGAATCTCTAATCGACAGAGAATTGAATTTAACTCAACACGAACAAGCAACAACCGTTAATTTTAGTGCTATACCAATTTCTGAACGTGGTGAACTCACTGAAATTCTAGTTGAGTTACAACAGGTCGACCGACAACTTCGCATAAGTAAAGAAGAACAACTTCTTACTCAGCAAAATACCAATAAAATGCTAGTTAAAGGACTGGCACATGAAATAAAAAACCCATTAGGTGGTATTAGAGGTGCAGCTCAATTATTAGATTATGAATTAGTAGATCTTGAACTAAAAGAGTATACACAAATCATAATTCAAGAGTCTGACCGGTTAAAGTTGTTGATGGATAAAATGCTTGGCCCTAATAAGCCATTAATAAAAAATAACCTAAATATTCATGAAATTTTAGAGCGCGTTAAACAATTAACTATTGTAGAAAAAGCTAACAATATACAATTTATTACTGACTATGACCCTAGCATCCCCAATCTAATAGCAGATAAAAATCAATTAATCCAAGCCTTTTTAAATATTATTCAAAATGCAGTTCAAGCAATGCTACAGAAAGGAAGCATAACACTTAAAACACGCATCCAACGTTACATAACAATGGGACGAAAGATGAATAAATTAGCCGTAAAAATTGATATTATCGACAATGGCCCAGGTATCAAAGAGGAATTGATGGAACAAATTTTTTATCCTATGATCACCGGTCGAGCAGAAGGCACTGGCCTTGGCTTATCTATCGCACAGTCTCTTATAAATCAACATGATGGAATTATTGAATGTCAAAGCAAACCAGGAAAGACTACTTTTTCAATCTACCTTCCCGTGGAGACAGGCCATGTCAAACCCTAATGTAGTCTGGGTTGTTGACGATGATAAATCTATTCGATGGGTCATTGAGAAAGCCCTTGAAAAAGCATTAATTACGACTCAAAGCTTTACTAATGCTCAAGACTTACTTGAAGCTTTAAAAAATGATTTACCTGATGTACTTATTACCGATATTAGAATGCCCGGCATGAGTGGTTTTGACTTACTAGACAGGGTAAAAACCCACTATCCAGATTTACCTGTTATTGTTATGACGGCTCATTCTGACTTGGACAGTGCCGTTTCTGCATTCCATGGCGGTGCTTTTGAATATTTACCTAAACCTTTTGATATTAATGAAGTTGTTGATATTGTTCAAAGAGCAAGTCTACAAAGTAAACAAAAACAAATCCCAGATGCCTTTGAAAAAGAACTAATTAATGACACACCTGAAATAATTGGTGAAGCTCCAGCAATGCAAGAAGTGTTTCGTGCCATTGGTCGTTTAGCACGTTCGCATATTACTGTCTTAATCAATGGGGAATCAGGTACGGGAAAAGAGTTGGTAGCTAAAGCCTTACACCGTCATAGCCCAAGAAACAAAAAACCGTTTATAGCTTTAAACATGGCCGCCATCCCAAAAGAATTAATGGAATCAGAACTCTTTGGCCATGAAAAAGGTTCTTTTACCGGCGCTCACGTTCGACGAGCCGGCCGGTTTGAACAAGCAAATAATGGCACTTTATTTCTAGATGAAATTGGTGATATGCCCGCTGAATTACAAACAAGATTATTACGTGTTCTTGCTGATAATGAGTTTTATCCTATCGGCTCTCATAGATCATTAAAAGTTGATGTCCGCATCATTGCAGCAACCCATCAAAACCTTGAAGCATTGGTTGAAAAAGGTTTGTTTAGAGAAGATTTATTCCATCGCCTTAATGTCATTCGTATTCATATCCCGCCTCTCCGTGATCGTCAACAAGATATCCCTGTTTTAATGCGTCACTTTCTTAATGTTGCAGCCACCGAGCTAGATTCAGAAGTTAAAGCCTTAATGCCTAAAACAGAATCATATTTGAGCTCTTTACATTGGCCAGGCAATGTACGGCAACTAGAAAATATTTGCAGATGGTTAACTGTAATGGCCTCTGGAAGAGAAATTCACCAAGATGACCTCCCTCCTGAATTAAGTAACCAAAAAAATGAAATAACTGATGAGTCAGCAGAAAATTGGAAAAAATTACTGGAAAATGCAATAAAACAACAACTTCATCAAGGAAATCCAGAGATTGCAAAATCAATCATACCTGAAGTTGAAAGCATTCTGATTAAATCAGCATTACAACACACATCAGGTAAAAGAAATGAAGCGGCTATATTATTAGGTTATGGAAGAAATACCTTAACTCGAAAAGTAAAGGAGCTAAATATAGAATAGCTATTTATAAGTACCCAAGTAAAATTAATTTAACAATTTTACTTGGGTACTTATACATTAGTTAAAAATTCCTCCTGTGAATCTGTTCAATATCGTTACGAACTGATGTCTATTGTGTGTGGACGGAGTAGAGTACTTTGAACAGGTTCTAAAAACTTTTTAGGCATATGGAAAAAAATAATCACCATCAGCACTGTAACAATCGTTATGTGGCCTGCTATGGCCCTATTACTACAGCATTGATGTCAAACAAAAGCCTGCCCAATATTGGACAATTATTTATTTCCAGGTGCCTTATTCTACTTTTTTATCTAAGGAATCATGGTATTTATCTCTAGAAAACTCAAAAAAGAAAAGGGATTTTTAGCTGTTAAGTGAATACTTTGGGTATAATAGTCATTCCTGAAAAACAAACACTCTGTAAATCATTGATTTTACAACAATTGAGATTTGTTTTTATGGGAAATTCAAGAAATAATGCTGTATTATAAGAAACAATTGAAAGCTTTGCTTTAATTAATTGTTAAAACAGTATGTATATTTTTATTTATTTATTACGGGGAATTTTATGTTAAAAAAAATCACTTTTGCTGTTGTAGTTGTTGGATTATTAGCAGGTTGTGCTCAAGGTTTATCACCTGTTGGTACTGGTCTGATTACTGATGTCAAAGGCCCCATTACTGCGACTGGAGCCACTGGTAGTAAAACAGGGACTGCTTGTGCAAACACAATACTTGGCCTAATTAATGAGGGTGATGCATCAATTGAAGCAGCAAAAGCAGCTGGTGGCATTAGTGTTGTAGCATCAGCAGATTATCACACACAAGGTTTTTATCCATTTGTTGGTGAAACTTGTGTGATTGTTACTGGACAGTAAGTCAGTTACAAGAGCCCCTTCTACTTTTTAGAGGATGCTCTATATAAAAATAGGTCAAGTCTTGCATACATTTATGCTATGCAGAGCTTGACCATTTTTATTTTATCACTTTAGTTTCTCTCATATAAAAACGGTTAATTTTATTCATCAAGTCGAAATACTTCACCATAAGTAGTGTCAACATCAAAATCATCCCAAACATAGACTGGTTGCGCAATGGGTTTTGTTGGAATTGGGAAGGTAATCAAATCTGCCACACCTGAAAATAACCTGCCAGCAGTGTTAAGTGTCCCTTTTGCTAATCCTCCAACTGCACCATAGGCAATATTGCTATCATTAGTTGTATTGATAATATTTTTAGGGATTTCTAAAACCGCTGTAAAAATATTACTTAGGCCATTTAGCGCCTTATTCCCAACTTTTGAGCCATAACTTTGTTGTTCTTCAGCAAAAAGGCTGGAAGAGCTGAAAATTAAAAAGCTTGCAAATATAATTGAAAAAGTACTTTTTGTCATAACATGTCCTATAATGTGTTTCGAAGAATTAGTTAAACAAAAGTATAGCAGAGCTTTTTTAATTTACTTTTTCAAAACTTTTGCAAAAGCATTAGCCATCGCTCCTTGAAACTCTTCTTTCTGATTTGAATGTACTTTTTTGGGTTGACTAACTACCTGTTTTTTAAACTTAGGCTTAACATCTGTTGATTCATCCATATTTTTTTTCATTGATAAAGCAATACGTTTACGGGAGATATCAACTTCCAGCACTTTTACCTTAACCATTTCTCCTGTCTTTACTACATCCCTAGGATCTTTAACAAAAACATCCGCTAAATGAGATATATGCACTAAACCATCTTGATGCACACCTATATCCACAAATGCTCCAAAATTTGCAACATTAGTCACCACACCCTCAAGCATCATACCTGCTTTTAAATCAGCCATTATTTCAACACCTTCTTTAAATTGAACACTTTTAAATTCAGGACGAGGGTCTCGACCCGGTTTTTCCAATTCTTGAAGAATATCAGTTACAGTGGGTAAACCGAATGATTCGGTTGTATAGTTTGCTGCTTTCAGTCCTCGTAAAAACTGACTTTGACCAATGATTTTATCAATAGATTTGCCTGTATCTTTAATAATAGCATTAACCACTGGGTATGCCTCTGGATGAACAGACGATGCATCTAAAAGATTATCTCCAGACATAATACGAAGGAAGCCTGCTGCCTGTTCATATGCTTTATCGCCTAACCTTGGCACTTTTTTAAACTGTTTTCGGTTGTTAAACCGTCCGTTTTCATTCCTGAAAGTTACGATATTTTCACTAATACTGGCAGACAAACCAGAAACTTGCTTGAGTAATGAGGCAGATGCAGTATTAACGTCAACACCCACTGCATTAACACAGTCTTCGATAACGGCATCCAGGCTTTTACCCAATTGCACTTGATTAACATCATGTTGATACTGGCCAACGCCTATAGATTTCGGCTCGATTTTAACCAGCTCAGCTAGTGGGTCTTGCAAACGTCTCGCAATAGAAACAGCTCCTCGAATAGTGACATCTAAATCTGGAAATTCTTTTGCAGCCAGTTCAGAAGCTGAATAAACCGATGCTCCTGCCTCAGATACAATAATTTTGCTAAATTTTAAATCCTTCTGTTGCTTCATTAAATCAGCAATTAACTGATCAGTTTCTCTTGAGCCAGTGCCATTTCCAATGCTAACTAAATCAACATGATGCTTTTGAATCAGTTTTACCAAACTATTAATTGACTCATTCCATTGTTTTTTTGGTTGATGAGGATAAATTGTATCGTAATCTAACACCTTTCCTGTCGGATCAACTACTGCAACTTTCACCCCAGTGCGAATACCTGGATCAAGTCCCATAGTCGCCTTCGGTCCTGCCGGCGCAGCAAGTAATAAATCTTTTAAATTACTAGCAAACACTTTAATCGCTTCAAGTTCTGCTGATTCACGCAATCTTAAGTTTAAATCCAGACTTATACGAGTGAATAATTTGACTTTCCATGCCAATCTAGCCGTTTCAGCTAGCCAGGCGTCAGCTGGATTTGATGTATCCACTACATTAATATGTCTAGAGACTAATTGAGCGCATAACTGGTGCTCTTCTTTATCATCAAGACTTGGTTTTAAGGAAAGCGATAAAAAATCTTCATTTCTCCCTCTAAATAAAGCAAGTGCACGGTGAGATGGAATTTTTTTGATTGCTTCTTGATAGTCAAAATAGTCTTTAAATTTTTCGGCTTCTAAGACTTTACCTTTAACCACAGAAGAATGCATAATACCTTTATTCCAAATACGTTCACGTAGATCAGATAATAAAGTAGCATCTTCAGAAATACGCTCCATAATAATTTGTTTTGCTCCCTCCAACGCAGAAGTTACATCATTAATATCTTTATCTGCATTAAAATAATTTTTGGCAATATTTTCGGGGATAACGCTTCGATCTTCAAGAATACTGTCAGCTAAAGGTTCTAACCCTGCTTCTCTGGCGATTTGAGCTTTAGTTCTGCGTTTGGGTTTATACGGCAGATATAAATCTTCCAATAAAGTTTTAGTTTCAGCCTGATTGATCAATGTTTCTAACTCAATCGTTAATTTCCCTTGAGAAGAAATGCTTTCAAGAATAGTTCCCCTACGGCTATTTAACTCTCGAAGATAAATCAGACGTTCTTCAAGCACTCTTAACTGTTGATCATCCAAGCCTCCTGTCACTTCTTTTCTATATCGAGAAATAAAAGGAACCGTTGCTCCCTCATCCAATAATTCAACAGCCGCATTGACTTGTTTTAAACTGACAACTAATTCTTCTGCTATTTTTTGGATAACGTCCATTCTATGATTTCTTAAGCTAAATTATAAAAAAACGCATTGTACCAGTAATAATAAATAATATGCACTGGGTGTTTTTTATAAGTCCTTGCGGTAGAATAATTTTTTTATTAAAAAAATATTGAGACATAATGAAAGATAGAGATCGTCGACAAGGAATAGTTCTGGTTCATACTGGAGAGGGGAAAGGAAAATCATCAAGCGCCTTAGGCATGGTCTTTCGAGCCGCCGGCTGGGGAATGAATGTTTGTGTTATTCAGTATATAAAAGGCCAATGGAAAACTGGCGAGCAAAAGGCAGCTGAACGTTTTGATAATATTGAATGGCATGCACTAGGTGATGGCTTTACATGGGATACGAAAAACCCAGAGCAGGATATAGAAACAAGTCGAAAAATTTGGGAATTCAGTAAACAAAAAATTTTATCTCAAGAATATGATTTTGTTTTATTGGATGAAATTAATTATTGTTGTGGATATAATTGGATAAGCGGCGAAGAAATTGCAACTTTTATTTCTAACAAAAAGCCCACGTGGATGCATTTGGTCTTAACTGGAAGGAATGCTGCTGTAGAAGTTATTGAAGTAGCCAATACCGTAACAGAAATGCAAAAAGTAAAACATGCTTATTCTCAAGGCATTAAAGCGGAACAAGGCGTTGAGTTTTAATTGATGTACAGCAGGTTTAAGGGTACAATCAAATAGTATGTTAGTTTTTTATAATGTAATTATAGATAAATAAGAAAAATAATTTTAAACGGGAGATAGAAATGGGTAATGCACAGAAAATGATGATCGCAGTTGCTTGTGTTTTTGGCATAGGCTTCCTTATGGTTGGCTCTAATAAAGAACAAAGTAACGAGGACAGAAAATCCGCCGCAATGGTTAGGGACGTAGCAAATATGCAGCGTATAGCCCATAAAAAATGCCCGGCATTGATCAAGGAACATACAGGAACACAAATCTCAGCATTAGTTTCTAGATCTGAATCTGACAAGGCAACCTACCTGACTTTAGAATGGTTAGGCGAAAAAAATGATAACTTTAAAAAAGCAACTTGTACTTTATCAGTTATCCATGGTGGAATTTCTAAATTAGTGATTGATGATAAAGTAATAATTGACAAAGACTCTGAATGATTTTTTTATCTAGGCTAAAGGTAGAATTAATCATATAAGCTAACTCTTTCCATTTAGCTTATTTAACATAGGCCACATGGATGTGGTTGATCAATTATGAAGTGCTTTCAAAAAAAGTATGTAAGATAAATATCCTATTTGAAATTCTAATTTAATATCAGAGTTCACAAAATATAAACTCCGAACACTTCCCTCGTATTAACTTAACCGCCTTGTACCTAGTGGTTTATCATCTAAAACCCTCTCTATAAAGTAATTTATTTCAATTACTCTTTTTGAAAAAACGACCTTACCAAAATAATCAACTAACTTTATAACTATCTATAGGACACCTCTATTAATTGATGAATCGAAATATTGTGTCTAATATTAATAAAGATACCCTATAATAATTTAAATACATTTTTCTTTCGAATGTTATAGAATTCACATTCCGAAAATGGTTCACACCATGACAAATACAACAATAAAAGAAATATTTACGAGAGGATAGAAAGGTATGGCAAAGACAGAAAACAAAGGCATTTTAAAAACCTGGAAAGATGATCGAGGTTTTGGGTTTATAAAACCAGATGATGGAAGTGATGATCTTTTTATTCACATTTCCGCATTACATGAAATGTCAAGACGTCCTTACCGAGGAGACATCATTTATTATCAAGTTGAACACGGTAGTGATGGTAAATCAAAAGCAATTAATGCTAGTATCGAAGGGGTAGAAATACATTCAAGACAAAAAGGAAATAGTAAAAAGTGGCTTTGGATTACGGCCATCATTTTGGGTTTATTAGGTATTGCGGCAATAGCTTATTATAATATGAAATAAACTGGTCATTATTTAATTATGGAGCGAAGATATTTTTAAATACTCGCTCCTTAGTATAATTTAATAAATATAACTGCAAAGAAACATCCACACAATTTGAGATTAACAAACAGAAAAAATCAAGTTCAACCTATACTTTGAAATAGAAAAACACTTAAAAAGGCTTCATTTAAATGTCAGATGCTCAAAAATGGCTAGTTCTTGCTTTTATATTATTCATAGGCTGGTTGATCTATCTACTAGCACCTATCCTAATGCCTTTTGCTTTTGCCGCTATCCTTGCTTATCTAGGTGATCCTTTAGCAGACAGACTAGAAGTTATTAAAATCAAACAGTTTCAATTAGGTCGAACCGGGGCTGTGGTAGTCGTTTTTACACTAATGCTTATTATTATTTCAATAGTATTAACGATTCTTATCCCTAAAATTGAATTTCAAATCAGTCAATTTTTATCTCAACTTCCTTCCTATGCAAAATGGTTAAATCAAACCGTTATCCCTTGGATAGAACTACAATCAGGCATAGAAATTAGCCATATTGAAGGAAATAAAATAACAGCATTAGTAAAGGGTCACTGGCAAAAAGCAGGACAAAGTGCAATGACATTGATGGGGTCTGTTTCTCGGTCAAGTATGGTGGTCGCTGAAGTGATAATGAACCTAATTCTTATTCCAGTCATTACATTTTATTTATTACGTGACTGGGATATTTTAGTAGAAAAAGTTCATAACTTATTGCCTAGAAGAGCAGCTCCAACAGCAGAAAAGTTAGCTGCTGAAACAAATATAGTTTTAGGTGCCTTCATGCGTGGACAGTTTTACGTCATGCTAGCATTAGGAATAATTTATAGTGTCGGCTTATGGTTAGTCGATTTGAATCTAGCGCTACTGATTGGGATGCTAGCGGGTTTGGTTAGTTTTGTACCCTATTTAGGATCTATTGTTGGAATAACAATTGCTTGTATCGCAGCATTATTACAATTTCAAGATCCTGTTTATTTGATCCCTGTTTCCATGGTATTTATTGTTGGTCAATCCATGGAAGGCATGGTTTTAACCCCTTGGCTAGTTGGAGATAAAATTGGACTACACCCGGTTGCTGTTATGTTTTCTGTTTTAGCTGGCGGTCAATTATTTGGCTTTCTAGGTATTTTATTAGCACTTCCTTTTGCTTCCGTCATTATGGTTCTATTAAGACATATCCATGAGATATACCGAGATAGTGATTTTTATTGTGTAAAAAACGACTAAATGTTTAGAGTATTTTTAATTCTTATTCTCTTTGAGTATCATACCAATTGCTGGGCTTCAAATGAATTACGGGAACTAGAATATGCCGAAAAAATAGAAGCTTCTTTTTCTCTATCTTCGATAGGAAAGATTGTTCGTCTACAAACAGAAAAGAAAAATTTTTTAGCCTTATATACCGAAACCGAAAAAAAAGAAAACTCAGGAACAGCAATAATTCTACACTCAATGGGTAAACACCCCGATCATACCAATTTAATTAAGCCATTAAGAACTTATTTACCTCAACATCATTGGGCAACGCTGTCCTTGCAACTACCTGTTTTAAGCGTTAGTGATAAACAAAAAGACTATTATTCTTTATTTGATGCTGCAAATACTCGCATTCAAGCAGGGATAGACTTTTTAGTCTCTGCTGAGGTAAAAAATATTGTTTTAATTGGGGATGGTCTAGGTGGAATGATGGCCGCCTATTATTTAAAAAAAAATGTTGATAATGTTAAAGTACAGGCAATTGTAGCCGTTAGTTTAAACGTACCTGATAGTGAGCAAGAACAAGCTCAGACACTTGATTTTATTCGTAAGATTGACCTGCCTTTTTTGGACATTTTTGTTGAATATGATGTTGTAGGCGTCACTTCTACGGCTAGAAAAAGAAGAATTTCAGGTAAAAATAACTCTGGCTACAGACAAGTTAAAATAAAAGGAGAAGGTCATAAAAAACTACATGATGAAGGGTTAGTAGTAAAACGAATTTATAGCTGGATAAATTGGACTTTTAAATAAAACTCAGAAAATAAGTACATGAATTCTGATTTCCAATATACTTATGAGTGATTTTTTACTTCTGTCCGAACAGACTAAGTTATTTAACAGGGACTATATTTAACCTTAGCCTTTCCAGAATCAGCGATTATTTCACCGATAGAAAATACTTTTTCCCCTTGCTTAGTTAAAACCTCTATTGTTTCAACCTCATCTGTAGCATCAACACAAACAATCATTCCGATTCCACAATTAAAAGTTGTAAGCATATCCTCTTGAGTTATATTGCCTTGTTTTTGTAACCATTGAAAAGTTTCAGGAAACTCCCAAGCGGTCAAATCAATTGAAGCACTAAGTCCATCGGGTAAAACTCTAGGAATATTTTCAGTTAAACCTCCCCCGGTAATATGTGCTAAAGCATGTACAGGCACAACTTTTAACAATTCCAGCAATGATTTAACATAAATTTTTGTTGGTTCTAACAGAGCCTTACCTAATGGTTTCCCATTTAACGAAACTTTTCTTGTTTCAATGATTTTTCTAATCAGCGAATAACCATTGGAATGAGGTCCAGAAGAAGCTATCCCGATTAATTTATCACCCGCTTTAACTTGCTTTCCATCCAAAACTTTATCTTTTTCGACTATACCGACACAAAAACCAGCTAAGTCATAGTCTCCGTCGGTATACATACCTGGCATTTCAGCAGTTTCCCCTCCAACGAGAGCGGCTCCAGCCAACTCACACCCTTCCCCTATGCCTTTAATAACTGATGCAGCAGTCTCTACCTCAAGCTTGCCTGTAGCGTAATAATCAAGAAAAAAAAGAGGTTCGGCTCCTAACACAATAATATCGTTAACACACATGGCAACAAGGTCTATGCCTACAGTGTCATGAATACCTAGTTCTAACGCTAATTTTAGTTTCGTGCCTACACCATCAGTCCCAGAAACGAGAATAGGATTTTTATATCGATCTAAAGGCAGTTCAAATAATGAACCAAAACCCCCAAGCCCAGACATTACACCAGGCCTATGTGTTTTAGCAGCAATAGGTTTAATCCGTTCTACGAGGTTATTCCCAGCCTCAATATCAACACCGGCACTCTTATAGTTTAGACTTTCTTGATTTTTTTCGCTCAAGGCTATTTCTCTTAATTAAAGTTAATGGTAAACCTACCGATATTGTACAAGACATCTCGTAATTTGTGTGAAGGATATAAACGTGCTGAGTAGATTTTTTGTAATTTCATTTATCATTATGGTTAGTAGGCTTTCTTACGCCATGGAAGTTGATAATTTATACGAAACAGAAGTTCATCTTGAAAGTGAATCGAAGCAAGATAGAGAGATAGCAACCCAGCAGGCTCTAAAAATAATATTGACCCGTATTTTAGCTGGTGAAAATATACTTAATGATAATATCGTAAAAACTGTTTTAGCAAACTCAACATACTTTGTTCGTGAGTTTCAGTATTCTCTAGGTGGATCCAGCTCTAGTCGATTGATGAGAGTTTTATTTGATGAAAAATTATTAATTGATACGTTACGCTTAAGTAATGCCGGACTTTGGAATGAAATAAGACCCACAACATTAGTTTGGCTAGTTATAGATGAACAAAATAAACAACGTTTTTTTGAACCAGACTGGATGCCTGAAGTTGATCTTGCCTTGGCTAAAGCAACTAAAGAAAAAAAATTGCCCGTGTTGTATCCGATACAAGATCTAAATGAAAAACAAAACATGTCTATTAGTGATGTATTAAGCGCATACTCTGACCATCTAATGAAAGTCTCTACTCGTTACGATGTTGTTTCTACATTAGCAGGAAAAATGATCAATAAAGGCACTTGCTGGAAAGCTGAGTGGACACATTATTTTGATGGAAAAATCACTCAATGGAGCAGTCCCTGTGGATTAATCAATAATGTTGCTTCCAATGGATTCCAAGGAGTTTATGATAACTTATCAAGTTATTATGCTGTGACACCGCCAAGTAAAGATGTCGATTCTGTATTATTAAAGGTAGGTAATATCAAAACCAACCTGGATAGAGAAAAAGTAACTAATTATTTTGAGTCTTTACCTATGGTTAAAACAGTCACCTGGGTAAGTGAAGAGTTAGGGTATGGTGTTTATAGGCTTTTTTACCAAGGAAAAAGATCTACTCTAAATAAAAACCTTGCCAAAGACCATTTACTAAATTTAGAAGAGCATTCAAAATTGAATGCAAAAGAAGTGAAATATACATTAATATCTGGTTAATTCGCTTCTAGGGTTATAAATACAGTTTTTTATTTGTTATCTTGACAAATAAATAATCACTAAACTAATGATTACCTCCTTGACTAATGGCAAGACTTAAGATTTTATAAATAATAAATGTCTCTGTACATGGCAAAAAATAGAGAAAGTTGACGTAGACATATGAAATATAATTAAATACTGTATTCTTGTTTAGCGAACATGAATACCAGCCAATATCAAATTAACGAACTGACACGGATCTTAAACGAGCATTTCCAGTGGAGCAAGCCACGAATGGCCTGTTTTGTTGGACTGTTAGTGGCGATCATGATTGCCAGCACAGTCAATCTGACGCAATTGGCTTTGTTTTTCCCCAGTCGAGCATTGATTTCATCACGCTATCGAAGAATTCAGCGGTTTTTTCATCATCACAAGCTGGATTACAATGAAGTCGCAGGATTTGTCATGAAGTTGTTTGGCTTTCTGGACACCGACTATTATCTTTCGCTGGATCGAACCAATTGGAAATGGGGGAAAGCCAACGTCAACCTACTGGTGCTTGCAGTGGTCTATCGCGGTGCAGCGATTCCTGTGTATTGGTTGCCTTTGAATAAGCGTGGCAATTCGAATACCCGCGAGCGCATCGCATTGATGAAGCGGTTTATCAGTCAGTTTGGACAGGATCGTATTCAGGGTGTTTTGGCTGATCGTGAATTTATTGGGGATAAATGGTTGGGATGGATACTGGAACAAAATATCCCTTTTTATGTGCGCATTCGCAATAACAGTTACAGTGTGAAAAGCAAAGACAAACGAATCCGTGTTGATCACTTGTTTCGTACACTCAAACCAGGCGAAGTCATACAGTGTTCTAAAGCTAGGTATTTAGGGACATGTTCTGTTTATCTCAGCGGAATGCGTTTGAGTGATGGCGAACTATTAATTATAGCGAGTCACCATCGCAATGTAGAAAGCATCAAAATTTATGGGTTACTCTGGGAAATAGAAACACTGTTTGGGTGTTTAAAAGGACGAGGATTTAAACTTGAAGACACGCGAATGGTAGGTTACTTGCGAATTAAAAAGCTGTTGGTCTTACCCGTCATTGCTTTTTTCTGGTCGCATAAGGTAGGTGATTGGAAACACGATTGCGTACTACCCATCAAAATAAAAACACATCAAAGGCTGACGCAAAGCATTTTCAGATATGGGTTCGATTGTCTTCGCTCAGGACTGTTTAATGGCGTTTCCCAATCAAAAAAAATGATGAAACAACTGATTACTTTGCTGTGTCAAGCTCCTGCAAATGCTGTTTCCAATGGGATGTCAGTAACATGCTGATTTTTTGTCATGTACAGAGAATAAATGTTAAAAATAGGGGGTATTGGTTCAACTAATACCAGTGTATTAAAATCAGAAAAAGAACAATCTGAATTGCTTGAATCATATCTCCTAAAATACATCTCTGTATGAAATTATATTAGCCTACAAAATAAATAGTGACAAACTTATGACTTCTGGGCACCTCTATAAATACGATTAGCTTGCGGCAAAACTTCCCCCTAATATTTTTTTAGAAAAAACCAGATAATAGAGCTGAAAGCTACTAAAAATGGTGCTGTTTTTAGGCGTTTCTGCCATTTTATGCCTCAACAGGCACATTTATTCTGTCGTGCTTGAGTAATTGACCCAACCTCACCATGTTGTAAACCAAATTCATCATCCCTATTTTTACTTCGGCACGTAATATTCCAATCGTGTTGACAGTATGTCCTCCCATCTGTGCCTGAGCACCAAACACATGCTTGAAGGAGGTAAATTTCGTTTTCCGGACGAGATGCATATCCATGTTCTAGCGGGTATATGGATCGCTTACGTTATTAAAAATCAACAAAATGCCCTTATCGAATTGTCTGCTCTTAGAGGGCGATCGACCTTTAATAATACGGCTCGATTTGTTTTGCCCGCATGTGAACTAATTACCGGTGATTCAGCGAAAATCTTACATTTCATTAATAACCTTGGGAGTAGTCGACGATCCTCTTATTCTTTCTGTGCTCACTTTCTTACTTCTGATTATGGCCAAGTTTTAGATGATACAGAGACAGAGCAGTTAAAGCGTAAATTGTTTGGCAATCTAATTATTGCTTTAGATGGCGATCGAGCTAAGTCATGCGATTGCTCTATCAAAGATGATATGCCAGAAGGGCCAAATCCCATAGTAGATCAATTATTCGAGGTATCCAATATCTACGGTGACGATGCAGTGGATATCCTTATTAACAGTGTTCTTCTTGATGAAGAAAAAACACCTACTGCCCGTAGTCAGGGAGCATATCTGTTGTTGGATTGGCTAGAAAAAGCACGGGGGGACGGCCTTATACCAATAAATAAATATTTATTCCTAGATAAAATAACAAAAGGAATCAAAACACTATCAACATGGAATTTACATATTAGGTTCCATATTTTAGAGCTATTAGAATTTCTGTTTGAAGAGAGGAAACAAGCGGGGAATTGCTCTAATCAGCATTGGGCTGTTTCTTTGGATGAATTAGCTCGGAAATTTTCTCACACTAACTATGAAAAACTGGAGCCAAAATTAAGTCTTTTTTATAAAGAACTGAATAATGTTATTTCGAATTGGGCAGGTCAATTAGTTGATAACCAACCAAACGATGCACTAAAGAATGCATTAGCAGATTACGATTTAGAAAATTCTCTAAATTTAAAAGATGTATCCCAAAAGATGGCGGAATTGAACAACGACTTTGAACTAAACTTGGAATGTGTGGAAGTATCATTGGGACTTGCCCGTAGAAAGTACTGTAATCAACATTCTAGGGGTCTTGAGTCCTACATCATGAATACCGAGAAATGTAAATTTTGGATAATTCGGTGGTGGGGATTCTATAACCTTCTTGTTCTTGTATCAAAAATGAATAACCCAGAGCACGATCATATAGATTGGCTTCTGGATCAACTCTTAAAAAATTCGGAGCCTGTTGGGCTAAAAAAAAGACAATGTACTCATTGGCTCAGTATTCTGCCCAAGATTAGTCAGAATGCCCGAAAGCTATTTAGTGATAAACTTCAATCGCATTTTGAAAAAATAATTGAGGATACACAACTGCCAGGAAGTGAATTCAGAAATTGCTTCACAAAACCCTACAAGGAAAATTGGGATGGAGACCCTTATAGCTATCTGGCTGAATATTTTCAGGGATTGGAGGCTATATTTGACTATCTCGAATTGGCGGACTTAAGCAAAGGTCTAGTAGATCGAAACCTTAGTGCACTTGTTTAATTGTAGTAGTTGCGACTTAATCTGGCAGTTACCAGTTTTTTCTTTTTATTTGCTTGGCAGTAATCCGAGCTTTCTTTCTCAGTACTCAACCTTTAAAACATCAGAAACCTGCTTTTGATCTTTCTGCTTTTGTCTAATTTCCACGACGATCCTTGAAAAAGCAATATCCTACTTTTCCATGTCAAACCCTGCTCTTTCAACAACAGATTTTTTTTGCTTATTACTCTCAAAAAAAAGAAAACAACTTGCTGTTTTCACGTCACACCCTACGCAGGGCACTGTACTTTTTTCACCGCGATAAACTATCGCATAAGAAGAACTAAAAATTAAGCAAGTTCCATTTCTTCTGTTCTCTTGCTCTTCGCTTTTTCACAAGCGTGGCAGTATTCCGACGCTGTCAGCCCCGGATGGGCTGATAGTCTCCAGAAGGCGCAGGAAAATTTGCCAATGTTCGCGTTAGCGAACGTGGCTAAAATTTTATCCCGAATAGCCGTCGAGCCATTTGAGGTAGCCTTGACGTAGCGGCATTTGTGCGAAGTCGAGGCGAACGCAGATACCATCTCTCAGCACCAGATTCAAGTCATAATAAACTGGCTTGAACTTGATAAGGTCTTTGGTGTTTTATAACACCAAAACAGATATGCACTAATTTCCGCATCGCAGCACATAGTGCACTCATTTTAGATTTTCCATTTTTTAACAATCTTTGATTTTGTATTTTAATATCAGGGTTATGTTGCAGTGCTGAAATGGCTGCCATATAAAGCTTAGCTCTAATGACAGGGTTTCCCGCTTTAGATAGTCTACTTCGCCCTCTAAGGCTAGACCCTGATTCATTTTGTATCGGAACGAGCCCAATATATGCAGCACATTGCGATGCTGACTTAAATGTACGACTGCCAATGACAATCAGCATATACCTTGAAACAACAGGTCCTACACCTGGAATTGTCTGTAAAAGAGCATAATTATGCTTTAAATACGCGTATTGATTAATATGCATATCAATCAATCGTTCCAAATTGGTTTTCTCTTCATTCAGTACAGCTAATATCATCTTAATCGATTTCAACACACTCTCTGAACAAGGGTTTATACTTGATTTATCATAACGGTTTTTCTCACGCAAGCTATCCTTTTCTATGGCATCAAGACGAGAAGCTAATGCTTTAAGTATTCTTATTTCAGGTGCTTCTGGCTCCCAAGCAATGGGCTTTTGGGTTAAACCATAACGCGCTAAAACGACACTATCTTTCTTATCATTTTTTGAGCGCACACCTAAACTTTGCCCATAATATTTAATATGTGCAGGGTTGACAACGGACACTTTGGAACCTGTATTAAACAACCAATCAGCACATCTTTCATGATATACGCCAGTGGCTTCCATCACAAAATGATATTCTGGAGCTGTCGATTTTATATGCGTAGAAAGCCATTTGATTAAAGCAATAAAACCCTCTTCAGAATTAGAGATCACCTTAAACTTAAATCTATCAGGATTAGAGTCATCAATTAGAGCACAATCTAATTTATTCTTACTGACATCGATACCAATAATATACATAATAATATTCTCCTTACTACCCTTGTAAATACAGCCTTCTTTCCATAGTGGAAAGGACTTTGATACCATTCAGTACCAGAGAAATAGGAGCATGGACTTTATCTGCGTCACAGGTTTTTCGCCTCAGGACGGCGACAAGTTCTCATGTTCCTTGATATACTGACAGCTAATCAAATATATCAGACTGAGAGATACAAGGGGGCGTCTGGAGCCTAATGATTCGCCGCGTGGCGAATCGATTTTTGTGACAGGGAGTCCCAAAATCTATCATGAGGCGCGCGGTGGCACGCCTGACTTCCTTTTTCAGCAATTAGCTTTGCAAACCTCAGGATTTTGTTTTTGCTCTTTCAAAACTCCTTGGAATTCTGTCGAGCTTATTTTCTCCGCTTCAAACTTGGCAAACATCAAAACTCGCTTTTGCTTTTTCACAGGCTTATATTTTCCACATCTGTGTTAGCTTTTTCACATCAAACCTTGATTCACAGCACTCAGTTTCTGCTCTTTCAACAACAGTTTATTTTTCCACTTCTTACCTTCGCAGAAGGCTATAACGTTTAAATAACTTGCTGTTTTCACATCACACCCTGCGCAGGGCGCTGCGCTTTTTTCACCGCAATTAATTTTGCATAAGAAGAACTTGGCAAGTTGATTTTTCTCGTTATGTAAATTAATCATGTTCCATTTCTTCTTTTTTCAAGCCATGCTCAATTATTTAAATAATTGAGCATGGCTACCTATTCTTAGTAGTATTGCCTCATTTTCTGGGTTAACAAGATAAATAACCAAAGTATCCCCTCCGAGATGAAATTCTCTACAATCGGAATATTCACCATTCAGGCCATGGTCTTTTGACTCTTCAGGTAAAGGAGAGTCATCTCTAAGGCAATTGATATAATAGATAAATTTTTCAAACTGCCCATCTGTTATCTGGACTTTTTTGAATTCTTTGATAAATTGTTTATGTCGCTTTATTTTCATTGATTAAGTTCATCAAGCGAAAATTCCTGTACATTTTTACCTAACCTTGCTTCTCTAATTACCTGCTTGGTTGTGCTATTTGGAACTTTAATTTCAAATGGAATACCATTATGCAAATTTACTTGGCTTAAAAACATGTTAAAGGCATCTCCCATTGTGATACCTAACTCTTTGAAAATTAATTTAGCTCGTTCTTTTGCTTCTTTATCAAGCTTAATGCTTGTTGTTTCTTTTATAGATATTGGCATGATAGTCCTTTTCTAATAAATACTACGATAGTAGTATATTATCATATAACCAACCAAATAGTTTCTTTCTTGCAAACATCAGAGTTTCGCTTTTTCTCTTTCTAAGTTCTTTGGTATTCTGTCGAGCTTACTTTCTTCAACTTAACATGGCAAACATCAAGACTTGCTTTTGCTCTTTCAGCTTTTGATTTCCACGACGGGTTTTGAAAAAGCAGCATCCTGTTTTTCCACGTCAAACTCTGCTTTTTCACAAGCTTATGTTCTCTACGTCCGAGCTTCATTTTCTCCAGTAGAAACTAGCTTCACAGCACTCAGTTTTCGCTCTTTCCGCAACAAGTTTTTTTCTGCTACGTGCCTTCGCAGAAGGATATAACGCCGAGTTAACCCGCTCGGCGGGTTGAACGACTGGTTATAAAAATTCTGTAGTCATCATACTTTATTTCCTCCGTCTGAAACTTTGAATATTGATGCTTTTCAAATTCTAATATCGTTCAATTCATGATTCTATTTTCATATAAATCAGCAATTGGAAAGCAAAGGTCATAATCATTCCATTCTAAATCACCGTCATCTATTTCAAACTTTGCAAATTCATTAGGCGATAAATATTTTCTGATTAGTGGATTAAGTGAGCCTGATAAGAATGGGTAAAAATCAATAACCTGACTAGTTTTATCATTGAATTTCAATTGGAGCTTAAAGTCACCGATATGGTTTGCTTTTTCCACGGAAATAACTTGTTCATCTAAAATCATTTGATTCTCCTACTTATATTCTCACAAGAAATTTGTTTATGAAGCACAAAATAATCAATCCACTTTTTTACTATTTCATCAGCATAGATATCAACAAATGCTTTAAAATCGCGTAAATTATTTGCAGGCAAAGGGTTTTTACCTCTGACAGACTTAATATGGATTTCCTTAACTTCTCCATTATCTATTATGATCTCAGCTTTTGATTCATTTCCTTGAAATTTTCCATGGACATGAATAGGCTCATGTTCATTACTGTAAAACATAATGATAATACCGAAATATGTATATAATTTGGGCATAAATGACTCTTTTGATTTTGGCTATGGTTTGTATGGTGCTAATTTGTTTTTTAATTTTTGGCTTTGGTCGGGATGCAGTCTGCCTAACTGACCAATTCTAGTTATAGTACTTCGATACATCTTTTTATACGCTTCTGATTTTCTACCGTGTATGCCTGAATACTTAATGCAATTAAAAACCGCCATCCTTAAATTATTTTTCTTCTTTTTCGGAATAGTTGGTGATTCTTTAGTAACATTAAGATTATGTACTGTAGTATTGTTTTTTCTCGATTTAATATCTTGTTTTTCTCTATTTGGCTTGATATCAAGATGGCACATCATTCCAAAAATAGAGCTTATTACTTTCCCTAACTCTTTATTAGAAACATACCTATCAAAAGATAAAGTTGTATCGTCAACATACCGAGAGTAGGTGATACCTTGAGCTTTTAATTTATTATAAAGGGCTGGTTCATATTGCCAGAAAATAAGATTGGCAATATATGAGCTTGTTTTACTTCCTTGTGGGAGAAAACCTTTATATGTGGTTAAATCAGTAAGGGTAGCGGCTATTTCTTTAGGGAAGTTAAAAAAATACATCCATAGCTTTAATACTTGATCATATTTAATAGAAGGAAAGAAATCTGATACATCTTCACTAATTAGCATTCTTTTTCCTGAATGCATACGTGCATCAGAGATATAATCACGAGGTTTTTTTATATCACGAATTGAGCCTTGAAGATATTCAGGGTAAGTGACATTTTGAAAAAGTACGACTTTAATTTTCTGGTGAATTGCTTTTAATGATTCATCAACGCGGTAAGTAATACGTTCTTTACTATTAGATTTAATCTGCGGTGGTTTTTTTTTATAATATTTATTTGCATTAAGTGACATATCAATGAGAATGTCTTCAGGGACATTCAGTGCTGCGCTTAGTGCTGCTATAGATGCTATCGGTTTACCGTTATAAAAAGCACTATTCATTTTATAACTCTTCAATCAGTTTTAAAGTAGTTAATGATAGTTTTTCTGCTAATTCAGGACTAATAGATTCTATTTCTTTTTTATCTGTACCTAAAAATAATAATACAGAAAGAGGAATTTTTAAAGATTTTGCAATATTTTCAAGTTTTGAAAGATTAGGGTCTCTTTTTCCTTGTTCAAGAAGAGATATATATGATGTAGAAAGATTACTTTTATCGGCTAGCTCGGCTAGCGTCCAGTTTTTTTGCTTTCTGCATAATTTAATGGCTTTGCCTATATTCATAATAATTCACAATAAGATAACTGGCTTGCTGTATGTCCATAACTTACTACCCACCCAAGCTTTTAATAAACTCTTTAATTTCAGGTAGTTTATCTAAAAACTTCCCTAAAATTGCTAATAAAGCCATGAATGCTTTATCTGAGTTATCTTTATCCTGAAACGTCTCAAGATTTTCAATTGCTTGGCTAAGCTCTATAGCCATACTGTCTTCACTACTACAATGCTCCAACTTAACCTCTTTCAGGAGGTTAATAGTTTCTTTTAACAACGCTTTATTCATAATAAAACCTAAATTGATTGTCGACACAACTAAGTTTGTGCCAGTCGTCAACACATTAAGGATCGACAAGAAATAGCATGAAGACGCAAGCCAATTTCCATTGCTGTTGCTCATAGAGCAACAGCCCAGTCGTTACAATGAAATATATCGTATACCTGAGTTCTACAGCTTGAGAGCCAGAGAACAGACCGCTTTTACAGTCGACGTTTAAAACGCCAGTTACAAATACCTTAATTACAATTTAGTGCTGTTAAAATGCGTCTGAATGGTTTCATTCAGCCTGCGGTTATTAAAGCATAGAGATTTACTGTAAGCAACTATTTTTTAACTGTCAGTCAAAAAATAATTTAAAAACACATGTGTTAGTGTTGCCTTTTCTTAAATCCTTGGCAGTAGTCTGGGTTTCTTTTCTCCGCGCTCAACTTAGCAAACATCAAAACTCGCTTTTGATCTTTCGCTCTTTTTCCGATTTTAGCGAAGGACTTTGAAAAACCTCCTATTTTTTCACCTCAAATCATGATTTTTCGCAGGCTTATGTTCTCCAAGTCCAGCTTATATTTTTTCCAATAGAACCTTGCCTCACAGCGATCACCTTTTACTCTTTCTACAACAAATTTCTTTTCCGCTACGTGCCTTCGCAGAAGGCTATAACGCCAAAATAACCAGCTCGTCTGGTTGATTTTTTGGTTATAAAAACCAAGATATACCATCAAACTAATTTTTATACTCAAAACATAAATCACTTTCTTAGACAGAGGGTAAAGAAGTTAGGGTGCTCTGAATATTCTTACTTTGGTTTTCAATATAAGATAAATGCTCACTCTCAACATGCTTGATTAAATCATCTGAACTTTCTTCAAACTCTCGTTGCATTTGCTGAATTTGTGGCAATAATTCTGCTATGTAATTATGCTGCTGAAGCATAGTCACCATGCTTTCATATTGACCTGAAACATAACGTATTTCACTATTCAAACCATTTAAATAATCTTGTGTGGTAATACACCAGCCCAATTGATTCGCTAAACTTTGTGTTTCACTCATTTTATACTCCTGTTAGTCAGTATTTTGTGCCATTTCTTTAAGCCTCTGAATAAACTCTTTATGCTGCTCAATTTGTGCATCGTGTTTTTCGATCATGACAGTAACAGTCTCTATTTTGACTAAAAACCGTTGATGTTTTTGTTTCAGCTTATCGGTATAGTCTTGCATAAATCCTGCCGCCTCTGCTGAGTCTATTTGTTGTTTGTATTTTTGCTCAATTTCTCTTAAATAGCGTCTTAAACTGCCCAAACCAAGCTTCACCTCATCCAGCATTCTAAGGTGATTAATATAATTATCTGCTGATGCCATTGTATTCCCTGTTATTTGTGTTTCTCGATAGACTTGATGATTAAAGCGTTGCCCATCAAGATAGCCTATGTCGTAGTTTTTTGTAAAGCTATCAAAGGCATCGTTGAATTTCCATGCATAGTTAATGGGATTTACTGCTTTAACAAAGGTAAACATGTTTTTTGCGTGGCGATTTTTCGATGCCTTCATACCAAACTCATAGCCCTCTTGAGAATAGTCACCGCTGTAAAGCTTAAAAAAAGTATTTTTATTCATTTCAACGGACTACGTTAATGGGATAGTCAGCAATACAATCATCCACAGAAACAAAACTCATTTCTTCAACCATTACTTGAGCAATAAGCAGGCGGTCAAAAGGGTCTCGGTGATGGAATGGCAACTGAGCCAAAGCATAAATATGAGCTAATTTGATGGGTAATAATTGTAAATCATTATCCTGCTGTTGCGTTTTTATCATGGATTGCAGTGATTCACCCAGCTCTAATTTCCCAAGTTGATGTTTGATTTGTATTTCCCACGGTGAAACATGACTTAGGAAAAGGGTATTATTAACTTCTTCACAGTGGCTTAAAATATTGGCAGATAACTTTTCAGGCTGTTCATTCAGCCATAGAAAAATATGCGTATCCAAGAGTAAATTCATTACTCTTTACCCAGCCAAAAATCATCCCCTAACTCATCATCAAAGGAGTCTGAAATTTTAATTTTACCTCGGTATTGCCCAAATACACGCTTTTTAGTTTTGGGGGTAGTTTCAGTATTTTCATACATAACGATGACTTTTACGTTGATTGCATTAATATCATCGGGTAATTTTAAATGGATTTCGTGCTGTTTGGTTATTTGTGCTGTGAATTCTATGGTTTGCATATTTATTCCAGAGTTTTATTCTAAAAAATATTTCAATAGTATTGAGGTCTAAAATTTTTTTTGATTGTGATATCAAATAGTTAGTTTTTCTCAGGAAGTTTTTTTACAAAAAAACCAAAGAATATTCATCAGTATCAAAAATACAATATCTTTTTTTTCCGCATCGTAAACCAGAGAGTTTAAATCGAGCAGATATTTCATTTTTTTTAATTGCGTTAAAACTATTACCACCAATATACAAAGTATCTAATTTTGAGGATGGGTCTGAAAAATAGATAGAGCTAGGTAGATCAGTCAACTCATTATTTTGAAACCAAAAGCTATCCACGTGATTTAAATTACCGATTAAATTTGGTAGTTGGGTAAGCCTATTGTTATCAAGTGAAAGTGATTCTAGTCTGGAAAGTTTGGAAATTGAATCAGGTAAAGTAGTTAAAAGATTATAACTTGCATCCATACTTATTAAATTACTAAGGTTACCAATATTATTGGGTAATTTTTCTATCTTATTTCTAGATATGCAAATACTCTTTAGTTTTGATAAATTGCAAATAGAACTTGGAAGATAAGTTAATTCATTATTATGTGCATTAAGTTGTTCAAGATTTATTAGGTTACCAATCTCCTCAGGTAGTTCTATAAAATTACAGTTCTGTATATGGAGTGTTTTTAAGTTACTCAGCTTTCCAATGGACTCCGATAAATTTATTTTTTTGTGACTATCTAAACTTAAGCTCGTAATATTTTTAAGGCTTTCAATATCTCTAGCATCTATCTCTGTCAATACATTAAGTTTTTTTTCATATACAGTTATATAGTTACTACTTACCCATTCAACAAATGGTTTTAATTCCTTTTCAAGCTCTAGTATTTTTATATAGTTTTTTTCACATTCATCTATATAAATTCCATTTGGGTGATTTTCTTTATATTTAGAATAACTTTCTGAAGTATTATTATCTATTGCTTCCTGCCATGTTTTTATTTCTTTTTCCCCAACAATCTTTTCTTCAGAAATTATCTTAATTAATTTTTCAGTTGCCTGACCACTAAAAAACCCATCGGGATAGTTTGCTAGATAGTCTTTATAAGCATTTTTAGTATTCGTTTTATTTGCAGTTTCCCAATCTTGTTTTTCCTTTTCAATAAAGGTATTAATTTTATCGTTGCAATGATTAGCATAAATACCAGTTGGGTATTTTGATAAATATTCCTTATATGCCTGTTGCGAATTGAGGAAACTTGTTTTCTTCCAGGTTTCCCTGTCGTATAGGATGTATTCAAACACATCTCTATATGATTCATAGTCGTTAATATCTCTTAAGCCACTAATATAACGGCAATTTAAAACGTGATCCCTCATTTTTCCACCCACTCTTGAGTTACACCAATTCCATTAGGAAATTCAATCTTCCCTTCTCGACTAAGTTTTTTTAAAAGTTCAGTTGCACTACTGGTATCATATTTTATTGGTGAACCCTGTCTTGACTTAATTGTTGAATTATTTGTTTTCACACTTAACTCATCTTCCTGTTGTGTTTCACTTTTCACAATAACAGGTATCAATATCAATTTAGGGTCTCTTGTCGCTAAAATATTCTCTATTTTCTGTTTAATATTTTGTGGTGGACTGGCTCTACACAATTTATTCGCAGCAACCTGCCCTGAATCATTATTATAAATCAGCTCATATTTATTTAAATTTAATGCGTCCATATTACCATAGGTGAAAATGTTTTCAGTATCTCTAGGGTCAGTGAGTTTATAGGATATTCTCAGGGTAATTTGAGACATTAACTCTTTATCTATTTGCGTGCCTGTCAAGGTTTGCGTGGATAAGATGATATGCACACCAAACGCCCGCCCTTGTCTGACTAGCTGTTTTAGTAGATTGCTAAAATTATCTTTTTGCTGGTAACTGCCTGAAAAGAGTCGATGAACTTCATCAATCACTAAAACCAAGCGTTCCATTGGGGCTTGAGAATTAAGAGCATTGTATTCGGCAATATCTTTTATCTCTTGGGCTTTAAATACCTCAGCACGTTTTTTGATGGTTTGGGTAAACTCTTCAAGCAATGTGATTGAGGCTTGTAAATCTTCATTATCTAAAAATATTTTCTCGCAATTAGGGTGGTTTTTAAAAACTTGAAACTCCACACCCTCTTTATAGTCCATCAGGTATAAACGAATCTCTTGTGAAGTATATTTTTGTGCGATGCCTAATATAAGCGTGTTTAATAGCGTGGTTTTCCCCGAGCCAGCAACGCCTGTAATAAATGCATGATAGGCTTTAGTTTTATCGCCCAAGGTAAAATTAATTTCATGCCGTCCATCACTCGTTGTACCAATAGGGATAGAAAGAAATTCTGTTTCATCGCGGCCGCTTTCATCATCTTGATGTAGGGCATTAAGCAATGTGCCAATTATGTCGTCTTTATTATCATTAACATAGTCAAAATCATAGTCTTGCGCCTGTTCCGAAAATTCAAATAAAGCGTTATTGAGTGTCACCTTTTTGTTTTGAATAGGGCAGGTTGGAAATCGGTTTAATAAATATTGCGTGGCTTTCGCTTCTGACTCTAGCAGTTCTTGATGACCAAAGAGAATGCAATAAAACCCAGCTCTATAAGCAGAATCAAAAAATTCTTTGATGCGTTTATAAGAGGCTAAGTCATCGGGATAATGATCCAAATTGACTAAGACAACATGGTACTTTTCGACTAGAGGGCTGTTTTCGTTATAGTGAGAGAGTGTAGGTGCTTTAAATGAAAGCAGATTGTGAGTCTGTGTAGGGCAAGCTTTTCAAGCTCGTTAAATGCACTGGTTGCTTCATTTTCGCCTAATGCAATATGATATAGCTTTTCCGTTTGCAACGAGGCTAAGTGCATAAAGCGTTTTCTGTGGCTAAAATCAAAAATATCAACGCATAGCTCACCAGCAGGAATAACTTCAAAGAGTTTTAAGGTAACATTTTCTATAAAATTATTAGCAACTGCTTCGCTGTCATCATTAAAAAGCACACAAAAACCACCTGTTTCACTGGGTAAACAAACGGGGAGTGTTTCGTCCTCATCAATTAAATCACCTATGTAAATACCCCAAGGGAATATATGCTTATTTTTTGACATGTAAGGTACTTGGTAATTTAAGTGGTGGAAAGTATAGGTAGTATTTCAGGTTTTAGGTGGTTCTTCAAGGTGGGAGGTGTTTAGTGTTCTACTTGAATGGGTAGTTGTCTGGCTATATTCGAGTGGACACCGTTCATCAAGGTGATCAAGATGGAGTGAAGGGTGTTTATCATATCAATGCGGTGGATGAAGTCACTCAATATGAAGTGGTGCTGTCTTGTCGCGGAATCAGTGAACAGTTTTTGATCCCTGTCTTAACAGAAATGCTTGAAACCTTTCCTTTCGACATCAGCGGATTTCATGCGGATAATGGCTCGGAATATATTAATCATCAAGTGGCTAAACTGCTGAATAAACTGCATATTGAACTCACTAAATCTCGCTCAAGGCAGAGCAATGATAATGCATTGGCAGAAAGTAAAAATGCTTCAGTCGTCCGTAAAACCTTTGGCTATAGCCATATAGAACAGCATTGGGCAGATGAACTTAATGTCTTTAATAGAGAATATCTCAACCCTTTTCTCAATTACCACCGTCCTTGCTATTTCCCAACCATTGTCACGGATAAAAAAGGCAAACAAAGGAAGAAATATCGCTATGATAAGATGATGACACCTTATGAAAAGCTAAAATCGCTGGAACAGGCTGAAAACTATCTAAAAGAATCTCTATCCTTTGAGCAATTGGATAAAGATGCTTATGAGATGAGCGATAATAAATTTACTGATCAAATGAACCTTGCTAAAAAGCAACTTTTTAAACATATAAATGAACAGAAAAAAGCCTGATTTTTAGATCTGGATTAAATGGACTGTTCAGACTCATTTGTTAATTGGAAAATACTGAATGAGCTAAATGGCTAAATATCAAGATCGACAAATTATCAATCAATTCGTGTGATGCTTTCATGCATGATATTTATTTCACACTTATCTAATTATTTAGAGATTTTTTTCATTTATTGTATTTTTTAGGATAATTTAGTCTTTTGTTTCTTTACGGTATTAAAAAGTTCTACATTTTATATTGTGGAAAATTTTTCGAGGTTTTTCGTTTCACTCATCCCCTTTTTTGAAAATCTAACGTTAAAATAACTTGCTGTCACATCACGCCCTACGCAGAACATTCTTCTGTTCTCTCGTTCTTTGCTTTTTCTTTCCAAAAACCTTGCAGGCTGTCTCGCTTACTTTCTCCGCACTCAAACTTGCAAACAGCAGGAACTCGCTTTTGCTCTTTCTGCTTTTGATTTCCACGACGGACTTTGAAAAAGCAGCATCCTACTTTTCCACATCAAACCCTGCTTTTTCACAGGCTTATGTACTCCACATCCGAGCTTCATTTTCTCCAGCAGAAACTAGCTTCACAGCACTCAGCTTCTGCTCTTTCCGCAACAATTTTCTTTTCCGCTTCATGCCTTCGCAGAAGGCTATAACGCCCGCATCAGATGCCGTAAAAAGAGGCGCATTTTTTTGCTTCGCAAAAAATGTGACGCTTTTTACGGTCAGCTGGATGCGATTGTTAGTGCTTTTTCTTAGTGCTAAAACTATATTTACCATTTTCACTAGATATATCATCTCTAAAATTAGCATACGAATAGTCTCTTGAAAAATATGAAAATGATTTTAAATAAAAATAATTTTCCTTAGTCATAAATTCAGAACTAATCTCATTAGAAATAATAATTGACTTTTCATAGGTCATATCATGACTTAGGTTTAGATAATTAATCCCTACCACTGGACTATGACTTATAGTTGCCCCTTCATTAAATAGCTCATTCAGATAACCTTTAATTTCTGACTCCCAGCCAAATACAATAACTGGACCGACTGAAACTCCCGTTATATATTTCCTATGTTTCTGTAACCACTCAATAGTTTCATTAATTGTTCTTTCAGATTCTCCAGCAGAAAGAAGAATATTAATTTTAACAGCAATACCACTCTCATAACATTTTTCTAATAACCTAGATGCCCTTAATAAATATTGCTCTGGGTTACTCGATTTTTTCATTTTAACTAACTGCTGAAGTGAGGCACTTTCTAACCCTAAATCTAAAACCTTTAAACCAGATTCTGCTAATTTGTGTACAAATTTTGGATTAATAGTATCCACTCTGCTTTCAGCACGCCAGAAAAAGTTTAATTCTTTTTTCTCCCTATTCAGATTAAGGTCTTCAATCCATTTTCCAGTAGGAATAAACATTGAGGCTTCAAAATATAAATTCATTTTATTCAAATTATCATGAATTATTGTTGACTCAATATCTGAAATTATTTGTTGAGAGGATTTTAAAGGGAGTAATTTTTCACTTTTTTCCTGACAAAAAGAACACTCCATTCCACAGCCTCTAGATACCTCTATACTAGGTTGGTAAAGTTCACGCTCTAACAATAATGAATAATCTAGTGATGGATATTGTCCATTTTTATAGGTTGTTTTTGGTAAAAATACTTTCTTTGGGTCTAAGGATGAGCTAACTATTTCTACTATTCTTGAATCAGCAGTCCCCTGAATAATAACATCCGATTCTGGAACATTTTTTTGCATTAAATCTACTCTATTAGAAATAACCCAACGCCCACCTAAAATAATTTTTATTTTAGGGTTTATTTCTTTGACTAAAGATATAAATTCATTAACCCATGAAATAGCATAAAAACTAGGAATTGATAATAGTAATGGCATGGAACTTGTTTTTTCAAAACCTAAGTTAATACATTTATTCAGGGTCACTATCGGCTTATCAAAATGCCCTTGAACTTGTATTGGATTCCAGCCTTCTTTTTTAAGCGTTGTAGCCAGTGATAGTAAGCCATAATTTAGATAACGATTTTTTCTACTGATCTTGTTATCTATTTTTTTGACTATCAGCTGACCTGCACTGATACAAAATATTTTTTCCATTTACTTCCGTTGTAGGCACTAACGTTCAAATAACTTGCTGTGTTCCACGTCACGCCCTACGCAGGGCACTGTACTTTTTTCACCGCGATAAACTATGCATAAGAAGAATTAAGGTAAGTTGATTTTTCTTGTTATAAAAATTAAGCAAGTGAAGGTCTTGATAGAAATACTTAAAATTCTCTTTGAAAAAGGCCGTGGCACATACGGAACTCGCCGCCTAAAAAACAAACTCGCAGACCAAGGTGTCGTTGTGAGTCGTCGACGTATAGGCCGGCTGATGAGGCAAGCTAGGTTGTGGTGTAAAACCAAGAAAAAATTTAAAGCAACGACCGACTCTAAACATAATAAGTCGATTGCACCCAACCTGCTGAAAAGGCAATTTACTGTATCACAGCCTGACAGCTACTATGTCGGTGATATTACTTATATTTATACTCAGGAAGGCTGGTTATATTTAGCCGTTGTGATCGATTTATTCTCCAGAAAAGTGGTGGGCTGGTCAATAGATAAGCGAATGAAAGCCCGATTAGTGAACGATGCTTTATTGATGGCCATCTGAAAACGTAAGCCCGCTAAAGGACTGATTTGGCATACTGATCGAGGGAGTCAGTATGCCTCCGATAGCCACAGAGCAATTTTGAAGGAGCATCATGTTATTCAGTCAATGAGCCGTAAAGGAAATTGCTGGGACAATGCGGTTTCTGAAAGCTTCTTTCATACCTTAAAAACTGAACTGGTACATCAATATCAGTTTAAGACGCATATTGATGCCAAGCAGGCTATCTTTGAATATATTGAGGTGTTTTATAACCGTGAGAGAATCCATTCTGCTAATGACTATATGTCACCCGTAGATTACGAAATTCAGCATAAAGCTGTGTAACTTTGTGTCCGGAAAAGTGTTGACACATCAAACGGACTCCGACTCTTTAAGCGGACGCGAACTGCTTTTCCAGACGTAGGGCACTGCTCCCGGTGGCGCTGACGTCAAACAAGAGGGGCTGGTTAATTGTTGCCACCGATCAGTTTCGACTTGCAGCACCAATAATACCGCTCCCGGCGGTGGGACGAGTCGAAGGGGTTGCGCAGAATTTCAATAGCGTTCCGCGAGCCTCACTGCTGATTTGAACACGATGAATGCCAGACGCCTCCAGTTTTAGTTCCCGTATGCCGCCTGTAGAATCAGTGTCTGACGCGAGAAGCGCACCGGTTATCCCAAAGGCACGCAGCGCAATTTCGGATTGCCCTGGTCCCGAGACCCTCGCACGCACCATCCCGTGGGACCCGTTCAGTTCGATGCGTAGGGCATCCGGCCCGTTCAGGTCCGGGATCAGCAACTTGCCCTCACCCGGCGGTGAACCGAACGTCACAATAAATAGGGGCAATCCTGATGTGGAAGTAAAGGTGAGACCGTCAAACACATCTCCCGATGGGATCTGACTGGTGGTGGCGTGATCCTTCCAGTTGATGCAAAATTCCTTTGGCGGGTCTTGAGGTTCATCATCGGAAGGATCTTCGGGCTTGTCCTTTTCTTCAGTACATGGCCATGCCTGCAGCATTACGCAATCAATGAACAGAGGAGTGTTTCCGAGATCGTGGAATTCGATGTAAACAGTCAGGCTTTCGCCAAGCGCCTCAACTCGATTGGACAACCCCTGCCAACCCGAGGCAGGTCCGATCTCGCGCCAGACGACATCATCGGATGCACGGTTGTCACCACCAGTAGGATCAATCCCTATCCAACCGCTGGTACCAAGCGTATCTAGCTGAAACATCGCTGCGATCTGATATTCCCAGCCCTGGTTTACACCGATGCTTTGCGACAATCCTGCAATTCGGTGTCCGGGAGCTTGGACAGCTTGCGACCTTTGCCCGCGACATACAATGCATTCCTCGCAGTCAAAGATCTGTACCGACTGCACCGTGCTTGTTGCCACAACCGAGTAACCATTCCAATGGCGGCCAACAACACCACGAGATTGCCGTTCAAACCCTTGCTCAAAATCGCCATTCTTCAGATCGCTATGGGTGACAATCAAGCTGTCGCTGGTGGCCGCGCCATCGTCATCTGAGATGGTCAATGTCGCCTGCCATGTTCCGCAGCCTTTGTAGCAATGGGTTGCGGCGGCTGTTCCGCGCGCTTCAGGTGGCAGGTTGGTCTCTGTGATTGTTGCCGGGAATATCGGAGTGCAATCACCAAAGTCCCAGACACCAGTATGGGTGTCACACCAGCCTTGATCGGTAAAATGACCAACCAATCGCAGGGGAACACAGGGGTGCGCGAACATGTCGGGACCTGCATCAACCTTTGGCTGCACATTCGTGATCCGGGCGATTGTGTTGCGTCGGGCAGTGCCGCCCTGTGCATCCTCCAAAATGACGTTAACGTTGAATTCGCCATTGTCACAATAAGTATGCCGCGCGACCAATGTTCCGGTGGTTTGAGGCGGACCAAGGATTTCGGTGATTTCGGCGGGTGTGGGCAGGGTATCATCCCCCCAATCAACGATGGCCCTGTGAACATCTAGCCAGGCACGGTCGATAAAACTCGTTTCTAGGACGATCTCTTCACCTTCTGAACCGCTAAGCAAGGGAAGCGCACCCAAAACGGGCAATGTATTTCTGACCACGACCTGGGACAGCTCCCGTGTACGATTGACAAGGCCCAGCCGATCATCCAACACCGAGTAATCCGCGATAAAGAAACCGCGCTGAGGATAGGTATGGCTCGGCGTGGATCCGTTCAGGACCGCACCATTGCCAGACAGCCAAGCCTGGTCGGTCAGCGGTACCGGCCCTGTGCCCGAAAGCTGCCCTATCGTGCCGGCGTCAAAGGTGAATGAACCTAAGACCCGTGCACGGCTTTCAGCAATGTCTGGAAAGACGCTGGACACCAGAGCAGTGCCCGCCATCGTGATGCCGTCAGGCATGATTTCAACGGGATTGTTGAATATCGCATCCAGCAGGATGCCCAGCCCCTCAAGCCTGTCATCAATGGGCAAATCCACCAGCTCATTGATATCCAGCCCATTAGCCTCGTCTTGAAGGGCCTTGCGCAACAAGCGCCGAACCAGAAGTCCGGCCGCCAGTCCTCCCAGTAGTCTTATCAAACTGCCACCGGGTAGAATAAGCGCCGTCACCAGACCGATGAGAAAGCCAAGTATGCCATCAAGCGGGGTCTGCAATTCGATCTTGGCGTCACCCACCCGTTCAAGTGCAACGCTTTGCCCCCCAGAACGGCGACGAACCGACACATTCTCTTTCGGTTGTCCCAAGCGGATCCACAACTCATCCGGATCGACATTATCGAGGATATCGTCCAGCGTTTCGATCGCATCATGCGACAGAGTCACTTCTGCCTGATCATTGACAATATCGACGGTACTCTGGGTGCGAAATATCCCCTTCATTCCAGCAATGGTCAGGGCGGTGTTGTCTGGCAAGGTCCTGACAATGTCGGAGATTTCCAGCGTTTTTCCAGTCTGGTCCGCTCCGTCTACAGTAGCCCGCCCAAACCAGCCGCTAAAGAGAGAGACATTTGAGTCGTTTTCCGGGCTATCTTCCAATTCATCAGACAACGCTTTCGCAAGCGTTAGCGTCGCGCGATCACCGGCTTCGATCGGCGCATCAGCATCAATGACAAAATTTTTGCCACCAACCTTAACCACGGCTCCTTTCGGTATCAGCCCCTGGCCTTCGGTCATGTTGCGCAGCCGCAGAGTGTTGCCCGCTTGCGTAGCTCCTGAAACCTGCCCGATCCGCAACCAGCGCAACGATACGAATGCATTGTCATCTGGCGTCTCGTCCAGCATGAGCGACAGATCAAGGCTTGCACTTTGATCGGACACTACAGCTTGGTTTGTCAGTCGGTAAGGGTCACGAGTGCCATCGACGATGACCAACGAATTGTCCGGAAAAATCCGCAGTTTAGGAGTGACCTCATCCACATCAAGCGTGTCACCATTCTGGTTGCCACCTGCAACTTTTGCAGTGCTTTCCCACAGCAGACGAAGCCGCATTTCAATATCGGCATCAATGTTTCGGATTATGGCATGCGGCCGGCGCAACCGACCGGTCCCCTTCAGCCTGATAAAACCATCCTCCAACGAGGCAGTAAGGTCGTCATTAATTCGGAAGGTTCTGTCATTTCCGCCGGCATCCTCGGTAAGCGGCAGGCCAACCCCAAATTCGATCCGCACACGGTCACCCGCAACCGCGTCATTCCGCAACCCCGGCGTGAAGGAAAAGGTGGTTGCGTTATCTTCAATTTCGGTGTCGACGCTTACGGTGTAGACAAAATCGTTCAACCGAAACCGCGTATTGGCACGCACGGTGCCAGTCTCGGCCTTGAAATCGACCACTTGAATTTCTGTCTGGTTCTCTAAGGTGATCTGGCCTACGCGCAATTTGCCTTCGACATCCTCATATTTGTCGGGTGCCACTAGCAGTGCGTCGAATTCCTCCAGTAGAGCATCGCCGTTCAGCCGCACGGCAAAATCGCGACCGTCGGGTACAAATGGTTCTTCCGAAAACAAGTTTGCTCCCGGGCTGCCATTGATCCCGATGGCCAGCACGCCATCAAGAATCCTGGCCGTAACTGTGTTCGTCTCCTGAGATCGTTCAGACCCCCATAGTTCAAGGAAACGACCGTCCGCTATGATCGCGTTGCGCATCACATCTCGCAAAATAGCGGTAAGCTCATCCAAGCTGGGACTAACAATTACCTGATCACCCTGTTCCACCAGGATAGCCGTTACCTGTTCTTGCACGAAGGCTTCGAGGGCGACACGGTTCGTCGGATCATTAAGCGCGTCTTCACCCTCGACAATGTTGGTGATAACCAGTTCAGGGTCACCTTGAGAGATGAAGACAGTGAACCCAGCAGCTTGCGTATTTATAGGGTTGAACCGACGCAGAACGGGCATTTCCATACGCAGATCTGCCTCAAATTGCGCATGTTCCAGCGCGACATCAGTTCCCGTAACTTCCAGATTCGCCCAGATTTCTAGAGGGATAATCAGCGTGTAGCGGTTCGAACTGTCCGTGGGTTCCATCCGAACAATCGGCCCGGCTGGGTCTCCATTATTGTTGATGAAGCGGATGAAGGTCGAGATTTCGAGCGGAAAATCGTCCAAAGGGACATTTTCGAATTTCAAAGACGACGGGAGACCACCATTGATGGCAAGGTCTTGCACAAGCCGGTTCAAAAGACTCAACAACACTTGATCATCGGCAAGCGGATGCCCGGTTTCCAAAGTAGCGAGTACTGTGTTTTCATCGAAATTCTCAGGATCGCTACCAACCTGCACGCGGCTATCTGTCTCGCGACTCGTGATGGGCAGACTGACCAGGTAAGAGACAATCATATCATGCAAGATATCTTCATCCGCGAGGCCAGCCGCGATTTTAAGCTGCGCGGGAATGTCGAAAATTCGCAATTCTATGGTCTGGTCTTCAGGGTTTAGAACAACCGGGATCTCGTCGTCGGGGACGTTTACAACGACCTGGACGCTGACATCGTCTGAAATAACAATGGGTTCGACCTCATCTAATGTTTGTTGAATGAAGGGTCGCGCGGTGTGCCGCAATTCGTTGAAAACACGTTGAATGAAACTATCGGTAATCTGGAAGATGCTATTAAACATGGGTCACCTCGGTTTAAAAATGTTACGCCGCAAAAACCACAGCAAGGATCAAGCTTGACGGCTGTCTATCCACCGGAAAACCTAGACGGCAACACGCAATGAAATCCGCGCAAGAACTCTTGTAGCAACAGGCGCAGCCATGCGCCTATTATCGAGCCGTAGACGCCTAATCGCCTTTAGATAACTTGGATACCACTCTATCGAGAAGCCGTTGGGCATGATCCCGTAAGAACGGTTCTTTGTCTTCCTCCATAAGTGCGCTCAGCCGCAAACGACTGTTTCCACCTTGATCTGAGCTCACCAGCGCCCCGATAGGTCAAGGGTTGCGAGATCTTGTGTGGTGCATAAGTTGGCTTATGGAATTTGCACATGTTTTACCCAAAATGGTGCTAATCAACCCAAAATACCGCCAGAAAATATCCCACTAATTAACTGAACTAGCCAAGCAGTTTTAAATGCCCTCGGCTCAATTTCTGGTGCAGCAATAAAACCAATAAAAAGTCCTAATAGAGTAATTATTAATATTCTTTTCCAATCACCAAACTCAACCACTATGGACTGAAAGTCCATAGGTTGTTTTTAAAACGACTGAAAGTCGTTCCCGTATGTACTTCATTACAAATAGAGGGAGACAAGAAATATCAACTTTGTCTAAAACTGACAAAGATTAATCCCATAAAAAAAACAAATGATAATGTTTTATCTCAATTTTCTCGTAACTCTAAACAACAATTGAGTAGCAGCTAAAGCCTTGCACTGAAAGTGCATAGTTTTGAACTAGCGATCTGAGACAATAAAAAAGTACTGTCTTGATCATTTCATATCTCCCCTGATTTCCACTCAATAATTCACATAGAGCTGCGAGAGATATACAACCCTAACCATATATGATCTTCATGGTGTGGCGGCCTCTCAATTACGCTTCGTGATCACTGTTGGGCCAAGAAAGTATTGCGTAGCATCTTCTGGCGAGGTCTGCTCCCACTGCACCCGGACTCGGTCAAGTTCGTCGAAACCGGCGTTTATAAAAGGCACATTCGCATTCGTTGCCGGCTTGATCGGTGGGTCGTCAGTTCCCTGAGTAACCTGCTCGATTAGTACAAAGCAACGGTCGCTAGCCTTGTCCATCCGGAGAAGGATACGGTGCTCATCGGCGGCGCCAGTGTAGGTATCGGCGATCACTGATCCCGCGCCTCCTATTAGGCGGAACTCGCCGCCCGCAATCTCCAAGCCGCAAGCGATCCGTCCGCCGTCGTCGATAGCGTCGATGGCCAGAACTGGCTGGTCGGTGATGGTTAGTTTGACGCCAGAGAACTGCAGGCTGTATTCGCTGGTGTTATGTGGCTTGCTACCTGGCACCAGATCGACGCGTGGCGCAGGCGTAGAGCCATTCACCGCTAGATTCATATTGCCGCTGTTGAAAATCACGTTGCCCTGAGAGGCAACGGAGTCACCCGCAGGCGACCCGACCAGCGATCCAGGCTCCGCCGGTCCGGCACCAGAGGAATGGGTGTTTAAGATTTCGGTGCAGGACGCCGCTAGTACAATCGGCATCACCATAATTACTTTTGGATATTGAAACATTGTTCTCTCCTATGGTTCGAAGTTTAGATCTGTCTAATAATGTCCAAGAGTATAGATTCTTTGTCTGTAACTTCTTCGAATTTTTCGAAGAAGATTCAAAAAACCCAAGCGTATTCAACTAGTAAACTGCCCATCCAATTTTGGTTGTGGGTGGAAACCACGCTAGGAAGAATAAAGGTCCTTTCCCTAGAATAATTTTACCTTACAGGAATAATTCTCTTGTGAACTACCATATACTATCGATTGCTAAAAAGATGTGAGATATTACCATCCCCTCATATATCAGAAGAGTTGTAGTCTCTAATTTTCAAATAAAGGTGGCTAAAAGTAAGTGTAAGAATCGATAATAATAGGGATCGTAGTAACATTAATCATTCCTACTGTGGGGGGGGGAAGGGGGCAGCTATGGTTCGAAATCGGACACTCCTGAAAAACCTAACACCGAGTTCAGGTGTATTTTCAAGTTCATGAGCGGAGCGACGATATGGGCTTAGAAAATATCTGATTGAAGCGTCAAAAATTAAGCAAGTTCCATTTCTCCAGTTCTCTTGCTCTTGGCTTTTTCAATGGCGTGGCAAGCAAGCATCCGAACTTCCTTTTTCAGCACTCAATTTAGTAGCCAAAATAGTTGCTTTCATTGTTTAAAACTTTTCAGTTTTATTGAGACTACATTCTACTTTCTATTCCGGTACTTTCGATAGGTCGATGTCATCCTAAAAATGGTAGATCTCTAACTTTTACCCGTATTTTTAAACTGTAATGGTGTGAGCAGAGTATGTTTTTTGAAATATTTGACGAAGTTGCTAACCTCCTCGAAACCAAGATCATAAGCAATTTCTTGTACTTGTTTATTTTCCAATATTAAACGTCGTTTTGCTTCAATTATTGTATGTGCATCAATTAACTGTTTTACAGTTTGATTGGTCGTTAGTTTGCATAGATTATTTAAAGTTTTATACGTGATATGCAACTCTTCTGAATAATAAGAAGCATCTCTTTTCTCTGTAAATTTTTTATCTAGCAATGTAGTAAAACAGTTAAATTGTTTTACCTGATATTTTCTCAACTTAGTTGTGTATGAATTGGGTTTACCACGCTCAAGCATCATGAACAATGATGAATATAAAAGCATAATTATCAGACTATTTTTTTCTTCATGCTTCATTTCTTTTTTTATTTCAGAAAGCAGTGATACACAACTGCTTGTTAATAGTGGGCTAGGTGTAAAGACAGGGCAATGGGAAATATTCAGATGATTATGTGAAAAAGCCGACACATTCATGTTCGTTTGAATCTTCTCAATATATGTTTCAGTGAAAAGAACCGCCTCGCCTTTTATTTCATTATTTAATGAAAACGCCTGAATTTGGTTATTATTGATAAAAATGAAACTACCTCTTGTGAAAGGATAATGCTTAAAATCAATAAAATGTGTACCTTCTCCTTGTTCAATATATAACATCAAATAAAAATGAACTCGATGTGGCTTGTTTGGGTCATGATCCATTTTTGACCTTCGGTGATAGAGTTCATTAAGTTCTATGACCTCAATACCTTCTGCATCAAGAGTTGAATATTTAAATTTTATGTCTGGAATATCCATTTTCTTCATCACATAACCATAAAATAACTTGCTGTGTTCAACGTCAGGACTACGAATAATAGCTTACTAGCCTCAGCAAGATGAACTTTGCATTAGAAGAATTAAGGCAAGTTGATTTGTCTTGTTATAAAAATAAGCAAATTCCATTTCTTCTATTCTTTGCTCTTCGCTTTTTCGGTTGTGTGGCAATTGTCAGAACTTTCTTTTTCTGCACTCAGTTTGGCAAACATCAGAATTTTGCTTTTGCTCTTTCTAAATCCTTTGGGATTCAGTCGAGCTTACTTTTTCCGCACCCAGTTTGGCAAATATCAACACTCGCTTTTGCTTTTTCGCAGGCTTATGTTTTCCACGTCCGCGTTAGCTTTTTCACATCGAACCTAAATTCACAGTACTCAACTTTTTCTCTTTCAACAATGAATTTATTTTCTGCTGATGCCTTCGAAGGAGGCATATAACGCAGAGTTCAGCCGCCGCGCAAATCAAAAGCCTCGGCAAAAAAGCGCGGCGGCAAAACGTCCGCTGGAACGTTTCGTTAGAAAAAAGTTAATAATATCTAGTTGATAGATAAGATGATAATTCAATTAGTAAATGCTTTGGCTTGGAATCTTCTAATTTTTTTAATTTGTCTAAAGCAATATTAGAATATTTATTAGCAAGATTATTGGCATAATCAATAGAGCTGAATTCATCAATAAGAGTTAAAATATAGTTTTTATCACTATCATTAGTACTTTTTTCCCTAATAATATTTTCAACAATAATTTTTCTTTTATCGTTTAGTTTATCTAATTGAAGTAAAATATGTATAATTAAAATATTCTTTTTCCTCCCATTAATATCGTTAAAAATAGGCTTTCCGAGTGTATCTGGATTTCCTATTACATCTAATATATCATCATATATTTGGTATGCTATACCATGATTCTCAGAATAGCCACAGAGAATTGTTATCTCATCCTTTGTAGCATCACCGACTATAGCACCTGTAACAGCAGAAGCTACTAATAGAGCACCTGTTTTATATGAAACCATCGTAATATAATCAGATAAGTTGATATTTTCGTTTTTTCCTAGCTGAATATCTAAATATTCTCCTAGTGCAGTCTGTTGGGCATATTTCCCAAATGTATTAAGAATTAAAGATATTTTTTTCTTATCATTAGTTTCTGAGTATTTAGCTAATATGTTATGCAGCTCAAACAAAAGAAAATCCGATATTAATAAAGCAGTATTAATTCCATATTTCTTATGTACAGAAGCTTCGCCTCTTCTAAACTCGGCATTATCAATAATATCATCCTGAAGTAATGCAGCAGCATGATAAAACTCATATCCAGCAGCTATTAACACAGCTTTAGAATAACTACCACTTACTAACTCGCAAGATAGCAAACAAAGTAATCCGCGAATTCGCTTTCCTCCGTTTATAACAACATTTCTAGCCAATAAATGTAAGTCACTTTCATCAGGGTTAAAATGATTAATAATAGCCACATCAATTTCTTTAATATATTTATCCATATCTGAGTTCAATGCCTAGTACCACCTCTAACGCTAAGCTCAGCGGCTTCCCAAAGGGGCGCGTATTTTTGCGTATGCAAAAATCGCGACGCTTTGGGAAGTCCGCTGGAGCGCATTGTTATGTTTTTATACTAAAGCCTCTAACCCTTTTCTTTCAATTATATCTAATAATTTTTTTGAAGCTCCAGTAGGTTTTTTATTGCCCCTCTCCCACTTTTGAACGGTTGAAGGACTGATATTAAACACACTTGCAAGAGCTGCTTGGCTTAATTTTAAATTTTTCCTTATTGAAATTATTTTTTCTGGGCTATATTCTTTAACTTTGGGGAGACATAGGCTTTCTATATTCTTCATGGTTATATCATCAACTAAGCCACTTTTATTCAAATCTGCTACTGTATTAGTTATTGATTCTGCAATTGAATCTCTCATTATTTCACCTTGATAAAATCGCCATTTTCTATGGCTAGAATTATTTCTTTTTCTGAAAGCCCTAATAAAACTTTAGAGAACTCTTTGAAGGCAATAAGTTCATTTTTTGATAAATTCGACTTATCATTTTTAGAAAACCCATGAATAAAAATTGCTTTGTCTTCTTTTTTATAACAAATAATTACTCTTCCGCTACTACTTTTGCCTTTCCCTTCAAACCGTATTCGTTTTTTGTAAAGATGCCCACCTAGATTCGCTTCAAATTGTCCTGATTGGATTTCTGATAGAGCTTCGGAAAGTCCATTTTCTGCAATATTCTGGCTGGATACCCATTTTGAAAATTGCTTTGTCATTAATTCCCTCATTGTCTAAATATAGCACTTAGTGCTATAAAATACAAGTTTAGGATATTGAATTCTGGTAAATATCCTTATAAAACATAACGCGCTGTTCACCTGTCAGCAGATAAACGTCAAAACTACGAAAGCATGATGTACGCTGATTAACATCTGAGTTACTTGCGCAGTATCGACCTGCTGTCAGGTGGAACAGGTTTGTTATAAATTCATCAGTAAACTAGCAGTTTACTCTCTCTTTTCTTTTGCTCTTGATTTTTCTTTCCAAAAACCTTGCAGGCTGTCTCGCTTATTTTCTCCGCACTCAGTTTTTCAAACATCAGAAACCCGCTTTTGCTCTTTCTGCTTTTGATTTCTACGACGAATTTTGAAAAAGCAATGTCCTATTTTTCCACGTCAAATTCTGCTTTTTCACAAGCTTATGTTCTCCGCGTCCGAGCTTCATTTTCTTCAGCAGAAACTAGCTTCACAGCACTCAGCTTTTGCTCTTTCCGCAACAATTTTCTTTTCCGCTATGTGCCTTCGCAGAAGGCTATAACGCCGAGTTAACCCGCTCGGCGGGTTGAACGACTGGTTATAAAAATTGTGGTAGTAGTCAGGCTTATGTTCTCCACGAGAATTTTTCAGGATGTAGTGCTCTGTTTTTCTTTTTCCAATTAAGATGTTTTATTTCGTAAAGACATTGCTTTTCGACTTAATTCTTCAAGACTCATATCATCATCCATATTTTGATGCCATTTTGTGTAATCAAAAGGCTCTCTTTGGATAAGTGCAATAAACCGCTCCATTTCAACATCACCAAGGTGTGTTGCAAGAATCTGAACACCTTTTGATTTTATTTCTGTATCAGTAATCATATTGAAACCTCTTTAATGAAACCAATCGGGTCAACGATTTGTATATTCTGAATGTGTATTGCTTTTTTGATTACACCATCATCAGTTGTTAAAAAATAATCTGTATTTGCTTTGATAGCACAAGCTAAATGTAATGAATCCATTTTTTTAATTCCATGGTTCATAATCATAGATGCAATATTTAGAACTTCTTCGCTTTCTCCAATATCTTCGTCAGAATATGTTCTCCATTTTATAATTTGTTCTCGTCTTTCTCGAAATGGGTTTTGGCTATTTTCATAATCTAATATATATGACCAAACCAGCTCAAATGTTCCTGAACGAATATTTTCTTGTATTCTTAGTTTAGCCTCAGATTCCAATAAAATTCTAAGTTGAGATTGATCATCAAATGGTCTGTTAAAACAACAGTTGTCTAAATAAATTTTCATACTGAATATTACCATTCTTAATGATAAATATTAAGAGATGAATTGGTTTGTATCGGTTATTATTTATTTTTACTCTGACCCGAATGGCACTTACTTAACGAGTTATTTAAATTAAATTAATATCTTACAGCTCATGTAAATTTAAGAAAATACCATGATAACTGCATTTGAATTAGAAAACCCTGGATAGAAAAAGAGGATAAACTTATTTATCTGCTTGTTATAGCCACATTAAGGTATTGAATTATATTAATTTTATACCTTAAGTAAGTGCCATTCTACTCTGACCCCGATTATTCATAGCTACCCTGATGCCTAACGCTAAACCAACCCGCGGCCCTGAATTGCCTAGCGGGAGCCATAGATTTCGGAAATTAATTTATTGTGATCAAACTCCCGAGAAAATCTCTCTCCGGCACCCTCCTTAACTATCCCATAACCTTCGAAGTAACCGGTAATGTAGAAGAATAAGTGGCTAAGCAGGTCAGCGTGGATCTTTCTGTACTCGACCGATTCAATAAATTTATTATTCTCTCGGCGTCTCGCTGGTGCTTTCAGAAAAGCCATACCCCCGAATAACCGGAGGCCCGAATAAATGATTGCGCGCTTAAACGGTTGGCACCGGTCTGCTCGCATAATATTGAGCATTTCCAGATCACAAATTTTCCTGCCTTTGCCCGTTCGCATTGGGTAATACGAATAGGCCCAGTCGTGAACGATGGCCGCCCTGGTGTAAGCCCCGGTTTTTGCTCCCATAGGAATTGAAGCAAAGTCAGTCAGAAATGGTGGGTCAATACTTCGCACTACTAATTTGGGGCTTCCTCTTTCATGCAGAACGATGCCTGAATCCTTTGATAGCTCCAGAGGCATTATCGTAACAAAGTAATCTCTGGGCTCTTTTAAATCATCGAGCAATGATTTCTCGTGTTTAACGTGGGGGCTTTTGTTCAGCTTTGAAGACAGAATCACTTCAGAGAGGGACAGCAACGGAGCTGGCTGATTCATCTGATAATGATGCGGCTTTTTACTTTCGCTTTGCTGATAGTCAGCAAGCTTCTCGCGAATATAATGAAACAACAGGATTAGAATAGCTGGCAAAACTGCGAGAAGAATCAGTGCATAGATCAAGTAAATCAATAAGACCCGAATTTTTTCCGCGAGTGTTGGTGGGACAGCGTTCTCGACGTCGTGTATTTCTAGAGCATTAATCATTATTTCTATTGTTTGTAGCTGCAACTTGTAGTAATAGCAAGGTTAAGGGATAGGAAATCCAACCGTCTATATCAAAGTATCCGTAAACAACGGTATACCCATCCTCCGAAGAATCAACACGTAAGCGTGAAACCAAGCCGTTTAGAATACGCTGGCGCTCTGGAATACCATAAAAAAGTCTGATGCGCTGCTATTGGTCCAAAAAACGGGAGTAATATCAGAAGTCCCTAACGTAAACTTATCAATATCTCTATCTAGCATGAGTCTTTCCTAGTGTAATGGTCAAGTTTTATTGGAAAGAATTTAAGCCATTTTTTCACATCGAACCTTGAGTCACAGCACTCAACTTCTATCGGTTCAACAACATATTCTTTTCAGCCTCAATTATCCAGTGGAGGCAACCACTCGGATGCACTCAATTTATGAGCTAGAAAATCAGAAACCCAATACAACCGATGGACAGTATAATGTAAAGTACGAGAAAACTTTTGATGAACCGAAGATACATAGATGCATGTATTCCTTCTGGTTTCGCATCTGGGCCAATCCTCTTTATGATTTCCTCATCAGACCAAAGGCTAACTTCTTCTGCTTTTACACCAACAGCATTGCGGAACAGTTCCGTATTTTCGAACTTTGCGGCGATAACTCTCCATCGGGATTCCCATTCTGAGTGCGAGCGATATTGCCGCTGCCAGGCGAATGAATTATAAGCTCCAAAAAAGCTCATAACGGCAGCAAGATACATGATGTTCGGCTGTTCGTTAGTTATTGCATACGACCCGAGTGCCAGAACTCCTGCGATGATTACTAAGTGAAGCTTTGTCATCATGAAAAAGAGGTCTCTCCCATCGGTATCCTCTCTGTCACCAAGGTCGCAAATAAGCTTATACCAGTCAAAAACATTATTTGTCATGGGTTTTCTGCTCTTATCTGCTTTATTGTAAGGTCTTATAATCCGCACTCTTTTTTCCATCGGTCAAGCATGCAAATTCCCCCCTCAATTGCTTCTAATTTTCAAGAGGTAAAGACTGCACTTCAATTTCTTCTAATTTCTTATCAATCTCATTCAATTTCATACCAGAAGCAAAATTGGCAGCATTCGCTTTTTTGGATAGAAGTTCAGTACTCTTAGTTTTATTTTTTTCATTATTTTCCTTTAACTCAGTATGATAAGCTGCCCACATAGCTCGTTGTTCTGGATTTGTGGTAACTTTTGAAAAATAGTGGGAAAAACGTAAACGTGTCTCGATATCTTCTACGAGAGCATACTTAATAAATTCACAGATAAAATCTCTCTCCTGTGTTTTTTGAGTTTGAATCTTAGAGGACTCTACTATGCGGGGTAAATAAATTGTAATGAACCCAAGTAATAAAGTGCCAAGGAGAAACTTTGTCCCATCCAAAATTAGTGCATTTTTTTTTAGTTTATATTGTTTCTCTTCAGTGTCCATTGCAAACCTACATATTTCAAACTATACAATAATAAACAATTTTCTGCTTACCACAACGGACTTTAAAAAAGTGACATCCTCTTTTCTCAAAATTGATTTTGTCTCGATCTTGAATTTACGACATGGGTTTAAATATTAATCTGTGTTTCAATTTATGTCATAACTTTGCTTTTCCGGCGATTTATGCTTTCCACATCCGCCCTAACTTTTTTAAGTCAAACTTTCAGACAACACGATCAGCTTCAACTCTTTTGCTCTTTCTGCTTTTTTCCTGATTTCCACGATGAATTTTGAAAAAGCAACCTCCTATTTTTCCACGTCAAATCCTGATTTTTCACAGGCTGATGTTCTCCGCGCCTAACCTCATTTTCTTCAGTAGAAACTAGCTTCACAGCACTCTGCTTTCGCTCTTTCCGCAACAATTTTCTTTTCTACTACGTGCCTTCGCAGAAGGCTATAACGCGCTGTTCACCTGTCAGCGGATATACATCAAACCTACGAAAGCATGATGTACGCTGATAAACATCCGAGTTACTTGCGCAGTATCGACCTGCTGTCAGGTGGAACAGATTTGTTATAAATTCATCAGTAAACTAGCAGTTTACTCTCTAATTTCTTTTGCTCTTGATTTTTCTTTTCAAAAAGCCTTGCAGGCTGTCACGCTTATTTTCTCCGCACTCAGCCTTGCAAACATCAGGAGCCTGCTTTTGATCTTTCTGCTTTTTCCTGATTTCCACGATGAACTTTGAAAAAGCAACATCCTACTTTTCCACCTCAAACTCTGCTTTTTCACAAGCTTATGTCCTCCGCATCAGGGCTTCATTTTCTCCAGCAGAAACTAGCTTCACAGCACTCAGTTTTCGCTCTTTCCACAATAAATTTCTTTTCCGCTGATGCCTTCGCAGGAGGCTATAACCATGAATTAACCAGCCTGTTTCACATCCGAAACTTGGCAAACCACTGGCTTATTTTTTCCGCAACAAACTGCGCATATGAATAACCTGGCTGGTTGAATGCCAAGTTATAAGAACTTGGAAGTTCTCAGATTTAGCTTCTCTGCTCTGCTTTTCTCTTTTTTTCGATTTCACTAACTTAATAATTTGTCATATTCAGCATGTGTTCCAACCCAAAACCACTGTACACCATCGGGTACTGGAATACCTATTGCTCGATAATGTAGCCCAACACGAACACTACGGTAACGACCATGACAGACTTTTTTGAAATGCAAAGATGGATGTGATGGGTTTTCTTTCAGCAACGAGTAATTTTGACGTGCAAGTTTTTGAATTTCAGATGGTAAAGAATTGAAATATCCCCAAAATTTGGTAGATGCATAATGTTTCAAATTTCTCGTGCCTTCCCTGACTCGTATTCTGCAAGTGCCTCTTGTGCGAAAGCATCCAGTTTTCCAGCGACTGCATCTGCTTCAATTTGTGTATCCCAGGCATTTGCATCATATTTTGCAAACCAAAGCCGAAATTCCGATAATTCTTTTAGTGAAAGTTTTTCAACCCTATTTTCAATACTTTCTACTGTTGTCATTAGCTTTTCCTGTTCAAAATTACAAAATAAATATTTAATTCTAAGCAGACTATATCGATTAGTCTAGATATCAGCAAGGAACAAATGTTCTTTGGTTGATAAAATAATAAATGAAAGCCCAGACAATCCGAACTTCTTTTTTGGCAATCAGTTTTGTAAATATCAGAATTTAGCTTTTGCTCTTTCTAAATCCCTTGGCATTCAGTAGAGCTTCCTTTTTCCGCACACAACCTTGAAAACTTCAGAAACCTGCTTTTTCGCAAGCTTATATTCACCGCATTTAGACTGCATTTTTTCCAGTAGAAACTAGCTTCACAGCACTCAGTTTTCGCTCTTTCCGAAACAATTTTATTTTCCGCTCCGTGCCTTCGCAGAAGGTATATAACGCTAAGCTCAGCGGCTTCCCAAAGGGGTGAGGTTTTTTGCGTATGCAAAAACCGCGACGCTTTGGGAAGTCCGTTGGAGCGCATTGTTATGTTTTTTTAACATTTTGCTCAGTTTTATTAGCCTCAATTTCAGTAAATAAACTGTCTACTGTATAGTTATTTTGCCACTCATCTCTATCAATTGTGTAATTGCCATATCCTTTATCATATTGTTGCATGAATCGAATAAGGTTAGAGATTCCAAGCTGTTTATGTAATACATCAAAAGCTGTTTTCTGAATTTCATAATCAGTTTTGTAGTTTGCTACACTCATTTACAAGACCTCTTCTAACCATTGCAAAGGATTCTTAATTTCTACCTTAAGATCACTAATTTTACTTGATTTTTTAATAAACCGATCATCTACTGTTAATAATATATCTGAATTATTCTCTGCGCAGGCTAAATGTAATGCATCGAAAGCTTGCAGCCTAAAATTTTCAAAGTAATTTGCTCTTTCTTTAATCATACTTGTTAAATTTATGGTTTTAATGGCCATGCTATTGACGCCTAATAAATTTCTGCGTCTCTTTTCATCAGATGTATTTGATATTTCATACATTAGTACATCACTAGAAAGTAGCTCCCATGTTTCTTTTTCAATTAAAGTGATAATTGTTTTTATTGCTTCAGATTCCAAATGGATACGTGGACTTGATTGGTCATCAAAGGGTCTATTGAGACAGCAATTATCCATATATATTTTCATGTGTATATTTTATAACATGAACGTGAGTGTTTCAATCTGGTTGAAACAATTTACAATTCATTGCTTCTTAAAATGTTACATATAACCTTGCGAAAACATAACGCAAAAATAACCAGCTCGTCTGGTTGATTTTTTGGTTATAAAAACTTACGGAAAGTATCATATTTTTTCTCCCACACATAGAATGCAAAACTTACCTCCCTCTTTTCCAGCATATCATGCCCAGTTTTCTATTTTTAGCCCTTCTACTCTTTCAAATTCATGTACATTATTTGTTATTAATGTAGTATTAAGGCTCCTGGCATGAGATGCAATTAATAAATCCATATTACCAATCATAATTCCGTTCTTTTTTAGATAAGTATGTTGCTTAGCATACTCTCGACCTGCTGACTCATCCCAGCTTTGAGTAGTGATTAATGACAAAAACTCTAATAATTCTTCTTTTCTTTCGCCTTTAATTTTTAATGGGCTTTTTTCAATACCTGACCATAGTTCTGCATATACTATTGATGAAATATGTATATTATCCGTAGCTTCAAAAGTCTTTAATACTGCAATAGGTCTTTCTTTTAGCACATAAATGCAGATATTCGTATCAAGCATGATCATTAAAATAATTCTCTTTCTTGGGGAACATCATTATCTCTTTCAGCTAGAAAATCATCACCAAATGTACTTTTTCTATTAAAAAAATCTTCCCATGATGCTTTTTTTGCAGATATGACAACTTCATCACCTACCTTACGAATATAAACTTCTGAGGTATCAAATCTAAACGCTTTAGGTAGGCGAACGGCTTGACTTCTTCCGTTGGTAAATATTTTTGCTGTTTGTTGATGCATAATTAACTCACTAAATTATAATATATATTTATAAGTATATATCGTACAATTTAAAAACAAAAGAGTTTTTTGATTTATTTCTTTGATGCATGCTTCTTAAGCTTTCATTAACATTAAGTAAATTCAAATTTCTTCTCTTGCTTTTCGCTTTTTTAATCGCGTGGTAAACGTCAGAACTTTCTTTTTCAGCTCTCAATTTCGCAAACATCAGAATTTCGCTTTTTCTCTTTCTGCTTTTTTCCTGATTTCCACGATAAACTTTGAAAAAGCAATGTCCTACTTTTCCACGTCAAATCCTGCTTTTTCACAGGCTTATGTTCTCCGCACCGAGCTTCATTTTCTCCAGCAGAAACTAGCTTCACAGCACTCAGTTTCGCTCTTTCCACAACAAACTTATTTTCCGCCACATGCCTTCGCAGAAGGCTATAACCATGAATTAACCTGCCTGTTTCACATCCAGAACTTGGTAAACCTCTGGCTTATTTTCTCCGCAACAAACTACGCATAAAGAAGAACAGGGCTGGTTGAATGCCAAGTTATAAAAGCTTGGCTATTTTCAGGCGTTACTTTCTCTGCTTTGCTTTCGCTTATTGTTCTCAAAATGAGAAAGTAACGCCTTTTGCCTTTATCTGTGGGGATTTTTAGTTATTAAAGTGCTTCGCTGGTGTTCTGGTTCCCCAATATATTCATTATCTCGACTGTATTATCTTCAATACGATAATAGATACTATCAACTCCACATACACTGCGCCTGTAGCCTTTGCGGATATAATCAACAGGTTGATATAAATATGGTTGCTTTGCTAGTTGCTCGAAACGATCAAAAAAATCATTGTAATATTTATCCGCTTGAGCTTCGCCCCATTTTTTAAGGCCATGATTATAAATACGCCATAAATCGGCTTTGGCATCTGGTGTAAGTTTATAGTCTCCCATTATGTCGCAGCTCGTCCTTAAATTCAGCTAGGATTTCTTCACGCGTTTGGGTAATAAAACCACTCTGTTCAGATTTAATAAGTTTGGCACGAATTATTTCAATTTCGTTTTGTTCTGCTCTTGCTTTTCGAATTAAGTCGTTTACAACCTCGCTTTTGCTGGCGTATTCCTCACTTTCAACTTGAGATTTTAGCCAGTTATCGTTTGGAGTTGTAAATGAAATGCTTTGTCTTGTCATTAAGCTACCTTCTGCATGGTTCTAATGTGATGTTATTATGCACCAACAATTTACCTTTTGTAAATTAAAAAAACCTGAATTAACTTGGTTATAACAAAATAAGTAAAGCTTCGTTACTTTAAAAGGTCTTTGACCTTCTTCTCATTAATTCCCTAGGCAATCATCTAAGCTTTTTTTGTGATTTGCTAATTACTCTGACGCTTAACTTCATCAAGTGTTTTGCCATCTTTAAATTTCCATTCTATCCAGCCATTCGCTCTGCGAGCCAATACAACAGCAGCAGAAGCGCTAGGTGATGAAAAGATATGATTTTTAGTGAAAACTAGCACCCCATCTTTTTCGATAAGAACTTCATTTTCTTTTAAGTCGTTTCTCATTCCTATAACCCAGCTTCCAGCTGTTTTTGACTCTATTAAGTTACATTTAGAATTTTCGAAAATAATAATGCCATCTTCCGTGTACTCGCCCTCAGCATAGGCATCCTTACCCTTACAAACAATGACTTCTTTAGTTTTAGGCTTCTTGATCTCGTCAAAAACGGGGTACCCTAGTGTTGAAGTCAGAATTTGTATAGTTTCAAAGTTGTCATATAAGTCAGCTTCTACCGATTCTGAAATATGAGGCTTGCTTGGTGAGTTACTATTTTCTAATGAGTAACGATTTGCTTTTGATGCAACTTCGAAGCACAACCATTCAAGAAACTTTATATGGGTTTTCTCTGTACATGACAAAAATTTTAAAAGGTTGATGTAGCCCGTTGAAATGTAATTAAATACCGGGTTTTTGTTTTGGCAAACATGAATAACGGACAATTACAGATCAACGAACTAACCGCTATATTAAACGAGCATTTTCATTGGAACAAGGCAAGAATGGGATGTTTTGTAGGAATGCTAATAGCCATAATGGTTGTAGGTACAGTAAACCTGACACAATTGGCTCTATTTTTTCCTAGCAAGGCATTGGTTTCATCACGATACAGGCGCATACAACGGTTTTTTAGTGAACATTGGCTTGATTACAATGAAATCGCTCGTTTTATCATGAAGTTATTTGGTTTTACCGAAAATGACTTTTATTTGTCATTGGATAGAACCAACTGGAAATGGGGTAAAACCAACATTAATTTATTAGTGTTGGCCGTTGTCTATAAAGGCGCAGCCATTCCCGTGTATTGGCTACCCTTGAATAAGCGGGGCAATTCTAATTGGCGAGAAAGAATCGTGCTAATGAAACGGTTTATTAGCCAGTTTGGTCAGGACAGGATTAAGGGGCTGTTAGCGGATCGTGAATTTATAGGTGATAAATGGATGGGGTGGCTCATTGAAGAAAAAATACCTTTCAATATTCGGATTCGTAATAATAGTTATACCGTAAATAGTCGGGGTGATCGTCTACGTGTTGACCATTTATTTCGTGGATTAAAGCCCGGCGAGAGGCTTAATATTAATGAAGCAAGACTTTTAGGTGCTTGCTCAGTCTATTTAAGTGGCCTCCGCTTGAGTGATGGGAAATTATTAATCGTTGCTAATGCTAGCCTTAATCCGAATGCGATTGAAGAATATGGCCTGCGTTGGGAAATTGAAACCTTGTTTGGGTGTTTAAAAGGCCGAGGGTTTAACCTTGAAGATACGCGCGTTGTGGGTTATCTCCGCATGAAAAAGTTATTTGTATTACCTGTTATTGCTTTTTGCTGGTCTCATAAAGTAGGCGAATGGAAAGACGATTGTGTTTTACCGATAAAAACCAAAACACATCAACGTTTAGCACAAAGCATCTTTAGGTATGGTTTAGATTGTATTCGTTCCGAGCTGTTTAATATTTTTTCACAATCGAAAAAACAGGTGAAGAAAATACTGTCTTTACTCCGTCCTGCTTTGTCAGGTAATAGAATTTATGGAGGATCAGTTAGATGCTGATTTTTTGTCGTGTACAGAGATGGGTTTTAGTAAAATAGTGCGTTTTAGATATGAAGACGACAGCATGAGACCAAAAATCTTTAGATTTATTATGTTGCTTCAATCTAGTTAGGCAATTTTCAGCCTCTCCAATATAAACCTGCGGTTTTGACTCTTCACTTCCAAAAAGAAGATAGACACCTACGCTATTTAACTCATCTCTTTTTGCTGCTTCTTCCAGTATAGAGCGCGGAATCAAAATAGCGGATACAGTTCGACTTGTGATTTCAGCAATCTTTAAGCTCCTTGGGTTTCCGTCTGGAAGATAAATTTGAATTGTTTTTCCTATCTGCCTCATTTGTTTGTTTAACCATTAGATTTTTAAGGTAGTCGTTCGTACTCTGTCGAGCTTACATTTTCCACATCCAGCTTGGCAAACCTCAAAACTAGCTTTTGATCTTTCTGCTTTTGATCTTTCTGCTTTTGATTTCCACGATGGACTTCGAAAAAGCAGCATCCTATTTTTCCACCTCAAACTCTGCTTTTTCGCAAGCTTATGTTCTCCGCATCAGGACTTCATTTTCTTCAGCAGAAACTAGCTTCATAGCACTCAGCTTTCGCTCTTTCCTCAACAATTTTCTTTTCCGCTACTTACCTTCGCAGAAGGCTATAACGTTAAAATAACTTGCTGTATTCCACATCAGGACTATGAAAAAAAGCTTACTAGCCTCAGCAAGATGAACTTTGCATAAGAAGAATTGAGGCAAGTTGATTTTTCTCGTTATAACAAAAAAAGTAAGGCTCCGTTACTTCTGTTCTCTTGCTCTTCGCTCTTTCGATGGTGTGGCAGTTGTACACGCTTCCTTTTTCAGCATTCAATTTTGCAAACATCAGAACCCTGCTTTTGCTCTTTCAAAAGCCCTTGGCATACTGTCGAGCCTATTTTTTCCACTCTAAGTTTGGCAAACATCGAAAGTCACTTTGCTTTTTCGCTTTTTCCTAATTCCCACGATGAATTTTGAAATAGCAACATCCTGCTTTTCCACGTCAAATCCAGCTTTTTCACAGAATTATGTTCACCGCGTCGAACTGACTTTATTTTAGTCGAATTAGCTTCACAGTAATCAACTTTAGCTCTTTCCGCAATGAGTTTATTTTCCGCTGATGCCTTCGCAGAAGACATATAACTACTTAGCATTTATACGTTGTGCGCAGCATTACGTATAAATGTTTGTTGGACAAATTCACTTGGATTGTCTCACTACTTTAATATAAAGGAAATTGTTTTTTGATAACTAAAGCGAAAGAGAGTTTCCTTAAATCTCTGTGAGAGGTATTTTCTGAGTAAACAGCGATATATCAAGTCTAACCACAGGTTTTTATCATCTACTGCGACTCATTATGTCCCTTTTTTGTGCGATAGACAATAACAATCCCTCAACCTGTTAAGTTGCTTTTTTCACCTTAAAGCAGTCGGACTTAGCTATTGATTAGGCTAACAGTTGTCGTCGGTGCTTGAATGAAGGGATTTGATAGATACTTCGCATATTGCCTTGATGACAGGCCGGACATAAACAAGCCAGTTTCTCAGGTTCAGTGGGTTTTACCATTTTAATATGCCTTGACAGAGCCCCTGTTATCTTGAGTAATTGACGGACAAGTCTCACGCGAACCTGACGAACACAGTTGGCCAAAAAACCAAAATGTCGAATACGCATAAAGCCATTGGGTAAAACATGCATCAGGAAACGACGGAGGAACTCAATACCTTCTAGCTTCATAATCTTTTTCCGATTGTGATCGGCATAATCTTTCCAGTGAAAATAAACAAAGTGTTCATCAACTTTTATAATCCGGTAATTGCTGATAGCAATTCGGTACGTATAGCGAGAAAGATATTTCACTACGGTTTCAGGGTTCTGCAAATAAGGCTTGATGTAAATTGACCATTTTTTACTCATCACTGTCTCCAGGGTGCTATTGACCTCATTGGCTCGGGTGATACGGAATAGTTGACCTTGCTGATAGGCACTTCTGAGCAGACTAACCATCTTGCCACGAAAGACTTTTTTTAATGCATTAACGGGGTACAGATAATCACTCTGTGTGGTCTCAATGGCATCCTGTCCTTCTTTAAGTGCCAGACCGGGAATAAGACAATGGATATGGACATGGTGTTGTAAAGTCTGCCCCCAGGTATGCAGAACACAGGTCACCCCCAGTTGCCCTCGTAAACGTTTATGCGTTCTGGAGAACAGCGAAAGTGTTTGCCAAATGGCTTTAAAAAAGAGTGAATACATCTCTTTGGGATGCAATTGACACCAGCCGTTTAACTCATGAGGCAAGGTAAAAACCAAGTGGTAATAACGAACAGGCAGCAATGCATCCAGTTGTTTGTCTTCCCATTGCTCTGAAGCCTTTTGTTTACAGCGTGGACAATGACGATTGCCACAACTGTGATAAAGCCGTTGTTCATAACCACAAGCTGTACACTGACTGTCTTCGCCACCAAGACTTTCAGTCTGGCACTGTATAATACTTTGGCAAACACTGGCCTGTTCGGGAGTCAATTGGTAGTGTTGACGGTAAACTGGCAAGAAATCTTGAATAACCTGAGCCATATCTGCTGCTGTAGATTTAAAATGCGTCACCTTGCACCTCCAGTTTTGTCCGCATAATGGTTTCATCAGGGACAAACTCCGCTAACAGGTCAGAAGCCATGACTTCAGAACGAGTGGGAATCCAATGGAGATATTTCTGTGTGATCCTGATATCACTATGCCCCAGAAATTGTTGTAATTGATGAATCGGAAGTCCGTGTTCCAGTTGATGAGTGGCATAGGCATGTCTCAGGCTGTGAATGCCTCCCACTTTTTGAATACCGGCAGTCAGTTTGGCTTTAGTAAACATTTTTTGCACACTGGTGACCCCCAGTGCTTTTTTCTGTTGTTGACAAGAACAAAATAAGAAGTGATTAGGGTGCCAGGCTTGCCAGTAAACCCTCAGCAATGACAACAAACTGGCTGACAGAGGAACGACGCGATCTTTTCTTCCCTTACCCTGAACCACTCGCAGCAATAAATGTTCTGAATCAATATCATTCTGAGTTAAAGCCACGAGTTCACTGACTCTCAAACCACAGCCATAACACAGGCTTAAAAGTGTGAGATGTTTGAGCTGATGTGTCGCCTGCAAAATGGCATAAACTTCTTGCTGAGTCAGTAATACGGGGATCTTTTGAGGTCGCTTAGGTAAAGGAATATCAAGAAAAAAGTCTTCTTTTTCCAACACATGGTGATAACAAAACTTGAGAGCCATCAATGTTTGATGCACGGTAGAGGCTGACCATTTTCGTTGAGCCGCTGTTGCCATAAGCCAGGACTTCACTTCTTCGGAACAGATCCGTTCAGGTGAACGATGATAATAAGTACTGAGGCTGGTCACCGCTTTAAGATAAATCCGGTGTGTTTTAGGCGCATATTGTCTGAAAGTCATCAGATCAATCATTTTTTGACGTAAAGGGGTCATATTGATTCTCCTTATTCAATTTAAAAAGGAGATTTCAGTATCAAACTAATGGATGTTTATTACGAGTAATTTAAGGGGGAAGAGGTGATTAGAAAAGCTAAAGGCTAAGGGAGGAGGCTCGAAAGCTACCGCGATAGCGGTTTTGTTCAACAAGTGATTGTCTCGGTATGGTTATCTTATACGCCAATCCAAATAATTTGGCAAGAAATAAGCATGTATCCTTGTTATACTAAACTAGATAACACACACTTATAGCAAGATAATCAGTAAAATTAACATGCAATGCTAAAACTTCCAATAACTTTAAACCAGCAATTCGATAATCTTTTGCTAAATAAAACTTTTTCCGACAAAGACCGGGCTTTTTACAAAAAGTGGCTACGGTTCTATTGGGACTTTTGCCATAAGTACGAGCATGACGTTTTTCATTCGGAAAGTTTGCCGTTATTTCTACAAAAACTTCAGAATAAAAATCAATCTGAACAGCAACAAAACCAGGCTAAACATGCGATTTCTTTATTTTTTAAAATGCGTACAGGCTCTGAGCAACCTTTAACAAGAGATAAAAGTGTTAACTACCCAAATGCCACTTTAAGGCATAGCGAGCATGACAATAATCAGCCATCTGTTGTTCAAAACACTGCACAGCAGCATCCTTATGATCAATACAGTTCTAACTCATTACCTGTTAAACCCATATTAGAGGATACAGGTGCCAGTTGGGTTTTTGTGTTTGATCAGCTGGTTAATGAAATTAAAATTCGTCATTATTCTCCAAAGACACTTAAAGCTTACCGAGGGTATATACGCCAATTACAAACTTTTACCAAAAGCAAGGATTACCAAAAACTTTCTCAACAGGACGTGATTGATTTTTTGACTTTTCTGGCTGTTGAAAAACAAGTTTCTGCAGCTAGTCAGAACTTGGCTTTTAATGCATTGCTGTTTTTATTTAAGCATGTGCTTAAACGGGATTTTGGTGAAATTAAAGGTGTTGTAAGGGCTAAGCGAAAACCTTATATCCCCGTCGTTTTATCTCGGGAGGAAATTGAGCTTATTTTTGATCATTTAGACGATCCGGTCGATTTGGTTGCTAAATTACTCTACGGCTGTGGGTTAAGGCTTTTTGAGTGCCTGAAATTACGAGTGCAGGACTTTAATTTTGATGCTGGAATAGTCACGATTCATAATGGTAAGGGGAAAAAAGATAGAACACTACCTATCCCGCAAAGCATTGTTCCAGACTTACAAAAACAGTTACAGAAAGTGGCGGCCATTCATGAAGCTGATTTAAAAGTAAAATTCTCGGGTACATTTTTGCCAGATCAATTGGATCGTAAATATAAAAATGCTGCTAAAGAGTTTATCTGGCAATGGTTTTTTCCTGCCAAGTCGTTGACTCTATTGTCTGAAACGAAAGAACATCGGCGGTATCACATTCATGAATCAGTCGTTTCAAAATCCATTAAACGGGCAGTTAATGATGCCCGAATTACTAAACGGGCAACTGCACATACGCTTCGCCATTCGTTTGCCAGTCATTTATTGCAAGCCAATTATGATATTCGTACAATTCAAGAATTACTAGGACATAGTGATGTTAGAACGACCATGATTTATACGCATACTATACAAAGCAGGACGATTAAACAGTCGAAGAGTCCGCTAGATTTTGATCTGGATTGATTCATTAGAAAAACTATTCCTTTGCCTGCTCTTGGCTGTTATGAACCGGTCAACCAAACTATTTATCAATGACTACTATAGAAAATATATATTTGCCAATGGTAGCTTCAAAATCTTAGAGGTTTACTTAGGTGACAATTGGTAATGATTAGTTCACAACAAAAATCTAGCTAATATAGATAGCCAAATAAGAGCTAGCCAATTTACATCGGCTTTGTTATTTTTGGCTAACACTTTATACTTAGCCAACTTAAGTATACCCATCTTGGCTTGTATTCTATGAAAGTTGCCCGTATCTATCTCCGTGTCAGCACGGACGAACAAGACCTTACCCGTCAAGCTGATATTGAGAACACAGCGCGTGCTGCTGGCTATTATATCGCTGGTATCTACCGTGAAAAGCATCGGGAGCTCGCGCTAGCTTCTCTGAATTTATCAGCTTGTTTAGTTTTCATTATTTAAAACCTGTTATTTTCAATTGAAAGACCTTGTAGTTTATCATACAACGGTACTTTTAATATCCTATAACCACTTAAACAACTATGGTTTAATAATAAATAACATACTTATAAATAAATTAAAACATACTTATCAATAATCTAAAAAATACTTACAAACAAAGACAAACGGTAGTTTAAATATCCTATAAGCCTTTAACTAGCTAGGGTTTAATAATCTAAAAATTACTTATAAATAATCAAAAAACATACTTATCAGCAACCCCAAAACAAGATACAATAGTCATTTCAAATAATACAAAGCCTCACAAAGTACCGTTATGTCTAAACATGATACCGTAGAATCCACTATGAACAAGCTAGTAGGGCGTGATAACCCCTATAGATATACCGTTTCAGAGAATCTATACCTGTTAATCAAACCAACAAGCAGGAAGTATTGGCGGTGGGATTATAAATACAAAGGCAAAAGGAATACGATTTCAATTGGAGTTTTCCCAAAAGTTTCTTTATTCCAAGCTGTCATAAAAGCCAATGACATAATATGTCAACTGAGACAAGGCTTTGACCCAGCACCACGCAAAAAAGATAAGCTCACCAAAAAAGCCCAGACACCTACTTTTCGTGAAGTGACTTTGCAATATGCCGAAACTAGAGGTGTGAGTTGGAATCAAAAAAACTGGCTCGCCATCCTCGCTATATATCACCTTGGGACATCCATGTCCAAAGATTCATTCCGCTCGGGCGACTTAATCGAGTGCCACAGTACGTCCTTGTATCTCTCAGTCTGATATATTTGATTAGCTGTCAGTATATCAAGGAACATGAGAACTTGTCGCCGTCCTGAGGCGAAAAACCTGTGACGCAGATAAAGTCCATGCTCCTATTTCTCTGGTACTGAATGGTATCAAAGTCCTTTCCACTATGGAAAGAAGGCTGTATTTACAAGGGTAGTAAGGAGAATATTATTATGTATATTATTGGTATCGATGTCAGTAAGAATAAATTAGATTGTGCTCTAATTGATGACTCTAATCCTGATAGATTTAAGTTTAAGGTGATCTCTAATTCTGAAGAGGGTTTTATTGCTTTAATCAAATGGCTTTCTACGCATATAAAATCGACAGCTCCAGAATATCATTTTGTGATGGAAGCCACTGGCGTATATCATGAAAGATGTGCTGATTGGTTGTTTAATACAGGTTCCAAAGTGTCCGTTGTCAACCCTGCACATATTAAATATTATGGGCAAAGTTTAGGTGTGCGCTCAAAAAATGATAAGAAAGATAGTGTCGTTTTAGCGCGTTATGGTTTAACCCAAAAGCCCATTGCTTGGGAGCCAGAAGCACCTGAAATAAGAATACTTAAAGCATTAGCTTCTCGTCTTGATGCCATAGAAAAGGATAGCTTGCGTGAGAAAAACCGTTATGATAAATCAAGTATAAACCCTTGTTCAGAGAGTGTGTTGAAATCGATTAAGATGATATTAGCTGTACTGAATGAAGAGAAAACCAATTTGGAACGATTGATTGATATGCATATTAATCAATACGCGTATTTAAAGCATAATTATGCTCTTTTACAGACAATTCCAGGTGTAGGACCTGTTGTTTCAAGGTATATGCTGATTGTCATTGGCAGTCGTACATTTAAGTCAGCATCGCAATGTGCTGCATATATTGGGCTCGTTCCGATACAAAATGAATCAGGGTCTAGCCTTAGAGGGCGAAGTAGACTATCTAAAGCGGGAAACCCTGTCATTAGAGCTAAGCTTTATATGGCAGCCATTTCAGCACTGCAACATAACCCTGATATTAAAATACAAAATCAAAGATTGTTAAAAAATGGAAAATCTAAAATGAGTGCACTATGTGCTGCGATGCGGAAATTAGTGCATATCTGTTTTGGTGTTATAAAACACCAAAGACCTTATCAAGTTCAAGCCAGTTTATTATGACTTGAATCTGGTGCTGAGAGATGGTATCTGCGTCCAGTTTCAACTCCGCACAAAAGCCGCTCCGTTAAAACTTACCTCACTGACTTGACGGCTTATCGGGAAAAAATTTTTGCTTCTCTCGCGTGCTATCGCACACGTCGAATCTGCAAATTTCCCTGTTGCCTACTGCGGACTAAAAATCATCACTTCGCTATCGCTCCGTTTCCCTGATTTTCAGCGCGGGAGGAATATGAGCCTTTTTAAGAATTATCTCTTTCCAGAGTTAGGCGATAAACCGATTGATGCAATAAATCCAGATGAGCTTCTTAAAATAATCAATAAGCTTTCAGAAACAGGAAAGGACAAGGCTGATAGGGCTTTAAAATCTTGTGTAAGTATTTACATCTACGGGATTAAAGAGAAAATATGCAAAATCAACGTAGCTTTAGAAACCAAAAAACTAAGAAACCAATCGCTCTCAAATCTCACACACAATGGCTAATATCATGAAAAAACTAGAAACCAATTTGATTAGCAATCCAGACAGCATTACAACTCAAACTAGAGTCAATTCTGAATTATTAGCTAACTTGCAGTCTGGCGCGTCTAATCCACAGGCTATTGCAAAATACGAGGCTGAATTACTAGCCGTTTCTCGGAAAGTCATTAAAGGGGATTTATCAGATATGGAAGCTGTAATTAGCTCACAGGTAATCAACTTGAATAACCTTTTTACAAGATTCGCTAATTGTGCTGATGCTCATGCGATTGAAGGTCATGTTAACGAGGCTGAACGGTTTTCCAAGATGGCGATAGCTTGCTCAAATCAAACGATTAAGGGAGTTGCTCAATTAACCAAGATGAAAGCACCAAAGAAAGGATCGGTTTATATTCGTACTTTGAACCAGCAAAACAATCAGAATAATAACAGCCAGCCACCCGTGCAATTTTAAACCCACACTGTCTAATTGAACTCAATAATTGATAGCTCAGTATCATCATTAAAGGACTTGATAATATCTACTTTATTTCTCAGTAATAATTCGATTTGACGATTTGAACAGTTACCGCGCCTAATCCAGATTACTTTAGGCGGATGACCAAGTGAGGTGCTTTTATCGTGAAAGTCAGAATCTTTGCTCACTAAAATGAAACCATTGGATTTTGCGTATTCCCACACTTCGCTATCTGGTTCACTACCCAAGCCCACGCGGTCAACGTGTTTTGAGTCTGGAAACTCAGTAGATAAAGCCGAAACTAGCTTTGGCGACAGGTTTTCATCAAATAGTAATTTCAAGAATTAATAACCAGCGTGTGCTTTTCTCTATCTGCCACATAAGCTAAGCAGGCTTGAATATCTTCTTTAGTTAGATAATCGAAATCATCCAGTATTTCATCTTGAGACATACCAGACGCTAGATACTCAAGAATATCTTGAACCGTTATACGCAAACCTCGAATACAAGGCTTACCATTTCGTTTCCCTGATTCGATAGTAATAAAATCTCGGTAATTAATGCTACTCATAAATTCACCTCTTTAGCTGAAAAAGCAAAACGAAATAACAAAACACATTGACTAAAATTTCCAAGCAAAATAACAGTGCTTTTCGTGCCAAGTGTCAATTCAGATTTTTTAAATAATTTTAATAAAGTTTATAAAACCCAATTTATTCAATTAAATCATATGCCTAAGATGGCGTCCCGAGAGGGAGTCGAACCCCCGGCCTGCCCCTTAGGAGGGGGCCGCTCTATCCAGCTGAGCTATCGGGACATTGAGTGGCATATATTTTAGCACAGGGTTATTGTTTTATCACTTTGGGAGTAGCCTAACTATAAAGCTAAAGGGATTGGAATGGATTAAGTCGAACAAAGAAGAAAACTTGAATTTTAAATTCTTGAATTTATAAAAGCTGAATTGAATTACACTGAAATTAAAGAATTAGATAACCGCTCACTATTGGCTGAACCATCTGGTCCATAGGTTGTAGTAGTATGTTGAGATTTTCCTTTTAAAATCTGTAAAGATCTGTGGGTATGTTGAGCTAAAATATTTATACTTGCCCCATTTTTTTCATTGAGCAAACTACTTTGTTTGGTGATAGAAAGAATCTCTTCCCACAAATTATTAGAATCAAAAGTATTTAAAGTTGCAGATTCAGCTTTTTTAAAATATTCAGAAACCCCATCACCTGTCATTTGTAATTTTTCAGTCGATAAAACTTGAGATAGTTGTTTAGAAAACTGATCTAATTGAGAGACAACTTCTCTTTTATTAGCTGCTAATTTAGATATTGTATTGGCATCTGGACGACTTTTTAAGTTCTCAGCCTCTTTGGTTAATATATCTAATAACTCTATACTTAAACTTAAACCATTTTTCAATAACTTCTCAGCAATAGGAAATGTTTTGTTAATCATAGCTTCAATTTACTAAATTTTATATTATCTTACTTCCATTTGAATCATTTTGTCAGCGATTCTATTTGCATCAACTTGATAAACACCCTCATCTAATGCTTTTTTTATTTCATCAACACGATCTTGATCAATCATTGATGATGAATCTGATGATTCAGAAATTTGCTTAGCAGCTACCGTGATATCAACGTTATCAGTTGATTTTAAAGATGATTGAGGACTTGAGCTGTCAACTTTATTGCTTGGCATTGTTTTAGAAGGTAGAACAATATTGTTTGCTTTTCCTAATGATTGAATTGTCATAATAACTCTCTGTTTATTTATCTATAACCTTTAGCGGCTATTATTTTAAAAACTTTAGTAAATATTTTATTAAATTTAGAAAATAACAACAACTTGCCCTTGCTTTTCAACTATTGCTTGAACAATCTGTTGCGACTTTATATTTTTTACACTAATTTTTTGTCCTTTAATCCCATCCATTACAGCAATACCATCCATACTAATATTTAAATTATGACTCTTTAAACTAATTATTACGTTATCCCCTCTTTTAACTAGTTTAGGTTCCCTATAATGTATTTTATTAAGTACAGTGTCAAAATTTAAATTTCGAGTAGCTTGTTTACCAATAATCTCTAGAGAATCAACAATAAACCCAGGACGAAGAATTGAAACATCTCTTTTTTCTTCCTTAAACATACTCTTACTAAAAATATTACTTCGTCGAATAGGTTGAGATAACACAAGAACATTTTTATATAAATGAATAATGACTGAAATATATACTGTCCATTTTTTTTTAGTATTACATTTAACCCCTACAGAATTTCTCCCAGATTTTAAAGGGTTATTTCGAACAAAAACTTCTAGTGGTTGATTACATAAGAGTAATTTTAAACGATTATCAAACTGCCCTATTGTTAATTTATAATCAGAACCTTTAGGAAGTGATGATGAAATATGTAAACTAATAGCCTTATTTATTGATTCAACAGATTGTTGCTGTAATGCATGAACTTGTTTTGTATTGATAACCAATAACAGAATTATCAAAAGCATTTTTAATTTCATAAATATTATGTGTCAATTATGTGTCTCATATAATATTAAGCATAATTCACGCCAAACTTTATATTTAAAATTAATAGACTTAAACTCTAATCATCTCGTGACTTTATTCTAAAGTTTTTTTTTCAAAAGCCGATATACTTAAGTGTTGTACATAATTAACAGGTGTCAAGCTAAAACCTATGACAGCAGGAAATAAATAACCTGCCCATTTTACGAAATTTTTTTATTTGTATTCGATCTTGTTGCGTAGGACGCATAACAGGCTATGCAACCGAAGTAGCAAGATCGAAGGTGGACAAAAAAGGTTAGAAAAGCTTTAGCGATTCTTATGCTTTAGTGCTAGTAGTAAGATGGGCGGGTTATTTATTTCCAGTTACCTAATACCCAGTCTTTAGTTTTGTTAGTCTGCAAATTTTGTACATAATCCTAATAATATTTTTTCCCAAAGGGGCTTGTATGGCTAGTATTCTAGATGGTGTTGACAAAAGAACTCAATTAGCAGGGCATAACCGCTTTGAACTTTTGTTATTTAAATTGATAGGTCATCAAAAATTTGGAATTAATGTTTTCAAAGTTCAAGAGGTCATTCAATGCCCCAAATTAACCCAGATCCCTAAATCACACAGTGTAATTTGTGGTGTTGCGCATCTGCGAGGAAAAACTATTCCTGTTATTGATCTTGCAATGGCTATTGGAATGCAACCTTTATCAAGAGATCCTAATCGTTATGTCATTGTTACAGAATATAATCGAAATATTCAGGGTTTTTTAGTAGGTTCGGTTGAAAGAATTATCAATATTGGTTGGGATCAAGTCAAGGCTCCACCAAGTGGAGCTGGTGCGGAAAGCTACTTAACTGCTGTTACCGAAATAGATAAAGAGTTGATAGAAGTTATTGATGTAGAAAAAGTCATGAAAGAAGTAATGGGAGGACAAGATTGTGCTTCTGATGAAGCAATTGATAATGAAGCATTAGGACAAGATGACCACATTTTAGTTGTTGATGATTCTAGTGTAGCTAGAAATCAAGTTAAAAGAGTTTGTACACAAATTGGAGTTAAATGTTCAACTTTAAAGGATGGTCAAGAAGCCTGGGATCTATTATCTCAATTAACAAATGAAGGTGTTAACATTGCAAAACATTTTTCAATGATTATATCTGATGTAGAAATGCCTAGAATGGATGGGTATACATTAGCAACAAAAATTAAAACTAATCCTGATATGAAAGATGTTTATCTAATTCTTCATACCTCATTAAGTGGTGTATTTAATACATCTATGGTTGAAAAAGTGGGAGCTAATAAATTTTTAGCAAAATTTGAACCAGATATCTTGGTCAAAACAATTCAAGAGCACTTGAAAAGCATTCACAAAGAAATAAACTAAATTTATTCAAAAATACAAGCCTGATCCATTAAGGAACCTCTGATCAAGTCGATTAGAATTTAGCTTGCTAAAACTGCCGATGTTTTCCACGAAGATCGGAGCAATAGAGTGACTACGCAACTATTTTAGCAACGCAGCCTATCGGTAAAAATCGACCGATAGAAATCCGCATCCGTGGCCGCGCGAAGTATATAATACCAAACAGTAAAAACAGGCTTGTCCAACAAACAGTTCCATCTTTAAAAATGAAACTTTCAGGGCAGCCTAGTGCATCTGGGATAAAAGGTTCTTCAGTCGTATAAGAATCCAATTAGGCACCCTATGCATTCTTTCATTTTATTGCCTAACAAGCGATTAACAGAAAAATATTGCCATAAATAATTTTGTTAATTGATGAACTTATTCCCATGTACGTTCTTGGAGTCATACATCACCCATCTGTCTTTTTAACGTCATTATTTTTTTCTATCATCAGCAGTCATTAATTGTGCTGCTAATTCATGGTTAGAGAACTTTTTTACAACTTGACCTATTATTTTGCATTTACCACCCTGAGCAATATAGTCACGGTTAAAATCATCAATAAACTTCATTACTGAATGGTCAATCAAGTACCCATCCGAAAAATCAAAAATAATCGTTTTACCTGGTTCAAGTTCTGATAAAGCATTTTTTAATGGCAGAAAATTAGAGAAGAGTGCGGAACCTGTTAAAACGATTCTGAATGTTTTATCATCAGGACGTTTAACTTCAAAGTGGATTTTGAAAATATTCTCTGGCCAGACTCCTCGTATTAACTCTATAACAAGTTTAGCGATAACACCTAAGATGATGCCTATCAGTATATCAGTTGCTAATACACCAATGATCGTAATAACAAACAGAGCTAATTGATCTATACCAACATCTAGAACTTCTCTAAACTTTTTGGGGTTTGCCAAGCGGTAGCCAGTATAAACTAATAAAGCAGCTAAAGTTGCTAACGGAATATTGTGAATCAGATGAGGGAATAATATAACAAAGACTAAAAAAATTAATCCATGAAAGAAATTAGCCCAGCCAGTTTTTGCCCCATTTTCAATATTGGCAGAGCTTCTGACAATTTCAGACATTAAAGGCAATCCACCTAAAAAACCACAGACTATATTACCCACTCCAATTGCAGTTAGGTCTTTATCCAGATTTGATTCACGTTTATACGGGTCTAACTTATCTATTGCTACAGCACTAACCAAAGACTCAAGACTACCAACTAGAAAAAGACTCGTAACTGCGGCTAAGAATTCCAGACTCAGGACTTTGGAAAAATCAGGAAAATAAAAGAAAGAAGAAAGTTTGTCGGGAATATCGACTAAATATTCTGGGGCAACTAAGTGTTCATGTTCTTCAAGATAAGCTTGATCCAGAAAAAAAAGGTGGAAGTGATCATGTTGAATACCATATATCTGCCCTAACCCCATACCCACAACTAGTACAACCAAAGGTGAAGGAATTTTTTTTAATATTGGATGTTTTACATAAGGCCAAAAAATTAAAATAGCTAACCCAATAATACCTATCGTGGCAATTCCAGGTGTTGGATGTAAAATGCTGTTCGGAATTTGGCTAATTGTTAAAAAAATACTGTCATAAATCGTAGTAATACCTAGCATAATATGAATCTGCTTAGCTATAATGATAATACCAATTGCAGCTAACATTCCATGTATGACAGTAGATGGAAACAATGAACCTAACTTTCCAACCTTAAAATAGCCAGAAATAATTTGTAAAACACCAGAAACAACAATGGCCGCTAAGGTCAATTGATAACCCACCATCATATCGCCTTGCCCCAAACTTTCTACAGCAGCTAAAAGCACAACAATGAGCCCTGCTGAAGGGCCAGTAATAGTCACAAAAGTGCCATTAATACGAGAAACCAGCAAGCCTCCAACAACCGCAGAAATAATACCGGCAGCAGTAGGAAAGCCAGAAGCCAAGGCAACTCCTAAACATAAGGGTAATGCCAATAGAAAAACAAGAAAGCCGGACTGCAAATCCTTACGCCAGTTTTGTTTTAATCCAAGAATTCCCATTTTAGGTATATTCTGATTTGGATTGCTCATATCCGATTTCCTCTATGGTTTAAAGTTTCATCTCAGGATCTTACTCAATATCTTTTAGAAACAATAGCTTCTAAATAGACGCAAGTTTACACAATGCTTATAAAAATCATAGAACATTTTTTGGATTATGCGGCCTATTTACAAAAATATTTAGAAAAAACAGCTATACACTTAGGAATAAATAGGTAAGTTGGGTTACGGCTCTACCGTTAACCCAACATCTTTAACAAAAGTGGCGTTGGGTTGCCAAAGAGACGGCAGCCCAACCTACATTTTTTTTACTTTACTTTCTAAATGGAAAACCGCTTACCTTTTTTTCTAGCATAAAAAACATATCCTAAACCAGCTACAAGTAATAGACTAACAAGCTTTATTATATGACTTTCAAAACTGTCTTCCGGCTTTTCTATGGAGGGGAATCTAAATTTTGTTAACACGCCCAAAGCAGAATCATTAATATCTATAACAATTGATTTTGCATTTAAATTAAAAAGCTGAAGCTCACCACCATCAAAAGGTTTATAGTTTCTTGAATTTAACTCCACAATATTTGGGTAAATAGGCTCTGAAGAAAAATGTGCCGTTCCTCCTAAAGCTTTAGCTAGTTCAGACTCTAATTGCTTTGTATTTTTATCTTTAGTCTGTATTACTATCGGTGAATTATTATCAATGGTTACCTTAATAGTTCCACCAGCTGTTTTTGGCACAAACTTTGGGGAAAACTTATCTATGCGTTCAACGACTGCCGAATAAACGAGATCAATCGCTATATCTACACCTGCGTCACTAAATTTTTTCCCAGGAACGTTGTACTGTAACTTTTGATTTGTATAATCACCAATAAGCACTCTGTTTAAATCGAAACCAGTAGCGTTAGTAATAATAAACTCGGCTTTTTTCGCAGAATATTTAACCCTAGCACCGCGTGAATGAGGTGCCTCATAGTTAATTCCAGCATTCAATGATTTTGCGATTATTTTTGCCGCTTCAATATCTGTTATCTTTTTTGTATTAGATCCCTTAATGAAGGCTAATCCTTTTGCTTTATTTTTTTCTCCATCTTCTTGCCTCCAAGCAACCAAAGAGGAGAAAATAGTTTCATTTGTCCTTTTGGGTGCTCCTGTTTGTACACGAAGTTGATCAATTCCTTCTTGAGCTGCAAAGCTTATCGTCGGAAAACCAGCAATAATAGTAAGGATTAATAATGCCAAAATTTTTTTTATCATCAGATTGCCTTATACTAAATTAATGTTATTCAAAGGTGAAGCTATGTTCATTAGACTAATACTAACAGAATTTACTAAATTCTCTTGTAGCTAAAAAAATGAATTTTATTCTTATTTTGTTAATATATTCCCTGCATGCAACCCACATTCTTTCTTGGTTGCTTCTTCCCACCACCAACGTCCTGCACGTTCATGCTGATTGGGTAAAACAGGTCGAGTACAAGGCTCACACCCTATGCTAATAAAGCCTTTTTGATGTAGTTCATTATAGGGTACTTGATATGCTTCAATATGATCCCAGACTTGGGCTGAACTCCAATTTAACAAAGGATTAAATTTAATTAACTGTTTTTCATTCGTTGAAAAAGTAGTATCAATTTGTACTTCGGGAATATCCTGCCGAGTATCTAGGCTTTGGTCTTTTCTTTGCCCTGTTATCCAGGCATCAAGTTGTAAGAGTTTTCGACGAAGCGGCTCTACTTTTCGTATACCACAACATTGTTGATGCCCTTCCTCATAAAAGCTAAATAAGCCCTTTTCTTTTACAAAAGGTTCTAGTAATTCCCTTTCGGGGGTAAGGATTTCAATCTCTATTTTGTAATGTTTTCTTACTTTTTCAATAAACTGGTACGTTTCTGGATGTAATCGGCCTGTATCCAAAGAAAAGACCTTAATATCTTTTCTAATATTTAATGCCATATCTATCAGTACAACATCTTCTGCTCCACTAAAAGAAATAGCAATATTGTCAAAACTTTCTAATGCTGCTTTTAAAATACTGCGTGGTTTTTTGCTTTGCAGTTCTGTTTGAATCGTTTGAATATCAAATGAAGTCATATTAATGCTGAGAAAAATAATTACTTAAAAATTGGTCAAAAGAAATACTGTCACTTGCTTCTATTTCTTGTTGTTTTTTATAAGAAGCCACTGCCATTTCATCAAACTTTTGAACAACGGTTTCATCCAGTTTATGTTGTGCAAAATATTGTTTATAGCATCTGGATGTATTTAATCCAAAACGGCCAAATGGTTGCTGGTTTTCACGCATTCCTTTAAGTATTTTTGCAGAGGGCGTTAGTTCAGGATTTTGCACCACAGTCAGTTGATGCTTAACTGCTTTACTATAAGGCTTATCTGGCTTGCCTTCATCTAGAATTTCACAAAGAGGCTCAATTGATTTTATTATTTCTGTTGCCCAGTCTTTTAACAATACTTGTTGTCCATGTCGGTTAAGTTCCAACCCTGATTTACGTCCGTTATGAGCAACATCTAATTGATTAACATTATTAATATGGTCTTCATTTCCCTTATGCAGAGGGCTATCTTGCAATAAACAATTCAATAAAAAGGCTTCAATAAAACGTGCATTACCTTCATCAATTCCGATAGGGTTAAATAGATCAAGATCCAGTGAGCGCATTTCTATGTATTCAACCCCTCGATGCTTTAGTGCCAGTGTTGGCTTCTCACCCGATTTGGCAATCTGCTTTGGTCGCATCGTACTGTAAAATTCATTTTCAATTTGCAGAATATTAGCATTAAGTTGTTTGTATTGCCTATCTACTTTAACACCAATTTTCTCATACTCTGGGTAGGGTGTTTCTATTGCCTTACCTAAACTTTCCACATACCCAGTTAAAGAATTATAGTCAATTGTAAGATTCGCCTGATTTTTACTCTTATAACCAATATCACTCATTCGTAGTGAGGTAGCATAAGGGTGATAAAGTGTATGTTGATCAAATTCATCAAACTCAGCCATTAAATGCGGACGGCTTTTAAAAAAGCTTTTACAAATAGCAGGAGATGCGCCAAATAGATAAAGGATGATCCAGCCTTGACGTTGAAAATTTCTAATCAAACCAAAATAAGATTCAGAAATAAAATCCTTTAACTCAAGCTTACTTTGACTTTGCTTATGCAACACTGGCCATAACTCAGTAGGCACTGAATAATTAAAATGCACACCCGCAATTGCTTGCATGGTTCGACCATAACGATGCCATAAACCATGTCTGTACACATGCTTCATTTTACCAATATTCGAATTGCCATAATCAGCAATTGGTACACTTTTATCTCCATTTATACCACAAGGCATACTGGCAGAAAGTAGCATTTCTTCCTCATCAAGATGACTGTAAACATATTGATGAATAGTCTGCATAAAATCTAACGTTTGAGTTATATCTGAAAACGGCGGGGTGATAAACTCAAGCAATGCTTCCGAATAATCAGTGGTAATATGAGGATGCGTTAATGCAGCGCCTAATGCTTGAGGATGTGCTGTTTGTGAAACACAACCTTCTTTACAAATACGCAGACTTTCTTTTTCTATTCCTTTAAGCCCTCCAATCAATAAATGTTGTTGGTTATGTTCTATTAAATAATTAAGTTGTGCTGAATTCTGTGTATTTAAAATAGCCATAAAGGGGTATTTTGATCTTAATATAATCTAACTATTATACTCTGCGCAGTTCTATTTTTAGTTTTTAAATCAAATTTAGGGGTAATTAAAAGGGATAAAAGTATATCAAATTCACCTTAATATTAGGTATCCGCATCTATGAAGTAGTATTTAAAATACTGATAATTTCACTAACTTAATTCCATTTTTTCTGGTTTTTTCTGTTTCTCTTTTAGGCGAGAAATAAAGTCTCTACATTGCTTGGTTTGTTTGCTCATATCAGGCAGTTCATTCAAAGTATTTTCCATTAGCTCATAGGCAAGAATTAGGTTTTTATATTCCGGAAAATCTTTATGAAATCCTTTGATTAACTTGATTACAGAGTGTAAATCACCGTTTTCTTCACATGCTTTTGCTATGGCAAAACTAAGTTCTGGACGATTGAACTTATAGTTGGGATTTTCTCGTAGTAATCGCTTGTAGCTCATCATCAACTTATAAGACTGTTGGTTTTTTTCCAAAAATAGCAAATAAATGGAAGCATATTTATTAATATAGTCCGTGTTTTTCATTGCTAGTAAAAATTTGAAGAATTCACTGTTTAGGGTATCGTTATTGGGATGACTATTTACTGCGTGAGAGAACAATTTTACTGCTTTGTCATAGCACCCTTCTTTAACCATTATTTTTATCTTGGCTAATAATCGCGCTGGGTCTGTTCGAGCTATTTTCCGTTCACCATAGTCCTCTCGGGCAGTAAACCCTAATTTACCTTGGTATTGAAAAAGCATATAACCCATGATATGAAAAAGCACAATCGTGTAATAATTGCTTGCCATTGATTGTAATGTTCTGGACAGGAATGAAAAGTTGCCGCCCATGGTTTCGTTTATTACTCCAACCGAGGCAAACATAATCAGAATAATGCAGAGTAATAAAGCATAAGGTAAGCCGATAGAATTGATTAGTTTTATTTGGTTTAAAGGGTTTATAGCTGCCAAAACACTATCATTCATAACAAAAATGATAAGTGTTGCAGGTAGTGTGATTATTAATACACCACTAAGCAGAGTCGTTATTGCGGTGCCTAAATAGGCGGATGCGATACTAAGAGAACCTACTACGCTCACTGCGATAAGGAATAGTTTCCACAATAGCGAAGAGCTATCATCTTCTGCTGCGATGATGTCAGGAGCATTCATCATTCCATTAGCCGTTTCTTGCAAACAACTAAAACTGTATTTAAGTAACGTACCCATCAAAACAATATTGACTAAAAATCCAAAGGGTATGTAGGTAACTACAGATGTTAAGACTGACAATACAATGATGATGATTAATGACTGTGTATTTAATGGATAGCGAAACGCTTTATCAAAACGATTCCAAAAAGGTTCCGCTTGATTCACAGAGCCTAAGCTTTCAACTTCACGTTCACACGTAAAACATACGGTATATTCCGCATGTTTTCCTTCATCTGTACAGTTATCACACAGATTCACGATACAATGACGGCACGCATAAGTTGCAGGGATAATGGGATGATATTTACAATAATTCATTAGATACTCCCCATCGGTGACGCATCGGCAATTTTTTCATATTGTTGTTTCTTAGCATCATTTTGTAACTTTTCATATACCATTGAAATCTTTCGAGCTAAAACCCCTAAAGATTGACTTTCATTAGTATTGCTATGCAGACGATTAAAAATTTCTTCTGCGGTACCTAGATGATCGACAGTCGAAAAAATCATACCTAAAGTAATGGTACTATCTTCATCCAATAAGGATTGTTGCTTGGGATTTTCTTGCCAGATTGCTTTAAGCTTAGAAATATCTAAGCTTGTTGGTGGTTTTATTTTAAATAATTCTATATGAAATTTATCATAATCAGATGACTGGATTACTTTTAGTAATTGGCATCTTAAGATGGCTAAATCAAATGTTAACCCCTTTTCCATAACAATACCTTGTAGCATCGTAAAAGCTGTATCGAAACTATAATTCTCTATACTGGAATATACCTTGTTGAGTTCTTCTTGGAAGGGATCAATATTTTGATCTTCTTCAATGTACTCTTGATTAAGTAATTTTGGATTTATTAGCACCGTTGCTGCCAGTAATATGGCTCCTGATATAAATCCACCGGTATGTGCCATAAAAGCTACATTTGAATGAACATCAAAATAAAAAGAATACAATTCTTTACCAACATAAAATGGCAGAATCAATAATGCTGGTGCTCGAAAATAGCCAACGAATAAGAAAAACCAATAAAAAAACTCAATTTTTTTAATCCTAAAAACCCCTAGGTACATTGCCATAACACCAGATATGGCTCCTGATGCACCTACTAATGGTGATGTGCTGTTTAAGTCCATAACTGCAAAGAGCAGACCAGCGGCGAAACCTGAAATTAAGTAAAAACAAAGAAACCGGAGATGCCCAACGGCTGCTTCAACCGCAAAACCACAGATAATCAGAAAAAATAAGTTACCCAATAAATGCATTACATCACCATGTAAAAACTGATGCGTTAATAAGCTCAGTGGTTTTATTTGATTCGGGATTAAACCTAGTTTTAAATAGCTAACTGACTGAATCTTGGTATTGATGTGTTGTCGAGTCGTAGACCAATCTTCTAGTCCATTATTTTCTAAATCATTATGAGATGAAAAATACTGAGGATTTTCCTTTAAATAGCCATAAAAACCTTCATCGAGTAACAGAGAACCAATTAAATTTTCATGAAAATGATTATCGTACAATTCTTGATACTCAGTTAGCGTCTCTGTTTCCCCTTTTGAAGACAGATATGTTTTAAAAGCTGGCCATTCAAATTTAAGAAATTGATGCTGTTGGTAAGTGCTAACTGCTGCATAAAATTTTTTATCATCACCAGACTGGTAGAAAAAAAATACCAATACATTGATTAGGACAATAAAAAAAAGCATTACGGGCGTATGCTTCCAGTCGAAACGCTTTTCTGTTGGAATGATAATCATAGATGAACTTAATAAATAGTGATGTAAGGCAACTGGAAGCAAATAACCCACCCACCTTACTTGCCTTTTTGCTCGTCTTCGATCTTTTTGCTTCGGTTACATAGCCTGCTATGCGCCCTACGCAACAAGATCGAATACAAACAAAAATTCTTCGTAAAATGGGTGGGTTATTTATTTCCAGCTGCCTAATTAGAATTTTCAGCAAGGTTTTTCAACACAGTCATTTGCAAAAAAGGATCTGCATGGCAGCTTAAAAATCTTGTCCAAGAAGTATAAATACTTATTTGTTGGACACTGAGATAATGCAAAAATTAGTTAATATATTTAAGTATAGTCAAATATATTAGGTTTACAGGATTCTAAATTTCTTCCGTAAAACTGGATACAAATACAAGGAGGGGAATCACTATTCTAGCAATGTTAATCAAGCGGCTAATTACCGATCATATTTGTTTACGTACCTCAGGAACCTCTGATTAAGTTGATTAGAGGTTCCCTAAAGACCTCTCAAGCGGCAAGGATTTTGCCTAAACGGTTATTATTTTGACAAAAAAACAACCAATAGTTAGAATGATCGTTCGTATTATTAATTATGAGTGCTTTGTTGATTGTATTTTCAAATAAAGGAAATAAATTATGAAAGAAGTTGCAAGTAGTATTGTTATTTTAGCTGCTGTATTTATACTTATTTCAGCTGAATATTTTGACAGTCTGTTGTTTTGGATTATTGGCGTTATCATGTTAACGGATGGAACCATTCTATTTATGGCATTCATGTTTTTTCCGGATAAATTCTCAGACTGGGTGAGTAGAGTTTTCGCAGCATATTAATTATTTTTATAAATTTTATTTCAGTTTTTTTAATCATAAAACTGAGTAACCAGTTATTACACAAGAAAAGCCAAGATCATCTTATTTAGATTTTTAGGTGAGGCATAGCAAAGGTTAGCAAATGAAAAAAATAGCCATCGTTGATATTGAGACATCAGGGTTTCAAAACCAAGGTGGATTAATTGTCGAAATAGGGATTGTCGGATTAAACTTAGAAACAGGAGAAGTGACTAATGAATTCGATGCGGTCGTTAAAGAATCAGATTTTGGAGAAAGACACACTAAAACTCCTTATGGCTGGATTTTTAAGAACTCAGATTTAGGATATGAAGATGTTCTGTTAGCAAATGATTTAACACAAATGCTTTCAAAAATTCAAACAATCTTCGATAAATTCTCACTGGGCGCCACAGCATTTAACAAACAATTTGACTTTGGTTTTTTGAAATCAAGAGGGTTAAAAATCAGAGAATTACCCTGTATTATGCTATCAGCAGCTCCTGTTGTTGATTTACCTCCAAACCCTGGTTTTTCGGATGCGAAATGGCCGAAAGTAGAAGAAGCCTGGAAATACTTTTTTCCGAATATAGTCTACAAAGAAAGGCATCGTGCGTTAGACGATGCAAGACACGAAGCATTAATCGCTTATGCTCTTTATAAACTTGGAAAATTTAGAATATAGGGCAATTTCTATAAGGAGAACGTCATGAGTTGGTATTTTTTGTTATTACCATTATTAGCTGTTTTAGCGAGCTTCATAATATGGAAATATAGCTTGAAGACATTTTCCCTATCGAAATTGGATATCAGTAATGACAACATAGTAAATCTTAGTCATGGAAAAGTATATTACAACAGATATGGGAATAAAGGAGACAACACCGTTGTATTGATTCATGGTGTATTTACGCCAAGTTTTGTTTGGGATAATGTAGCGAATATTTTGTCGCAATCTGGAAATTACGTAATTTTCTATGATTTATATGGTAGAGGCTATTCCGATAGAGTTACCCAACCTTATGATGAGAATTTGTATAATACCCAGCTGCTTGAATTACTTGATGCGTTGAAAATAGAACAGCCTGTTGATCTAATTGGCTATTCGCTTGGAGGGGGAATTGCTGCTTCATTTACTAGTAAGCATCCTGATAGAGTAAAAAAAATGGGACTTATCGCGCCACCATTGCTCTATGCGGATAGAACCCCTTTATTGCTCAAGGTACTACTGCTGCCGGTCATTGGTGACTTACTGTGTCATATTATTGTACCTAGGTTTGTTATAAATCGACAGAATAAAGAATACGTTAACGGTGTGGTACCTATTGAAAGCTTACATAAGGTTAAAGAGCAGTTTGAATTTAAAGGTACGGTTGCTTCATTTATCTCAACGGCTAAACATTATCCTTACAACTCCATAAAAAATACATATAAGACAGTTGGTAATAGTCATATCCCTGTGTTACTCATTTGGGGAAAAGAGGATAAGTTGGCCAGGTTCGAAAATTCGAAGAAGATCATAGAATTTATACCTGAAGTTGAATTTCATCCAATCGAAAACGCAGAACATTCTGTAACGTATGCAAAAAGTGACGTTGTTGGCAATATTCTGGTTGATTTTGCTCAGTTGGAGGCAATTGAAAAACAATAAGTTATCTATATCAAGTTGATCAAGAAAATATTTTTTACAATAATTGACTACAAAAATGGCAAGAACAATAGACAAAATTCTGCAAAGTCAAAAAAAAAACCAAATTCTGGATGCTGCGGCTGATTGCTTTACCGAAAATGGTTTCCACCAAACAGGCATGCAACAAATTTGTAAAAAAGCAGGAATGAGCGCTGGCTCTATCTATCACTATTTCGAGAATAAAGACGCCATCATAGAAGGTATAGCTATTGAATATAGCGCTGATACCCAGAAATTTTTTAAGATTCTTGAACAAGAAAAATATTTTATAGATGGTTTTCTTAATGCGACTAAAACCAGATTAAAAGAAACTCAGAAATATATAAAATATGGGCGATTAGTTGTCGAAATTTATGCGGAATCTTTTCGCAATAAAAAGGTAAGAAAAATCATTCAATTGATGGATGAAGCAGCCATTAAGGTTTTAAAAAAGCATATTGAACATGCCATCACCAGTGGACAGATTGATTCAGAACACGACTCTGAAATGCTGACTCATCTACTTATTGCTTTAATTGAAGGTCTTGAAGACCGAATTTTACAGCACCCAAAAATCAAACTGACAAAACTGTTAAAGCCATTTGAAGTGCTTTGTCGGCAATTGTTAAAGTCCAGCTCATAACAGACAACTTTCCACCAGTCTCACATTATTTAAAAACTGATGGTTTTGTAGAAATGGAAGTTTATATAAAACTAAAAGAGAAAATAATTCAATAGGTAACTTAATGCGACTTACGGAAGGCACAAAAATAAATAACATAAAACTACCCGCAATTTCAGGTGAATTCTTTGATTCAAATAACATAGAAGGAAAACCTTTTATGCTCTCTTTTTTTCGGTTTGCTAGCTGTCCTTTTTGTAATTTACGTGTGAATGAGCTTGCTGAAAGATTCTCGGAATTTGGTAATGATTTTACGATTGTTGCAATTTTTGATTCGCCTTTGGATAATCTTATACGACATACAAAAGAGCATCATGCACCTTTTTTTATTTTGGCAGATGAAGAAAATAAATATTATAAAGAATATGGTATTGAGTATTCCTTTGTTGGCGTATTAAAGGGGATGTTTGGACGAATGCCTACATTACTTAGAGGAATAATAAAACAAAAATACCTTCCGACTATTGTTTATAAAGGTAGTTTAACAACAATGCCAGCGGATTTTCTGGTCGACCGTGAGGGGGTTATTCAGTTAGCATACTATGGCAATGATGAAGGTGACCACTTACCCTTTGAGCAAGTAAAAACCTTTTCATTAATGCAAGACATAACTAGGGCTTGATCGGCTAATATATAGACTTCCCTCGATTGTCCTTGGAATGGGTCGGTAGTATACGAAAAACCATCTGGGAGATTAGAGTTAACGGCAAGGAACAGATTGTTTATTCCAGATATTTTTTCAGAAAACATGATACAAATGTTAAAAATAAGGATAGCCAGATGCTGATAAAACTAAATAATAATATTTGGTATGCGGATCAAAAACAGTCTTATCATGGTATAGAAGTCGGTACACGAATGACCGTAATAAAACTTATTGACGGCTCTGTTATTCTGATTTCTCCAATAAGCATAACACCTCTACTTGCTGATTCAATTCGTGGTGTTGGTGTTGTTTCCCATATTATCGCTCCTAATATTTATCATCATCTTTATTTGGAGGCCGCTGCTCGTTATTATCCATCCGCTATGATATTAGTAGCGCCCGGTCTTGAAAAAAAATACTCAGATATAAACGCTCAGGTATTAAGCAAATCATTGGCTATACCATTTGATAACTCCATAGAATATACAGAATTGTTGGGATATGCGGTTCAGGAACTATCTGGTCCAGTTGTACTGAATGAAATTGTCTTTTTTCACAAGCCTTCCAGAACGTTAATTATTACCGATGGCGCTTATCATATAGGAAAATCATCGCCTTTTTGGTCTCGGTTACTGGCGAAAATTTCTGGCTTATATTACATTTTAAGTCCTACTTCTCTGGAAAAACGAGCGAGTAAAAATAAGAAAATACTACGTGAGTCTGTAACCAAAATACTCAAGTGGCCATTTGATGCAGTAATTATGGCTCACGGTGAGGTTATTTCAACACAGGGTAAAGCAAAATTTCAAAAAGGTTTTGAGTGGTTATTAATATTAAGGCCTTAAAAGCTGATCAAGCATTCTTTTAGGATGAGCTAAAAAATTATGCATGACTTGATAATGCTCTGTATCAAAATAATCAATTTTTTTAATACCTTCATCCGAAAAACAGTAAATAATGGCTTCTGGGTAAGCCATCAATATAGGAGAGTGTGTGGCGATAATAAACTGCGAATGATCTTGTATAAGATCATGCATTCTTGATAGAACTGCCAATTGTCTTTGTGGTGAAAGAGCAGCCTCAGGTTCATCCAGCAAGTATATGCCGTTAGCAGAAAACCCATGCATCATTAATGCTAAAAATGATTCCCCATGGGATTGTTCATGAAGTGAAAGGTCACCATAAGCATGTGCAACATCTAAGTCATCAATTTCAGTTGCAACATTAAAAAAGCTCTCTGCTCGTAAGAAAAACCCATCTTTGGGTTGTTTTATGCCTTTACTAACTCTTAAACATTCATAAAGCTCAGAGTGTGATTTTCGAGTTGAAAAATTGAAGTTTTTAGTCCCTCCTTCCGCATTAAAGCCTAATGACAAAGCTATTGATTCCAGTAGTGTTGATTTACCTGTACCATTTTCACCAATAAAAAAAGTAACTTTCGGATGCAACTCCAAATTATCTAAACCTTCAACAAAAGGTAAGCAAAAAGGGTAGACTTTAAAACTATCGACTTTATCCCGTTTAAGACTAATACTATGAACAAATTGCTCTGAAATCATGTTAGGGTCACTTCAGTTAATTGATAAAAGGACTATACCTTGTTTTTAAATAAAGCATTAGTCTGGCTGGTCTTGATATAATCCTTCCAAATATAATTGACTGCCTCTCAATGGAGTAATCTATCAATTTGGAACAACAGACAAACACAAAAAGTCAGGCTAAAGACATACTTAAATCTGTTTTTGGCTACGATGATTTTAGAGGTCAACAGAAGGATATTATTGACCAAGTTATTGCCGGTCAAGATGCTTTAGTATTAATGCCTACTGGGGGTGGTAAATCCTTATGTTACCAAATTCCTGCAATTATTAGATCTGGGGTTGGTATTGTTATATCCCCTTTAATTGCCTTAATGCAGGATCAAGTAAGCGCCTTACATTTATTAGGCGTAAAAGCTGCATTTCTTAATTCAACCTTATCAATGGATGAAGCTAGATTGGTTGAGCATCAATTAGAAATGGGAGAGCTTGACTTGCTCTATATTGCACCAGAAAGGCTCACCTCCCAATGGACTCAATCTTTATTCCAGCGGATAAACATCGCTTTATTTGCCATTGATGAAGCCCATTGCGTCTCCCAATGGGGGCATGATTTTCGTGCCGATTATTTACAATTATCCCTATTACACGAAAACTTTCCCGACATTCCTAGAATTGCATTAACCGCCACGGCTGATGAAAAAACCCGAGAAGAAATAATTAAGCGACTTGCTTTAGATCAAGCAGGTTCATTTATTAGTGGATTTGATCGACCAAACATTCGTTATCGAATTGTACAAAAACAAAATGCAAAACAGCAATTACTCCATTTTATCAGAGCAGAACATTCAGGCGATGCGGGAATTGTTTATTGCTTATCACGAAAAAAGGTAGAGGCCACTGCAAAATGGCTTACAGAAAAAGGGATCAATGCCCTGCCCTATCATGCTCGTCTACCTAATGAGGTTAAGCAGCAAAATCAACATCGTTTTTTGATGGAAGAAGGTATAGTCATTGTTGCCACTATCGCCTTTGGAATGGGAATAGATAAACCGAATGTTCGTTTTGTAGCACATCTGGATTTACCTAAAAGTATAGAAGGTTATTATCAAGAAACAGGCCGCGCAGGACGAGATGGAGAACATGCCAATGCATGGATGGCTTACGGCTTACAAGATGTGATTACTTTACGGCAAATGTTAGCCAACTCCACTGCTGATGAATCTCATAAACGGGTGGAATTTCATAAACTGGAATCCATGCTTGCCTTGTGCGAACTCGTCAGTTGCCGCAGACAAGCCTTATTAGCCTATTTTGGTGATGATCTAAAGCAAGGCTGTGGTAATTGTGATACCTGTTTAGAACCAGTAGAAACCTGGGATGGAACAATACCTGCACAACAAGCCTTATCCTGCATTTATCGTACTGAACAACGCTTTGGCGTTAATTATTTAATCGATGTATTACTGGGTAAATCTACTGAAAGAATCATAAATTTTGCTCATGACAAACAATCTACTTTTGGCATTGGTAAAGATATTGATGAAAAACAGTGGCGCTCTATTTTCCGCCAATTAGTTGCAAATAACTTTGTAGAAATTGATTATGATGGCTATGGTGCTTTTAAACTGACAGAAAAATGTCGCCCAATTTTACGCGGAGAACAGACACTCACTCTACGCAAAGATATTGTACCCGAAAAAGGCCGACGTAAAAAAGCTGACAAACGAGTGATTAAACAAAGCGAAAACAACCTACTTTGGAATGCATTAAAAGCCAAACGAAAGGAACTTGCTGATGCCCAAGATGTACCTTCTTTTGTTATTTTTCATGATGCCACTTTAATGGCGATGATGGATGAACACCCAACTAATTTACAGAAAATGAGTGCCATTTCAGGTATTGGTGAAACAAAACTGGAACGCTATGGCGATACATTTTTACAAGTTCTTCAACAATTTACCGACATGGATTTAACAGATACGGTGGGAGAAAGTGTTGCATTATTTAGATTAGGCCATACCGTAGAACAAGTTTCAAAACAGCGACAATTAAAAGAAGGGACTATTTATAATCATTTGTCCCAAGCAATAGAAGAAGGCGGCGTACAGTTAAACGATGTGATTGATTTAGATAAAAAAGAAATTGATCAAATAGAAGAAGCTATTATTAATTTACCAGAAGACCAAAAAAATGCGCTAAAACCACTGTTTGAATTATTTGATGAAGCCTATAGCTATGATATTTTAAGGTGTGTCCGTGCTGCTTTCCAACTTAAAATAGAGTAAAGCACATAAGATGCTTTGATATGTATCAAGGGACTGTGGTTTACCAAGGTGGTAACCTAATCAACATTCACCCCTGTTAAAGCAAGAAATAAAACCCGTAAGCCAGAACCGTAGTTTCGTAGGGCGGAAAAGGTACGCATTCCGCCAAGTCATCAACAACAGATAAATCATCATTGTTTATCATGCCGGATAACGCTGTTGCTCATCCAGCTTACGGATTCTTTCAAGTACTCTAAAGATTATTTAAGCTAGAAACTTCAAAAATTAATGGTGAAATTAATGAAGTAGCTTTCATTTTTGCTTGAAACATGTCTTTTTGGCCAGATGTATTGGGAACGGAAACACAAGGAATATCCGCAATAGAATTGGTTTCACTATAGGTAGCCGAACAATCACTATTATTCAGTATATTACCTATTTTCAGCACATTTGTAAGTTTAAAAGAAAATGGATTTGAAGAAGGAATGAGTTGCATATTCGCTTGGTAATATAAAATATTACCAAATGCATCATGTACTGATACACAAGGAAGGGTCAATTTACCCTCCATTGAATAAAGAGCAACACAATTATCTGGAATATGCTCAGTAATTCGTATTTCTCCAACTGTACCAAGACTTAGAGAATAATTACCTGTTACTACTCTAATACCCCAAACATCACCAGCATTTAAATTAAGCAGATTTTTAGAACGAGCTCCGCTAACCATATCTTCAGTACTAGAAAATGATTGTATAGTGTCATCATTTTTTATTATTTCTATTCTCAGATCGTTATCATATGTACCTGAAATTATATTTGCTGAGATGTCGAACAAAATAGTGCCTTTCTCAGTAGCAGTTTGCATAAAATCAAATTGATATGTAGATGTCCCGACATCAATACCTCCAGTTGGTGCATCATAGGTAAGTAAAACACCATTATGGATATCCGATACTAATGTTGTTGGAGCTGGTGATTTTCTATCATTAAGAAGAGTATTGCTTTTTAACCATTCACTAGAAGGAGAAATTATTTCAGCTTTTGACGCTGAAGAAATAAATAAAAAACAAATTATTAAAGTAGAACATAGGCCATTATGATATTTCATGATACTAAGAATATTAAGTTAAGACGGAAACGTAAGTTGGAATAATGAGGCATTTTCCGACATTTTCTTTGCTACGGAATGCATTTTAGAAACTGTTAAAATATTAAAATTTTGAGAAAAATGCTCATTTCGGAAATCAAAAAAATCAATATCTTACATATTTTTTATGTGCTTTTTAGCTCTGTACACGAGAAAAAATCAGCATTTAACTGGTAACCCCATGAGATTTTATACCATCCATGGCATGTAAAAAGCAAAAAAACAATTTGATGTGGCACGGTTTTATGCCTAATAACTGGGGTCAGATATGAATGGTTCTTACTTAACAGCTTATTTAATGAAAATCAATATCTTACAGCATATGTATATTTAACAAAATGCAGTGATAACTGCATTTGAATAAGTATACTTTGGATGTAAAAAGCGGATAAACCTTATTTAACCAACTCTTATTACTATTATAAGATACTGATTTATAATATATCTATTGCTTAAGTAAGTGCCATTCGGGTCAGATATAAATTAAAGGGTATACTGTTCAATTTGCGACTTTGGTTAAACTATAATTATGGCTCGTCTCCCAAGAGTATCACCAACCCGTAAGCCAGAACCGTAGTCTCGTAGGGCGGAAAAGGTACGCATTCCGCCAAGTCATCAGCAACAGATAAATCAACATGTTTATCATGCCGGATAACGCTGTCGTTCATCCGGCTTACGGGTTATTTTGATCGCAACCCCGTAATACGCTAAATGACCTGAACGGCCTATCAGATAATGTATGTCATTGCCAACCTAGCGGTCGGTGGCGATTTCAATTCGCAACCGGTTGATCTGGCAGCATTTGCCAGCTGAATTTATTATCAATTACATTCGTGTTTATCAGGAGAAGGGGTCTCCGTGATGACATGATTATCTTGTAAATTTATATAAGAATAACATATTGCCAGTAAATTATTTCATGGTACCTGAAGCGATTCACTGGCTGTAGGCCTAGTCAGACCCCTAGCCCATAAACCCCAGATCCGAACTGACAAAGTTTCCTAAATTCGGGAACACGCTGTTCAGTTCCGACGCATTCAAGCCGAACCAGCGAGCCAGAGTCGCGCTGTATTGATCAACCGAACTGCTGGGAATAATCCGGTTGTTTTCCACCGTATCATCACTGTTGTTGGCCAACTCCGGCATTATGCCGTAAATGCTGTTACCACTAACAGCGCCACCCATGATCATGTTATGCCCGCCCCAGCCGTGGTCGGTACCGGTGCTGTTAGGTGTCAGCGAGCGTCCGAATTCGGTTGCCGTAAAGGTGGTTACCTCGTTCTGCACACCCAGGTCACCCAGCGCTGAATTGAATTGATGCAGCGATTGATCAAGCTGTGCAAGCAGGCTGGGATGGCCTTCAGGCCCTCCATCAAGCTGGTTCGAATGCGTGTCCCAGCCTCCGAGTCGCACAAAAAACACTTGCCGCTGCACATTGGAATCCAACCGGTCTCTCACCGCAATCAGCCTCGCCACCATTTGCAGTTGCGCCTGCAAACCACCGGAACCAAATGGCACGGTAAAACCGGTGGGTGCATGCGCCAGTGCGCCGTTTACCAGGCTGCTGTATTCGATGGCGTGATCCTGTATCAGTGCATGCTCGGCAACCATCTTCTTGCTTGATGATCTACCCAGTTGGGACGCTTCAGCGTAGGCGTCAGACAGCATGAACGGACCCGCATGGTAGGCCAGGTCCAGCCTTTCGGCCTGCTCCCTACCCATATCGTAGAAGCGGACGGTATTGCCGGTTTGCCAGAGGTTATTACCACCAATGCTGATACTGGGTGAAGGTCTAGGCGTGCTGGCGGGGTTGGGGTAGAGTAAATCCATCATCCGCCCAGCCCAGCCCTGCGACGTTGGCTGGCTGGCATAAGCCGTCATCCACAAACCCGTTTGATCGTTGTGCGAAAACAGTTGTGGCGGGATATCGCGTGCTTGATCCAGGTACTGCTGCCGGGTCACCGGCCTGATCAGCGGGCCTACATTCGCCAGCACCGCAAGCGAACCCTGACCGTACAGTGCCTGTGCGTTCGGCATGCGCGGGTGGAACCCATAGTCGGAATCAGTGGGTAGCAGTTGGTCTCTCGGCACAGCAAGAAACTGCCGTGCATCTGCGTAGTCGGCGTGTTCCGACACACTGGAAGGCACGAACATATTGAACGAATCGTTGCCGCCAGCCAGATAGATACACACCAGAGCCTTGTAACCATCGAGGTTGGCCGCATGTGCACTCAGCACGTTGAAACCCGAAGCCATGCAACCAGCCAGGGCGAGGTTTTGTTTGATGAACTTGCGTCTTTTCAGATTCATTGGTGTGAGTGCTCCTTAATTATTGTTGAACAGAATATTCGGCGGATGTAATGATCAGGAGAATGACATCGCGTAGAACGCGTTCGTCATCGGGGCTGGCCAGGTTCTGATTCCCGGCCATATAGCGCAGCAGCATCTGTTGCAGATTGTCTGACATGCTGCCGGACATCAACAGCAGGTTCAGGTGATCAATCAGGCGTTGAGGTGTTGCGAACAAGGTTCGTTCGGTTGTCAGGTTTAATAAGGTAGGGGGGCCGTAAAAATGGTCATGCAGGGTGATCGACTGCAGGGCGCCATTGAGCCGGTTGATGCGCGATTCACTGTTGATCTGAAACTCGGGTGCCACCAGGCCAGCATCCTTAATCGGACCTGCCGGGCTGAACGAGGGGCTGAAAAAGTTGAACACGGAGTTGGCCGTCAGCGGTGCGTGCGGTGCCACGTAGTAGTCACCCTGGACAGTTACCGGATCCTGCACATCGAAAGCACGCAGAAGGTGTGAGAATCGCAGTAGGGGCTCGCGCAATTTACCGTAGTTATCGCCTGCGGCAATAGAAGCACTGCGGGCTTCTATATCCGTTAAAATGGCCTTGACGACAGCACCGAGATCGCCACGATCACCTTGATCATTTCTATTGAATACCGACGCAACCCGACCGACATAAGCCGCAGAGGGGTTACTGGTAACCAGTCTCTGGATCAGTTGTTTTGCCATGAACGGGCCGACGTTCGGGTGATTGAACAGTGTATTCAGGGCCATGTCGAGATCCTGCTCCGGCGTTTGCCCTGCGGGCACAGTGGTATTCAGAAACTGTTTTGAATCGGTGTCGTGATAGGCCGGAAAAGCGATCATATTGCCTTCTTCCTGGCTCAGGCTGGGATACAAAATGGGTTGCCAATGCGGCAAATCCCACGACCAACCAGTCAGTGTTCTGGCAAGGTTCTCGACATCAGTCTGTTGGTAGGTTGGCAGTGGTTGCCCGTTTGAACCAATTCTGACGGTGCCATTGTTATTCAGTTGTTCCAGACCGATGCTGAACAACTGCATGATCTCCCGCGCATAGTTTTCGTCGGCACGTTGGCCGGTTGCCGCGTCAGGTTTTTCGTTGCCCATCATGCTGAGGTAAATACCCATCGCTGGGCTCAGGGTTACCGCTTCCAGCAAATCCCGGAAGTTACCCAGCCCGTGCTGCATCAACAGGTCGTAGTAACTGGTAAGCAGGGTGGAATGATAGGCAAATACATCAGGAACATCCGACACCACCATGATTTCACTCAAGGCAAACGCCACACGCTGGCGTAGCTGATCGTCGGCACGCAGAGCTTGTTGCCAGAACGCATCGTAACGCGCAGTTCGACCCGGTTCTCCGCCCTGGTTTTGCAGCACAGGCAGGTGATAACCGATGGGTTTGCTTAGCTGATCATCTATCCAGGCTTCCGGGCCACCGATGCTGATCACCTCATCAATAGTGGTGATACTGGAGCCGAAAGTGGCCTGTGCCAGCAAGCGAGCAGCATCGATCTCTGAATCCGGGACTTCAGTAGAAGCTGCAACCGGGTGCAACCAACGCGGGGACAAGCCATTTGCCCCAGGCAGTGCGGCAACCCAAACCCCGTCCCAAGGCTGCATATTACTTGCTGATGTTATCTGCACGTAAGCCGAACCGGTGTAATGAAACATGACGTTGTCTATGATATTGCTGGCTTCGGCCTGATCGGGCGTGCATCCAGAGGTACAGGCACCGCCCTGTGTAACGATGCGCGTTTGACCAAAACTCGACGCACTATCGGCTGGAAAGCCCAACAGGTTCCATTGATTGGTACCGGCAGCGCTCGCCACAGCTACCGAAACACATCCATCGCTGCCTGGGCAGGCAGCAGACGCAGCCCCGGTGAAAGCGGTGGCCGACGCAGGTAAATCGATAGTGACATCGATACCGGTCACCTGCAGCATCCAGTAACCGGTTGCCGCTTGCAGCGAGCTATTGGTAGGCACTTCGGTGTAGCTGTTGGTCGCAGGGGTGTAGGCAAAGATTACCCAGCTTCCGGCTACACCGTAGCTAGAAATTGGTAAATCATCACCGAATATCGTCGCTACGCTGGCCGACGGTCCAGGGTCGGCCGGCAATGAAATCATCGACCACGTGTTGTTCTGTAATACATACGTGCTTGCTGCCATGGCGTTCCCGCCACCAGCTATGCCACCGATCAGAAACAGTGCGTTTTGCAGAAATTTGGCTATGCGACGGTTCATGCGGGATCACTCTTAATTGATTTCTTAAAACGTGATTGTAATCACGTTATGTGAATAATGCAAATGACTGAATGGAAATCCAGTAACCTGGAATAACTAGAATAACTAGGGGCAGATACAAATTAAATGGTATACTGTTCAATTTGCGACTTTGGTTAAACTATAATTATGGCTCGCCTCCCAAGAGTATCACCAGTCGGCGTACCAGTTCACTTGATACAACGAGGTAATAACAGACATGCCTGTTTTGTCGCACAGGAAGATTATAGTGCTTACATTGGTTGGCTAAAGGAGTATTCAATAAAATATGCGGTGGATATTCATGCTTGGGTATTGATGATAAATCATGCCCACCTACTTTGCACACCACAGCAGTCTGGAGCAGTGAGTTTAATGATGCAATCAGTTGGACGTCGGTATGTACAGCATTTCAACTATAAGTACCAACGTAGCGGTACGCTTTGGGAAGGTCGTTATAAATCGTGTTTGGTTCAAGCAGAGGAGTATCTGATAGAGGTTTATCGATATATCGAAATGAACCCAGTAAGGGCTAAAATGGTGGAAGACCCAAGTGAGTATGTGTGGTCGAGTTACCAAATTAACGCGTTGGGAAAGGAATCAGATTTATGTACACCACACCCTGAATATTTGAGGTTAGGGGGAGAAAAGAAAGAGAGAATAAAAAATTACCGTACTTTGTTTACTCATCATGTTGATGGCGATTTGCTGGATGATATCAGATTGAGTGTTAACAAGGGAATGGCAATTGGTCATGATCGTTTCAAGGATGAGATTGAGATATTGACGGGTAGAAGGTTAAAGCCCAAAAAAGTTGGCCGACCTATCGGGTGGCGAAAGAAAGAAGGTAATATTTAATTGAGAATGTAAATTATTTTGTGTAACTGCTTATTATTAATCTCTTTGATAAGTATCAAGTGGTTGTGGCTTCCCAAGGTGATAACCTTGAACGTAATCAACCTTTAACTCAGTTAAGGCCTCTAAAATTTTCTCATTCTCAACATATTCTGCTATCGTTTTTTTATTCATCACATGACCAATTTCATTGATAGCTTTAACTAAAGCATAATCAATAGGGTCATCCGTAATATCCTTTACAAATTGCCCATCAATTTTAAGATAATCTACAGGAAGGTTTTTTAAATAATCAAACGAAGATAGACCACTACCAAAATCATCAAGAGCAAACTTAAAACCAAGCTCTTTTAATTCTGAAATAAATAACTTTGCCTCTGTTAAGTTATTAATTGCTGCTGTTTCAGTTATTTCAAAGCAAATATTTTCAGCAGCAATCCCTGGATGAACCTGATGTTGAGTTTTAATAAAAGCTAGTAATTTTTTACTACCTAGGTTTTGCCCAGAAAGGTTAATAGAAAGATAAGGCAATGTCTTATTTTGCTGTACTATTTTCTCAGCCCAATCAAAGACTTCCTTTATAACCCATTGATCTAATTGTAAAGACAAATTAAATCTCTCCACAGCAGGCAAAAATGCATTAGGAGAAATTATCTCACCCTTAGTATCACGAAGCCGAATTAATACTTCAAAGTGATCTGGTGTATTTAAATGTTCACCATTTTTATAAATGGGTTGAATGTATAAAAGAAATAGATCATCATTTAGAGCTTGGTTTATTCTGCTGATCCATTGTAGGTCCTTATGCCCAAGTGCTAAATCATGATCACTTTCTTGATAGATATGAAAGCAGTTTCTACCTGCATTTTTTGCTGCATAACAAGCGATGTCAGCATGAGACAGCACCGCAGACATTTCTTGAGTATCACGGTTAATTACAACAAGACCAATACTGACTCCAACACGAAAACTTTTATTGTCCCAAAGAAATTGAAAATCGTTTACCGTTGCTAGAAGCTTTTCCGCATGTTTTTCAGCTTGTAATACTGAACAATGCTCAAGCAAAACAGCAAATTCATCTCCTCCTAACCTCCCTATTGTATCTCTTATTCGAAAAGTACTTTGTAAGATTTGGGCAAACTGTTTTAATAATTGATCACCAGCAACATGGGTACAAGTATCGTTAATAATTTTGAACTGGTCTAAATCCAGATAACATAAAACATGTTCACTATCATTTTGTTTTGCCGTATCAATCGTCCTGCTGACTCTTTTTTCAAATTCTCTACGACTGATAAGGCCAGTTAGCGAATCATGTTCGGCTTGATACTTAAGCTGTTGTGAAACTTTTTTAGCTTCTGTAATATCCTCTTGTATAATTATAAAATGAGTAAGATTGTTATTGCCATCCTTGATTGGCGCAATAGATTCCTTAGCCCAATATAAACTACCGTCTTTCTTTTTATTATGAAATGTTCCACGCCACTCTTTTTCTGATTTAAGCGTATTCCATAATACTTTATACTCATCTTCAGATGTTTCACCCGAACTGAAAATGCGTATATTTTTTCCAATCACTTCCTCTTCTGAATACCCAGTTGTTTCATATATTTTTGGATTAACATATTCTATATTGGCATCAGTATCAGTTATCAGAATAAGGTTAGGACTTTGATCAACAGCTTGTGAAAGCTTTCTTATTTGTTCATCATTTTGTTTTCGGACGGAAATGTCCTGATGCGTACCGCATAACCTTAATGCTGACTTGTTATCAGCATCATAAGTTACTACTGACCCTGAACTCTGAATCCACACCCAATGATCTTGCTTATGGCGCATTCTGAATTCCACCGTATAAGGCTCTTTAAGTTCAATACTATGACTGATAGTTTCGTTGATAGCTTTTACATCATCAGGGTGAAGTCGACTTTCCCAGTCACGGACATAGTCATCTAGCTCATCTCGATTTAACCCAAGCATTTCTAGCCAACGGTCATTTACTAGATGCTTTCCAGTAACATAATCCCAATCCCAATACCCTAGACTGGCACCTTTAATTACCAAATCCAGACGGTTTTCTATTTCTTTTCGTTGACTAACATCAAGAATAATTGCAATAAATACTGGGGTTGATAAAAAGGTTGTTCGCTGTAAATGAACTTCAATAAAATAATGAGATCCATTTTTTCGTTGATGAACCGTATCAAATTTAATAATTTCTTTTTCACCTGAACGAAGGGGCTCAACTAATTTATTAAATTGTTCAAGATTAAGTTCTGGTTTTATATCTAGTGGTGTTAGTTGGTTCAATTCTTCCTGGCTATAGCCTAAATTATTTCGTGCACCACGATTTACTACAATAAACTTATAAGTTGTTGCATCAAATATAAATATTTCATTTAAAGAATTTTCAAATATATATTTGAAACTTTCTTCAATTTCAAGGTTTTTCATTTTCTGTCAACTATCAAATCATAAGCAACCGAGCATAAATATTATAACAATAATACGCAGGATTTTTTTCATCTTCAACTAATTCATGGATGTGTGTAGCTAGAACAATGCAGGAGCAATTGTCGAGGCCTAAAAATTGGCGCATAGCTACGCAACTATTTTTTATAACGAAGAAGAGGATAAAAAACTGGCGCGCCATCCTCGCTATATATCACCTTGGGACTTCCATGTCCAAAGATTCATTCCGCTCGGGCGACTTAATTGAGTGCCCCAGTACGTCCTGCGTCCAGTTTCAACTCCGCACAAAAGCCGCTCCGTTAAAACTTACCTCACTGACTTGACGGCTTATCGGGAAAAAATTTTTGCTTCTCTCGCGTGCTATCGCACACGTCGAATCTGCAAATTTCCCTGTTGCCTACTGCGGACTAAAAATCATCACTTCGCTATCGCTCCGTTTCCCTGATTTTCAGCGTTAGAAAAGCTTTAGCGATTCTTATGCTTATAGTACAAGGAAAACCATTAAAATAATTTTACCTGGGTACTTATATCTCAGCATACTACTTTACAGCTTTTGAAGTACAGAGTGTAATACAAAATTGATCATCAACTCCCACTGTACTTCGAAACTCATAGTCTGTTTGTAAACAGTGGTCTAACCATTTTTGCAGAAAATAATTTAATCGCCATTTATAATTCATTATTTCTATGCTTTGCCGAGGATCTCTATAAACGCTAGAAACCAGTGGCCTTGCATGATCTTTTAATACTTCAACCAAATTTGCATCTAAATAAATTCTTATCTTGACTGCTGGCTCCATGAAGGTATCTAGGTTTTTTTTAAAACGATGACTAAGTTCAACAGTTAAGGTATGGTTTGAGCGATCAATTATTTTTAAATATAAGGTTGGTTTGTTACTGGTTTTACCCATAGCCTGATTTTGAAATGAACATAAACCAGGAATCAGACGGAAAAGCTTTTCAAAATTAGATTCACATAATTGTTCTAAACAAAGCGATGTATTAACAGGATGAACCAGACTCATACACTAACTCTTTTAGTTTTCCTGATAACAAGCATTGGCACTTGCTGTTTCCCAAAGCACAACTTTATCAACATTTAAACCTTGTTGTTTTAAATGCTGATAAATCATTTTACTTAAAACTTCTGCTGTAGGGTGCTCGTCAATAGCCATAAACCGCTCATTTTGTTGCGTTAACAAAGGAATAAGAGGGTCGTCTTTGTGTAATAAAAAATTATGATCCAGATGTTGGTCAATATAAGACTCAACACTTTCCTTTATATCAGAAAAATCACAAACCATCCCTTGTTCATTCAACTGTTCCTGTTTAATTGAGATAGAAGCTTTAACGCTATGTCCATGAAGGTTTTTACATTTTCCTTTATGATTCATTAATCGGTGGCCATAACAAAAATAAACTTCTTTTGTGATTGTATACATGGTTTTTGCTATTCTCTTAAAAAAAATCGATTTAAGAGTGACTGGAAATTACTTAAGACTTTTGATTATCCCTGCGATTTCAAACGCTCCCTCTTCTTGGGCAATACTTCTAACCACTTCTATATAAGCAGTCATTGATGGTGTCACTGGGTTTTCTGGTAATACATTGACTTCCATTGCCAACCCTACATCAAAAGAGGACTCTGCAACAAAAGAAACTCCCGACCCACTTAAAGATAAGCACCGTCCTGTTTTCACTTCATCAGAATCTATCAACTTATAAGTCACCTTACAATCTACATCCATTCGAATATAGTCGCGCTTTTCATCGTATTCCAACATATTATGCCCTTTTTAAAGTAGAAAAATTATCACCTTAATTCTAAAGTTTACTATAAATCAAAAAAATTGCTTGGTATTTTTCAGGTTTAGAGGCGGAGAGAAAACAATGGGTTGATTATAGATTATATAAATACCTTTAACTTACTGCTTTATCTTTCCCCTCCTAATTATTTTCTCTTTACCACCAGTAATTCTAATAAAAAACATTCGCACACACGACTAGAACTGACTATTACCGATTTTTTGTGTAAAATTTACTCATTTTTCACAATACACAGTCTTTTTATAGAATAGTTATTATGAGTAAACAAATTGTCTTAACTGGCATTACAACAACGGGAACCCCTCATTTAGGTAATTATGCGGGCGCAATTCGCCCTGCAATTGCAGCAAGTAAGGATGATAATGTTCACCCTTTTTATTTTCTTGCCGATTACCATGCATTAATTAAGTGCCAGGAACCAGAAAGAGTTAAACAATCCAGTCTGGAAATAGCTGCAACATGGTTAGCTCTTGGTCTGGATACTTCTAATGCTGTTTTTTATCGCCAATCAGATATACCAGAAATTCCAGAACTAAGCTGGATTCTGTCTTGCGTTACAGCAAAAGGCCTAATGAATAGGTCGCACGCTTATAAAGCCTCTGTCGCTGAAAATGTAGAATCTGGCGATAAAGATCCAGATAAAGGGATTAACATGGGCTTGTTTGGCTACCCTATTCTAATGGCAGCTGACATGCTGATATTTAAAGCAAATAAAGTCCCTGTTGGTAAAGATCAAATTCAACATATTGAAATGGCTAGAGGCATAGCTTCTCGTTTTAATCATATTTATGGTGAACATTTTGTTATCCCTGAAGCTGTTGTTGATGATAATTCAGCGACAATATTAGGACTTGATGGTCGTAAAATGAGTAAAAGCTATAACAACACTATTCCATTATTTGAGTCCGAGAAAAAATTTAAGAAATTAATCAATAAGATCAAAACGAACTCCTTGGAACCGGGGGAAGCTAAAGATACAGAAGGTTGTACTTTATTTGGAATTTATCAAGCCTTTGCTAATGAAACAGAAGTCGCTGAAATTCGTCAGCATTATGCAGAGGGTATTGCCTGGGGCGAGATGAAAAAAGTTTTATTTGAAAAAATTAATGAAGAAATAGCGCCAGCTCGGGAACGATATCAAGCATTAATGGAAGCACCTGACCATATAGAAGAACAGTTACAAGAAGGTGCTAAAAAAGCGCGTGAAATCAGTATTCCTTTTATTCAATCTATTCGCGAGTCTATTGGTATTTCTCGTATTACCAAGTAAAGTGGCATAGCTAAAACGCGCATAAAATAACTTCGACAACGACATAGGTTAGGTTAACGACCTATCGTTAACCTAACTTTATAGCGAACACATGGATGTGTGTAGGTAGTGTACAAGAGCAATTACCGAGAAGATGGACAAGACAAAAAGAAACGAATAGCTTTATCGTTAACCCACCATTTTTAGCATGTGTTTGTTGGGTTGTATAAGAGAGATCACAGCCCAACCTACCAAATTACCCAAAAGTGTTACAACCTTGTATTGTTCCATCTAACAAACCTTGTTTAAACCATTTTACTCGCTGCTTTGAAGAGCCGTGAGTAAACGATTCAGGAGAAGCATAACCTCTAGCCTCTTTCTGTAATCGGTCATCACCAATTGCACTGGCTGCATTTAAAGCCTCTTCAATATCACCTGTTTCGAGAATACGTTTTGCTTTTTCTGTATGATGCGCCCAAACACCTGCAAAACAATCGGCCTGTAGTTCTAGTCTAACAGACAGCTGATTACCTTCTACCTGGCCTACGGCTTGCTGTGCTTTTCTAACTTTACCCGAAATACCCAGTAATGTTTGAACATGATGCCCTACTTCATGAGCAATTACATAAGCCTGAGCAAAATCGCCAGGCGCATTATGGTTATTTTTTAATTGCCGATAAAATCCAAGGTCAATATAAATTTTATTATCTCCAGGGCAATAAAAAGGCCCCATTGCTGCCTCAGCATGACCGCATGCCGAACGAATAGAGTCAGTAAATAACACCAAATTAGGCTCTTGGTAACGCAAACCTTGTTGTTGAAACAAGCTATTCCAGGCATCTTCTGTATCAGCTAGAACAACCCCTGTATATTGGGCTAATTGTTGCTGTTCCTCCGTTGGCTGGTAGTTTGAATTTTGTGTTGTAGAACTAGCTTGTCCCCCGAGCCCTTCCATAAGACTCAATACAATTTTTGGATTAACGCCAAAATACATTGCTCCCAGTGTCACTAAAATAACACCTAAGCCTCCAATTTTTTTACCCCCACCAGAGACTCCTGCCTCTGCTCTTCTATCTTCAATATTTCGACTAACTCTTCGATTACGCCATTTCATGCGACTACACCTGTTTTTAATAAATTAATAAAATCTTTTGGAAACGGAATTAGATTACCCATTATCGTGGGTGCGATTAAAAGTGAAGTAAAGCGGAAGTATTTATCATTTATTCTTGTACCGCAATATTAAAAATCAACTTGCCAACTCTCACGTAGGTTAGGCTAACAGCTTTATCGTTAACCTAACATTTTTAGCATATCATTTTGTTGGGTTGCCAAAGAGACAGCAGCCCAACCTACAAATACTTACGTTTCCTTCACTTTTAATCACAACCCTTTATCGTTAGCAAACCCATTATACGACACACACCAACCCCTTCATGTTTTAGTAGCCATCCTATCACACCATTTTCACTTTGCTGAATATTCGTTTGAATTCGATTAGCACTTCTTACATGATAAACTACTCACTACCAGATATACTTCGTATGATCTCGAATGCAGATTTCCAATCATTTTTAAACTTCTTTCCTTAATATAAATGAATTCACAACCATTTCCTCCTACTCTTGTTTTCCAGAGATATGAATGATTTTCTCCCCGGCCAACGCTGGATCAGTAACACCGAATCTGAACTGGGTTTAGGTTTGATTTTAGAAGTGGATTTTAACCGTGTCTCTGTTTTATTTTTAGCGACTGGTGAGAAACGAGTCTATGCAAAAGATAATGCCCCCTTAACTCGCGCTTTATTTTCAATCAATGATGTTATTGAATCAACAGAAAACATCAAAATATCTGTCAAAGAAGTTTTAGAAAATGAAGGGTTAATTACTTATAAAGGTATTGATGAAACAGGTAACGAAGTTATTCTAGATGAAATAGATTTAAACCATCATATTCAATTTAACAAACCGCAGGATCGTTTATTTACGGGTCAATTTGATCCAACAGCCTGGTTTTTATTGCGTTATGAAACTTGGCGCAGACAACAATTACACCAACAATCTGAAGTTAAGGGATTGCAGGGTGCTAGAGCTTCTCTAATTGCACATCAACTGTATATTGCACATGAAGCAGCCAGTCGCTTTGAACCTCGCATTATGCTTGCAGATGAAGTCGGCTTAGGAAAAACGATTGAAGCAGGATTAATTCTTCATCATCGACTCATTAATCACTTAAGCCAACGTCTGTTAATTATTGTTCCTGAAAGTTTATTACACCAATGGTTAGTTGAAATGCTCAGGCGTTTTAATCTGATTTTTAGCATCTTTGACGAAGATCGATGCCTAGCAACCATTGAAGAAAACCCATTTATCACTGAACAATTAGTTCTTTGTTCTCAAGATTTTTTTTCCAATAACTCTTTACGACAACAACAAGTTCTTGACGCTGGCTGGGATATGTTGGTGGTGGATGAAGCTCACCATCTGGAATGGAATGAAGAAAGCCCAAGTACTGATTACTTATTTATTGAACAATTAGCTAATACGATACCTGGATTAATTTTATTAACTGCAACTCCCGAACAATTAGGTAAAGAAAGTCATTTTGCCCGACTAAGGCTACTTGACCCTGATAGGTTTTATCAGTTTAATCAATTTTTAGCGGAGGAATCTCAATTTGAGCCTGTTGCTCACGCAGCCAAACTATTAATTTCAGGTAATATTGTAAGTAGCAAAGAACAAAAAACTCTCAGAGAACTACTCAAACAAGATAATGTAGATTCATTATTATCTGATATAAATAACAAAGAAAATTCTAAAATTGCCAGAAAAGAGCTAATTGGCCTGCTATTAGATCATCATGGAACAGGTCGGATTTTATTTAGAAATTCTCGCCAAACAGTTCAGGGGTTCCCCGACAGAGAAAGTTATGGATACCCTCTAAAGGGAGAGTCTAGCGAATCAACGAGCATGGAGGATAATCCCTATTTTCAATGGTTGCTACAAAAACTGAGCGAATTAGAAGCAACTGGAGAAAAAGTACTTTTAATTTGTCATCAAGCTGAAACCGTTATTCAATTAGAACAGACATTAAAAAACCGAAAAGGTATTACTACTGCTATTTTTCATGAAGGCATGTCAATTGTTGAAAGAGATAGAGCTGCGGCTTATTTTTCTGATGAAGAAAGCACGGTTCCTTTACTCCTTTGCTCAGAAATAGGCTCAGAAGGTAGAAACTTCCAATTTGTTCATCATCTAATTTTGTTTGATTTACCCACGAACCCTGACTTATTGCAGCAGCGTATTGGACGATTAGACCGCATAGGGCAAAAAAATATTATTCAAATCCATATTCCATATTTATTAAACTCTCCTCAACATGTTCTTTATAGATGGTATGAAGAAGGATTTAATGCATTTCAACATAATTGTTCGGCGGCATCGCAAGTTGCCAGTGAGTTAAATAAAGAATTAGTCCTACTGCTTGAAAATCCTAACTATGAATCTATTGATTTATTTATTTCTAAAACCCAGCAACTAAATCAAGTAATAGAACTTGAAATGCTAAATGGCCGCGACCAATTATTAGAATTAAATTCCTGTCGACAAGAGCAAGCTCAAAATCTAATTGACCAATTACATACGATTGATAATGACAATTCTTTATGGCCTTATATGGAATCATTATTTGACTCTTATGGTGTAAATTCTGAATATCATTCTACAGACTGTTACATTCTTAAACCCAGTGAGAACCTACGCATTTCCTACTTTCCTATGGTTCCTGAAGACGGTGTTACGGTGACATTTGATCGAAATATTGCTCTTGCCCGAGAGGATTTGCTGTTTATTTCACAGGAACACCCCATGGTGATGACGGCTATGGATTTAGTGTTATCAAGTGAAACAGGAAATGCTGCTGTCAGTGTAATTAATCATCCTACACTTAAAGCCGGTCAGTTTTTGCTTGAACTCTTGTTCATAGCAGAATGTAGTGCGCCTTCTGAATTAAAAATTGGCCGTTTTTTGCCTCATACACCCATTAGAATTTTAATAGATCAAAATAATAATGATGTGAGCGAAGCTATCAGTCACCAAAGCCTAATTGAAACCGGTGATAAATTTGACAAAGACCAAATAGTTAGTTTTTTAAGTAGCCAACGCGAACCTATATCTAACATGATAAAAACAGCAGAAAAATCGGCTATTGGTACAATGAAAGAATTGATTGAAGAAAGTAATAAGCAAATGATGGAAACTTTATCGTCTGAAATCAAAAGATTGCTTAGATTAAAAAAAATCAACCCAAGTATTAAAGAACAGGAAATTGAACAACTAAAAGAAACAATTTTGCTTTCAGACAAAAATATCAGGCAAACACAATTAAGGTTAGATGCGATAAGATTCGTTATTACTAATTAAAAAAATATGGGTTATAAAAATAGCTACCTAATAAGTATCCGACCATAAAATATTTTAACAATTTTAGGCAGGGTTTTTTGTCATATTCGAGGCGCATAAATAGGCGCATAACGAGCTACGCAACTATTTATGCAACGCTGAAGATGATAAAAAAGACAAGTAAAATGTCAAAATTTTTATGATTGGGTACTTATACATTGATGCATTGGTAATACAATTAGATTCCCCGATGAAGATTGTGTAAAACAGCATTCTAAATTCTTAAAATCAAAATTATGCTTGAAGACATTTTTCCAAAATCAAATATTTCAATCAGAGATAATTTAAGATGGCTTTATATTCTCAGAAACTTGATGGTTTTAAGTGAATCCGTCCTTATTATTATTTCTTTCTATGCGCTTCATATAGACTTACCTCAAGAACAACTTTGGTTAGTACTTTTTTCTATCTGTGCGGTTAATCTATACACTTGGATGCGCTTACAAACGGATGAGCCAGTCACTGAATTAGAAATTTTTTCTCAAATTTCAATTGATGTGCTGGCTCTTGGTGCCTTACTTTATTTAACAGGAGGAGCTTCTAATCCTATTGTCTGGGTATTTCTATTACCCCTCATTCTTACAGCAATTATGCTTCCACAGGCATATGCCTGGAATATGGTAATTCTGACCTGTTGTACATACACTATATTGATTGCTTTTAACATACCATTGCCCGCTATTGAACCTCACTTACCCGACCCTCACTTAGTCGATCACCCCGAATTACAACACTATTTACATTCAGTACAAGACCGAAATTATTTTAATCTACATATTTTTGGCATGTGGTTTGGGTTTGTTTTTAGTGCAGGTCTGGTTGCTTTTTTTGTTGCTAAGTTGTCAAAAACATTAAGAGAACGAGAACGTAGCCTTGCTGATGCCAGAGAAGATGCTTTACGTGATGAACGCGTCGTTTCTTTAGGTACATTAGCAGCCAGTGCTGCTCACGATATGGGAACACCATTGGGTACGATGGCAATCGTTGTACATGAAATGAAACTAGATTACCCAAAAAATAGATTTCTAGATTTACATAATAAAATGGACATTATGAGTCAACAAATTGATCGATGTAAACAGGCACTTTCCGTGCTTTCTGAATCTGCTGGTGAAATGCGAGCAGAATCAGGAAAACCAATGCTTGTTATAAACTATATTGATGAAGTTCTTAACCAATGGAGAACACATAACACAACAACAAAACTTAATTTAAGCATCTCGCCAACTATTAATACCAAGGCCAAAATTATTGCAGACAGAACATTAACCCACTCCATTATCAACATATTAAATAATGCAGCTGAAGTTTCGCCATTAAATATGGGACTTGATTTTATAGCTGATTGGAATGACCGACTCCTATTTTTAAAAATAAGAGATTTTGGACCAGGTTTTCCAGATGAAATTGTTAAATTTGCGGGTAAACAACCTGTTGTTAGTGGCAAGCAAGGACTTGGAGTTGGTTTATTTCTTACTTATTCCACTATTAGCCATTTAGGCGGTAAAATAGAATTTTCTAATGCTGTGTCTGGCGGAGCATGCGTTAGAATCAACCTTCCTTTAACTTAAGGAGTGAGACAAGCTATGCCCAAAGCTGAAATAGACAAACCAAACCTGTTACTGGTTGATGACGACGAAATTTTTTGTTCTGTCCTTAAACCCGCTTTAGAAAAAAGAAACTTTCAAGTTAGCGTTGCTAACGATGTAAACCAAGGCATTCTTCTAGCAGAACAAACTGAACCTGAATATGCAGTGATTGATTTGCGTATTGGCTTTGATTCTGGCCTGGAAATGGTTAAAACATTAATATCCCTTGATGATAATACTCAAATTGTTATGCTTACGGGTTTTGCCAGTATTGCTACAGCAGTAGAAGCTATAAAACTTGGAGCAATACATTACTTAACCAAACCTGCAAATGCTGATGAAATAGTTAATGCCTTATATAAAAACGAAGGTGACTCATCCATTTCAATCAATCAGAATCCACTCTCTGTAAAACGCTTAGAATGGGAACATTTACAAAAAGTCTTAATGCAACATGATGGCAATATTTCAGCAGCGGCACGGGCTTTAAAAATGCATAGAAGAACCTTACAAAGAAAGCTAGATAAGCGTCCAGTTAAGGAATGAGGATTTCAAGCACCGCCCAAGCATAACTGGCAGTCGTGCAGTAGACCTTGAAAAAGAATTAAATAACGCCTTATTTTTCTTTCTTAAACTTTATTTTAGCTTCATCCCAAAAAGCATCTAATTCTTGCAACTCACATTCGCGTAAACTACGCCCTGATTCATCAACTTTCTGTTCAATATAATTGAAGCGTTTGCTAAATTTTCTAGTCGCTTCTTTGAGTGCTATTTCAGGATTTACTTTTAGATGTCGAGCCAAATTAACCACAACCAATAACAAGTCACCAATTTCTTCTTGAATATGAGGCTGGTCATCCTCTATCCATGCTTCTTTAACTTCCTCTAACTCCTCCAGCACTTTATCAAAAACTGGCTCAGCATCAGGCCAATCAAAACCATGATTGGCCGCCTTATCCTGAATTTTTTCACACTGCACTAAAGCAGGAAGATTGATAGCAATCCCAGATAAAACACTTTCCATTTGATTTTTAGGCTTATTTTTAGCTTTTCTTTCCTTTATCTTAGCTTCATCCCATGCCTGCTGACGTTCTTCATCACTATTGTAAATAACATCACCATAAACATGAGGATGCCGGTTAATAAGTTTTTCTGAAATGACCTCAGCCACCTGCTCAAAATTAAACAAGCCTTGCTCTTCTGCTATTTGAGAATGAAAGACCACTTGCAACAAAAGATCGCCCAATTCCTCTTTTAAATCATCTAGATCATTTCTCTCAATCGCATCGGCTACTTCATAAGCTTCTTCAATGGTATAAGGAATAAGACTATAAAAGTCTTGTTTCAAATCCCATGGACAACCTTTCTCTGGATGGCGTAAATGCGCCATGATAGACAATAACTTTTCTGTTTTAGATAAACTCAAAATTTTAAACGGTCAAACAACTCATTAGTCAGAATTTGCACTTCAATTAAATTAAATTTAAAAAGAGCTTCCAAAACATTCAGCATATCGATCTTTAAAGCTTTCCATAGTAAAACTGTGATTTTGAGTGCCATGATGCTCTATTTTTATAGACCCTAAAAGGGATGCAATTCGGCCTGTTGTTTCCCAGTCTAACTCATTCATAATGCCATATAGAAGACCCGCTCGATAGGCATCACCACAACCTGTCGGATCAGACAGCTGTTTTGCTTTTGCTGAAGGAATTTCGATACATTTTCCATCAGTATAAACACTAGACCCCTCCCCCCCCCTTGTCACAACAAGTGCATCAACTCGTTCTGCTAATTGCTCCAAGGTCAAACCAGTACGCTCTTGCATTAATTCTGATTCATAATCATTAAAAGTTGCATAAGTCGCTAAATTTATTAGCTCTAATAACTCATCACCATTAAACATCGGCATACCTTGGCCTGGATCAAAAATAAAAGGGATACCCTGCTCAGAAAATTCTCTTGCATGTAATTGCATACCTTCTTTTCCATCAGGAGAAACAATCCCAATACTAATATCCAAATCATCAGGTACAGAATTTTCATGTGATGAGTTCATTGCACCTGGGTGAAATGCTGTGATCTGATTATCATCTTCATCCGTTGTAATATAGGCCTGTCCTGTATAGTGATCATCACATATTTTGATATAATCGGTCGATATTTGACAATGATTTAACCACTGTGCATAGGGTTCAAAATCATGCCCTACTGAGGCCATAATGTTAGGAGACTCACCTAACAATTTTAAATTATAAGCAATATTTCCAGCACAACCTCCAAACTCCCGCCGAATCACAGGTACTAAGAAAGAAACATTTAACATGTGGACTTTTTCAGGCAATATATGATTTTTAAATTTATCATGAAACACCATGATGGTATCGTAAGCCATTGATCCACAAATTAAAGTACTCATTTTTTCTCCTTTTAAACTAAACTAAAATAAATATCCAAGTTGCTACTGCTAGCATAATTGTCAACATAACCGCTGCTGATCCAATATCTTTAGCTCTTCCAGCCAACTCATGGTATTCAACACCTACTCTGTCAACAATTGCCTCAATAGCGGAATTTAATAACTCGACAATCAGAATAAGCACAACCGATGCAATCAATAATACTATTTCTATCTTATTCTTTCCTAACCATACCGCCATTGGTATGGAAAATAAAAAAACCAAGACTTCTTGCCTAAAAGCTTCCTCATGCATCCATGCCGCTTTATATCCCGCAAAAGAAAATAAAATGGCATTGACAAACCGCTTTAATCCTTTTTCATTATAATAAGTCACACCAACATCCTCTAAAATATATGGGCATCTACTCGTCTATCATTTTCTGATAATCAGCAGCGTCCATTAAAAGATCTAGTTCGCTCAGTGTATCGGCTTTAATACAAAACAACCATGTTTCATACGCATTATCATTGACTTGTTCTGGTGCTTCTAACACCATTTCATTGACAGAAACGACAGTTCCAGTTACTGGGCTGTATAAATCGGAGGCTGTTTTTACGGATTCAACAACTGCACATTGACTGCCAACTTGTAATTGTTTGCCAATTTCTGGTAGTTCTATATAAACTAAATCACCTAATTCTTCTTGGGCAAAATCTGTGATTCCAACACGAATAATATTGTCGTCTTCCAATTTTGACCATTCATGTGATTTAGCATATTTCAGATTTTCAGGTATTGTATTCATTTACTTTTTCTCAACATCTAATTTTGGTTAAAATAGGGTAAAAGATATACTTCGCGGTCAGATAAATATAAAGATACCTCCATTCGTCAATGAATAGAGGTACACATAATTCAACTACCCTATGATCAATTATTTTTTATGATTCACTTTTGTATTACTTTCTTGGTTTTTTTGATTTCTACTTACCCTATCATTATTAATGCTTCAGAAACAAATGATAATGATGACAGTCAAGAGCCTATAGAATTTATAAATGGCCATCCAATTCTTTATATGGATGAAGAAACACAGAAAATTTCTGGGTTAAAAGCACTCAAAGCCATAGAAATTGATTTTAATCCCGAAATTATTTCCTATGGGAAAGCAATCAGTATAAGCCCTCTACTCACAATTAGAAATAACTACTTTTCTTCACTTACTTTACAAAATAACTTAAAAGTACGTCTATCTCAAATTGATAAAAATATTTCACGTTCACGAAAATTACATAAAAGTGAAATTGTCTCAACAAAAAAACTGCAAAAACAATTATCTCAATGGTATTCAAAAAAGACCCTTTATGATAAAAACATCTATCAGACCCAGCTAATACTTACCACAAGTAAATTAAAATGGGGTAAACAATTAACAAAATGGGCAACAGACAAAAACTCTCCTCAATTCGACAGACTAATAAGTGGAGAATCTACTCTATTAAAAATCACAATGCCTGCTAATAAAACATTACCTTCTGAAATTAACACAATTCACATCAGTCCTACGGGAAACCGAAACTCAGCAGTTAAAGCGAAATTTATTAATACCTTACCCTTCATTGATAATTTTTCTCAAGGACAACAATATATTTTCTTGTCCAATACTTCAAAAATTAAAACGGGGATGAATTTTACCGTATGGTTACCTCAGAAAAAGCAGAATCAAAAAGGGATTATTATTCCTGACTCATCTCTTGTCTGGCACCTTGGACAATCTTTTGTTTTTATAAAAATTGATGAAGAGCACTTTGAACATCGAAATATTACCCATCCTATAAAATCTACTAATGGTTATTATATTGGTAATCAGATAAATAGAGGAGAAAACATTGTCATTAAGGGAACTCAAATGCTTTTGTCTTATGAGTTTAAATCAGAAATTCCAGATGAAGACGAAGATTAAAAGAAACTAGGGTTTCAAGCTTTTTCTACCGGTGTGAATTTTTTGATAAACTCTTCAACTTTCTCTACCGAAAGTGGCTTGCTAAATAAATAACCTTGTGCATAATCACACCTGTTTTTAAGTAGAAATTTTACTTGTTCTTCAGTTTCGACACCCTCAGCAATAACTTCCATATTCATATTATGAGCCATTGCTACTACAGCCTGTACTATACTTGCATCATCTAGATTATTTGTAACATTACCAATAAAAGATTTATCAATTTTCAGTTTATCAATCGGTAGTTTTTTTAAATATTCAAAAGAAGAATATCCCGTCCCAAAATCATCAATCGCCATAGAAACACCAATTGCTTTTAATTCATCCATCACCTCAACTACCAGGTTTATATCCTGAATTATCATACTTTCAGTAATTTCCAGTTGCAATAATTTTCCATCAATATCATGATACTCTATTTCCTCAATTATCATGCTAACCAGGTCTTTCTGTGAAAACTGGCGCGCAGAAATATTGATCGCTATTTTAATTAAAGGTAGCTCTTTATCTTTCCATATTTTAAGTTGTTGACAGACTGCTTTTACCATCCATTGTCCCATAGGCACTATCAAACCCGATTCTTCTGCCAAAGATATAAATTGATCAGGGCTAAGCATCCCTTTTGTTGAATGTTTCCATCTAATTAAAGATTCCATTCCCGACATACGACCGCTAACAAGGCTAATCTGAGGCTGAAAATAAACCTCAAACTCATCATTTTCTATTGCCTGTCGTAACTCAGTTTCTAATAACAACCTTTCTTTTGCTTCAGTTTCAAGACTTTGAGAATAAAAACAAAAATTATTACGCCCACTCTCCTTAACGTTATACATTGCCGCATCCGCTTTTTCTAACAAAATATTAACTTCTTTACCATCATCTGGAAACAAGCTAATACCAATGCTGGGGGTCACAAATACTTGCTGATTGTTGAGCGTATATGGCTGCGACAAACTGTATTTAATTTTTTCTACTACATAAGATACATCAGATGAGGATCCCATTTTATCCAACATGATAATAAACTCATCCCCGCCCCAGCGTGAAATCGTATCTGAATCTCTAGCCCAATTACTCAATCGATTAGCAACTTCCTGTAATAAAAGATCACCACTGGTATGTCCCATCGCATCATTAATTTTTTTAAAACCATCCAGGTCAATAAATAAAACAGCAAACCCCATACTTTCACGAGTTGCATTCTTAATTGCTTGTTCCATTAAACCTTGTAGTAAAGATCGGTTAGGCAACCCAGTTAGGACATCATGCGCAGCCGTAAAAGCATTTTGTCTGCTTACATCATTAATTTCTGTTAAATCACTAAGGGCATAAACAGTTCCGTCCAGCAAGCCACTTTCTGCATAAACCAATTGACTAGAAAAACGAACAGCATATTCTTCATCATACCGATTCTTAATAAGCTGAACTTCTACGCTTGTCTTTTTGTCATCCTTAGTTAAGGTGTTGCTACCCACAAACATCTGTTCATCTTGGTCTATAATTTTATAAAGTTCCGAAAATGGAGATAATTTAACCTCTGAGAGAGTGCAAGCAAACATTTTTTCGGCAGCAGGGTTCATATATTCAATCTCTCCTTGCTTATTTGTCACAACAATTGATTCCTCTATTGCCTTCAGAATTGCGCTTGCATTTTCATGTTCCTTGAATAAAGAAAGATTTAATTGCTTCAATTTCCGCAAACTCCACAGCGGATAGCTTAGTATAAGACAAAGCAGCGTAGATAAAGGTGCAAACCAAAGCTGAAAAACACTAAGTAAAAGAAAACTACTGATACAAGTGAGAACTAAAAACCCTAATGCCAAAACCAGTGTCATCCCTAGCTTACAGAGTCTATAAGTCAACACTGGAATAACAATCAATAACAAGGATATTAGCCAATATCCAGGCCATTTTAAAGGAACGATAACTGCCTCGGTGTAAAGGGCATTTAAAGCATTTGCATGGAATTCAACCCCCGACATTAAACGGGATTCTCTTGCTCCTGGTGTTGCGAGGCTAGCTCCTAACCCAGGGGCAGTCACACCTACTAAGACCACTTTCCCTTTTAAACTTTGACGTACTTTTGCATCCAGTAACACATCAGCATATGAAACCACCTGAAACTGACCGGGAGGATTAGAAAAAGCAATAAATAATCTGTTTTTCTTCTCAAGCTTAAAGGCTTTTGAATCCCCTTCTGTTTTTCGATATAGAGCTAATGCCATTGATGGAAGCATCTCTCCATTATTAAGCATGATATTTAAATCAAACTGCCGGATAACACCTTGATCATCAAAAATCATGTTCACATGCGACAATATAGCCGCATCCATAATGTGCTCTAAGGTTTTTGTATTTACAATACTATTTTCTTCTATATTGGTTAAAACAGGTAAAACAACTCGTCCATTCCTTTTAATAGCTTCTAAAAGCTGCTTATCATCATCTGGCTTCAAAGGGTCAGGCTCCATAAATAAAATATCAAACCCTATTGCAGTTACATCAATTTTTGTGAGTTGATCCAAAAAACGTGCATGAACAGCACGCGACCATGGCCACCGACCTAGTTTCTGAAGACTTTTATCATCTATCGCTACGATGACGATATTATCATCCACAGGAATTTTTATTAATGATGATTCGAAATCGTAAATCAGATTATCCCACTGCTGTAGTACCTTATATTGATTCAAAAATATTGACAAAACGACCAGCAAAACAGCCAAGCCTAAATCAAAAAATAGTTGATTTACCTTCAAAGACTTAATCTCTTTTAAATCTTTCATTAAAGTGCTATTAATACTAGCAATGGAAGCAAGGTTAACAACCAATAATAATTGTAAGGTACGCTAATACTTTGCGGTTTAGAAAATGGCCCGACAAATCCGTCTGAATCAATTGTTCTTATCCGAATAAAATACTCTCCCCCTGAAGGTCTAGGAATTTCCAATCGAGGTTCCTTCATATGCTTATCGACTAACAATTCACTAAAAGATTCATCTTCTGCTATTTGAAAATGATAGGTTTGACTGGGTAATCCACCTCGCGAACGAATAACCAGGGAATCATCTGAAATATCTGGCGCTTCTATATCAGGAGCAGGCTTTATACGGCGAAACATTTGTCCCTCACTAAAAGGTCCATCCCCTTCTTGATCAGTAGCTGCTACTCGCCAAAAATATTTTCCTACCTTCATTTTCTCATCTATAGCAAATTCCGACTGATCAACGTCTTGCCTATCAATTAATAAGTTATCAAAATTTTGATCTTTAGCAATTTGAAAATGATAGTTTTTAACATTCTTTTGCTTTGCCCAACTAAATTCAGCACTCTCATCTATTAAAAAACCCTGACCTACATTAGGTGATGATAAAAAAGGGGATTCAGGTCGCGCATTAATTGAGAATTCAAGTTGTGCATTAAGCCCTTCTAATTGTTGAACATCAATACCTCGAACACGAATATGATAGCCACCATCAGGCAAATCTGGGCCTCGAATAGCCGATGAATCAATCCTTTTGTCAAATATTAGATCCTGAAACTTTGAAGTTTTAGCGATTTGAACCCGATAACCTTGCCCTTGTTCAAGAGTAGGCATGGTAAACTGAATAGGGACTTGATCAAACGTTTTAGGTATTTGACTTACATCTGGCGCAGGCAATAATTTCACAGGCGGCATTGGTTCTTGTCCTTTTACTGATACAGTTCCAAAACCAGTGGTAATAGAACTGCTTAGTTTTATTCCTTTTACATCGACTTTACCCTCAACGACTTCTGTTCTGGATTCATCTTTGCCTTGTTCAGCACTTACCCTGTAATCGGTTCCCCTAACTGATGTTACAGTCGCTCTTGTTTGAATCTTAAATCGCCTTAATTCACTCTTACTGGGAATAACTTGGGTTTCCATCCTACCTGCTTCGAGTGATAATTGAGAATCTGACAAACCTGTATTCTCAAAAACTGACAAATGATCTATTTTCAATCGACTGTTTTCCTGCAAAAGAATTTTGGTTCCATCTAAAAATACTAGAACCAGAGAACTATCTTCTCCTGTTACAACAGTATCTCCTTGAATAACTATTGCACCTGCTTGTAATTGCTTTGGCTTATCACCACTCTCTTCTATAATTTGTGCGGTTCCTCGCAAATTTTTCACCTGAAGTAACGAAGGAAACTGTCTTATCCATTTTTCTGGGATTCTAATTTTCATTCCTTGCTGAAGATGCATAGGATTTACTATATTATTTAAGATCTGAACACGTGTTACGAAAGAACTATCAATTAAATAATCGCTAGTAATATCCCATAAATTATCCCCTTCTTCCACTATATAAATCCAGTCCTTTGCATGAACGGAGGAAATACCATTGATCAGCGTTAAAATGAGTAATATCTTGTGAATATTTATATACATATTTTTATTTAGTTGTCCGTACATCTTAGCACCTGCAGCAGGCTGTCATTAAACCTTAAAATTATATTTTTTCTTTCCACCCAACAACTCAAGGAAGACGAACAAAAAGATTTAGCAATTCTTATACTTTAAGGGTAAACGAGTTGTCGAACTTAATTCGACCACGTTCCTTAAGGAACCTCTGATCAAGTCCAATTATTTTTAGCTTGCTAAATTCTAATCGACTTAATCAGAGGTTCCTTAACTAATAGAGTTTTCTTATCTGTAAAGATAATTTAAAGAACACACCTAAAATTAACGTTATCTATACTTCATCACGGTAACAGATATGAAATTTATAGCTATTTCCCCTAAACTAACAAAAATTTCATCATACAAAATAAAGACATAACAAAAGCTGAATGGCTGCTTATAATTATAAATTTGCACTATAAACCTAGAAAAATCAGTTGAACGCTATATTTTCATCCAAACCGTTGAGTATCCAAGTGTCATCAAATTTGTTAGCACGCCCCCATTTTGCGAGGAAAAATCGCTCCATGGCTTTTGTGGAAAATCTGTTATCCTTATCAATTGGAATATAAAAAAGTTGATTTATCTTGTTCGTTTTTCTATCCTAACTATGCTTTGTTAACAATAAAACTAAAAACAAATTACGCTTAAACACTATTTAATAAACGAGGACAAAATGAAAGTATTTATAAAACCATTAATTGCAAGCACGCTGATTATTGCATCTTCATCTGTTTTTTCTCAGAGCTATTCAGGACAACAAGTCAAGAAAGCTATTAACACTATGGATGATAATAAGGACAATAAAGTTGGATTCCAAGAGTATTTTGAAGAAACTTTTACTGACAATAAAGACTCTTTTGATGTTAATCGCGACGGATACATCACATCCGGAGAAATCGTGTTAGAAATAAAAGAAGATCTTGTTCAATCGATTCTCGAAATGCGTAAACAAGGTGTCTCAGAAAAAAACATTAATAAGACAATAGCAAGCGAATTAAAAATGGCGGAAAAAGAAGCAGAAGCCTTGATAAAAAAAATGGACACTGATGGGGATAAGTTAGTTGAGCCTGAAGAAATTGATGCATACAAACGCAAACAGTTTGATAATTTAGATAAAAATGATGATGGATTTATTTCTAGTTCAGACACAGGGAAAAGTGACTCAAAGCCAAGTAAAGGATATAGCGTAATACCTTATGACCCTTCATAGCAAGTTGAACTCACTATAATTCTAATAAAAACCGGCAAATCTGCCGGTTTTTTTAACACACCTCATTCAATCCAGCATTTGTTCTAAATGCTCACAATAAGCTTTTAATACTTTAATCCTTGCAAATTTTTTATCGTTCCCTTCAACCATAAGCCAAGGGTTTTTCTGCGTACTAGTCCGAGTGACCATTTCATTTACCGCAATATTATATTCACCCCATTTATCACGGTTTCGATAGTCTTCTTCAGTAATTTTATGTTTTTTATAACTTATTTTTTCGCGTTCTTTAAAGCGTTTTAATTGCTCATCCTGGTCAATATGTAACCAGAATTTTATTAAAAGAATTCCATGATCATGTAGTGCCTCTTCAAAATTAACTATTTCTGAATAAGCTCTTTGCCACTCATTGTTAGAAGCAAAACCTTCAACGCGTTCAACTAAAACCCTCCCATACCAACTTCTATCATAAATAGTCACCTGTCCAGCTCTAGGAATATGTCGCCAAAAGCGCCAAAGATAATGATGCTGCATTTCTTCATCAGTGGGTGCAGCAATAGAAATAACCTGATAATTCCTGGCATCTATTGCATGGGTTAACCGTCTAATCGCGCCCCCTTTACCACCAGCATCCCAGCCTTCAAAAACCAAAATACTGGATAGTTTTTTTTCATGTGCCCGTCGCGCCAGTTTATTTAATTTCGCTTGATACTTATACAACAATGAGACATATTTTTTTTTATCCAGCCTTAACGACAAGTCAAGTGATTCAAGCAATTTTTGTTGAAAAGAATAGGTTTTATCAGAAACTAAATTTTCTGATTGGCTTGGCCCTTTACCTTGTCTTTTCTCTAGGTGTTGCTCAATACGACTTAAAATATGCTGGCCGATGGTTAAACTGCTATAACGAATATCAAAGCCATCAACAATTAGCCAAGGAGAGTGTTTCGTACTGGTTTCTGCTAATACATTTTCTGCAACTGAAATAAAGCTGTTATACATTTTTAGATGTTTTTTATCCTTTTTTGTCACTTTCCATCGAGTATCAGGATTTTTTTCCAGTTTTTTTATCCGTTTTTTCTGTACACTTTTTTTAAGATGCAACCAGCATTTAATAATTAATACCCCATCATCAATTAGCTCTTGCTCCAATTGGCAAATATGTTTTAAATCTAATATTAATTTACCATCATTAATCTTGTCATAAACTCGTCGAGAAATTGGATTGCTATACCAAGACCCAACATAAACTGCAATGGCTCCTTTTGCTGGCAAGGTTCGCCAATATCGCCAAAATTTTGGTCGTTCTTTTTCTTCGTCAGAAGGTTTACTAAAAGCAATCGTTCTCATATATCGAGAATCCATCCATTCATTTAGTAAATTGATAACATCACCTTTCCCTCCGCCATCAACACCAGAGATTAAAATAATAACTGGAAAACCACTTCGTTTCACTTTCTGTTGTGCAAGCAACAACTGAGTTCTAAGTTCAGGTAATAATTGCTCATACCCAGCTTCACGAATAACGTGCCCTAACTCTGCAATTTCAAACATTTAAAATAGTTTCTCCTCAATTATCAAAGCAAATATAACACAAATAAATAGGCTAATTCTGGTCTTAATTCTCTACAATTCAAATATAAAGATTTTGCCTTTTGATAAAATATTACAATAGTTTTGACCAAAGCCTTCATTTATGTTTAAAATAGCCCTGTCGAATTCAAAACTATAATTCATATCGACATGTGACTTGGCTGGATTAAGTTGCATTCCCCTTACAAAACCTAAGGGGTTCTTACAATTAACAAAATGAGGAATTTCATAATGGCTGAAAAAGAAGAAAATAATAATTTCGTAAAAATCTTTGCTGGAGTATCAATTGCTGCGATTATTTTGGTTATGGTACTTAAAGATCGTGAAACTGATCATTTAACTCTAGCTGGTGCAGGCACAACTGGTGAAGGAAATGCTTCTGCCCTTCAAGGAGCAACAAGATTCGAAAACAATTTCGAATAGAATTACATAGGTCTTTCATTAATCTATATTAATGAAAGACCTTTAAATATCTTTGAAGATATTTATAAAGCCTTCAAAAGTTATTCACAGTTACCCTTCATCTTTTAAAATTTCTTACAAATAAAATTAGGAATATTTCATTTTATTCTGTAAGCTTATCTTCATCGTTTTAGCCCCAATAATATTTTAATTATTATAATTAATAACTTTATAAGGAATAATCATGAAAAAAATAAATAAAACACCTTTAGCAATCGCAGTAGGCGGTACATTATTATCTGGCCTAGCATCAACAAATGTATCAGCTGAAAGCAATTCATCAATAGATGCAAACCCATTCGAAATTTCTGAATTATCGTCGGGATATATGCTAACAGCAAAATCTGATTCAAATGAAAAGGGTTCAAAAAATATGAAAGATGGATCATGTGGAGAAGGAAAATGTGGATCTTCAATGATGAAAGGCTCTGAAGAAAAAACAGCTGAAGGAAAGTGTGCTGGAGATAAGCCTATGCCATCAATGAAAAAAGGTGCTGAAGGAAAGTGTGGCGAAGGAAAATGTGGTGAAGGAAAGGGTGGTTCAATGTAACACTTACCTTAATCGAAAGAATGATGTATAGGAAGAGTATATTACAAAATAACTCTATATATAAAATGCTAGATTGATATAGAATTAAAAATTATATTAATCTAATATTTTCAGGAGAATTGCTTACTTAGGTTTTGATTAATTTTTCTCCAAATTATTATTTAGAACTTTTCCTGTCTTATAAAGTCAAAAACACAGAATTGTTAACAAATATAGCATACACTTATGAAATGGTTTATAGCTCTGTTGTACCTATTTTTGACTGCCTGCTCAGGCTTACCTAATCCTATGCGGAGTGAACCTTACACTCATATTAATTTTAACGAAGTTAAAAAAAATATTTCTGCTTATAAAGGTATGCCTTTCCGCTGGGGAGGTGTCATTATTAATATAACAAATAAAGAAAACACAAGCCAGGCTCAGCTACTATTTTATCCTCTTAATAGATATGGCAGACCCAGAGTAGTTAGAGAAGCTAAAGGGCGATTTGCTATTGCTAGAAGCCAATTTTTAGACCCAGCTATTTTTAAAGAAGGCACTGAAGTAACAGTCACAGGTATCTTAACTAAAGAAATAATCCAAAAAATAGGGAAGAGAACCTTAGTTCTTCCTCAATTAGATATTAATCACATTCATATATGGCCTAAGCGACAGGATTATAATAACAGGTTTAACCACTACCCCTACTCCCCTTATTATTACTACCCTTCCAGATACTATCGGCACAGTTACTTTCACTATGCTTTTTAAGGAACCTCAGGTATGAAAATATACTTCACGTGGTAAAATATCGAACAAACTTCCTGAAAAATTTTAGGAATAAAAATTTAATTATTTCCTGAACCAATTAAGTTCTCATTCCTTATCCTTTGTTTACGTTTCTAAAGATCCCCACAAATCATATTCATCTGCTTCCTCTAGCCTGACATCAACAAACTCACCTACTGTTAAATGAGTTGCCCCATCAATAAATACCTGCCCATCAATCTCGGGCGCATCAGATTTACTTCTTGCTACCGCTCCCTCTTCTACAACTTCATCAATCAATACAGTTTCTATTTTACCCACTCTTTTTTGTAACCTTGCTGCACTAATTTCTATTTGATGAGCCATAAACCTAGCCAATCGTTCTTGTTTTACTTCTTCAGGTATCGCATTTGGCAATTCATTTGCCGCTGCTCCCTTTACTGGTGAATATGCAAAACAACCCACTCTATCTAATTGAGCTTCTGTTAAAAACTGTAATAATTCTTCAAATTCTTGTTCTGTTTCACCGGGAAAACCTGCAATAAAAGTACTTCGTATGGTTATATCAGGACAAATTTCTCTCCAGGCTCGAATGCGCTCTAAATTATTTTCTGCCGCAGCTGGTCTTTTCATTAATTTAAGGATTCGACTATTTGCGTGTTGAAAGGGAATGTCCAAATAAGGCAATACTTTTCCTTCTGCCATTAGCAGAATCACGTTATCAACATGTGGATAGGGATAAACATAATGCATTCTTACCCAAATTCCTAAATCACCCAATGCTTCAGCCAAATCATAAAACCGTGTATTGATAGACTGACCCTTCCACTCTTTTTTTTGATACTTCAAATCTAATCCATAAGCACTAGTATCTTGAGAAACAACGAGTAACTCTTTTACACCTGCATTAGCAAGATGTTCTGCTTCAAGCAAAACATCATCTATGGGACGACTCACTAAATCTCCACGCATAGAAGGAATAATACAAAAGCTACAACGATGATTACAGCCTTCCGATATTTTTAAATAAGCATAATGTTTAGGTGTTAATTTAATACCTTGAGGAGGCACCAGGTCTGTAAATGGATTATGTACAGGCGGTAAATGTTGATGAACAGCAGCCACCACCTCATCAGCCGCATGTGCCCCTGTAATACTTAATACTTCTGGATGCCGCCCTCTAATCTCTTCCTCACGCGCACCCAGACAGCCAGTAACAATGACTTTTCCATTTTCTGCTAGCGCCTCGCCAATACTATCTAACGACTCTTCTACTGCTGCATCAATAAAACCACAAGTATTAACTACAACAAGATCAGCATCCTGATAGGTTGGGGAAACCTCATACCCTTCTGTGCGTAATTTGGTAATAATTTGCTCACTATCTACCAATGCTTTAGGACACCCCAGACTTATAAAACCAACACGAGGGGTACTCATTTTAATCGTTCTTTAACTTTAATTAACATTATAAGTGTCACTCAAAAAAATTAAGGTGCATTAGCTATAATAATAGCGCGTTTAGGGGCAGGCAGTCCTTCACAAGTAAGGCTTATATTATTTGGATCAAGAAAATCTTTTAAAGAATGAAATCGCATCCATTCTGTCGTTCTTTGCTCTTCTATTGAGGTTGTATTAACATCAATAAGCCGACAATTATTAAAACCACAACGTTTTAACCAACTTATAAGCGTTTCACAACTCGGTAAAAACCAGACATTACGCATTTTTGCATACCTGCCTTCTGGCATTAAAAACTCTCCATTTTTTCCATCAATGATCAGCGTTTCAAGAATCAATTCTCCTCCTGGCTGCAGACAATTTTTCAACTCTAATAGATGATCAATTGGAGAGCGTCGATGATATAACACGCCCATTGAAAAAACGGTATCAAACACTTTTATTCTTTCAGGTATTTGTTCCAACCCAATGGGTAAAACGTAAACCGGTGATTCCCCGATTAAATGTCGAGTCACATAAAATTGAATAACATTTAGAGACAACGGTTCAATACCAACCACCATTTTGGCTTCTGCTCCTAGCATACGCCAACAATGATAACCACTGCCACAGCCGACATCTAATACGAGTCGGTTTTTTAATGGGGTAATATGATCTTTAAGACGATTCCATTTCCAATCAGAGCGCCATTCAGTTTCTATTAGATGACCAAAAACATCATACGGCCCTTTCCTCCATGGATGGAATAGTTGCAGGTGTTCTATCAAATCATGACTTATTTTTTCATCTAGATCAGACTTTTCACCAATTTTAATTACGTCTGCATTCAAGTCACTACTGCCATGTTTTACTTTGGGTAACTGCTTTATTATTTCTTGCCAATTTATAACAGCCTTTTGTGAAAAAAATTCTGTTAGACATGGCTTGATTAAACCAACCCATTTTTCAGCTTTAAGCTCAGTCAACTCTTGATACAAAGGCTGATAATCAATCATTTAAGCACAATCATTGAGGAAAAATTAAAATACTGAAACCAAATTTCCGTACTGGTAAAACCAGCCTCACTTAATCGTCGTTGATGCGTTGAAAATGTTTCTGCTAACAATACATTTTCTAATGCTGAACGTTTCTGGCTAATTTCTAAATCACTATAACCCTGTGTTTTTTTAAACGCATGATGTAAATCTGTTTGTAACTCTTGTTGTCTCTCATCGGTAAACTTAAGTTTTTCTGATAAAATTAAAACACCGCCCGGCAACATCCCTTGATAAATTTTTTTTAAAAACATCAGCCTATCTTCTATAGGAATAAACTGTAAGGTAAAATTAAGGACGACCACAGAAGCATTTTTAATCACAATGTCACGAATATCAGCGCATTGCACATCGACATCAATACTTCCATTGTCATCTTTCAAATGTGCTTTAAGTTGTTGAATCATCGCTTTTGAATTATCAACGGCAATAATTTTACAATCTTTTGTCAATATTTGATGACGCATTGAAAAAGTGGCAGCGCCTAAAGAACAACCAAGATCATAACAAACACTTTGTTCCTGAGCAAAACGCCCTGCTAACAAACCAATTGCAGAAATAATTGCCTGATAACCAGGTACTGAGCGTTCAATCATATCTGGAAAGACATTGACAACTGTCTGATCAAATTCAAAAGAGCTTATTGCGCCGACTGGACTAGCATACAAAGTGTCCTTAGTAATGGACATAGAACGAAATAAAATAAAAAGTCTTTATTAAGAAGACTTTCTACTCATAAATAGTAAGAGTAGAAAATCAGGTGAACGGGATTATGAATTATTTTTTTTAGACAGTGCAGCAATATTTCTCTTGGCTAATTTTTCTATCACCGCATTTAGAGAACCTGTCTTTTTATATTCATTTTTAATAGATGTTCTATAATTAGTCACCAAACTGATGCCTTCAATTATAATGTCATACACCTTCCAACCACCTTTCGTTAAGACCATTCGATAATTAATAGCTAATGGCTGAAGACCCGGTTGTAAAATTTCAGTTTTAACAATCGTTTTTTTTGCTCCCTGCTTCAATTTTCCAGTAGGTAAAAAACGCACAGTCCACTCATTAAATTCAAAGAAGGCTCGAGAATATGTTCTAACTAATAAGGTATGAAACTCTTGCTTAAATCTTAATTTCTCATCTTTTGTCGCCTTTTTCCATAACTTTCCTAATACCAGCGCAGAAACTCGATTAAAAGCCACATAAGGATCCATGGCCTTTTTAACATAATCAACAGCTTGGTTAAAATCCTGAGTAAACGTCGGGTCCTGGAATTTGGTTTTTATCTCAGTAGAAACCTTATCAATAGGAATCTGAGGGGCCATTAAATCAGCCGAAATTGCTTGGGAAATAGAAAAAAATCCAAAAAGTAAACTAAACGCTGTGAATAAAAAAAATTTATTAATCTGTTGAGTGCTCATAATTTCTCCACTTTATTAAAAAAGTCCTATGCTCCTTTTTTAAGTATCATAAATTATAAATACACTGATACAATAAAGGCTTGAAAGATACCATAAAATAACAAATCGAAAGATAAGTTGATTTTCAACAATAAAAATACCAAATATTAGTTATTTTTTCCAGAACCTAACAAAAAAAGTACGCTTGATATCTTTAATTACAAGAAACCACTTATAACTAGTAGATTATATGCGACATAATAACATCATTTTCCCAAGCACACGCATGAGAAGAATGCGTTCTCACGATTTTTCTCGTCAATTAATGCGTGAAAACAACTTAACCGTTAATGATCTTATCTATCCAATGTTTGTAATTGAAGGAAGTAATCAAAGAGAAAAAATTCCTTCTATGCCTGATATTGAAAGACTTTCAATAGACTTAATATTGAAAGAAGCAGATCAATTATCGCGATTAGGAATCCCTGCAATTGCCTTATTCCCAGTTACAACTTCTGAAAAAAAATCTGATGATGCAAAAGAAGCATATAGCCCTGATGGCTTAGCCCAACGTTGTGTCAAAGCTCTTAAAAAATCTTTTCCAAATCTAGGAATAATTACTGATGTCGCCTTAGATCCTTTTACTACGCATGGGCAAGATGGACTTGTTAATAGTGAAGGCTACGTGATAAATGATGAAACTATTGAAGTCTTATGCAAACAAGCACTCTCTCATGCTGAAGCTGGTGTTGATATTGTTGCTCCCTCAGATATGATGGATGGTCGAATTGGTGCAATAAGAACTATTTTAGAATCTAACAACTTTATTAACACTCAGATTTTAGCGTATTCAGCTAAATATGCTTCGAGCTTTTACGGCCCTTTTCGCGATGCAGTAGGATCATCTTCAAACTTAGGAAAAAGTGATAAATATAGTTATCAAATGGATCCGGCTAATTCAGACGAAGCATTACGAGAAATTGAGCTGGATTTACAAGAAGGTGCGGATATAATTATGATCAAACCGGGTATGCCTTATCTTGACATTATTCGTCGGGCAAAAGATCAGTTTGCTGCCCCCACCTTTGCTTATCAAGTTAGTGGTGAATATGCCATGTTAAAAGCAGCATCTATCAACGGCTGGCTTGATGAAAAACAAGTTGTTCTGGAATCTCTCCTTTCCTTTAAAAGAGCGGGGAGTGATGCTATATTGACCTATTATGCAAAATCAATAGCACAATGGCTACAAAAACAATAACATACACTATAATCTTGGACTATACTCAATAATAATAAAAATCAATACGAGAATCATCATGCACGAAGCCCAATCCATTAGCGAAAAAAGAAATTTTCACGTTGAAGAAGGTATTTTAATTTTTCTTCTTATCCTGTCCCTTGTAGGTATTGCTATAACTGACTACTCACCAGATGATGGTTATGGTTATTGGCTAATCATGGTTTTTGTTTTTGCACTTTTTGCCATCCTGATCGCCTGGTTACAATCAAAACATAACGACGGTGATTTTGCAGAAATTGTCAAAGAACAATCGTTACATTGGTCAACCTCCCTAATTGTCGTTGTAGGCGCTTTTTTATTACAAAAATCAGGTCAACTATCTCCTGCTACTGCCAGCCTGGTTATCTTACTACTACTTTCATTAGCCACTATGCTTGATGGTTTACGCATAGGTTGGCGCTTTAGCCTCATTGGACTATACCTTGGGGTTTCATCAGTTATTCGAGCTTTTTATGGCCCCATCATGTGGCTAGATACACTGATCGCTATCATAATAGTTGCAGCTACCTTTTTTTGGGAATACTGGATGAATAAACGAGAAAATTCATGACCTCAACTGACCAATATGCAGTTTTCGGACACCCTATCAATCACAGCAAATCACCCCGTATCCATCAATTATTTGCAAAACAAACGCAACAGAAAATAACTTATGACGCACAAGATGTACCAGCAGAACATTTTGAACAGGCCATTAAATCATTTTTCAAACAAGGTGGAAAAGGCTTAAACTGCACTGTTCCTTTAAAAGAACTAGCTTGGCAACAAGCCGATAGCCTTTCTCAACGCGCCCAATTTAGCAAAGCTGTCAACACCTTGGTACTACAAGAAGATGGATCAATTTTAGGTGACAACACTGATGGTCTTGGCCTAGTTGCAGATTTAACCATTAACCATTCTATTTCTTTATTAAACAGCAGAATTTTAATACTAGGTGCTGGTGGAGCTAGTCGAGGCATTATTAGCCCTTTGATGGAAAAGTCACCCAAACAACTTGTTATTGTTAACCGCACTGTAAATAAAGCGATCACCCTGAGCAGAGAATTTTCTCAATTAGGAGATATTAAAGGATGCAGTTACGATGACATCAAAAATGACCAATTTGACATTATTTTAAACGCAACATCTGCCAGTCTATCAGGTGAATTGCCTCCCCTGCCGGATAATATACTTGCTCAACAAGGCTGTTGTTATGATTTAGCTTACGGAAACCAGCCTACTCCATTCGTTAACTGGGGATTAACTCATGGGGCAGGAAAAAGTCTTGATGGTCTTGGTATGCTGGTAGAACAAGCTGCCGAAGCCTTTTATATATGGCGCGGAATACGCCCTGAAACTAGACAAATCATTGATCTGTTAAATTCAGAACGAAAAAATGTAAAATAAAAATTATTAAATCCTCTCTCCTAACCTTTCAAATAATCATCTTTTAAATCAATATAATGCTTACAAGAATATTCCAGAAACTCTTTTTCTGACCCCTTCAAAGGCCTCACTTGTTTAGCTGGTACGCCTACATATAAAAAACCACCCTCCAGTTTTTTGCCTTGTGGAACCAATGCACCTGCACCTAACATCACATAATCATCCAATACCGCATCATCCAAAATAATGGCACCAATGCCAATCAAGCAATAATCGCCTACTGTACAAGCATGAACAACGGCTTTATGACCAATAGTTACTCCTTTTCCTATAGTTAATGGGTGTCCATTTTCAGAATAATCACCGGCATGAGAAACATGTAATACGGAACCATCCTGAACATTCGTACCCTCTCCAATACGAATGCTTTCTACATCGCCTCTAACAACAGCGGCAGGCCAAATAGAAACATCGTCTCCTAAAACTACATCACCTATTACTACCGCCATTTCATCAATATAAACATTCGCGCCTATTTTTGGCTGACTATTTTTAAATTTCCTCAACATCACAATCCCTCCAAATCTTTACTATAATCATAACAAACAATCTAGATTAAACCGAGGCAATTAAAATGGCTTTACTCAATGGAATCAAAAGACAGTTACGGTCAGTTATCGAATGGAAAGACCCCGCAGAAAATATATTAATGTCTCAATGGACTGAAAACGGGGACGAAATCAAAAATGCATCAAAACTAATCGTTGGCCCAGGCCAAGGCTGTATTTTTGTCTATGAAGGAAAAATACAATCTGTGATTGAAGAAGAGTGCTTAATTGATTTAAAAACAGCTAACATTCCTTTTTGGACTACCATCAAAAAATTTATGCAATTTTTTGAAAGTGAACACAAAGTAAGCATTTATTTTTTTAAAAAAAGTAAGATTCTGGATCAAAAATGGGGGACAACGTCTGTCATTAAATATGATGACCCAAAATACAAGTTTCCTGTCGGCTTAAAAGCTTATGGAAATTACAGTTATCGTATCTACGATCCAGTAAACTTCTTTATCAATATAGTGGGTAGTCGTACTAACTTTTATGTTGATGATTTTAGAGATACTCTATCAGCTCGCATTATCGCTCCCATTAGTGACTACTTAGCAGAAAGTAAATACAGCTATGCAGAAATTGATGCGAATAGAGAGGAAGTTGCACGAGGCATATCCATTAAATTATCCATCATTTTTCGTAAACTCGGCTTTGATATTACCGACTTTAAAATAGAAGGTACAGACTTTGACAAAGAAACCTTAAAACGCATCAACCGAATTGCAGATTTAACTGCAGAAGCCCATGCAGCTAAAGCAGTGGGACTTGATTATGCAAAAGTCCAACAATTAGAAGCTATGCGAGAAGCGGCAAAAAATGAAGGGGGCGGAGCAGGCATTGGAATGGGGATGGGCGCAGGCATTGGATTAGGGCAAAGTATGGCTCAAACCATGTTTGAACCTAAAATGTCTGAACCCAATACGCAGCAAGCTCAACCAACATCTATCGAAAAACTAAAACAATTAAAACATATATTCGAAGCCGACCTAATCACTGAACAGGAATATTCTACAAAAAAACAAAGTATTTTAGAGCAAATGTAAAATGACAAAATGTACTAGTTGCTCAGCCCCTTTATCCCCTAATATCTATCGATGCAAATACTGTAATGTTCGAAATGATATTGATCTACACAGCAAGCACTCGTACACAATCGAAACCCATAAATCAGAGCGAATTTGCCCACATTGTGACGAAGCTCTTCAAACCATCACCCTTAGTTTAAAAAAACCTTTTGAAATAGAACGATGTAAAAGCTGTTTCGGGTTATTTTTTGATCCTGGCGAAATAGATATTTTATTAGAAAGCTCTGTTTCAAATGTCTTTGATATTAATCTAGAGTTAATTTCTAATATCAATAAAGATCGTTACAAAAAAAAGAAAAAGTTCAACTACATTAAATGTCCAGTCTGCCTAACTTTAATGAACCGAGTAAATTTTGGCCATCGAAGTGGTGTCATTATTGACCAATGTATAAAACATGGCATTTGGGTTGATAGTGGTGAAATCACCCATCTTATGGAATGGAAAAAAGCAGGAGGAGAGTTATTACACAAAAAAAACCAAAAGAAAATAAAAAACAAAAAAAGAAAATCACCTCCTATCGAACAATCACCTGATTATATTGTACATTCCCAACAAACCAATATATTAGAAACTGATTTAATAGCTGCTGTTAGTTCTTTAGTTTATAAGCTTTTTACTTGATCAAAACCCTACTCAGCTGCAAACAAAGTATCAATATTAGATTGCAAAAAAATCTAAAAGCCAAGTGTAGGTTGGGCTGTCGGCTCTTTGGCAACCCAACATAATGTATGCTAAAAATGTTAGGTTAACGATAGAGCCGTTAGCCTAACCTACGTTTGCTCCTAATTATTGTAGAGCAGGAGTAAAATGATAATATCCTCGATTTGTGTTTTTATATTTTATTAGCATCAGGCACTTCCCATGTACATAGCCAATCTTTATGCTTTGTTGATTTTTTCAGAAGCACTTCTTTAATCTTAATCAAACAACTATTGTCTTTAACTATTATTTCACTAACAGCTTGATCTATGGCCTCAGTACCTTCCTCTTCTATCCTAAAGTCAGTTTTTATTGAATTCAGCTTATTTTTTAATTCCTGATTGCTTATATCGCTAAACTGAATATGATAAAAAACAAATTCTTTAGGCCCTCCTCTTTCCTCTAATTTATCGGAAAGATTATCTATGGTATTTTCACGATTAATTGATAATAGACTGTCTGAACTATCAATAAAGTTAAGGTCAACTATATAATCAGAGAATTTCCTGCCATCATATTCAGTAGGGCTAACACCTAAACTTTCTATGTATGAGTCAACCAGTATAACCACGACTCTGTTATATTTTTTCTTATTCTTATCAATAATTTTTTCAACACTTTTTAAACCAAGATTGTCAGAATTACCTCCATCAAAAACATGGACGTACTTATCTTCATCTGATCGAAAATCTTTCAGTGTCATATAATTAAATGCACCAGGGAATGACGCTGTTGCCATCACCGCTCTGGATATTTCATACTCTTGAATATCTGAATTAATTTGTTTTTCAAACTGTTCTTGAGTAAAAGTAAAAATTGAAGAAAAGTTACCTGTTGTTCCATTTGTGGAATTAAGGACTAAATTGGGTCTGGTTTGATTTATATCTTTAAATTTTAGGTCAAAGCCATAAAACTTCATATCGAATAGATTATCTGCCAAGGTCTGTGCCATCATGTCTGACCTATCAAATGCCGTGAACCAAAATTTCACTATATTGGTGGGCCAAAACCAATTTCCTAGCCATTTTTGTCTATAGTTTTTAGACATTAAATTCGTTACCGTTTGTTGATCCCAAGTCCTAGTAAATTTCATCTTTTTTGACTCATCATCAATGTCTTTTGATGTAACATAAAACGCTGCGGGTAATGAACCACCAGAAACAGATGAAATTATATCTACCTCTTCTAAAAGATTAAGCTTATCCTTTTTAAATACATTTTCAAGTGCCAACATGATAGAAGCAGAAAAGTATGCTGCTCTACTTCCCCCTCCAGATAAAGATAGAATAACCAGTGTTTTTTGATTATTCCCCCGGTCTTTACTTACAGTGAAAGATGCCTTGGATTTCACTATGGGTTCAACAAGCTTAATGTTTGTGTGTGAAAATTGAGAAAACGCGCCACAGCCAGTTATGCAAATAGCCATGCTAGAAATTGTGATAAATTTTAGTATTTTCATATCGCCACCTTCTCTTTAGGAATGAAGTTTTATACTTCGCGTGGTCACGGATGCGGAATTTATAGTGAGTTATTTTTTATAAATAGCAACGACTATAATGGGACAGGAGGTAGAGCAATGCAAGATCAATTACAGAGGCGCTAAAAAGCACATAGCAGGCTACTTTCGCTCAGACTCCATATCTTCAATCTCTATAGCTAATATGACTATCAGAAAAGTCAACCAACAGAAAACCGAAAATAAGACACACGGTGTATAACTTTCAAATGCAACCGTTTATTTCTTCTGTAGGAATCAAAATAACATTATCCACTTTCTAACTGTATTAAGTAATTCACAGAAAACATATGAACTATTCACTTTTTTAAACGCAGAGGACTATTATACTTCACACTATAACTAATGCTAAATTAATGATTATGCTTCACTAGGCCACAACTACAGAATTTATAGCAAGTTGATTTTTGGCGATATTACCGACGTTATGGATACAGGGAATAAAGCAGATCTATCAATCTGTCACTGAAAAGTGAGGCCTTGGTAGATGATGGATTATGCAACACAAATAAAAAAACAATTACCCATTGGGTCGGGCGTCACTGAGGCTGCTTGAAAGACATTGGTTAAACAACGTCTTTGTGGGTCAGGAATGCGCTTGAAAAATAAGGGTGCTAAAGTTATTTTGTCTTTGCGAGCACGTGTTCAATCAAAAAGCCGGTGGCAGAAATTTTGGGGGGATATTGAACAATATGTGGCACAGCTTTGTTTGTAGCGGACATCATATAAAATCAGCACCCTAAAATATATCGGATTAAACCTATGATAATAATAGCAATTTAAAACCAATCAAAAGGTTTAAAGTCAATGCTATGAGTATTGGCAAATGATTGATAAGCTAAATTTTTTCTACTTTTTCGGTTAATCGTGAAGACTTATCTCACTAATAATTAAATCTGGTAAGTAATAAAAACCTGATGTAAAAAACTAAAGATCAAGATTATTTTTCAAAATTCTGTATTCTTTATCCTAGAAAAATTAGTTTGATCATAGAAAATACGTTCACAGCCGCGTGATTAGCCGGTAGAATACACCCTTTTTTGATATCTTTTTATACACATGCGTACCACTCAGTTTCCTCTTAATACCGTTAAAGAAATACCCGCAGATGCTGAAATCGCCAGTCACAAACTAATGATTCGAGCAGGGTTAATCCGTAAATTAGCAGCGGGTTTATATACTTGGCTACCCTTGGGGTTAAGAGTTCTTCGCAAAGTTGAAAAAATCACTAGAGAAGAAATGGATAAAGCAGGTGCACTAGAAGTGCTGATGCCAGTATTACAACCAGCCGAACTTTGGCAGGAAACTGGACGTTGGGATCTATATGGGCCAGAACTGGCGCGTTTAAAAGATCGTCATGATCGTGATTTTTGTCTAGGCCCTACTCATGAAGAAATTATTACCGATTTAGCGCGAAATGAATTAAAAAGTTATAAGCAATTACCTATTACTTATTATCAAATCCAGACAAAAGTTCGTGATGAAATTCGCCCTCGCTTCGGTATTATGCGTTCTCGTGAATTCATTATGAAGGATGCCTATTCTTTTCATTTAGATCAAGAATCATTGCAGCAAACTTATGATCTAATGTATCAGGCATATAGTAATATTTTTAACCAATTAGGTCTTAAATTTCGTGCTGTGATTGCTGACTCAGGCTCGATTGGCGGCGCTGTTTCACACGAATTTCATGTTTTAGCGGAATCAGGTGAAGATGCAATCGCTTTTTCGACCGAAAGTGATTACGCTGCAAATATTGAAAAAGCCGAAGCAATTTTACCTAATGGTTCTCTAGCACCTGCAAGCTCTGAGTTAACTTTAGTTGATACCCCCAATCAACATACTATTGAAGAAATTAGCCAATTTTTTAATGTGTCAGCCAAACAATGTTTAAAAACGTTGATCGTTAAAGGTGAAGAAGGTAGTTTAGTCGCTTTATTATTATGTGGTGACCACGAGCTAAACACTCTAAAAGCAGAAAAAATTGAAGGTATCCTTTCTCCATTAGAGTTTGCCAGTGATGAAGAAATTTTGGCTACTTGCCATTGTAAACCTGGTTCTATTGGCCCAATTGGGTTGGATATTAAAATTATCGTTGACCGTAGCGCAAGCCTATTATCTGACTTTATCTGCGGTGCTAACCAAGATGAAAAACATTACAAAGGCACTAATTGGAAACGAGACCTTCCTTTACCCTCACAAATTGAAGATATCCGACTCATCGTTGAAGGTGACCCAAGCCCGGATGGTAAAGGTACAATCACTTTAGCCAAAGGCATTGAAGTAGGACATATTTTTCAGTTAGGCACAAAATATTCTGAAGCAATGAAAGCTAATATCATTAACAAGGCAGGAAAATACCAAACCATGATTATGGGTTGTTATGGTATAGGCATTTCCCGAATTGTAGCCGCTGCAATTGAACAAAGCCATGATGATAAGGGTATTATCTGGTCAGAAAAACTAGCACCTTTTCAAGTTGCTTTATGCCCAATGAACATGCATAAGTCTGATCGACTTAAAGAAGTTGCAGAAAAAATGTACCAAGATTTAAAAGATGCTGGCATTGATGTGTTATTTGATGACAGAAAAGTACGCGCTGGTTTTATGTTTTCTGATATGGAACTGATTGGCATTCCTCACCGTATTGTCATTGGTGATCGAGGACTAGATTCTGGGTCTGCTGAATACAAAGCAAGAACTGATAAGGAAACTCAGGATATTCCTTTAGATGAGGTTGTAAACTTTATTCAATCAAAAGTTAAGGAACCACTGATTAAGTCGATTAGAATTTAGCACAGAAAAAATTGTCGCTATTTTTCACGAAGTGAAACGTAATAGTCACTCTATTGCACCGATCTTCGTGGAAAATATCGGCAGTTTTAGCAAGCTAAAAATAATTGGACTTGATCAGAGGTTCCTTAACGTCAGTTAAATAATAGAGACAAGGTGAAAAACTGATTTTCACCTTGCTTTTTGACCTTATAAATGATTTTGTGTAACTGTCTCAATTAATCTCTACAAAACCAGATTTAGGCGAAAATACTCAAAATTCCATTGCTTGCAATTGCTCTACCGGCTTCAATTTCATCAGCAATTTCCATTTGTTTATCCACTTGTTCAGCATTAGACATTTCATTAGAATCTCTATTCTTATCCTCCCCTGCCTCTTGACCCATTTGATTGGAGTTTCCTGCTTGTCTTTGACCGGAATCATTCTGAGAAACATTAACATCAACAAGATTAAGTTGTTGGGCTGAAAACATTTCTCTTAGTTTTGGCAGTGATGCTTCAATTGCTTCTTTTACAACTGCATGTTGTGCTGTAAAAGCCACTGTTGCCTGATCTTGAGTAACATCTATTTTAATAGTCACTGGCCCTAAATGTTTTGGGTTTAATCTAAGTTCGGCTGAAGGAATTTCTTGTTTATGCATCCAAATCACTCTTTCACCCATTTCTTTATTCCATTCTGGGTGAGAAAAATGCTTGGTCATAGGAGGAATTTCTGTTTTATTTTCTGCTATAACTGCTCGGTTAAGCATGGCTAATTCTGTTGCAAACTTGGGTAATGGTTTTTCACTATTCAGTTCTACATCTTTGAGAACAGGGTTTTCTAAATTAGTATTTAACTTAGTGGATATAAATGGATTGTCCTGCCTTGATTTACCAAATTTATTTTCCTGATGTGACAAATCATCAGCTTCTACGTTTGCTACAATACCTATCGTTTTTTCTGCTACTGTTTGCTTAAGAGATAATCCTTCTTGTTTGGTTTCTTGCAAAACCTGTCCAATCACTTTAGATTCAGAAACGATATTTTTAGTTTTTAAAGATTCGTTCATTAATGAAAAAACTGTTGCTATCGAATCTTCGGCTTGCAAATTATTATTTTCTTGGCTAGAGTCTAAAACCTCAACACTCTTCTTCTCACTCAACCTTGTAGCAATTGCTAGATTAGCTATATCCTCAATGTTTGCTATTTTATTCTTTAATAATTCAATTTGGCTTTCAGAGTCTAGCGCATCAACTTTGTTTAAATCGTTTGTCTTTGGAGCTAAGTCTATTACCTCATATATTCTTCCCAGCACCTCGTCTAAGTGGCTTGCAAGGTCATCCGATATAAATAAATCTTCTTTTATTTGAATATTTTCTTCAATGTAAAGGGTATTGACTCTAATTCCCTCATGCGAAAAGACTTCTTCTACAGGATTATCCTCATCAATCATTGTTTTGTTATCGTCGAGACTATTTGATAAGCTCTCTTCTATTCTTACACTTATTTCTTTTAACCCTTCGACTATTTTAGTCACTTGATCTTCTTCCCTTGCAACAATATGTTTAACTTGCTCAATCAAGTTACCCAAATCACTTAAGGTATTATCTAAATCAGAACCCTGACCTGGTATTTCATTGATAGGCAAAACTTTGCCAAATATGCTGGAGAAATCTGTTGTTGTAGTCTTTTCATTTAGTAAACCGGCAATTTCTTGCAGCATTTTTGAATTATCAGTTACTTTTTGGAAAGAACTTTCGTTTAGCCTATTAGCTTCATCCGTTCCACTAAGTTGCTTAATTTTCTGCATCAATGTATCTGAAAACTCAGTTGAGACTGCTCCATCAACAGAAAGGTACTGTTGCATACCCTCTAGGCTTTCACCTGATAACAAAGTATTTACATTTGAACTATCTATATTCATTCTAATTCTCCAAAATCTTTACATACCTAGATTAAAGCATTTCCCGTGCCATTATTTCCACCCAATCTTGTAGCGCGGTCATCTTGTTCATTTTGTTCTCTTTTCTCTTCTATTTTCATTTCTTCTTTGACCGCCCCATCACAGACTTTTTCTATACCTTTAGTTTTATGGTGATGCATTTCCCAATTTTTTCTTGCTAATATTACTTTATTTTCCATCTGACTAATTTCACCCTTCTGCTCATCAATCGCTTTATCCAGCTTAGAAATAAAAGCTCTAAATTCAACTAACTGCTGAATAGAAAGTCCTTTTTCACTGTTATCATTATGCTTATTAATATATTCCTGCTGATACTGCAGTAAATTTTCTAACTGCGTTTGAGCATCCTGTTTTTCTGTTTGAACCTTACCTAATACTTCTAATGCCTTTTTTTCATTTTCAGCATAAAGGTTAACGATGACTTTTAATCGTTTTGATTTTTTCATTATTTAGGTTTAAGGCAATTCCAACAAAGTTTCAAGCTCACTTAAACTTTGTTCTATATCAACAGCCTCATCCATTCTCTGTTGTAAAAAATTAGCTATTGCTTCATTTTTAGCAATGGCTTCATCAATTCTTGGGTCTGCGCCTGCTTGATAGGCACCAACACTAATCAAGTCCTTATTTTGCTGATAAAGTGAATATAATCGCCTAAGGTTTGTCGCCAGATTCATATGCTTTTCACTAGCAATATCCGGCATTACTCGACTAATAGATGCCTCTATATCAATGGCAGGAAAATGCCCTGATTCTGCCAGACTCCTGGATAGAACTACATGTCCATCCAGCACTCCCCTTGCTGCATCTGCAATAGGATCATTATTATCATCCCCTTCAGCTAACACAGTATAAAAAGCTGTAATTGATCCACCGCCTTCATCTGCATTACCCGCTCTTTCAACTAAATGTGGTAGTTTTGCAAATACAGAAGGAGGATAACCCTTGGTTGCAGGCGGTTCATCTATAGCTAAGGCAATTTCTCTATGTGCCTGTGCATAGCGAGTCAGTGAATCCATTAATAATAGGACATCCATTCCCTGGTCTCTATAATATTCGGCAATACTGGTCGCTAACATAGCACCATGTACACGCATTAATGGCGGATCATCGGCTGGTGATGCGACCACAACCGATCGTTTCATCCCCTCTTCACCCAGAATTTTCAAAACAAATTCATTAACCTCTCGTCCTCTTTCCCCTATTAAACCGACAACCACAACGTCTGCACTGGTAAATTTGGTCATCATGCCTAATAGCACACTTTTTCCGACTCCTGTTCCTGCAAACAAACCCATCCGTTGTCCACGTCCTACGGCCAATATTGAGTTAATTGCTCTAACGCCAACATCTAACGATTCTCGAATCGGCTTTCTTGAAAGTGGATTAATCGGTGTACCACCTAGGGAAATTTTGGCATCTGTTTTTAACGGCCCTTTTTCATCTAATGCATTGCCTGCGCCATCCAGCACTCGTCCTAAAAGACCTAACCCTACATTTGCCAGACTATTTTTTCCTAACGGAATAACTCTGCAACCAGGTTCCAGTCCGTCTGTCTTTCCAGTTGGCATTAAAAAAATTTTACTACCAGAAAAACCAACAACTTCTGCCCCAATTTTTTTTCCCGCTTTAGTTTCTATCTGACAAAGCGACCCTATAGATGCTCTACAGCCTTCGGCTTCTAATGTTAGACCGACCATTCGAGATAGTTTTCCTTCAACAACTAGATCAGGAATATCCTTTAATCTTTCTGAATAGGGCTTGATTTTAGTTAGCCATTCTTCTGTTCGATTTGCTGATGGAATCACTGAATTTTATCCTCTTCCCGTTCACCGCCTAAAATTGTAGTCACAATAACTGCTAATCTATGTTCGATGGTTGCATCAATAACCGAAGTTTCAGTTAATACTTTACATCCACCTCGTGAGATTAGAGGCTCTTCAATAATTTTCCAAGGCGAAGAGATCTCATCTAAAACAAGCGAAGACCGAACCAACTCTGCATCTTCTGGATGTAGTTGCAACGTTATTTTTTGAGCCGCTGAGGGTAGAGCATTAATAGCTTCTCTAATAACGGCAATTATTTGCCCTGAATCTAATTTTATTTCTCTGCGTATCAATTGACTGGCAATACCGATAGCTAAATTAACTAATTCTTTTTCTACTTGTTCATCCATGTTTTTAAAAGGCTCACTCAACGATTCAAGCAGGCTAACAAACTCAGTAGCTTGCTCTTGTAATAGGTGTTTATTTTCTTCATATCCTTTTTTTTCACCTTCCTTTTGTCCTTGATCAAACCCTTGCTCAAAGCCTTTTTTTGTCCCTTCTTCTAATCCTTGTTCAAACCCTTTTTTTTGTCCTTGCTCAAAAGCTTCATCATAGGCCTGCTTTTGCATCTTTTCTATTTCTTCAACAGATAAAGTCGCTTTCTCCTTTTTCTTCTGACGAGAAATAGCTGTGTTCTGTTTTTTTCTATTAAATTGTTTGCTGGCATCCCACAACCCAAGCTCTTTCAGTTCTATTTCTGAAAAAGGTTGCTCCTTAGACAAGCTCATCACCACCGCCGCTTCCTAGCATAATTTCACCTGAATCTGCCAATTTCTTGGCAATGACTAGAATATCTTTTTGCGATTGCTCTACCTGACTTAGCTTAGTTGGCGGTGCAGCTTCTAAATCATCAGCAAGCATTTCTGCCGCTCGTTTTGACATATTGCCAAATATTTTTGATTTAAGTTCTTCCGTTACACCTCTTAATGCAAGTAGTAATTGATCTGTAGAAACCTCTCTTAATATTGATTGAATCCCTCTGTCGTCAACATTAATTAAATCAGCAAAAACAAACATTTTATCTTGTATTTCTTGACCTAATACCTCATCACTTTCATTAATTGTTTCCATCATTCCTTCAGTTAAATTACCTTCCATATAATTTAAAATATTGGCCGCTGCATCAATTCCACCGACTGCCGACGCTTTAACACTATCACTTCCTGATAACTGTTTCTCCATCATTTCATCCAATTCTTTTATCGCAGCAGGCTGTATAGTTTCCATTTTGGCGATTCTCATGAGTATATCTGAACGCATATTTTCAGCTAACAAGCCCAAAACAGCGGCAGATTGATCTGCGTCTAATAAAGATAATATAGTGGCAACAATTTGCGGATGTTCTACCCGAACTAAATCAGCTATAGAGCGTGTATCCATCCATTTAAGCTGCTCAATCCCTTTACTATTTCCACCTAATAATATTCTATCTATAACACTACCAGCCTTATCTTCACCTAAAGCATCAACCAACATACTGCGAATGTAATTATCAGAGTCCAGCCCTAAACCCGTTTGGTCTTTAATCTGAATAATAAAATCTTCCAGCACAAGATCAACCATATCGGTTGATATAGTCCCTAGGCCTGCCATGGCGGTACCAATGATTTGAACTTCTTTTGGCCCCATGTTTTTTAACACACTAGCAGCTCTGTCTTGTCCCACAGCTAAAAGTATTAAAGCCGCTTTATCTGTTGAATCTAATTTTACATCTCTCTCAGCCATCTGCCTTTAACCACTCTGTAAGAATTTGTGACACTTGAAGAGAATCTTCATCAATTAGTTTCTGAATATACTCTAATCGTTTTTCATAACTCTGTGGTGCCTCTAATAATAAGACATCTTCTGGCAAACCAGTCATATCAGCATTTTCCCCATCTTCATCGACAGGCACTGCAACAGGATTCCCATTTTCGTCCATTCTGACTATTCCACCCATAGCATCTGCTTCTGCATGAGCATCAAGCAAAGCTTTAACTTCTTCATCTCTGGCAACTAAGCCTCGCATGGTGGGTCTTATAACACCTAATATTAAGAATAAAACAACCAATACAGCCGCGACTTGTTTAGCCAGATCAACAAACCATTCTTGCTCCCATAGTGGTAATTCAGGTAAGACTTCAATTTCATCAGGCGCTCTAAATGCAACATTAGTTACCGTCACCTGATCTCCACGGCTATTATCAAAACCTACTGCTTGCATCACTAATTGTCTAAACTGATTGACGTCTTCTTGAGCATAAGGCTGTGTTCCACTCTCTCCATCACCTAGCATTACTTTTTTATAATCAATCACAACGGCAACTGATAGCCGACGCAAAACACCTGAGGCTAACCGAGTATGAGTAATGGTTTTATCCAGTTCATAATTTCGGGTTGCAGATTGACTGCTTGAACTTGGGCTATTTTTACTTTGGCCCTCTTCCCCTATTGCAATTTCAGGTGCTACTCCTGCCGGTGGTGGCTGGTTAGATAAAGCACCTGGGACTCCTTGAATCGCTGAGGTAGAATTTTGTTCGTCTTGTGTCTGCTCGCTTCTAAGTGCTGGCAGATCTGGATTAAACATTTCTTGTGTTTTTTCTGTGACTGCAAAATCAACATCTGCCGAAATTTGTGCTTGCATCCCATCCCTTCCAACAAGTGGGATCAGAATGTTTTCTATTCTTCGCATCAAATGTTCTTCAATATTTTTCTTATACTCAAACTGCTTTGAGGATAAATACATATCTTCTGAAGAATTATTTCTACTCAGCATACGTCCTTTTTGATCAACCACGGTTACTTGCGTTGAATCCATCATTGGTACACTAGAGGCGACTAAATGGACAATTGCCTCTACCTGTTCCTTTTCTAATCTTCGCCCTTGATACAAATTAACAATAACCGAAGCACTCGGTTTTTTACGTTTCCGAACAAAAACTGATTGTTTAGGTAAAGCCAAAAGAACACGTGCTGATTTAATATTTTGAATGGTAGAAATGGTTTTGGCTATCTCTCCTTCTAATGCTCTTCGAAAACGCATTAATTCAACATTTCTACTAGTACCAAACCCTGCTTCTTTATCTAGCAGCTCATAACCTGCACTTGAAGATTGTGATCTAGGTAATCCTTCCGCCGCTAGTTTTAATTTCAATTTTCGTACTTCATCAGCAGGCACCATCAATGCACCCGATTCAGTTTCAACCTTATAATCAATACCTAGCTCATCTATGATTTGTATAATGTCAGCTGAATCATCAGCTCCCATTCCTGCATAGAGCAAATCATAAGAGTCTTCTTGAGACCAGAGTACAACGGCTATACCTATTGAAACACTCAATGCAATACCAAGCAGAAGGCCTACTTGTCTGGCAATTGATAAATTGCTCAGCCCTTTTAAAATAGGCGGCGTTTCCGTTTCCTCGGTTAATTTTTTTAACGCATTTGAACTTGAATCTACTTCTGCCAAGTTAGCGCTATCTTCTTCGCTCATTATTTGTTCTTCACTTTCCTAGAAAAAACATTAAAATTTATTTACTATCTTTACTTTTTAGTAACCTGTTTAAGATCATTACGAACCGCTGTCAGTTATGTGCGGACGGAGCACAGAAACCGGAGTTTACATGGAGTAAATGAGGATTTCGAGCACCGCCCAAGCATAACTGACAGTGGTGCAGTAGATCTTGAGTAGATTCTTACATTGGCATATTCATCACGTCTTTATATGCATCCACTAATTTGTTTCTAACTTGTAGCATTGCCTGAAAAGATACACTGGCTTTTTGTGATGCAATCATCACTTCAGCCAAACTGACATCTTGATCACCCATTTCAAACGCTTTGGATAATTGTCCCGATGTTTTTTGTATTTCATTCACCGAATTTATTGAATCTTTAAGTATGTCCGAAAAACCTGAACTACCATCTATTCCCTCTATTGTTTCTGGTTTACCAGTTGCTTCGATAGACATGGTTCGCATCTGTGCTAAAACCTGATTTATATTCATTTCACTCATATCGTTCTCTTAATGTATTTTATCTAACAGTACTCAAGCATTTTTTAGGCCAATACTAAAAACTCATGTATTTTCATTAACAAGGAACGGCAATACCAGATTCTTTCATCCGTGCGATTTTATATCTTAATGTTCTGGGGCTTATCCCTAATTTCTCAGCGGTTATTTTTCTGCTACCTTGCTGATCTTTTAATGTTTGCAAAATAATATTTTCTTCGGCAGAACGAACACTGTCACCAAGACGTGCATTTGTCTGTTCCATTTCTGTAGAAATTAATGCTATAGCAGGTGTATCGTCTATATTCACATCCTGTTCAAGAGATAAAAAATGTCCATCAATACCTTCTTCAAACACCAGACAGTCACTATTAATTACACCATTTTGGTGTAAAATTAATGCACGTTGTACAACATTTTCCAGTTCCCTCACATTACCAGGCCAATCATAATTCTGCATAAGCTCAATCGCATCGGTAGTATAGGTAGGTAAAGCTTTGCCTTCTTTCCAATGTTTTTTCATTAATTCCATTGCCAATGGCAAAATATCCCCTACTCTATCCTTTAATGCCGGAATACTAATGGGGAATACACTTAAACGATAATATAAATCTTCACGAAATAAACCCTGTTTGACATACTCTTTTAGCTTTCGATTCGTGGTTGCCAAAAATCTGACATTTAACTTTATTTTATTTTGACTCCCTAAGCGTTCAACTTCCTTTTCTTGCAAAACCCGTAATAATTTTGCTTGTAAACTAACATCCATTTCTGATATTTCATCCAATAATATTGTTCCATCCTGTGCCTGTTCAAACTTACCCGACATCGCTTGTATAGCACCTGTATAAGCACCTTTTTCGTAACCAAAAAGTATCGCTTCCAACATGTTCTCAGGAATTGCTGCACAATTAACCGCCACAAAAGGCCCCTTATGGAATAAAGAATTATCGTGAATATATCGGGCAATCACTTCTTTACCCGTGCCACTTTCCCCTTGTAATAAAACAGTGACATTTGTTTTCGCTACTTTTGCAGTTAATTCATAAAGTTTTTTCATTTTCTGATCAGCAACTACCCTGTCACTAATCACTTCAGATTCCACAACTACAAATTGTGCAACTTTATCAACCAGAGTTGATGCCTCAAACGGCTTAATCAAATAATCTGCCGCGCCTGATTGCATTGCTTCTACTGCTTTAGGCACTGTTCCATAGGCTGTCATTAATAAAACAGGTATTTCTGGATGCTTCTGTCGCATATTATTCAGTAACTGAATTCCATCCATGATTGGCATTTGAATATCACTTACCACCAATCTAAATTTATTTTTAGCAAGCTGACTTAACGCTTCCGTTCCGTTGTTTGCTGAAAGTACACGGTAGCCTTCTATCTCCAAAGTGTCTGTCAATGCTTCACATAAATCCAGATCATCTTCTACCACTAATACATCATACTGCTTCATAACTGCCCTCCATTTGCTGGCAACTGTCTTCTATATATTGATTAATGCAAGGAATTAACAGTGTAAATAAAGTACCCTTGCCTTGTTGAGAGTCACATTGAATCGAGCCGCTATGAGCCCTTACCACGCTGTCTACAACAGCTAGACCCAAACCTGTCCCCTTTGTTTTAGTCGTATAGAAAGGTTCAAACACACTTTGATGAGTGCCTTCCTCTATTCCCGGCCCGTCATCATGTATTTTTATTTGTAAATTATTCTGGTCTCGCTGATCTATCGTCATTGTTACGGTTCCTTTTCCTTCCAGAACCTCAACCGCATTATTGAGTAAATTCATCATCGCACCTAACAATGCATCTTCATTCCCTAACATGCCATCAACTCTAACATCAGTTCTCATGTTAAATTTCACTTCACTGTTTTCAGTTATCTCTTGCATATTGTCACGGACTAGTGCCAAAAAGTTTTTCAAAGAAAAAGTGTCCATCGCCAAGCACCCTTCTTTAGCAAAAATCAGCATGTCGCTCACTTGCCTTTCCAGATAGTGAAGACGTTCAAGAATTTTATTTGAAAATTTAATTCGATTACTATCTGTCACCGTGGGTTTATTCATTTGAGAGGCATATAAAATTGCAGTCGATAAAGGCGTCCGTACTTGGTGCGCCATCCCTGCAACCATTTCACCCATTGCTGTTAAATGTTTTTGCTGATTAAGTTTATCTTGTAAAGAACGTAACTCACTGACATCAGACAATAAAATAATCTGGCCAGAATCATTATTTAATCTATTTCTTGTTAACGAAACCCTTTTTCCATTTCTAAGCTGTCGCTCATGCGGACTATCAAAAACCTCAATCAAATGATCTTGAACAATCTCAAACCAGTTTTGCCCTATCAGTGAATCTGATAAATAATCAATTGCAATCATATTACAATCAATCACTTGATCTTCTCCATTTAAAACAACAACGGCAGCGGGTAATGCGGCTAACAATTGTTGCAAACGATCTGCCAGTTTTTCTTTTTCAATCAAGGTTTTTACACGCTCGGTACGAGCAGCAGCTAACTCACTACTTAATGTGACAACCTGTTTTTCTAATTCCTGATAAGAATGAGATAAATTTTCGGAAAGCTCATTAAAAAGCTGAAAAGCATCCGTCAGTTTTTCAGTTTTTACATCTTGAGGATTAGCGGAACTAGTCATCTATAATTATTACCTTCTGTCGTTGACAGGGTAAAAGCAATAATCAGACCACTTTAAATATCCTTTTATTTTCAAATATTTAAGTGCTAGACAATTATTTGACTCAGTAGTTAAATAAACAGTATTAGAATCAGCCCCCTTTGGTTCCATATTACAAAAAGATGTTAAGAACTGTAAAATTCTTTTCGTTAGTCCACTACATTCTTTACAATTTTACAACAGACTGCTCGTGACCAAGTTGCTATAGTCAAGTAACAATCAGCCAGAACAAGGAATCATCATGAAAACATCCATCACTCTATTGAGTAGTCTATTTATTTTATCATTTGCTCATGCAAATACCTTTGTCCCCATTTCCAAACTCTCTACTCATTCTGATATTGCGTTTAAATATAACATTCAAAATAAGGATAATAATGAAAGCCACGCCTTTCTATCAAATGAACCCATTGATATTCGTGTCACTATAGATGTTAAAAAGAATGATGTAGCCCAGTCTGGAAGTCTTTTTTTAGTTGCTCAGCATAATGAAACGCTTTATCAATATACATTAGAAGGTCAATGGATAGAATGGAAACCACAAGAATCTACATTATTACCCTTTTCAAATAAGATTCTTAATAAACAAGAAGCGATTAACATAGTCGATAATCACACGTTATCTGCGGGTGAATATTTAATTTACGCAGGCTATCAAACAGAACGTGATCAAATTATCTATCACAATAAAGTACCTAGTTCTTTTGTAGTATTTGACAGTAGCCAATCTGCTTTGCACAAAGTAAAAAATAAACAGGTTCTCACTGAATTATTTTCACATGAAAACCAAAGGAACCAATATTTCTCAGGTCTTACATCCATTCCTTCAGGTGCAAGTTTTTCACCGGCTAATACATCAGCAACCAGTGTATCTCAAACTAATATACAGGAAGTAGGTGTTGATGAAAGTGATCGCATCAAAACCAATGACAACCACTTATATACATTGGAAAGTTGTGATTCAGACCCGTTAAAGGAATGCATAACCGCTTATCAAATTGATAACACTCCTGCCTCTAATACTCAAACCAGTCAATTGGGAAATAAAACCAATTTAGGACGACAAGGCTCTCTTTATCTAAAAGAAGTTAACAACAATAAAGTATTGATTCACCTTAGTAATTCAATGAATTTTAGTATAAATGATGTTTGGTATCTTTCCTCTTACTGGCAAAATAACAACACTGAAATACGATTTGTTGATGTCAGCCAACCGAACAAGATGTCCGTTGGTACACATATTACAATTGATTCAGCTACACTTTCCACTCGTCTTATAGATGATGTGCTTTATTTAGTAACACGTAAAAACCCCTCTTTTATTGATCCCGCTTCTAATTCTGTTAAATTACCTGTAGATGACTCTATCCTTGCCAAAGAGCCAGACATTAACGATCAACTTCCTAGTATCTCTTTCAATGAAAATTCTGATAAAACACCCTTAATCAAAGCAACGGACTGTTTCATCCCAAGCCATAATAGTCAAAAACCGACTGATAATACACTTATTACCATCACAGCTATTCCTTTGAACAACCCTAAATCGCATTATTCAACTTGTATTGCGGGCAATATCGACACCTTTTATATGTCTACTGAATCTTTATATCTAGCGAGTAGTCGATATCCTGTTTCTTTTAGTGAAAACAGTATCATCTATAACCCAGGAAATGCTGAAATGGAAACTGAAATACATAAGTTTTCCTTAGCTAAAGGTCAGCTAGATTATCGTGGATCAGGTTCTATTTCTGGACACTTAGGTTGGAATTCTCGCAAACAAGCCTTCAGAATGGGTGAGCATGAAGGGGTTTTAAAAGTAGCGACTTCAAAAGGCAATGAGTGGGACGAGACTTCATCTACCAGTGTCAGTGTATTAAAAGAATCATCAGATAGGAAAAATCTTGAAGAAATTAGCAGTTTACATAACCTTGGCAAACCTGGTGAAAGGCTGTTTGCCGCCAGATTTATCGGAACGCGAGGGTATTTGGTCACTTTCAAACAAACAGACCCTCTTTATGTTCTTAATTTCAAAGACCCTGAACATCCAGATATTTTAGGTGAACTTGAAGTCCAAGGGTATTCGGATTACCTCCACCCCATTGGTGAAAACTACTTATTAGGAATAGGAAAACATGCAATTTCAGGCAATGAAGAAGACACTGCTTTTTTTCAAGGAGTCAAACTATCTTTATTCGATGTTTCTGACGCAAATAACTTAAGAGAAGTAAAAAGTATTATTATCGGTAAACGAGGCACTGAATCTGCGGTTTTACAAGATCATCATGCATTAGCCTGGCTGCCTTCAGATAAGGGTAACTCCGCAACACTATCTATCCCAATCCAGTTAAATGATCGTAAACAAAAGCAAAACAACCCGTTTCTTATAAATGCTGACCCGGCCTCATATTATTATGAATGGACACATACAGGCCTATATACTTTTAATATCAGCACTGATAACCCTGATATTAAATTATTAGGTAAATTACTTACTGATAAAGTACCAGAAAACTGTGATGAACTTGGACTTGAACCTGAAAATTCATGTTATCAAAAAGGCCAGCAAACATATAATGACAGAGCGGTTATTCAGGGTAATTCTGTTCATTATTTTCATAATAACTCAGTGTTTTCTTCTGCAATTGCTGATCTTGAATAAAAACATAACGATAATCTTAGAGAAATCAGTTGAACACTGAGTTTATGGAAAAACAGGGGCAAAAAAGCTAAAAATGGCTCATAGATAATGGCCTTTTAACCTTATCAAGAGCCATTTTTTTGGATTTTGTGTCTAGTTTTTACAAAACTGGTTAGCGGTTGCACAACCAAGTTGTAACTTAAATAAAGCAATGACTTAAACCAGAATACCCTTCTGTCCCGACCCTATCCTGCTCTAGCTAAATTCTTTGTGCTTTTCATCTTACCAGCGATGTACTTTATTTAATAACCCTCTTTTATTGATTCCGCTCCAGCGCAACGCATCACCTAACTTCCTGGCATCTCCTGACTCCTGTTGCAAATATTCATTAGCACCTGTCATTGCAATCATTTCCAGTATTCTACACATATTATTAATAACCCTATTGGTCAAATAATATCAGTAAGAAATCTGCGCCATGCTTTCCACAACAGCTGTCCAGGTTTTAGCTATATTCTCATGATTATACCCTCCTCCTCCCATAGCAATTAGCCGACCTTCACACATTTGATTGGCCAATTTGCACAACTTCTCAGCCGCATATGCATGGGCTTTTTCACTGTATGCCATGTGTGTAATAGGATCACCTTTTATACTATCGGCACCACATTGTAAAAGAATGAAGTCCACATCCTGTTCCAATAAAAATGTTTCTACCGTTTCCCATGCTTGCATAAAAGCATCATCATTTGACTCTGGCAACATGGGTAAATTGAGTTTTGTTCCTTTGGCTGCCCCTATACCCGTTTCAGTAACTGTTCCGGTACCTGGATATAAAAAACGTCCATCTTCATGCAGATCAGCAAAAATAAGGTTTGGATCATCTTCAAAACTATAAAATACACCATCGCCATGATGTGCATCTATATCAATATAAGCAATACGCTGAACATTATATTGATAGCGGATATATTCAATAGCTACGCCACAATCATTAAATACACAAAAACCAGCAGCGATATGACGACGTGCATGATGTAAACCAGCAATGGGTATAAAAGCCCGTTTGTATTCCTTGTTCATAAGGCGGTCGACCGCATCACAGACTGTACCCACAATGGATAAAGCTGCTTCAAACATGCCAATAAATGCAGGCGTATCCCCCTGATCCAGAAAACCTGTACCCTTTATAGATTGTTGTTTGACTTGTTCAACATAATCATGTGTGTGAAATAACTCCAAGATAGCTTGATCGGTAGATTGGGGCGGCAGTACGTCAACTTTTTCTTGCAATGATTGTTTGTAGAATGCTTGTTCAAAGACATGATGGCGCATGGGACCAAAGGGATGATCTTTGCCAAACCCGTAACGGGCTATATCCTCGCCTAGATAAACGCAGCAATTATGTTGATAATGCATAGAATAGACAGTTATTTTACAGAGAGAAATTAGCTAAACAAAATAGTAGCACTCATTAATTTTTTTGAATTTTGAGTGAGTAGCAACCATTCTCCATCCCCTTAAAATAATAATCCAATGATGGATGATGAATGGGGTCTTTTGTTTCACAGGACTCAAGATTACGTTCGGCGACATAGGTTTGTTGAACTGAATCATTAACTAACACATGATACCAAGGTTGATCTTTAGGTGGCTGGCTACGTGCGACCTCTTTATACCAAACTTCACTGCCTAAAAATTTGTAATCGACATCAATAATCACTCCACGATAATCAAACATTTGGTGCTGCACCACTTGCCCAATAAAAAATTTAGCTTTACTCATTGAATAACTCTCCTCTGCTCTCAATAGAATTAGTACCTCCAATGTAAAAGGTTAAAATAATTTTACTTGAGATACTTATAGTAAATTTTAAACATTATGTACTTTTTTTCAAAAATAAGTAAAAAATACTTTAGAGTCAGAATACAACTGTTTTATCAGATCAAACTGTGGAATTATTCATACCCCGTAAGTTCAACATAACCTTTCCCCAAAATAGCTTGGCCTTGTTTCTCTCCCGTCACATTCACCGCCCCCTCCCAATAGCGATATCTGACATTAAGTTCCTGATTCTTGATTAACGGGGTTACAATCAAATCTAACTCAAGTTTTGGAATCAATAATTGCCACTTTGACGGGTAGCTAATTTGGGTATGTGGACTTTTCCATTGATTCAGCACCTTCATTTGAACTTCTGATAAATTTAAATCATTCTTTGTATCATCTGCATGAAAAACCGCACCTGAACTATTCGGGCTTATACTGCCGTCTTTTTGTCTAAGCTGGTAAAACATCAATTCGCTATTGTCAGATAATTGCAAAGCAAACCAGTCCCACCCAGATTGTTCCTTTGATAAAGCACTACTGCTCCATTCTCTGTCCATCCAGCTTGTACCACTGACTTCATAAGATTTTTGTTTGATTTGAATTTGACCCGTTGTTGCCAACCGCGTGTAAGAATAGTAGTAAGACGCATTACCTGATTCTGGACTTTTTTGACTTAAACCATCCATTCCCTGTAAGACAATCTTTTTTTGTGCTTCCAGTTGTAATGCAATGGAAAAATCGTCTGTTTTTGCGGTTAATTGGATGTTTGAATTATTACCATTAATGGCTTCAGCTTTCCAGTTATGCAACCAGACATGATAGAGGTCTGAAGAAGCACCAGCCAGACCGTTTCCTGCCCGACTAGTCCTTTCATCTACATAAAATTTTTTGCTTTCCACATCTGTCAATGCAAAATGTGCCATATACATTTGATTATCGCGCCAGGCAGAAGAGGTTTTGGTTTGTTCGGGTGTCAAAGCAAAACGGAAAAAAGTTAATTCATATCCAAATTTTCGTTCCGCTTGAGTCTTTACATTACCAGTAAAATACCACCATTCGATACGATATTCTGGATGCGCCCCGTGATCTTGTGGAAAAATAAAAGTTCTGGGATTATAGGCCTTGGCAAACGACTCATTTTCAGCAGATAAAATATCACTGAATTCTGAATTTATTTCTGGGCTAGGTTCGACAAACAGCCTATTTTGAGTGGGTAAAAAAAACCAGCTAATGGCTAGAACACCCATTATAATTAACCCCCAAACCTTCAAGCTATTTTTCATATTTATTCCGAGCGAAGTGCCTGAGCAGGGCTTGTCTTTGCCATTTTTAATGCGGGGAAAATACCTGCCAATAGTGCAGCAGAGCAAGCCAATAATACCCCTTGTAAAATAATGCCGGCATCAAAATGAAAGGCTAATGTCCAGCCAAATGAGCGTTGATAGACTACAAAAATTAATACATAAGCCATTGCTAATCCGACAGGCACAGCAAACAGCCCAGCAATCAATCCCATTAGGCCGGTTTCAATACTGATTAAACGCGCTACTTGCCAAGGAGTCATACCAATGGCTCTAAGAATCCCCAGTTGTCGGGTGCGTTCAAACTGAATGGCCATCAATGCGCTGAATACCCCGACAAACGCTATACTGGCGGCAAGCCAGCGCAATACGTCGGTGATTTTAAAAGTCTGTTCAAACATCTGCATGGATGCCCGATAAATAGCTTGCTCAGATTTTATGGTTTGATACGGTTTTAATAAGGGTTTAATCTGCGCTTCCAGTTGCTTAATATCAGCTCCTTCTTTAATATAAATACCGATGCCGGTATAACCTAAATCTGGCCAGTATTGTTGATAAATATTTCTGCTCATTGCAAGGTGACCCTGATCGCCACTGTAGTCAGCATAAACCCCAGTGACCTTAAAGGCCTGTTCGCCCTGCACTGTCTTTAACTTAATGATGTCACCAAGCTGGGTATTATTATGATAAGCATAGGGTTCGGTGACTAAAACACTGTTTTGATGCATGAAGGATTCCCACACATCATTCGTCTGTCGTTTAAAAATAAATCCACGTTTAGATTTTTCATTTAATTCAAATACAGCAACCGAAGTCGATGTTTGGTTATGAATTAATCGAGTGTGTAGCACGTTACTCAGCATCTCCACACTGTTTAGTCTGGTCAAATTTGCTTTCATTTGTTGGCCAACCTGTGACTTATCCGTTAGCTGTGTTTTACCCGATAAACTGACATAAAGATCGGCTTGTAACGATGTTTTCAACCATTCAGAAACGGTGAGTCGGAAACTACCAATCATTAAATCCATGCCTATTGATGCGGCGACTGCTATCATCAAGGTTGCCAGAGCAATGCCTGTTCTGCTGATTTCAGCTCTGACCAGTCGAAAGGGAAATCGAGCCAAAACACTGGGAGAAACAGATAATATTTTCTCAAACAGTTTCATCAATCCAATCGTAACCCAGGGAATCAGGAGTGCAAAACCAAACAACATCAGAAAAATACTGCCAAGTCCCAGACTGATATTTTTCCCTGGAAGCAGGATAAGCGCGAGACTAGCCAAAATAAATAGCAAGGCGACAATGGCTGCTATTTGCATAAATCGACGACTATTCGATTCTAGATGGGATCGTATTAGAGTACGATGAGGAGATTGACGAGTCGCTTCCCATGCGGGTGTTAAGACAGCCAATAAGGTGACACCTAAACCCAGTAGAATGCCTTTACCAATCAGTACAGGACTCAGTATTAATGAACTGCTATCTACGCGAAAAAAGAAAGAATCAATGGTACCAGAAATGAGTTGTAATAAACCTTGACCCAGTAAAATCCCTAAACCAATGCCCAATACCGTACCCATCACTGCGAGTATGATAGCTTCCCCCATAATGAGGTGAAAAATCTGCTTGCGAGTCACACCTATTAAACGCAAACTGCCAAATAAACCTTGCCGCTGAATCACTAAAAATGTCATGGTGTTATAGATTAAAAACATCCCCACCAATAAAGAAAGTAACCCCAATGCTTTTAAATTAATAGCAAATGCATGAGTCATTTGTTTTAATGACTCCGCCTGATTTTCTAGCAGTATTAGTAATACATTTAAGGGTAAAGCTTTTCGCAATACCTGTCGTTTTAATATTTGTTCAGTAGGTGTTTGAGCTTGATCAAACATGACATCTATCGCATCAAGCTTCCCTAATAGTCCTAAACACTCTTGAGCTGTCGCAATATCAGTAATCAATAAATTATCCAGCAACTCTTGGGCGATTGCATTCTCTTCCGATATCCAACCAATAAGAGTTAAATCATGCTGACCGGCATCCGATTTGATCGTTAATGTGTCACCTAATTGCAAACCCAGTTTACTTGCCGTTTGATGGCTGATTAATACGCTATTGGGTTCTGTTATTAAACGCAATCCTTTACCTGCGCCACTGCCCTGCTGCCAAGATGATTGAAAAGTGCTTTCAATCAAAGGATCTATGCCATATAGCTTAAAGGTATTTTCACTAGCATGTTCCGTACTAATATAACCACTGATTGTTGGAGATAAGTGCTGTATACCGTGTTCCACGCGTAAAGACCGATATAGCTTTTCATCCAACCCACCATCACTGGCAGTAATCCTGTGCGTGCTTTTACCTGATAAAGCCTGAGTTGTCTGGGTGAAAGAATTTAGTGAACTATCCAAAGCTAGGTCAATAGAAACAACAACGGCTACCCCTAGTGTAATCCCTAGAATAGCTAAAATAAGTTGCCAAGGGTGTTGGTATAAAAAATTACGACTGGCTTTTTTCAGAATTGGCTTCATGTTATATTCGTCATTAATTCCAGTGCTTTATTATTAATGGTAAATACACGGTCAGCTTGACCAATCACTTGTTCACTGTGAGTCGCCATAATCAGCGTTTTACCTGCCTTACGAACGAGCTTATCTAAGAGTTGTAGAACCTGTTCACCTGTTTCCAAATCCAGATTCCCAGTGGGTTCATCAGCAAGAATAATATCAGGGTTGTGAATCAATGCTCTGCCTATCGCGATTCGCTGTTGCTCTCCACCTGAAAGTCGATCAGGATAAGTATCAAAACGGTCAGACAAACCCAGTTGTGAGAGTAAATCGTGTACTTTTTCACGATCCATATTATCAATTGGCTTGATCAGTTCCAGAGGCAATAACAGGTTTTCGGCAACCGTCAGGGTGGGAATTAAATTATACGCCTGAAAGACAAAACCAATATGATGCCGTCTAAACACTGTTCTTTGATGCTCTGTCATGGCACAAAGATCACTACCGTTTACTTTAATGTCGCTATCAGTTGGCTGATCTATACCACTGATCAAATTGAGTAAAGTCGACTTTCCTGAACCACTTCTGCCCAGCAAAACAATAAATTCACCCGCAGCAATCGATAAACTTAATTGGTTAAGAATGACATGTTGTGTTCCAGATTCCTGATAGTGTTTCGTCAATTGTGAAAATTCTACCGCGATTTTTTTTGTCATTCTTTGTAATTTATTTCCTATAAATCCACTCTGTGGAAAAACGAATAAGTTAGACTACACCTTCTCAAGAGATTCTTTTCATCATTATGTCCAAAAAACACAAGCCTCAGCACAAAGTTAGTTCACTGGCTCAACTAATAGGTTTTTTTAAACCGTACAAACTCCGTTTGCTAGTTGCTATTTTTGTTTTGATGATTGCCGCAGCGGCAGCATTAGCCTTACCCATCGCTATCAAATTGATTATTGATCAGGGCTATTTATTGCAACAACCTGACATGCTAAACCGCTATTTTATTTTGTTGCTAGCTATTGTTGCTATCATGGCTGTATTTTCAGCCATTCGCTACTATCTGGTCATGTGGTTGGGTGAACGTATTGTGGCTGATATACGTTCTACACTGTACCAGCATGTGTTAAAAATGGAACCGGCATTTTTTGAAACCACCCGAACCGGCGAAGTACTTTCAAGACTCACCACCGACACTACATTAGTCCAATCAGTTGTCGGCGCGGGTATTTCAGTAGCTTTACGCAGTACTTTATTGCTCACCGGCAGTTTGATCATGTTATCAGTCACTAACTTGGAGCTTACCGGGCTGATCCTGATTATTGTACCGTTGATTATCATGCCACTCATCTTTTTTGGACGAAAAATACGACGATTATCCAAAAAAAACCAAGACTGCATTGCAGATTCCAGCGCTATTGCTGGGGAAACATTTAATGCCATACAAGTCCTGCAATCCTATAATTTAGAAAATCATTACAGCCAACGCTACAACACCTCGGTAGAAAATGCATTTGCTACAGCACGGCATCATTTGCTTGCCAGAGCCTTGCTGTCAGCATTTGCCATATTCACTGTGTTTAGTGGGCTCATGGCAATAATCTGGCTAGGCGCACAATGGGTACAAGAGGGTAAAATATCACTAGGGGAACTCAGCCAATTTTTACTCTATGGCGTGATGGTTGCCACCAACACTGCTTCGTTAAGTGAAGTCTGGGGCGATATTCAACGCGCAGCCGGAGCCATGGAACGTATTCTGGAATTATTAAAATCCGAACCCGCCATTGCTTCAAGTAAAAATACCCAAGCTATACCCGCAACAGCCTTTGAAGCCATTAGCTTTCAAAACCTTTATTTTAACTATCCATCAAGACCTGAACAACATGCCTTGCACCACTTTTCCCTAACCATTAAATCCGGTGAAACCGTAGCATTGGTCGGCCCATCTGGGGCAGGTAAAAGTACAGTGTTTCAGTTGTTACTTCGTTTTTACGATTTTCAACAGGGAGAAATCAACATCAATGGTCAAAATATTGACCAACTTGAATTACATAACCTTCGGCAACACATCGCTATTGTTCCCCAGGAAACTTCAATTTTTGCAGCCAGTGTGGTAGAAAATATTCGTTTTGGAAAGCCAAATGCCACAGATGAAGAAGTCAAAATAGCGGCTAAAGCGGCAGCGGCAGATGAATTTATCGACCGATTACCTGAAGGTTACGATACTTATCTTGGCGAACGAGGTCTTAGACTATCAGTCGGTCAACGACAGCGTATAGCCATAGCTCGCGCAATCCTTAAAAATGCACCCATTTTACTATTAGACGAAGCAACCAGCTCTCTGGATGCAGAAAGCGAACAACTAGTCCAACATGCTCTAGAACATTTAATACAAAACCGAACGACTCTAGTCATTGCTCATCGGCTTTCGACTGTGTTAAAGGCTGACCGAATTGTAGTGATGGAGCAAGGTGAAATTGTTGCTGTTGGGAATCATCAGGCATTGCTTGAGCAAAAAGGATTGTATGCTCGATTGGCGGCTTTGCAGTTTGGAGGAGTTGATTAGTCCATGCCTTCTTTATGAGTGCCTATATGCCTATATTTGCGTGAATAGTCACGTTCTAACAACCATGAACCAAAACGGCTACCTAGTCCAGCTTTACGGTTAAAAGACTCAACGACTAGAACCATCAGGGCTTGACCCAACTTGGTCATCATCTCTTCATCGATAGTATTCAAGGTTAGTTTGTTGATTAAACCAACATCAATTCCTTCTTCTTTTAAACGTTCTACAACATCAAAAGCGCGATAAAGTGCTTCACCGAAGCTGACAACGTAGCCTTGTGTACCTTCTCGAATAACTTCATCTTTACCGGAAACAAACTAGTAATTACCACCAAAAAATTCTTGGCCCTTGTCATCCAAAATAGTGGGTACTTTGGAGCGAGTAGAAAATACAAAGCGCAAACCTGGATCAAAGAATATGCTTTTTACACAGGCTCTCATTTGATTTGGGTCCGCAGGAAAATACAGATTGGTTGGATAACCGTCGCTTAAACCATTATCGGCAAACATGCTATTTAAGCCAAAGTGACAAGTATTATCTGACATGTCATCAATCCCTAAATGGGAATAATGGCTGAGAACATTAGAATTGTTCAATCGCGCCATAGTGATTTCAGAAATAGTCATTTCCAAAAAGGCACTAAAGGTTCCAAAAACACCCTGTCTTCCTTTTTCCATACCAAAACCGGCGGCTGCAGAAAAGTTGCCACATTCCATAATTCCGGATGAAATAAATACTTCCGGATTGGCTTGATGAATTTTCACTAAACCACAGGAGCCTTCCAGATCGCTGTCTATAACTCGAACTTTTGCGATTCGATCTGCTTCGCCCATACCAGCAAGTACATCAACTACGGCATCACCAAATACACCACGGTTGGCATCCCAATCATCATTTGAAGTCTTTGTCTTGTTTCGATGCTTCGATAGTTCTTAAAACGTCTGCAGCAGCTTGTTGATTGTGAGATTCTAAATATTCAAGTGCTACTTTTACAGAAACCACATCATGCCCATGGGTCAAGCCTTCCAATCCTTCAATACCCGAACACATAGGACGTTTATAAATCACCGCGACAGATCCATCGGTTTTAATTGCCTCAGTAATACATTTATACAATGCATCTATATCTTCACCATTACATTCAAGAACTTTCATGCCATGACCAGCTAAATATTCTGAAGGATGTCCTGCAATAGTGACATCGTTATCGTCAATAATTAATTTTACATTCCAGCGTGCCATTGATCATTTTTTGCATTCTGGGTTATTTAATATGTTTGCTCAATCAAAAAAACAAATGAAGAAAATACTTTCCTTACTTCGGTCCGTTAAGTAGAGTAATGGGATTTACAAGGAATCAGCCAGATGCTGATTTTTTGTCGTGTACAGAGAAATTGGAGTATTACTTGAAAGTTATTCGTTGGGGTATTATAGGCTGTGGTTCTGTTACTGAAGTCAAAAGTGGCCCGGGGTTTCAGAAAGCCAATCATTCTGAACTGGTTGCAGTTATGCGACGCGATGCAGCTAAGGCAAAAGACTATGCTCTGCGCCATCATGTGCCAAAACACTATCAAGACAGCCAGAAACTTATTCAAGATCCAGATGTTGATGCCATATACATCGCAACACCACCTCATTTACATCATGATTATGTTTTAGAAGTCGCATCGGCAGGCAAACCAGTTTATGTTGAAAAGCCCATGGCGCTTAATACAAAACAATGTCAGGCAATGATTACTGCATGCGAACAAAAGAATGTGCCATTATATGTTGCTTATTATAGGCGCACCTTACCCCGTTTCTTAACCATCAAATCATTACTAGAAACAGGTGCTATTGGAAAAGTTCGTGCTGTAACCGTAACATATAACCACCTCTTCAATTACGACCCCAAACAGCCTCTTCCTTGGCGCGTCATTCCAGAAATATCTGGCGGTGGGTTTTTTATGGATTTAGCTTGTCATACTCTTGATTATCTAGACTTTATGCTTGGACCAATAGTTAAAGCAAGAGGTCATAGCGGTAATCAATCCAATAAATATCTAGCGGAAGATACGGTAAGTGCCAGTTTTGTATTTGCCCGTGGTGTACAAGGAACAGGACTATGGAGTTTTAGTAGTTTTGAACGACAAGACCGAACAGAAATTATTGGAAATAAGGGAAAGTTGGTATTTTCGTCATTTGGTACCGAGCCAGTTCAATTAATCACTAAAGGTAGAAAGCAGAATTTTCCTATTGATAATCCAGCACATGTACAACAACCGTTGATTCAAACCATCGTTAATCAACTGAACGGTATAGGACAATGCCCTAGTACAGGTGTTAGTGCGGCACGAACAGCTTGGGTAATGGATCAAATATTACAGAGCTAAAAGAATACCAAGCTGGTTTTAATATAGAATATTATTGTTAATTACCAGAAAAAATGTGTGCATCTCATACAGATATTGTAAAAAAATGCTTAAGATTTTTCAAAATATAATAATAAACAGTATAATTAATTAAAGAAAAGTAAAGCCTAAATAAATGAGAAAAATATGAAAAAAAGATTGCAACTCAACGTAATAATTTCAGCTATTTTATTGGTAGGATCTATTTCTACAAATCTAGCTTGGGCATCTTCTAATGTACTGTTTATTTTCGATGTTTCAGAACAAATGTCCGGAAAATTTTCTAAACATACAAAACTAAAAGATTTAAGCAAAATAGAAAGTACTATGGAAACATTTGAGGCTTTGATAGTAACGTTACCAAAGGACATAAATGTAGGAGTAGAAGTATACGGGCATCAGGGAGATAGAGACTGCTCTGCTATCGAAATAATCAATCCATTAACACCTTTAGATACCGAAGCTATAGTAGAAAATGTACAAATGCTAGAACCAGACCAAGGATCAACGCCGATTGCCAAAGCACTACAACAAGCTGGTGAAGCATTAAATGCGGTAAAAGGAGACAAAATGATTATTCTCTTCTCAAATACCCAGGATACTTGTGGAGGTGATGTTAATGAAGTTGTCAGCATACTTAAAGAACAGGGAATCACGGTAAATGTTCTTGGTATTGATGTGAATGAAGATGAAGCAATAGAACTTTCCAATATTGCAGAGGCAAGTGGGGGCGAATATTATTTTGCCAGTAATATTGAAGAGATGGAAAAAAGCTTAGAAAGCATCAAAGAAAAAATTGAAGGAAGAGCACACAAAGGTAAAGTTGTCTTTAGAGATGATTTTATTGAAAAATCTTTGTCCAGCAAATGGACAGTTGTAAACCCTGATACTAATCTTTTGAAAGTGGATAAAGGTGCTGTATCAATTAGCTCGACAAAAAAAACCAAAAACATTTTGCACCTTGATGTGCCAGAGAAAAAAAATGACTGGGTTTTTACTGCTAACTTTAATGTAGACTCACAATCAATGCAGGAAGTGTTTGAACTAGGTATATCTAATAAAAATCAGACTCAAATAATTTTGGCTCAGGTTACCATCAATATTGATGGTAACCTTGTTTTAAAAAGCATCAAAAACACTAAAAAATCTACCTCCCATTTTCAGCAAACACTAATGACCTATCAATCAAAAACGATTAATGGACAGCTAGATTTTTTTAAAAAATACATTCAGTCAATAACTGTAAAACTTGAGAAAGAGGGGAATGAGTATGTCATATCAGCTAGACTTGAACAATTAAATAATGACATCCTCCCTCCTTCAAACTGGGTATTATCACAAAAAATAAAATCAATTCAACTGCCTAATGATGTGTTTTTTATTAAAACATATCAAAACAATGCAAAAAACCATCAATCAAAAGGGTCGGCAGGTAAGGTAAATTTGAAATGGGTTGAAGTTGAAACTCTAACTACTACCAAATAACCAAGCCAGTCTTGGTTAATTTTTTAGTTATAAAAAAGGGTACTTCCCTCAAGCAAAAAAAAACCCAAAGTCAAAGACCTTGGGTTTTTTAAATAAAAGCCTGGCAATTCCCTACTTTCACATGGCAACCTGCCACACTATCATCGGCGCTAAGCGGTTTCACTTCCGAGTTCGGGATGGGATCGGGTGGTTCACGCTCGCTATGTTCACCAAGCAAACTGGTGCCGTTGGTTGAGATTTTGATTTCTTCCAACGATTGATTTAGGTTCCTAGTCCTAGCCTGACTAGCTATATATATCCTATCTAGCCTTCTATTTACTTTTCCCTAAATCCGGAAATCTGTAACCTTGTTTGTTATATATATTCTCTCTCAGTTTTCAAGCGTAATGTCTTTGCTGTGTTAAGTTTTTTTCTTAACTTACTCTAACATCCAATCTTCTTTCAAACCGATTGGGTGTTATATGGTCAAGCCTCACGGGCAATTAGTACAAGTTAGCTTCACACATTACTGCGCTTCCACACCTTGCCTATCAACCTTGTAGTCTCCAAGGGCCCTTCAGGGAACTTAAAGTTCCAGTGAGATCTCATCTTGGGAGGGGCTTCCCGCTTAGATGCTTTCAGCGGTTATCCTGTCCGAACGTAGCTACCCGGCAATGCCATTGGCATGACAACCGGAACACCAGGGGTTCGTCCACTTCGGTCCTCTCGTACTAGAAGCAGCTTCCCTCAAATCTCAAACGCCCACGGCAGATAGGGACCGAACTGTCTCACGACGTTCTGAACCCAGCTCGCGTACCACTTTAAATGGCGAACAGCCATACCCTTGGGACCTGCTTCAGCCCCAGGATGTGATGAGCCGACATCGAGGTGCCAAACACCGCCGTCGATATGAACTCTTGGGCGGTATCAGCCTGTTATCCCCGGCGTACCTTTTATCCGTTGAGCGATGGCCCTTCCATTCAGAACCACCGGATCACTATGACCTACTTTCGTACCTGCTCGACATGTCCGTCTCGCAGTCAAGCACCCTTATGCCATTGCACTAAACTCCTGATTTCCGACCAGGATTAGGGTACCTTCGTGCTCCTCCGTTACTCTTTGGGAGGAGACCGCCCCAGTCAAACTACCCACCATACACTGTCCCCAACCCGGATAACGGGCCTAGGTTAGAACTTCAAACATACCAGGGTGGTATTTCAAGGGTGACTCCACAATATCTGGCGATACCGCTTCAATGTCTCCCACCTATCCTACACAAATAGGTTCAAAGTCCAGTGTAAAGCTATAGTAAAGGTGCACGGGGTCTTTCCGTCTAGCCGCGGGTATACGGCATCTTCACCGCAATTTCAATTTCACTGAGTCTCGGCTGGAGACAGTGTGGCCATCGTTACGCCATTCGTGCAGGTCGGAACTTACCCGACAAGGAATTTCGCTACCTTAGGACCGTTATAGTTACGGCCGCCGTTTACTGGGGCTTCGATCAAGAGCTTCTCCGAAGATAACCCCATCAATTAACCTTCCAGCACCGGGCAGGCGTCACACCCTATACGTCCACTTTCGTGTTTGCAGAGTGCTATGTTTTTGCTAAACAGTCGCAGCCACCAATTTAATGCTACCCTCTTCTGCTCCGCGAGCAAGTCGCTTCACATACCAAGGGTGTACCTTCTCCCGAAGTTACGGTACCATTTTGCCTAGTTCCTTCAGCCGAGTTCTCTCAAGCGCCTTAGAATTCTCATCCCACCCACCTGTGTTGGTTTGGGGTACGGGTCGTTATAACCTAGAGCTTAGAGGTTTTTCTTGGAAGCAGGGCATCAATCACTTCGTTTCACCACAAGGGTTACTCCTCGTCATCACACCTCAGGATTAGCAAGTATCCGGATTTACCTAAATACTCTCCCTACATGCTTAAACATACACATCCAACCGTATGCCGATCTAGCCTTCTCCGTCACCCCATCGCAGTTATAACAAGTACAGGAATATTAACCTGTTTTCCATCGACTACGCCTTTCGGCCTCGCCTTAGGTCCCGACTAACCCTGCGTCGATTAGCGTTGCGCAGGAAACCTTGGGTTTTCGGCGAGGGGGTTTTTCACCCCCTTTATCGTTACTCATGTCAGCATTCGCACTTCTGATACCTCCAGCCAACTTCTCAATTGACCTTCGCAGGCGTACAGAACGCTCCTCTACCACCTCCGTTTATAAATAAACGTCGATCCGTAGCTTCGGTACACTACTTAGCCCCGGTAAATCTTCCGCGCAGACCGACTCGACCAGTGAGCTATTACGCTTTCTTTAAAGGATGGCTGCTTCTAAGCCAACCTCCTGGCTGTCTGGGCCTTTCCACATCGTTTTCCACTGAGTAGTGATTTGGGGACCTTAGCTGACGGTCTGGGCTGTTTCCCTTTCCACGACGGACCTTATCACCCGCCGTGTGTCTCCCGTGCTAAAACTTGTTGGTATTCGGAGTTTGCATCGGGTTGGTAAGTCGGGATGACCCCCTAGCCGAAACAGTGCTCTACCCCCAACAGTTATACACGAGGCGCTACCTAAATAGCTTTCGAGGAGAACCAGCTATCTCCGGGCTTGATTAGCCTTTCACTCCGATCCACAGCTCATCCGCTCATTTTTCAACATAAGTCGGTTCGGTCCTCCAGTAGGTATTACCCCACCTTCAACCTGGCCATGGATAGATCGCCCGGTTTCGGGTCTACACCTTGCGACTCAACGCCCTATTAAGACTCGCTTTCGCTACGCCTCCCCTATTCGGTTAAGCTTGCCACAAAATGTAAGTCGCTGACCCATTATACAAAAGGTACGCAGTCACAGAACAAGTCTGCTCCCACTGCTTGTACGCATACGGTTTCAGGATCTATTTCACTCCCCTCTCCGGGGTTCTTTTCGCCTTTCCCTCACGGTACTGGTTCACTATCGGTCAGTAAGGAGTATTTAGCCTTAGAGGATGGTCCCCCTATCTTCAGTCAAAGTTTCTCGTGCTCCGACCTACTTAATACGTCATTGATTGATTTCGTGTACGGGGCTATCACCCTGTATCGCCAGACTTTCCAGACTGTTCCACTATCGCACAATGCTCGGCTAATCCCCGTTCGCTCGCCGCTACTTGGGGAATCTCGGTTGATTTCTTTTCCTCGGGGTACTTAGATGTTTCAGTTCT